>NZ_JBNCLA010000006.1:457832-465018 GCF_049841835.1 Micromonospora sp. DT227 | reverse complement strand
AAGCGCTACATCGCCCGAGACCTCTACCGACGCCTCGAAAACCCACCCCAACCACTTGACGCACCATAGGAGCGTCCGACCCGCCGGTCCCGGCGGGCCGGTCGGGACAGCCCGGTTCCGCCGGCTCGACCACGGCGCGGGGCCGGACGATCGGCGCACCGTCACCGGCCCGGTGAGCCGCGCCGCCGGCGGAGCCGCGCTGGGTAAGGTGCCTCTTCATGAGAGCCCGGGTCCTGGCCGCCGTCACCGCCGTCACCCTGCTCGCGGCCGGTGCGCCCGCCCCGGCGCGGGGCGCGCCCGCGCCGGCTCCCGCTCCCGCTCCCGGCGCCGTGGCGCCCTGCCCACGGCTGCCCGCGCCGAAGGTGTCCCGGCCGCCGCGTCCCGTCCCGCCGGCGTCGGTGCCCGAACAGCAGGTGGTGGGCGGCGAGACGCTGGCCGGTCCGGGCCTCGTCACGCCGCCCGGCAGTCCCGCGCCGCCCGCGGTCACCGCCACCACCTGGCTGGTCGCCGACCTGGACAGCGGCGCCGTGCTGGGCGCCTGCGGGCCGCACGCGTACGGCACCCCCGCCAGCACCCAGAAGCTGCTGCTGGCCGCCACCATGCTCAACCGCCTCGACCCGAAGCAGGTGGCCGTCGCCACCGCCGCCGACCTGGACATCGAGCCGGGCAGCTCGGCGGTGGGCCTGCTGGTCGGCGGGCGCTACCCGGTGGAGACGCTCTGGCTGGGCCTGCTGCTCCAGTCCGGCAACGACGCGGCGAACATGCTGGCCCGGCTGGGCGCCGGCAGCGCCCGGGCCGGGGTCGACCAGATGAACGCCGAGGCACGCCGGCTCGGCGCGCTCCAGACCCACGCCGTCACGCCGTCCGGCCTGGACGGCCCCGGGCAGTTCACCAGCGCGTACGACCTGGCGCTGATCGCCCGCGCCTGCTTCGCCGACCCCCGCTTCGGCCGGTACGCGATGACCGAGCGGGCCCAGATCCCGGCCCAGCCCGCGCTGAAGAAGGGCGGGTTCCAGATCCAGAACGAGAACCAGCTCATCTACCGCTACCCGGGCGCGCTGGGCGGCAAGACCGGCTTCACCGAGCTGGCCCGGCACAGCTACGTCGGCGTCGCCCAGCGCGGCGGGCGCCGGCTGGTGGTGACGCTGCTCGGCGCCGAGGCCCGCCCGGTACGCGGCTGGCAGCAGGGCGCGCAACTGCTCGACTGGGGCTTCAGGCTGCCCCGGGACGCGTCGGTCGGCCGGCTGGTCGACCCGGGTGAGCTGGACCAGCCGGCCGCGCCGGCGGCGACCCGGGAACCCGCGGCCGCCGCGCCGGCGACGCCGACGTCGCGACCGTGGCGGGGGCCGGCCGGCACCGCGCTGCACCGGATGGCCGACGGTGACTGGGCGCTCATCGTGCCGGCCGCCGGCCTGCTGGCGCTCGTCGTCGGCGGGACCGTGGCGGTGCTCGCCGCCCGGCGGGGCCGGCTCCGGCGGTCCGGCCGCCGCCGCGCCTGACCGCCGCGCCGATCCCGCTCGGATCCGTCCGCCGGCCGCGCCGACCGGTCCCGCTCGGACCGCTCGGCCTGACCGGTCCCGGTCCCGCCGCGTGGACGCCGTCCGGGTGGGTATGCGCCGCCCATGGCGCACCCGGGACGGATCGTGGTGGTCTCCGCGGACATCGGCGCCGGACACGACCGGGCCGCCGACGAGCTGGCGGAGCGCCTGCGCGGTCGGGGGTTCCAGGTGGACCGGTTGAACCTCCTCCATCTGCTGCCCGGGCCGGTGCACCGGGCGGTGCGGGAGACGTACCGGGGGGTGTTGCACCGGCTACCCCGGGGCTACCACCTGCTGTTCCGGCTGACCAGCCGGTCCCGGGTGTCCGTTCGCGTCATCCGCGCGCTGCTGCGCCCGTTCCGGGCCCGGATCCGCCGCCGCATCCCGCCGGACACGAGGGCGGTGGTGACCACCTACCCGTTCGCCAACCAGCTTCTCGGCCCGCTGCGGCGCGGCGGCCGGCTCCGTGTCCCGATTCTCACCTACGTGACCGATTTCGTGGTGCACCCCACCTGGCTCGCGCCGGGCGTGGACGTCTACTGCACGATGCGGCACGCCGAGCTGCAACGGGACGCCGACGCCGACGTCGCGGTGGTCGAGCCGCTGGTCTCCCGGGCGTTCGCCGGCGGCGCCGGCCTCGACCGGCGGCGGGCCCGGGAGCGGTTCGGCCTGCCGTACGACGGCGTGCTCGCCCTCGTGGTGGCCGGTTCCTGGGGCGTCGGCGAGGTGGCGGCCACGGTGGCGGAGGTCGGCGCGACCGGGGCCCGACCGGTGGTGGTGTGCGGGCGCAACGGGTCGCTGCGCCAGCGACTGAGCGGTCCCGGCCGGCACGTGCTGGGCTGGGTGGACGACATGCCGACGCTGATGCGGGCCGTGGACGTGGTGGTGGAGAACGCCGGCGGGTTGACCTGTCAGGAGGCGCTCGCGGCCGGGGTGCCGGTGGTCACCTACCGTCCCCTGCCGGGGCACGGGCGGGCGAACGCCGACGTCCTGGCCCGGTCCGGTCTCACCCGGTGGGCGGGCACCCCGGAACAGCTCGGCCCGGTGCTCGCGGCGGTGCTCGACGCCGGCCCGCCGGCCCCGCCGCCGCACCGCGCCCCGCCGCCGGGGACCGCCGGGCCGCGCGCCGGCCCGGTGCCGGAGGACCCGGTCGGACTGGTCGCCGAGGCCGCGCGCCGGGCCGCCCCGGCCGGTCCGGCCGACCCGGGGCGTCGGCCGCTGCTGGACCCGGTCGGCGACGCGGTGGCCGTCGTCGCCGCGCTGCTCCAGTCCACCGGCGGACTGCGGTGAGGACCGCCGCCCTGGCCGCGGCGGTGGCGCTGCCGCTGGCCCACGCGGCGCCGGCGGTCACCGCGTTGCCGGCCCTCCGGCAGCGCCTGCTGCCCGGTCTGCACGGCCTCGGGTCGCCGGACCGGGTCGCGCTGACCTTCGACGACGGCCCGGACCCGGAGTCGACGCCCCACTTCCTGGACGTGCTGGCCGCGCACCGGATCCGGGCCACGTTCTTCGTGCTCGGCGTGATGCTGCGGCGCCGACCGGACCTGGGCCGCCGGCTGGTGGCGGCCGGACACGAGGTCGCGCTGCACGGCTGGGCGCACGACAACCTGCTGCTGCGCGGGCCGGCCGGCACCGTCCGTGACCTGACCCGCGCGTACGACCTGGTGGCGGACGTGACCGGCCGGCCGCCGGCGTTCCTGCGCCCGCCGTACGGGGTGCTCACCGGCGCGGCCCTGGTCGCCGCCCGGCGACTGCGTCTGCGGCCGGTGCTGTGGAGCTGCTGGGGTCGGGACTGGACGGCGTCGGCGACCGGGGACGGCGTCCGCCGCCGCGTCCTGGCCGGGTTGCGCGGCGGCGGCACGGTCCTGCTGCACGACTCCTCCTGCGCCGCCGCGCCGGGCGCCTGGCGGGCCGGGCTCGCCGCGTTGCCCGGACTGCTCGCGGAGTGCCGCCACCGGGGGTGGCAGGTCGGCCCGCTCGGCGGCCACGGGCTCGCGGCGCGCTGACCGCAGGGGCGGGACCCTACGCCACCGCACCGCCGCCGGGGCGCGAATCCCGGAGCCGGTGACCCGTTCGGGTCGGCGTGGCTAGCGTGCGGGACATGAGGACCTGGGGACCGTCCGTGGCGCTGGCCGCCGCCCTGCTCCTGCCGCTGTCGGCGCCGGTGACACCCGTCGTGGCGGCGACCCGGACCGGCGGGCCGGCCCGCCGGCTGCCCGGTGGGGCGCCGCCCTGCCCGAACGTGCCGGCCCCGGCGACCCGTCCGCCGCAGGCCCCGCCGCCGCCGGACCCGGCCGCCCGGTCCGTCGGTGGCGCGGCGCTGGACACCACCGGACTCGTCGTGCCGCCCGCGGCGACCGCGACGCCGCCGCCGGTGACCGCGACCTCGTGGCTGGTCGCCGACCTGGACACCGGCGCGGTGCTCGGCGGCTGCGGCCCGCACGAGTACGGCGTCCCGGCCAGCGTGCAGAAGCTGCTGCTGGCCGCCACCGTGCTGCCCCGGCTGGACCCGGACCGGGAGGTCACCATGACCGCCGGCGACCTGGCGATCGAGCCGGGCAGCTCGGCCGTGGGGCTGGCCGAGGGCGGGCGCTACCGGATCGAGACGATCTGGCTGGGCCTGCTGCTGAAGTCGGGCAACGAGGCGGCCAACGCGCTGGCCCGGCTCGGGGGCGGCCCGGACGGGCTGGCCGGCGGCGTCCGCGCGATGAACGACGAGGCGCATCGGCTCGGCGCGCGGCAGACGCACGCGGTCACGCCGTCCGGACTGGACGGCCCGGGGCAGTTCACCAGCGCGTACGACCTGGCGTTGATCGCCCGGGCGTGCTTCCGCGAGCCGGCCTTCCGGCGCTACACCGCCACCCGCACCGCGCAGGTGCCGGCCCAGCCGGCGCTGCACGAGAAGGCGTTCCAGATCCAGAACGACAACATGCTGCTGGACCACTATCCGGGCGCGCTGGGTGGCAAGACCGGCTTCACCGATCTGGCCCGGCACACGTACGTCGGCGCGGCCGAGCGCGGCGGGCGCCGGCTGGTGGTGACCCTGCTCGGCGCGGAGATCCCCACCCAGCGCGGCTGGCAGCAGGGCGCGGCGCTGCTGGACTGGGGATTCGGGCTGCACCGGGACGCGGCGGTCGGCCGCCTGGTGGAGCCGGGCGAGCTGGACCGCTCGCCGACGCCCGCCACCGGGGCCGCGTCGGCGCTGGCCGGGCACGCCGGCCTGGGCGGCGGCGCGGCGCGGCCCGGCGCCGGGTCGGGCGTCGGCGTGCCGCTCACGGTGGGCGCGGTGGTGGTGGCCGGGGGAGCGGTGCTGCTGGCCCGTCGCCGTCGGCACGCCGCGGCGGTGGCGCTGTCGGCCGCGCCCGGCCTGCGGAAGCCGGAAATTCCGGAAGGCGACTGAGAAGTCCGACTGGTCAGCGGCCGGCGGGGGCGGCGGTGCTGTCCCGCACCACCAGTTCGGTGGCCAGTTCGATCCGGGGCGACTCGATCTCCTCACCCTGAGCCAGGCGCAGCACGGTGCGGGCCGCGAGGCGGCCCATCTCCACCAGCGGCTGGCGCACGGTGGTCAGCGGCGGCGAGGCCCACCGCGCCTCGGGCAGGTCGTCGAAGCCGACCACGGAGACGTCGTCGGCGACCCGCAGGCCGCGGCGGCGCACCGCCTCGTAGACGCCGAAGGCCATCTGGTCGCTGGCCGCGAAGATCGCGGTGGGCGGGTCGTCGAGGTCGAGCAGCGCGCCGCCGGCCGTGTAGCCGGAGGCGTGGTAGAAGTCGCCGGGGTGGACCAACCGGTCGTCGGCCGGCACGCCGGCGGCGGCCAGCGCGGCCCGGTAGCCGTCCAGCCGGGCCCGGCTGCACAGCAGGTGCGGCGGGCCGGCGACGAACCCGATCCGCTGGTGGCCCAGGCTCAACAGGTGCTCGGTGGCGGACAGGCCGCCGGTCCAGTTGGTGGCGCCGATCGCCGGCACGTCCGTCCCGGCCACACCGGCGTCCGGGTCGACCACCACCACCGGCACGTTGAGCCGGCGCAGTTGCGCGTGCACCGCCGGGCTCAGGTGCGAGGTCACCACGATCACCCCGTCGGACGCGCGGGCCCGCAGGTTGTGCAGCCACTGCCGGGTGGAGCTGGACTCGCGGTGCACGGCCGAGACGACGATGCCCACCCCGGCGGCGTGGCCGACGTCCTCCACCCCGCGGATGATCTCCACGGCCCAGGGGCTGTCCAGGTCGTTGAAGACCAGGTCGACCAGGTCCGCCCGGCGCACCGTGCGGCTGTTGCGGCGTCGGTACCCGTGGTGGCGGAGCAGCTCCTCGACCCGCTCCCGGGTGTCCGGCGCGACGTCGGAACGCCCGTTGAGCACCCGCGACACGGTGGGCACGGAGACACCGGCCTCCCGTGCGATCGCGGTGATGGTCACCCTGCGCTCGTCGTCCGCGCTCACCCGTGTTCCCTTCGCCGGCTGCCGGACCGACCGGAAAACCGTTCCGCCCCACGGACATCTTGCCGTACGCCGAGGGCTTGACGACAGATCGACCCGGCCCTAGCGTTCGGACAACTTGCGGAAATCTTCCGGAAACGCGTCGGCGACCGTGCCGCGACGCGCCCCCGCCGACCCGACGAGGAAGCCCAGGCGTGTTCACCGACCTGACCGAGGCCGAGCTCCGCCAGTACCGCAGCGACCTGCGCGAACCCGCCGACTTCGACGCCTTCTGGGCCGAGACGCTGGCCGAGGCCCGCTCCTGCGGCGACCCGGTGACCGCGACCCCGGTGCCGACCCCGCTGGCGGCGGTGGACGTCTTCGACGTGACCTTCCCCGGGTTCGCCGGGCAGCCGGTCCGGGCCTGGCTGCGGGTGCCCCGCGACGCGCCCACGCCGCTGCCGACCGTGGTGCAGTACGTCGGTTACGGCGGCGGACGCGGCCACCCGCTGGAGAACCTGCTCTGGTCCGCCGCCGGCTTCGCCCACCTCCAGATGGACACCCGTGGCCAGGGCTCGGGGTGGAGCCGCGGCGACACCCCGGACGTCGCGGCGGCCGGGCCGCAGGCGCCCGGCATGGCCACCCGGGGCGTGGAGGAGCCCCGCCGCTACTACTACCGGCGCTTCCTCACCGACGCGGTCCGGGCCGTCGACGCGGCCCGTGAGCTGCCGGGCGTCGACCCGACCCGGATCGCCGTGCTGGGCCACAGCCAGGGCGGGGCCGCCGCGCTGGCCGCCGCCGCGCTGGCCCCGGGGGTGCGCGCGGCGGTGGCGCACGTGCCGTTCCTCTGCGACATCCCCCGCGCCGTGGGGCTCACCGACTCGGCGCCGTTCCGCGAGATCCGGGACTACCTGGCCGTGCACCGGGACCGGGCGGAACAGGTGTTCCACACGCTCGGCTACGTCGACGGGGTCGCGTTCGCCAGGCGCGCCGACGTGCCGGCCCGCTTCTCCGTCGCGCTGATGGACGAGATCGTCCCGCCGTCGACGGTCTACGCCGCGTACCACGACTACCGGGGCGAGAAGGAGTTGACGGTCTGGCGCTTCAACGGCCACGAGGCGGGCGGCATCGACGACGACGCCGCCGCGGTCGACTTCCTCCACGCGACGCTGGGGTAAGGAGGGGGGGCGGGGTTAAAAAAAGCTGTGTAAAAAGGGCCCCCCCCAGAACCCAGGT
>NZ_JBNCLA010000006.1:329843-457822 GCF_049841835.1 Micromonospora sp. DT227 | reverse complement strand
CCGAGCCGGGCGCCATCGACGACCCCCCCGCCGCGGGCGACTTCCCCCACGCGACGCTGGGGTCTGGAGGGGCCCCTTGTCAACCGACGCGGGTTACCAGGGGCCCCCTCCTTACACCGTGGTAGACACGGCAGCGTGCGCAGACGTACGGCAATGGTCCTGGTCGTGGTGGTCACGGCCCTCGCCGCCGGCTGCCAGCGACCCGCGCCGCGCCCGACGCCGTCGGCCACCCCGACCGGCCCCCGTGCCCCGGCCGACATCGTCGACCTGGCCACCGTCGACGCGGGCGTGCGCACCGACATCCGGTACGCCGGCGCGCACAACTTCGTCGGCCGGCCGATCGACGGCTACCCCGAGCCGCTCTGCCTGCTCACCCGCCGGGCCGCGGAGGCGCTGAGCCGGGTGCAGGCCGCCGCGCTCGGCCGCGGTCGCAGCCTGAAGGTGTACGACTGCTACCGCCCGCAGCGGGCCGTGAACGAGTTCGTCGCCTGGGCGAAGCGCCCGCAGGAGCAACAGATGAAGGCGGAGTTCTATCCCGACGTGCCGAAGGACCGGCTCTTCGCCGACGGCTACCTGGGCGCGCCCACCGCGCACAGCCGGGGCAGCACGCTCGACCTGACCCTGGTCCCGGTGCCCACCCCCACGCAGCCCGGCTACGCGCTGGGCCAGCCGCTGCTGCCCTGCACCGCGCCGACCGGCCGGCGCTTCGCCGATGACTCGGTCGACATGGGCACCGGGTTCGACTGCTTCGACCCGCGCGCCCACACCGCCGCCCCGGGGCTCACCGACACCGCCCGCCGGAACCGGGCCCTGCTGAAGGAGCTGATGACGGCGCAGGGCTTCGAGAACTACCCGCGCGAGTGGTGGCACTACCGGTACGTGGACGAGCCGTACCCGGACACCTGGTTCGACTTCCCGGTGGCCCGCTCCTCGCTGCGGTAACCCGATTGCCTCATGATCCACGACGGTTAGGCTCCGGGGGACCGACCCGCCCCGGAAGGACCTCCCGTGACCATCGAACGGATCGGCCCGCCGCTGCGGGCCGGCGAGCGGGAGACGCTGCGCGCGTTCCTCGACTTCCACCGCGCCACGCTGGCCCGCAAGTGCGAGGGGCTGACCGACGAGCAGTTGCGCCGGCAGTCCTCGCCGCCGTCCACGCTGTCCCTGCTCGGCCTGGTCCGGCACATGGCCGAGGTGGAACGCACCTGGTTCCGCCGCGTCATCGCGGCCGAGGACATCCCGCTGGTCTGGTCGGACACCGGTGACTTTCAGGCCGCGTACGACGCGCGCGACGCCGACCGCGCGGAGGCGTTCGAGGCGTGGCAGCGGGAGGTCGCGCACGCCCGGCGGATCGAGCTCGCCGCCGAGTCGCTCGACGTGACCGGCCACCAGGCCCGTTGGGGCGAGGACGTCTCGCTGCGCCTGGTGATGCTGCACATGATCCACGAGTACGCCCGGCACAACGGTCACGCCGACCTGCTCCGCGAGGCCGTCGACGGCACCGTCGGCGTGTAAGGCGGGGGCCCCTGTTAACGCCTCCGGTAGAGGCGGGGCCCCCGGTTAACACCACGATCGCGGCGCGCGGGGCCGAGGCCCATCACCACCGGTGAGACCGGCGCGCTCAAGGTGGTGCTCACCCGCTGAGGGGTGTTAAGCGGGGCCCCCTCCTCTACCGGAGGCGTTAACAGGGGGCCCCGCCTTTCCGCGCAGCGGCAGCCAGGTGAGCACCTTGGCGATCCCCGCGTCCCAGTAGGGCCAGTCGTGGTCGCCGGGACCGAAATCCACGGTGAGCGGCAGGCCGCGCCGCCGGGCGGTGTCGACGAAACGGACGTTGTCCTCGTACAGGAAGTCCTCGGTGCCGCAGGCGACGTAGAGCGCGGGCAGGTCGTCGCCGGCGCGCTCCAGCAGCGCCACCGTGTCGTCGCCGTCCGGCGCCGGGCCGTCGCCCCAGACGGTGTGCCACACCGCCGGGTCGAGTGGGCTGGTCGGGTGGTTCCGCCGGTGCACCACGTCGAGCGCGCCGGAGAGGCTGGCCGCCGCCGCGAACCGGTCCGGGTGGCGCAGCGCCCACTTCACCGCGCCGTAGCCGCCCATCGACAGGCCGGCCACGAACGTGTCCTCCCGGCGGGCGGAGAGCCGGAAGAACGACCGGCACACCTCGGGCAGTTCCTCGCTGAGGAACGACCAGTACCGGTTGCCGTGTGCCTCGTCGCAGTAGAAGCTGCGCTGCGCCTGCGGCATCACCACGGCCAGCCCCAGCGGGGCGGCGTACCGTTCGATCGACGACCGCCGGGTCCACGCCGTGTCGTCGTCGCTCAGGCCGTGCAGCAGGTACAGCACCGGCGGATCTCCGTCGCCGGCCGCGCCGGCCATGCCGATCCCGGCCGCGCCCCGGTCGGGCAGCAGCACCGTCATCGAGGTGCCCATGCCGAGCGTCTCGGAGAAGAAGTCACACCGTATCCGCGCCATGAGCCGGCAGCGTACCGGTGGCCCGATCGGGGCGGATTGACCGTTCCTATTGCCGCGGGCCCTTCGCGCGGGACAGGATGGGCATGCGTGCCGGAAACGTGTTCGTAACCTGTGCGTTGCTGGTCTCTGTCACGAGGAAGTGGGAGTCAGTCATGAGCGACGTCTCGGCGGCACTGGGTGTGCGCCTCTACCCGGATCTGGTCGAGCCCGGCGGTCTGGCTCCCGCGCTCGCGCAGACCGCGACCGCCCACCAGCTCGACGTCGGGCGGGTCAGCGCTCCCGAGCAGGGCCGCAGCCGGTTCACCTGCGCCGAGCTGACCTCCGACCGGGGCGTCGTCTGCGTCAGCCTCGGCGCCCAGGCCCGCTACTTCATGATCGACCTGCGGGTCGACGGCGAGGTGCAGGCCCGGGGGGACGCCACCGACCTGCTCCAGGTCGCCCAGGTGGCCGACGCCTGGCGGTCCGGCACCACGCTCACCGAACTCACCGCCCGTTTCCCCTTCATGGAGGAGATGAAGCGCCACCCGGTGGCCCAGGCCGGCTGAGGGCCGGCGGCCCGGTCCGCGTCAGCGGACGAGGCCGACCGCCGTCGCCAGGTGCGCCACGCCGGCCGGCGCGGGTCCGCCGCGTGCCACCTCGGCGAGCACGGTACGCGCCACCGGCCGCATCCGGACCTCGGCCGGCGCGAGCCGGTCGGCCTCGGTCAGGGCCCGGCCCGCCCGCAGCAGGTCACCGATCTGGAGGTACGCCCGCGCGGCGTCGACCAGGTGCGCGGCGCGGTGCTCGACGGGCAACCACCGCCAGCCCTCCGACCGGATCGCCGTCTCGTGCCGGGTGACCGCCTCGGCGCCGTCGCCGAGTTCGACAGCCACCGCCACGTGTGCCACCTGCACGGCAGCCGGCCCGAATCCGTCGAGGTGGGGGTCGTGCCGGTCGTCGGCCCGCCCGGCGATCCCGGCGGCCACCCCCAGCCACTCCGCCGCGCTGCGCGCGTCGCCGCAGGACGCCGCTGCGAGCGCCGCCTCGACCCACAATGTCCCGGCCAGGGCCGCTCCGACGGGCGATGCGTCGCGCGCCGCCGGGGCACCGGTCCGGTTCGCGGCGGCGATCGTCACCGTCGTCGCCAGCCGCCCCCGCCCCGTGGCACGCAGCGCCTGCCCGAGCGGCACCGCTGCGACCGCCGTCCACCTCGGATCACCGGCGGCCACCGTCACCGCCCGGTCGGCCGCCAGCCACGCCAGGTCCGGCTCGCCGAGTTTCACCAGCACCGACGCCGTGATCCGGTACGCCCGCACCAGCAGCCCGCCGGCGCCGTCCCCGTCCCCGGCGTACGCGGCCCGGGCCGCGTCGAGCAGTTCCGGCACCAGGCGCAGCACCTGCGGATATCGCGCGTGCCGGTACGCCGACCACGCATGATCCACCCGCCGGCCCAGCTCGTCCGGGGCAGTCGAGTCCCGGTGGCCGGAACCGGCCGGGAACAGGTCGTAGCGGGCCAGCGCCGCGCGTACCCCGTCCACCCCCTCGTCGGCGCGGGCCGGCGGCGGATTCTCCCGGCCGAGCAGCGTCGCCGGTTCCACCCGCAGCACCCGGGCGACATCCTGGATGACGGAGAAGCGGTCCAGCGCGCGTACGCCGCGTTCGACCTTGTCGACCCAGCTCTTCGACTTGCCCACCCGGTCGGCCAGCATCTGCTGGGTCATCCGACGCCGGACCCGCCACTGCGCGACGCGGCGGCCGACCGGCACGTCACCGCCGGTCATGCCGCCGGTCCGGTACCGCCCGGGTCGTCTCCTCGACCGGTATCCGCTCCGCCTCGGCCTGCGCGAGCAGCCGCTGCCGCGCCGCCTCCCGCTCGGCGGCCTGAATCTGTTCGCCCCGATCAACAGCCGGCCTGTCGCCATGTTTCGGCATCGCCACCTCCATCGGCGGAGACGCGTCGGCGCGCCTCACCACCACAGGCTGAGGTGACTCAGGGTGATCAGAAAGGTGCGGATGGTGCGATCCGAAGATCGTGAGTCATCGACTCGGACGCGTTGTAACAGTCACCGCGCACCGCCCATCAGCTCGGCCAGTGCGGCCAGCTCGTCCGTCATCGCCCGACGGCGTCCGGTGGCGATGGTGTCCACGATGTCCCGCGCGTACCGCTGCTGCCGCAGCCAGGTCGGCGCCGTGCCGCGCAACTGCGTCAACACCGCTGTCGCTTTCCCGTAACGCCGCAGATCCGCGTACGCCCACGCCAGGTCCAGCCGATGCCGGCGCCACGCCGACCTGCTGATGGTGGGTGCCGGCGGCACCGACGCGGACAGCTCCAGCACCCGTCCCGCCTCACCGGCCACCGCCGCCGCTTCCGCCCGCTGCATCTGCACCTTGGCGCTGTCGAAGCCACCCACCAGCATCAACTGGTCCGCCGCAGGTATCCGCTCACCGATCCGGACCGCGGCGGCAGCGGCGACACCGATCAGGTCGGCCACCTCGTCCGGCCGGTTGTCCCGGGCTCGCGCGGCGGCGGCGCCCAGCAGCAACCATCCCCACGCGGCCAGGTCGGCGGGCGTCGCCCGGGACAACCGCGGCTCCACCTCGTCGGCGGTGACCACCGCCAGTTCGGCCGCCTCGCTGATCCGGCCCTGACGCATCAGCAGCCAGCACATCGTCCGGATGACGGTCGCCGCCACCACCTGGTCCCCGGAGCGCTGCGCGGCGTCGAGGGCACCCGAGAGCGCGGTCTGCGCCAGGTCGTCGGCGCGAAGCTGGATCAGCAGACCGCCGGCCAGGTGATAGGTGCGGGCGAGCAGGTCGTACGCCTCGGCCTGCCGCTCGTCGCCGGCCAGACCGACCGCCGCGCGCACGTCGACCAGCAACGGCGGCACCACCCGCAACGCCACCGCGTAGTCACCGGCGTTGTAGACCCGATCGGCGGCGTGCAGGTTTCCGCGCAGCGTGCGGAGGCCGGGTGGCTCGCTCCGCGGCACCACGAACGGCGCGCCGTCGATCCCTCGCAGCGGGGTGATGACCCGGCGGATCTCCGCCAGCGACAACGGCCGGTGCTCCACCTCGCCGCGCGCGGCGGCCTGCGACGCGTCGCCGAGCAGCCCGGACGTCGACACCCCCAGGGCGCGCGCGAGCGCATGCAGCGTGTCGAGGCGAGCCGTGCCCCGGCTGCCCTGTTCCAGCTTCCGGATCACCTCGACGCTGATCCCGGACCGCTCGGCCAGTTGTTCCTGCGTCAGCCGCGACTCACGACGAAGCCCGGCGAGACGCTCCCCGACGGTGGGTTCAGTCATGCCATCTCCCGCTGCCGCAACGACCGACCGCCCATCGACGTGCAGGCGGATGAGCTGCCACTTCGGACGGTACACCGGGCCGAGCTGTGCGTGACGACCCGCGGGTGAGATCGACTCCGGTACGCCGAAGTGGTGGCATCATGCGATTGGCCATGCCGCCACTTCGGCGAAGTGGTGTCGATCAACGCCCCTCGTGGATATCGCGTTGCCGGCGGCATGCCGTGGTCGTACCGTGAACGGGCAACGTCAACCGGTTCCAGTCCCCAGGAGCACGCCGTGTCGCAGCAGAATCGCACCCGAGCCGAGCGGCCCGTGCCGCGCGCCGGTGCCCTGCTGCCCGAACCGGGCCGCGGTGGCCGCCGGGAACAGCGGTGGCAACCGGGGTGGTGGCGCGTCTAGCGCCGACGCGACGATCCGCGCGAACCGCCCGCCCCAGACCGGAGCCGGGCGGTTCTCCGTGTCCGGGGCGTCTTCCCGGGACGTCCGTCCCGGCACGGGCCGTTGGAGCAAATGGGCAGCTCACCCGGTTCTCACCCGGGAGGCTACGGGTTCGAGTCCCGTACGGCCTACATCCCACGAGCAAGGAGACGATCATGGGTTTCACCCCGCTGGCCGGTACCCGGGCGCCGGTCCGGGTCTGGACCGACCCGTACGCGATCGAGGCGCAGGCGGCCCGGCAGCTCCGCAACATCGGCGCGCTGCCCTGGGTGCAGGGTGTCGCGGTGATGCCGGACGTGCACTTCGGCAAGGGCGCGACGGTCGGCTCGGTCATCGCCATGCGGCAGGCCGTCTCGCCGGCCGCGGTCGGCGTGGACATCGGCTGCGGCATGTCCGCGGTGCGCACCTCGCTCACCGCCGCCGACCTGCCCGACGACCTCGGGCCGCTGCGGTCGGCGATCGAGGCGGCGATCCCGGTCGGGTTCGCGATGCGCGACGACGCGGTCGACCCGCGTCGGGTCCGGGGTCTGGAGCAGGCCGGCTGGGTCGACTTCTGGCGTCGGTTCGGCACGCTCGACCGGAAGGTGGCGCAGCTCGAGACGCGGGCGCAGCGGCAGCTCGGCACGCTCGGCGGCGGCAACCACTTCATCGAGGTCTGCCTGGAGCAGGGCGGCCCGGACGACGGTCGGGTCTGGCTGATGCTGCACTCCGGTTCCCGCAACATCGGCAAGGAGTTGGCCGAGCGGCACATGGCGGTCGCGCGCGGGCTGCCGCACAACACCGACCTGCCCGACCGTGACCTGGCGGTGTTCCTGTCCGGCACGCCGGAGATGGACGCCTACCGCCGGGACCTGTGGTGGGCGCAGGAGTACGCGCGGCGCAACCGGGCGGTCATGCTGGCGCTGCTCTGCCAGGTGGTCCGGGACGCGTTCCCGCGGGTCGGCTACGACGAGCCGATCTCCTGCCACCACAACTACGTGGCGGAGGAGCGGTACGACGGGGTGGAGGTGCTGGTGACGCGGAAGGGGGCGATCCGGGCCGGCGACGGCGACCTGGGCATCATCCCCGGCTCGATGGGCACCGGCTCGTACGTCGTGCGGGGCAAGGGCAACCTCGACGCGTACTGCTCGGCGTCGCACGGCGCGGGGCGGCGGATGTCGCGGGGGCAGGCGAAGCGGACGTTCAGCACGGCCGACCTGGCCGCGCAGACCGCCGGCGTGGAGTGCCGCAAGGACGCCGGGGTGGTCGACGAGATCCCCGGCGCCTACAAGGACATCACCGAGGTGATGGCCCAGCAGGAGGACCTGGTCGAGGTGGTCGCCCACCTCAAGCAGGTCGTCTGCGTGAAGGGTTGACCGGCGGGGCCGGCGTCGAGGGGGCGCCGGCCCTACCGGGTACGCCGGGCGACGCGCACGGCGACGGCGACCGCGCCGATGACGAGCAGCGCGGACAGGAGCTGGAGGCCGGGGGAGTCGTCGACTTCCCCGTACCCGAAGCCGGCGACGCCGAGCGCGACGGCGAGGACGGCCAGGGCGGTGAGCGCGTGTCTCATGCCTCCTCCCCGTCGGCGACCCATTCGAGCAGGTCGCCGGGTTGGCAGTCGAGGACCCGGCACATGGCCTCCAGGGTGCTGAAGCGGACGGCCTTGGCGCGGCCGTTCTTGAGCACCGCGACGTTGGCCGGGGTGAGCCCGACCCGCTCGGCGAACTCGCCGACGCTCATCTTGCGTTTGGCCAGCTCGACGTCGATGCGGACGACGATGGGCATCAGATCACCGCTTCCATGTCGGTGCGCAACGTGGTGGCCTGCCGCAGCAGCGCGCGCATCACCACCATCAGCAGCCCGAGCACGCTGACGCCGGTGGTGAGCAGGAACAGCAGCAGCGGCAGCCCGGGGTCGTTCGCGTGGAACCCGACGTAGAGGAAGACGGCGACCAGGCTCGCCCAGGCGGCGGCGACGGCCCAGACGATCCCGTCGACCCAGGCCAGGGACGCCTCGGTGAAGATGCGGTCGGTGCGGACCAGGGTGAGCAGCTGCCAGGTGCACACGATCACCACCTGCACGCAGAGCACCCAGAACACGGTCACGGCGGTGGCCGGCCATCTCAGGTACGCCATCTCCGGATCCTCCCGGGCCATGTGCGCGAACTGGCCCGGCAGCGACATGGTCTGGAACAGCAGCAGAATGCCGAACAGCAGGACGAGGAAGGCACGCAGTGCGGTCACCGCACGCTCGGTAGTCACCATGCATCGACTATCGCTCGGAAGCTATCGAAAGTCAATCGGTTCGGGTCAGCCGTGCACCGGATGCTCGGCCTGGAAGGCGAGCCGGTGGTCCGCGCCGGCGGCCAGGTCGGCGAGCACGTCGTCGAGGTCCAGGAACGTCTGCCAGGGCGCCTGCCCGGTGATGTCGGCGAGCCGGTCCACCACGAGCTGCTCCAGGTCGGTGACCCGGCGGCCTTTCCACACCTTGTCGGCGAGGCTGACCAGCAGATCCTCCAACTGCACGCCGGGGGAGTGCCAGGCGGCGTGGGTGACCGCGAAGCGGGCCCGCTCCTCGGGCACGCCGAAGCGCAGCAGCAACTGGTAGCCCGCCTCCTCGTGCGCGGAGCCGGGACCGGTCAGCTCGGCCGGGTGCTCGACCTTGCCGAGGTCGTGCACCGCGGCGCCGAACAGCACCGCCTGCCGGTCGAACGGCACCGCGGCGAAACGATCGGCGAACGCGGCGGTGAGGTGCCAGGCGACGTCGTGCACCAGCCGCAGGTGCGCGCCGAGCCGGGGCGGCGCGGACAGGGCGGCCAGCAGCTCGACCGCCACCCCCGGCAGCGGGAGCAGCGGCGGGTCACCCGGTTCGGTCAGGGCGCGGCGCAACGCGTCGGAGGTCACCGGGGCGAGGGTACCGGGCGTCGACGCCGCTCACCCCGTGTCCTGGCCGAGTGGCCGACGGTGAACGGTCCGCTCGCCCGATCCCGGCGCGTTCGTCCTGTCAGGAGGGTGGAGCGATGTCTACCACGGGGGACTTCGCATGATCGAGTTGAACCGTCGTCATCTGCTGCGCGCCGCCGCGCTGACCGGTGTAGCCGCCACGACCGGGCTGGCCGGCGGGACGGCCGCCGCGGCACCGGCCGCCGCCGCCGAAGTCGTCAACGGGCCGTGGCTGGTCAGCGTCGGCTGGGGCGTGCGCCAGGTCGACCCCGGCCGCACCACCCCGCGGTGGCTGCTGGAGGACGGCGACAACGCCAAGACCTCACCGGACGGCCGGTACGTCGCCTGGGTGAACACCGCCCGGTCCGGCGACGGCACGCTGGAGCCGTACGTGGCGGTGTACGACCGGGTCACCGGGCAGAAGCGCACGCTGCTCGCCGACCCGTTCGGGGTGCACTACGGCGCGCCCACCTGGTCGCCGGACGGCCGGGAGATCGCCCTGGTCACCGGCGCGCAGGACGACACGCTGATCGCGGTCGACGTGGCGACCGGCGCCACCCGGGTGCTGGCCCAGGGGCACGTCATGCGGGACCCGGACTGGTCCCGGGACGGCTCCATGATCGTCCTGCACTGGCTCAGCCGCTCCGAGGGCTGGCAGTTGCGGGTGCTGGAGCTGCCGACCGGCACCGTCCGGCGGCTCTACGCGCCGCAGGCGGGGGAGCGGGTCAGCGGGCCGGTGTTCACGCCCGACTCGCAGCGCGTGGTGTTCTGCACCACCCGCTGGTATCCCGACCGGGACACCTACAACCAGTCCCTGGCGTCGGTGCGGCTCGGCGGCACCGGGTTGAAGCAGCTCACCGACCAACCGCGGTTCTACCTGTCGCCGGTGTTCTCCCCGGACGGCCGCTACTGCGCGGCGCTGTCCATCCCGCCGGAGAACACCGAGCCCGACGGCGGCAACATCATCGTCTCCACCAGCGGCTTCGGTGAGCCGTGGTGGATCCCCGGCGACGAGTACGACGACTCCTCCCGGCTGGACTGGGCCCGGGCCGTCTGACCCGTCCGGACGACGCGGCGGCCGGACCACGGCCGCCGCGTCGGCGTCTCCGGGGTGGAGATCCCCGCAACCGGGCGCGCGCGGTGCGAGGCTTGGGGTGGACGCCGCCGACGGGGCCGGCGACCGCTGTGGAGGGTGCGATGGCCGAGCCGCCGACCGGGACTTCGGCGCACCGCGCGCAGGCGCACGGCCGGCACGCCAACCACCACAGCTACCACGACGGCGCGCAGGTCGACGGGTACGTCGACGACCCGTACCACCGGGTGCGCCGCGCGGTCGCGGCCCGGCTGATGGCCGACGGGGTGACCGGCGACGGACCGGTGCTGGAGCTGGGCTGCGGGTCGCGCGGCATGCTCGACCCGGCCGCGTTGCCCGGCCCGCTCGTGCTGGCCGACATGGCCGAGACCGCGCTGGGCACCGCCCGGCGGGCGGCCGGCGGGCCGGCGCTGCCGGTCTGCCTGGACGCCACCCGGGGCCTGCCGTTCCGGGCGGGCAGCTTCGCCGGGCTGCTCGCCGGCGAGCTGATCGAACACGTCTACGATCCGCTGGCGTTGCTGCGGGAGTGCCACCGCGTGCTGGCCCCGGACGGCCTGCTGGTGCTCACCACCCCCAACCTGGCCCCGGTGCAGGACCGGCTGGCGTTCCTCGCCGGCCGGGCGCCGCGCCAGGTCGACCCGCTGCACCCCTACCTCTGGCTGCACATCCGCCCGTTCACCGCGTCGCTGCTGCGGCGCACGCTGCGCCGCGCCGGGTTCCTCCCGCTGGCGATACGCTCCAACGAGGTCGGCTGGCGGCTGCCGGGCGGACGCTGGATCGCCTCGCGGTGGCTGGCCCGGGCCGCGCCGGGGCTCGGCGGCTCGTTGATCTGCGCCGCCCGGCGACGCGGCACACCGCCGCCACCGGCGAAACGGGGCGTGATCGCGCATTGACAAAGGGCTATCATGGAGGCTCCGTCGTCGACCGGGGGATGTCATGGCGCGCCTGCTCGGCTGGGTCGTCAGCAATCTCGACGCGTTCATCGGTCTGCTGCTGGCCGTCACGGTCGCCGTCCTCGGCCTGACCAACACCGTCAGCCAGGACGTGGTCAACAGCGCCATCCTGCTGGTCCTCGGCCTGCTCGCCCAGGCGGTGCTGCGCGACCGGCTGCGCCGCCGGACCGCCGAGCAGGAGGTCCGGCAGGTCATGGTGGACGTCCGCGCCCGGCTCACCGACCTGGCCCCGCCGATGGCCGCGCTCACCGGCCCGGAGGGCGCGCTGACCCGCTCCCGGGAGGCGATCCAGAGCGCCTCCATGGTCCGGGTGCTGCACGGCAGCGAGGTCGGCCAGGCGCTCGACGAGGCGCGGCAGCACACCGACCAGTGGCACTTCAAGGGCGGCACCGGCACCTACCTGCGCGCCGTCACGCTGCCCGAGTGCCTGAAACACGCCCGCCGCCGCAACGCCACGCTCAGCCTCGCCATCGAGATCATCGACCCGACCGACGAGGAGGTCTGCGAGCGGTACGCGTGGTTCCGGCGCAGCCTGGAAGCCGACGAGCCGACCGAGCCGAAGGAACCGTGGACGGTCGACCGCACCCGCAAGGAGTCGTACGCGACGGTGCTCGCCGCCTGCTGGCACATGCAACGCTCCGGCCTGCTCACCGTCGAGATCCGGCTCTCCGCGCAGATGACCACGTTCCGCTACGACCTCTCCTCCTCCTGTGTGGTCATCACCCAGGAGAACCCGCAGACGCCGGCGCTGCGCATCGACCGTGGCGAGGTCTACTACAACCGGTTCAACATCGAACTCGACTACAGCCGCCGGCAGAGCCGCCGGGTGCCGATCGAGTCCGCCGGCCAGGTCCGCCTCGACGACGAGCCGTCCGTCGAACAGGTCCGCCGGCTGTTCGCCGCGCTCGGGCTGACGCTGCCCCGGTCCTTCGGTGACCGGGAGGTCGGCGAGATCGTGCGCAAGGCCCTCCAGGCGAGGAACCCGTACGCATGACCAGCTACGCCGACCTGGCCCGCGAGATCGACCGGGGCACCCGGCCGGAGCTGCTGCGCGACTGGGTGCTGCACGTGCTCGCCGACGTCGCCGACGGGCGGCGACCACTGCGGGCGGTCCGGCACCCGCTCGGCTTCACCTGCCTGCCGGTGGAGCGCGACGGCCCCGACGGGATCTGCGTGCACGCCTGGCCGGCCGACCCGCCGCCGGTGCGCCCCACCACCTCGGCCATGCACTCGCACAGCTGGGACCTGCTCAGCCACGTGCTGCACGGCACCGTCCGCAACGAGCTGATCGACGTCACCGACGCGCCCGCCGACCCCTCCTGGCGGATCTACGAGGTGCACAGCCTCGGCGAGGTCGACGAGGTGGCCGCCACCGACCGTCTGGTCACCGCGATGACCGCCACCGTGGAGACGCACACCGCCGGCGACTCGTACGCGCTGCGCGCCGGTGGCTTCCACACCTCGGAGGTGACCGCCGGCACGCCCGCGGTGACCGTGGCGCTCGGCCGGACCACACCCGGCGCGTGCGACCTGAGCCTCGGCGCGGTGGACGGGCGCAGCCACCGGGTCCGCCGGGACCGCTGCGACGCGGCGGAGACCGCGCGGATGGCGCGGGAGATCGCGCGACTGGTGGCACGGGGCTGACTGGCTGGAGGAGCCATGGACGTGGAGCCGAACAGAGGCGGGCCCGACCTGCGCGACGCGCACCGGTTCGCGGTGGACGCCGCCCGGGCGGCCGGCCGACTGCTGCGCCGGGGCATCCGGGGCGAGGTGCACGCCCGGGCCAAGGACGACTCCGGTGACCTGGTCACCGACCTCGACCTGGCCGCCGAGCGGTTGATCGTCGACCGGATCCGGGCCCGCTGGCCGGAGCACGGGGTGATCGCCGAGGAGGGCGGCGAGTACGCCCCGGACACCACCTGGGCGTGGCTTGTCGACCCGCTCGACGGCACCAACAACGTGGCGATCGGCCTGCCGGCGTACGTGGTGGGCATCGCGTTGTGTGAACGCGGCTCGCCGGTGCTCGGCGTGGTGCACGACCCGGTCGCCGGCCGGACCTGGTCCGCGTTGCGCGGCCACGGCGCGTTCGTGCACGGTGCGGACCCGGCCGGCCGTCCGCTGCGTACCGCCCACCGGCCGGTGCCGGCCGCGCCGGTGCTGGCCTGGACCCAGGGCCACGGCGTACGCCGCGACGACAGCACCGCCCGGGCGTTGAAGGTCGTCCTCGACAGCACCGCCCGCCGGGTGCTGCAACTGTGGGCGCCGCTGCTGTCCTGGGTGATGCTGGCCCGGGGCGACATCGACGGCATCGTCGGCTACCGCCCGGAGGCGGTCGACCTGCCGGCCGGGCTGCTGCTGGCCGCCGAGGCCGGCATGGTGGTACGCGCGCTCGACGGTGGCCCGTTCGACGACCGCTACGGTTGCCCGGCCGACCGACGCAGTTTCGTCGCCGGCCCACCGGAGACGATCGACCGGCTGGTCAAACTGGTCACCGCGGCACAGTGGATCGAGCCGCAGGTCCGCCAGCTCACCCCGATCAGCCTCGGCACGGTCGGTTGGTGACCGCATCTGCGGAACACCTGTCGTCCGGATACGCACCTGTCGTTGGGGCTGGCTCGTTCAACCGATGACGTCCCCTTCCAGAAATGGGGTGCCGCCGTGCGACACGCAACGACGGTGCTGGTGATTCCGTTGCTTCTCGCCACGGCCGCCTGCGCCACGGCCGCCGCCCGCGCCGAGCCCGGCGGCCCGCCGGCGCCAGGGGTGTCGTACTGGGCCGGCCAGGAAGAGGTCATGGACGCTGCCGGCCGGGTGGACGAGATCGCCCGAAACGCTGGCCCGATCAGTACGCCGGCGTGGCGACGGACTTTCCTGGCCGGGCGATAACCGTGCACCGGGTGCCCGGCGGGCATATCGACGCCGACGTACGCGCCCTGGCCGGCGGCGTGACGGTGCGCTTCGTCGACGCCACGGTGCCGGCCACCACCATCAACCGCTGGTTGGACCGGGTCCGCGCCGACACCGGCTGGTGGGCCGACCGGGGCGTGATCGTGTGGTCGACGTGGCCACAGTTCGGGGACTGCGTCGGCCTCGGAGTGGACCGCCCGGCCGAGCAGTCGGCCGAGATCATCGGCCATTACCCCGATATGCGGGTGTGCGTCGAACAGGGCTACGAGGCCGTACCGCTCACCGCCGGCTAGCGACTGCTAGCTGGGCGTGGCCCAGCAGTGCGCGCCCCGGAATCGTACGCCCGGCACGTCCGTCAGTAGGCGCTCCGGATCGACCAGGCCGGCCAGTGCCAGCGGTAGGTTCGCTTCCAGCTCGGCGACGGCCTCCTCGACCGTGTCCGGCTCGTGCGCCCAGTCGATGTCCGCCTCCCGCAGCCGCCGCTGCGCGAGCGCCGTCACCGCACGCGGATCGTCGACCACCACCTCGACCCGGCAGTGGACCTGCGCCACGACGGGTTCGCTGTCTCGCACGATCGCAGGATCCCATCCGGCGCGGACGACGCGCCAGCGGAATCCGCTAGCGTCGCGCCGATGGCCGCCAGACAGCTCAAGCTCGGTCTCCGGGTCCGCGACCTGGACCGCTCGCACCGGCTCTACCAGCGACTCGGCTTCCGGCAGATCCCGCAACCCGACCAGCCGCACCTGCGCTACCTCACGTTCGGCCACACCTGGCTGATCCTGTCCGACCTGCACCGGCACGGGCACCACAACGCCGAGCGGGAACGCGCCACCAAGGACGGTCCGCCCGGGCTCGGTGTGGTGCTCACCGTGCCCACTCCGGACCTGGACGCCACGTACGCGCTCTGGCGCGACGAAGGGCTGCCGGTGACGCTGGAGCCGGAGGACGTGGGCTGGGCGCGCATCTTCTACGGGCTCGACCCGGACGGCTACGAGGTCATGTTCGAACAGTTCCACCCGCCGGCCGGTCAGGGCTGACCCGCGCCGGACCGCAGCCGCCCGGCCAGGAACTCGTCCCAGGTCCGCACGCCCCGGGTCGCACCCGGCCGGGCCAGGTTCGCCCCCTCGCGGTAGGCGCGCCCGGCCCGGCCGGGGATCCGCACCGGCAACCGCAACCGGCGCCGCCCGGTGGCCGCCAGGTAGCCGGCCAGCAACTCGCCGAGCCCGTGCGTGGCCGGGCCGGCCAGATCGGGCACCAGGCCGGCGGGCGCGCCGAGCGTCAGGTCGACCAGCCGCGCGGCCACCTCGGCGGCGTCGACCGGTTGCAGCCGCAGACCGCCGGGGACCGGCACCACCGGCAGCTTCGTCATCGCGGTCAGCATGGTCAGCACCAGGTCGTGGAACTGCGCGGCGCGCAGCACCGTCCACGGCAGGCCGGAGTCGGCGACCGCCCGCTCGGCGTCGCGCTTGGACCGCAGCCAGGCCAGCGGCACCCGGTCCGCGCCGATGACGGAGACGTGCACCAGGTGCGCCACTCCGGCCCGCCGGGCGGCGCGGACCAGATTGGCGGTCGCCCGGTCGTCGCCCTTGGCACCGCCGGCCAGGTGCAGCACGGTCGCCGCGCCGCGTACCGCGGGGTCGAGGTCGGTGTCGGCGAGCAGGTCGGCGGTCACGTGGGTGACGCCGTCGCCCGGTGCGCCGCCGCGCCGGCTGAGCACCCGGACCGGGTGGCCGGCCGCGCGCAGCAGCGGTACGACGTGCCGGCCGAGCGTGCCGGTGCCGCCGGTGACCAGGATGGGTGTGTGCATGATCGTCCTCCACGGGTCGGTTGCCGTACCGACCCGGGGGGACCATCCGACGTGACCGATGTGACCGGCGTCACCTGTCGTCACATCGGCGGGGCGTCCCGGGTCGGCACGGTGAGCGAGAGGGAGGCCGCGATGGACCGGACCACCGGACTGGCGGAGCGGTTCGAGCGGGAACGGCCGCGCCTGCGCGCGGTGGCCTACCGGCTGCTCGGCTCGCTGACCGAGGCCGAGGACGCCGTGCAGGAGACCTGGCTGCGGCTGGCGCGCACCGACGTCGACACGATCGACAACCTGGACGCGTGGCTGACCACGGTGGTGGCCCGGATCAGCCTGAACACGCTGCGCTCCCGCGCCGCCCGCCGGGAGGACCCACTGGACGTACGTCTGCCCGACCCGGTGGTCGAGCCGCCGCGGCCGGACGCGGACCCGGCGCACGCCGTGGTGCTCGCCGACTCGGTGGGGCTCGCGCTGCTGGTGGTGCTGGACACGCTCAACCCGACCGAGCGGCTCGCGTTCGTGCTGCACGACATGTTCGGGGTGCCGTTCGACGAGATCGGCCCACTTGTCGACCGCTCACCGACGGCGGCCCGGCAGCTCGCCAGCCGGGCCCGGCGTCGGGTACGCGGCCGGGCGCCCGCCCCGGACCCGGACCTGGCCCGCCAGCGGGCGGTGGTGGACGCGTTCCTGACCGCCGCCCGCGAGGGCGACTTCGAGGCGCTGATCGCGGTGCTGCACCCGGACGTGGTGCTCCGTTCCGACGGCGGGACCGCCCGCGCCCGGCACACCACCGTGTTCACCGGCGCGACCGAGGTCGCGGCGCAGGCCACCACGTTCGGCCGGCTCTTCCCGTACGCCCGGCCGGTGCTGGTCAACGGCGCCGCCGGCGTGCTGGTCAGCGCCGGCGGTCGGCCGCTGTCGGTGATGGCGTTCACTGTCACCGGCGGCCGGATCGCCGCCGTGGACGTGATCGCCGACCCGCACCGGCTGACCGCGCTCGGCCTCGCCGACTGATCGGCCTCAGGAGGCACCCGTCCGCGTGGAGCGGGTCCGTGCTCGACGTCAGGCCACGGCCAGCTCGGCGAACCACCGGCCGCCCGTCGGGTGCAGGTCCCGCACGGCCAGCCCGGCGGCCGTGGCCGGGCCGTGCACCGCCCGGGTGTCCAGCCGCGCCCAGCCGAAGCTGGGCCCCCGCCGCCGGCCGGAGACCACGTGCGCCCGGCCCTGCCAGGCGCCGCTGCCGGGCGGGTCCACCTCGACCAGCACGGTGCCGTCCGGGTGCAGCAGGTTCCGGCACCGACGCAGCAGCCGCGCCGGGTCGCCGCCGATGCCGATGTTGCCGTCCAACAGCACCACGTGCCGCCACCGGCCCTCGGCCGGCAGCGGGTCGAACAGGTCGGCGCGCACCGCGACCGCGCCGCGCGCCCGGGTCAACGCCACCGCCCGCGGGCAGAGGTCGACGCCGAGCGCGGCCAGACCGGCCCGGGTGAGCGCCGCGGTGAGCCGGCCCGGCCCGCACCCCAGGTCCAACGCCGGGCCGTGGCAGCGGGCCACCACCGTGGCGGTCGCCGCCTCCGCCGGGCCGTGCCACCGTTCCACCGGCAGCCGCCGGCGAACCCCGTCGGCCTGCACCAGCCAGTGACTGCCGGCGCGCTCGCGCAGTGCGATGCCGAAGGCATCCACCCCGGCCGGCACACCGGGCGCGCTCACCGGGCCGGTCCGGGTCGGCGACTGGCGGGCCCGCAGCCCCGGCTCGCTGGTCGCGCTCGCGGGGCCGGCGCTCATCGAACCGCCTCCGGTCGACGATCGGGCGACATCGCCACCAGGGCGGGTCGCAGCGCGGCCACCTCGCGGGCGAACCGGCCGCCGGGCACACCCCGGGCCACCGCGCGGGCGTCGGCCCAGTCGTCCACGTCGCGCAGCGTGGGCAGGGCCCCCACCCGCAGGCCCGCGTCGCACAACGCCGCGTAGGTGAGCCGGCCGGTGTCGGCGGTGGACATCGGCACCGCGCGCAACGCCGCCGCCCGGCGCGGGTCGCGCAACCCCAGCGCCCACCAGCCGCCGTCGGCCGCCGGGCCGAGCACCGCGTCGACGCCGGGCGCGGCCAACCGGCGTACGCCGTCGGCGAGCAGCGCCGGCGTCACCTGCGGGGTGTCCATGCCGATCTGGAGCACCGGCCGCCCCGGGTACGCGTGCGCCACGTCGGCGTGCGCGTGGGCCAGCCGCTCGGCGAGGCCGTCGCCCCACTGCGGCAGCACCGGCCAGCCGGCGACCGTGGCGGCGAGGTCCGCACCGTCCTCGGCGTCGGCCAGACGCCCGGCCAGCGCCAGCACCGGCGTCACGCCTCCGGTGGCGGCGACCGCGTCCAGCGTGTCGCGTAGTGCGGCGGCGGCGATCCGGGCCGCCTGCGCCGGGGTGGCCGGCGGGCACAGCCGCGTCTTCACCGCCCCCGGCACCGGGGCCTTCGCCACCACCAGCAGGACGGTCACCGTCGGCCGTCCACACTGCGCAGCACGGTGAGGAAGTCCCGGGTGGCCCGGACCGTGCCGCGTACCGAGCCGGACACCTTGGACTTCGTGCCGGCGGCGCGCGGGGCGTAGCGGACGTCGTGCTCGTGGATCCGCCAACCGGCCGCCGCCGCCCGGATCATCAACTCCACCGGATAGCCGAACGCCCGGTCGGTGACGCCGAGCGCCAGCAACGCCTCGCGGCGGGCCACCCGGATCGGGCTGAGGTCACGCAGCGGCACCCCACGCTGCCGGAGCAACGCGGCGACCAGCGCGGTGCCGGCCCGCGCGTGCCACGGCCAGGCGCCGGCCGACACCGGCCGACGGCGCCCCACCGCCAGGTCGGCCGTGCCGGCCGCGACCGGGGCGACAAGCGCCGGCAGCTCCGCCGGGTCGAACGAGCCGTCCGCGTCCAGGACGCAGACCAGCTCCGTCCCGGCGGCCTCCAGCCCGGTGTGCACGGCCGCGCCGTAACCGCGACGCGGTTCGCGTACCACCCGGGCGCCGTGCCGGGCCGCCACCTCGGGCGAGCCGTCCCGGGAGCCGTTGTCCACCACGATCGCCTGGTAGCCCGGCGGTAACGCGTTCAGCACGCCGGGCAGGGCGGCGGCCTCGTCCAGGCACGGCAGCACCACGTCGATCTGTGTCCGCATGCCGCCGACGCTAGGCCGACCGCCACCCGGCCGAGCCCTCGATCGTGCTTACGGAACCGTTACGAGCAGGCATTTCTTACCATCCCGTGACGGGCCGGCGGTTGCGGTCCCGGCCCGCGCCGGATCCCCGTACCGTGCGGTCGTCATGAGATCCGCACCCACCCTGCGTCGCGCCCCCGCCGCGGACCGGACCGGCTCCCCGCACCGGGGCGACCTGGTCGTGGTCGCGGTCGAGGCGGCGCTGCTCGCCGCCGCCGTCGTGGTCGGCCTGGTGCTCAACCGGCGTGGCGTGGGCCTGCACGCCGACGCGGCGCCGCTCTACGCCACCTGGCGTCCGCACGCCGGTTGGGGTACGCCGCTCGCGGCGCTCGTCGCGCTCGCCGTGCTCGGACCGGGACTGCGCTGGGCCCGGACCGCCCGATGGGGGCCGCTGCTGGCCGTCGGCTGGCTGGCCGCGGTGGCGTGGACGCTGGCGCTGGCCCTGGTGGACGGCTGGACGGCCGGGCTGACGCGACGGTTGACGCCGCAGGCGGAGTACCTGCACGAGGTGCCCGGGGTGACCGACATTCCCCGCATGCTGGCCGGCTTCACCGACCGCATCCTGGACTTCCAGCCCGACTCCTGGTCCACCCACACCGCCGGGCATCCGCCGGGCGCGCTGCTGGTCTTCGTCTGGCTGGACCGGATCGGGTTGGGCGGGGGCGCCGCCGCCGCGCTGTGCTGCGTGCTGGTCGGCGCGACCGTGGTGGTCTCGGTGCCGGTCACGCTGCGCGCGCTGGGTGCCGCCGACGCGGCCCGGGCGGTGCTGCCGTTCCTGGTGCTGCTGCCCGGCGCGGTGTGGCTGGGCGCCTCCGCCGACGCGGTGTTCACCGGCGTGGTCGCCGCCGGGCTCGCGCTGCTGGCGGTACGCGGACCGCTCGCCGCGCTGGCCGGCGGCCTGTTGCTCGGCTTCGCGCTGCACCTGTCGTACGGGTTCGTGCTGGTCGGCGCGCTGGCGGTGACCGTGGTGGTGTTGCGGCCCGACCGCCGCCGGGCCGCCCTGGTCGCCGCCACCGCCGGCGCCGCGGCCGTCACGGTGCTGTTCGTGCTCTCCGGTTTCCGGTGGTGGGAGGGGTATGACCGGGTCGTCGAGCGCTACTACCAGGGCTGGGCGGCCGACCGCCCGTACGCGTACTGGGTGTGGGCGAACCTGGCCGCGCTGCTGCTCTCCGCCGGGCCGGTGCTCGGGCCGGCGCTGCGTCGTACCGTCGTCGCGGCGCGCGCCGCCTGGCTCGCCGCCGGCCCGGTCGGCACCCGCCGCTCCGGGTGGACCGGGTGGACCGGGTGGACCGGACGGCTGGTCGGGCTCGGGCCGACGGTGCTGCTCCCGGCCGCCGCCGCGCTGGTGGTGGCCGCCGCCGACCTGTCCGGCATGAGCAAGGCCGAGGCGGAGCGGATCTGGCTGCCGTTCGCGGTCTGGCTGCTCGTCGCCGCCGCGCACCTGCCCCCGTCGACCCACCGCCGCTGGCTCGCCGCCCAGGCCGTGACCGCCCTCCTCGTCAACCACCTCCTCCGCACCGTCTCCTGACCCCCCGCCCACGCCCCCCATCAAGGCCGCACAGTTTCCCGGAAAGAGGGGCTGTCGCGGGCGGAATGGCCACTCTTTCCGGGAAACTGCGGCCCGAGGAGGGCGGGGGTCAGGCGGCCCGAGGAGGGGCGGGCGGGTCAGGCGGGTTGGGGGGAGAGGGTGGCGGGGGAGCGGAGGGGGTCGGTGGCGAAGGCTTTGACGCCGTCGGTGAAGGTGACCCGCGCGGTGTAGCCGAGCAGGTCGCGGGCGCGGGTCGGGTCGGCCACCACGTGCCGGACGTCGGCCGCCCGCGCGCCGCCGGCGATCTCCGGTGCCGGGCCGCCCATGGCCTCGGCCAGCGCGGTGGCCAGGTCGCCCACCGTGTGCGGCTCGCCGGAGCAGACGTTCACCGGGACCAGGCCGTCCGGCGGCGGCGCGGTCAACGCCAGCAGGTTCGCCCGCGCCACGTCCGTGACGTGCACGAAGTCCCGCCGCTGCCGGCCGTCCTCCAGCACGACGGGGGCGCGACCGGCGGCCAGCGCCGAGCGGAACAGCGAGGCCACCCCGGCGTACGGGGTGTCGCGGGGCATCCGGGGGCCGTAGACGTTGTGGTAGCGCAGCGCCCACACGCCGCCGCCGGTCTGCCGGGCCCACGCCGCGGCGTAGTGCTCCTGGGCGAGTTTGCTGGCCGCGTACGTGCTGCGCGGCTCCAGCGGCGCGTCCTCGGGCACCAGCGCCGGGGTGAGCGGGTCGCCGCAGCCGGGGCAGGTCGGGTCGTAGCGGCCGGCGGCCAGGTCGGCGGCGCGGCGCGCGGCGGGACGCACCACGCCGTGCCGGGCGCAGGTGTAGCGCCCCTCGCCGTAGACCACCATCGAGCTGGCCAGCACCAGCCGGCGTACCCCGGCGCGGTGCATGGCGGCCAGCAGCACCGCCGTGCCGAGATCGTTGTGCCCGGCGTAGTCCGGCGCGTCGGACGGGTCGAGCCCGTGCCCGACCATGGCCGCCTGGTGGCAGACCGCGTCCACGCCGGCCAGCAGCCGGTCCAGCAGCCCGGCGTCGCGGACGTCGCCGACGGCCGGGTCGTGCCGCCGGGACCATTCCGGCAGCGCGCCGCCGTGCGCCTGCGGCAGCAGGGCGTCCAGGCAGACCGGCTCGTGGCCCTCGGCCGCCAGCAGGTCGGCGATCTGCGATCCGATGAAGCCGGCCGCGCCGGTGAGCAGTACCCGCATACCGGCCCACGCTAGGGCACCCGGGTCGGGTCGGCGGCCGGTTCACGTCCGACGTCAGCGGTCCGTAAGGGGCGACGGCGGTAAGGCATCGGTAATGCGGCAAACGCCGTCGTGGGCCGCCGGCGGCGTCTAGCGTCCCATCCCGGAAGCGCCGGCCGGCCGGTCGGCCCCGTCGCCGGAGGAGGTGCCCGTGCCCACCGACGTCCCACCAGCGGACGAGCCCGCGCCTGCCGCGATCGAGCCGCGGTACGCCGCGCCGGCCCGGCTCTGGCGTGCCCTGGACCGCCACCGTCCCCCGGGCGTCGACGCGGTCGACCGCGCCTGGCGCAGCCCGGTACGCGGACCGTGGCTCACCTCCGTGCTGGGCGCCGTGCTGTTGGCCGCCCTGCCGCTGGTGATCGTCACCGGGCTGCTCGACTGGATCGCCTACGGCCCCCGCTTCGACCAGGCGTTCCCCCGGGACGTGGGGTGGCTGCACCCGCCGGTGTTCGACTGGCCGACCCGGCCGGCGTGGCTGTTCCGGGTCACCCAGGGGCTGCACGTGACGCTCGGGATCGTGCTGGTGCCGGTGGTGCTGGCCAAGCTCTGGTCGGTGGTGCCGAAGCTGTTCGCCTGGCCACCCGCCCGTTCCGTCGCGCAGGTGCTGGAACGGCTGTCGTTGCTGCTGCTGGTCGGCGGCATCCTGTTCCAGAGCGCCACCGGCCTGCTCAACGTGCAGTACGCGTACCTGTTCGGTTTCGACTTCTACACCGCGCACTGGTACGGCGCCTGGATCTTCACGGTGGCGCTGGTGGTGCACGTGGCGGTCAAGCTGCCCCGGCTGGTGACCGCGCTGCGCGGGCCGGGCTTCGCGCGTACCCCGCTGGCCCGGACCCGGCCGGAGCCGGCGGACCCGGACGGCCTGGTGGCCCGCCGCCCCGGCCCGGCGACGATGAGCCGGCGCGGCGTGCTGGCGCTGGCCGGCGGCGGCGCGTTGCTGCTGGCCGCGCTGACCGTGGGGCAGGGCGTGGACGCGCTGCGGGGCACCGCGCTGCTGCTGCCGCGCGGCCGGCGGATCGGCGACGGGCCGACCGGTTTCCCGGTCAACCGCACCGCCGCCGCGGCCGGCGTCACGCCGGACCGGACCGGGTCGGGCTGGTCGCTGACGGTGCGCGCCGGCGACCGGACCGAAACGCTCGACCGCGACCGGCTGCTCGCGCTGCCGCAGCACACCGCCACGCTGCCGATCGCCTGCGTGGAGGGCTGGTCGACGTCACAGACCTGGACCGGGGTACGCCTGCGGGACCTCGCCGCGCTGGTCGGCGCCGCGGAGCCGGCCACGGCACGGGTCCGTTCGCTGGAACGCGGCGGGCTGTTCAGCCGGGCCACCCTGCACGGTGGCCAGGTCAGCGACCCGGACGCGCTGCTCGCGTTGCGGGTCAACGGCGTCGACCTGAGCCCCGACCACGGCTTCCCGGCCCGGATCATCGTGCCGGCGCTGCCCGGCGTGCACTGCACCAAGTGGGTCGAGGAGATCGTGTTCGATGGCTGAGCTCCGGCGGGCGTACGGCGCGGCGTGGTGGCACCTGGCGCTCCTGGTCGGTTGCTTCGCGGTGACCGGCTGGATCGCGTTGCGGCTGGCCGGCGAGCCGACCGCGGGGCGGATGCTGCTCTGGTTCGTCGGCGCGGTGGTCGCCCACGACCTGGTGCTGTTCCCGGCGTACGCGACCCTCGACCGGCTGCTGCGGCGCGCCGGCCCGGCGGTGCGCAACCACGTGCGGGTGCCGGCGCTCGGCTCGGGGCTCCTGCTGCTGGTCTATCTGCCCGGCGTGCTCGGGCTCGGTGACGGCACGTATTCGGCGGCCACCGGACTGACACCCGAACCGCTGCTCGGCCGCTGGCTGGCGCTCAGCGCCGTGCTGTTCGCCGCGAGCGGGCTGCTCTATGCGGTCCGTCGGCTACGCCACCGTGGACGCTGACCGCCAGGCCACCCGGGCTGGCGGGGTTATGCCCGGTGCTGCCCGGCTCGGCTCGGCTGGGCTCGACTCGGCTCGGCCTGGCTCGGCTCGGGTGTGCCTGGCTCGGCCCGGTGGCTGCCCGGTCCGGTTCGGCCCGGTGCTGCCCGGCCCGGCGAGCGGTTCCACTGGCTGCGGGTGCTCAGCGGCTGACCGGCGTGTCGCGACGCCTCGGCATCGTCCGGTGAAGCGATATACCGCAGAGGCATAATTATGCCTCTGCGGTATATCGCTGGTACCGCATGCACTGTTCCCCGTCGTTACCCACGGTGATGCCGTGTATCTCGTCAGCCGCCCGAGCGGGCCGAGGCCGTCCGAACGGCCGAGCCGCCCGAGCCGGGCAGCACCGAGCCGGGCAGCACCGAGCCGGGCAGCACCGAGCCGGGCAGCACCGAGCCGGGCAGCACCGGGCCGAGCGGGCCGGGCGGGCCGCCGGAGGAGAGGGCCGGGTCAGGCGCCGGGGCCGATCAGCAGCGCGGCCACCGTGCCCGCCGTGGCGAGGGCGGCCAGCGCGGCGCTGGTCGCCACGAACCGGCCCAGCGGCACCGCCACGCCGGCGGCCCGGCAACGCTCGTACCAGATCAGCGTGGCCAGCGACGCCCATGGGGTGGCCAGCGGACCCACGTTCGTGCCGATCAGCAGCGCCAGCAGTTGGGTGTGCCGGTCGGCGGCGATCACCGCCTCGCCGGCCACGTACGCCGGCAGGTTGTTGACCACGTTGCTGAACAGCGCGCCGACCGCGCCCGCCCGCAGCGCCCCCTCCGCGCCCGGATCGGCGCCGATCAACGCGCCCATTACGCCGTCCAGGCCGTGCCGGCCGATGGTCTGCACCACCAGGAACAGGCCGGTGACGAACACCAGCAGCCGCCACGGCACCAGCGCCGGCCGCAGCCGGTGCCGGGCGCGTGCCGCGAAGCCGGCCACCACGATCGCGGCGGCCACCCCGGAGGCGACGCCGATCTCCACCCCGGCCAGGACGCCGCCGACGAAGAGCAGGCAGGCGGCCAGCGCGGTGCGGTAGAGCAGCCGGTCCGGCGCCACGTACGGCGGCGGCGGGACGAACGGGTCGGCCCCGGCGCGGGCCGGTCGCCAGTACCACCACCACAGCAGCAGCATGGTGATCGCGATGGCGACGAGCTGCGGCCACCACATCCGGGCCGCCCACGGCACCGGGTCCAGACCGATCCGGCCGCTGGCCAGGATGTTGGTCAGGTTGGACACCGGCAGCAGCAGGCTCGCCGTGTTGGCCAGCCAGACCGTGGTCATGGCCAGCGGCGTCGGCGGCACGTTCAGCGTCCGGGCCAGCGCGATCATCACCGGCGTCAGCAGCACCGCGGTGGTGTCCAGGTTGAGCGCGATGGTGGTGACCGAGGCGAAACCGACGCAGAGCCAGAACAGCGCCCGGAAGCTGCCCCGCGCGGTGCTCGCCACCCGGGCGGCGAGCGCGTCGAACACGCCGGCCACCGCGGTCAGCTCGGCCAGCACCACCACCGTGCCGAGGAAGATCAGAATGGGCACGATCCGGCGTACGGTGGCCTCGGCGTCGGCGCGGGGGAGCAGCCCGGTGAGCACGCAGAACACGCCGACCACGGCCAGCCCGATCGCGATCCAGTCGAGCACGTGCAGCCGGCTCCGACGGGATCGGTCCGGCGCGGCGGACGGCGGATCGCCGACGGTCTCCACGAACGACGATCCTCGCACATCCGCCCCGACCGGTCCGGACCGACGTGGGACGGCATACCGAGCTGCCCGAGGGTGTCGATCTGTTGACCGTCGGTGGTCATAATGACCATGTGGCTGTAGGCGCGCACCCCACCCGGTCCGACCGCCCCATCGACTTCTTCATCAGCTACTCGCCGGCCGACGAACGCTGGGCGACGTGGCTGGCGTGGGAGTTCGAGACCGCCGGCTACCGCACGATGATCCAGGCGTGGGACTTCGTGGCCGGCACCAACTTCATCGACTTCATGGACCGCGGGGTCCGCGAGGCCGAGGTGGTGGTGGCGGTGCTGTCCGAACGCTACCTGCACTCCACGTACGGCAAGCTGGAATGGCAGGCCGCGTTGCGCGCCGACCCGGACGGCACCGGCAACAAGCTGGTCACCGTGCGGGTCGAGGACTGCCCGATCGACGGTCTGCTCGCCACCATCACCTACGTCGACCTGGTCGGCGTGGACGACCCGGCGCAGGCGCGCGCCCGGGTGCTGGACCGGATCCGGGAGGCGCTCGACGGTCGGGCCAAGCCGATGCGGCAACCGGCGTTCCCGCACCACCCGGACGATCCGGCCGGCCTGCTCGCCGCGCCCGCCGCCGGGGCACCCGCGCAGCGCCGCCCGCGGCGTACCCCGATCAACCCGCCGCCGTTCCCGCCGGCCGCGGTGGCGCCGCCGACGGCGCGCGACACCGTCACGGTGCTCCAGGTGGCCGGACCCCGGTTCGGCCGCGGCGTGCTCGACCCCGGCGCCCCGGTCACCCCCGGCGAGGTCCAGGAACACCTGCTGGGTGACCTGACGCTGCTGATGAACGACGGGGTGCCCCGACCCGACCTGCTGGTGGTGGCCGGCAACCTGACCGAGTCGGGCAGCCCGCGCGAGTTCTCCGACGCGTTGAGCTTCCTCACCGGGCTGCGGGTGCTGCTCGGCCTGGAACCGCACCGCCTCGTGGTGGTGCCCGGCCCGCGGGACGTGACGATGGCCGCCTGCCGGGCGTACTTCGCCACCTGCGAGGCCGACGACGTCGACCCGCAGCCGCCCTACTGGCCCAAGTGGCGGCACTACGCGCGGCTCTTCGACGACCTCTACCAGGGGCTCGACGACCGGCTCTTCGACAGCGAACAGCCCTGGACGCTGTTCGGCATCCCCGACCTGCGGGTGGTGGTGGCCGGGCTGAACTCCACCATCGCCATCACCCACCGCGAGGAGGACCGCTACGGCTTCCTCGGCGAGGCCCAGTCGAGCTGGTTCGCCCAGCGGCTGCGCCACTACCAGCAGTCCGGCTGGCTGCGGCTGGGCGCGATGGCGCACGCCCCCGGCCCGCGCAGCCCGTACGCCGACGAGGCCCCGCCGGACCGGGTGTCGCTGCGCGACCGCGGCTCGGTCAACCGCCTGGTCGGCCCGATGCTCAACCTGCTGATCTCCGACGCGGCGCCGGCCGGCCGGGTCGACCCGGTGGTGCCGCTGGCCGCCGCGCCGCGCGACGGCCGGGCGCAGGTGCTGCGACTCGGCGCGGACGGGATGACCCGCTGGGTGCTGGGCCGCGACGACCGCCTGGACGTCGGCGAGTCGACGGCGGTGAGCTGGCCCCGCGCCGAGGCCACGTTCGGCGCGGCCGGCCCGGCCCAGGTGCCCGACCCCAGGCGGCCGGCCCTGGTGGAGGGCGCCACCCAGGGCGGGGCGCCGGCCGCTTCGGTGACGCCGGCGGCGCCGGTGGAGCGGCTGCTGGACCGGCTCGCCGAGGTGTGCGAGGCCCGCTACGACCGGGTGGTGGTGCGGCGCGTCGACGGCGACCCGCCGCACCTGTACGTCAGCTACCGCTCCGACGGGGTGGTCCGGCAGCAGCGGGTCGGCGCGCACGTGGGCACGCCGGGGCCGGACGACGTGGACCGGTTCGCCCGTCGGGTGCACGCCACCGACCCGGACATCGGGTCCGAGCTGGTCTACGACGGCGACCGGGTGCCGCGCGGGCTGGCCGAGGAGGCGCAGCGGCGCGGCGTACGCGTACTGCACCTGACCGAGTTCCAGGGCCTGCTGGACCTGCGCGACTACGTGGCCGCGCAGACCGCCCGGCTCCAGGCCGACCGGCTCTACCCGCCCGGGCAGTACGTCCCCCAGCGCTACCGCCACCTGGTCGGCGCGGACCAGCGGGTCCGCGAGGACGTGGTGGACGAGCTGCTGGAGACCGTCTCCGCCCCGGACGGCCGGTTCGTGCTGGTGCTCGGTGACTTCGGCCGGGGCAAGACGTTCGCGCTGCGGGAGGTGGCCCGCCGGCTGCCGACCGCCGCACCGGACCTGATCCCGATCCTGGTCGAGCTGCGCGCGCTGGACAAGGCGCACTCGGTGGACGGCCTGGTCGCCGCGCACCTGGCCAACCACGGCGAGCAGGTGATCGACCTCAAGGCGTTCCGGTACATGCTGCGGCAGGGCCGGATCGTGCTGCTCTTCGACGGGTTCGACGAGCTGGTGGCCCGGGTGACCTACGACCGGGCGGCCGACCACCTGGAGACGCTGCTCCAGGCCGCCGAGGGCGCGGCGAAGATCGTGGTGAGCAGCCGGACCCAGCACTTCAAGACCAACTCGCAGGTGCTGACCGCGTTGGGCGAGCGGGTCGGCCTGCTGCCGCACCGCCGGGTGCTGGCGGTGGAGGACTTCACCCCCGGCCAGATCGAGGCGTTCCTGCGGCACCGCTACGACGGCGACGAGGCCGCCGCCCGCGAGCGGATGAGCCTGCTGGCCGGCGTCAAGGATCTGCTCGGCCTGTCCCGTAACCCGCGCATGCTCGGGTTCATCGCCAACCTGGACGAGGGTCGGCTGGCCGCGGTGGCCGGCGCCGGCGGCACGTTCAGCGCCGCCGCGCTCTACCGGGAGATCCTGGAGTCCTGGCTGGACTTCGAGGAACGGCGCACCCAGGGCATCCCGGGGGCCCCGGTCAGCCTGCGCCGGCCGGAGCTGTGGCAGGCGGTGAGCCGGCTGGCGTTCCAGCTCTGGGAGAGCGGCGAGTCGTACCTGCGGCTCGCCGAGCTGACCGAGTCCACCGGCCAGCTCGCCGGGCGGGCCGAGTCGCGGCTGTCCGGGCCGCAGGCCGCGCACGCGGTCGGCGCGGGCAGCCTGCTGGTCCGCACCGACGACGGGCTGTTCGGCTTCATCCACACCTCGGTGATGGAGTGGCTGGTCGCCGACGGCGTCGCCGAGCAGCTCAACCGGGGCGAGGAGCCGACCGCGCTGGCGGTCCGGTCGCTGTCCGCGCTGGCCGTGGAGTTCCTCGGCGACCTCGCCGACCCGGCCCGCTGCACCGCGTGGACGGCCCGGGTGCTCGGCGACGAGTCGGCCGGCGAGACGCTGCGCGCGAACGCGCTGCGGCTGTCCGCCCGGCTGCGCCTGCCCGACCGGGCCGACCTGCGCGGCGCGGTGCTGCGCGGCGAGGACCTGTCGCACCGGGAACTCGCCGGCGCGGACCTGACCGGCGCGGACCTCACCGACACCCGGCTGGTGGCGACGAACCTGACCGAGGCGCGGCTGGAACACGCCCGGCTGCGCGGCGCGCGCCTGGACCAGGCGCGGCTCGCCGGGGCGGACCTGCGCGGCGCGGAGCTGGCCGGCGCGCGGCTGTTCCGGGCCGACCTGCGCGGCGCGCGGATCGGCGGCAGCAGCTGGCACCGCACCGCGCTGATCGACGTGAGCGCCGACCCGGCGTTGCTGCGCGCGCCGGAGCTGCGCGGCGCGGTCGTCGCGCCGGGCCGGCCGGTCGCGCCCGGGCTGGCGCCGCCCGCGGTGGGCGTCGGGTACGGCTTCGAGGTGGGCCGGCTGCCGGTGCCGGTGGCGTACAGCCCGGACGGCGCGGTGCTGGCGGTGGGCAGCGACGACGGTGGCGTGCTGCTCTGCGACACGGCCACCGGGCTGCCGGTGCGCACGCTCCAGGGGCACCGGTCCCGGGTGTACGCGGTGCGCTACGACGCCGCCTCGCACCAGCTCGTCACCGGCGCGGCCGACCTGACCGTACGGCTGTGGGACGCCGACCACGGCGACGTGCGGCACGTCATCGAGGACGTCTTCGCGGGCTGGGTGTGGCCGCTGCTCACCGACGAGCGCCGGGGCCGGCTGGTGGTCGGCGACGCGGCCGGCGTGGTCCGGCTCTTCGACACCCGCACCGCCCGGCTGCGCCACGAGTGGCCGGGGCACGACGCGCCGATCTGGGGCACCTCGTTCAGTCCGGACGGCCGGCGGGTCGTGGTGGTGGACAGCGCCGGCGCGGTCCGCGGCTGGGACGTCCACACCGGCCGGCTCGCGTTCGAGGTGCGGGAGCCGGAGGTGGTCTACCGGGTGGTGCACTCGCCGGACGGCCGGCTGCTGGCCGCCGTCGGGCAGCACGGCCGGGTCTGGGTGCGCCGGGCCTCCGACGGCGAGCTGCTGCGGCAGCCGCGCGGCCACGAGGCTGACGTGTACGCGCTGGACATCAGCCCCGACGGCACGCTGATGGCCACCGGCGACACGCACGGCGCGCTGCGGCTGTGGGAGACGGAGACCGGCCGGCCGGTCCGGGTGCTCGGCCGGCAGCGCGGCGCGATCTACAGCGTCCGGTTCAACGGTGACGGCAGCCTGCTCGCCACCGCTGCCAGCGACGGCGCGATCCAGCTCTGGGACACCGCCGACGGCCAGGTGCGGCACGAGTTGACCCGGCACCGCGGCTCGGTGTGGCCGGTGGTCTGGCGGCCGGACCAGAACCAGGTGGCGACCAGCAGCAACGACGGCACCACCCGGCTGTGGGACGTGCGCAGCGGGCAGCTCCAGCACACGCTGCGCGGGCACGGCCGGCGGGTCACCGCGCTCTCCTTCCGCGACGACGGGGAGGTGCTGGCCGCCTGCGGCAACGACGGCGTGGTCCGGCTCTGGGAGCCGCGCACCGGTCGCCTGCTGCGGCAGCTCGCCACCCCCGCCGACCGCCTGCTCTCGGTGGTCTTCTGTCCGGACGAGCCGCTGGTCGCCACGCCGAGCGGCGACGGCGGCGTGCACCTGTGGAACACCGACACCGGCGCGGACGAGCGGGAACTCAACGTGGACACCGACCACGTCTGGGCGGTCGCGTTCAGCCCCGACGGTGACGCCCTGGCCACCGCGAACGACGACGACACGGTCCGCCTCTGGTATCGCCGCACCGGCCGGCACTTCGCCACGCTCACCCCGCACCGGGGCCGGGTCCGCACGGTGGCGTTCAGCCCGGACGGCGAGACCATCGCCACCGGCTGCGACGACCAGACGGTCCGGCTGTGGGACGCGGCCACCGCCACCTGCCGGCTGACGCTGGAGCACCACACCGACCGGGTCTACTCGATCGGCTTCAACAGCGAGGGAACGCTGCTGGCCAGCGCCGGCAACGACGGCACCGCGGTGGTGTGGGACGTGGCCACCGGGGAGGCGCGCACGGTGCTCACCGAGCACACCGGCCGGCTCTGGTCGTGCGCGTTCAGCCCGGACGGCAATCTGCTCGCCACCGCCGGCGACGACCTGGTGATCCGGCTCTGGGATCCGGGCACCGGGCGGCTGCACGGCACCCTCGCCGCGCACACCCGGCGGGTCTGGTCGGTGCACTTCAGCCCGGACAGCAGCCTGCTGGCCAGCGCCGGCGACGACGGCACGGTCCGGCTGTGGGACGTGGCCGACCCGGAGCACGCCCAGTTGCGGACCACGCTGATCGGTCTGCCGGACGGCTGGGCGGCGGTCAGCCCGGACGGCCGCTACAAGTTGGACGGCGACCCGGGCGGCCAGTTCTGGCACGTCATCGGCACCTGCCGCTTCGAGGTCGGCGAACTGGACCCCTACCTCACCCAGGTCCGCCGCCTACCCGTAGACGCCCCCTTCTGACCCCCTCAGGCCCCCCGCCCCGCCTCCGATGCCGTGATCATGAGGTTGACGGCGGTGTTGATCTCCGTTGATGCCGTCAACTTCATGATCACTCCCTACCCCGCTGGTCGGGGGCCCGTGGGCCGGATGGGGCACCGAGGGGGTGGGGGGGATTCATGGGCCGGCTGGTCCGGTCCAGCGGATCTCGCCGTCGTGCCACACGTCGGTGGGGGCCAGGCCGCACGCACCGGCCACCGCCGCCGACGCATGGTGGTCGGGATGGATGTGGGCCACGAGGGTACGCACACCGCGCCGCCCCAACCAACCGGCCATAGCCCGGGCGGCCTCGGTGGCGATCCCGCGCCCCTGCCAGGGCATGCCCACCACCCAAGCGATCTCCGCGACCGCCCCGGCGGCGACCGGTTCCGTCTCGTCGAGGTGCCGGTGCCCGACCGCCCGTGCGCCCGCCGTGGCCGCGTGCCGGAGCGGGCCGTCGAACCCGGTGACGGTGGCCTGGACGAACCCGGCCAGCCCTCCGTCGGCGCGGAGCTTGATGACCCAGTTGCACCACGCCTCGGCCGGGTCGGGCGAGCCGGCGACCAGCCGCGCGTAGCGGGCGCGCAACGCCGCCGGGGCGGCCGGCTCACCGCCGATGAAGGTGTGCAGCGCCGGGTCGGCGAGCACGGCGGCCATCTCCTCGGCGTTCGCGACGCCCAGCGGCAGCAGGAGCAGGCGCGCTGTGGCGATGGGCTCCGGCGCGAACCCGCTCACCGGCGTCAGCGCCGGGGCGCCGGGTGGGCGACGAACGCCCGCCACGCCGGCGGCGCGAGGACCCGGACCGGTCCGCCCGGATCCTCGGAGTCACGGACGCCGACCACCGAGGCCAGGCTGTCGGCCACCTCGACGCAGGCACCACCGTGGGAACCGCTCCGAGTGCTGGTGCGCCAGCGCGCACCGATCACCTCATCCATGATCGTGCTCCGGAAGTCGATGGTCCGGTCCCGCGGCAGCGAAACGGACCTCACGGTATCCCAGACCGCCCAGAGAGCCGCAACGTCCGGCGATTTCGATGAGGTGGTGGGGGTGCATGATCGGCGCTTCGTCGGCTGGGCGTGGCGCCGGGGCGGGGCGGTGGGCGCCGCCCGCCCCGGCTCACCGAGTGGTCAGCGTCGCCACTTCTGGTTGGCGGTGCCGCCGCACTCCCAGATCTGCAACCGGGTGCCGTCGGCCGAGCTGTTGCCGGTGGCGTCCAGGCACTTGTTGGCCTGCGGGTTGACGATGTCACCGGCGGCGCTGAACACCCATTTCTGCGCGCCGCTGCCGTTGCAGTCGTAGAGCTGCACCTTGGCGCCGTTGGCGGTCGACCCGGAGGCCACGTCGAGGCACTTGCCGAGCGCGCGCACCGAGCCGTCGGCGTTCCAGGTCCAGCGCTGGGCGGCGGTGCCGTTGCAGGTCCAGAGCTGCACGGCGGTGCCGTTGGCGGTGTTCGCGCTCGCCACGTCGACGCACTTGTTGCCGTACCCGACGATCGGCCCGCCGGTGCCCCCGCCGCCGGTGTCCCAGGCCTGCACGCGGACGTAGTCGACGGTCATGGTCTGCGGGAACGTGGTGGAGCCGTCCGGCGAGCCGGGCCAGTTGCCGCCGACCGCCACGTTCATGATCATGAAGAACGGGTGGTCGAAGACCCAGCGGTTGCCGCCCGCGTCGGCCGGCGTCTTGCGCGAGTAGGCCACGCCGTCGAGATACCAGGTGATCGAGTCGGGGGCCCAGTCGACGGCGAAGGTGTGGAACGCGTCGGCGAGCGCCTGGCCGTTCGGCAGCGACGTGGACGCGCCGATGCCGTTGGCGCCGGAGTAGCCCGGGCCGTGCAGCGTGCCCCACACCGTGGACGGGGCGTAGCCGACGTTCTCCATGATGTCGATCTCGCCGCTGTTGGGCCACGGGTTGCTGCCGATGTCGTTGCCGAGCATCCAGAACGCCGGCCACAGCCCCTGCCCGCGCGGGATCTTGATGCGCGCCTCGAACCGGCCGTACGCCTGGGTGAACGTGCCGTTGGTGAGCAGCCGGGCCGAGGTGTACTGGCAGCTTCCGTACCAGCAGCCGTAGCCGGCCGGGTTCTCCTTGCGGGCGGTGATGACCAGGTTGCCGTTGCCGTCGAGCGCGGCGTTGCGGGTGCTGTTGGTGTAGTACTGCAACTCGTTGTTGCCCCAACCGCCGCCGCCGATGTCGTAACGCCACTTGCTCGCGTCGGGGGCGGCGCCGGCCGGGCCGGTGAAGTCGTCGGACCAGGTGACCGCGCCGGGGGCGGCCATCGCCGGGGTGCTCGGGACGGTGGTGAGGGCGGCCGTGAGGCCGACCGCCGCCATCGCCAGGGCGGCGAGGGTACGGATGCTGCGCACGGGGTGCCTCCTGCGGTGGTGGGTCCGCCTACCGTCCGGGCGGCCGGCCCCGCAGAACGGTAAACAAACTATAAAGATAACCTTCGATGAAGGTATGAACGAAGCCACCCGTTGTCAAGAGAGCGCTTCCTCCGGCACGGCCCGCCGCGGCGCCGGCACCGGTCGGCGCATCTCGCGCCACGGCCCGCCGAGCAGCGGGGTCAACACCACCAGCAGGTAGCAGGCGCCGATGGTGAGCAGCGTGGGCGTGGTGCCGAACCGGTCGGCGGCCAGCCCGGCGCCCAACGCGCCCAACGGCATCGCCGCCCAGGCGCCGGCGCCGATCACCCCGTACACCCGGGCCCGCATGGCCGCCGGCACCCGCTCCAGCTCCACCGCGCCCATCAGCGGGTTGAGCGCGCCGGCGGCCAGCCCGGCCACCGCGACGACCGCGACCACCACCGGCAACGGCGGCGCGGCGGCGAGCGCCCACAGCGGCGGCGCGCCGCAGATCGCGTACGCGGTGACGAACGTGGCCCGGCGGGGCAGCCGGTGCCCGATCGCGCTGAACACCAACGAGCCGATCAGCGCGCCGCCGCCCATGACGCCGACCAGCAGGCCGAACGCGGCCGGCCCGCCCAGCTCGCGGTCGGCCACCACCGGTAGCAGCACGTTGCTCTTGGCCGCGTCGAACAGGTTCGTGACCAGCACCAGCAGCACCATGGCGCGCAGCAGCGGCTCCCGGGCCAGGAAGCGCAGCCCGGCGGCGAACTGTCGCCAGTAGCCGCCGGTCTCCGGCTCGGCCTCCTCGGTGGACGGGCGCAGGCCGCGCGGCACCAGCAGCGTCACGAACAGCGCCGAGACGGCGAACGTGGCCGCGTCCACGGCCAGCACCGGCAGCGCGCCCAGCACGCCGACCAGCAGACCGGCCACCGGCGCGCCGATCATGCGCGCGCCCCGCGACGTCGCCTCGTGCCAGCCGATCGCCCGCTCGATCGGCACCCCGGCCGCGGTCGCCGCCTCCGGCAGCAACGCGGTGCGGGCGGTCTGGCCCGGTGTGTCCAGCAGCCCGCTGACGAAGACCAGCGCCAGCAGCGCCGGGAACGGCAGGCCGACGGTGGCGTGCAGCAGCGGCACGGCGGCGACCGTCACGCCGGAGACCACGTCGGCCAGCACGCTGGACCGGCGGAAGCCGATCCGGTCGACCAGCACGCCGCCGAACGCGCCGCCGAGCACCACCGGTGCGGTGGCGAACGCGCCGGCCAGCCCGGTGGCCGCCGGCGAGCCGGTCTCGGCCAGCACGTAGAGCGGCAGCGCGATGAGCGTCAGCACGTTGCCGGTCAGTGAGACGGCGTGCCCGATCAGCAGCCCGGCCAGCGGCCGGCGGTCCCGGGTCACTGCGGCCCCCGGTAGGCCTGCCAGATCAACGTGACCATCTCCGCGCCCGGCCGGCCGGACACGCCGCGCGCCTGCCAGCGTCGGCCCAGCTCGGACAGCTCGTCGCGCAGCTCGCCCAGCTCGTCGGGGGTCAGGTGCAGCACCGTGTCGCTGCTGGTGGTGCCGCGCACCCAGGCCAGGTCGAGGCTCGCCTCCGACTCCAGGTACGCCTGGTAGCGGGCCACGTACCGCTCCATGGCGGCGCGGCGCAGCAGGTCGCCGGCGAGCCGGCGTTCCGGGTCGTCGAGCAGCTCCACCGGGTCCCAGTCGGTGGTGGCGTGCGCCGCCCGCCACCACCGTTCGCGGCGGTCGCGGGCCAGGTCGGGGGCCTCGGTCACGAAGCCGTGCTCGGCCAGCTTGCCGACGTGGTAGCTGACCGAGCCGACCGCCTCGCCGGTGCGCTCGCTCAACATGCCCACGGTCTGCGGGCCACGCAGGCGCAGCTCGCCCAACAGCCGCAGCCGGGTGGGGTGGGCCAGCGCCCGCATGGCCCGTGGGTCGGTCAGGTGCACGTGGTTCGGCCGGTCCGCCATGCCGCCACGCTAGACCGACAAGAGATGAAGTACAAGATGTCTTGTATTAGTCGAGGCAGAACTCGTTGCCCTCCGGATCGGCCAGCACCAGGTGCCCGGCGCCCAGCGGCGGAGCGGGCTCGTGGCGGGCCACCCGGGTCGCCCCGAGCGTCACCAGCCGGTCGGCCGCCGCCTCCAGGGCCGCCATCCGGGCCGCCCCGGTCAGCCCGGGTGCGGCCCGCACGTCCAGGTGCACCCGGTTCTTGCCCCGTTTCGGCTCCGGCACCCGCTGGAAGAACAGCCGTGGCCCGGTGCCCTCGGGGTCGACCACGGCCGAGGCGTCGTGGTGCCGCTCCGGTGGCACGCCGAACGCGGTCAGCGCCTGCTCCCACGAGTCGAAGCCGTCCGGTGGCCCCTGCACCCGGTAATCGAGCGCCTCGGCCCAGAAAGCGGCCAGTGCGGCCGGGTCGGCGCAGTCGAAGGTGAATTGCACGTCGAGGCCCATCGCGGCTCTCCTCTTCCTCGGGTCCCGGCCAGCCTTCCCGACGTAGCGGCCAGGAACTGACCGCGACCCGCGGGAACGTCACGTCCGGCGCGTCGCCGCCCGGCCCTTGAGCCGACGCCCCATCTCCCGGGCGATCTCCCGCTTGGCGTCCCGCTCGGCGAGCGCCTGACGCTTGTCGTACGACCGGCGCCCCCGGGCCAGGCCCAGCTCGACCTTGGCCCAGCCGTCGGCGAAATACATCGACAGCGGCACCAGCGTGACCCCGCCGTCGCGCAGCCTCTCCAGGATCCGGGCGATCTCCACCCGGTGCAGCAGCAACTTGCGGGTGCGCCGGGGCGCGTGGTTCGTCCAGGTGCCGAAGCCGTACTCGGCGATGTGCAGCCCGTAGAGCCAGAGCTCGCCGTCGCGCTCCTGGGCGAACGCGTCGACGAGCGACACCCGCCCCTCGCGCAGCGACTTCACCTCGGTGCCGGCCAGCACGATGCCCGCCTCGTAGGTCTTGAGGATGTCGTAGTCGTGCCGCGCCTTCTTGTTCGAGGCGATCGCCTTGCGCCCGTTCTCCCTGGCCACGCCGGCAGGATACCCGCCCATCCTCTGCTGTCGCGGGCCGGCGAGGACACGCCGGTCCGCCTCCCGACCGTTACGGAACGTTAGGCGTCGTGGGGGTGGGGGGACCATCCGTCAGCGCCCTTTGCTCTGCAGCCAGATGCGCACCGGTCACCCATGGTTATCGAAGTCGTCAGGCTCGGTCCGGCGGCCCTTGTGGTCGGTGCAGCTCACGGCCGTGCTGCGTCCGTAGCTGCAGAGCAAAGGCGCCGGATCGCCCTGACTGCCGCACCAGAGGGCGTTCACCCTGAGTAAAGAGGGTGTTGGTCACCCAGCGTCAAGCGACTCGCGGGAGGCGTCGAGCCTCGACCAGCACCGGAGCGCGTCGCCGGCGGCGTGCGGTCGACGTGCCCCGCGCGTCGCCGCCGGTCACACGACGACCGCCGCCGGTGCGCGGGGCACGTCGACGCGGGCGGCCACCCAACCGGTGGTGATCAGCAGCAGCGCGGCGCAGTAGGTGCCCATCACCAGCAGGCCCGCGCCGGGCAGCTCGGTGCCGGCCGCGCCCACGCCGATGAGCAGGTCGGAGACGAGGAAGAACGCGCCGCCGGCCGCGACCCGCGCGGACACCCCGGTCGCGGCGGCGGCCATCAGGCACAGCGCCAGGCTGTAGCCGAGCACCGGCAGCCGCAGCGGCCCCAGCGTGCCCCACAGCAGCGCGTTCCCGGCCGCCCAGGCGAGCAGGTAGCCGGCCCACGCCAGCGCCGGCGGTCGGCCGTGACGCCGGAAGCCGGTCAGGAACGCGAGCTGCGCGACCAAAAAGAACCCCATGCCGACCAGGAACGCGGCCCGGCCGGGCACGAGCAGCGCCACGTCCCCGGCGGTGGCGGCGACCAACCCGGTCGCCACCGCGTCCCACCGGCCCCGGCACCGCCAGAGGTACGCCAGCAGCACCGGCGCCAGCAGCGGCTTGGCCAGCCACTGGAGCACCGTCGAGTCGAGCGCCACCCCGACCAGCTCGACGGCGGCGACGAGCCCGAACAGGGTCAGCCAGGAACGCCTCATCGGGCCGGCTGCCAGCCGGGACGGCCGAGCAGGTAGCCGAGCCGGTGCCGCCAGCAGGTGGCCCGGCGGACGTCGGACCAGATCGCGGCGAACTCGTGCGTCGCCACCCGCAGCGGGTTGTAGGTGCCGATGTTCTTCGTCAGCCCGTAGTGCACCGCGGCCCGCTCCGGCGCGAAGCTGCCGAACAGCCGGTCCCAGACGATCAGGATGCCGCCGTAGTTGCGGTCCAGGTACTCGGTGTTCGAGCCGTGGTGCACCCGGTGGTGCGACGGGGTGTTGAACACCCACTCGATCGGCCGGGCCAGCCGGCCGACCCGCTCGGTGTGCAGGAAGAACTGGTAGAGCAGGCTGATCGACTGCTGGAGGAAGATCATCCAGGGCGGGATGCCGAGCAGCGCCAGCGGCAGCCAGAACGGCAGCGAGGTCATCGGCGTCCAGCTCTGCCGCAGCGCGGTGGAGAAGTTGTAGTGGACGCTGGAGTGGTGGACCACGTGGCTGGCCCAGAGCACCCGTACCTCGTGGTGGGACCGGTGGAACCAGTAGTAGGCCAGGTCGTCGGCGAAGAAGACGATCGCCCAGGTCCACCAGTCGCCGGGGGACAGGTGCACCGGCGCGACCGTCCACAGCGCCGCGTAGAGGCCGACCGTGAGCAGCTTCCACGGGAAGCCGATGAGTTGGCTGCCCAGCCCCATCGACAGGCTGGTGGTGGTGTCGCGCAGCTCGTAGCCGCGTTCCTCGTCGTCGGGCAGGAAGCGGTAGGAGACCGCCTCGATCACGATCAGCAGCAGGAACGCCGGGACGGCGTACAGCACGGCGGGGATCATGCGCGCGCTTCCCTTCCGGTGGTGGGGGTGGGGGTGACCGGGGCGGTCAGCAGCGCCCGGGCCTGCCGGGCCGCCGCCTCGCCCCGGCCGGACGCGACCGCCGCGGCGAGCCGGCGGTGCCCGGCGACGTCGAGCAGCTCGGCGGCGCGGGCGTCCGGGGGGACGTCACCGACCGCGAACGTGCCGGCGACCAGGCTGTTGAAGGCCAACTGGTAGGCGGTGTTGCCGCTGCCCCGCACCACCAGCCGCCAGATGCGGATGTTCGCCTCGGCCATCCGGTCCAGGTCCGGCGCGAGCGCGCCGTACTCCTCGGCGGCCCGGACCAGCGCGGCGACCACCGCCTCGTCGCCGCGTTCGGCGCAGAGCCGGGCCGCGTCGACGCCGACGCAGGCCCGCATCTCCAGCATGTCGCGCACCAGCGTCTCGACCGGGAGTACGTCGCCGGAGCGGGCCAGCGACAGCGCCAGGTCGAGCCCGGCGTGCACCCGCCAGTCGAGCACCCGGGTCGCGCCGCCCTGGCTGACCCGGACCAGGCCGAGCTGTTGCAGCCGGCGCAGCGCCTCCCGCACCGCGTGCCGGTTCACCGCGAACGCGGCGGCCAGCTCCCGCTCGCCGGGCAGCGTCTCGTCGGGCCGGTGGCGCCCGGACACGATGGCGTCGCGGAGCTGGCCGAAGACGTGGTCGGAGACCGAGGCGCGCGGCGCGGGGGTGAAGGCCATGGCCAGCAGTGTGTCCCCGGACACATCAACCCGTCAACTGGTTGGACCAGTTTGATTTCCCGGGTCGGCCCGGCCGGTGGGTACCGTCGCGGTCACGCCTCGTATCCTTTCCGCGGTAGGACCGCCACGGTGAAGGGAGTCGGTGTGAGCGACCGGGTCGAGACGTTGGAGTTCCAGGCCGAGGCGCGTCAGCTGTTGCAGCTGATGGTGCACTCGATCTACTCGAACAAGGACGTCTTCCTGCGTGAACTCATCTCGAACGCGTCCGACGCGCTGGACAAGCTGCGGCTGGAGTCGCTTGTCGACAAGGAGCTGTCGGCCGACACGTCCGACCTGCACATCGAGATCGAGACCGACGCCGAGGCCCGCACGCTGACCGTGCGGGACAACGGCATCGGCATGTCCCGCGACGAGGTGGTGGCGCTGATCGGCACCATCGCCAAGTCCGGCACCGCCGAGATGTTGCGCAAGCTGCGCGAGTCGAAGGACGCCGCCGCCTCGCAGGAGCTGATCGGCCAGTTCGGCGTCGGCTTCTACGCCACCTTCATGGTCGCCGACCGGGTGACGCTGCTGACCCGCCGCGCCGGGCAGACCGGTGGCACCCGGTGGGAGTCCACCGGCGAGGGCACCTACTCGGTGGAGGCGGTCGAGGAGGCGCCGCAGGGCACCTCCGTCACGCTGCACCTCAAGCCGGTCGACGCCGAGGACAACCTGCACGACTACGCCGCCGAGCGGACCATCCGGGAGATCGTCAAGCGCTACTCCGACTTCATCGCCTGGCCGATCCGGATGACCGTCGACAAGCCCGGCGAGGACGGCGACACCACCCGCGAGGAGCAGACGCTCAACTCGATGAAGGCGCTCTGGGCGCGGTCCCGGGACGAGGTCGACGAGGCGGAGTACAAGGAGTTCTACCGGCACGTCGCGCACGACTGGGCGGACCCGCTGGAGACCATCCACATGCGCGGCGAGGGCACCTTCGAGTACGAGGCGTTGCTCTTCCTGCCCTCGCACGCCCCGGTCGACCTGTTCTCCCCGCAGGGCCGGCGCGGCGTGCAGCTCTACGTCAAGCGCGTGTTCATCATGGACGACTGCGAGGCGCTGATCCCGAACTACCTGCGCTTCGTCAAGGGCGTGGTGGACGCGCACGACCTGTCGCTGAACATCTCCCGCGAGATCCTCCAGCAGGACCGGCAGATCAGCGCCGTACGCCGGCGGCTGGTCAAGAAGGTGCTCGCCACGCTCAAGGGCCTGCCGGCCGAGTCGTACCGCACGTTCTGGTCCGAGTTCGGGCCGGTGGTCAAGGAGGGCCTGCTGGAGGACGCGGACAACACCGACGCGTTGCTCGACCTGGTCCGCGCCGCCTCCACCCACGACCCGGCCGAGCTGACCACGCTGCGCGACTACGTGGAGCGGATGAAGGACGGCCAGACCGAGATCTACTACGCCACCGGCGACAACCGGGCCACCATCGAGAACTCCCCGCACCTGGAGGCGTTCCGGGCCAAGGGCTACGAGGTGCTGATCCTCACCGACCCGGTGGACGAGGTGTGGGTCGAGCGGGTCGGCGCGTACGACGGGAAGACGCTGCGCTCGGTGGCCAAGGGCCAGGTCGACCTGGAGACCGAGGAGGAGAAGGAGAAGGCCGAGGCGGAACGACAGGAGTACGCCGAGCTGCTCACCTTCCTCGGCGGCGCGCTCGCCGACAGCGTCAAGGAGGTACGCCTGTCCACCCGGCTGACCACGTCACCGGCCTGCGTGGTGGGCGACGCGTACGACATGACGCCGACGCTGGAGAAGATGTACCGGGCGATGGGCCAGGAGGTGCCCCAGGTCAAGCGCATCCTGGAGCTGAACCCGACCCACCCGCTGGTCACCGGGCTGCGCAAGGCGCACGGCGAGGGCGGCGACAGTGCCGCGTTGACCGAGACCGCCGAGCTGCTGTACGGCATGGCGCTGCTCGCCGAGGGTGGCGACCTCGCCGACCCGGCGCGCTTCACCCGGATCCTCGCCGACCGCCTCGCCCGCGGCCTCTAGATGAAAGGAGGGGCCCCTTGTCGACGCCAGGCGTTGACAAGGGCCCCTCCTTTCACAGCTGGCCGGGGAAGAAGCCGTAGCGGGCCAGCGGCTCGACGATCTGGTGCTCCTCGTACGACAGGTGCGACAGCAGCGTGTCGGTGAGCAGGTCCACCGCGTCCTGGAGTGCGGTGAAGTCGCCGGGGGAGCGGATCAGTTCCACCAGCGCCCGGTCCACGCTCTCCACCACGTCGTGGATCACCACGTGCTCCTCCGCCAAGCGGTCCAGCACCGGCGCCAGCCCGGCGTCGGCCCGGCGCAGGTGCGGGAAGATCGAGCCGTCCTCCAGCCCGTGGTGCTGGGTCACCACCGTGCAGTAGGCCGCGCAGTAGGCGCCCAGCGTCCAGTTGTTCTGCCGCATGGTCATCTCGTTCAGCGCGGCCCGCGCCCCACCGGGCGAGACCGCGCCGCGCCGGACCTGGTCGAGCAGGTCGCGCACCTGGGCCAGCTCCCGGCGCAGGTGGTCGTGCACGTCCACCAGGTGCTGCCCGGCCGCCTGCCCGCCGGCCGGGTAGACCTGACCGGCCGGCGCCGGCGGGGCGGCCGGCCGGGTCGACTCGTCCCAGGGGCGGCGCGCGCTCAGGCGTACCCCGGGGTCGGGGGTGGGGGTGACCGCGAGCGCGGTCGGACCGCCGGCCGCGGCCTGCTCCCCGGCGACGGCCCGGGCGCCGCTGCCGGGCGTGGTGCGCTCGGCAGCGACCAGCTCCCGCACCGCCGGCGCCACCTCCTGCGCGAAGAGTTGGATGGCGCGTGGCTCGTCGGCGGCGAGGATGAACGTGGTGATGCCGTGCGCCAGCGTGAGCCCGGCCAGCTCCTCCACCCACTGCTCCGGCGGGCCGGCGAGGAAGCCGGTCGACGAGCGGGCGAACGTGCCGGTCACATTGAGCATCCGGCGGATCGCGCCCGGGTCCCGGCCGGCGGCCCGCGCGCCGTCGTCGACAAGCGCGTTGAGCGCCGGCAGGTCGTCCGGCCCGTTCGGCAGGTACGACAGCGACGGCAGCCAGCCGTCCGCGGCGCGGCCGACCAGCCGCAGCATCCGCGGCTTGTACGCGCCCACCCAGATGCCCACCGGATGCGCCGGGGCCGGCCCGCGTTTCGCCCCGACCACCCGGTAGTGCTCGCCGGGCAGGCGGATCATGTCGCGCCGGTCGGTGTCCCACACCTCGCGGATGACCCGGATCGCCTCGTCGAGCGCGTCGACCGCCGCGCCGGGGGAGAGCCGCCGCCCGCCGGCCGCCTCGATCCCGTCCCAGAACGCGCCCGCGCCGAGGCCCAGTTCGACCCGGCCGCCGGTGAGCAGGTCCAGGCTGGCGACGCTGCGCGCCAGCACCACCGGTTGGCGCAGCGGCAGGTTGAGCACGTTGCCGGCCAGGCGGATCCGGTCGGTGGCGGCGGCCACGTACGACATCAGCGTCCAGGTGTCCAGGAAGGCCGGCAGGTAGGGATGGTCCTGGAAGGTGACCAGGTCCAACCCGGCCCGCTCGCAGAGCGTGGCGAGCGCCACCACCTGCTCGGGCTGCCCGGCGGCCGGCGTGAGGAAGCTGCCGAAGGCCAGCTCGGGTCCGTGGTCGGTCATCCACCCGCTCCTCGCGCGATCTTGTCCGGTCCCGCCCACGGTAGCGCCCCGCCGACGGCCCGGCCGGGCGTACACCCGTGCCACGACACGCCGGATCACCGGGAGTCTGTCCTGCTCGGCGGCATCGCCGCCGGAGCGGGGTGGCCGGTGACCGGGTTCCGTCGCCGCCGGTTGCTATGGTCACGGGTGCTTGGCTAAGACGTGAAGAAAGCGCGGATATGACCAACGATGCGTTCTCGGCCGCCGTGAGCCTCGACGAGCTGCTGACCCGCACGCAGCAGGCGTTGGCCGCGATGCGGTCCCGGGCCACCGTGCACGCCGACGGCGAGCCGGGCGACCTGCTGCGGGCCGAGGGCGCCGCGGCCGGCGGCCGGGTCCGCGCGGTCGCCGTCCAGGGTGGCCGGCTGCATTCCGTCGCGGTCGACCCGGAGCTGGCCGGCGAGCCGCTGGAGGCGCTCTGCGGGCACGTCGTCGCCGCCGTCAACGCCGCGCTCGCCGAGTTGGACGCCCAGGTCAGCGCCTCGGCCCGGGCGGACGCCGACGCGCTCGCCGCCCGGCTCGGCGGGCTGCCCGACCAGGCGGAGCTGTTCAGCGCGACGATGCACGAGGTGGCCGCGCGGATCCGCCGCGACCGCGCCGCCGCGTCCCGCGCCGCCCGCCCGGCCTGATCAGCGGCCAGCGTCCCACGCCGCTCGCCCGTCCGGCCTGATCGGCGGTCAGCGCCCCGCGGCGGCCGGTCACCGGAGACGACGGAGCGGCCGGCCGTCTCCGAGGACGACGACCGGCCGCTCGCGTTGCGGTCAGCTCAGGTTGACCGCGGTGTCGTCGACGACGAAGGACGTCTGGAGGGAGGCGTCCTCCACGCCGCTGAACGAGATGGTGGCGGTGGTGCCGGCCAGCGACGAGATGTCGAAGGACCGCTGCACGTAGCCGGTGGCCTTGTTCAGGTTGGAGTAGGTCGCCAGCGTGGTGCTGCCGGCCTTGACGGTCAGCTTGTCGTACGCGGTGCTCGTGGTGGACTCCGCGCTGTCGACGTGCAGCCAGAAGCTCAGCGTCGCCCGGCAGCCGGCCGGGATGCTGACCGACTGGCTGAGCGTGTCGGTGTGCGAGGAGCCGTAGCCGTCGAGCCACGCCTTGTACGAGCCGCCGTGCGCGGCCTGGCCGCTGTCGGTGGTGATGACGCCGGACGAGGCGGTCCAGTTCACGTTGCCCGACTCGAAGCCGGGGTTGGCCAGCTTGTTGCCGGAGCAGCCGCCCGACGGCGGGGTGGAGGTGGTCGGCGTGGGCGTCGGGGTGCCGCCGCCGGAGCAGGTCGGGTCACCCGACTGCGCCGGCACGCTGACCGCGTCCCAGGCCGCCTTGACGGTGTTGAACTCGGTGCAGCCGCTCGGGTAGAGGTTCTTCGCCGCCTGCAGCGTCCAGGTGCGGTACTTCAGGTACGACGAGGACGAGGTCTTCAGCAGCATCGCGTTGTACATGATCTTGATGGCCTTCTGGATGCCCAGGCCGGTCACGCTGCCGCCGTTGCAGGTCGAGCTGGACGGCTGCCCGTTGGTCGGGCTGTTGCCGTTGGCCAGCAGGTAGAACCAGTGGTTGCCCGGCCCGGCGGAGGCGTGCACCTCGCCACCGGGGACGCTGCTGGAGTAGCAGTTCGGGTCGCCGAGCGCTCCCGGGTTGTACATGTTCCGGATCGGGCCGGAGCCCACCAGGTTGATCTTCTCGCCGACCAGGAAGTCGGGCGCGTCGTAGCTGGACGGCTCGTTGGCGAACCACTCGGTGGCCGCGCCGAACGTGTCCGCCACGAACTCCTGGGTGCCGCCGCCGGAGATGCCACCGGGGGTGTGGTCGTCGATGCCGTGGCCGATCTCGTGGGCCACCACGTCGAGCGAGCCGATCCACTGACCGGCGGTGTTCTTGCCGATCTGGACCTGGCTGCCGTCGTAGTAGGCGTTCTGGTCGTTCAGGCCCACCCGGATCGGCCAGTAGCCGCCGTTGCCGTCGGCGCCGTTGCGGCCCAGCCACTGGTTGAGCATCTTGTGCTCGGTCTGGGCGGAGAACAGCGCGTCGACGCAGCCGGTCTCCTTGTTGGTGCCGGTGCCGTTGCCCCAGGCGTCGTCGGTGCCGCTGAACGTGGTGTTGTTCGCGGCGTCCTGGCAGCTGAGGTTCGTGACGGTCGGGTCCTTCATGGTGTACGTGCTGCCCGACTGGGTGGTGTTCAGCGTCAGCGGGCTGGGCCCGTTCCACGTGCCGGTGCCGGTGCCGTTGACGATGTGCTCCTGCTTGCGCAGCACCGCCCCGGTACGGGCGTCGACGTCCACGGTGAGCCGGCTGGCGCCGTCCGCGCCGGTGCCGCGCACGGTGGTCTCCCAGGCCAGCGTCGGGCTGGCGCCGAGCGTGTAGACCACGAGCGTGGTGCCCTCGACCGCGCTGACGGTCTTGAGCTGGGCACGCGCCGTCTTCGCGGCGGCGGCCGAGGTCAGCTTGGGGGTGGTGGCGAGCGCGCCGATCGGCCGCTGCTGGGCGACCGAGGCGTACTTCAGGTTGCCGGCGGCGTCGGTGGCGAGCACGAAGTCGCCGCCGACCACCGGCAGGCCCCGGTAGGTCCGCTCGTAGGGCACGTACTGGGTGCCCTCGGAGGAGATCACGGGCTTCTGCACGAACGCGTCGTCGGAGCCGGCCTGCAGGTAGGCGGGACGGTTCGCGACCAGCGCGCGGGCCGAGTCGGCGGCTGTCGCGCGGGCCTGGGCGGGGTTCGGGGCGGCGGGCCCGGGGGGCGCGGCCTGCACGGCCGCGGCGGTGCCGGCGGCCAGCACGCCGGCCGCGGCCGCGCCGGTGAGCGCGGCGAGGCGGGGTGAGAGCTTCAAGAGGGTGTGCTCCTGTTCCTAGGCGCGCCGCACGGAGCCCGGTGGGGACGGGCGGCGCGATGGTGCGAGGCGGGGTGACGGTTGGTCACCGGAGCTGCCGGCGTGGCTCCGGGTCGACAGATCGACCGTCCGGGCCGTCGGGGGTCGGCGGCTCGTTGGGTGCACAATCACACGGCGTGCGAGCCGGGAGCAATGGGTGACCGGGGCAACCGACACCTGCCGGACAGTCGGCCGTCGACGCGAATTCAGGAAGCCATGATCTTCAATAGCCCCTGATCAGGGTGAACATTGTCGCCCATGGACGGTGGCCGGTCCGAGATGCGAGGATTGCCGCTCTACGCAATCGGTGCACATAGATTCAGCGTGGACGGGCGGCCGGGCCGGTCCCGGCGGCAGGCGTGGGCCGGGCGCGCTCCGGGTACGAGGACGCCATGAGAACGAGCACCACCGACCGCCCGGCCCGCACGGGCGTGATCGCGGTCGTGGCCCACCGGAAGAAGACCTTCGGCGGCGGCCTGGACGAGCTGCGCGCCCGCCTCGTCGGCGCCGGCGTCGGCCGGCTGCTCTGGTACGAGGTGCCGAAGAGCCGCAAGGCGCCGAAGCGGGTCCGCGCCGCCCTCGACGAGGGTGCGGAGCTGGTGCTGGTCTGGGGCGGCGACGGCATGGTGCAGCGCTGTGCCGACGCGCTGGCCGGCACCGACGTGCCGATGGGCATCCTGCCCGCCGGCACCGCCAACCTCTTCGCCGTCAACCTCGGCATCCCCGCCGACCTGCCCGAGGCGGTCCGGGTCGCGTTGCACGGCCCGCGCCGCCGGCTGGACCTCGGCCGGATCAACGGGGAGCACTTCGCGGTGATGGCCGGCGCCGGGTTCGACGGCGACCTGATCCGCGACGCGGACCGCCGGCTCAAGAGCCGGCTCGGCCGGGTCGCCTACGTCTGGACCGGGCTGCGGCACGTGCGCGGCGAGTGCGTGCGCACCCGCGTCCGGGTGGACGGCGCCGACTGGTTCGACGGCGAGGCGAGCTGCGTGCTGTTCGGCAACGTCGGCACCATCACCGGCGGCATCCCGGCCTTCGACGACGCCCGGCCCGACGACGGCGCGCTCGAGGTGGGCGTCGCCACCGCCAGCGGCGCCGTGGACTGGGCCCGCACGCTGGGGCGGATGGCCGCCGGGCGCTCCGACGAGTCGCCGTTCGTGCGGATCACCCGGGGTCGGAAGATCACCGTACGGTTCGCCGCGCCGAAGACGTACGAGCTGGACGGCGGCGCGCGGGGCACGGCGAAACGGCTGAAGGTCAAGGTGGTGCCGGGCGGGCTGACGGTCTGCTGCCCGGAGCCGGTGGACTGACCCGGCCGTCCTCGCCGGTGACCGCCCGAGGCAGGATGCCGGCATGCGTGACGACGTCCGCGACTACCTCGCCGACCTGGTCGAGCGTGCCCGCGGCGTGCTCGGCGACGACCTGACCGGCGCGTACGCGGCCGGTTCGGTCGGGCTGGGCGCCTACCAGCCGGGGCGTAGCGACGTGGACGTGGCGTTGCTGGTCGCCGGCCCCGTCCCGGCCGCCGCGAAGCGGGCGCTGGTGGACCGGCTGCGGCACGAGGCGCTGCCCTGCCCGGCGCGCGGCCTGGAGCTGGTCGTCTACCGGCGGGACGTGGCCGCCTCCGGCACGCCCGAGCCGGGCTTCGAGGTGGAGCTGAACACCGGCGCCGCGATGGCGTTCCGGGCCACGTTCGACCCGGCCGACCGGCCCGCCGCCGACGGGCGGTTCTGGTACGCGCTGGACCGCAGCATCCTGCGCCAGTCCGGCCTGGCCCTGCTCGGCGCGCCCGCCGCCGACGTCGTCGCCGACCCGTCCCCGGCGGCGCTGCGGGCGCTGCTGGTGGACGCGCTGCGCTGGTGGCTGGCGCGGCCCACACCGCCCGGCGACGGGCCGGCGCCGGGCGCCGAGGACGCGGTGCTCGGCGCCTGCCGCGCGCTGGTGCGCCACCGCGACGGGGTCTGGCTGGGCAAGGTCGACGCCGGCCTGCGGGTGGCCGCCACCGACCCGGACGCCGCGTTGATCCACCGGGCGGTCGCCGCCCGCCGCGGCGCCCCGCCCCCGACCGGCCCGGCCGCCCGCGCGTTCCAGCGCCGCGTCCTGTCCTGCCTCACCGCCGACGGCGACCCCCGACGATCATGAGGTTGGCGGCCGCCGCCGTCCGGATTGTCGCGGCCAACCTCATGATCGCCGCCCGACCGACCGGGGCGGACCGGGGACGGGATTAGGGTGGGGTCGGGAGGTTGGTGATCATGGGAGAGTTGAGCGCGTCGGTCCGGGCCGGGCTGGAGGCGGCGGTGCCCGGCGGGGTGAGCACCCGGGCCGCGGACCGGCTGCGGCTGGCCCACGACGCGTCGCACTACCTGCTGCACCCCGGTGCGGTGGCCACCCCGGCCGACGCCGGCCAGGTCGCCGCGCTGCTGACGCACAGCCGCCGCACCGGCACGCCGCTGACGTTCCGCTCCGGCGGCACCAGCCTCAGCGGCCAGGCGGTCACCGACCGGCTGCTCGTCGACGTCCGCCGGCACTTCCGCGACCTGACGGTGCTCGACGACGGGCGGCGGGTGCGGGTGCAGCCGGGCGTGGTGCTGCGGCAGGTCAACGCGCGGCTCGCGCCGCACGGTCGCCGGCTCGGCCCGGACCCGGCCAGCGAGTCCGCCTGCACGGTCGGCGGCGTGGTCGCCAACAACTCCAGCGGCATGACCTGCGGCACCGAGGCCAACACCTACCGCACGCTGGAGTCGCTGGTGCTGGTGCTGCCCAGCGGCACCGTGCTGGACACCGGCGCCCCGGACGCCGACGCCCGGTTGCGCGCCGCCGAGCCGGCGCTGCACGCCGGCCTGCTCCGGCTGCGCGACCGGGTCCGCGGCAACCCCGACTCGGTGCGCCGGGTCCGCGCCCAGTTCGCCATGAAGAACACCATGGGGTACGGCGTCAACGCGTTCCTCGACCACGACGACGCGGCCGATCTCCTCACCCGGCTGGTGGTGGGCAGCGAGGGCACGCTCGCGTTCGTCGCGTCCGCGACGTTCCGCACCGTACCCGTGCACCGGCACGCCGCGACCGGCCTGCTGGTCTTCGACTCCCTCGACGCGGCGATGGCCGCCATGCCGGCGCTGGTGGCCGCCGGGCCGGCGGCGGTCGAGCTGCTCGACGCCGCCGCGCTGCGGGTGGCCCAGCGCGACCCGAAGGCGGACGCCGCGCTGCGCGCCCTGGCCGTGCGCGGGCACGCCGCGTTGCTGGTGGAGTGGCAGGAGTCCGCGCCGGACGCGCTGGCCGACCGGGTCGCCGCCGCCGGGCCGGTGCTGGCCGACCTGCCGCTGACCACCCCGGCCCGGCTCAGCGGCGAGCCCGCCGCCCGGGCCGCGCTGTGGCACATCCGCAAGGGGCTGTACGCGGCGGTGGCCGGCGCCCGCCCGTCCGGCACCACCGCGTTGTTGGAGGACATCGCGGTGCCGGTGGCGGCGCTCGCCGACACCTGCGCGGCGCTGGCCGACCTGTTCGGCCACCACCGCTACGCCGACAGCGTGATCTTCGGGCACGCCAAGGACGGCAACCTGCACTTCATGCTCAACGAGCGGTTCGCCGACGGCGCGGCCCCGGCCCGCTACGCCGACTTCACCGAGGAACTGGTCGACCTGGTGCTCGGCCACGGCGGCACGCTCAAGGCCGAGCACGGCACCGGCCGGGTGATGACCCCGTACGTGCGCCGACAGTTCGGCGACGAGCTGTACGACGTGATGCGGGAGCTGAAGACGCTCTGCGACCCGCACGGGGTGCTCAACCCGGGCGTGCTGCTCAGCGACGACCCGACGGTGCACCTGCGGCACCTGAAGACCGTGCCGACCGTCGAGGAGGAGGTGGACCGCTGCGTCGAGTGCGGCTACTGCGAGCCGGTCTGCCCCAGCCGCGACCTGACCACCACGCCCCGGCAGCGCATCGTGCTGCGCCGGGAGATCGCCGCCGCCGAGGCCGCCGGCGACGCCGCGCTGGCCCGGGAGCTGACCGACGCGTACGACTACGACGCGGTGCAGACGTGCGCCGTGGACGGCATGTGCGCCACCGCCTGCCCGGTGCTGATCAACACCGGTGACCTGGTCAAGCGACTGCGCGCCGAGGAGCAGGGCCGGGCGGCGCGGGCCGGCTGGCGGGGCGCCGCCCGACGCTGGGGCGCCACCACCCGGGGCATGGCCCGTGGGCTGGACCTGGCCGGCGCGCTGCCGCCGGCGCTGCCCGAGGCGGCCACCCGGGCGGCCCGCGCCGTGCTGGGCGCCGAGCGGGTGCCGCAGTGGCGGCGGGACCTGCCGCGCGGCGGCACGCCCCGCCGGCCGCACCCGGCCGACGAGCCGGACGCGGTCTTCGTCCCGTCCTGCCTCGGCACGCTGTTCGCCCCCGCCGAGGGCGGGACCGGCGTGGCCGACGCGCTGCGCACGCTCGCCGACCGGGCCGGCGTACGCCTGCTCGTGCCGGCCGGCGTCGGCGACCTGTGCTGCGGCACCCCCTGGTCGTCCAAGGGCCTCACCGACGGGTGGCGGTCGGTGCGGGACCGGGTGCCGGCGGTGCTGCGGGCGGCCAGCCGGGACGGCGCGTTGCCGGTGGTCAGTGACGCCGCCTCCTGCACCGAGGGCTTCGACCGGCTGCTCGCCGACGCCGGCGGGCTCCGCGTGGTCGACGCGGTGGAGTTCACGGCCACCACGCTGCTGCCACGGCTGACCGTGCGCCGCCGGCTCGGCTCGCTGGCGCTGCACCCGACCTGCTCGTCGGTGCGGCTGGGCCTGGACGACGCGGTGCTCACGGTGGCCCGGGCGGTCGCCGACGAGGTGGTGGTCCCGGAGGGCTGGCAGTGCTGCGGCTTCGCCGGCGACCGGGGGCTGCTGCACCCGGAGCTGACCGCGTCGGCGACCCGCGCCGAGGCCGCCGCCGTGACGGCCCGCCCGTTCGACGGGTACGCCTCGGTGAACCGCACCTGCGAGATCGGCCTGACGCGGGCCACCGGGCAGCCGTACCGGCACCTGCTGGAGCTGCTGGCCGAGGCGACCGTCGGATCCGGCGGGGCTGCCGGGCACGGCGATCGTGTCTAGGCTCGGGCGATGCATCGGTCCCGCCTGTACGCCCTGATCATCGACGCGCCGCAGGAGTCGGCCGGGGAGGTGAGCGCGTTCTGGTCCGCCGCGCTCGGCGCCGAGGTGCGCACCGACCCGTCGGAGCCCGAGTTCACCGACCTGGCCGACGTGGTGCCGGGCCTGGTCACCGCCGTGCAGGCGGTGGACGACACGCCCCGGCACCACCTCGACATCGAAACCGACGACGTGCCCGCCGAGGTCGAGCGGCTGCGCGGGCTGGGTGCCACCCCGGTCTCCCGCTGGCAGGACTGCCACGTGCTGCGCGCCCCCGGCGGTCACCTCGTCTGTGTCATCCCGGTGGCCAGCGACCCGGAGCGGTTCGAGGCCACCGCCAGCCGCTGGCCGTGACGGCCGGTGCCCCGACCCGTCGACGGGTCGGGGCACCGGTCCTCGGTCACCGGGAGTAGGGCAGGGTGATCGTCGAGCGGTCGCCGGTGCCGACCGTGGTGGGGTTGTTGCCGATGGCGTTCCACACCTCGACCTTCACCGTGCCGCCGGCCAGGTTGCCCAGCGCGCCGGTGGCCGACGCCAGGCCCTGGGTCTGGCGGTAACGCTCAAACCCGACGATCGGGTCGGTGGCGAAGTACCGGTAGGTCTCCACCCGGTCGAAGCTGCCGTCACCGGTCAGGTCGTACGAGACCCGGGCCTGGACGCCGTTGCCGACCGCGATGCCGGCGTCGACGCCCAGGTCGAAGGCGGTGGTCCCGCCGGTGTACGTGCCGGTCAGCCCGGTGGCGGTGAAGACCTGCGGGCTGGTCGGCGTCCCGTCGTGGTTGCCGTTCGCGGCGACGACGGTGACCGTGCCAGCCGGGCCGGCGGTGCCGTCCAGCCCGCCGCCGGCAGCCAGGTAGCGGGTCGGCTCCAGCGTCGGCGTCGAGGTGCTCGGGCTGGGGCTCGGGCTGGTCGGCGTCGGGCTGGCGGTGGTCGGCGTCGGGCTGGCGGTGGTCGGGGTGGGCGTCGGGGTGGTCGGGGTGGGCGTCGGCGTGCCGGTCGGCGGGGGACCGGTCGGTACGGTCACGCCGCCGGTGGCGTTGCCGCCGCTCCAGGTGTACGCCCCGGAGGTGGCGGTCTTCCCGGCCGGCACGGCGAGCCGGGTGCCGTCGGAGAACGTGACGGTCAGCGGCGCGGCGGTGATGTTCGACGCCACGTAGGTGCGTGCGGTGCCCTTGCGGAACACCTTGGCCAGCGGGTGGTTCGCGGTGACCGTGGTGTCCACGTTGCCGAGCGCGGCCAGGTTGCGGATCCAGTGGAACGTGTGCGCCTTGCTCTCGCCCTCCTCGCTGGCGAACGTGCTGTTGGCCCGGAAGTTGCGCAACGCCTCGTCGCCGTCGCCGAGCGCCAGGAACTCCCAGATGATGTCCTGCCACACCGTCGGCGGGCCGTTCTTGTTGGTGAGCAGCTCGGCGTAGTTGGCCTTGACGTAGTCCGGGTGGTCGCCCAGGTAGAGGTGCCCGCCGGTGATCGGCAGCATGTTGATGCCCTGGATCATCTCCGGCGCGGAGGAGAACCAGGTGGCGTACGCGCCGCCGTCGCCCCACACCATGCCGACGGTCTTGTGGCCGAAGCCGGCCGGGAAGTTCTCGTCGTGCACGTCGAACCAGTATTCCGAGATGGCCGCCGACTGCGTGGTCCACAGGTAGACGCCGGCGTCCCGGACGGCGGTGTTGCCGGTGGCCTGTCCCCACTGGATCAGGGCGTTGGCGAAGTTCATCCCCTCCGAGGAGGACTCCTGGTTGTTGCCGGCGAAGAACGGCGCCAGGCCGGAGGCCCAGTCGTGGCCGGCGTAGATGTCGAAGTCCCGCAGGTACGGGAAGCGCCCGTCGGCCCGGTCGTAGTTGTTGGCGTCGCGGATGAGCAGGTCGACCATGCCGCCGTAGCGGGTGTTGTCGGCCCAGCCGGGGTCGAACTTGGCCACCGTGGCCGCCGCGGCGACGAAGTAGCCGTAGTGGAAGTGGTGGTCGTTGAGGTCCTCGTCGGAGCCGTACGACGCGGGGTAGCCGATCAGCGTGCCCCAGTTGCGGTCGTAGTAGAAGAGCTGGCCGGTCTCGCCGGAGCCGGCGGTGAGCCAGTTGGTGAGCCGGGTCTTCATGGCCGCCACGGCTGCGTCGCGGACCGTGGTGAGCCCGAGCTGGTCGGCGATCTCGGCGATCCGGGCGGCCCGGCCGAGGCCCTTGCCGGCCCAGTAGGTGTCCTTGCCGCTGATCCCCTCCGGGTTGGCCAGCTCGGCGTTGAGGTAGTTGGTGACCGTGCTCAGGTCCGCGCCGGTGGCGTCGCCGACGGCCGGCACCTCGGGCAGCACACCGGTGAAGCGCATCGAGGTGGTGAACGACGGCACGCCGGCGAGCACCCGCATGGCGCCGCGGGGCGAGACGTACGTCGGGGTGATCGGCGTGGCGCCGGTGAGGCTGCGCCACTGGTGCGGGTAGAGCGCCACCACCGTCTTCGTCTCGGTGCCCTCGCGGGGCGTGGTGGTGAACGCGTAGGTGGTGCGCACCGAGCCGGTCGCCGGGTCGTAGGCGTAGCTCATCCGGGTGCCGGTGACGTGCGCGTGGGCGTACCGGCCGTAGGTGTCGGCCAGGGCGGCCTTGTCCGCGCCGCCGGGCAGCACTGCCACCGAGAAGTAGCCCTTGCCGGCCAGCGTGGAGCTGATGCCGGCGCCGTTGACGGTCCAGGTCGACCCGGTCGGCCCGTACGCGACGTAGTCGTGGCCGTTGACGGTGAAGCCGATGGTGGCGCCGGAGTTGCGCCACACGGTCGGCGTCGCGGTGGCGGTGAGCTGCGCGGCGCCGCCGCCGGTCACGGTGTAGTAGCTGAACGGCAGGCCGTGTCCGATGGTGGCCCGCATGCTGCGGTTGCCGTCGCTCCAGTCGGCGGTGACGGTCCAGTCGGTCCAGTCGGCGGCCTTGACCACCGGCGCGGCCAGCCCGGCCACCCCGACGCGGACGTCCTCGGTGTACGGGTAGTGGTACTCGCCGACCCCGGTCGCGGTGCCGCTGATCGCCGGCGTGGTGGTGTAGGACAAGCCGAGCCCGTTGTTCTCGGCCTTGAACGCCAGCGGGTGGGCCTGGAGGTTCTCGCTGGTCCCGCAGTTGTTGCGCTTCCAGATCAGCGAGGACCACCAGTCGTTGGTGGGGATCGCGCCGGCCGGCGCGTCGGCGGTGGCGAAGATGCGGGGGTTGGTGCTGATCGTGCCGCAGCCCTTGGGCAGCACGGCCCCGGGCGGCAGCGTCTCGGTGTAGCTGCCCGCGCCGACGGTGCCGGCGGTGGCGGTGCCGCCACCGCCGACCACGACGCCGAGCAGGCCGGCAGCCAGCAGGGACGCGGCGGCGAGGGCGACGGCCCGGCGGCGCCGGGGAGTGGACGGGGGAGGGGTCGGCGGCGGTGCGGCGCCGGGGGAGACGTCCCGCAGGGGGAGTGTCATGGAGGTCCCCTTCAGAGGAGAAGGTGGTGTCCGGATGGTGGTCTGACGGTTTGAGAGAGCGCTCTCTTGAGAAGCGAGGTTAGGTTCCGGTTACGCGTCCGTCAATGTTTTGTTGCCCAAGAGAGCGCTCTCCCACCTCCGCTCACGCCCCACCCACACCCCCGCGAGCGCCCCCTTTTTCACGGAAAGAGTGGCTATCCGGGCCCGGATAGCCACTCTTTCCGTGAATGTGAGTGAGGGCGGAGGTGGGGTGGGTGGTGGGATGGGTCAGGCGGCGGGGGCCAGGCGCTGAGGGGCCTCCTTGGGTGACGCGCCGGTCGCGGACGACCCGGGCCAGGCGGCGCTCAGCCCCGCCTGCGCGGTGTCCCAGGCGGCGCACGGCCAAGCGGCGCCGGCGCAGCTCGGGCTGGCGCACGCCCGCTCCGCGTCCGGCTGGTGCGCGTCGGCCACCGCGGCGGACAGATCCCACAGCAGTGGGTCGGTCACCTCCGCCGGACGGGCAGCGGCGCGGTCGGTGCTGGATTCGGACATGGTCGATCCCCCCTGTGGTGAACGGCCCCCACCTGTTTCCGGAACCGGCCCCCGGCAAACCTGCGGATGATCGGGAAGGGGCATAGGCTGGCCGGCGTGGCGCGGTACTACGACCTGCATCCGGACAACCCCCAACCCCGGGTGATCCGGCAGGTGGTGGACCTGCTCCGGTCCGACGGCGTGATCGTCTACCCGACCGACTCCTGCTACGCGCTCGGCTGCCGGCTCGGCAACCGGGCCGGCGTGGAGCGGATCCGGGAGATCCGGCGGCTCGACGAGCGGCACCCGTTCACGCTGGTGTGCGCCGACTTCGCCCAGCTCGGTCAGTTCGTCAAGCTCAGCAACGCGGTCTTCCGGCAGGTCAAGTCCGTGATCCCGGGCAGTTACACGTTCCTGCTGCCGGCCACCTCGGAGGTGCCGCGCCGGTTGCAGGACCCGCGCCGGCGGGTGGTCGGCGCGCGGGTGCCGAAGCACACCGTCACCCAGGCGTTGCTCGCCGAGCTGGGCGAGCCGCTGCTCTCCAGCACCCTGCTGCTGCCCGGTGAGACGGAGCCGATGACCCAGGGCTGGGAGATCAAGGAACGCCTCGACCACCTGGTCGAGGCCGTGGTCGACGCCGGGGACTGCGGGCTCGAACCGACCACCGTGGTCGACCTGTCCGGCCCGGAGCCGGAGATCCTGCGCCGGGGCGCCGGCGACCCGTCCCGCTTCGAGTAGCGATCGGCCCGTTCCGCCGCACCGGGCCCACGAGGTGCGGCACGGTGGTTCCGGCGGACGGTGACGGGGGTACGGCGTGGACGCACTGGTGCTGATCGGCGTGCTCGGTGCCACCGTGCTCGTCGGCACCACCATCGGCGGCCGGTACAGCGTCGCGCCGCCGGTGCTGCTGATCGCCATGGGCGCGCTGCTCGGCCTGCTGCCCCCGTTCGAGAACGTGGTCCTCGAACCCGAGGTGGTGCTGGTGCTGTTCCTGCCGGCGATCCTCTACCGGGAGAGCCTGGTGATCAGCCTCCGGGAGATCCGGGCCAACCTCGCGGTGATCGTGCTGCTGGCCGTCGCGCTGGTGATCATCACGATGGTCGCGGTCGCGTACGTCACCCGGGCCCTCGGGGTGGAACCGGCCGCCGCCTGGGTGCTCGGCGCGGTCCTGGCGCCCACCGACGCCGCCGCCGTCGCCGGCCTGGCCAAGCGGATGCCGCGGGGCATCCTCACCACGCTGCGCGCGGAGAGCCTGGTCAACGACGGTACGGCGCTGGTGCTGTTCGCGGTGGCGGTGGGCGTGATCGCGGGCGGGAAGGTGCCCGGGGCGTTCTCGCTGACCGGGCAGTTCGTCGGCAAGTCGCTGGGTGGGGTGGCCGCCGGGCTGCTCGTCGGCGGGCTGGTCGTGCTGATCCGCAAACACGTCGACGACGCGATGCGCGAGGGCGGGCTGAGCATCATGACCCCGTTCGTCGCGTTCCTGCTCGCCGACGCGGTGCACGCCAGCGGCGTGCTCGCGGTGGTCGTCTCCGGCCTGCTGCTGTCGTGGGCGGGCCCCCGGGTGATCCGGGCCCGCTCCCGGGTCACCGCGTACGCGTTCTGGGACCTCTCCACCTTCATGATCAACGGCAGCCTGTTCGTGCTGCTGGGCATGCAGGTGCCGCGTTCGCTGCGCAGCATCACCAGCCACTCGCCGGTGGCGTCGTTCGGCATCGCGGTGGGGGTGGCGCTGGTCGTCGTGGTCACCCGGCTGGCCTGGGTGCACCTGTCGGTCTCGGCGCTGCAACGCGTGGACCGGCGGGAGTCGCGGCGGTCGCGCCACTTCGACGCCCGGATGCGTACCGCGGCGGGCTGGGCCGGGTTCCGGGGCGCGGTCTCGCTCGCGGCGGCGCTGGCCGTGCCGGTGGCCACGCACGACGGCACGCCGGTGCGCGAACGTGACCTGATCATCTTCGTCACCGTGGTGGTGATCGTGCTGATCATGGTGGTGCAGGGCACCACGCTGCCCGCGGTCGTGGGCTGGGCCGGGCTGACCGGTGACCGGGAGCGCGCGGACGAGATGCGGGTGGCCCGGATCCGGGCCACCGAGGCGGTGCTGGAGGCGCTGCCGGGAACCGCCGCGGAGCTGGGCGTCGCGCCGGACACCGTGGAGCGGCTCCGCGCCGGCTACCAGAACCACCTGGACGACGTCCGCAACCCGCGCGACGAGGCGACGGACCGGGAGCGGGAGCTGGCCCGGCGCCTCCAGTTGGAGATGCTGGACCGCAAGCGTCAGGCGGTGACCCGGCTGCGCAACACCAACCAGATCGACGAGGCGGTGCTGCGGGAACTCCAGGCGGCCACCGACATCGAGGAGTTGCGACTGCTCGGCCCCGAGCTGGAGGACTGAACGTCGCGTCGATGGCCAGCCCCGCCCCCGCCCGCGCCCGATTCACGGAAAGAGTGGCTATCCGGGCCCGGATAGCCACTCTTTCCGTGAAACAGGGGGAAAGCGGGAGAGGGGAGAGGGGAGAGGGATCAGCCGGCGGTGCAGCTCGCGGTGCCGGCGGGGGCGGTGCCCGTCCCCTGGAACCCGAACTCGGTGCTGCCGCCGGCGCCGACCTGGCGGTTGTAGTCGACGTTGCGGAACGTCACCGCACCGCTGGAGCCGCTGGCCTGCGCGCTCCACGCGTTGGTGACCGACGAGCCGGCGGGCAGCGTCACCGACACCGACCATCCGTTGAGCGGGCTTCCCCCGGCGGTGACCCGCACGGTGGTGACGAAGCCGCCCTGCCACTGGTTGGTGGTCAGCGTCGCGGTGCAGGCGCCGGCCGGCGGGGGCGTCGACGGCGGCTCCGACGTGGGCGGCGTGGTGGTGGGCGGCGTGCTGGTCGGCGGGGCGCTGGTCGGCGGGGCGCTGGTCGGCGGCGTGGTGCCACCGGCGTTCAGCGCGTTGAGCACCGACGTGTACGCCGCCTTCTTGTTGCCGTTGCCGTCGAACAGCAGCGGCGTGCCGCTGGCCCGCCACGAGTCGCTGTCGCGGATGCCCCAGACCGTGATGCCGTTGCAACGCGCCACGGCGAGGCAGTCCTTGACCACGTTGCCGTACGCGGTGGCCTGGGTGCTGCCGGAGCCCTCGATGTCCAGCTCGGTGATCTGCACGTCGACGCCGAGGTCGGCGAAGTTCTGCAACGTGGTGCGGTAGTTGCCCGGGTAGGGCGAGCCGCTGTTGAAGTGCGACTGGAAGCCGACGCAGTCGATCGGCACGCCCCGGGCCTTGAAGTCCTTGACCATGTTGTAGACGCCCTGCGTCTTGGCCCAGGTCCAGTTGTCGGTGTTGTAGTCGTTGTAGCAGAGCTTGGCGCCCGGGTCGGCGGCGCGGGCGGTGCGGAAGGCGACCTCGATCCAGTCGTTGCCGGTGCGTTGCAGGTTGGAGTCGCGCCGGCCGCCGTTACTGTCGTCGAACGCCTCGTTGACCACGTCCCAGGCGTAGATCTTGCCCTTGTAGTGCGTGGCGACCTGGGTGATGTGGTTGACCATGGCGTTGCGCAGCGCGGTGCCGGACAGGCTCTGCGCCCAGCCCGGCTGCTGCTGGTGCCAGGCCAGCGCGTGCCCGCGCACCCGCATGCCGTTGGCCTGGGCGTGCGCCACGATCCGGTCGGCGCTGGAGTAGTTGAACTGGTTCTGGGACGGCTCGGTGGCGTCCCACTTCATCTCGTTCTCCGGCGTGACCATGTTGAACTCGCGGTTCAGGATGCCGACGTACGTGCTGTCGGACAGCTTGAACGCGGCCACCGCGGTGCCGAAGTAGCGGCCCTGTTCCGCCGCCGACGCGCCGAGCGTCGTGCCGGCGCTGGCGCTGGTCGCCACCGCGATCGTCGCGGCCACGGCCGCGGCTCCGGCCACGATCGACACCACCGCGGCACGCGGGCGCGACCGGGCTGCCGCGCTTCCGCTGTCGCGGGCGAGCACCTTGTCCATGTGAAAGCCTTTCCTAGCGTGGGCGAATGGGAGGTCGCCCCGACCACCGCCCGTCACGGTGTCGGCTCGTGCGCGGCCGCCCGGAGGCCGCGCGGGATGGGGAGAGACTCCCCGCCACCGTGGGTCGATCGAAGCAGATCCCTGGCCGAAGAGCCTACCGGAACCGTTCCGAAAACTTAACGCCGTCGATACCCGAGTTTGCCCGGCGAGCCGGCGGCCGAGGGCGTGAAGATGCGGGTTGGGCGGTCGACCCGACCGGCGTGCCGGCTCCGGAAGTTTCGGCGCCGGGCGTGCCGAGACGGCCCTTTCGCGCCGCTGTCCGGCACCGGACGTCGGCCGGCGCTTGAACGCCGGCGGGTCGGGGTCGATGCTGAACGGAATCGACTTCCACCGATGGAAGGATTCTCCGGATGCGCCGACCGTCGCTCGTCGTCCTCGTCCTCACCGCCCTGCTGGCCGCCACCCCGGCCGCCGCCCGTGCCGCCGCGTCGACGCCGCCACCGGCGCCGGCGCCGCTCGCCGAGGCGCGCACCGTCGGCACCGCCTGGGGCCACGACCCGGCCACCGGCCGCCTGACCGTCACCGTCGACGACACGGTACGCGGGGCCGCGCTGGCCGCGGTGCGCCGCGCCGCCACCCGATCCGGCGCGGTGCTGCGGCACGAGCCCGGCCGGCTGCGCCCGCTCATCGCCGGCGGCCAGGCGATCTACAGCGGCGGCGGGCGCTGCTCGCTCGGCGTGAACGTCCGCAGCAGCAGCGCCTGGTACTTCGTCACCGCCGGACACTGCACCACGCTCGGCGCGACCTGGTACGCCGACAGCGCCCGCACCACGGTGCTGGGCAGCCGGACCGGCAGCAGCTTCCCCGGCAACGACTACGGCGTGGTCCGCTACACCGGCACGGTCACCCATCCCAGTGCCGTGTACACCTACCCGGGCCAGGTGACCATCTCCGCCGCCGGCAACGCGTACGTCGGGCAGACGGTCTGCCGCAGCGGCGCCACCACCGGCGTCCGCTGCGGCACGGTCACCGGGCTGAACGCGACAGTCAACTACGCCGAGGGCAGCGTCACCGGGCTGATCCGCACGAACATCTGCGCCGAGCCGGGGGACAGCGGTGGCCCGCTCTACGTGGCGGCGACCGGCACGGTGCTCGGGATCCTCTCCGGCGGCAGCGGCAACTGCACGACCGGCGGCACCAGCTACTACCAGCCGATCCTGGAGATCCTCGCGGCGTACGGCCTCAGCATCCCGTGACCGGCGCGGGCCGGGCGGGCGCCGACCGTCCGTCCGGCCCGGCCGGCGCCCGGGTCAGTCGTCGCCCGGCACGGCCATCTCGCCGAGGCGCGACCAGTCCTGCTGCGGCACTGTCGCGTTGACGACCCGCGGCGTCTCGACCAGGTGCGGCGGCAGCGTGCGCTGGGCCTCGCGGAAGTGGGCCGACTGCACGTGCGCGGCACCGGCCTCGTCGTCGCGGAACGCCTCGACCAGCACGTACTCGGTGGGGTCGGCCAGGCTGCGGGACCAGTCGAACCACAGGCAGCCGGGCTCGGCCCGGGTCGCCTCGGTGAAGTCGGCCGCGATCTGCGGCCAGCGGTCGGCGTCGGACGGCCGGACCCGGAACTTGGCGGTGATGAAGATCATGGGTCCAGGCTACCCAGGCCGGGCGCCCCGATCCCTGGTCACCGGCCCCCACAGCCCGCCCGCCCGGCCGCCGACGACGAGCGCGGTACGCCGCCCTTGGCCGCCGGGGCCGCCGGCCCGACGGAGGGCATCGGGCGCGTCTACCGATCGGTAGCCTGAACCGGTGACCGTCTACGCCCTCGCGCAGCTCACCGTCCACGACCGGGCACGCTACGACCGCTACGTCGCCGCCTTCCTCCCGGTGCTGGCCCGGCACGGCGGCCGGCTGCTCGCCGCCGACACCGCCCCCCGCGTGGTGGAGGGCGACTGGCCGCACGACAAGGTGGTGCTCATGTCCTTCGACAGCCGGGAGGACTTCGAGCGCTGGTCCGCCTCGCCGGAGTACCAGGCGATCTCCCGGGACCGGGAGGCGGCCACCGACGGGGTGGTCCTGCTGCTCGACGGGATCGGCCACGCCTGGCCCGCCTGACCGACGCCACCGGCCGGCCCCGGGCGGCCCGCCGGTGAGCTAGGGTTTACCGGTCCGTCGAGGATCGGAGTGGTCATGGCAGGTGACGACGACATCTCCGGGTGAGAGCCCCGGACGGCCGCCGACGCGCGCATCCCGCGCCGTCGCCGCGGCCCCCTTCGTCGTCCCCTTTCCACGCCGGCGCACCGCGCCCGCGGCCCTCCCTCCTGAGGTTGATCATGTCCGACGCCTACGTCGTCAGCTCCGCGCTCTCCTTCTCCTGGCCGGACGACACTCCGGTCCTCACCGACCTGACCTTCTCCGTGCCCGGCGGCCGTACCGGCCTGGTGGCGCCCAACGGCAGCGGCAAGACCACCCTGCTGCGGCTGATCGCCGGCGAGCTGCGCCCGACGGCCGGCGCGGTCACCGTCCGGGGCGTGCTCGGCTACCTGCCCCAGCACCTGCCGTTCGCCGTCGACCAGACCGTCGCCCAGGTCCTCGGCGTCGACCAGGCCGTCGCCGCGCTGCACGCCATCGAGGCCGGTGACGCCCGCGAGGAACACTTCACCGCCGTCGGCGACGACTGGGACGTCGAGGAGCGCACCCACGCCGAGCTGGACCGCCTCGGCCTCGGCGGGCTGGCCCTGGACCGCCGGCTGGGCACGCTCAGCGGCGGTCAGGTGATCTCCCTGGGGCTGGTCGGGCAACTGCTGCGGCGCCCGGACGTGCTGCTGCTCGACGAGCCGACGAACAACCTCGACGAGGCGGCCCGCGAGCGGTTGACGGCGGTGCTGCGCGGCTGGACCGGCTGCCTGCTGGTGGCCAGCCACGACCGGGCGCTGCTGGACGAGATGGACCGCATCGCCGCGTTGGCCCCCGACGAGCTCCGCTGGTACGGCGGCGACTTCACCGCGTACGAGCAGGCCGTGCGCGCCGAGCGCGAGGTGGTTCAGCGGCAGGTCCGCGGCGCCGAGCAGGACCTCAAGCGGCAGAAGCGCGAACTCCAGCAGGCCCGGGAACGCGCCGCCCGCCGCGCCGCCACGGCCGCCCGGAACCTGCCCGACGCCGGGCTGGCCCGGATCGTCGCCGGTGGCCTGAAGCGGGACGCCCAGGTCTCCGCCGGCCGGGCCGCCGAGACGCACGCCGCCCGCGTCGGCGACGCGCAGCACCGGCTGGACCAGGCCAGCCGGGCCGCCCGCCAGGACGACAAGATCGTGATCGACCTGCCCGACACCGCCGTGCCGGCCGGCCGGACCGTCTTCCACGGCGAGCGGCTGCGCGCCGAGTACGCCGGCCGTCAGGTGTTCGACGGCATCGACCTGACCGTCCGGGGGCCGGAGCGGATCGCGCTCACCGGCGCGAACGGCACCGGCAAGTCGACGCTGCTGCGCCTGGTCAGCGGCGACCAGCAGCCCGCCGCCGGCACCGCCACCCGGGTCGAGGGGCGGGTGGCGTACCTGTCGCAGCGGCTGGACCTGCTCGACCCGGCGCGTACCGTCGCGGAGAACCTGGCCGCCTTCGCGCCCGGCCTGGCCGACGCCGAGCGGATGAACCTGCTGGCCCGGTTCCTGTTCCGGGGCGACCGGGTGCACCTGCCGGTCCGCGTGCTCTCCGGCGGCGAGCTGCTGCGCGCCACCCTGGCCTGCGTGCTGAACGCCGAGCCGGCGCCGCAGTTGCTGCTGCTCGACGAGCCCACCAACAACCTCGACCTGGACAGCGTCGCCCAGTTGGCGGGTGCGCTCGGCGGCTACCGGGGCGCGCTGCTGGTGGTCAGCCACGACCCGCGGTTCCTGGCCGACCTCGGCGTGGACCGGTGGCTGCGGCTGGCCGACGGCGCCCTGACCGGGACCGGCGGCCCGGAAGGGTAGCCCGTCAACCTTCGGCGCGCAGGTAGGCGAGCACGGCCAGCACCCGGCGGTGGGTGTCCTGGTCCGGCGGCAGGTCCAGCTTGGCCAGGATGTTGCCGACGTGCTTGCCGACCGCCGCCTCGGTCACGTGCAGCCGGGCCGCGATCGCGCCGTTGGAGTGCCCCTCCGCGACCAGCCCCAGCACCTCCCGCTCGCGGCGGGAGAGCGCGTCGAGCGGGTCGCGGGGGCGGCGCAGCAGGTGCCGCACCACGTCCGGGTCGACCGCGGTGCCGCCGGCGGCCACCCGGCGCAGCGTGTCGGCGAACTCGGCGACGTCGGCCACCCGGTCCTTGAGCAGGTAGCCGACCCGCCGGCCGTCGCCGCTGTCCAGCAGCGCTGCCGCGTACCCGCTCTGCACGTGCTGGCTCAGCACCACCACCGCGAGATCCGGCCGCTCCGCGCGCAGCGTGACCGCCGCGCGCAGGCCGTCGTCCCGGTGCTCCGGCGGCATCCGGATGTCGGTCACCAGCAGCTCGGGCCGGTGCGTGCGGACGGCGTCGAGCAGCGCCGGGGCGGAACCGACCGCGGCGGCCACCGCGAACCCGAACCGGGTCAGCAGGCCGACCAGACCCTCCCGCAGCAGGACCTCGTCCTCGGCGAGGACGACCCGGATCACGGACGGCACGGCAGCTCCACCCGCACGAGGGTAGGCCCGCCCGCCGGGCTGGCCAGCAGCAACCTGCCGTCCACCGCGGCCACCCGGTCGGCGAGCCCGGTCAGGCCGGTGCCCCGCGCCGGGTCGGCGCCGCCCCGGCCGTCGTCCTCGACCTCCACCACCAGCAGGTGGCTGGTCCGGGTCAACCGCACCACGGCGCGCGTCGCGCGGGCGTGCCGGGCCACGTTGCCCAGCGCCTCGGAGACCACGTACCAGGCGGTGGTCTCGACCAGCTCCGGCACCGGGTGGGGCAGCTCCGCGCGCACGGTGACCGGGACCGTCGAGCGGGCCGCCAGGTCGCCGACCGCGCCGGCCAGCCCCAGATCGGTGAGCTGCGGCGGGCGGAGGCCCTGCACGATGCCGCGCAGCGTCACCATCAGCTCCTTGGCCTGCTCGTGCGCCAGGTCCAGCGGTCGCGCCGCCGGCGAGTCGTCCGGCACGTCGAGGCGGGCCAGCCCGAGCTGGAGCGTGAGGCTGGTCAACCGCGGCTGCGCGCCGTCGTGCACGTCCCGCTCGATGCGGCGGCGTTCCGCCTCGTACGCGCCCATCAGGCGGGCCCGGGACCGGGTCACCTCGCGCAGCGCGGTGGCGTCGGGCGCGTCGTCGAGCAGCCACCGGGCCACCGCCGCCTGCCCCGCGACCAGCAGGCCGGCGAGGTAGACCAGGGCCGGCACGGCGAGCACCCCGGCGACCGCGTACGGGACCGCCCCGGCCGGGGAGTCGACGGTGGCCCAGACCAGCACGATCCGGTCCTCGCCGCCGGCCAGCCACGGGCCGGCGACGAGCGCCGCGTCGAGCAGCACCAGCAGCGCGAACGTGCCGTACGCCACCGGCACGACGGTGCCCAGCCAGCCGGCGTACGCGACCTCCCGCCAGGCGGCGGCGCCGGTCCAACGGGCGGCCGGGCCACGCCGCCCCGGCGCGCGTACCGGCCGGCCGTCGACCAGGCCGAGCCGCCACCGCTCGACCGCCGCCACCGGCGCGCCGACCAGCGGGGCGACGGCGAGCCCGGCCAGCGACACCACTGTGAGCACGACCAGGACCGGGACGTCGACCGGCCGGCCCTGCCGCAGTGCGCTCACCACCAGCAGCAGCGGCGCGGCGAGCACGCCGGCCGCCACCGCCAGCACGCCGGCGACCGGCAGGGTGGTCACGGCGTACGCCAGGGCCCGCCACGGCCAGGCGGAGCGCAGGTATCGGCGCCGGCGCAACGCCCCGGCCAGGTACGACGGTCGGTCCTCGGTCATGGGCTGACGCTAGCCAGGCGGCGGCCGGCCGGCCCAGCCGTCCAGACCCCGGTTGTCGGGTGGGGCTGGCCCCACCCCGCCGGGCCGGGCACGTCGTACCCCGTCCCTATCCTGATCGGATGGAGCTGGCGTTCAGCGGCGAGGTGTGGTTCTGGCGCGGCCCGGCGCCCTACCACTTCGTCACCGTGCCCGACGAGCAGTGCGCGGCGTTGGCGACCGCCGCCGCCTCGGTCAGCTACGGCTGGGGCATGGTCCCGGTCGGCGTCCGGATCGGCGCCACCGACTGGCGGACGTCGCTGTGGCCCAAGGACGGCCGCTACGTGCTGCCGCTCAAGGTGGCGGTGCGTCGCGCGGAGCGGATCGAGCTGGGCGACCGGGTGGGCGTCCGGTTGACGGTGGACGGGTGAGCGCCGGCGACCTCGCCGCGGCGGGCCGGCTGCTGGCCGCCGCGACCCGGCCGGTGGTGTTCACCGGCGCCGGCATGTCGGCCGAGAGCGGCGTGCCGACGTTCCGGGACGCGCAGGTCGGCCTCTGGCAGCGCTTCGACCCGGCGCAGTTGGCCACCCCGGCCGCGTTCCACGCCGACCCGGCCCTGGTCTGGGGCTGGTACGAGGGCCGGCGGCACGGGGTGCGCCGTGCCGCGCCGAACCCGGGGCACCGGGCGGTGGCCGCGATCCAGGCCCGGCTGCCGGACACCGTGGTGGTCACGCAGAACGTCGACGACCTGCACGAGCGGGGCGGTGCCGTCGCCCCGGTCCGCCTGCACGGCAGCCTGTTCGCGCCCCGCTGCTCCGGGTGCGCCCGGCCGGCGCCGCTGCCCGACGACGCGGGGGAGCCGACCGGGCCGCTCGACCCGCCGGCCTGCGCCCACTGCGCCGCACCGGTCCGGCCCGGCGTGGTGTGGTTCGGTGAGGCGCTGCCCGAGGCGGCGTTGGCGGCGGCGGTCGAGGCGGCGTCCCGCTGCGACCTGCTGCTCACCGTCGGCACCTCGGCCCTGGTCCACCCCGCCGCGGAGATCCCGCTGGTGGCGGCCCGCCTCGGCGCGCCGGTCGTGCAGGTCAACCCGGTGCCGACGCCACTGGACGCGGTCTGCGCGGTCAACCTGCGGGGGCCGGCCGGCGAGGTGCTGCCGGCGCTGGTCCGGGCCGCCTGGCCCGACGCGCCCGCCGACTGAGCGAGCGTGGACCGTCCGACGGTCACCGAAGGCGGGGTGAGCGTCAGACGTCGCGGGGCGCCCGCTTGGGGAACACGGTGTAGGCGACCGGCCAGAACACCAGCCAGGCCGCCATGGCCAGGGTGAGCCGGCCGGCCCAGGCCCACAGCTCCCCGGTCCGCTCGGCGTCGCCGACCAGCGCGGCGCCGCCGAGCAGCACGGCGCAGGCGACCGCCCAGCCGAGCATGCCCTTGCCCCACTCCCGCCACTCGTGCCGGGCCCGGGCCCAGCCGTGGCGGGGGGCCCGGCGGGGCGGCGGGCCGCCGGCGAACCGGTGGGCGAACCGCTCGTCGGCCCAGCGCACCATGCTGTGCCCGAAGGCGACGGAGAAGCCCAGGTACGCGGCGGCGAGGCCGTGCGCGAACGTGGCGGTGCCCCCGCCGCGCAGGTCGATCATCGTGGCGGCCAGCAGCACGAGGTCGACGGCGGGCACCGCGAGCAGCAGCGCGGCGCCCAGGCGGGGCCGCCGCAGCGGGTAGCGGGCGACCAGCCCGGCGACCAGGAACAGCCAGAACGCCACCTCACAGGCGATGATCACTCCGATGAGCATGCGGCCTCCAGGTTTTAGTACGCTGTGCGACAACAACCGTAGCAACAGTCGTCCACCCGCCGCCGGAGGGGTCCGTGCCCAAGATCGTCGACCATGACGCCCGCCGCGCCGAGCTGGCCGCGGCGATGTGGCGGGTCGTCTACCGCGACGGCGTCGGCGCCGCCACGGTGCGCAGCATCGCCGCCGAGGCCGGGTGGTCGCCCAGCGCACTGCGGCACTACTTCGCGACCCAGACCGAGCTGCTGGTCTTCGCCATGGAACACGTGATGGCCGAGGCGACCGAGCGGTTCGCCGCCGGGGACCGCACCGGCCCCACCCGGCAGGTCGTCCAACGGATGCTCGAGGAGCTGCTCCCGCTGGACCGGCAACGGGCGCGGGAGGCCGAGGTGTGGCTGCTGCTCGCCGCCCGGGTGCCTGTCGACCCCGCCGCCCGCGAGCGGATGACCGAGGCCGACGACGGCGTACGCCGGGCCGCCGAACTCGCCGTCGCGCTGCTCACCGGCGCGGAACCGGCCGACGAGGCCGCCACCGCCCGGCTGCACGCCCTGCTCGACGGCCTCACGCTGCACGCGTTGCTGCATCCCGACCGGATGCCGCCGGCCCGGATCCGCGAGCTGCTCGCCGCGCACCTCGACCAGCTCGCCGAGGGGTCGGACACCGACGTCGGCGGATAGGGTCGCACCCGTGCGGACCAAACAGGAGCTGTCGACGGCGATCCGGGAACGACGGCGGGCGGCGTTGGTGGTCAACGCCCACTCCCGCCGGGGCCGCCGGCTCTACGACACCGTCCACGCGCGCCTGCGCGCGGCCGGGTTCACGCTGCTCGGGGCGTACCCGGTGGACCGGCCGGGCGAGCTGGACCGGGTGCTCGCCGAGGCCGCCGACCTCGGCCCGGACCTGCTGGTCACCGGCGGCGGCGACGGCACGGTCGGCGCGGCGGCCCGGCTGCTCGCCCACCGGGACGTCGCCCTGGGCCTGCTGCCGCTGGGCACCACCAACAACTTCGCCCGCACCGTCGGCGTCCCGCTCGACCTCGACGCGGCGATCGCCGTGCTCACCGACGGCAAGGTCATCGACGTCGACCTCGGCCTGATCGGCGACACCCGGTTCACCAACCACGTCGGGATCGGGCTGTCGGCCGACATCATGCTGACCGCGCCGCCCCGGCTGAAGCGCGCCGTGGGCCGACTCGCCTATCCGCTGACCGCGCTGGGGCTGCTGACCCGGCACCGCCCGCTGCGCGTGACGGTCCGCGCCGAGGGCCGGGACCACGCGTTCCGCACCCACCAGGTGTACGTGGCCAACGGCGGCTTCCACGCCGGCCGGCCGATCACCGCCGACGCCAACGCCGACGACCGGCTGCTGGTCGCGTACCCGGTCGGTGGGCCGAGCCGGCGCGGGCTGCTGCGCGACACGGCCCGCAACGCGGCGGCCGGCCGGCGTCGCACGCTGCGCGACGAGCCGTTCCTGGCCGTGCGTCAGTTGTGGCTGGAGACCGACCCGCCGGCCCGGATCGAGGTCGACGGCGAACCGTACGGGCGGACGCCGGTGCGCATCGGCCTCGACCCGAACGCGCTGCGGCTGATGGCGCCCGCGGACAGCCCGGACCGCTGACCGGCCCGGCCTCGACGTGCCGGCCGCCGACGCCGGGGGTAGCGTGCGACGCGGAAACCGCAGCGAGGAGGTTCGGACCGTGCAGCCGACGATCGTGGACGTGCCCACCCCCGACGGGACGGCGGACGCCTATCTGCTCCGGCCGGACTCCGGCGGCCCGTTTCCGGGCGTGCTGCTGTTCATGGACGCGTTCGGGCTGCGGCCCCGGCTGGCCGAGATGGCCGCGACCATGGCCGACCGGGGATACGTGGTGCTGGTGCCCAACCTGTTCCACCGCGCCGGCCCCGCCGCGCCGGTCGACACGTCCGCGCTGGCCGACGAGAGCCGGCGCCTCGAGCTGTTCGGGCGGCTCGGCCCGCTGATGGCCGCGCTGACGCCGGACGTGGTGGCCCGGGACACCGCCGCCTACCTCGACTTCCTCGCCGCCCAGCCGGATGTCGCACCCGGCCCGGCGGCGATCACCGGCTACTGCATGGGCGGCACGAACGCGTTGCGGGCCATCGAGGCCCACCCGGACCGGATCGCCGCGGTGGCCGCCTTCCACGCCGGTCACGTGGTCAGCGACGCCCCCGACAGCCCGCACCGGGGCCTGGGCGCGGTGACCGGCGAACTCTACTTCGGTCACGCCGACCAGGACGCGTCGATGACCGCCGAGCAGATCGCGACGCTGGAGCAGGCGCTCGACGCGGCCGGCGTCACCTACCGCTCGGAGGTCTACCGGGGCGCCCGCCACGGCTACACGCAGGCCGACACGCCGATGTACGACGAGCAGGCCACCGAGCGGCACTGGGCGGCCCTGTTCGACCTGCTAGACCGCACTTTCCCGGGCTGACCCGGCCGGTCGGCGCGGCCACAATGGAGTGGTGGAGACCGACCTGTTGCCGATGATCGCCGCCGAGCGGCGCCGCACGGCCGACCTGATCGACTCGCTCACCCCGGCCCAGTTGGACACGCCCAGCCTCTGCCAGGCGTGGACCGTCCGGGAGGTCGCCGGTCACCTGGTGTCACCGCTGGTCTCCACGCCGTGGCGCCTGCTGCCACTGCTGGCCGGCGCCGGGTTCCGGCCACACGTGGCGAACGCGCGGCTGGCCCGGCGGGTGGCCCGGCGGCCGGCGGCCGAACTGGCCGCCGCGTTGCGGGAGCACGCCGACCACCGGTTCCGCCTGCCGGTGGTCGGCTGGCCCGGCCAGCTCACCGGCCTCCAGGTGCACGGGCAGGACATCCGCCGGCCGCTCGGCCTCCCCGCCGACCTGGACCCGGAGCGGCTGCGCATCTCGCTGGACTTCCTCACCGGCGGCCGGGCGGTCGGGTTCGTCGACCGTCGGCGGGTCGCCGGGCTGCGCGTCGAGGCGACCGACCTGGGCTGGTCGGCCGGGGACGGGCCGGTGGTGCGGGGCCCCGGCGCCGCGCTGCTGCTCGCACTGACCGGCCGCCGGGTGGCGCTGGCCGACCTCACCGGGGATGGCGTGGCGCGGCTCGCCGCCGGCTGACCGGTCTCCGCCGGCGCGGGCACAGGCCACCGGCGCGCAACTGGCACCTGCCATCCCCGTCCCCGGCTGGCTAGCGTCGGCCCATGGACGCCGACCACCCCGCCCCGGCCGGGCCTTTCGCCGCGCTGACCACCGCCCACGTCGCCGACGCCTGCCTGCGGGCCGGCGTCGCGGTCCGCTGCGCCCCGGCCGCCGTACGCCCGGTGCTGGCCGGGCGGCGCCTGGCCGGGCGGGTCCGGCCGGCCCGGCACGCCGGCAGCGTCGACGTCTTCCTGGAGGCGATCGACCGGGCCGAGCCGGGGGACGTGCTGGTGGTCGACGACGGCGGGCGCACCGACCGGGCCTGCGTCGGGGACCTGGTGGCGTGGGAGGCGCGGGCCGCCGGCCTGGCCGGCCTCGTGGTGTGGGGCGCGCACCGGGACACCGCGGACCTCACCGCCGTCGGGCTGCCGGTGTTCAGCCTCGGCGCCACGGCGAGCGGGCCGCTGGAGCTGGACCCACGGCCGGCCGGCGCGTTGGACGCGGCGCGGGTCGGGCCGTGGACGGTCGACGGCGGTGACCTGGTGCTGGCCGACGACGACGGCGTGCTCTTCGTGCCGGCCGACCGGGCCGGGGAGCTGTTCGACCTGGCCGGGTCCATCCGGGACACCGAGCGGCGGCAGGCCGACCGGATCCGGGCCGGCCGGTCGCTGCGGGCGCAGGTCGGGTTCGACGACTACCTGACCGCCCGTGCGGCGGACCCGACGCTGACGTTCCGGGCGCACCTGCGGGCGGTCGGCGGCGCGATCGAGGAGTGACCGCTCAGCCGCCGCGCGCCCACAGCGCCAGGCGGACCCGGTTGGGGCTGCCGGTCTTCGCCATCAGGCTGGTGATGTGGGTCTTCACCGTGGTCACGCCGATGTGCAGCCGCTCCGCGATCTCGGTGTTGGCCAGCCCTTCCGCGACCAGGTCGAGCACGTCCTGCTCCCGGGCGGTCAGCCCGGCCGACCGCCGGGGCGTGCCGGCGCGGGCGTGCACCGCCCGCTTGACCAGCCGGCGCAGCACCTCGGGGCTGAACGGGCTGTCCCCGGCGGCAGCCCGGCGGAGGCCGTCGAGCAGGTCGGCCGGGGGCGCGTCCTTGAGCAGGAAGCCGCAGGCGCCGGCGGTCAACGCGGGATAGAGGTGGTCGTCGTCGCCGAACGTGGTGAGCACCATGATCCGGGTGGCGGGCCGGTCGGCGAGGATCCGGCTGGTCGCGGTGATCCCGTCGACGCCCGGCATCCGCAGGTCCATGACCACCACGTCCGGCCGCAGCCGGGCGGCGGCGGCGATCGCGTCGCGGCCGTTGTCCACCTCGCCGACGACCTCCAGGTCGGGCTGGGCGTCGCAGAGCATCCGCAGGCCGGCGCGGATCAGGTGCTGGTCGTCGGCCAGCAGCACGCGGATCACGCCGGCTCCGGCGCGGCCGGCCGCGACCGCGGCGCTGCCCGGGCGGGCCGGTCCGGGGCGCCGCCCGGCGGCAGCACCGTCCGCACCCGCCAACCGTCGCCGGTCGGCCCGGCCTCCAGCCGCCCGCCGAGCACCTCGACCCGCTCCCGCATCCCGACGATGCCGTGGCCGCCGCCGACCGGCACCACGGCCGGCGCCGCGCCGCGCCCGTCGTCGGAGACCGCCCAGTGCACCGCCCCGTCGACCACCGACACCGTCAGCCGGGCCCGGGCCGTCGCGCCCGCGTGTTTCGCCACGTTCGTCAACGCCTCCTGGGTCAGTCGCAGCACCGCCTGGCCGCGGACCGCGTCCACTGTGCCGATCGCCGGGTCCACGTCGGCCTCCACGGTGACCCCGGCCTGCCGGGCCCGGTCCACCGCCACGCCGAGCGCCGCCGGCAGCGCCGCCGGATCGATCGCGGTCAGCGCCGCGTCACCGCGGACGCCGTCCGGGTCGCGCAGCACCGCGACCAGCCGGCGCAGGTCGGTCAGCGCGGCCGTGCCGGTGCGGTGCACGTCGTCGAAGACCGCGCCGACCCGCGGGTCGAGGTCCGGCAGCACGTGCCGGGCCACCCCGACCCGCAGCACCATCGACGCGACGTGGTGGGCGATCACGTCGTGCAGTTCCCGGGCGATCGCGGCCCGCTCGTCGGCGCGCGCGGCCCGGCTCTCCGACTCGCGTCGGCGCTGCTCCGCCACGGCCCGTTCCTCGGCCTGCCGGCCGAGTTCCCGGGTGGTCCGCACGACCAGGCCGATGAGCAGCGGCAGCCCGACGGTGACGGCGAGGCCGAGCAGACCGGCGAGCGCCTGCCGGAGCGGGTCGCCGATCAGACCGGTCAGGTCGACGGCGGCCAGCAGCCCGGCGGCCAGCCAGAACGTGCGGGGCCGGGTGGCCCGCATGGTCAGCTCCAGCAGCGCCCAGCTCGCCCCGACCTGGTTGATCATCACGTCGTCGACGAGCGGGAAGGCGACCGCCAGCAGGGCGGACTGGAGCAGCAGGTTCAGCAGCGGCCGGCGATGACACAGCAGCGCCAGGACGAACGCGCCGAGCGCGAGGATCCACTGCGTCGTCGTCGGCCCGGGCCGGCCGTGCACGCCGACCACCAGGTAGCCGACGCCGGCGAGATTCAGCAGCAGCCGCCGCGCGAGCGTGTCACTTGCGTCGAGCAGTCGACCCACCCAGCCCACGACGTCAGCCTAGGCAACCGGCGCGGCCGGGGCCACCACCACGGTCCGCCGCCGCCACCCGGCCCGCAGTCCGAGGTGGACGGCCAGCCCGAGCGGGCCCAGCAGGATGGTGAGCACCAGCACCGGCGCGGTGAGCAGCGCCGGGATGCCCCGCTCCCGGCCGTCGCGCCAGATCCACCGCCCGACGAACAGATCGAAGCCGATCATGTGGGCCCAGGCCGCCGCCGCGCCGCTGTCGGTGCCGAGCAGGTCCCGGACGCCGTCCAGGGTGGGCAGTGCCACCACCGGCAGCACCGTGCCGAGCGCCGGCAGCACCAGGATCGCGTAGACCAGCAGGACCGGTGCCACGATCAACGGCGAGTCGACGATCCGCGCGGTCCACGACCAGCGGGGCGCCACGATCATCAGCGCCCAGAACGGCGCGGCGAGGGCGAACGTCAGCCCGAACAGCGTGGCGGCCATCAGACCAGCACCGCCGTGGCGTGGTCGGACCGGCGCGCCAGGACCAGGCCGGTGGCCGCCGCGGTGGCGGCCACCAGCACCCCCGCCGCGGTCAGCGTGATCTCGTCCGGTCGCAGCAGCGGCTGTCCGCGCAGCGCCTGCACGGTGGCCAGCAGCGTCACCCCGGCGTAGGCGAACCCGCCGACCAGCACCAGCCGGGCCCGGACCAGCTCGTCCAGGCGGCCGCCGAGGAACCGGTCGAGCAGGATCGCCAGCAACGGCAGCGCCTGCAACGCGTGCAGCCCGATGAAGTGACCGACCCGCAGGTCGCCGCCGGTGGTGCTCCAGCCGACCACCGGCAGCCCCGGGCCGCCGTCCGGCACGCCGACGCTGTGCGCCCCGGTGATGCCGGCGGGCGTGCCGTCCGGGTGCTGGGTCAGCATCGGGAACGCGACAAGCATGCCGAGCAGCGACACCGCGAGCCCGGCCCGGATCGCGTACCCGCCCGCGCGGTCCGGCAGGGGCCGGCGCGCCAGGACGACCGCGAGCACGACCTGGGCCAGGAACAGCACCGTGATGGCCGTGCCCATGACGTTGTAGAGCACCGCGTCCAGCGGCGTGCCGGTGTTGAAGTGGCTGGTGGTGCCGCGCAGCACCTGGAGGACGATGAGGACCATCTCCAGCACCGCCGCGGCCACGATCACGGTGACCGCCCGTTCGGCGAGCCGGCTGCGTCGGGGCAGCAGGGAGAGCATCCAGGCCAGGGTGCCGCCGTAGAGCGTGAGCGAGACCGCGAACTTCAGCGGCTTGAGCCACACCGGCGCGCCGGTGAGCACGCGGGGATCGGTGACGAGACCGATCGCGGCGACGACGGTCAGCGCCGCCATGATGGACACGAGGAGCAGCAGGGGGCGGGGCCAGCCGGCCGCCCGGTTCCGTACGGTAATCATGTCTGTAGATGCTCGCGGCCGGCGACCGTGGTCGCGCCCGACCGGGGGTCGCGGTCGCGGCCACCGGTCCGAGCCGCGTCTCCTCCCGGGGGAGGAGACCGTCAGTCGGGCAGTCGGGGCATCTCCACGCCCGGGTCGCGGCCGAGCAGCACCCCACGGGTCAGCGCCCGGGCGCCGAAGCGGTCCCGGACGGCGTCGACGGCGGCGTCCAGCGCCGGCCCCGGCTGGGCGGTGAACGGCAGGGTGAGCTGGGTGTGCCCGGCGTCGAGGTTGGCCACCGAGACGCCCAGCAGGGTGATGCCGCGCTGCTCGATCTGCGGCAACGCGGCGTGCAGCAGCGCGCGGGCGGTGGCCCGCAGCGGGGCGGTCTGCGCGGTCGGTTTGTCCAGCGTGTGCGAGCGGGTGGCCCGGGTGTAGTCGGCGAAGCGCAACCGCAGCGTCACCGTGCGGCCGGTGCGCCGGGCGTCGCGCATCCGCCCGGTCACGCGGTCGACCAGGCCGGCCAGGACCGCGTCCAGCTCGGCGGGGGAGTGCGGCTCGCGGCTCAGCGCGTGCTGCGCCCCCATCGAGGAGCGGCGGCGGCCCACCTGCACCGCGCGCGGGTCGCGGTTGTGGGCGAGGGCGTGCAGGTGCCGGCCGGCGCCGCCGCCGAGCAGCGACACCAGGGTCGGCTCGTCGAGCCGGGCCACCTGCCCGACCGTACGGATGCCGCGCTCGCGCAGCTTCGCGGCGGTGATCGGGCCGACGCCCCACAGCCGCTCGACCGGCAACGGGTGCAGGAAGGCCAGCTCCCGCGCCGGCTCGACGACCAGCAGGCCGTCCGGCTTGGCCACCCCGCTGGCCACCTTGGCCAGGAACTTCGTGCGGGCCACGCCGACCGTGATCGGCAGGCCGACCTGGCGGCGGACCCGGTCGCGCAGCTCGGCCGCGATGTCGGCGGGTGGCCCGACCAGCCGCCGCAGCCCGCCGACGTCGAGGAACGCCTCGTCGATGCTGATGCCCTCGACCAGCGGGGTGGTCTGCCGGAAGATCTCGAACACGGCCCGGCTGGCGGCCGTGTAGGCGGCCATCCGGGGTGGCACCACGATCGCCTCCGGGCACAACCGCCGCGCCTGCCGGCCGCCCATGGCGCTGTGCACGCCCCGCGCCTTCGCCTCGTAGCTGCACGCGAGCACCACGCCGCCGCCGACGATCACCGGCCGGCCGCGCAGCCGGGGATCGTCGCGTTGCTCGACCGAGGCGTAGAACGCGTCCAGGTCGGCATGCAGGATGGTGGCCTCGCCCGACACCCGACCATCTTCGCACACCTGTTCGACGGATGGGTGCTGACCTGCGGGGAAATGGCGACCGGCCGGCGGAGGATCCCACCGGCCGGTCACCGTCGTCACCGCCCGTAGACCTCGAACTCGTAGAGCGAGAAGCCGTACGAGGTGGCCCGCGTGACCCCGTACACCCGCACGTAGCGGGCGCTGACCGGGGCGAAGGTGACGTTGTCGACGCCACCGTTGCCGGTGGTGGTGGTGAACACCGGCGTCCAGGAGTTGCCGTCGCCGGACACCTCCACCCGGTACGACGTGCCGTACGCGGACTCCCAGCGCAGCACCGCCCGGCTCACGGTGCGGGCCGCGCCGAGATCGACGCGCAGCCACTGGTTGTCGTTGTAACTGCTGGCCCACCGGCTGCCCAGGCTGCCGTCGACCGCCTTGTCCGGCGTGTAGCTGGTCAGGAACTGGGTGCTCGACGCGCTGGCCGGGCGCCCCTGGGCCAGGTTGGTGACGTCGTCGCCCCGGCGCGCCGGGAACGAGACGACCTGCTGGTAGGTGGGGCGGTTCTGCCAGGCGATCAGCGGGTGGGTGATGCCGCCGAGCCCGGACTGGGCGATCGAGTCGGCGCACCACTGGTCGCCGGCGCCGCAGGACTTGTCACCCGGGTAGACCGTGGTGGCGGGCACCGCGGCGGCCTGGCCGAGCGCGCCGAGCAACGCCGTCCGGCAGGCGCCGAGGTCGCCGTTGCCGCAGTACGCGCGCCCCAGCCCGCCGGCCACCGGGTCGCCGAGCACGGTGCGCACGTCCTTGTCGACGTAGCCCCACCAGCCGTACTGGAACGACGAGCCCTTGTGCGCCTGGCCCTGCAACGCCCAGCTCGCCGCGCCGTCACGCCCGCCGTTCTGGCCACCGGAGGGCGCCTCGTTGACCTCGATGGCGTCCACCAGCGAGGCGTACAGGTCCGGCCCGAGGCCGGGCCGGAACTCGGCCGAGGCCAGCAGCGGCCACCAGGCGTCGAAGATCCGGATGGCGTCGGCGTGCTGGTAGACCTTCGAGCCGGGCGACGTCTCCACCCGCCTGCTGCCGGCCTGTTGCCAGGCCCGCAGCTTGCCGACCGCGTCGGCCAGCGCCGGGTCGGTGACCGGCGCGCTGTCCAGCACCCGCAGCAGGTCGCCGAGGACCTGCTGGCCGCGCAGGTCGGTCACCGCCGCGTCCGCCATGATCTTGACGACGTCGGCGCGGCCGAGTTTGCGCTGGGCGATCGCGGCGCGCACCGGGCCGTCCAGCAACTGACCCCGGTGTACGGAGCCGAAGCTGAAGTTGCCGTCCGCCGCGCCGAAGTCCCGCGCCTGCTTGTTGTTCCAGCTCACGTAGTAGTCCTGGTTGACCGACTGCGGGTGCGCCGACGCCGGGGCGTAGCTGGCGTCGTTGGTGTCCGGGTTCCAGCCGGCCCACTCGTACGCCGGTTCGGCCTTCGTCGGCAGGTTCGGGTCGGTGACCGACGACCGGACCGGGTTCGAGCCGGAGTTGTAGTACGCCGTCTCGGTCGAGTTGACGTAGAACCAGTTGAACGCGTACCCGACGCTGCCTGCGGACGCCTGGAACGCCGCCGCGCTGCCCATCGCCGACGGGTCGTTGAACGCCTGGAAGCCGATCGCCGAGTCGGCCTCGTGCCGGTAGGTGGAGCGCAGCTTGGTGAACGCGGTCGGCCGCCCGTTCACCAGCCCCCGGTACGCGACCAGCCCGTACTTCGTGCGCAGCGCGCGCAGCGTGTACGAGCCGGCCGGGGTGGAGTCGGCCACCGTCGGCGACCAGGAGTTGCGCTGCTCCAGCGCCTCCATCGCGAGACACTGCCCGTGGTAGAGGTAGCGGTTGGTGCGCAGCGTCGGCGCGCTGCCGTCGGTGGTGCACAGCGGCACCGCGTACGTGTCGGTGAGGTCCTGCGAGGCGGACGTGGCGCTCCACGCGTAGTCCTGGCCGCGACCGAGCAGCACATAGAGGTTGAGCCCGGCGAACGCCGCGCCGCGCGCGCTGATCCCGGGGCCCTGCAACTCCTGGAGCATCAGCAGTTGCGGCGCGAAGTAGCCGGTCTGCGGCCCGAACACGGCGACCGGGTTGCCGGTGGTGGTGTGCCGGCCGGAGACCACGACCGCGTTGGACATGCCGTGCGCGCGCAGGTTGGCCAGGCCGCCGAGCAGGTCCTTGGTGGCGGTGCTGGCGCCGGTGCGGGCGGCGGCCCCGCCGGTGGCGTCGTAGGCGAGCGGCTCGGCGACCACGGACCCGGCGTCGGGGAGCACCGCGCTGGTCGCGCCCGGCGGCGTCGCCCCGTACGGGAAGCTCTGCCCGTCGTGCAGCGTGAGCACGGTCTCCGGGTCGTTCTGCGAGCGGAACGCCGCCCACACCTTGTCGCCCTCGGTGGCGCCGTACTTGGCCCGGGCGGCGACCCGGACCAGCGCGGACTGGATCTCGCTGCCACCTCCGCCGCCGAACAGGCCGCCGATCACGCCGGCGGTGGCGATCAGGTCGGTCATGGTGAAGTGCTTCGGCTTGCCGGCGCCGGCCAGCACGTACTCGCCGGGGTAGTTGTCGTCGGCGATCGACTTGTCGATGTAGGCGTTGATGCCGGCGATGTAGTCGACCACGTCGGTGTAGAGCTGCTGGCCCCGCGTGCCCTTCTGCCGCAGCGCGTCCACCTGGGCCTGGAGGTCCGCCTCGGTGTAGGGCGAGTTGGCCCAGACGCTCTGCTCCAGCTCCCGGTTGCCCGGGGCGCCGCCGGCGAACGAGGTGACGTTGCCGCGGCCGACGTGCCGCAGCAGGTCCATCACCCAGAGCCGGTCCTGGGCCCCGGCGTAGCCGGCGCCGAACATGGTGCCGCCGCGGGTGGTGCCGGTGACGTGCGGGACGCCGGTGGCCTTGTCCCGCACGATGGTGACGTCCGAGCGCGGCGAGACGGTGCTCTCGACCTGTGCGGCGGGGACGCCGAACGAGGAGTCGTTGTAGAACTGGGCGATCTGCTCGTCGGTCAGCCCGGCGTAGTTGTAGACCAGGTTGGCGTACTCGTCGAGCTGGTCGCTGGAGTGCGCCGGGCGGGTGCCGAGCGTCTGGTGGGCCAGGATGGCGACGAGCGTGGCGTTGCCGTTCTGCCCGGGGGGCAGGATGTCGGCGCACTGGCCGAGGCAGTAGTCGTTGGCGGCGAACGTGGTGGCCGCCAGCGCCGGTGACGGCGGGGTGACGGTCAGCACGCTGGCGGTCAGGGCGGCGGCGGTGAGCGCCGCGAGCCGGGCACGGAGTGGGGGTCGGGGCATGGCGATCCTCCGGGGACGCGGAGTCGGGCCTTCGGTACGCCCGGCTGCCGGTTGCCGACGTCTCGCCCTCCGCGCCCGGGCGTTCCACCCGGAGGTGAGAATGACTCACATCTATCTCCGGGCAATGATCGGCGGCGGACCGCCGTCCGGGATACCCGTTGTTCACCAGTCGCGAATGCCGACGTTTCGCTCCAGGCGCGGGGTCCGGACGCGACGGTGGGGGGCGGCGCCGTTGCCACCCCCCACCGTGCTCCCCGCCGGTGCGACCGTCAGCCCTTGTGGAACGACTGGCGCACCACACCCCCCACCAGCGCGCACCAGGTGCTGGTGCTGAGCTTGCCGGTGGGCGGCAGCCCGTGCAGGCGTTGCAGGTCCTTCACCGCGGTCCGGGTCACGTGGTCGTACTCGCCGGTCGGGAGCACCTCCGCGTAGCCCTTGGAGGCGAGCATGAACTGCGCCGCGACCACCGGAACGCCGGTGTCGTGCTGGTCCAGCTCCGGGGCGAGCGTCTCCCAGGTCGGCGCCGTGAGCGTGGCGTCCACGTCGACCGGGATCCCGTTGCGGGCCTGCCAGTCCTGCACGGCCGCCACGGTGGCGGCGTCGAACACGCCGGTGACCGGCACGGCGTAGCCGCGGAACGTGAGCAGGTACTGCGCGACCTGGACGACCGGGCCGCCGACGAAGCGCCAGATGTCCGGCCAGCGGCGCGCCGGCACGTCACCCAGCCGGGTGCCGAGCTTGCGGAAGACCTCGCGGCGCAGCCGGGGGAACTCCCGGTAGAACATGGCGCCCGGGCACTGGGTGGCGCGGAAGTCCCAGTGGCCGAAGATGTCGTGCGCGTGCAGCCCGTACTGCCGGCAGATCGCGGTGCAGAGTCGGACCAGGCCGTCGAGCAGCTCCTCCGGCGGCGTCTCGGTGACGTAGGTGCCCTCGTTCTCGATGCCGATCGCGCGGCCGTTCTCACCCGGGCAGTGCGCGGCGATCATCTGCCGGTCGCCGGCCTGCAACCGCTCCAGGCTGCCGTGGCGTCCCTCCAGGACGTGACCGCCCCGGCTCACCGTGAAGTGCTGCCCGGTGTCCGACCAGCCGTTGCCGTCCATGTGCAGGTCCTGGCAGTCGCGGGCGAGCTGCTTGGCGTGTTCCTCGGAGTAGTCGGTGACGTTCGGGAACGCCATGTGATGCACGATGATCTTGTTGGTCGGGATCGCGCTGACCGACAGCGGGTCGGCCGGCGGGCGGGCGGCCCACTCGTCGCAGCTGATGATCCAGTCGAGGTCCGCGCCCGGCGCGGCCTGCGCGGCGGCCGGAAACGCGAGTTCGCTCCCGACGACCGCGACCGCGGCGGCGCCGAGGCCGGCCCGCAGCAGCGTACGGCGGTCCAGCTCGGGGTGGTCGAAGTGCATGGCATCTCCTCGATGACCCGACCGACGCCGGGCGATGTAAAGGAACTCCAAGGTAAGCGCGCGAGTCGAAGAATATTGCCATCACGCCGCGCCGCGCCAGAGGACAAATGCCATCACCTCTACGCTGGGGCGCGGGCGGGGTCGGGGAGGGCGTGTGCGGGGACTGGATCGGCGTGGGGTGCTCGCTGCCGCGGGCGGGTTGGTGGTCGCCGGGGTGGGCGTACCGGTGGGGCTGGCCCTCGCTCGCGACCGGCCGCCCTCGGTCCCGAACGGACGCCGGCCGGTCAGCATGGCCATGCACCTGCACGCCTCGTTCAGCGAGGGCGTCGCCAGCTACGCCGCCCACCTCGACCAGGCCCGCCGTAACGCCGTCGACGTGCTCTGGTGGACCGACCACGACTTCCGGGTGGCCGCGCACGACCACCGCCGCGTCGTGCACTTCGACGGGCCGGAGGAGCCGGAGGGCGGGCTCGCCTGGACCTGGCGCCCGGCCACCGAGGGGCGGCTCACCGACTCGTCCGCCGACTTCGTCGCCGTCCCGGACGCCGCCGACGGACCCGGCCGCGCGTTGCGCCTCACCGCCGCCGGCGCCGGCACCCACTGGTACGCCGGCAAGGCGTGGAACTGGACGCACACCGGGAACATCGCCGACACCACGCTCCACCTCGACATGCGACCCGAGTCGGCGGGCCGGGACACCACGCTGACCGTCGAGATCGCGTTGTCCCACCACCCGGCCGGACCCGGCCGGCCCGCCGGGCAGCTGGTGCTGCGCTACCGGCTCGGCGGCACCGACGCGGCCCGGCACACCGTCGACGGCCGGCACGGCACAGTCGACCGGCCCACCCCGGCCGGCGTCTGGCGGCGGCACACGTTCGACCTGCTCGCCGACGTCCGGCGGCTCTGGCCCGACCTGGTGGCCGGCGACAACTCGCTGCGCGGGCTGCGCCTCGGCGTCACCGTCACCGACGGCGCGCGGGGCGCGTACCTGCTCGACCGGCTGGTCTTCGACCGGGCCCGCCGCGCCGGGCAGGCCGGCGAGGAGCTGCGCGCCGAGGTGCTGCGCGGCTACGCCGGGGCGTACCCGGAGGTGACCCACCACCGGGCGTACGAGGTGTCCATGGTGCGTCACCTCAACTGGTTCGGCGGCGACGGCACGCTGCCCCGCTTCCCGTCCCCGCCGGTGCGGGACAACGACGTCGACGCGACCGAACGGATGGTGCGGTTCCTGCACGCCCACGGCGGCGTGGTCTGCTGGAACCACCCGCTGGACGTGGAGCGGCGCGACTCGCTGGCCCGGCTGCTGGTGGCGCGGCGCGGGCTCGGCGTCGACCTGATCGAGATCGGACGGACCCCGGTCGAGGACCACCTCTGGGCGTACGACGTGGCGGCCCGCAACGCGATCCCGTTGACCGCCGTCGGCGTCACCGACGACCACGACGGCACCGACTGGCGGGCCGGGCGGGACCGGTGGATCACCTCCGTCTGGGCCGGTTCCACCCGGCGCGACGACCTGGTCGCGGCGCTGCGCGCCGGGCAGGCGTGGTTCGCCGACCTGGCCGCCTACCGGGGCGCGCTGGACCTGGAGCTGGGCGGTCGCAGCGCCATGGGCGCGTTGCCCACCGTCGCCGACGACACCGTGACGGTGCGGGTGCGCGCCACCGACCTGCCGGCCGGGGCCGCCCTGGAGGTGGTCACCGGCGACGTCGACTCCGCCGGCGTCGCGGATCCGACGCCCGCGATCCGGACCGGACAGGTGCCGTGGCGTCAGCTCCGTCAGGGCTGGCACGACCTGCCGGTGCGGGTGGGCGCCGGCGTATACCTGCGCACCCAGGTCCGCGACCGCGAGGGCGCCGTCGTCGCGGCGAGCAACCCGCTCTGGCTGCTGCGCCGCCCCCCACCCGGCGGCGTCCCCCCAACCCGCCGCTTCTGACCACCTGGCCGGCCACTCCCGAACCACCGCACCCGGGACCCCCGTGTTGATCATGACGTTGGCGGCGGTGCGCGTCCGGTTTGTCACCGCCAACTTCATGGTCAACGCGCAGAGGGTCGTATGTGCCGGTGAGCGGTATATGCATCCGGGGTGAATGAGGCGCCGTTGCGTGAACCGACGTTCCTGATCCTCACCGCGTTGGCCGAGGAGCCCCGGCACGGCTACGCGGTCGTCGAGGACGTGCTCCGCATCTCCGACGGTCGGATCCGGCTGCGGGCCGGCACGCTCTACGCCGCGCTGGACCGGCTGCGGTCCGACGGTCTGATCGAGGTGGATCGGGAGGAGGTGGTGCAGTCCCGGCTGCGCCGCTACTACCGGCTCACCGCGTTGGGCGCGACGAGGCTCGCCGACGAGGTGGACCGGCTGCGTCGGCACGCCGACACCGCCGGCCGCCGCCTGCGCGCCGCCGGCCTGCTGCCCGAAGGCGGCACCGCATGACCGAGCGCAGTGCGGGCCGTGAGGGCGGGGAGGGCACGCCCGGCGAGCACCGCACGAGCGCCGAGCTGGAGCGCCGCTACCGCCGGCTGCTGGCCGTCCATCCCTGGGCGCACCGCCGGGTGTACGAGGAGGAGATGCTGGCCGTGCTGCTGGCCGGCGCGCGACCGGGGCAGACCCGTCCCGGTCTCGCCGACACGGTCGACCTGGTGGGGGCGGGGCTGCGGGTCCGGCTTCGGGTGGGCGCACGGGGGTTCACCGCGCCGGCCTGGGCCGACGCCGCCGCCGTCACGGGTCTGCTGGTGGCGGTGGTGCTCGCCGCCGCCGCCGGGAAGAACGTGCTGGATCAGCTCGTGGCGGACCCGTCGCTGCCGCCGCCGCTGCGGCCCGCCGGGCCGGACCCGGTCGACTGGCTGCGAGTGGCCGGTTGGCTGGCGGTCGCGGTGGCCGCCGGAGCCGGGCTGCGCCGGGTCGCCGCGGTGCTGGCCTGGGCCGGAGTCGCCGGATGGCTGCTGCTGGTCGGCCCCGGCGCGGCCGACCAACCCGGGTACGTCGTCGACACGCTCCCGCAGTTCACTCTCGCGGTGATCGCCGCCGCCGCGCTCACCGTGCCCGCACCGCCACGCCGGGCGGTACGCGTGCTGGGTCCGCGCCGGCTCGCCGCGCTGACGTCCGGCCCGATCGTGGTGGCCGGACTGCTGGAACTGAACCGAGCGACACGTCCGCGCGTGTTCACCGGGCTGGTCACCTATGAGAGCTTCCTCGGCCTGAGCACCACCAGTGAGGCGGTCATGTGGCTCTATGACGCCGGGCTCGCCGGGTCCGCCCTCACGGTCTGCGTGGCCGTGCTCACCCTGGCGGCGGCGGTGCGGCGGCGGGTCGCGGTGCTGCTGGCGCCGGTGGCCGCGCTCGTCCTGGTGATCGACGGTGCGTTGGCCGGCTGGGCGGCCTCCACGGCCCACATGGGACACGTGATCCCGCTGGTCGGCGCGCAGTGGGCGATGCTGGCGCTCGTTTCGCCGGTCACGTTCCTGGCCGGCGTGCTGCTGGTCCGGCGCCGCGAGGAGACTCAGCGGATGGTGGCGCTGGGTCGCGCCGCCGACCGGGAGCGACCGACGGGCTGACGCTTGCCGGTGTCTGCTAGCACTGGCGGTGTGTCCGTTACCGACCATCCGTCGCCCGCGGCCGGATCCGGGGCCGCCGTCCGGCGAGCGGAAGTATCCGTTGCGCCGATGGCCGGCAGCCCCGCTGCGACCAGAATGACCAGCGAGGCGGCCACCGACATCCGCCCCTGGAACGCCGTGGAGTGGGTCGCATGAGCGGCTGGCAGCTGTCCGGCTACACGCCGGTTCGCACGCTCGGCTCCGGGGCGTCCGGCAGTGTCGTGCTGGCCACCCACGACAGCACCGGCACCCCGGTCGCGATCAAGTACCTGGTCCGCGATCTCGGCGCCGACTCCTCGTTCCGGGCCGCCTTCCGCGACGAGGCCCGGCTGCTCGGCGAGGTCGACGACCCGCACGTCAGCCGGCTCTACGAGTACGTCGAGTCCCCGCACGGCGCGGCCATCGTGATGGAACTGGTCGACGGCGTGTCGTTGCGGCAGATGCTGCGCGCACACGGCCCGACCACGCCCGAGGCCGCGCTCTGCGTGCTGAAGGGCTCGCTCGCCGGGCTCGCCGCCGCCCACGCCCACGGCGTCGTGCACCGTGACTACAAGCCGGAGAACGTGCTCGTCTCCGGCGCCGGGCTGAGTAAGCTCGCCGACTTCGGGATCGCCATGCCGATCGGTCGGGGCAGCGACACCACGGTCTCCGGCACGCCCCGCTACATGGCGCCGGAGCAGTGGACCGGCGCCCCGGCCAGCCCGGCCTGCGACATCTACGCCGCCACCGCCACGTTCTTCGAGTGCCTCACCGGGCGACCGCCGTACCAGGGACCCGACCTGCTCTCCCTGCGCGACCAGCACGCCAGCGCGCCGATCCCCACCGACCCGGCGCCCGCGCCGGTGCACGAGCTGCTCCGTGACGGCATGGCCAAGCGTCCCGACGACCGGCCGCAACCGGCCGCGGTCTTCCTGGAACTGCTGGACCGGGTGGCCGGCGCCGGATACGGGCCCGACTGGGAGGAGCGCGGGCTGCGCGAGCTGGCCCGGCGGGCTGCCCTGCTGACCGCGCTGTGGCCGTTCCCCGACCGGGCGGAGGGCACCACCGCGCTGGCCAGCACCGCGCTCGGCGCCACGACCGGCCGGGGCCGCCTGTTCCGGCGGGGACGCAAGCGCGTCCTGCTGGCGACCGGCGCCGTGGTCGCCGCCGTGCTTGTCGGTGGCGCCGGCTACAGCTACGCCGCCCGCGAGAACCGGGCCGCCGAGACGCCCGCCGGGCCGTCGCCGGCCGGCGCCACCGGCCCGGCCGCGCCGGACCCGACGGACACCGCGACACCGGACCCCACCGCCACTCCGCTCCCCACGCCGTCCGTCCCGCCCGATCCGCCGACCGGCACGCCGTCCGCCACCCCGGACGGCACGCGGTCGCCGACCCGGCCACCGGTACGCACCAGCGCGCCGGCCCCCACCCCGTCGCGCCGCACCGCATCGCCGCCCCCGCCGGACGTCACCGCGCCGGCCGTCGGTGGGGTGACGGTCGACCCGGGCCAGCTCGAACCGAAGGGCTGCCCGTACGGGGTGCAGAGCAGCACCGTCACGGTCACCGTCACCGACGACCGCAGCGGTCCGGCCGCCCTGACAGTCACGTTCCGCTACCTGCTGGGGGGCGCCACCGGCACGGTCCGGATGGCCGCCGCAGGCCGCGGCGGGTTCACCGGCACGCTCGGCCCGCTGGCCGCGCCGAAGCAGAGCACCCGCATCCCGATCGAGGTCACCGCCGTCGACGCCGCCGGCAACGCGGCCACCTCGGCGTCCCCGGTGTACGTGACGCTCTACAACTACTGCACCCCCGGCTAGGAGGACGACGTGCCCGCTGCCCCGCACCGTGGCCCGGACCGGGGACGGCCGGCGTGACCCGGCCGGAGGAGCCCACCGAGGCGCTGCCCACCCACGCCCGGCCCGCCGAACCGGCCCGGGACGAGCCCACCGTCCACCTCGTCCCGCCCCGGCCGCCGGTCGACGCGGACGCCACCGCGCCCCTGGGCGTCGACCCCGCCGGGCAGCCGACCGCGCACCTCGCGCGCCCGCCCGCGGCAGCCGACGCGACGGCACACCTCGGCGGCGCCGCCGCGTCCGGGCCGGTCGACGGGGAGCCGACCGTGTACTTCGGCGGCGGCACCGCCGGCGGGGCGGAGTCGACCGTGCACTTCGGCGGTGGCACGGCCGGCGGGGCGGAGTCGACCGTGTACCTCGGCGGCGGCACCGTCGGTGGTGCGACGTCGATCGTGCACCGGACCGGGCCGTGGTCGGGCGGTGGGCAGCCGACCGCCGGGTACCTGCCGACGGCCACCGGACCGGCCGGACCGACGGCGGGGGCGACCGCCGGGGCGTACCGGGAGACGACCGTGGACGCGCGGGCGGTGAGCGGCGTTCCGGCGCCCGCGCCCGGCGGCGAGCTGCGCTTCGGGCCGGGCGTGCCGGCGACGCCGCCGCCGGCCCCGGCCTGGCCGGCCGCTTCGCCGGCCCGCCCGCCGCGCCCGGTCTGGCGCCGCGTCGTCTCGGTGCTGTCCACGCTGCTCACCGCCGCGTTGCTGGTGACCGTCGGGCTTTACCTGTGGCAGCGGCTGCGACCGTTGGAGATCGAACAGGTCGCGGTGGCGGTGCCCCGGCCGGCCGGGGTGGCCTGCGACGTGACCGTCGACGTCGTCGCCACGGTACGCACCAACGGGCGCGCCGGCACGATCCGCTACCAGTGGTTCCGTTCCGACGCGCCGCCCGGCGCGCTGCTCGCCGAACGGGTCGGCAGCGGCCAGCGGACCGCGACGCTCACGCTCAGGTGGACGTTCAGCGGCGTCGGCGCCACGACCGGGACCGCCACCGTCAACATCGTCGAACCGACGCCGGTGCAGGCCGGCACGCGGGTCAGCTACCGCTGCCCCGGCGGCTGAGCGTTTCCCCGCGCGCCGCCCAGGGTAGGCCCACCCGGGATGAATCTGAACCCATGCGTGGAGGCCCTTCGATGAAAGACAACTTCGGTGACGCGGTGGGCGACGCGTTCCGTTCGGTGATGCTCTTCCTGCCCAAGGCGGTCGCGTTCGTCGCGATCCTGGTCGCCGGCTGGCTGATCGCCAAGGCGGTGCTGAAGCTGGTGGACAAGGTCCTGGAGCGGGTGCACTTCGACCGGGCGGTCGAGCGCGGCGGCATCAAGACCGCGCTGGCCCGCTCGAAGTACGACGCCAGCGACATCGTCGCCAAGCTGGCCTACTACGCGGTGCTGCTGGTCACGCTTCAGCTCGCGTTCGGCATCTGGGGGCCCAACCCGATCTCCGACCTGATCGCCATGGTGGTCGCCTGGCTGCCACGGGCGTTCGTCGCGATCGTCATCGTGGTGGTGGCCGCGGCCATCGCCCGCGCGGTCAAGGACATCATCTCCAGCGCGCTCGGCGGCCTCTCCTACGGCCGGGTGCTGGCCAACCTCGCCTCGGTGTTCATTCTCGGCCTCGGGGTGATCGCCGCGCTCAACCAGATCGGCGTCGCCACCGCGGTGACCACGCCGGTGCTGATCGCGGTGCTCGCCACCGTCGGCGGCATCCTGGTGGTGGGCGTCGGCGGCGGTCTGGTCCGGCCGATGCAGAGCCGCTGGGAGAGCTGGCTGACCCGGGCCGAGGAGGAGTCCCGGACCATCGCCACGCACGCCCGCGCCTACCAGGCCGGCCGGCGTGACGTCGAGGCCCGGCTCGCCACCACCGACCCGTACCGCGAGGCCGAGCTGACCCCCCGGCCGGTGGCCGGGGACGCCGAGGCGGACCGCACCCAGCCGGTGTCCCGGGACGCCGAGCCGACCCAGCCGGTGCCGACGTACGCGGGTGCCGCCGAGCCGAGCCAGCCGGTGCCGGCCCCGGGCGCCGCGGACGCCACCCAGGTGATCCCGCCGCTCGGCGACTCCGGGCGCACCCCGCCGGCCGCGCCGCGCCAGCCGACCGCCGAGCAGGCGGCGGACAGCGAGGCGACGATGGTCATCCCGCCGGCCGACGTGGACAAGTTCCGCCGCTGAGCCGAGCGCACGAACCCGGGGCGGGACCCGATGCGGGTCCCGCCCCGGCGCGTGGTCAGCCGGGGTAGGGGCGCTCGCCCGGCCGCCGGCCGCTCGAGGGTGGGCGCAGCTCCGCGTGTTCGTCGAACGCGGAGTCCGGTTAGGATCGTCGGTATGACCTGGCGATGGTGATCCCCTCCTGACCGACGAGGCCGCGGGCCGCCGCGGACACCGTGCACTCCGACCGGTGTCCGTCACGTCCCGTGGGAAGGCCCCATGCTCGTCGCTCCTGCCCGCGTGCCCGCGACCCGCCGACTGGCGGCGACGCTCTACGGCTACGCGTTCCTCACCGACCTCGTCCTGCTGTACCCGCTCTACGTCCTGCTGTTCGCCGACACCGGGCTGTCGGTCGGGCAGATCTCCTCACTGTTCGTCCTCTGGTCGGCCGCCGGCATCCTGCTGGAGATCCCGTCCGGCGCGTGGGCCGACGCGCTGTCCCGGCGGCTGCTGCTCTGCCTGGCGCCGCTGCTCACCGCCGCAGGCTTCGCGCTCTGGGTGCTGCTGCCGTCGTACCCGGCGTTCGCCGTCGGCTTCCTGCTCTGGGGCGCGGGCGGCGCGCTGCGCTCCGGCGCGCTGGAGGCGCTGGTCTTCACCGAGCTGGACCGTCTCGGCGCGGCCGACCGGTACGCCCGCCTGATCGGTCGCGCCCGCACCGCCGAGGTGCTCGGCGCGGTCGGCTCCGGGGTGCTCGCCGGCCCGGTGTTCGCGCTCGGCGGCTACCTCGCGGTCGGTGCGGCAAGCGTGCTGACCTGCCTGCTCGCCGCCGCCGTCGCGGCACGCCTGCCGGAGCGCCGGGCACCGGCCACCGCGCCGATGGCCGACCGACCGGCACCGGCCGGCGCCGGCCCGGGGGAGAGCGCCCCCGGTGGCGGCCTGGGAGAGACCGCCTCCGGCGCCGGCCCGGGCGGGGACGCGGCCGACGACGAGCCCGGCTGGCGGGAGAGCCTGCGCGGCGGGCTGGCCGAGGTGCGGGCCGACCGCGCGGTCCGCGCCGCCGTGCTGCTGGTCGCCGCCGTGGCGGCGATCTGGGGCGGACTCGACGAGTACACCGGGCTGCTGGCCCGCGACACCGGCGTCGCCGAGGCGGCCGTGCCGCTGCTGCTCCTGCTGGTGTGGGGCGGGATGAGCGTGGGTGGGCTGCTCGCCCCGCTGGGCGAGCGGCTGTCGCACCGCGGGTACGCCGGCCTGCTGGTGGTCGCGGCGGTGGCGACGGCGGCCGGGGCGTTGCTGCGCCACCCGGCCGGGTTCCTGCTGCTGGCTGTCGCGTTCGCCGCGTTCCAGCTCGCCACCGTGCTCGCCGACGCGCGGTTGCAGGCGCGGATCACCGGCGACGCCCGGGCCACGGTCACCTCGCTGGCCGGCATGGCCACCGACCTGACCACCGTCGCCTGCTACGCCGGGTACGGCCTGCTCGCCGGTGCGCTCGGCAACCCGGCCGCGTTCGCGGTGGCCGTGCTGCCGTACCTGGGGGTGGCGTTCTGGTTGCTCACCGGACGGGGGGTGACTCGCGGGAAAAAGGAACAACAGCCGCATTCGCCACTACGGTGAGTGGCGGACCCGACCGACCGCGGGAGACGATTGCGGTGACCCTGGAAGCAGAGCGCACGCTGCGCGACGAGGACCTCAGCGGGCTGGCGGAGCTGGCAGCCCAGCTACGGGTGGACGCGATCCGGTGCAGCACCATGGCCGGCTCCGGCCACCCCACCTCCAGCCTCTCCGCCGCCGACCTGCTCGCCGTGCTGGTCGCCCGGCACCTGCGCTACGACTGGTCCTACCCGGGCAACCCCGGCAACGACCACCTGATCTTCTCCAAGGGCCACGCCTCGCCACTGCTGTACGCGGTGTTCCGGGCCGTCGGAGCGATCAGCGAGCAGGAGCTGCTGGAGACGTACCGCCGCGCCGGGTCGCGTCTCCAGGGCCACCCCACCCCGGTCCTGCCCTGGGTGGACGTCGCCACCGGCTCGCTCGGCCAGGGCCTGCCGGTCGGGGTGGGCGTGGCGCTCGCCGCCCAGTACCTCGACCGGTCGACCGCCCACGTCTGGGTGCTCTGCGGCGACAGCGAGACGGCCGAGGGCTCGGTCTGGGAGGCGCTGGACAAGGCCGGCCACTACGGCCTGCGCAACCTCACCGCGATCGTCGACGTCAACCGGTTCGGCCAGCGCGGCCCGACCGAACTGGAGTGGGACCTGGACACCTACCGTCGGCGGGTCGAGGCGTTCGGCTGCCGGGCGATCGTCGTCGACGGCCACGACCTCGGCGCGGTCGACGACGCGTACCGGCAGGCCCGGGACGCCACCGGCCCGACCGTGGTGCTGGCCCGCACCGTCAAGGGCAAGGGCGTGCCCGAGGTCGAGGACGACCCGTCCTGGCACGGCAAGGCGTTCGACCCCGAGCTGGCCGACCGGGCGGTGCGGGCGCTCGGCGGACCGACCCGGATCCGGGTCACCGGGCCACGCCCGCCCGCCGCGCCACGCGCCACCCCGGCCGAGCCCGGACAGCCGGAGCTGCCCCGCTACGAGCGCGGCGCGAAGGTCGCCACCCGGGACGCGTACGGGGACGCGCTGCGCGCGCTCGGCGCCGCCCGGCCGGACGTGGTCGCGCTCGACGGCGAGGTCGCCGACTCCACCCGGGCCGAGCGCTTCGCCGACGCGTACCCCGATCGGTTCTTCCAGATGTTCATCGCCGAGCAGCAGCTCGTCGCCGCCGCCGTGGGCCTGGCGGTCCGTGGCCGGCGGCCGTTCGCGGCCACGTTCGCCGCGTTCTGGTCCCGCGCCTACGACTTCATCCGGATGGCCGGCGTCTCCCGCGCCGACATCGCCCTGATCGGCTCGCACGCCGGCGTGGAGATCGGCCCGGACGGGCCCTCCCAGATGGGGCTGGAGGACATCGCCGCGCTGCGCGCGGTCCCCGGCTCCACGGTGCTGTGCCCGTCCGACGCGATCTCCTGCGCGGCGCTGGTCGCCCAGTTGCCGGACCGGCCCGGCGTCAGCTACCTGCGCACCACCCGCGGCGCGTACCCGGTGCTCTACGAGCACGGCGAGGCGTTCCCGATCGGCGGCAGCCGGGTGGTACGCGACGGCGCCGACGTGGCGCTGCTCGGCACCGGCGTCACCGTGCACGTCTGCCTGGCCGCCGCCGACGAGCTGACCCGGGAGGGGATCGACGCCCGGGTCGTCGACCTCTACTCGATCAAGCCGGTCGACCGGGAACGCCTGCTGGAGACCGCGCGGGACACCGGCGGCCGGCTCGTGGTGGTCGAGGACCACTACCCCGAGGGCGGGCTCGGCTCGGCCGTGCTGGAGGCGCTGGCGGACCGGGCCGACCCGGTGCGCGTCCAGCACCTCGCGGTACGCGGACTGCCCGGCTCCGGCACCCCGACCCAGCAGCTCGACCGCGCCGGCATCGGCGTGCCCGCCGTCGTCGCCGCCGCCCGCGCCCTCGCCTGAGGTGTAAGGCGGGGCCCCCAGTTAACGCATTCTGCATAACAGGGGGCCCCGCTTAACACGCGTGGGCCGGCGCGCCGGCATCGTTACCCGGGCAGCGCGTCGACGTAGACCCACCGGCCGTCCTCCCGGGCGAAGCGGCTGTGCTCGGTCAGCACGCCGGGTCGGCCACCCTCCCGGTAGTGGGCCCGGAACCGCACCGTGCCGGTGCTGTCGAACAGGCCGCCCTGCCCGGTCTCCACCACCTCCAGCCGGGTCCACCGGGTGCCCGGGTCCAGCTCCAGCCGATCGGGCCGGGTGCCGGAGTGCCAACTGCGCCGCAGGTAGTCGGCGTCGCCGAGCGCGAACGCGCTGAACCGGGACCGCATCAACGCCTCGGCGGTGGCCGCCGTCGCGACACCCCGGTGTACCGGGGCGCAGCAGTCCTCGTACGGCCGGCTCGTCCCGCACGGGCAGGCGGTGTTCCGTTTCGCCATCCCCCGATTCTCACCCGCCGCCGACAGGGGCAAGCAGGGGGCCCTGTTTAACACCGGCATGTCAAGCGGGGCGCCCTCCTCTACCGGATGCGTTAAGCGGGGCCCCTTCCTTACCTCAGGCCGGAGGTGCACGGGGGCGGCGCGGGGCAGCGGGGGCTGGAGCGGCGCACTAGTGTCCGAGGCACCATGAGTGGCAGTCCGACCCGGCGCGACCTCGACCCGGAGCAGGTCCGCCACTACCTGACCGCCTCGCTCGGGCCGGCCGGCGAGGTCGCGGCCTGCGGTCCGCTGACCGGTGGCGGGTTCGCCGCGGTCTGGTGGGTACGCCTCACCGACGGGCGTGAGGTGGTGCTCAAGGTCGGCCCACCGCCGGGCGTGCCACTGCTGCGCTACGAGCGCGACATGATCTGGGCGGAGGCGCGTTACCTACGGCTGGTGGCCGACCGCGCGCCGGCAGTGCCGGTGCCGCCGCTGCTGCACCACGGACGCCATCCCGAGCTGGGCGACTGGCTGCTCACGGCGCGCCTGCCCGGCCGTACCCTGTGGGACCTGACCCGGGCCGGCGTGGACGTCGCCCCGCTGCGGGCGGAGTTCGGCCGCGCGCTGGCCGCCCTGCACGCCGTGCCCGACGGACGGCACGGCGACGGCAGACGATACGACGACAACGGGCGGTACGGCTACGACGGTGGGCGGGCCGCCGCTTCCACCTGGCGGGGCGCGTACCTCGCGATGGTGGACGACCTGCTCGCCGACGCGGCGGACTGGGCGGTGCCGCTGCCCACGTCCCGGATCCGGGCGTCGGTCGCCCGGCACGCGGCAGTCCTCGACGCGGTCCGCCGCCCGGCGCTGCTGCACGTGGACGGCTGGGCGGGCAACGTGCTGGCGGTCGAGGGCCCGGACGGTACGCCCCGACTCAGCGGCCTGGTCGACGGGGAACGGTACCTGTGGGGCGATCCGCTGCTGGACCTGGTTTCGCCGCTGCTGTTCCGCCGCGCCGAGGACGAGCCGGACGATCCGCTGGTGCGGGCGTACCGGGCGGTGGCGCCGTTTCCGTTCGACGCGGCGGTGCGGCGGCGGCTCGCCCTCTACCGGCTGCACCTTTATCTGTTGATGACCGTGGAGATGCCCAGCCGTGGCATCACCGCGGCGTCGGACCCGGGCCGGGTGGCACGGCTGGCCGAGTTGCTCGACGCCGAGCTGGCCGACCTGTCCCGGCCGCTCGGCTGACCGCCGGCCCGTCCACCGCCGGCCCGTCCGCCGCCGGCCGGCGGTGCGTAGGCACGCCACCCGTCCGGCGACAGCTCACGGGACCGTGTCGACATGGACCTCGACGTCGTAGAGCAACCGTAGGTGGCGGCGGCCGTTGGTGACGCCGACGAAGAACGGCTCGCCGGCGGGGGTGCGGCCCTGACGCCACACCTGCTGCCGGGCCGCCTCCCGCGACTCGTGATGGGCCTTGCCCTGGCGGTGCAGGAGCAGCACGCGGCGGGCGGTGGTCGGGTCGGTGTCGAGCTGGACGCGCAGCAGAGGCACGGTGGACCTCCTCAGTCGATGTTCAGCCAATTTACCGTCGTTAAGTTGGCTGTCCACTGGTTATGATGGCGTCGTGACCGCCACCCAGCCGCCGGTGTGGCTCCGGACGGAGCCGACCCGGGCGCGCCGCAGACCGCCGCTGACCCGGGAGCACATCGTGGACGCGGCGGTCTCCCTCCTGGACCGGCACGACGTCGACGGGCTGACGATGCGCCGCCTCGCCGAGCGCCTCGACGTGACGCCCACCGCGCTCTACTGGCACGTGCGGACCCGGGACGACGTCCTGGACCTGGCCGTCGACCGGATCTTCGGCGAGGTGCCGGTCCCGCCGGTCAGCGACGACTGGCGCGACGACGTCCGGGCTCTCGTCCGCGCGTGGCGCGCCGTGATGCTCGACCACCCCTGGGCGCCGGGGCTTGTCGGCCGGCCGATGCTCGGCCCCAACGTGCTGGCCCGCACCGAGTTCCTCCAGGCCACGCTGGTGCGCGGCGGTTGCCACGGCCGTCAGCTCGCGGTCGTCACCCGGATGCTGGCCAACTACGTCATCGGCGCGTCGCTGACCGAGGCCACCTGGCGCCGGACCGCGCACCCCGACGCGCGGGCCGCCGCCCGCGCCCACGTGGCGGCGAGCGCCGACGCCTATCCGACGCTGACCGCCTCCGGTCACCTCGACGACGGCCGGTGGAGCGACGACCTGCTGTTCGAGGAGGGTCTCACCGGCCTGCTCCGGGCCGCGGCCGGGCCCGGCACACCGCCCGAACCGCGGTGAACACGGCCGGTCAGAGCCAGCCGGAGCGGCGGAACAACCGGTGCAGCGTCACCGCCAGCGTCGCCATGAGCAGCAGCGCGCCACCGTAGCCGTACCGCCAGTGCAGCTCCGGCATGTGCGCGAAGTTCATCCCGTACACGCCGGCCACGGCGGTCTGCGAGGCGGCGATCGCCGCCCACGACGCGATCTTGCGCATGTCGTCGTTCTGTTCCACCGCGAGCTGCGCCAGCCGGGACTGGACCAGCGAGGTGAGCAACTCGTCGTAGGCGCCGATCCGCTCGACCACCCGGGCCAGGTCGTCGGCCACCGCGGCGAACCGGGACCGCAGCGCGGTCGGCGGGCCGGCGTCGGACGGGTCCAGCAGCGCGCGCAGCGGGGCGCTCAACGGCAGCACCGCCCGCTTGAACTCGACCACCTCCCGTTTGAGCTGGTAGAGGTGCTGGATGTCGGCGCCGTGCTCGCGGGCGAAGACGCTCTCCTCGACCCGTTCCAGATCACGTTCCAGGTGCTCGGCGACCTCCCCGTACAGCTCGACCATCCGGGCGCAGACCGCGTACGCCACCGCCCAGGGTCCCTGGGCCAGCACGTCGGGGCGGCGCTGCACCGCCTCGCGCACCGGGGCGAGCGCGCCGGTGGCGCCGTGCCGGACGGTCAGCGCGAAGCGGTCGCCGAGGAACACCAGCACGTCCCCGGTGTCGACCACCTCCGAGGTGGCGGTCAGCTCGCCGTGCTCGACGTAGCCGGCGCTGCGCAGCACCAGCAGCGTCACGTCGCCGAGGCGCCGCACGGTGGGCCGGTGCCCGTCGGCGAGCGCCTGCTCCACCGCCGCCTCGTCGAGACCGAACGTCCGGCCGACCGCGGCCATCACCGCCGCGCCCGGCTCGTGCAACCCGAGCCACACGAACGCGCGGCGGCCGTGGCGGGCCCGGGCGTACGCGTCGGCGTAGTGCGGCCGGCCCGGTTCCCGCCGCCCGGCGACGTAGACCGCGCAGTCGACCACCGCGTCCGGGTTGGTCCGGCGTGGACGCTCCCCGGCCACCGGACGGTCGCGTCCGAGCAGGCGCCCGACGAGGCCGGGCAGCCGTTCCCGCCACTGGATCCGGTCCACCGCACACCTCCGCCCGCCGGGAAACCGACGGCCTACCGTACGGCCCGGCGGTGCGGCGGTGGGGCCCGGGCCGGGTCAACCGGCGGCGGTGGCGAAGACCACGATGTTGTCGGGGTAGCTGCCGGTGCGCGGGTCGAACCGACCGCCGCAGGTGATCAGCCGCAGCCGGGCCGCCGCGCCGCCGCCGTACACCCGCTCGGTGGGGAAACGCGCCTTGGGGTACGCGCCGACACCGTCCACGGTGAACGCCGCGGTCCGGCCGTCGGCCCGGACCACCCGGACGGTGTCGCCGGGACGCAGCCGGCCGAGGTCGAAGAAGACCGCCGGCCCGCGGGTGGAGTCGACGTGCCCGACCAGCACCGCGTTGCCGGCCTGGCCGGGCGCCGGCCCGGGCCGGTACCAGCCGGCGACCTCCGGGTGCTCCAGCGGCGGCACCTCCAGCGCGCCGTCGTCGTCGGTGGCCACCGCGACGATCTCGGCGTCGACGCCGATGCGGGGGATGACCACCCGCAGCGGTGCCGCGCGGGGGAGTGCCGGACCGGCGGAGCCGGGGCGCTCGGTGGCCGGCGCGGCGGACGCGCCCGGTTGAGGGGGCGATGCCGAGGTGCTGCCGAGACCGGCCGAAAGCAGCCCGGCGCCGGTGGCCCCGGCCAGGGTGACGGCGGTGACGACGGCGGCGGTGCGGGCCCGCGACGGCCCACCCGCCCGACGCTCTGCTGGGGACAGGGTCCTACCTCCGTCCGGCGAGGACGCGGGGCCCGCGCCGGACGGACCGGCGCGGGCGACCCACTCGACGAGCTGTCAGGCGGTGACGCCGGCCCGGCGCCGGCGACGGACCAGGACGTACGCCCCGCCGGCGAGCGCACCGGCGGCCAGCGCGCCGCCCGCGACCAGCACTCCGGTGTCGCCGTCCCGGCCGCCGGCGCCGGCCTGCGCGCCGCCGATCGGGGTGACGGTGAACGTGGCGCTGCCGCCGTCGCTGCCGTCGCCGCAGGTCGTGGCCACCGTGTACGTGCCGAGCGTGAACCCGGCGGTGAACAGTTCCGCGCTCAGCCCGCCGCCGGCCGCGGCCGTGGTGGACCTGACGTTCTGATCCCGGTCCGGCCCGGTGACCCGGAAGATCGCGTCACCGGCCTTCGGGTTGCACGTCGAGGTGAGCACTACCGTGCCGCCGACCGGGGTGGTGGCGGGAGAGACTCTGGTGTCCGCCAGCGCGGCGGCCGGGAGCAGCAGTGCGCCGAGACCCACGCCGACCGCCGCCGATCCGAGAATTGACTGTGCCTTCATCCGCGTCTTCCCTCACTTTTCGTCCGCTGTCTGCGTGGGACGTCGTTCGGGTGGCCAACTCCGTGACGAGCACCGGTGTGGCCAACACTAGGAGGGTTGCGGCGGTCACTGGGGGTAATTGAGAAATCTTCGTTGCCGTCCGGTGTCCCCCCTCCCGCCACCGGACGGCGGACATGCCGGCACACGCGGCGCCGCGGCGGACAAAACGCCGAGCCGCGCCGCGCGAGGTGAGCGCCGCCGCGCGCCCGGCGCGACTCAGCCGGCCGGCCGCTCCGGCCGGACCAGCCCGACGTCGTACGCGAGAACCACCGCCTGGATCCGGTCCCGCAGGCCCAGCTTGGTGAGAATCGCGGAGACATGGGTCTTCACGGTCGCGGTGCTCACATGCAGCCGCTCGGCGATCTCCGCGTTGGACAGCGCACGGGCGGTCAGCGTGAGCACCTCCACCTCGCGGGCGGTCAACGCGGCGAGGGCCCGCTCGACGGTGGGCGCCGGACCGGGCAGCCGGTCGGCGAACCGGTCCAGCAGCCGCCGGGTCACCGTCGGCGCCAGCAGCGCCTCGCCCCGGGCCACCACCCGTACCGCCTCGGCCAGATCCGCCGGGCGGGTGTCCTTGAGCAGGAAGGCGCTCGCCCCGGCGCGCAGCGCGGCGTAGACGTGCTCGTCGACGTCGAACGTGGTGAGCATGACGATCCGGGCCGGACTGCCGGCGGCCACCAGTTCCCGGGTGGCGGCGATGCCGTCCCGCCGGGGCATCCGTACGTCCATCAGCACCACGTCGGGCCGGGTCCGGGTGGCCACCGCCACCGCCTCCACGCCGTCCGCGGCCTCGCCGACCACGGTCAGGTCGGCTCGCGCGTCGAGCACCGTACGCAGCCCGGCGCGGATCAGCTCCTGGTCGTCCACGACCACCACGCGCACGGTCACCGGATCTCCTTCCGTTCGCGACCGCGGGGCTCGCCGGCCGGCTCGCTCCTCGCGCTCACGGGATCTCCTTCGTTCGCGACTGCGGGGCTCGCAACCCCGGCTCGCTCCTCGCGCTCACGGGATCTCCTTCCGTTCGCGACCGCGGGGCTCGCAACCCCGGCTCGCTCCTCGCGCTCACCGGGCCGCGCCGACCGGCAGTCGCGCGTGCACCCGGAAACCGCCGGTCGGCAGCGGGCCGGCGTCGAGGGTGCCGCCGAGCAGCCGGGCCCGTTCCCGCATGCCGACGATGCCGCGTCCACCCGTCGTCCCGGGCCGGCGGGCCGGCGGCGAGCCGTCGTTGACCACCTCGAGCCGCAGCACCCCGTCGTCGTACCGGACGTCGACGTCGGCCCGGGTGGCGTGCCCGTGCCGCAGCGCGTTGGTCAGCGACTCCTGCACGATCCGGTACGCCGAGAGCTGCACCCCGCCGGGCAGCTTCCCGCAGTCGCCCGCCCGGTGCAGCGTCACCGGCAACCCCACCGCCCGCACGGCCTCGACCAGCGCGTCGAGTTGGGCCAGCCCGGGCTGCGGCCCGTTCGGGTCGGTCCCGTCGTCGGCGGTCAACGCGTGCAGCATGGCGCGCAGCTCGGTGAGCGCGGACCGGGCCGCCGTGTGGATGGACCCGAGCGCGGCGCGCGCCTGCGCCGGCTGCTCGTCGAAGACGTCCTCGGCGGCGACGGCCTGCACGGCGATCACCGCCACGTGGTGGGCGACCACGTCGTGCAGCTCGCGGGAGATCCGCTCCCGTTCCCGTGCGCGGACCTGCCGCTCCCACTCGCAGCGCCGTTGTTCCCGGGCGCGCAGCAACTCGCCGACCGACCAGCTCAGGCCGAGCGCCGTCACCGCGAGCAGCAGGTCCCGCCAGTCACCGGTGACCAGCTTCCACGGCGTGGGCGCCAGCAGCAGGCCGAGCCCGACAAGCGAGAACCGGGGCGGCCGCAGCCGGGCCACGTAGGACAGCGGCGCGGCCACCAGCCCGAGCCAGCCCAGCGCCGGGCAGAGCGCCTCCAGGCCCACGCCGGCCGCCGCGGCCATCGCGAGCGCGTACCCGGGTCGGTAGCGGATCCACAGCAGACAGCTGGCCTGCCACGCGGCGAGGCCGACCGCGACGGCGGTGCCGCCCGGCGTGGTCGGGCGGGTGTCCGACGTCAGCAGCACGAGCAGCGACACGCCGAACACGACGGCGGCGATGCCGCCGTCGATCAGCAGCAGCACGGACCGGGACCGGGACGGGCACCTCATGCCCCGGATGCTAGGCCGTCGGACCACCGCCGTTCATCGGCCGGGAGACGGAGATGCGGCAGGGCGCTGGGTCCCGGGACGGAGGCGGGAACCGCTCTCCGGCGTGATCCGCGCGGTGCCCGGCCGGACCTAGCGTTTCACCAGAAGATCCGAGCGGGAGGTACGCACCGATGGAGACCACGATCCCGAGCGCCACCGTCCGTCCGGCCCGTCGCCGTGACCGGCTGCTCACCGTGCTCGCCGCCACCGTCGCCACGCTGCTGGGCTGGGTCGTCGCGGTGCCGCTGGCCGGGGTGGAGCTGGTGGCGCGCAGCGGTGCCGGCGAGCAGCGCGTCACGCCGTTCGCCGTCGCGGTCAGCACGCTGCTCGCCGGCCTGGCCGGTTGGGCGTTGCTGGCCCTGCTGGAGCGCTTCACCGGGCGGGCCAGGGCCGTCTGGACCGTGGTCGCGGCGCTGGTGCTGCTGCTGTCCCTGCTCGGTCCGCTGGGCGGGGGAGCGGGTGGACCGGCGACGGTGACCCTGCTGGTGCTGCACCTGGTGGCCGGCGCCGTGCTGGTGCCCGGGCTGCGGCGGACCGCCGCCGACTGAACGTCGGGTCGGGGTCGCCGGCACGGGGGTGGGCGACCCCGACCCGATCCTCAATCCAGGATCCTAGGATGCCCTACGGGGTGTGACGTCGGCGACCGTGTCGCGGTAGAAGACACGACAGGGTGAGGAGAAGTGCGGACGGAAAGTTTCCGACCCCGATGTCGAGAACCGGCGGCCGGCTCCGTCCCCGGGGTGGACGCGGCCAGAATGGGCCGCACCCGCACCGAGGAGACCCATCATGGCGAAGTACCTGCTGCTGAAGCACTACCGTGGCGGCCCGACCCCGGTCACCGACATGCCGTTGCTGGACCGGTGGACGCCGGAGGAGGTGACCGCGCACGTGCAGTACATGAAGGACTTCGCGGCCCGCCTCGAGGAGACCGGCGAGTTCGTCAACTCGCAGGCGCTCGCCCCGGAGGGCACGTTCGTGCGCTACGACGGCGAGGGTCGCCCGCCGGTCACCGACGGTCCGTTCGCCGAGACGAAGGACCTCATCGCCGGCTGGATGGTGATCGACGTGGACAGCCACGAACGCGCCCTCGACCTGGCCGCGGAGTTGTCCGCCGCGCCGGGGCAGGGCGGCAAGCCAATCCGCGAGTGGCTGGAGCTGCGCCCGTTCCTGACCGCGCCGCCCACCATCACGGAGTGACCCGACCGATGGACGAGGTGCTGCTGCGCAGCCTCATCCCGGGCGTCCTCGGCGTCCTCGTCCGTCGCGGAGCCGACTTCGCGACGGCCGAGGACGCCGTGCAGGACGCCCTGGTCGAAGCGCTCCGCGTCTGGCCGGCGGACCCGCCGCGCGAGCCGAAGGCGTGGCTGGTCACCGTGGCCTGGCGCCGGTTCCTCGACACGGCCCGCGCCGACGCCGCCCGGCGTCGGCGCGAGGACGCCGTCGACGAGGAGCCGGCGCCCGGGCCGGTGCCCGGGGTCGACGACACGCTCCGGCTCTACTTCCTCTGCGCGCATCCGTCGCTGACCCCGTCGTCCGCGGTGGCGCTCACCCTGCGTGCGGTCGGCGGGCTCACCACCCGGCAGATCGCCCGGGCCTACCTGGTGCCGGAGGCGACCATGGCGCAGCGGATCAGCCGCGCGAAGCGCACCGTGTCCGGCGTCCGGTTCGACCAGCCCGGTGATGTCGCCACCGTGCTGCGCGTGCTCTACCTGGTGTTCAACGAGGGCTACTCCGGCGACGTCGACCTGGCGGCCGAGGCGGTCCGACTCACCCGACAACTCGCCGCCGCCATCGACCATCCCGAGGTGGCCGGGCTGCTCGCCCTCATGCTGCTGCACCACGCCCGCCGGGCCAGCCGGACCGCGCCGGACGGCAGTCTGGTGCCGCTGGCCGCGCAGGACCGCCGTCGCTGGGACACCGGCCTGATCGCCGAGGGGGTGCGGATCCTTCAGGCGGCGTTGGCCCGCGACCGGCTGGGTGAGTTCCAGGCCCAGGCCGCCGTCGCGGCGCTGCACGCCGACGCGCCCACCGCGGCGGAGACCGACTGGGTGCAGATCGTGGAATGGTACGACGAGCTGGTGCGCCTGACCGACAGCCCGGTGGTACGGCTCAACCGGGCGGTCGCCGTCGGCGAGGCGGACGGTCCGCGGGCCGGGCTGGCCGCGCTCGCGGCGCTGGACGAGGCGCTGCCCCGGCACGCGGCGGTGGCCGCGTACCTGCACGAACGCGACGGTGACCGGTCGACGGCGGCCCGCCTCTACGCCGAGGCCGCTCGTCGGGCGACCAATCTGGCCGAGCGTGACCACCTGATCCGCCAGGCCGCCCGCCTCAACACTCGGTGACCTGGACATCCCGGGGGTGGACGCCGGCCGCTTCTCGGGGGCGCGCTCCGCAGGGGTCGGCGGGTCGGCCGCACGCTAGCCTGCGGGCATGGATCTGGGGCTGGACGGCGAGCGGGTGGCCGCGTCCCTCGCGCACCGACTCGACGGGCTGACCTTCGTGGATCTGACCACCGACCAGGTGACCGCCCGGCTGGTCGACGCCGTGGCCGAGTGGGCGACCGGCGAGGGTTGGCGGGTCTACCGCCGGGCGGCGAGCGTGGTGCCGTTGCCGCCGCCGCTGTCCGGGCGGCAGTCGGTGCTCGACGTCGCCTGCGCCCGGCCGGACCGTCCGCCGGTCGTCGTCGAGGTCGATCACACCGACCGTCGACGGACCGTGGAGAAGCTGCTGGCCGAGGCCGGGGCCGGGCGCGTCCCGATCTGGTTGCGCTGGGGCGTACCCGGGTTCACCGCGCCGCCCGCGCCGATCCGGATGGTGGCGGTCGAGGTGTCCCGCCGTAACGGTCCGGCCGGCCAGGGGCGGCTGTACTCGCGGCGACCGGTGGTGGACCGGCCGGCGCCGCCGCACTCGGTCCCGGCGGGCGGTCCCGGCGACCCGGTCGCGCTGCCGATCCCCACCCTCGACGAGGCCGACTGATGTCATGCCGCCACTGTCGTCGGCGCCGTCCCGGGGTCGGCGCGAGGCGCCGGCGGGCCGTCGGCGCCCGGCGGGGTGGGTGACTCCGGCAGGCCGAGGGCCTCGTCGACCCGGCCGAGGACCGGGTCGTCGGTGCCGACCGCGCGCAGCAGGTCGATGGCGGTGGCCCGGATCTGCCCGATGATCATGATGAGGGGCAGGGGCGGCTGGGACTCGAACAACTGCGCGGCGATCCGGACCGCCTCCAGGGCGGCGGCGTCGGCCCGTTCGGCGCACTCGGTCGCGTCCTCGTCGCCGGTCAGGCTGTGCACCATGGCCTCGCCGGCGGCGCGGAGCGCGTCGGCGAGTTCGTTCATCGCCAGGGCCAGTTCGGGTGGGGTGGCGGTGTGCAGCCGGGTCAGGTGCACCCCGGCGCGGGCCAGTACCCGGATGTTGCGCGCGGCGTAGTCGAGTTGCCGGGTGGTGGCCTCGACCTCCCGGACCTGGCCGATGTGCCGGCGGCGGCGGACCCGAAGTTGCAACGTCTCACCGGTGGCCGCCACCGCCTCGCGCAGCCGATCCACGCAGTCGTCCACCTGGCGGGCCCGCTCCAGCGCCGCCCGGGCGGCGTCCTCGTCGCACCGGCGCAGCGCGTCGTTGATCCGGTCGAGCAGGTCGGCCAGGTCGGTGAAGGTCTGCCGGGCCTCGGCCACCAGCGGCGCGAGCGGGTCCCGGGCGACGATCAACTGGCTGGCCGCGATCGCCACCGCGCCGCCGATCAGCGCGTCGACGAACCGGAACGGCATCAGGCTGCCCTTCGGCGCGGCCACCACGACCAGGTACAACGCCGAGACGGCGGCCTGCACGGTCAGCGTGGTGCTCGCGCCGAGCACCACCATCAGCCCGAGGGTGCAGCCCAGGACCAGGAACACGGTGGTGGTGGTCGGGCCGAGGGCCTGCACGACGACGTCGGCCACCAGGATGCCGGCGGCCACCCCGAGCAGGATCTCGATGGTCTGCCGCAGTCGCTTGCCCCGGGTCTCGCCGAGCACCACGAGCGCGGCGGACGGGGCGAAGAACGGATCGGGGTGGCCGATCACCCGGGCGGCGAGGACCCAGGCGACGGTGGCGGCCACGGTCGCCTCGACCACCGACACCCAGTCCCGGCGTACCCGCCCGGCGGCGGCCCGCACCCAGTTCCGCATGTTCGTACCTCACCTTGGTCGCACCGGTCGGGTTCACCGGGCCGGCCCGGTCGTCGCCCGCAGGTACCCCGACCGGCCCGCGTCCTAACGAGAGCACGCCCACGTGTGAGGTGGGGCCCCGTCTCTACTGGAGGCGTCAACAGGGGGCCCGGCCTTAAACCGCTCGGCGGGGCGGCCCGTCGCTGGTAGCTTGCCGCTTCGTGACGGGGGAACGGCTGGACGGGCGCTTCGCCCGCCTGTGGGCCGCGAGCACGCTGTCGGCGTTGGGCAGCGGCACGGCCACGGTGGCTGCTCCGCTGTACGTGGCGGCGCGGACCGACGATCCGCTGGTGGTCTCCGCGGGCGCGGCGGTGTCGTGGTTGCCGTGGCTGCTGTTCGCGTTGCCCGGCGGGGTGCTGGCCGACCGGGTGGACCGGCGCCGGCTGATGGTGCTCATCGACTGGGTACGCGTCGGCGCGCTTGTCGCGTTGGCCGCGGCGATGCTGGCGGGTCGGGCCGGGGTGGCGCTGCTCTACGTGGTGTTGTTCGTGGTGAACACCGGTGAGGTGGTGTTCCGCACCGCGGCGCAGGCGGTGCTGCCGGCGGTGGTGCCGCGGGCCCGGCTGGAGCGGGCGAACGGGTGGTTGAGCGGCGGCACCCAGGTGATGCAGAACATGGTCGCCGGCCCGCTCGGTGGTTTCCTGTTCGTGTTGGCGGCGGCCGTGCCGTTCGCGTTGAACGCCGGCACGTACGCGCTCAGCGCCGTGTTGGTGGGTCTGCTCGCCGGTTCGTACCGGGGCGCGCCGGCGGCGGCCGGGGCGCGTTCGGTGCGGGCGGAGGTGGCGGAGGGGTTCCGTTGGTTGTCGTCGCAGCGGCTGCTGCGGACCATGGCGCTGCTGATCGGGTTGCTGAACGTCACGCTGACTGCCGCGGTCGCGGTGCTGGTGTTGCTGGCGACCGAGCGGCTCGGCCTCGGCCCGGTCGGGTACGGCGTGTTGTTCACCTGCATGGCGGTCGGCGGGCTGCTCGGTTCGGTGGTCGGCGACCGGTTGATCGCCGCGCTGACCGCCACCTGGACGGTGCGGGTGGGTCTGCTGGTGGAGGCCGGTCTGCACCTGGCGTTGGCGGCGTCGCGCAGCGCGGCGGTGGTCGGGTTCGCGTTGTTCGCGTTCGGCGTGCACAGCGCGTTGTGGAACATCGTGGCGAACTCGCTGCGGCAGCGGCTCACCCCGCCGGCGTTGATGGGGCGGGTGGGCAGCACGACGTTGTTCCTCGCGGCGGGTGGCAACTGTGTCGGCGCGTTGCTGGGTGGCGTGGTGGCGGCCCGGTTCGGGATCACCGCCCCGTACTGGGTGGGGTTCGTGGTGGCGGTGGTGGTGATCGCCGCGACGTGGCGGGTGTTCGACCGGGCGACGGTGGCCGCCGCGTACGCCGAGCCGGCCCCGGCGGCGCCCGGGCCGGCGGTCAGCGCAGCGGGGGGACCGGCAGCGTGAGGCCCTGCGCGGCGGCCTCGTGCGCCAGCTCGATCAGTTCGACCACGGCGACCGCGTCGGCCGGGTCGACGGGCATCGGTGTGCCGTCGCGCAGCGCGGTCGCCACCTGGGCGTAGAAGTCCGGGTAGCGGCCCGGTTCGGTGGGTACGGCCCGCAGGTCGTCGTCGGCGCCGAGCCGCCCGTACCGTTGCGGGTCGATCTCGCCCCAGCCGGGTTCGTCGGGTCGCCGGCCGGCGCGCAGCGCCGCCTCCTGCGGGTCGAGGCCCCAGCTCGTGTAGGCGGCCCGGTCGCCGAGCACCCGGAAGCGGGGGCCGGGCTGCGCGGTGACCGCGCCCGTCCAGAGGTGCGAGCGCACGCCGCCGGTGTGGGTGAGCGCGACGAACGCGTCGTCGTCCACCTCGGCGCCGGGCCGCCGCCGGTCCACCTCGGCGTAGACGTGTTCCACCGGCCCGAACAGGTGGACCGCCTGGTCGATGAGGTGGGCGCCGAGGTCGAACAGCGCGCCGCCGGCGTCGTCGGGCGCGCCGCTCTCCCGCCAGCCCGGTTTGATCGTCGGCCGCCACCGTTCGAACCGTGACTCGAACCGGGTGACCCGGCCCAGTTCGCCGGCCTCGACCAGTCGGCACACGGTGCGGTAGTCGCCGTCCCAGCGTCGGTTCTGGAACACGGTGAGCGGCACGCAGGCGGTTTCGGCGTCGGCCAGCAGCGCCCGGCCCTGCGCGCCGGTCGGGGCGAGCGGCTTGTCCACCACGACCGGTAGCCCGGCGGCCACCGCGGCCCGGGCCAGTGGCACGTGCTGCCGGTTCGGCGCGGCCACCACCACCAGGTCGAGCTGGTCGGCGGCCCGCCACAGGTGGTCCGCGTCGTCGACGACCCGGGCGTCGGGGTGGTCGGCCTGGGCCTGCGCGCGGCGCTGCCGGTCGCGGGTCACCACCGCGTCCAGCCGCAGGCCGGGAGTGGTGGCGATGAGCGGGGCGTGGAAGACCCGCCCGGCCGTGCCGTACCCGAGCAGTCCCACCCGCAGCGTCATGCCGCCGAATCTACGCGGCGCGGCGGCGCCGGGCGGCGGGGTCCCCGGCGGCGCTGCCCGCCGGTGTGACAGCGTGGGCGGATGCCCGCATCCTCCCCGGTCGACGTCGACCTCGCGCTGGTCGGCGGCGGCGGTGCCGCGTCGCTGGTCCTGGCCGCCCTGGACCGGCACGGGGTGACCGGCGTGCGGGTCGCGGTGGTCGACCCGGTCCGCAAGCGGGGCCAGGACCGCACCTGGGCGTTCTGGGGCACGCCGGGCGGTGACCTGGAGCCGCTGTTGAGCGCGAGCTGGTCGCGGGTGGAGGTGGTCACCGCGGCGGGCCGCCGCGTCCTGCCGCTGGCACCGCTGCGGTACGCCATGGTCCGCTCCGCCCCGGTCTACGACCGGGCTGCCGAGGCGGAGCGGCGGCTGGACGCGGTCCGGATCGCCGCGCCGGCGGGGGAGCTGCGTGACGACGGGGAGCGGGTCACCGTGTGCGACCCGTCGGGGCGGGCGTTGGTGCGCGCCGGTTGGGTGTTGGACTCCCGGCCGCGCCCGCCGTCGCGGCCGGGGCGGACGAGTTGGTTGCAGCACTTCCGGGGCTGGTGGTTGGCGGCGGAGCGGCCGACGTTCGACCCGGGTCGGGCGGTGCTGATGGACTTCCGCACGCCGCAGCCGGCCCGCGGGGTGTCGTTCGGGTACGTGTTGCCGGTCGACGAGCGGTTCGCGCTTGTCGAGTACACCGAGTTCGGGCCGGCGGTGCTCGACGACGCCGGCTACGACGCGGCGTTGCGCGGCTACGCCGGGCTGCTGGGGCTGGATCTGGGCGCGTTGCGGGTGCGGGAGGTGGAGAACGGGGTGATCCCGATGACGGACGGTCCGTTCGTGGTTCGGCCGAGCCGCCGGGTGGTGCGGTTGGGCACCGCCGGCGGGGCGACGCGCCCGTCCACCGGGTTCACGTTCTCCGCGATGCTGCGCCAGGCCGACCAGGTGGCCCGGGCGGTGGCGGCGGGCCGGCCGCCGGTGCCGGCGCCTGCGTACCCGGGTCGGCACCGGTGGATGGACGCGGTGGCGTTGCGCGCGCTGGACCGCGGGCACGTGGCCGGGGTGGAGTTCTTCGACCGGCTGTTCGACCGCAACCCGGCGGAGCGGGTGCTGCGGTTCCTCGACGGCGTGACCACGCCGGCCGAGGATCTGGCGGTGATGCGGTCCAGCCCGCTGCTGCCGATGACCGGCGCGGTGCTCGGCGACGCCGCCGGGCGGTTACGCGCCCGTCTGCGCCCCGCTCAGGGTCTCGGTGACCCGGTCGCGCACCAGCGCTCGTAGCCGTTCCATCGGGTCGCCGTCGCCGGCGCCGAGCCGGTTGCGGACCGCCGCCACGGTCAAGCCCAGTTCCGGGTACGCGAACGCGAGGCTGCCGCCGCTGCCGGCGGTGCCGAACGAGCCGTCGTCGTCGACCGCGTAGCCGAGCCCGAACGTGCTCTCCTGCCCGAACACCCACTCCTGGGCGCGGACGGCCGGTGCGGACACCGCGCGCAGCCGCTCGGCGGAGATCAGTCGGACGCCGTCGACGGGGCCGAGCAGCGCCGCGTACATCCGGGCGACCGCGCGGGCGCTCATGGTGCCGACCGAGGGCACGTCGGCGCGCAGCACGTCGGGGTCGCTGCCGGTCGTGGTGTCCGGGCGGACCGCGGGCGGGGCCACCGCGTCGAAGTGCGGCAGGTGCGCACCGGCCCAGGTCATCAGCGCGGACAGGCCGGCGTCCTCCAGCCGGGCCAGCCGGGGCAGCTCCGCGTCGGGTACGCCGAGGAACAGTTCCCGGGTCACGCCGAGCGGCCCGGCCACCTCCTCGGCGAGCACCTGGGAGACCGGTCTGCCGGTGACCCGGCGGACCACCTCGCCGAGCAGCCAGCCCCACGTCCACGCGTGGTACGCCAGCCGCTCGCCGGGGGCCCACAGTGGTGTCGCGTCGGCGAGCAGGTCGCACATCCGGGACCAGTCGGTGAAGTCGGCGGGGGTGACGTCGGCGGGCAGCGCGGGCAGGCCGGCGGTGTGGGTGAGCACGTGTCGCAGCGTGATGCCGTCCTTGCCGTGCCGGGCGAACTCGGGCCACACCCGGGCCAGGGGCAGGTCCTCGTCGAGCCGGCCCTGTTCGGCCAGCACGTGCACCACGGTGGCGGTGAGGCCCTTGCCGGTGGAGACCGCGTGCACCGGCGTGTCGGCGGTCATCGGCCGGCCGGTGGTCGTGTCAGCGAGCCCGGCCTGCTCCTCGACGATCGGCGCGCCGTCGAGGTACGCGGCCACCTGCACGCCGGCCTCCCGCCCGGAGGTCACGAGGTCGTCGAGCGCGGTGCGTACCTCGGCCCGCAGGCCGTCCCAGCGATTGTCCACGATGAGCGAGCCTGCCAGAGCGTCGCGTCGCCGTCGTGCGGTTTTTCGTCGTCGGTGAGCAGCCGGGCGCGCAGCGCGGCGATACTCGGCGACCAGCCGCCCGGTGGCGTGTTCGGTGCGCGCGAAGTGATCACCTCCACCGCCCGGCGCAGCTCGACCACGCCGTCCTCGGCCACCTCGGCGTACCGGTCGGCCAGGTAGCGCCACGGGTCCACGTCGGGGTCGATGTCGGCCTGGACGTAGGTGCGGTGCTCGATGCTCAGGTTGTGCCAGGTGACGCCGAGGCTCTCCGGTGCCCGGCCGCGGTCGGCGATCTCCCACGGGTAACGCAGGTCGATCACGGTGCGGACGCCGAGCGCCGCGAACCGGGCCAGGTCGTCGCCGGCGAGTTTGGCCAGGGAGTCGGAGCGGTAGAGCCGGCCGCGGGCCACGGTGCGACCGTTGTCGGTACGCCAGCCGCCGAGGTCTCGGAAGTTGCACAGGGTGCTGAACTCCAGGGGTGCGGTCATGGCTCCGCACGCTAGTCGGGCGACCCGCCGCGGGTGGTCCCGCCGGGCCCCGGGCGCGCGGGTCGGGCGGTCGGGTCGGGCGGCGTACCGGGTAGGTTGCCGGCATGGTGGAGGCGGAGAGCGGCCGGGTCGTGGAGATCTGGACCGACGGCGCGTGCAGCGGCAACCCCGGGCCGGGCGGCTGGGGCGCGCTGCTGCGTTGGGGCGGGCACGAGCGGGAGCTGTGCGGCGGCGAGGCCACGCCGACGACCAACAACCGGATGGAGCTGACCGCCGCGATCCGGGCGTTGGAGAGCCTGACCCGGCCGGTCACGGTGCGGCTGCACACCGACAGCACCTACGTGCGTAACGGCATCACCGGCTGGGTGGACGGGTGGAAGCGCAACGGGTGGCGCACCGCCGCGAAACAGCCGGTGAAGAACGCCGACCTGTGGCAGCGGCTGGAGGCCGCCTGCGCGCGCCACGACGTCACCTGGCTGTGGGTGAAGGGCCACAACGGGCACCCGGAGAACGAACGCGCCGACGCGCTGGCCAACCGGGGGATGACCGAGGCGCGGGCGGCCGGCGCACCGGCCGCCCCGCGCGCGGCTCAGCGCAGCGGCCGGCCCTCCTCGATCTCTTCCGGCTCGTCGGCCGGGTCGCCGGTGCCGGAGACCGCGTCGACGTCGTAGCCGGCGCGGCTCGTGTCCTGCGCCGAGCGGCGGTCCTCGGCGGGCAGGTCGGCGAAGTCGTCGCCGGTGTCGTTGGTGGTGTGCAGGGATTCGCCCGGCGGGCGTAGGGACGCCTCGTAGGCGGTGGCGCCGTCGGGTTCGTCGCCGGCGGCGCGGCCGAAGGACTCTTCACTGGTCATGTCGCACTCCTGCCCGCCCGCGGTGACGGTAAACGTTCAGCGGGCCGCGTCGGGGTGGGTCGGCATCGACGAGCCGCCCGAGCTGCTGCCGGACGCTCCGCCGGCCATCCCGGACCCGTCGTCCTCGGTCACCTCGTCCGGCGCCGGCGTGTCCGGGGCGGGGGCCGGCACGTCCGTGTCCGCCGCCACCTGCACCAGGCGGGCCTGGCCGGCGGCGTCCTCGGCGTGCGCCGGGTCGACGGGTTCCTCGCCGTCGCGTGCCCGATACCCCATCGTTGCGCCTCCCGTTCGCGTCGACCCGTGCCGCCGCCTACCCGCCCCACCCCCACCAAAACCCCCACCCCGGTGATCAAGGAGTTCGCGTCGGCGGCGCGTGCGCCCGGTGACCCGAACTCCTTGATCACCGAAAGCGGCGGCGGGATCGAGGGGTGGGGGTGGGGAGCGGGGTGGGGGACCAGTGGGTGGGGCGGTGCCGGCCGGCGGGCAGGAGCGTGCGGTGGTCGCCGCGGGCGGCGTCGAGTTGGGACTGGTGCACGAACAGGCACCCGCTCAGGTCGGTGCCGCGCAGATCCGCCCCGCGCAGGTCGGCGCCGGTCAGGTCGGCGGCGCCGAGCCGTACGCCGCGCAGGTCCGCGCCGATCAGCGTGGCGCCGCGCAGGTTCGCCCCGGCCAGTGCGGCGCGGCGCAGGTCGACGCCGATCAGCGTCGCGCCCCGCCGGTCGGGGCCGGCGCGGCCGGCCCGGGCCCGCTCGCCGGCGCTCGACAGCAGCCGGTTGACCCGGCCCCGGTGGGCGTCGACGTCGACGGCGAGCAGGTCGTCGGGCGTGCCGTCGGTGAGCCGGCCCGTCTCGTCGAGCGTCGCGACCAGGTCGTCGCGCAGCGGGCCGGGTGGGGTGATCCGCACCGCCTCGGTCAGGTACCACAGCAGCTCGTGCAACGGCCGCAACACGGCGAACGTGTCGAACATCCGCCGCGCGGTGACCGGATCGGTCCGCCAGTCGCGGCCGGCGAACGTGCCCTGGGTGAGGTGCTGGCCGGCGCCGAAACAGTCGAACACGGTGCACCCGGGGAACCCGCGTTCGCGCAGCTCGGAGTGGATGCCGCAGCGGGAGTCGGCGCGCAGGTTCGGGCAGGGCTGCCCGGCCGGTTTGTCGACGGCGAAGTCGGCCGAGGCGGCGAACGCCGGCGCGACGCAGCAGACCCCGGCGCAGCGCGCGCAGTCCGCCCGCAGCTCCCGGCCCACACCCGCGTCCGACCCTCCGGTCATCGCCACGCCCTCCCCGAATCCCCCGCTCCGCCCGCGCCCATTGTCCGCCCACCCCCATCCGCCCGGACCGACCCCCTCGTGATCACGACCGTGGGGGGTGGCGAACCGGACGGCGGGCACCGCCACGGTTATGACCGGCGCCGGCCGGGGCGCGGAATGGCTGAACGGGTGACAACCGTGGCCGTGATCCGTGGCAACGCATTGCAGAGTCAGCGGCACGAATGGCTGAACGGTTGACAACCGGATAGCGCCGTTATTGCGCCGATGCATTCCGTACGCCGGATCGTTGTTGATGTCCGACAACCGGAACGGCCGTTACCGTAACGATTCTTTTCCCCGTTCCCAGACGCTTTACCGTCAGGTGGCAGGGACGTTTTCCGCCCACCGGGAGGATCCTCATGAGCGACCTTTCCCATCCGCCGTCGGTGGCCACACCCGTCGACCCGGCCGCTCCGGAACCGGTGGCCGGAACCGTCGCCGGTCGCCCGGAGATCGTCGGCCGATCCCCCAACCAGCTCGCCTGGCTGCGGCTGAAGCGGGACCGCACGGCCCGGGCCAGCGCCGTGACGCTGGCCGTCGCCGCCGTGGTCGCGCTCGGCGCGCCGCTGCTGGGCCACCTCACCGGAATCGATCCCACGGACAAGTTCGTCGACCGGCTCAACGATTTCGGAATGCCGATCGGCTATGCCGGCGGGATCAACGCCGACCATTGGCTCGGGTTGGAACCCGGCAGTGGCCGCGACATCGCGCTGCAGTTGGTGTACGGGCTGCGTACGTCGCTGTTCATCGCGTTCGCCTCGGCGCTGCTGGCCTCGGTCATCGGAGTCGCGGTCGGGGTGTTGGCCGGCTGGGCCCGGGGCTGGTTGGACAGCGTCGTCAACTGGCTGGTCGACCTCACGCTGGCGTTCCCGTTCCTCATCTTCGCGCTCGCGGTGATCCCGATCCTCCAGGACCGCTTCTACTCCGACCGGGAGTCCCCGTCGCCGGCGTTCCGGGTGGCCCTGATCGTCGCCACCTTCGGGCTGTTCAGCTGGACGTACACCGCGCGGCTGGTCCGCGGGCAGGTGATCTCGCTGCGGGAGCGGGAGTTCGTCGAGGCGGCCCGCGCCGCCGGCGCCGGCACCGGGCACATCCTGCTGCGGCAGCTCCTGCCGAACATCTGGGCGCCGATCCTGGTCACCGTCTCGCTGATGGTGCCCCAGTTCATCGCCATCGAGGCGGCGCTGGCCTTCGTCAACATCGGCGTCACCGAACCCACGCCCGACCTCGGCCGCATGATCTTCAACAGCATCGGCTACGTCGCGAGCGACCCCTGGTACACCCTGTTCCCCGGGTTGACGATCTTCCTGCTGGTCCTGGCGTTCAACCTGCTCGGTGACGCGCTGCGCGACTCGCTGGATCCCCGCTCCACCCGGTAGTCCCACCCGGCCACCACATGCCCGGCCGGCGGGGGCCGCCGGGCAGGAAGGGAGCACTCCGTGCGTACCCGAACCCGGACACTGACCGGCGTCCTCGCCGCTGCGGCGCTGGTCGCCGCCGGTTGCAGCCCCACCACCGACGGCGGTGACGGCGCGGACCAGCAGACCAAGACCCAGAGCGGCTCGATCTCCTACCAGGCCGCCGACAACCAGGGCCCGGCGAAACCCGTCGACGGCGCCGCCCGGGGCGGCACGCTGACCGTCATGCAGCCGGCCGACTTCGAACACCTCGACCCGGCCCGCAACTACGTCAACACGCAACAGGTGACCGGTGGGCAGCTCTACCGGGCGCTCAACGGCTACAAGGAGGACGGCAGCGGCAAGCTGCTGCTCGTCGGCGACCTGGCGACCAGCCCCGGCAAGGACGTCAACGACGACTGCAAGGTCTGGGAGTTCACCCTCCGCGACGGCGTCAAGTACGAGGACGGCTCGGCGGTGACCAGCAAGGACGTCGCCCACGGCATCGCCCGGTCGTTCGCGCCGGCGCTCAACGAAGGCCCGCACTACATCCAGCAGTGGCTCTACCCGGGCGGCACCTACAACGCGAGCTACCAGGGACCGTACGACGGGGGCCGGCCGATGCCCGACGGCGTCGAGACCCCCGACGACAGGACGATCCGGTTCACGTTCCCGCAGCCGCACTGCGACCTGCCGTACGCCGCCGCGCTGCCCACCAGCGCGCCGGTGCCGGCCGCCAAGGACACCCGGGCCAACTACGACCTGCGGCCGTTCTCGTCCGGCCCGTACCGGGTGAAGTCCTATCAGCGGGACGTGGCGCTGGAGTTGGAACGCAACCCGCACTGGGACGCGGCGACCGACCCGATCCGCAACGCGTACCCGGACGCGATCCGGGTGACGTTCGGGCTGGAGCAGGCCCAGATCTCCGAACGGCTGGTCGCCGACGGACCCGCCGACCAGACGGCGCTGAGCTGGGCCGACGTGCCGCCGTCGGTGCTGCCCCGCACCACCGGCTCCGGCGTCGCCGACCGGGTGGTCAAGGGCCCCACCCAGTACACCTGGGTGCTCAGCATCAACACCCAGCGGGTCACCGACCTGGCCGTCCGGCGGGCGCTCAACTACGCCGTGGACAAGGACGCGCTGCTCAAGGTGCTCGGCGGGCAGGCCGCCGGCTCCCCGGCGACCACGCTGATGTCACCGACCACCGCCGGCTTCCAGAAGTACGACCTGTTCAACGCGCCGGTCACCGGCGACCGGGCGAAGGTCGCCGAGCTGTTGGCCGGCAAGCGTCCCAAGCTGGTGCTCGCCCACTCCAACCTGGAGCTGCGCACCCAGCAGGCCGAGGCGTTGCGCAAGAACCTCACCGACATGGGCTTCGACATCGTGATGAAGCCGATCGACAACAGCAGCTACTACGACGAGATCGGCCGCCGGAACAACCCGTACGACATCTACCTCAGCGGCTGGGGCTCGGACTTTCCCTCCGGCTCGACGATCATCCCGCCGGTCTACGACGGCCGGGAGATCGTGGCCGAGGGCAACCAGAACCTGTCGTACCTGAACGAGCCGTCGATCGGCGCGGAGATCGACCGGGTCCGCAGCCGGCCCGCCGCCGAGCAGGACGCCGGCTGGATGGCCCTCGACCGCACCATCATGCAGGAGTACGCCCCGGTCGTGCCCTGCTACTACGACGCCACCTACGAACTGCACGGCTCCAAGGTCGGCAACGCCTTCCTCAGCGACGCGTTCGGCATCATCTCGCTCAACGGGATCCACGTGAAGCAGTGACCGTCGGCGGGGGCGGCCACGCCGGTCGCCCCCGCCCCACCCGGGGGAGGTGTTTCCCGTGCTCCGTTTCGTGCTCCGGCGACTGCTCGTCGCCGTCCTGACCCTGGTCGTCGTCAGCCTGGTCACGTTCGGTCTGTTCTTCGCGGTGCCGAGCAGCCCGGCGAAGGTGATGTGCGGCAAGAACTGCACCGCCGCGGACATCGCCCAGGTCGAACAGCGGCTCGGCATCGACCGGCCGCTGCCCCGCCAGTACGCCGACTTCGTCCACGGCGTCTTCGCCGGCCGCAGCTACGGCGAGGGCGACTTCCGGCAGGACTGCCCGGCGCCCTGCCTGGGCTTCTCGTTCCGCATCAACCAGCCGGTCACCGAGATCGTCGTCCAGCGTGCCCCGGTGACGTTCAGCATCGTCCTCGGCGGCGCCGTGCTCTGGCTGGCCCTCGGCATCTCGCTGGGCATGGTGTCGGCGCTGCGGCGCGGCACCGCGTTCGACCGGGCCGCCATCGGCATCACCCTCGCCGGGGCGTCCATGCAGGTCTACTTCTTCGGCCTGATCCTGCTCTACCTGCTCGTCTACTCCACCGGGCTGCTGCCGTTCCCCAGCTACACCCCGCTGACCGAGAACCCGGTCCGCTGGGCGGCCGGACTGATCCTGCCCTGGATGACGTTGGGTTTCCTCAACTCGGCGCTCTACGCGCGCCTGTCCCGCGCGCAGATGCTGGAGACGCTGTCGGAGGACTTCGTCCGTACCGCCCGGGCGAAGGGACTGTCGGCGCGGCAGGTGCACACCCGGCACGCGCTACGCGCGGCCATCACCCCGATCGTCACCATCGCCGGGCTGGACATCGGCACCAGCCTCGGCGGCACCTTCATCACCGAGACCATCTTCGGCCTCCAGGGCCTCGGCAAGGCCACCGTGGAGGCGGTGCAGTTCCTCAACCTGCCGGTGGTGATGGCGACCGTGCTGCTGGCGGCCGTGTTCATCGTGGTCGCCAACATCGTCGTCGACGTGCTGTACGCGGTGATCGATCCGCGCGTCCGGTTGAGCTGAGCGGGAGGAGTCGACATGGTCGAGCATCGGATGCCGCAGGACCCGTACCTGCGCGTCACGGATCTGCGGGTGCGGTTCGACACCGAGGACGGTGTGGTCAAGGCCGTGGACGGGGTGTCGTTCACCGTGGAGCGGGGTCGCACGCTCGGGATCGTGGGGGAGTCCGGTTCCGGCAAGAGCGTGACCTCGCTGGCGATCCTGGGTCTGCACAACGCGAGGCGGACCGTCATCTCCGGGGAGATCTCGGTGGGCGGGCGTCAGCTTGTCGGCCTGCCCGATGAGGAGGTGCGGCGGCTGCGGGGTCGGGACATGGCGATGATCTTCCAGGATCCGCTGTCGGCGCTGCATCCGTACTACTCGGTGGGGCGACAGATCGCGGAGGCGTACCGGGTGCATCACCCGAGGGCCGGGAGGCGGGAGGCCCGCAGCCGGGCCGTGGACATGTTGGACCGGGTCGGCATTCCGCAGCCGGCCAAGCGGTTCGCGCAGTTTCCGCACGAGTTCTCCGGTGGGATGCGGCAGCGGGCGATGATCGCGATGGCGCTGGTCAACGACCCGGATCTGCTGATCGCGGACGAGCCGACGACGGCATTGGACGTGACGGTGCAGGCGCAGATCCTGGATCTTCTCGCGGATCTCCAGGCGGAGTTCCGATCGGCGATCGTGTTGATCAGCCACGATCTGGGTGTGGTGTCGCAGGTGGCTGATGACGTCCTGGTGATGTACGGGGGGCGGGCCGTGGAGCACGGCAGCGTGGCGCGGGTGTTGCGGACGCCGCAGCATCCGTACACCTGGGGGTTGTTGTCGAGTGTGCCGTCGTTGCACGGCGACGCGGACGCGGACCTGGTGCCGATCCCGGGCAATCCGCCGTCGTTGATCAATCTGCCGTCGGGGTGTGCGTTCCATCCCCGCTGCCGGTGGGCCGACGACCGTTCCCGCCTTGAGGTGCCCGGGTTGCGGGACGCCGGTGAGTCGGGGCATCTGGTCGCCTGTCATCTGTCGGCGGGGGACCGGGAGCGGATCTACCGCGACGAGATCGTCCGGGTGGGGGTGGCCCGATGAGCGTCGAGACCGAGCCGCTGTTGTCGGTGCGGGGGCTGACCAAGCATTTCCCGGTGCGCGACGGGCTGCGTGGCAGGGGGGCGGTGCGGGCGGTCGACGGCCTGGACTTCGACGTGCGGCCGGGCGAGACGCTCGGTCTGGTGGGGGAGTCCGGCTGTGGGAAGACCACGACGGGGCGGATGTTGGTGCGCCTGCTGGACCCCACCAGCGGGTCGATCACGTTCGCCGGTCGGGACATCACCCACGCCGGTCGTCGGGATCTGCGTGACCTTCGGCAGGATTTGCAGATCATCTTCCAGGACCCGTACGCGTCGTTGAACCCGCGGCACACCGTCGGGCGGATCGTGGCGATGCCGTTGCAGGTCAACAACATCACCCCACCCGGCGGGGTCAAGCGGCGGGTGCAGGAGTTGCTGGAGCTGGTCGGGCTCAACCCCGAGCACTACAACAGGTATCCGCACGAGTTCTCCGGCGGGCAACGTCAACGCGTCGGCATCGCCCGCGCCCTCGCGCTGAAACCGAAGCTGATCGTCGCCGACGAGCCGGTCTCCGCCCTCGACGTCTCCATCCAGGCACAGGTCATCAACCTGCTACGCGGCCTGCAACGCGACCTGGACCTGGCGTTCGTGTTCATCGCCCACGACCTCGCCGTGATCCGTCACTTCTGCCACCGCGTCGCGGTCATGTACCTCGGCAGAATCGTCGAGATCGGCGACCGGAACGCCATCTACACCCGACCGCAGCACCCCTACACCCGGGCGTTGCTGTCGGCCATCCCGGACGTCACCACGCTCGGCCCCGCCGGCCGGATCCGTCTCACCGGCGATGTCCCCACCCCCCTCAACCCACCATCGGGCTGCCGCTTCCGCACCCGCTGCTGGAAAGCCACCGACCGCTGCGCCACCGAGACACCCGCACTGACCACCCGCGACGGCGGCACCCAACTCACCGCCTGCCACCACCCGGAGAGCGGCCCGATCACCGTCTCGACCGACGAGGGCACCTGACATGCAACGATGACGCGGACAGGCAGCCGGGACGGGGGTGACGCGGCTCGTCCGTCTGAACGGCACGCCCGAGATCGGCAAGTCCACCCTGCTTCGGGGACCAAGGTCGATCAAGGAGTTCGGGTCGAGGTCGGTCTCGACCCCGGACGCGAACTCCTTGGTCAACGGGCGGCCGGAGCGGGGGCGGCCGGGGAGTAGATGGCGGCCAGCGCGGCGGCGGTCCCGGCCAGGCGGGCGCGCAGGTCGGCGGGGGAGAGGACCTCCACGTCGGCGCCGAGCCGCAGCAGGTCACCGTGCGCGTGGGTGAGCGACTCGATGGGAATCACGGCCCGCACCCAGCCCGCCGCGTCGGGCGGGCCGGCGCTCGCCTCGACGGCGCCGACCACCACGTCGCTGCCGATCTCGCGCAACCGCTCCCGCCCGCGCGGGGAGAGCCGGATGTGGGCCTCCTCCCGGTGCAGCCCGGCCCGGAACGCGACCACGTGCGCCCGCCACCATTCCGGCAGGTCGAACTCCGGGCGCTCGAACGGCTCGTCCAGCGGGTCGAGGTCGAGGATCTGGTTGATCCGGTAGGTGGCCGGCCCGGCACGATCCGGGCGGGCCGCGACCACGTACCAGCGGCCACCCTTGAGCACCAGGCCGTACGGCTCCAGCACCCGGGTCACCTCCGCGCGCCAACTCCGGTAGCGGACCCGGATCCGGTGTTCCCGCCACACCGCCTCGGCCACGGCGGCCAGGTGCGGCGACGGGTCCCCGTCGGAGTACCAGCCCGGGGTGTCCAGGTGGAACCGTTGCTCCAGTCGGGCGGCCCGGTCGGCCAGCGGGGCGGGAAGCGCGGCCCGCAGCTTGAGCTGCACGGCCGCTGCGACCGACTGGTAGCCCAGCTCGGCGGCCGGCCCGGGAAGCCCGGCGAAGAGCAGCCGGTCGGCCTCCTCGGCGGTGAGCCCGGTCAGCCGGGTCCGCCAGCCGTCGACGAGCCGGTAGCCGCCGGCGTGCCCGGCCTCGCCGTACAGCGGGATGCCGGCCGCGTGCAGCGCCTCGACGTCCCGGTAGACGGTGCGCGCCGACACGTCGAGCCGGGTGGCCAGGTCGGCGGCGGTGAGCCGGCCGTGCGCCTGGAGCAGCAACAGGATGGACAGGAGTCGACTGGCCCGCATTCCGCTGACACTAGCTGTCAGGGAAGTGGCCCTACCGTCCGCGCATGGCCTTCCACGACAAGGAGCTGACCGTGCCGGGGACCGTCGAGGTCGCCGGCCGGCACGTCAAGCGCTACCACATCGACCAGCCCGAACGCCGTCTCGAACCGGAGGTGGTCACCGCCGCGTACGCGTACCTGCCGGCGCTGCTGCCCGACCCGGACGGCACCACGCCGCCGGTGAGCTGGACCGTGCTGCACCGGGGCACGGACACCGGGGCGTACCTGCTGGCGTACAGCTGGTTCTTCGACAACGTCGTCGAGTGCCACATCGCGATCGCCGGGCAACCGGCGCTGGCCTGCCCGGACGACGACCCGGCACACTTCGTCGACCTGACGCGGCCCGGCGTCGGCTGCGTCTGGGAACTGGGCGTGCTGGAGCACGAGCGCGCCGCCTGGGTCCGGCACCTGCTCGCGCCGGACGAACCCGATCTGGCCGGCTACCTGGCCGACACCCGCGCCGAAGGGCCGGTGGGACGCTGATGGGCGACTTCGACTTCCTCGTCGGCGCCTGGGACGTGACCAACCGGCGGCTGCGCGAGCGTCATGTGGGCAGCGACGACTGGGACGAGTTCACCGGCGTCAGCGAGGCGCGGTCGTTCTTCGACGGCGCCGGCAGTTTCGACGAGATGCGCTGCCCGAGCCGGGGCTTCTCCGGCTCCACCGTGCGGCTCCTCGACCCGGCGACCGGCCTCTGGTCGATCTACTGGATGAACAGCCGCCGCGGGGTGCTGGAGCTGCCCCCGGTGGTGGGTCGGTTCACCGACGGCGTCGGCACGTTCCACGCCGACGACTCCGACGAGGGACGGCCGGTGCGCTGCCGGTTCCTCTGGTCGGCGATCACCCCCGCCTCCTGCCGCTGGGAGCAGGCGTTCTCCACCGACGGCGAACGCACCTGGGAAACCAACTGGATCATGGAGTTCGCCCGGCGGCGCTAGCGCACGCGGCGGCTCAGGCCGGCCCGACCGGGGGCGTGGTGGTGCGGTAGATCGCGGTCAGCCAGACGTCGAGCAGCACGTCGACCACGTCCCGCTCGGCCACCGCCGGGCCGTCGCCGGCGAACGTCGCGTACCAGACCCGCTCGTTCATCGAGTTCAACGCGATGGCCAGGTCCCGGGCGGGCAGCCCGTCCGGGGCCGCGCCGCGGGCGCGTTCCATCTCGATCGCGGCCTGCACCGCGCGGACCCAGCGTTCCAGCACCTCGGCCCAGAGCCGCCGGACCTCGGCGTTGGTGCCGCGCACCTGGGCGCAGGCGAGCACCACGTCGCGGTGGCCGCCGAAGGTGGCGTGGAACCGGGCGATCAGCTCCCGCCACCGGGCGCGCGGATCCTCGGCGAGCCGGTCCAGCACGTCGCCGGCGGCGGCGTCGGCCTCCTCGGTGACCCGGTCGAGCAGGGTGAGCAGCACCGCGTCCTTGGACGGGAAGTAGAAGTAAAACGTGGGCCGGGAGATGCCGGCGCCCCGCGCCAGGTCGTCGATGGAGATGTCGCCGAACGCGCGCTCCCGCAGCAGCCGCTCGGCGGTGGCCAGGATCGCCACCTCCCGGTCGTCGCCGGTGGAGCGGCCGGCCCGCCGCCCACGGTTCGGCGTGGTGCCGGTCGGCGTCCGGGCGGTGGTCATGTCGGCCGATGCTACACCCGCTCGACACCCTGTCGATCGGACTCGACAGGGTGTTGACCGGGGTCCGGGGCGGTGGATAGGGTCCGGTCACCGCGGGAGAACGGGAGAAGCCATGGCCTCCGACCACGTCGACGTTCTCATCGTCGGCGCCGGCCTGTCCGGCATCGGCGCCGCCGTCCACCTGGGACGCGAGTGCCCCGGCAAGACCTATGCGGTGCTGGAGGCCCGGGGCGCCATCGGCGGCACCTGGGACCTGTTCCGCTACCCGGGCGTCCGCTCCGACTCGGACATGTACACGCTCGGCTACTCGTTCAAGCCGTGGACCGACCCGAAGGCGATCGCCGACGGTGAGTCGATCCGCCGGTACGTCCGGCAGACCGCCCGCGAGCACGACGTGGAACGGCACATCCGCTTCCACCACCGGGTCACCCGCGCCGAGTGGGACAGCGCCACCGCCCGCTGGACCGTGCACGCCCGCCGCGACGACACCGGCGAGGACACCACGATCACCTGCGGCTTCCTGTTCACCAACTCCGGTTACTACCGCTACGACGAGGGCTACACGCCCCGGCTGCCGGGCGTCGAGCGGTACGCCGGCACGCTGGTGCACCCGCAGCACTGGCCGGAGCGGCTCGACTTCGCCGGCAAGCGGGTGGTGGTGATCGGCAGCGGAGCCACCGCGGTGACCCTGGTCCCGGCCATGGCCGAGCGGGCCGCCCACGTCACCATGCTCCAGCGCTCCCCGACGTACGTCATCGCGCTGCCGTCGCGCGACAGGTTCGCCGAGGCCGCGCGGCGCTGGCTGCCCCCGCGCACCGCGTACGCGGTGGCGCGCGGGAAGAACGTCGCGCTGGGAGTGGCGAACTTCCAGCTCAGCCGCCGGGCGCCCGGCCTGGTGAAGCGGTTCCTGCGCCGCGCCGCGAAGGGTCGACTGCCGGTCGGGTACGACGTCGACAGGCACTTCTCGCCCCGCTACGACCCCTGGGACCAGCGGCTGTGCGTGGTGCCGGACGGCGACCTGTTCACCGCGCTGGCCGAGGGCCGGGCCTCGGTGGTCACCGACACCATCGACACGTTCACCGAGCGCGGCCTGCGGCTCACCTCCGGCGACGAGTTGCCGGCCGACATCGTGGTCACCGCCACCGGCCTCAACCTGCTGGCGCTCGGCGGCATGACGCTGACCGTCGACGGCGTCGACGTCGACCTCGCCGCCACCATCGCCTACAAGGGCATGATGCTCTCCGGCGTGCCGAACTTCGCCATGACGATCGGCTACACCAACGCGTCCTGGACGCTGAAGGCCGACCTGGTCGCCACGTACGTCTGCCGGCTGCTGCGCCACCTCGACGACACCGGCCAGCAGATCGTCACCCCGCTCGCCCCGGACACCGACGATCTCGTGCCGATCATCGACCTCCGGTCCGGGTACGTGCTGCGCGCGGTCGACCAGTTGCCGAAGCAGGGCCCGCGCGCGCCGTGGCGGCTGCACCAGAACTATCCTCGCGACGTACGCCTGATGCGGCACGGGCCGCTGACCGACGGCGTCCGGTTCGCCCGTGCCGGCGCGCCGGCCACCGCGGCCGTGGCCGCCCCCGGAGGTACCGATGCGTGATCTCGACTTTCCCGGTGGCACCGCGGTCGTCACCGGCGCGGCCAGCGGCATCGGCGCGGCGCTGGCCGACGGCCTGGCGCGGCGCGGCGCGGACCTGGTCCTGCTCGACCGGGACGCCGACGGGCTGGCCGCGGTGGTCGCGTCGATCCGGGCCCGGCACCTGGACCGGGAGATCCACACCTACGTGGTCGACCTCGCCGACGCCGAGGCCACCGACCGGGTCGCCGCCGAGATCCACCACGCGCATCCCCGGATCCGGTTGCTGATCAACAACGCCGGCGTCGCGTTGGGCGGCCGGTTCGATGAGGTCACGCTGGACGAGTTCCTCTGGGTCATCGAGATCAACTTCCGGGCCGTGGTGCGGCTGACCCACGCGCTGCTGCCCTCGCTCAAGGCGGAGCCGGGCTCCCACCTGGTGAACGTGTCCAGCCTCTTCGGTCTCATCGCCCCGGCCGGGCAGACCGCGTACGCGGCCAGCAAGTTCGCCGTGCGCGGGTTCACCGAGGCGCTGCGGCACGAGCTGGTCGACGACGGGATCGGCGTCACCTCGGTGCACCCGGGCGGCATCCGGACCCGCATCGTCGCCAGCGCGCGGGTGGGCAGCGGCGTCTGCCTGGAGGAGTACGCGGTCGGCCGCCGGCAGTTCGAGAAGCTGTTGACCATCGACCCGGCCGTCGCCGCCGAGGTCATCCTGCGCGGCGCGCAGCGGCGGCGCGGCCGGGTGCTGATCGGCTGGTCGGCCAAGCTGCCCGACCTGCTCGGTCGCCTCGCCCCCGCCGGGTACGGCCGGGTGCTGGCCCTGGGCATGCGCCCGCGACCCGCCCGGGTGCCCGCGCCCCGACCCGCACCGACCGCCCCGCCGGTCGGTGCGGATGACGCGCCCGTGCCGACCGGTGCCTCCGACGCGGCCGGGTCAACCGTTGCCGGTGGTGCGCCTGTGCCGAACGGTCCGGCCGACGCCGCCGGGTCGAGCGGTGCCACCGACGCCGCCGGGTCGGTCCCCGACGGCGCGGTCGGGCGGGAGTCGGGACGCCTGGCGTGACGGTCGGGCTGCCACCGGCCGACGAGCACACCGTGGCCGGTCTGCCGATGCGCTGCCGGACCACCGGCGACGGGCCGCCGGTGGTGCTGTTGCACGGCATCGGCCGTACCCTCGACGACTTCACCGCGCTGCACGCCGCGCTGGCCCGCGACCACCGTGTGCTCGCCGTGGACCTGCCCGGCCACGGCGGCTCCGCGCCGCTGCCCGGACCGCACACGCTGCCCGCCCTGGCCGGCGCGGTCGCCGGGTTCCTCGACGCCGCCGGGGTCACCGGCCCGGCCCAACTGGTCGGCAACTCACTCGGCGGGGCGGTGGCCATGCGCCTGGCCGCCGACGCGCCGCACCTCCCGGCCGGCCTGGCACTGCTCAACAGCGCCGGCTTCGGCCGGGAGGTGACCGTGGCGCTGCGGCTGCTGGCGGTGCCCCCGCTGGCGCGGCTGCTGCTGCGCCCGCACCCGGCGATCGCCCGCCGCACCGAGCGCGCCATCTTCGTCGACCCGGCCCACGTCACCGAGGAGCGGATCGCCACCGCGCTCGCGGTGGCCCGGCAGCCGCACGCGGCCCGGGTGATGCGGGAGCTGGTCCGCGACCTGGGGACATGGCGCGGGGTACGCCCCGGCTGGCGCGCCGAGCTGCTCGACGCGGTGGCCGCGCTCGACCTGCCCACGCTGCTGGTCTGGGGCGAGCGCGACCTGATCCTGCCGGCCGCGCACCTGGCGTACGCCCGGGCCCGGCTGCCCGGGGCGCGCAGCCACCTGTTCCGCGACACCGGGCACATGCCGCAGATCGAGCGGACCGTCGAGGTGGCGGCGCTGCTGCGCGACTTCTGGGCGTCGCCCGGCGGGTGACGCTCCGGCCCGGCGTGGTCCAGGCCACCATCCCGCACACCGCAGGGGACTACCGAGCGGCCCGGCACATCATAGATACATGACGTATCCCAGCACCGGGACCGGCCTGTCCGCCGCCGAGCGGGCCTACCGCCACCTCAAGCGCGCCGTGCTGGAGCAGATCTACCCGGGCGGCCAACTGGTGAGCGAGGGGGAGATCGCGGAGGCGACCGGGGTGTCACGCACCCCGGTCCGGGAGGCGCTGCTGCGGCTGGAGTCGGAGGGCCTGGTCAAGCTCTACCCGAAACGCGGCGCGCTGATCCGGCCAGTGTCCGCCCGGGAGACCGCCGACGTGATCGAGGCCCGCCGCCTGGTGGAGCTGCACGCCGCCGAGCGGGTGTGGCCGCGCCGTGCCGCGCTCCGCGGGGCGCTGGCCGACCGGCTCGACGAGATGCGCCGGGCGCACGCCGCCGGGGACCTCACCGCCCTGATGGCCGCCGACCGGGCCTTCCACGCGACAGTCGTGGAGGCCGCCGGCAACGAGATCCTGGCCGAGCTGTACCACCGGCTGCGTGACCGGCAACTGCGGATGGGCGAGGCCGGCTTCCGGCTCTCGCCCGGCTGGGCCGAGGTCGCCCTCGCCGAGCACGCCGCCCAGCTCGCCGCGCTCGACGGCGACGACCCGGCGGTGTGGCGCGACGCGGTGGCCGGGCACATCGACTCCGCCGCCGCCATGCTCGGGACGCTCCGGTGACCGTCGCCCGCCGGCCCGCCGCGCTGATCTACGCGGTGGCCGTGACCGCGTACGTGGCCGCCGTGTTCCACCGCAGCTCGCTCGGCGTCACCGGGGTCGACGCGGCGGACCGCTTCGGCATCAACGCCGCCGCGCTGGCCACCTTCTCGGTGGCCCAGCTCGCCGTCTACGCGGCTATGCAGATCCCGGTCGGGGTGCTGCTGGACCGCTACGGGTCACGCCGGCTGCTGCTGGCCGGCGGCGCGCTCATGGTCGCCGGGCAGCTCGTGTTCGCGGTCGCCACCGACGTCCGCCTCGCGGTCGCCGCCCGGGTGCTGGTCGGCCTCGGGGACGCGATGACGTTCATCAGCGTGCTGCGGATCGTGGCGTTCTGGTTCCCGGGTCGGCGCAACCCGCTGCTGGTGCAGCTCACCGGCACCATCGGCCAGCTCGGCGCGGTGCTCGGCGCCGTACCCCTGGTGGCGCTGCTGCACCACGCGGGCTGGGCCCCGGCGTTCCTGACCGCGGCGGCGCTCGGCGGCACCGTGCTGCTGCTGATCCTCGTCGTGGTCCGGGACACCCCGCACGCCGCGCACGTCGCCGCGCCGGCGCCCGGCCCGGCGGCGGTACGCCGGCAGCTCGCCGACGCGTGGGCGCAGCCCGGCACCCGGCTGGGCCTGTGGACACACTTCGTCGCCCAGTTCTCCGGCTCGGTGTTCGCGCTGCTCTGGGGCTACCCGTTCCTGGTGCAGGGGCAGGGCTTCACGCCGACCGCCGCGGCCGGGCTGCTCACCCTGATGACCGTGGTGACGCTGGTCTGCGGCCCGGTGGTCGCGCACCTGTGCGCCCGACACCCGTTCCACCGCTCGGTGCTGGTCTTCGGCATCACCGCCGCCACCGCCGCGGTCTGGGCGGTGGTGCTGCTCTGGCCCGGCCGCGCCCCGCACGCGCTGCTGGTCGCGCTGGTCGTGGTGCTCGCGGTCAACGGCCCCGGCTCGGTGATCGGCTTCGACTACGCCCGGACGTTCAACCCGGTGCACCGCATCGGCAGCGCCACCGGCATCGTCAACGTCGGCGGGTTCGTCGCCTCCATCGTGCTGATTCTGGCCATCGGCGTGGTGCTCGACCTGGCGACCCCGACCGGCCGGGACACCCCGCCGCTGTCCGCGTTCCGGTGGGCGTTCGCGGTGCAGTACCTGCTCTGGACGCTCGGGGCGGTGCAGGTGCTGCGCTACCGCAACGCCGCCCGCCGCCGGTTGGCCGACGGACGGATGCCGGTGGCGGTGCCGGCCTGAGCGGGGGCGACGAGCCGCCGCCGGACAATCCGCCCGGCGGACACGTCAACCGGCGGGCGTCGCGCCGGCGGTCATGATCGGCGGTAGGTTCGGTGGGGGACCGAGAACGAAGGAGAACTGCCGTGAGTCAGGAAGTCCGGGGAGTCGTGTCGCGGCGCAAGGGCGCGCCGGTGGAGGTCACCACCATCGTGGTGCCCGACCCGGGGCCGGGTGAGGCGGTGGTCCGCGTCCAGTCCTGCGGCGTCTGCCACACCGACCTGCACTACCGCGAGGGCGGCATCAACGACGACTACCCGTTCCTGCTCGGTCACGAGGCCGCCGGCGTCGTCGAGCAGGTCGGCGACGGCGTCACCGACGTGGCCCCCGGCGACTTCGTGGTGCTCAACTGGCGGGCCGTGTGCGGGCAGTGCCGGGCCTGCCGGCGCGGCCGTCCCTGGTACTGCTTCGCCACCCACAACGCGGCGCAGAAGATGACGCTCACCGACGGCACCGAGCTGACGCCCGCGCTGGGCATCGGCGCGTTCGCCGAGAAGACGCTGGTGCACGCCGGGCAGTGCACCAAGGTCGACCCGTCCGCGCGGCCCGCCGCCGTCGGCCTGCTCGGCTGCGGCGTCATGGCCGGTCTCGGCGCGGCCATGAACACCGGCAACGTGACCCGGGGCGACTCCGTCGCGGTGATCGGCTGCGGTGGTGTCGGCGACGCGGCGGTGGCCGGCGCGGTGCTGGCCGGCGCGACGACGATCGTCGCGGTCGACACCGACTCCCGCAAGCTCGACTGGGCGCGGAAGTTCGGCGCCACCCACACCGTCAACGCCTCCGAGGACGACCCGGTCGAGGCGATCCGCGCGGTCACCGGCGGGTTCGGCGCCGACGTGGTGATCGACGCGGTCGGCCGCCCGGAGACCTGGAAGCAGGCGTTCTACGCACGCGACCTCGCCGGCACCGTCGTGCTGGTCGGCGTGCCGACCCCGGAGATGACGCTGGAGCTGCCGCTGCTCGACGTGTTCGGTCGCGGTGGCGCGCTCAAGTCGAGCTGGTACGGCGACTGCCTGCCCAGCCGCGACTTCCCGATGCTCACCGAGCTCTACCGTCAGGGGCGGCTCGACCTGGACGCGTTCGTCACCGAGGAGATCGCCCTCGACCAGGTCGAGGACGCGTTCGCCCGGATGCACCACGGCGACGTGCTCCGCTCGGTGGTGGTCTTCCCGTGACCGCGCACGTGGACCACACCGTCACGTCCGGGACGTTCTCGCTGGACGGGCAGACGTTCGACGTCGACAACAACGTGTGGGTGATCGGCGACGACCACGAGTGCGTGGTGGTCGACGCGCCGCACGACGTGGCCGCCATCCGCACGGTGGTCGGCGACCGGCGGGTGCTCGCGGTGCTGGCCACCCACGCCCACGACGACCACGTCCGGGTCGCCCCCGAACTGGCCCGCGTCACCGGGGCGCCGGTGCTGCTGCACCCCGCCGACCGGGTGCTGTGGGACCAGGTCCACCCGGACACGCCGCCGGACGGCGACCTCACCGACGGGCAGACCGTCACCGTCGGCGGCACCACGCTGCGGGTCCTGCACACGCCCGGGCACAGCCCGGGAGCGTGCAGCCTGTACGCCCCGGAACTGGGCGTGGTCTTCACCGGCGACACGCTCTTCGCCGGCGGGCCGGGCGCGACCGGCCGGTCGTACAGCGACTTCGGGCTGATCGTCGAGTCGATCCGCACCCGCCTGCTCACGTTGCCGCCGGAGACGGTGGTGCACACCGGGCACGGCGACGACACCACCGTCGGCGCGGAGGCGCCGCACCTGGACGAGTGGATCGCGCGCGGTCACTGAGCACCCTGCCCGTGCGGCCCTCGGCCTCGACCACCGGCGTGGCCACCGGCTCCTGACCATCGGGTCGTGGCCGGCGGGTGGCCACCGGTGCCGCTCGTCCAGGCGGGCGGCACCGGTGGCGGCGCTCAGGCCGGCACGCGGTCCAACACGCGCAGCAGCCGGTCCAGCGCCGGCTGGCATCCCACCAGCCGGATGCCGGTGCGGCTGGCCCGGCCGGCCCGCGCCAGCTCGGTGGCCGCGCCGGCGTCGGCGAAGCTCAGCTCCGTCAGATCCAGCACCGGGGCCGGGCCGGCCAGGGCGGTCAGCTCATCCAGCAGTGCCACGAACGCGTCCCGGTTGCTGCGGTCCACCTGCCCCACCAGCCGCAACCCGGGCGGATCCCCGGTCCGGTAGGCACGCAGCAGCGGCGACCAGGTGCGCGGCGTGAGCGGCCCGGCGGTGCCCGGGTGGGCCGCGGTGAGCAGGCGGAGCTGCTCGGCGGGGAAGCGTCGGCGGTCGTACAGGCACAGGCCGGCGACCCGGCCGTCGGGAAAGAGCGGGGCCAGCGCCTGCTCGTAGCGTCGCAGCTCGTCCAGGCTGACGCCGGACCGCAGCACCCACGCCATGTCGCCGCTGAGGCGTACCCCCGGGTAGCCCTCGTGCCGGGCCCGGTCGACCTCGCGGCGGACCGTGTCGGCCAGGGCGGCCGGGGTGGGGCGCCCGGCGCCCGGGAACGCGTCCAGGGCGGGCAGGATCCGCAGTTGCCCGGCCGCCACGGCGGTCTCGGTGGGGACCCCGACGGCGTCGACCCGCAGACGGACCGCCTGGGGCGTCGACGTCTCGGTGAAACAGACCACCTTGTGGCCGCGGCGGAGACCGGCTGCCGCGAAGCGACCGACGGCCTCCAGCGCGTCGGTGTCGTCGTCGTGGATCCAGCAGACGTGATCGCCCAGATCGACCTGGTCGACCACGGTCGTAGCAGTCACGGTGCGGGCCTTCCCGATGCGGCGGGGGCCCTCACTCTAACGAAGCGTCCGGCCCGGCGGCACCGGTGATCTGGTTGCCCGCCGCGGCGGGTCGGGTTAGCCTGCTCGTGGACCCGGATGCCGGCGCCAGACGCCGCCCGTCGTCCGTCATCTCCCCTGTGGCCGGTCACCGACCGCCCCCTCCGCCGCTCGGCTGTCCGACCGGCTTCTCCACCGCTCGGCTGTCCGACCGGCCGGCTCCTCCGCCGCGGTGACACCGCCCCGGCCCGCGCCGGGCCGGCCCCGACCCGCGCCGTTCCCCGGTGTCCGCGTCCGCCGACACCACTCCCGACGAAAGGCCACCCATGATCCCCGCACACCGTCCCGTCAGCGGTGTCCTCGACATCGTCGGCGGGCACCACACGCTCCGGGTGGACGGATACCTGCCGTCCACCGCCGACGTCACTCTCAGCGCCGGCCAGGCCCGCCGGTACGGCCTGCGCCGCGGCGACCTGGTCACCGGCACGGTGACCGGCGAGTCCCGCCCGGGCCGGCCGGTCCCGCTGGACCGGCTGGACACCGTCAACGGCGGCGCCGCCCGGGCGACGGCCACCACCACGCCGGGCCCCCGCCCCACCACCACCCAGGGCCGCCCCACGTTGGCGAGCCGGAAGGCGGCCGCGCGCAGCCGGACGAGC
>NZ_JBNCLA010000006.1:0-329833 GCF_049841835.1 Micromonospora sp. DT227 | reverse complement strand
CCGGGGCCGGGGCCGCGGCGTGCCCCCCCGGGCCCCGCCGGCCCGGGGGCCGCGGGTGGCCCCCGCCACCGGGGGCGCCGCCGGGCCGGCCCGGCGGCGCCGCGACTTCCACCAGCTCACCCCGGTGCACCCGCGTGAGCGGCTACGGCTGGAGACCGAGCCGCACGTGCTGACCACCCGGGTCATCGACCTGGTCATGCCGATCGGCAAGGGCCAGCGGGCGTTGGTCGTGTCACCGCCGAAAGCCGGCAAGACGATGGTGTTGCAGGCCATCGCGAACGCGATCACCACCAACCATCCCGACTGCCACCTGATGGTGGTGCTGGTGGACGAGCGACCCGAGGAGGTCACCGACATGTCCCGGTCGATCAAGGGCGAGGTCGTCGCCGCCACGTTCGACCGCCCGCCCCGGGACCACACCGCCGTGGCGGAACTGGCGATCGAGCGGGCGAAGCGCCTGGTCGAGCTGGGGCAGGACGTGGTCGTGCTGCTCGACTCGCTGACCCGGCTCGGCCGCGCCTACAACCTCACCGTGCGCTCCGCCGGGCGTACGCTCTCCGGCGGCATCGACGTGGCCGCGCTCACCCCGCCCAAACAACTGCTCGCGGCGGCTCGCGCGGTCGAGGAGGGCGGCTCGCTGACCATCCTGGCCTCCGCGCTGGTGGAGAACGGCTCGGCCGCCGACACGCTCATCTTCGAGGAGTTCAAGAGCACCGGCAACGCGGAGCTGAAACTGGACCGGGGGCTCGCCGACCGGCGTACGTTCCCGGCGGTCGACGTGCGCGCCTCCGGCACCCGGCGGGAGGAGGCGCTGCTGTCCGACCTCGAACGGCAACGCCTTCGCGCGTTGCGGTCCGCGCTGTCCACGCTGGACCGGCAGGCCGCCCTGGAGCACCTGCTGCGCCAGCTCGGCGCCACCGGCGGCAACGCGCACCTGCTCGCCCGCCTCGGCGCGACCGGTCGGTAGCCGTACCCCAGGTCCAGCCCTTTCCTCGCGGAATTCCCCTGGCCCGCCGGACCGGGCCCGGCGATACTCGCCGGCATGCCCGGACCGACCCTGACCGCCGCGCAGTCCGCCGCCCTGCGACACGTGCGCGGCGTCGCGCTGCGGGACCGCCCGGCCGCGCTCGCCGTGATCGCGGAACACCTCACCGGCTCCGGGGCCGACCTCCGCTGCGACGAGGTCGGTGCGGTGGTCACCGGGTACGGCCGGTTGACCGTCAACTTCCACCCCGACCGGCTGCTGCGCGACGGCCGTACGGTGGTCGAGGCGCTCGACGACGAGGGCGTGTACCGCAGCCAGTTCGAGACCGGCGTCGGCAACGGCGGGCTCACCGCGTTCCCCGGCGGCGACCGGGACCGATGGGAGGAGGCGATGTTCGGCGGCGCGTACCAGCGTCCGGGCGTGTCCGCCGCGGAGCGCCCGAAGTACGGCGGCCTCAACCTGCTCGACCATCCCGACGGCGCCTGCCCCCGGTTCGGCTCCTGCCACCTGCGGCTGCGTCCGGAGGTGGTGGCCCGGACCACGTTCACCTTCGGGGACAGTCATCTCGGGCCGACCGAGGTCGGCACCGCCACCGTCTTCGAGCCGGTCCTCGCCGCGCTGCTGGTCGCCACCGCCGGCACCGGCGTCAGCCTCGGCGTGTCCGGGATGGACACCGGCACGCTGCTGCGGACGCTGCTGTCCCGCCGGGAGCGCGCCGCCGAGCGGGCCGGTCGCGCGCTTGACGACTACATCGAGGCCCAGGTGCACGGCGAGCTGAGCCTGGCCCGTGACGTCGAGGCTCTGGTGGTCGACCCGTCGTTCCGCGACACCGGAACCGGTCGCCGCCTCGCCGGGCTCGCCCGCCGGCACGGTTTTCCGCTGCGCTGGCATGGCGGCTTCCAGCTGCCCGCCGACGGCGTCGACGCCGACTTCCGCGGCCCGGACATCCCGCCGCTTGCCGTCCGCGTGCACGCCGAGTTCGGCCGGCCGGGGGAGCCGCTGCACGCCGCCCTGGTCGGCCGGGCCGCCGCGTCGCTGGTACGCGAGCCGCACCGCTGGGCCGACCGCGGACCGGCGGAGCTGACCTGGCAGCACCTCAAGCAGCTCTGGCACGTCCTGGTCCGTTTCGGCGGGCCGGCCTGATCGTCCCGTTTCCCCGGGTTCGTGGCGTGACCTGGACCGCAGCCTCCGCGCCTATCCGACATCTCCGGAATGACCGACAGGCTGGCCTGGTTGTGCCCCGGTATGCCGGCACCAGACCGGTGCCGGCACCCCCCGAGGGGCGCTCACCCCGGAGCGCGTCGTAACGATCGAAAGGGCAACCATCGTGCAGCAGCACCTCACTCGATGGCTCCCCGCCATCGCGAAGACCGCCGTCGCGAGGACCACCGCCGTCGCCCAGAACCGTCGCGCCGCACTCACCGTCGCGGGCGTGGCCGCCCTGGGCGGACTGGCCTTCGCGCCCACCGCCGTCGCCGCGCCGGTGACCAGCGGACCCCACGCCGGCGCCAAGGCCGCCATCGACCTGGCCACCGGCAAGAAGACCGCCACCGAGGCGGTCACGTCCGGCCTGACCAACGGCAGCGACAAGGTGCCCACCAAGGCCGACCGGCCCGCGCGGGAGAAGCTCATGCCGCACGGCGTCGAGGGCGCGCAATCGCGTATCCCGCTCGACGACGCGCAGCTCGACAACGCCAAGGCCATCGTCCAGGCGGCCAAGGAGACCGGCGTGGGGGAGCGGGGCGCCGTGATCGGTGTCGCCACGTCCCTGCAGGAGTCCAAGCTGTACAACCTGGGTCACCTCGGCGCGTACAACGACCACGACTCGGAGGGCCTGTTCCAGCAGCGTCCGTCGTCCGGTTGGGGCACGTCCGAGCAGATCACCGACCCGGAGTACGCCAGCAAGGCGTTCTTCGGCGCGCTGAAGAACGTCGGCGGCTGGCAGAACCTGCCGCTGACCAGCGCGGCGCAGACCGTCCAGGTGTCCGCCTACCCGTACGCGTACGCGCAGTGGGAGGAGCAGGCGGCGGACATCGTCCAGCAGCTCTGGTGAGACGTCACCCGTGACCGGCCGGCCCCGATTCGGGGCCGGCCGGTCCGTCTGTCCGGCGGCCGGTCGACGCCCGCCGGGAGCCTGGACAGCGCTCAGCCGCCCGTGGTGTGCTCCCGAACGGACTCGGTGCGCGGTTTGTCCGGTTGGGTGGTGGTGGGCGGCACCCTGGCGGTGGAATGGGTCGGGGGGTCGCGGCGTTGTATCCCGGTGCACGGCTGAGGAAGGCAAGCGCCCCGCCAGTCCCCTGGGAATGACGGTGGGGCCCCGGTCGTTGCACAGTCTTCCGGCGCCCGCGTCGAGGCCCCCGCCCCGCGAGCAGCCATTCTTCTTGAGCGCCTGACGGTGCCCGCACCTCCCCTGGTGCGTTGACCCCCGAATGGAGCCCCCTCATGAACACGATGCTGCGTAAGAGCGTTCTGGGTATTGCTGGTCTGGCTTTCACCGGTGGTGTGTTCGCCGGTCCGATCGCCGGTCACGTCGAGTCCGCGCACGCCGCCACCGCCACCAAGCCGGTCGCGGTCGCGAGCGTGCAGGGTGAGCAGTCCACGATCAACCTCAACGACGAGCAGACGGCCAACGTCAAGGCGATCATCGCGGCGACGAAGAAGGCCGGGCTGCCGGAGCGGGCCGCGGTCATCTCGATCGCCACCGCGTTGCAGGAGTCGAAGCTGGAGAACCTGGGCCACCTCGGCGACCGCAACGACCACGACTCGCTGGGTCTGTTCCAGCAGCGTCCCTCCTCCGGCTGGGGCACCCCCGAGCAGATCACCGACCCCGAGTACTCGACCCTCGCCTTCCTGAAGGGGCTGAAGCAGGTCGACGGCTGGCAGGACATGCCGCTGACCAAGGCCGCCCAGACCGTGCAGGTGTCGGCCTACCCGGACGCGTACGCGCAGTGGGAGAAGCAGGCCACCGACCTCGTCAACCAGCACTGGAACAGCTGAGACAGCGCACGAAGGCCGGCACCCCGCCGAGGGTGCCGGCCTTCGTGTGCGCCGTGGGTGTTAAGCGGGGCCCCTTCCTCTACCGGAGGCGTTAACGGGGGGCCCGGCCTTTCATCCGGTGGCCGGCGACGATGTCGACCACGGCGGCGACCAGCGCCAGCACGATGATGCCGGCGGCGAGCAGCAGCGAGTGCCGGAACGCCACCGACCAGTCGCCCCGGTTGTCGGCCAGCGTGGAGAAGAACAGCGCGCCCACCGCCGCGATGCCGGCGGCCGAGCCGATCCGCTGTCCGGTCTGGAGCATGCCGGCGCCACTGCCGGCCATCGGCACCGGCACCTCCGACAGCGTGAGCGTCTGGTTGGGCGCGATCACCAGGCCGCTGCCCAGCCCGGCGACGAGCAGCGGCAGCGCGGTACGCAGCGGCACGTGCTGGTGCGGTCCGCCGGTCAGCACCAGGTCGGTGGCGACCAGCCCGACCACCACGGCGAGCAGCCCGATCGCGACCAGCGGCCGGCCGTACCGGGTGACCACCCGCCCGCCCAGCGCGGAGGCGACCGCCGAGCCGAGCGCGAACGGGGTGATCGCCAGGCCGGCGACGAGCGCGCTGTAGCCCAACCCGATCTGGAGGTACAGCGTGAAGATGAAGAAGATCGCGGTGAAGCCGGCGAAGTAGATCAGCCCGATCAGCGAACCCAGCGTGTACGAGCGCAGCCCGAACAGCCGCAGGTCGAACAGGGGTGTGGTGTGCCGGGCGTACCGGCGTTCCCAGAACGCGAAGCCGGCGAGCAGCAGCAGGCCGAGCGGGATGAGCAGCCATTTGGTCGACCCCTGCCACTGCTCCCGCTGCACCAGCGGCAGCAGGATCACGGTGACCCCGGCGCCGAGCAGCAGCACGCCGACCGGGTCGAGCCGGTGCCGGTCGGGCTGCCCGGCGGGCCGGGCGGGCATCAGCCGCCAGCCGAGCACCATCGCGACGATGCCGACCGGGATGTTGACGAAGAACACCCACCGCCAGCCATGCTCGGCGCCGCCGAGCTGGATGAGCAGCCCGCCCAGCAGCGGCCCGACCGCGGTGGAGATGCCGATGGTGGCGCCGAGCAGCCCGAACGCGCGCCCCCGGTCGGCGCCCCGGAAGAGCTGCTGGATCATGCCACTGACCTGTGGGTTGACGATGCCGGCGGCGGCGCCCTGGACGAGCCGGGCGACGATCAGCCAGGTCGCCGACGTGGCCAGCCCGGCGAGCGCGCTGGTCAGCGTGAACAGTCCCACCCCGACCACGAACGCGGTCCGCCGGCCGCGCGCGTCGCCGAACCGGCCGGCCGGCACCAGCACCAGGCCGAACGTCAACGCGTACCCGGACAGCACCCACTGCAGGTCGCTCGGGGTGGCGTGCAGCGCCCGGTCGATCGACGGGACGGCGACGTTGACGATGCTGACGTCCAGCAGCGTCATGAACGCCGCGACCAGGCCGACGCTCAGTGCCCGCCAGCGACGTCGCTCGTCGTACCCGGTCTCCGTCGCCGACGGCCGGTCCCCACTCATCGTGCCCCCCACAGACCGTCGATCACGCATCCCCGATCGCTACCCGGACCCCGGTGGGGCAAACGAGGCGGTCAGGCCATCTGGCGCGCGCACCAGCGGGGCCCGAAGTCCAGGCCCGTCATCGGCGAGTCCTCGCGGTGCAGCAGTCCCCGCTCGGTGAGCGCGTGCAGCGGCTCGCGCAGCTCCTCCTCGGTCATCTGGGTCTCCTCGGCGATCAGGTCCGGGTAGGGGACGTGTCCCCGCACCTCCAGCGCGGACACCGCCTGGTACACCCGTTCCTCGACCGCGGACAACTGGACCTGAGGCATCGCTTCCCTCCTCGGCGTGGACCGTCCGACCGCCGGACGGTCGGCGACCGGCGCTTACCCGGGCGACCGGCGATGATGCCCACCCGATCGAGGGTCGTGTCGGGCCACCCGGCCCGCCGGTGCCCTAGGCTGCACCAGTGATCATCTGGGATCTCGTCGTGGTCGGTGGCGGGCCCGCCGGCTTCTCCGCCGCGCGTGCCGCGGCCCGGGCCGGCGTGCGGACGTTGGTGGTCGAGCGGGCCACCCACCCCCGGTACAAGACGTGCGGCGGCGGCCTGATCGGCACCTCGCTGGCCGAGGCCGGCGACGTGATCGAGGTGCCCGCGCAGGACCGGGTCGACCGGGTCACGTTCACCCGGGACGGGCGACGCGCGTTCACCCGCCGCCACGCCGCGCCGGTGATCACGATGATCCGCCGCGAGGAGTTCGACGACCGGCTGCGCGCCGCCGCGGTGTCCGCCGGCGCCGAGGTCCGCGAGGGCGTCGCGGTCCGCGCCGTGGAGCAGGACCCCGACGAGGTACGCCTGCGGCTGGCCGACGGCGAGGTGGTGCGCGCCCGGGCGGTGGTCGGCGCGGACGGCTCCTCCGGGGTGACCGCCCGACACGTCGGGGTGCGCTTCCGCCAGGTCGATCTGGGGCTCGAGCTGGAGCTGCCGGTGCCCACCGTCGAGCGGGACCGCTGGCGGGGCCGGGTGCTGCTCGACTGGGGCCGGGTCCCCGGCTCGTACGCCTGGGTCTTCCCGAAGGGCGACCGGCTCACCGTGGGCGTCATCTCCGCCCGCGGCGACGGCGAGCGGACCCGCGCCTACCTGCGCGACTTCGTGGCCCGGCTGGGGCTGTCCGGGATCGCGCCCGACCACGACTCCGGTCACCTGACCCGCTGCCGCGCCGACGACTCCCCGCTGCGCCACGGCCGGGTGCTCGTCGTCGGCGACGCGGCCGGCCTGCTGGAGCCGTGGAGCCGGGAGGGCATCAGCTACGCGTTGCGGTCCGGCCGGCTGGCCGGCGCGGCGGTCGCCGACGGTGACCTGGACGCGTACCCCCGGGAGGTGGCACGGCTGCTGACGCCGGAGATGCGGGCCGGGCACCGGCTGCTGGACGCGTTCGAGCGGCGACCGGACGTGTTCCACGCGATGCTGGCCACCCCGCTCGGCTGGCGGATGTTCGTCCGCTTCTGTCAGGGGCGGATCGGCTTCGCCGAGGCGCTCGACCGGCGGCCGGTGCGGGCCGGGTTGGCGCTGATCGACCGCCTGCCCCCGGTCAGGGGACGATGACCGCCCGCCCGTGGATGTCCCCCCGGCGCAGCGCCTCGTACGCCTCGGGCGCCTCGTCCAGCGGGAACGTCCGCACGTCGGCGTGCAGCCGGCCGTCCCGGGCCAGCGCGATGACCTCCTGGAGTTCGGCGCGGGTGCCCCAGAACGGCACCACCACACCGGTCTCCAGCGGCACCGGGGGCGGCGCGTCGGCGACCGGCCGGACCGGCAACGTGCCCCCGGCGAGGCCGACCAGCAGCAGTTGACCGCCGGTGGCGACGACCTGCCGGGCGGTGTCCAGGGTGGGCTGCGCGCCGACGAAGTCGAGCACCACGTCCGCGCCGTCCGGCGGCGGTCCGACCAGTTCGCGGATCTTCTCCACCGCGTCCGCGTCGGCCCGCACCACGTGGTGGGCGCCGAGCCGGTCGGCGAGGTCCAGCGCGGCGACGTTGGTGTCCACCGCGACGATCCGCACCGCGGTGGTGGCGACCAGGATCTGGAGCGCCATGTGCCCCAGCCCGCCGATGCCGATCACCACGCAGGTGGTGCCGGGACGCAGCCGGGGCCGGGCCAGCTCCACCGCGTGGTACGGCGTCAGCCCGGCGTCGGTCAGCGGCGCGGCCTGGGTCAGGTCCATCTCGCCCACGTGCAGCAGCCGGGACGCCGGCACCACGACGTGCTCGGCCAGCCCGCCGTCGCGGCTGAGCCCGATGCCGCCGACCGGGGTGACCCGGCAGCGGTTCTCCTCGCCGCGCAGGCAGGCCCGGCACCGGCCGCAGCCGATGATCCCGTAGACCGCGGCCCGGTCCCCGGGTGTCCAGCCGTCCACGCCGGGACCGGCGGCCTCCACCGTGCCGGCGATCTCGTGGCCCAACGTCATCGGGGTGGGGAACATCCCCGCCTCGGCGTCGAGGATGTGCAGGTCGGAGTGGCAGGCGCCGACCGCGCCGACGCGCAGCAGCACCTCACCGGGGCCGGGCTCCGGGGTGGGCACCTCGGTCAGCTCCAGCACCCCCGGAGCGGTCATCCGTACCGCGCGCATGTCGCCCTCCCGCCTCGTCGCCGACGACCGTCGCGGGGGCATACCCCCACCGTCTCGGTTGATACCGCCGCCGGTCGGGCGGGGGCACAATGCGGGCATGAGCGAGCCGGTCACGTCGTTCACCGACGACGAGTACGCGTTCCTGCGGCATGTCCGCTTCGGCGAGCTGCCCGCCCTGGTGCGTCCGGAGGAGCGGATGGAGTCCGCCGAGACCGAGGTCCCTCCGGGCCGGCCCGACCCGGCCGGCGGCGAGTCGGAGTGGCACCTGAGAGCCGGCGGCTGACGGAGACCGCCAGCCGCCGGGGCGACTCAGAAGACCGGCACGCCCTCGCGGACCAGCTTCCAGTTCGGCACGAAGAAGTCGGCCGGGTCGATGGTGCCCTTGGCCTGCGCCCAGTCGATCAGCAGCTGGCGGATCTCCTGCTGCGCGTTGTAGACCTGCGTCTTCACGATGCCGGGGAAGTTGCCGCCGCCGCTGCGCCGGTAGTTGTTCACTGCCACCACGAACTGCGCGTCCGCCGCGACCGGCGTGTCGGTGCCGGCCAGCACCAGGCGGGTGATCCGCTGGCCGACCGGCTTCGAGATGTCGATGTCGTAGTCGACGCCGGAGAACACGTCGTAGTTGTAGTCCGGCACGGCCGGGTCGCTGATCGTCTCCGGGTCGACCGTGGCACCGACCGGCACCGTGACGAAGTACTTCGCCGAGTACTCCAGGTACGCCTTCACCTCGGCGCCGGTCAGCACGACCGCCTCGAGCGTGTTGTCGAACACGTAGAGGCCGGCCACGTCGCGGATCCGCACGTCGCCCTGCGGGAACACCGCGGTGCGGCTGAACGGCGCGGCGATCGACAGCACCGGCAGGCCCGCGTACGCGCCGCCGGCCAGCGCCTCGGTGACCACCTCGGTCTGGACGTGGTTGATGAAGTCCAGGATCGGGGTGTCCTTGTAGCGCGACTCGGCGGCGGACAGCTCCACGCTCGACTGCGCGACCACCCGGTTGACGTACTCGACCGTCTTGGCGTGCTGGCCGCGCACGGCCGCGAGCACCGCCGGGTCTTCGACGACGGTGTTGGTGTTCAGCGTGGTGGCCGACGAGTCGACGACCTTCCAGCAGCCCTTCTCCCGGGTCAGCGTGAAGTCCATCCGGGTCAGCCGCTGGCCCCACTTCGACGGCTCGGAGGTGAGCACCGCCTTGCCGGTCTTCAGGTTGGTGACGAACTTCTCCGGCACCTCGTTGTGGGCGTGACCGAACAGGATCGCGTCGATGCCGGGCACCTGCTCGGCGATCAGCGCGGTCGGGTTCTCGTTCGGCAGCTCGGGGCCGTAGCTGGAGGTGCCGCTGTCCCCGCCGTGCGCGGAGATGATGACCACGTCGGCGCCGCGCCGGCGCATCACCGGCACCCACTTCGCGGCGGTGGCGACCATGTCGGCGAAGACCAGGCGGCCCTCGACGTTGGCCTTGTCCCAGATGGCCACGCCCGGGTTGGTCAGGCCGAGGATGCCGACGCGCAGCTTCGGCGCGCCGTGCCCGCCGAGCCGGACCTCCTTGATCACGTACGGCAGGAAGGCCGGCTTGCCGGTCTTCTCATTGATCGCGTTCGCGGCGAGCGCCGGGAAGCCGAGCTGCTTGATCCAGGTGGCCAGCAGCGGCAGGCCGTAGTTGAACTCGTGGTTGCCGAGCGTGACGGCGTCGTACCGCAGCACGTTCATCGCGCCTGCCATCGGGTGCGTCTCACCGGTGCTGGTGATCGGCTCCTGCTTGGCGTAGTAGGTGGCCAGCGGCGTGCCCTGGATGGTGTCGCCGGCGTCCAGGACCAGCGTCGCCCTGCCCGTGCGCTCCGCCCGGATCTGGTTGACCAGGGTGGCCAGCTTCGCGACGCCGACGTCGTTGTGCTTGCTGTCGTCGAACTCGGCGTCCTTGTAGTAGTCCCAGTTGTAGACGTTGCCGTGGGTGTCCGAGGTGCCGAGGACGGTCAGGTCCCAGGTCTTCGGCTGCTTCGGCTTCGCCTCGGCGGGCGCGCCGGCGAGCAGCGGAGCGGTCGCCGCGGCGGCGGCGACGGCCAGCACCTGGCGGCGCGAGGCGCCGGAGGAGGAGGTCATGAGGTGCCTTTCCATGGGGGTAGGCGCCTCGTGGGCGCCGCTGCGCACCATAACCACCGGCTGTCACGTACGCCACCACACCCCCAAATGTTTCCGATCCCGTCACCCACCGCTGTTTTCCGGGGACCCGCCGAGTCAGCGGGGCCAGACGGACATCCGGCGGCGTACCTCGGCGACCCGGGCCGCGTCCAGGCCGTAGCGGCGGAACCGGCGGTCGGCCAGCCCGTCGAGGTAGCGGCCGGCCGCCCGGACGTCCACGTCCTCCAGCGCCGGGTCCACCTGGTGGGCCAACTCCAGCAGCTCGGCCACCGGGTAGCGGTCCAGCGCGGCGGCGACGTCGATGTAGTCGCGTACCTCCCGGCGGTTGACCAGCGCGGCGGTCTTGTTGGCCAGCAGGTCCCGCACGTCCATCACCGGGCCGAAGTCCATCACCACCGGGCTGCGGTGCCGGTCCAGCCGGGCCAGGCTGAGCCGGATCTGCCGGTCGCCGCGGCTCACCACGAAGTCCCGCAGGTCCCGGTCGAAGCCGTCGAACACCTCGCCCAGGCCGTCCGGGTCCGCCTCGTGCACCCGGTAGCCGGCCCGTTCCAGCGCGGCGCGCACGTCGGCCGCCGCCGCGGCGGCGGCGCCCTCCACGTCGGCGAACAGGTCCACGTCCTCGGTCGGGCGGGTGACCAGGCCGTGCGCGGCCCAGGCCACCCCGCCGCCGAGCACGAACCGGTGCGGGCCGGCGGCGGCGAGCGCCACCCGGGCCACCTCCCGGTAGAAGTCGTGCGGATGTGTCACGCGGTGCACAGGCTCCGGTGCCGGCCCTCCCAGGCCAGGCGTACCCCACGGGGCAGGTTGAGCAGCGGCCACACCCGGCGCAGCGTCGGAGCGTGGATCAGCTCCCGCAGGTCCGTCACCCGGGTGGTCTCGCGCAGCACGTTCTCGTACATCCAGAGCAGTTCGTCGGGGTCGGCGAGGTCGAAGGCGCGTTCGCTGTTCCACATCAGGCGCACCGGCAGCTCGACGATGCCCCCGGTGGGGCCGGCCAGCTCGTCGAGCGTGCGCGGGACCACGGCGGGACGCCCGGGCCGGGCGAGGTACGCGCTGGCGGTGGCCGACATGCCATGAGGGTAACCCCTGACCGGCGTGTCGAGTGCCAAGGTCGGTGACCGGGGTCACGACGACCGGCGGAAGAACGGCCGCCCCGGTACCGTTGTGCAGAGCGTCGGTGTGACCAGTGTCCCCGGGCCTCACCTAAATTGCCTTCGCGGAATACCGTTCGGCTGGAGCCGCGTCGCGCCACTCGCCGAGAGGCGACCTGCACACCGACGCCCAGCGCCGCCCCGGCCGACTCGGCCGGGGCGGCGCTGTTTCCCGCACGACTCGCGGGCGTCGTGCGGCTGGCCTAATGTGCTTAAGCGTCAGCCGTTCTCGACGGGGAGGGGGTGCCCGGGGTGGGTCTGAAGACGTTCCTCCAGGGCTGGCCGGTCTACCGGCAACTCACCGGCACCGACCCGCTGGGGCGCGGCGCCGCCGCCCAGTCGGCGCGCTCCGCCGGGCTGACCGCCCGCACCGAGACCGCCGACGGCGTGGCCCGCTCGGTCTGCCCCTACTGCGCGGTCGGCTGCGGGCAGCGCGTCTTCCACTCCCAGGGCCGGGTCACCCAGATCGAGGGCGACCCGGACAGCCCGATCTCCCGTGGCCGGCTCTGCCCGAAGGGTTCCGCCAGCAAGAGCCTGGTGACCAGCCCGCTGCGCCAGACCAAGGTCCGCTACCGCCGGCCGTACGCGACCGACTGGGAGGACCTGGACCTCGACGTCGCGCTCGACATGATCGCCGACCGGATCCTCGCCGCCCGCGCGGAGACCTGGGAGGACGTGGACGACGAGGGGCGCCCGCTGAACCGGACGCTCGGCATCTCCAGCCTGGGCGGCGCGACGCTGGACAACGAGGAGAACTACCTCATCAAGAAGCTGTTCACGGCGATGGGGGCGCTCCAGATCGAGAACCAGGCGCGGATTTGACACTCCGCCACCGTCCCCGGTCTGGGGACCAGCTTCGGTCGCGGCGGCGCGACGGACTTCCAGCAGGACCTCGCCAACGCTGACGTCATCGTCATCCAGGGCTCGAACATGGCCGAGGCCCACCCGGTGGGCTTCCAGTGGGTGATGGAGGCGAAGAAGCGCGGCGCGAAGGTCTTCCACGTGGACCCGCGGTTCACCCGCACCAGCGCGCTCGCCGACACGTACCTGCCGATCCGGGCGGGCACCGACATCGCGCTGCTCGGCGGCGTGGTGCGGTACATCCTGGACAACGAGCTGGACTTCCGGGAGTACGTCCTGGCGTACACCAACGCGGCGACCATCGTCAGCGAGCGGTTCGCCGACACCGAGGACCTGGACGGGCTCTTCTCCGGCTACAACCCGGAGACCGGCTCCTACGACCACGCGAGCTGGCAGTACGAGGGCCAGGAGGGCAACACCCCGGCCCGGGGCACCGGCAAGGAACGTGACTCGGCCTCCGGGATGGAGCACGAGTCGCACGGCGAGCCGGTGCCGGCGCAGACCCAGCGGGACGAGACGTTGCGGCACCCGCGCTGCGTCTACCAGATCCTCAAGCGGCACTTCGCCCGCTACACGCCGGAGATGGTGGCCCGGGTCTGCGGCATTCCGGAGGAGAAGTTCCTGGAGCTGGCCCGCGCCTGGACGGAGAACTCCGGCCGGGAGCGCACCGGCGCCCTGGTCTACTCGGTCGGCTGGACGCAGCACAGCGTCGGCGTGCAGTACATCCGCACCGGGGCGATCATCCAGACGCTGCTGGGCAACATGGGCCGGCCGGGCGGCGGCATCCTGGCGCTGCGCGGGCACGCCAGCATCCAGGGCTCCACCGACATCCCGACGTTGTTCAACCTGCTGCCCGGCTACCTGCCGATGCCGCACCACGCCGACCACCCGACGTTCGACAAGTGGGTGGACAGCATCCGGCACCCCGGCCAGAAGGGTTTCTGGGGCAACTCGGGCGCGTTCGCGGCCAGCCTGCTCAAGGCGTACTGGGGTGACGCGGCCACGCCGGAGAACGACTTCTGCTACGGCTACCTGCCCCGGATGACCGGCGACCACGGCACGTACCAGCAGGTCCTCAACATGATCGACGGGCACGTGAAGGGATACTTCCTGCTCGGCCAGAACCCGGCGGTCGGCTCCGCGCACGGCCGGGCCCAGCGCCTCGGCATGGCCAACCTGGACTGGCTGGTGGTCCGCGACCTGTTCCTGATCGAGAGCGCCACGTTCTGGAAGAACAGCCCGGAGATCGCCACCGGGGAGATCGTGCCGGAGGAGTGCCGCACCGAGGTGTTCTTCCTGCCGGCGGCCTCGCACGTGGAGAAGGAGGGCACCTTCACCCAGACCCAGCGGCTGTTGCAGTGGCGGGAGAAGGCCGTCAACCCGCCCGGCGACGCCCGCTCCGAGCTGTGGTTCTTCTACCACCTCGGGCGGGTGCTGCGGGCGAAGCTGGCCGGCTCCACCACGCCCCGGGACCGGGCGCTGCTGGATCTGACCTGGGACTATCCGACGCACGGCCCGCACGCCGAGCCGAGCGCCGAGGCGGTGCTCAAGGAGATCAACGGCTACGACGTCGCGACCGGCCGCCCGCTGAACGCGTTCGCCGAGGCGAAGGACGACGGCTCCACCGCGATCGGCTGCTGGATCTACACCGGCGTCTACGCCGACGGGGTGAACCAGGCGGCCCGCCGCAGGTCCCGGCACGAGCAGGACTGGGTGGCAGCCGAGTGGGGCTGGGCCTGGCCGGCGAACCGGCGCACGCTCTACAACCGCGCGTCCGCCGACCCGGAGGGCCGGCCGTGGAGCGACCGCAAGAAGTACGTCTGGTGGGATCCGGACGCCGGCGAGTGGACCGGCTACGACGTGCCGGACTTCGAGAAGACCAAGCCGCCGTCGTACCGGCCGCCGGACGACGCCGCCGGCCCGGAGGCGCTCGCCGGTGACGACCCGTTCGTCATGCAGGGCGACGGCAAGGCCTGGCTGTACGCGCCGAGCGGCGTGCTCGACGGCCCGCTGCCGACGCACTACGAGCCGGCCGAGTCGCCGATGCGCAACCCGCTCTACGGGCAGCAGGCCAACCCGACCCGCAAGATCTACGAGCACCCGGTGAACCGGATCAACCCGAGCCCGCCGGAGCCGCACAGCGAGGTCTTCCCGTACGTGTTCACGGTCAGCCGGCTCACCGAGCACCACACGGCCGGCGGGATGAGCCGGACGGTGCCGCGCCTGGCCGAGCTGCAACCGGAGATGTTCGTGGAGGTGTCCCCGGAGCTGGCCGCCGAGGTCGGGCTGGCGCATCTCGGCTGGGCCCACCTGATCAGCGGTCGGGCCGCCATCGAGGCGCGGGTGCTGGTCACCGACCGGCTCACCCCGCTGCGGGTGGACGGGCGGATCATCCACCAGGTGTGGCTGCCCTACCACTTCGGCAGCGAGGGCCTGGTCACCGGCGACTCGGCGAACGACCTGTTCGGCATCACGCTGGACCCGAACGTGCTCATCCAGGAGAGCAAGATCGGCACGTGCGACATCCGGCCGGGCCGGCGGCCCACCGGGCCGGCGTTGCTCGACCTGGTCGGCGACTACCAGCGGCGGGCCGGGATGACCGCGGACCGGAAGGTGCCGATCGTGACCACCGACGTGTTGGGCGGCGAGAACGCGGCCGGCAGCACCGACGAGCAGACGCCCGAGGCCGCGGCGCGCGACGGAGAAGACCATGCCTGACGCCAACAGCCTGTACGGACCGCTCGACCCGGCCCCGGACGCGGGCTGGGTCGCCGCGCCGCCCCGGATGGGCTTCTTCACCGACACCAGCGTCTGCATCGGCTGCAAGGCGTGCGAGGTCGCCTGCAAGGAATGGAACGGCGTCCCGGACGGGGGCTTCGACCTGCTCGGCATGTCGTACGACAACACCGGCGCGTTGACCGCGAACTCGTGGCGGCACGTGGCGTTCATCGAGCAGCCCCGCCCGGCCGGGCACCGGACGCCGCCGTTCGCGGGCGACCCGACCGGCCCGACGGCCAGCAGCCCGGCATCGGCGGCGGTGGGCGCCGGCACGGCCACCGACACCGGCACGAACCCGGGCCTGCCGGCGGGTCGTGGCGAGCCGGCGGCGCGGATGGCGGCCGGCCCGGAGTTCCTCGGCATGCCCGGCGCGCAGCCACCGGGGCGGGGCACCGGCGCGGAGAGCCGCACCGACTTCCGCTGGCTGATGATGTCCGACGTCTGCAAGCACTGCACGCACGCGGCCTGCCTGGACGTCTGCCCGACCGGTTCGTTGTTCCGCACCGAGTTCGGCACCGTCGTGGTGCAGGAGGACATCTGCAACGGCTGCGGGTACTGCATCTCCGCCTGCCCGTACGGCGTGATCGACCAGCGCAAGGACGACGGCCGGGCGTGGAAGTGCACGCTCTGCTACGACCGGCTGGGCGCCGGCATGACGCCGGCCTGCGCGCAGGCGTGCCCCACCGAGTCCATCCAGTACGGCCCGCTCGACGAGCTGCGGGACCGGGCCGCCCAGCGGGTCGCCACGCTGCACGAGCGCGGCGTGCCGGAGGCCCGGCTCTACGGCCACGACCCGACCGACGGGGTGGGCGGCGACGGCGCGTTCTTCCTGCTGCTCGACGAGCCCGAGGTGTACGGGCTGCCGCCGGACCCGGTGGTCACCACCCGGGACCTGCCGAAGATGTGGAAGCGTGCCGGCCTGGCCGCGTTGGCCATGGCGGCGGCCACCGTCGCCGCGTTCGTCGGAGGATCGTCGTGAACCCGGACCGCCCGGTGGGTGCCCTGTTCCGCCGCTTCCGCGACCGCCTGGCCGCCGACCGGGCCGCCGTGGGCCGCACCGACGCCGGCGCCCGTGACGCGGGGCTGACCCCGCACCCGCCCCGCGACACCGCGCCCACCGCCCGTCGCCGACGCGGCGGCACGGGCGGCCGAGGCGGCGAGCAGCTCACCGTGCCCCCGGCGGAGTTCACCTCCTACTACGGCCGGCCGGTGCTCAAGCCGCCGGTGTGGCGGTGGGACATCGCCGCGTACCTCTTCACCGGTGGGCTCGCCGCCGGCTCCTCGATGCTGGCCGCCGGCGGGCAGCTCACCGGCCGGCCGGCGCTGCGTCGCGCCGGCCGGGTCACGTCGCTGGCGGCGGTGAGCGCCAGCGCGTACTTCCTCATCAACGACCTGGGCCGGCCCAGCCGCTTCCACCACATGCTGCGGGTGGCGAAGGTGACCTCGCCGATGTCGGTGGGCACCTGGATCCTCAGCGCGTTCGGCCCGGCCGCCGGGCTGGCCGCGATCGCCGAGGTCGCGCCCCGCCTGCCGGAGCGCGGGCTGCTCGGGCTGGGTCGTCGGCTGCTGCCCCCGACCGGGCACGCGGCCGGCCTCGTCGCCGCCGTCACCGCGCCGGCGCTGGCCACGTACACCGGGGTGCTGCTGGCCGACACGGCGGTGCCGTCGTGGCACGAGGCGTACCCGGAACTGCCGGTCATCTTCGCGGGCAGCGCGCTGGCCAGCGGCGCCGGTGTCGGGCTGCTGGCCGCGCCGCCCGGGCAGGCCGGCCCGGCGCGGCGGATGGCGGTCGCCGGCGCGGCGCTGGAGCTGTGGGGCGCGCACCGGGTGGAGAACCGGCTCGGCCTGCTCAGCGAGCCCTACGCCGACGGCACGCCCGGGAAGCTGCTACGCGCCGGCCGGGCGCTCACCGCCGCCGGGGTGGCCGGCGCGCTGGTCGGCCGCCGCAGCCGGCTGCTCTCCGCCGCCTCCGGCGGCGCGCTGCTCGCCGCCGCCGTCTGCACCCGCTTCGGCATCTTCCACGGCGGCGTCGCCTCGGCGCGGGACCCGAAGTACACGGTGGTCCCGCAGCGCGAGCGCGCCGACCGGCGGGCCTGACGCCTCCCCGGGCGGCCGGCGGGCCGCTGTGGTTGACTGCTGCGTGGAGGCGTTCAGGCGGCTGGTGCCCCTCCCGGTCTTCAAAACCGGTGTGGTCCGGGATCCGGGCCAGGCGGGTTCGATTCCCGTCCGTCTCCGCCACACCGTCTGAGGGGGAGCGTGCGATGCGTGAGGTGGACCCGCGTCGGCGGGTGCCGCGCACCGACGCGTTGCTCGCCGACCCGGCGCTGACCGCCGCCGCCGGCACGGTCGGCCGGGACCGGGTCAAGGCCGCGATCGTCGCCGCCCAGCACCGCGCCCGCCGCGGCGAGATCACCCCTGATCAGGTACGCGACGCCGCGCTGGCCGACCTGCCCGGGCGGACGCCCCGGCCGGTGCTGAACGCCACCGGCGTGGTGCTGCACACCAACCTGGGTCGGGCCGCGCTCGCCCCGACCGCCGTGGACGCGCTGGTCGCTGCCGCCGGGCACACCGACGTGGAACTCGACCTGGCCACCGGCCGGCGGGCCCGGCGCGGCCGGGAGGCGCTGGACGCGCTCGCCGCCGCCGTGCCCGACGCCGCCGCCGTGCACGTGGTCAACAACGGCGCCGCCGCGCTGGTGCTGGCCGCCACCGCGCTCGCCGCCGACCGGGAGATCGTGGTCAGCCGCGGTGAGCTGGTCGAGATCGGCGACGGGTTCCGCCTGCCCGACCTGCTGGCCAGCACCGGGGCCCGGCTGCGCGAGGTGGGCACCACCAACCGCACCAGCCGGGCCGACTACGCCGCCGCGATCGGCCCGCGCACCGGCTTCGTGCTCAAGGTCCACCCGTCGAACTTCGTGGTCACCGGCTTCACCTCGGCGGTGCCGGTGCGGGAGCTGGCCACGCTCGGCGTGCCGGTGGTTGCCGACATCGGCTCCGGCCTGCTCCGGCCGGACCCGCTGCTGCCCGACGAGCCGGACGCCGCGACCACGCTGCGCGCCGGCGCCCACCTGGTCACCGCCAGCGGCGACAAGCTGCTCGGTGGGCCGCAGGCCGGCCTGCTGCTCGGCGTCGCGGACCTGGTGGAGCGGCTGCGCCGGCACCCCCTCGCCCGGGCGTTGCGGGTGGACAAGCTCACCCTCGCCGCGCTCGCCGCCACGCTGCACGCGCCGGCCACCCCCACCGGGGAGGCGCTGCACGCCGACGCGGGCCGGCTGCGTGCCCGCACCGAACGGCTGCGTGACCGGCTCGGCGCCGACGGGTGCAAGGCGGAGGTGGTGCCGGTCGCCGCGGTCGTCGGCGGTGGCGGCGCGCCCGGGGTGGAGCTGGACTCGTGGGCGCTGAGCCTGCCCGAGCGCTACGCCGTGCCGCTGCGCACCGGCGACCCGGCGGTCCTCGGCCGGGTGCTGCACGGCCGGCTCCTGCTGGACCTGCGCGCCGTGCCGGTCGGCGACGACGACCGCGTGCACGCCGCGATCCTGCGCGTGGCGGGCTGAGCACATGTGGGTGGTGGCCACCGCCGGGCACGTCGACCACGGCAAGTCCACGCTGGTGCGGGCGCTGACCGGGATGGAACCGGACCGTTGGGCGGAGGAACGCCGCCGGGGCATGACCATCGACCTCGGCTTCGCCTGGACCACGTTGCCCTCCGGCGGCACGCTGGCGTTCGTCGACGTGCCCGGGCACGAACGGTTCGTGCCGAACATGCTGGCCGGCGTCGGCCCGGTGCCGGCCGCGCTGATCGTGGTCGCCGCCGACGAGGGCTGGATGCCGCAGTCCGCCGAGCACCTGGCCGCGCTGGACGCGCTGGGAGTGTCGTACGGGCTGCTGGCGGTGACCCGCGCGGACCTGGCCGATCCGGGGCCGGCGACGGCGCGGGCCCGGGCGGAGATCGCCGCCACCTCGCTCGGCGAGGTGGAGGCGGTGGCCGTCTCGGCGGTCACCGGCGCGGGCCTGCCCGAGCTGCGCGCCGCGCTGGACCGGCTGGTCGCCCGACTGCCCGACCCGGCCCACGACGCCCCGGTCCGGCTCTGGGTGGACCGGTCCTTCACGGTGCGCGGCAGCGGCACGGTGGTCACCGGCACGCTCGGCGGCGGTCGGCTGCGCGTCGGCGACGAACTCGAACTCGCCGCCACCGGCGAGCCGGTGCGGGTACGCGGCCTGCACTCGCTGGGCGTCGCGCGCTCGGACGTCGACGCGGTGGCCCGGGTGGCGGTGAATCTGCGCGGCCTGCCCCGGGACCGGGTGGGGCGCGGCGACGCGCTGCTGCGTCCCGGCCGGTTCGGCCGCACCGACCTGCTCGACGTGCGGCTGGACGGCGACCCGGCCGCCGACCTGCCGGCCACCCTCACGCTGCACGTCGGTTCCGCGGCGGTGCCGGCGCGGGTCCGGCCGCTGGGCCCGGACACGGTCCGGCTGCGCCTGGCCCGCCCGCTGCCGCTGCTGATCGGTGACCGGGCGCTGCTGCGCGACCCGGGCCGGCACCACGTGGCCGGCGGCATGACGGTGCTGGACGTGGATCCGCCGCCGCTGCGTCGCCGGGGCGCGGCGGCGGCCCGCGCCGCCGTGCTGGCCGGGCTGGACGGGCGGCCCGACCCGGTCGGTGAGCTGCGCCGGCGGCGGCTGGTCCGGGCCGGGCAGCTCACCCGGATGGGCGTGCCGCCGGCCGCCACGCCGGTGGCCGGCGACTGGCTGGCCGACCCCGACCACTGGCGCGACCTGGGCCGCCGGCTCACCGAGGAGGTCGCCCGGTACGCCGCCGCGCACCCGCTCGCCGCCGGCGTGCCGCTCGACGCGCTGCGCCACCGCCTCGGCCTGCCCGACCGGGCACTGGTGACCGCGCTGTTGCGCCCGCCGCTGCGGCTGCACGCCGGCCTGGTCACCGCCGCCCCGGCCGGGACGCTGCCCGACCCGGTCGCCCGCGCGGTGGCGACGGTGCGCGCCGAGTACGGCGACCGGCCGTTCCAGGCGCCCGAGGCGCACCACCTCGCCGGCCTCGGCCTGGGCCCGAAGGAGATCGGCGCGGCGGTGCGGGCCGGGGCGCTGGTGCGGCTGGCCGAGAACGTGGTGCTGCTGCCCGGCGCGCCGGACGACGCGGCGCGGGTCCTGGCCGGCCTGCCGCAGCCGTTCACGCTCAGCGCGGCCCGGCAGGCGCTGGGCACCACCCGTCGGGTGGCGGTGCCGCTGCTGGAGCTGCTGGATCGGCGCGGTCTCACCCGCCGGCTGCCCGACGACGCCCGCGAGGTGGTCCGCCCGCCGGGCTGAGCGTTGCGCGTCGGTGGCAGGCTGGCCGAATGATCGACGTGCGTCGCGCCGTGCGGGCCGACCGGGCGTGGCCGAACCGGGTGGTTCCGCTCGCGGTGCTGGTCTGCTGGCTGGTCTGGGCGGCGCTCGCCTGGTGGTCGGCCCCGCGCTCGGTCGACGCCGCCGAGCTGGAACGTGACCTCGCCGCCGGCCGGGTGCTGACGATCGCCCGTGCCGACGGGTGGGACGACTCCGGCCCGTGGGCCCGCCGCCCGGAGCCCCGGTACGCCCAGGGCGGGTCGACGGTGGTCTGGGCCCGTCCCGACGGCCAGTTCCGCTACACCTACGCGCCCGCGTCGGTCCCGGACGGCAGCCTTGTCGAGGATGACCCGGCCACCGGCGACGCCGACCCGGCGACCGGAGACGCCACCCCGGCGACCGGCGACCCGACCGGCGACGACGACGCCCGGTGGCCCGACCCGGACCCCGACCCGCTGGCCGATCCTCGGGCCCGGGACGCCACCACCCACGGCGGCGACACCCGCGCCGACACGATCGCGAACACGGCCGCGCTGTTCGCCCTGGCGATCGGCGTCGGCTGGCTGCTCACGCTGGTCGCCGGCCCGCCACCGGTGCTCGGGACGCGCTGTTACTGGTTCTGGATCGGGTTGCTGCCGTTCGGCCTCGGCGTGCTCGCCTGGGCCTACCGGGAACGCTGGCGCGCGGACGTGCCGGCCGCCCGGGCCCGCCGCACCGGCTGGGCCGGGCTGGGCTGGTGGCTGGTCGGCGGCATCGCGGTGTCGATCGCGGTGGCGGCGCTGCGCATGCTGCTCGGCGGATACGTGGTGCCGGGCGGGTGAGCCAACCGGCGACGACGGCCCGGCCCGGTCACCTACCGTGACGCCATGGACCCTTCCGCGGTCTGGCGGGACAAGAACCACAGGTGGCGGATCGAGGCGTACCGGGCCCCGGACCTGCGGTTCGCCATCTTCGCCACGAACGGCACCACCGAGTCGGCGCCGCTGTGGCTGTTCGGGATGGCCGCGTTGGCCCGCTGGCTGATGACCCACGCCGTCTCCCTCGACGACCTGGAGACGGACTGACCCGGACGGGGGACAACCGGGGCGAACCGGCACTCCGTGCCGGTCGGTGGTCGTACCGTCCGGGGCGTGAAGGACCGAGGCATGCGGACGTTCGTCACCGTCCTCGCCGGGCTGGCCGTGATCTACTTCGGCGCCACCGGGCACCGCGCGAGCGGCGGGGAGGGCGGTGGCATCTCCGGCGGCGTGGTGCTGCTCGCCCTGCTCGCCTCGCTGCTGGCCTGGCACCTGACCCGGCCCGGCCCGGCCAAGTAGCCCGCCGGCTCAGCGGGCCGCCGCGGCGGAGCGGCTCACCTCACCGGCCGACTCCTCGCCGAGCGCCACCCGGACCAGCGCCGACGCCAGCCGCCCGAAGTCGGCCTCCCCGACCAACCCGACCAGGCTGCCCGGATTCGCCGGCAGACCCAGCCGCCGCGCCCCGGCCAGGGTGCGGCGGTCCGCGTACGGGCGCACGTCGGGCCAGACCGCCTGCGCCTCCCGCAGGAAGATGTCCGCCCCGGTCGGGCCGATGCCGGGAAACTCGGTGAGGAACCGGCGCAGCACCGCGCGGTCCGCGCCGGCCTCCCGGTGCAGCCGCCGCAGGTCGCCGTGCCACCGGTCCAGGCACAGCCGGGCCCCGGTGCCGAGCATGGTGGCGGTCCGCTCGTCGTAGCGCCGGTAGTGGCCCCGGCCCAACGCGTCGACGCGGTCCTGCCAGCTCGCCGCCTCCATCGCCTGCGGGGTCCGCCAGCCGGCGGAGAACAACTCCCGGGCCGCGGCGACCGCCACGCTCGCCCGGATCCGGGTGCTCAGCAGCGTGGTGAGCACCAGCAACTGGTAGAGCGGACCGGGCCGGTCCGCGAGCGTGATCCCGGCCTCTTCCGCGTACGTGCGGGACTGCCGGTCCAGCAGGGCCCGCGCCACGTTCCGATCGTCAGGCATTCGACCGGGTTACCCGCCCGGGGCCGGCCCAGACCCGTCGGCGGCATCGGAATGCGCCGGTCAGCGGCGGGTACCCGGACGACGTGCGTGGTCGACGGCCGCGCGCTCCCACCGGGAAGGGAGAGACCTGTGGTCAAGCCCCAGCAGGAGGAGCTGCGCCGGAACGATCTCGGCGCGACCAGCCAGGACAGCCGGAAGTCCGCCGTCACGGGCGGTGACCGCTCGCGGGGCGGGGGCACGTCCAACGCCGACGCCGGTCGACGGGTGCCGAAGGGACAGGTGTCGCCGTACGGCCCGGCCGGCGAGCCGGTGGCCGAGGACGCCAGCGACCGCTAACCGCGCGGCGACGACGGCCGCAGCCTCCGCCAGGTGGCTGCGGCCGCCAGCCCGTACGCCAGGTGCGGCACCAGGTCGGACGCCCAGTCGACGCGTCGCCAGGTGCGCGGGTCGGTCACGCCGAGCAGCGTCATCGAGCTGTCGGAGGTGGCCATCACGCCGCCGCCGAGCAGCGTCACGGCCACCGGCAGCGGCACCCGCCGGCGCGCGGCGAGCAGGCCGAACACGGCACCGGCGGCGATGCCGGTGGCGTACCCGAGCACCGGCCCGAGGCCGGCGCGGCGGTTCGCCGCCTCCTCGGCGGGCCCGAGGTCGACGTGCGCCACGTCGGCGAGGCGGCCGGCGGTGGTCTCCGGCGTGGTGCTGGCCGGACGGGCCCGCAGCGTCATGTCGAGGTAGCTGACCACGTTGAGCACGGCGCTGCCGACGGCGCCCGCGATGGCGCCGTCGACCAGGGGCGCCGCTCTCACTTCGGGTCGCCCGGTTCGCGTTCGCCCTTGGGCCCGTAGGTCCGTTCGCCCCGGACGACACCGCGCTGACCCCGGTCGTCCTGCAGGATCCGGTTGGCCACCTGGTTCGCCTCCTGGTCGGCGGCCCGCCCGGACTGCTCGACGCGGTCGCGCAACCGCGCCCGCTGCTTGTCGTACGCGTTGCTGCCCGGCCGTGGTCCTGGCATCGCTGCCTCCTCCGGTCGCTGTCGCTGTCGGCCCCGTCTACCCGCCCCGGCCGGCGCCAACCGTGGGCCGGACAGCGCCGCCTGGCCCGGCGCTCACTCGGGGGCGCGGACCACCGCCACCGGGCAGTCGGCGCGGTGCAGCAGGGCCTGGCTCACCGAGCCGAGCAGCAGCCCGGTCAGCTCGCCGCGACCCCGCCGGCCCACCACGACCAGTTGGGCCTCGCGTGCGGCCGCGACCAGCGCCGCGACCGGCCGGGCGTGCGTCACCTCGCGGGTCACCGGCACGTCCGGCCAGCGTTCCGCGATGCCGGCCAGCGACTCGGCCAGCACCTGGTCCTCCTCGCCGCGGAGCTGGTCCTCGTCGTGCACCAGGGGCTGCATGTCGCCGGGCCCGGTCGAGGCCGGGTGGGTGTAGGCGTGCACCGCGTGCAGGCGGGCCCCGCGCGAGGACGCGGTGCCGGCGGCGAACTCGACGGCGGCGCGCGACAGCGGGGAGCCGTCCACGCCGACCACCACCGGGCCGGCGTCGCGGGCCGTGCCGCGGGCGACCAGCACCGGGCAGTCGGCGTACGAGGCGACCTGCACCGCGACGGAGCCGAGCACCAGCGCGGCGAAACCGCCGAGGCCCCGGTCGCCGAGCACCACCAGGGCGGCGCTGGGGGACTCGCCGAGCAGCACGGCGGCCGCCTCCCCGTCGATGATCTCGCCGGTGATCCGCAGCCCGGGACACTCCGCCTCGGCCGTCGCGACCGCGTCGCCGACCAGTTGTTCGGCCTGGTGGCGCAGCCCGGCCCCGGGTGGCGCCTGCGCGGGCGCCGACACCGGCACCCGCAGCAGCGGCCAGATGAAGCCGTGCACCACGCGCAGCGGACGGTTGCGGCGAGCGGCCTCCCGGGCGGCCAGCCGCACGGCCCGCGTCGCCGACTCGGAGCCGTCCACGCCGACCACCACCGCCGCGCCGTTCGCCGAGTTCACCGGTGCCTCCTCGCCGCCGGCCGCCCCGCCGGCCCGCGCCGCCAGTATCGCGGCCGACGCGGTCCCGCCGGGGCGATACCGGGTGAGTCGGCCGCTCGGTACGCTGACGCCAGCACGCACGGGAGGGAGCCCCGTCGATGGTCGAGCCGGACCTGCCCAGCACCGCCCGCATGATCGACCACTGGCTCGGCGGCCGGGACCACCGCCCGGTGGACGTGGCCGCGGCGACCGCGTTCGAGGCGGCGTACGGGCCGTGCGCGGCGATCTTCCGCTCGTTGCGGGCCTTTCTCGGCCGCACCGTGCGGGCCGTCGCCGCCGCCGGGGTGGACGAGTTCCTCGTCTTCGGCGCGGGCGTGCCGACCTGCGGAAACGTGCACGAGGTGGCGCCGGGGGCGAGCGTGCTCTACACCGACGCCGACCCGGAGACGGTCCGGCTCGGCCAGCGCCTGCTGGCCGGCAGCGACCGGGCCGGCTACGGCCACGGTGACGCCACCGACATCGGTACGCTCGATCCGGCCCAGCTGCGTCGCTTCGTGCCGGGCTGGGGGAGCGGACCGGTCGGGGTGGTCTTCCTGGGCCTGGCCGCGTTCCTGGACGACGACACGCTCGCCCGGACGCTCGACGAGCTGTACCAGGCGGCGGCGCCGGGTAGTTGGCTGGCGATCGACTTCGACGGCACGGAACTCGCCGCGTACCCGGAGGCGCTGGCCATGATGGGGCCGGCGTTCCGGATGCGCGAACCCGAGCGGTTCCCGCCGCTGCTCGGCCGGTGGCGTCCGACGGCCGAGGGCGTGGTGCCGGTCGCGCGGTGGCGGCCGGTGGGCGAACCGGAGCCGGTGCCGGACGCGTTTCACGGCGCGCTGGCGTGGCGACCGGCCGACTGAGCCGCCGGTCGAGGTGGCGCGTCCGGTGTCGGTCCTCCTCCGTATGATGTTTGCTCTGTAGCAATAGTCGTCATCGGAGGATGAAGCATGCCGGAGGCGTCCGGATCGGTGTCGCGTGCCCTGCGCACGGCGCCCCCCGACCAGTTGGCGGAGACCGCGGACGCGGTGTTGCGCCACACGCTCGGCGCCGCGCGTGCGGAGGTGTTCGTCGCCGACTACCGGTCCAGCGGCCTGTGGCCGGTGCTGGACCCGGAGCGCCCCGACGGCGGCCCGCTCCGCTCCCACGGGGTGGCCCAGCGCTGCTTCAGCAGCCAGGAGCCGGTGCTGGACACCGCCGACGACGGCCGGTGCCGCGCCTACCTGCCGCTGTCGGTGTGGGGCGAACGGCTCGGGGTGCTGATGGTCGAGCTGCCGGCCGTTCCGGACGCGGCGACGGTGGCGGCGGCCCGGGACGCCGCCGGCGACCTGGCGGTGGCGATCCGCGCGGCCGACCGGGAGACCGACCGCTACCGCCGGGCGCGTCGCCGGGAGCGGCTCAGCATGGCCGCCGAGATGCAGTGGGACCTGCTGCCCGGGCGCAGCGTCCGGCACGGCGACGTGCTGCTGGCCGGGCAACTCGAGCCGGCGTACACGGTGGGTGGTGACCACTTCGACTGGTCCGTCGACGGGGACCGGCTCACCGTCACGGTGCTCAACGGCGCCGGCAACGGGTTGTCCGCGTCGCTGCTCACCGCCGTGACCGTCAACGCGATGCGGAACGCGCGCCGCTCCGGCGGCAGCCTGGTGGAGCAGGCGGAGCTGGCCTCGGACACGATCTTCTACCAGCACCGGGGGAGCCGGCACGTGGCCACGCTGCTGCTGGAGCTGGACGGCCGGCGGGGCGTGGTCCGGGCGGTGGACGCGGGTTCCCCGCACGTGCTGCGGCTGCGCGGTGGCCGGGTCACCCCGGTCACACTGGACCAGCAGTTGCCGCTGGGCATGTTCGCCGAGACCCGGTACGACGTGCAGGAGTTCGGCCTGGAGCCGGGCGACCGGCTCTTCGTCGTCAGTGACGGGGTGTACGCGGCGGAGCCGGACGAGCAGGAGCCCTACGGCGCGCGGGCGATGGCGCGGGCGATGCGGTCCACTCGGCTGCAGCCGGCCACTGAGGCAGTTGGTACGGTGATGCGCGAACTGCACGCGTACCATGCCGACGCGGATCTCCGCGACGACGCGGTCGTCGTCTGCCTGGACTGGCGCGGTTCCAGCCGGCCGGACGACGCCTCGCGGCGGTGACCGGGGCGGCGGGGCGAACACGAGCGGGACGATCGCAGGGGACAGCGAGTGGAGCGACCTCCGAATCTTGCCGCGGCCGTCGAGGCGGCTGCCGAGGCGCTCATCGGTGTGCTCGACTCGGCCACCTCACGGCACAACCTCAGCGTCTCGCCCACCCAGTTGCGGGTGCTGTCGCTGATCATGTCCCACCCGGACACCAACGTGAACCGGCTGGCCGAGCTGCTGGACGTGGTGCCGTCGTCGGCGAGCCGGCTCTGTGACCGGCTGGAGGCGGTCGGGTTGCTGCGCCGGGTGGCCGACCCGAGGGACCGGCGCGAGGTGCGGCTGCTGCCCACGAACGCGGCGGAGTCGCTGCTGCGCGAGTTGCAGGAGCGGCGGCACCGGGCGGTGCAGGCGGTGCTCGACCGGATGCCCAACCGGGTGCAGCACGAGTTGTTGCTGGCGTTGCTGGCGTTCGGTCAGGCGGCCACCATGAGCGCGCCGCAGTCGGGTTCCGACTCCACCGCCCGCTCGGCGTGACCTCGGGATGTGTAAGCCGTAGCCGCTCCACTAGTGTCCTAGGATGCCTTACGCGATGTGATGCTGCCCACCGCCGCCACGCTGAGCAGCCACGCAGCAGGGCGACCGGAAGAACGCGGGAAGCCCGATATAGTGGCAGCGCAACTGGCCGGCCCGGGTCGCTGTGACCACGGGCCGCATCGGGGAGGTCCCAGCCCGGGATCGCAGAGGGTGCCGGCGTCTGACCGGCCGGCAACGCGCACGTTCCTCCGGCGGCCGTTCGACGGCCGCCGGACCGTGCTGCGGAGGGAGGGTGAGGGGTGTCGCGTCGGCCGGCTCCAGCGGAGCACCCGGGGGACACGACGACGGTCGCGGCGGACCGCGTCCTCACGTTGCCGAATCTGATCAGCTTCGTCCGGCTGCTGGGCGTGCCGCTGTTCCTCTACCTCTTCCTCGTGGTCCGCGCCGACGTGGTCGCCATCGTGGTGCTGGCGGTGGGCGGCACCAGCGACTGGGTGGACGGCTGGATCGCCCGGCGTCTGCAGCAGGTGAGCCGGCTGGGTGAGTTGCTGGACCCGCTTGCCGACCGGCTCTACATTCTCGCCACGCTGCTCGCGTTCACCGCCCGCGAGGTGGTCCCCTGGCAGTTCACCGCGGCGCTGCTGGCCCGGGAGCTGCTGCTGCTCGGCTCACTGGGGGTGCTGCGCCGCTACGGCTACGGCCCGCCGCCGGTGCACTACGTGGGCAAGACCGCGACGTTCCTGCTGTTGGCGGCGTTCCCGATCCTGCTGCTGGCTGACGCCGCGCCGGGCGCCGCCACCGTCGCCGGGGCGATCGGCTGGGGGCTGGCCTGGTGGGGGCTGGTCCTCTACTGGGCCGCCGGGGCGATGTACGTGGTGCAGGCGCGTCGGCTGGTCCGGGCGATGCGGGCCCGGCGCGCGGGGGTGTCGGCGTGACGGCGGCGCCGCCGCCGCGGGACGGGGAACGCGACCCGTCGGCGCGGGTGTACGCGCCGGACTTCCTGACCGAGTTGTTCCGCAATCCGTTGGATCCGGGGTACGGGGACGCCGCGGCGCGGCGTGCGGTCGGTCCGGTGTCGCGGATGCGGCAGGTGCTGGCCCGGCCGGTGAGTCTGGTGGTCCTGGCGGTGATCGGGTTCCTGTTCGCGGTGGCGTACCGGGAGACGATGGCGGAGGAGCCGAGCCGGGCGACGGCGCGGGCCGGGTTGATCGCGGAGATCAAGCAGCGGGAGGCGGAGACCGACCGGTTGACCCAGCGGGCGGAGCAGTTGCGCGTGGAGGTCGGTCGGCAGCGGGACGCGGCGTTGAGCGGCTCGCAGGCGTCCCGGTTGCGCAATCTTGAGGCGGGGACGGGCCTGGGGCGGGTGCGTGGCGACGGTGTGGTGGTGCGGTTGGTGGACGCGCCGCGTGACAAGGACGCGGTGACGGGTGCCGAGGCGGGTCCGTCGCAGGTGTTGTACTCGGATCTGCAGAAGGTGGCGAACGGTCTGTGGGCGGCGGGCGCGGAGGCGGTGTCGATCAACGGGCAGCGGCTGACGGCGACGTCGACGATCCGGCAGGCCGGGGAGGCGATCCTGGTGGACTACCGGCCGGTGACGAGTCCGTACGAGGTGCAGGCGATCGGGCCGGGGTCGATGCGGGACCGGTTCGACGACGGTCGGGCGGCGGCGTTGATGCGTGAGGTGGCGAAGACGACGGGGTTGTCGTTCGGGGTGAAGGAGGTCGACGACCTCACCCTGCCGGCGGCTCCTGAGCCACGGCTACGCTACGCCGAGTCGCCGGCGAGTCCGAGCCCGGTGCCGTCGGGCTCGGGTGTCGGGGGCTCGTCCAGTCCCGGGCCGTCCGGCTCGGGTGTTTCTCCCAGTCCCTCCGGAGGTGGCCGATGATCGCGGTGCTGGCGTTGCTCGCCGGGGTGGTGCTGGGGGTGTATCTGGATCCCACGGTGCCGGCGGCGTTGCAGCCGTATCTGCCGATCGCGGTGGTGGCCGCGTTGGACGCGGTGTTCGGTGGGGTGCGGGCGAAGCTGGACCGGATCTTCGACGACAAGCAGTTCGTGGTGTCGTTCATCTCGAACGTGCTGGTGGCGGGCCTGATCGTGTACCTGGGTGACCAGTTGGGGGTGGGCGGTCAGTTGTCCACCGGCGTGGTGGTCGTGCTCGGGGTGCGCATCTTCGGGAACGTGGCGGCGATCCGCCGGCACCTGTTCCGGGCGTAGGTTGGTGGGGATGAGCGAGGAACACAGGGAGACGGGTACGGGCTGGCCGTCGCCGGTGGGGCCGGGGCGGCCGTCGGGTCCGGCGGGTGAGCCGGATCCGCGTCCGGACGCGCCCGATCCGGATGAGTTGAGCCCGTTGGCGCCGGCGGAGCCCGTGGAGCCGGTGTCGCCCGCGCCGGTGGAGCGGGAGGACGTGCCGGCGCCGGCGGAGGAGCCGGGGGCCGCGGCGGCGCCGGGTCGTGCGCCGGTGTCGCGGCGGTTGACGTCGGCGGGCGCGATGATCGCGGTGTTGCTGGCGTTGTTGGGCTTCACGCTGGTGGTGCAGTTGAAGACGACGTCGACGGATCCGACGCTCGCGGCGACGCGGGAGGAGGACCTGGTGCGGATCTCGTCGGATCTGGATTCGCGGGAGCGGCGGCTGCGGCAGGACATCGAGGCGTTGGAGGATAGCCAGCGTCAGTTGCGCTCCGGTGAGCTGGGTCGGCAGGCGGCGTTGGAGGAGGCGACGCGGCGGGCGGACGAGCTGGGCATCCTGGCGGGGACGCTGCCGGCGGTGGGGCCGGGTCTTGAGGTGCGGTTCTCGGGTCCGGAGAAGGCGATGTCGTCGACGCGGATCCTGGACGCGGTGCAGGAGTTGCGGGGTGCGGGCGCGGAGGCGATGCAGATCCAGGGCGCGGACGGCACCGCGGTGCGGATCATCGCGTCGACGTATTTCGTGGACGCGTCGGGTGGGGGGCTGGTGGTGGACGGGCGGCGGTTGAGTGGCCCGTACACGATCCTGGTGATCGGTGACCCGGCGACGATGCGTACGGCGTTGAACATTCCGGGCGGGGTGGTCTCATCGGTGCGGGACGCCGCCGGTAACGTGACGTCCGAGGATCGTGAGGTTGTGGAGGTTTCGCAGCTGCACGCGCCGATCAAGCTGGACCACGCCCGGCCGGTCTCCTGACCGGTCGCGGCCCGCGCCGGTTCGTCCGGTGCACCGATGACGAAGGACGCAGCTGGTGATTCCTGAGGATCTGCGGTACACCGCCGAGCACGAGTGGGTGGTCGGTGGTGACGGTGGTGTCGTCCGCGTCGGTATCACGCACTTCGCGCAGGATGCCCTGGGTGACATCGTGTTCGTGCAGCTGCCGGACTCCGGTGCGGTGGTGGCGGCCGGTGAGTCGCTGGGGGAGATCGAGTCGACGAAGAGCGTGTCGGAGATCTACGCGCCGTTGAGTGGCACGGTGTCGGCGCGCAACGAGGCGTTGACCGACACGCCGGAGGTGATCAACACGGATCCGTACGGTGCGGGTTGGTTGGTGGAGATCACTCCGGATGATCCGGCGGCGGTCGAGGGTCTGTTGACCGCTGACGCGTACCGCGAGCTCACCGAGAGCTGAGTTCGTGTCGTGCCGGGCGGGCGGAGTTGGTTCCGCGCGTCCGGTTGCCCTGCATTTCGGCGCTGGCTAGGCTCGCCCAGTCGACCGAGAACCAATTGTTTGAGCGTTGCGGAATGCGCCTTCCCGGGCATGGGGAGCCAGCCGCCGGGTGTGGGTTCGCCCGGCGGCCAGACCCGCCATTCCCCGACGCCGACCGAACAGATCCGTGAGGTGGTCCCATGACGCGGCCCGACGACGAGTTCCCCCCGCTCGACGTCACTTCGACGCTCAATCTCGGTTCGCTCGACGAAGTGCTGGAAGGGCCGGACACCGATGTGGTGCCGAGCCGCATGTCCGGTTCGTTGCCGCCGGGAATGGCGTTGCTGGTGGTTCGGCGGGGCCCGAATGCGGGTGCCCGGTTCCTGTTGGATCACGATGTGACGACGAGTGGTCGGCACCCGGACAGTGACATCTTCCTCGATGATGTGACGGTGTCGCGGCGGCACGCGGAGTTCCATCGGGACGGCGGCACGTTCACGGTGCGGGATGTGGGCAGCCTGAACGGCACGTATGTGAACCGTGAGCGGGTCGAGGCGGCGACGTTGAGCAACGGTGACGAGGTGCAGATCGGCAAGTTCCGGGTCGTGTTCATCGCTGGTCCGCGCCCGGAGGAGGAGGCCGGCCGGGGGTGAACGAGCCTGCGGCTTCGACGCCGTCCGGGGCGGGGCGGGCGCCTGCGCTGATGAGTATCGGCGAGGTGCTGGCGCAGTTGCGGGCGGAGTTTCCGGACGTGACGATCTCGAAGTTGCGGTTCCTGGAGGCCGAGGGCCTGGTGGAGCCGCAGCGGACGCCGGCTGGTTACCGGAAGTACGGCTGGGATGACGTGGCGCGGTTGCGGTTCGTGTTGTCCGCGCAGCGGGATCAGTATCTGCCGTTGCGGGTGATCCGGGATCAGTTGGCGCAGTGGGACGGCTCGGATGCGGCGCCGTCGGGGCGGGCGCGGCCGAATCTGGTGGCGGTCGGTCCGGGTGGTGTGGTGCCGGGTCGGGAGCCGCCGGAGCCGGTGGAGTCGCCGGAGGTGCGGCTGGGTCGGGCGGAGTTGGTTGCCCGTAGCGGGGTCGACGAGTCGACGTTGGTCGAGTTGGAGCGGCTCGGTGTGCTGGTGTCGGATCCGCCGGGGTGGTACGACGGGGATGCGTTGATCATCGCGAGTGCGGTGGCGGGGTTGGCGGCGTACGGGTTCCAGCCGCGGCATCTGCGGGCGTACCGGTCGGCGGCGGATCGGGAGGTCGGCCTGTTCGCGCAGTTGGTGGCGCCGTTGGCGCGGCAGAGTGATCCGGCGGCGCGGGCGCGGGCGGCGGAGACGGCGCGGGAGTTGATGGCGTTGTCGCAGCAGTTGCACGCGGCGTTGGTGCGGGTGGGGCTGCGGTCGACGTTGGGTCGGTGAGGTTGTCGGTGGGGGTCGGGTGCCGGTGGGTGCCCGGCCCCCTTCGTCGTGGGTGGGCGCGGAAAGATCGGCCGGGATGGGCGTGTCGTAGGCTTGCCGGGGTAAGCCCGTCTGTCGAGGCGTGGTGCACGTAGCGCGTGGGACTCTCGTGTGCTGGTCCGTGTACCGTGCAGGGAAGGGCGCGGTGCGCAGGTGACGACGACACGGAGGCGGCGGTGCGCGAGCTGAGCGTGGTCGGAGTTCGGGTGGAGTTGCCGAGCAACCAGCCGATCGTCCTGCTGCGGGAGGTCGAGGGGGACCGCTATCTGCCGATCTGGATCGGTGCGGTCGAGGCGACGGCCATTGCTTACGAGCAGCAGGGGGTCAAGCCGGCGCGGCCGTTGACGCATGATCTTCTGCGGGATGTGTTGGCGGCGTTGCAGGCGCCGTTGCGGGCGGTGGAGATCACCGAGTTGAAGGAGAACGTCTTCTACGCGGATCTGCTGCTGGGTGACGGGGTGCGGGTGTCGGCGCGGCCGAGTGACTCCATCGCGTTGGCGTTGCGGGTGGGTGCGCCGATTCGTTGTGCGGAGCAGGTCCTGAGTGAGGCGGGGATCGTGATTCCGGACGAGCAGGAGGACGAGGTGGAGAAGTTCCGGGAGTTCCTGGAGCAGGTGCGGCCGGAGGATTTCGCGGGCTGACTGGTGGCCGGCCGGCTGGCCGGGGTGCGCGGCGGTGGTTGTCACGGTGGTGGCGGCTGGCCGCCGTGTGTGCTGTCGTGGGTTGGTGGCGCGGCGTGTCGGGGTGCTCCTGCCGGTGTTGTCGGCTGTTCGGCGTTAGGGTTGCCGTGTCGAGGGGTGCGCGTACGGGGAAGTCGACGTGGCGCCGCACGGGCGGGGAGGTTGGTCCGGATGCACGAGCCGCGAGATCCTGGTCCGAGTTCGGGGCAGCAGGCGGGTGTGGGGCCCGAGTCGTTCGGTGACGGCGAGGTGGGTTACCGGGGTGTGACCGCGTGTTCGGCGGTGGGGATCAGTTACCGGCAGTTGGACTACTGGGCGCGGACGTCGCTGGTGGTGCCGAGTGTTCGGGACGCGTCGGGTTCGGGGACGTCCCGGTTGTATTCGTTCCGCGACCTGGTGGTGTTGAAGGTCGTGAAGCGGTTGTTGGACGCGGGGGTGTCGTTGCAGAACATCCGTCGGGCGATCGATGCGTTGCGGTCGCGTGGGGTGGATGATCTGGCGGGCATCACGTTGATCTCCGATGGGACGACGGTGTACGAGTGCCGGTCGCCGGAGGAGGTGGTCGACCTGTTGCAGGGTGGCCAGGGCGTGTTCGGCATCGCGATCGGTGGGGCGTTCAAGGAGATCCAGGGTTCGTTGTCGCATCTGCCGGCGGAGCCGGCGGGTGGGTTGGGTCGGGAGGTTCCGGTGGAGCCGGAGCCGGAGGCGGATTCGGTGGGGGACGAGTTGGCGGCGCGTCGTGCGCGGCGTCGTGCCGGGTGATTCTCGGCGTTTCGGTTTTGGGATCGCGTCGTGGCTTTTCGGCCCGGCGCGATCTTTCGTTTGGTGACGGTGGGTGAGTCTGCTGGGTGGGGTGGGACAAGTGCGGTGGTGGGTGGGGTGTGCGCAGGTCGCGATGGGTAGCAGTGCGGTGTCCGAAAGAGACGGTGGGTGGCCGGATGGGGGTCCTGGAGCCGTTTTTTGACTGTCCGTGGTTGAGGGTTGTCGGGATGGGGTTGGGGCAGGCGTGAACGGTGGCGGCGGGCGCGCTATGGTCCGTCACTGTCGTTGATGCGTCGATGTCACGGTGCGTGTTGTCGCGTCGACTGGCGTTGTCCGTGCCGCGGCGTCGCCGCGGGCCCCTTGGTGGAAGGACCGAGCATGACGGTGACGAATGAGGCCACCCCGATCTCCCACTACGACCGCATCGGTGGTGCGGCGGCGGTGAAGGCGGCGGTGGAGCTGTTCTACGACCGGGTGTTGGCGGATCGGGAGTTGGTCGGCTACTTCGCCGACGTGGACATGGTGGCGCAGCGGCGGCATCTGGCGTTGATGTTGACGGTGGTGCTGGGTGGGCCGGACGAGTACGCGGGTCGGGGGTTGGCGGAGGCGCATCAGCCGTTGGGTATTCCGGGGGCGCACTACGCGAGGGTCGGTGAGCACCTGAGCGCGACGTTGGTGGAGTTGGGTGTGCCGGCGGAGGTGATCGCCGACGTGCAGGTGGTGTTGGGGCAGGTGCGGGATCAGATCGTGTCGGCGGGGAATGCCTGAGCGTGGACGTGGATCGGCTCAGGCAGAGCTGGTCGGTGGTCGCCGCGCACGGTGACCAGGTGCCGCTCTACTTCTATTCGACGTTGTTCCTGGCGCATCCGGAGACCCGGCAGATGTTCGGCACGAACATGGCGGGGCAGCGGGACCGGTTGGTGTCGGCGTTGGGGCACATCGTGTCGCACGTGGACCAGGTGGATCGGCTGGTCGGTTTCCTGCGGCAGTTGGGCGCGGATCACCGTAAGTTCGCGGTGCGTGCCGAGCATTACCCGGCGGTCGGTGAGGCGCTGGTGGAGACGCTGCGGCATTTCTGCGGTGACGGGTGGTCCGAGGAGCTGGCGGCCGACTGGGCGGCGGCGTACGGGTTGGTGTCGCGGGTGATGACGGAGGCCGCGCAGGCGGCGGAGGCGCATTCGCCGCCGTGGTGGGTGGCGGAGGTGCTGACCCATGAGCAGCGCACGTTCGACGTGGCGGTGTTGACGGTGCGGCCGCAGTATCTGTTGCCGTTCGTGCCGGGGCAGTCGATCGGGGTGTCGCATCCGGCGGTGCGGTCGTGGCGGTACTACTCGCCGGCGAACGCGCCGCGTGCGGACGGCACGGTGGAGTTGCATGTGCGGGCGGCGCCGGGTGGCGCGGTGTCGTCGCGGCTGGTGTACGGGTGCGCGGTGGGTGATCAGATCCATCTGGCGGCGCCGGTGGGGGACGGGTTGACGTTGCGGTTGGCCGGGTCGTCGGATCTGCTGCTGTTGGCCGGTGGGACCGGTTGGGCGCCGGTGAAGGCGTTGGTGGAGCAGGTCGCGGCGGAGGGGTCGGGCCGTCGGGTGGACCTGTATGTGGGGGCGCGGTCGAGGTTGGAGTTCTACGACAGCGAGGCGATCGACAAGGTGGCCGCGTCGTGTCCGTGGTTGCGGGTGTCGTACGTGGCGGGGTCGGATCCGGTGCGGCCGGGTGAGCCGGCGCGGGTGGTGGATCGGGTGTTGGCCGACGGGGACTGGCGGTCGCGGCACGTGTACGTGTGTGGGTCCGACGAGATGGTGGGCCAGTCGGTGGCGGCGTTGACGGGGGCCGGTTACCGGTCGGGTCAGGTGCACCACGAGGGTTTCGGCAGGCAGTGGTACGGGCCGGTGTGGCGTGCCGTCACGGCCGCCGACGAGTCCACGGAGATGGTCCGGTGAGCGCGAGGAGTGAGCCGGTCCTGCGAGCCCCGCAGTCGCGAACGGAGATGGTCCGATGAGTGCGACCCCGATCAGTGGTTACGACGCGCAGCAGGTGTCCGGGTCGGTGCAGGTGCGGTTGACCTCGGACCGGGTGCGGCGGTGGGAGTTCGGGTCGGCGGCGTTCACCAGGCGTGGCTATGAGCAGGCCGATGTGGACCGGTTCCGGGTGCAGGTGGCCGACGAGTTGGATCTGCTGGCTGCCCAGGTGGCGAATCTGCGGGCGGAGAACGAGCGGCTCAACGACCATCTGGAGTTGCACCGGCACGGGGTGATTCCGAGCGCCGACGCGCCGGTGCGGCCGGCGGCGAAGGAGGTGAATCTGCTGTCGGCGGCGCAGCGGGAGGCGGAGCAGATCATCGCGCAGGCGCACGACTATGCCCGTCGGGTCGCCGAGTACGCCCGGGCGCAGTATGAGAGTTACCTGCGGGCGGCGGCGGAGGAGGCGAAGCAGGAGGCCGAGCGGGCGGTGGTGGAGTACCGCCGGGCCGCCGGTGGTGACGTGGACGATTCGGTGGCGACGCGGGAGGCGTTGCGGATCTTCGGCGAGATGATGATGTCGCACATGCGGGCGGCGGCCCGGCATCTCGACGACGGCAGTGAGCAGTTGGCGCGGACGATGGAGCGTCTCACGCGGGAGGCGCCGCAGCCGGCGTTGCCGCGTCACCAGCGGTGAGCGCCGGTCCGGCCCGCCGTGCGGGTGGGCCGGACCGGCGAGGCCGGCCGTGGTGTGCCGGTGGTGGGTCAGCGGGTGAGCGCGTCGACGGCGTCGGCGACGGGGGTGTCGCCGGCGACGAGTTCGACGGTGTGCCCGGCGGTGCCGGGGGTCTCCAGCAGCGCCAGGAGGACGCGGGCGACGTCGGCGCGGCTGATCGCGCCGGGTGGGACGTGTCGGGCGAGGGTGATCCGGCCGCCGGGTTCGTCGTCGGTGAGCCGGCCGGGCCGTAGCACGGTGACGTCGAGGTCGCGGCCGGTGACGTCGTCCTCGGCGGCTTTCTTGGCCCGCAGGTAGGCGGCCCACACGTCGTCGGTGTCGGGGGCGGGTGGGTCGTCGACGCCCATGGAGGAGACGAGCAGGTAGCGGCGGACGCCGGCGCGGACGGCGGCGTCGGCGAGCAGCACGGCGGCGCCGCGGTCGACGGTGTCCTTGCGGTCGGCGCCGCTGCCGGGGCCGGCGCCGGCGGCGAACACCACGGCGTCGGCGTCGGCGAGGTGCCGGGCGAGTGTGTCGGCGTCGGTGTGTTCCAGGTCGCACACGACCGGTTCGGCGCCGGCGGCGCGCAGCGCGGCGGCGTGGTCGGGGTTGCGGATCAGCCCGACGGGGGTGTCGCCGCGTCCGGCGAGGTCTCGTTCGAGCAGCTTGGCGATCTTTCCGTGGCCTCCGGCGATGACGACGCGCATGTGCTCAACCTAGCCCGCCGGTGGTCGCCGCGCCGGGCGACCAGCATCGTTGATCATGAAGTTGGCGGCGAAGAAACGACCGGATCGCGCCGCCAACTTCATGATCAACGCCGGGGGTGGGCGGCGTGGGGTGGGCGGGTGGGGGTGCGCGAGGCAGCATGGTGGGGTGAGTGATGCGTTCGAGGGGTTGGCGCGGCTGCTGGCCGGCGGGGGTGTGGTGGTGCTCAGCGGCGCCGGCCTGTCCACCGAGTCGGGCATTCCGGACTATCGGGGGCCCAGCGGCGCGGCGCGGCGGCACACCCCGATGACCTACCAGGCGTTCACCCGTGATCCGCAGGCGCGGCGACGCTACTGGGCGCGTAGCCACCTCGGGTGGCGGACCATCGCGCGGGCGGCGCCCAACGACGGGCACCGGGCGGTGGCCCGGTTGCAGCAGGCGGGGCTGCTCGACGGCATCATCACGCAGAACGTCGACGGGTTGCACACCGCCGCCGGCGCGACCGGTGTGATCGAGTTGCACGGCCGGCTCGACGAGGTGACGTGCCTGGACTGCGGCAACCTGACCGGCCGTGACGAGCTGCACCGGCGGTTGACCGAGGCGAACCCGGGGTTCGACGCGCGGGTGGCGCACGTGAACCCCGACGGTGACGTGGAACTGCCGGACGAGGCGGTGGCCGGGTTCCGGGTCGTCGACTGCGGGGTGTGCGGCGGGGGCATGCTGAAACCGGATGTGGTGTTCTTCGGCGAGACGGTGCCGGCACCGCGGGTGGCGGACTGTTTCGCGCTGGTGGAGGGGGCCCGGGCGGTGCTGGTGCTGGGGTCGTCGTTGACGGTGATGTCGGGGCGGCGGTTCGTGTTGCGGGCGGCGAAGCGGGGCATTCCGGTGGCGATCGTCAACCAGGGTGTCACCCGCGGCGACGGGTACGCGGCGGTGCGGTTGGACGCGCCGTTGGGTGCCACGTTGACCGCGTTGGCCGCCGGGTTCGCCGAGCCGGCGCCGGTGTGATCACACCCTGGGACATGAGCCGGAAACACGGCCGCTGGTAGCGTGGGGGGTGCCGGTACCACCCACGTGGGAGAGACCGTCGACCCGACGGCGCCGAAGGGGCAGATTCTCCCCGGAACCTCTCAGGCAAAAGGACCACGTGGGCAGGCGCTGTGGAGCGCGTCAGCGTGACTCAGGGGGAGGCCGACCCGTCGACCTCGCCCCCACAAGGAGCGCCGCGCATGACCGCTGAGCAGTTCGCCGACCGGCACATCGGCCCCGGCCCGGACGACGAGCGCCGCATGTTGGAGGCCGTCGGCTACGGCTCCGTGGACGAGCTGATGGACGCCGCGATCCCCGAGGTGATCCGCTGGCACGGCACGTTGGACCTGCCGGCGCCGGCCTCGGAGCGGGAGGCGCTGGCCGAGTTGCGGGCGCTCGCGGCCCGTAACACGGTGGCCGTGTCGATGATCGGCCTGGGTTACCACGGCACGCACACCCCGGCGGTGATCCGCCGTAACGTGCTGGAGAATCCGGCCTGGTACACCGCGTACACGCCGTATCAGCCGGAGATCAGCCAGGGTCGGCTGGAGGCGTTGCTGAACTTCCAGACCATGGTCACCGATCTGACCGGGCTGGCCACCGCGAACGCGTCGATGCTCGACGAGGGCACCGCCGCGGCGGAGGCGATGACGCTCGCGCGCCGCGCGTCGAAGAGCAAGAGCCCGGTGTACGTGGTGGACGCCGACGCGTTGCCGCAGACCGTCGCGGTGATCGCCAGTCGCGCCGAGCCGCTCGGTATCGAGGTGCGGGTCGTCGACGTCGACGTCGAGGAGTTGCCGGCGGAGTTCTTCGGCCTGCACCTGCAGTATCCGGGCGCGTCCGGGGCGGTCCGGGACCATGCTCCGTTGGTCGAGGCGGCGCACGCGGTGGGCGCGTTGGTGACCGTCGCGGCGGACCTGTTGGCGTTGATGGTGCTGCGCCCGCCGGGGGAGATCGGCGTGGACATCGCCGCCGGCACCACCCAGCGGTTCGGGGTGCCGATGGGGTTCGGTGGGCCGCACGCCGGCTACCTGGCGGTGCGTGCCGGTCTGGAGCGGATGTTGCCGGGCCGTCTCGTCGGGGTGTCGCGCGACGCGGACGGCAATGCCGCCTACCGGTTGGCGTTGCAGACCCGTGAGCAGCACATCCGGCGGGAGAAGGCGACCAGCAACATCTGCACCGCGCAGGTGCTGCTGGCGGTGATGGCCGGCATGTACGCGGTCTATCACGGCCCGGACGGGTTGCGGGCGATCGCCCGGCGTACCCGTGCGGCGGCGGCGCGGTTGGCGGCCGGGCTGCGTGCCGGCGGCGTCGGTGTCGCGGACGTGGCGTTCTTCGACACCGTCACCGCGACGGTGCCGGGTCGGGCCGCGCAGGTGGTGGCCGAGGCGGCGGCGCGCAACGTGAACCTGCGGCTGGTGGACGCCGACCGGGTCGGGGTGTCCTGCGACGAGACGACCACCGACGCGCATCTGCGGGCGGTGTGGGCGGCGTTCGGCGTGGACGGTGTCGACGGTGACGTGGAGGTGGCGTTGCCCGACGGGTTGGCCCGCTCCGGTGACGTGCTCACCCATCCGGTGTTCCGCAGTCACCACTCGGAGACGGCGATGCTGCGGTACCTGCGGCGGCTGGCTGATTTCGACTACGCCCTGGACCGGGGCATGATCCCGTTGGGGTCGTGCACGATGAAGCTCAACGCCACCACCGAGATGGAGCCGGTCACCTGGCCGGAGTTCGCGCACCTGCACCCGTTCGCGCCCGACGCGCAGACCGTCGGCTACCGGGAGTTGATCGCCCAGTTGGAGGGTTGGCTGGCGGAGGTGACCGGCTACGACGCGGTCAGCGTGCAGCCCAACGCCGGGTCGCAGGGGGAGCTGGCCGGCCTGCTGGCGATCCGCGCCTACCACCGGGACCGGGGTGAGGGGCACCGGGACGTGTGTCTGATCCCGTCGTCGGCGCACGGCACGAACGCCGCGTCGGCGGTGATGGCCGGCATGCGGGTGGTCGTGGTGGGCTGCGACGCCGACGGCAACGTCGACCTCGTCGACCTCGACGCGAAGATCGACAAGCATCGGGACGCCCTGGCGGCGATCATGGTGACGTACCCGTCGACGCACGGCGTGTACGAGACGGGCATCGCGCAGTTGTGCGCGAAGGTCCACGACGCCGGCGGTCAGGTGTACGTCGACGGGGCGAACCTCAACGCGCTTGTCGGGTTCGCCAAGCCGGGGCGCTTCGGCGCGGACGTGTCGCACCTGAACCTGCACAAGACGTTCTGCATTCCGCACGGTGGCGGCGGGCCGGGGGTGGGTCCGGTGGCGGTGCGGGCGCACCTGGCGCCGTTTCTGCCCGGTGATCCGGTCGGCGCGTCCGTCGACGGCCGGCCGGCGATCTCCGCGGCCCGGTACGGGTCGGCGGGGATCCTGCCGATCCCGTGGGCGTACCTGCGGATGATGGGCGCCGACGGGTTGGCGCGGGCCACCGCGGTGGCGGTGCTCGCGGCGAACTACGTGGCGGTGCGGCTGCGGGAGCACTTCCCGGTGTTGTACGCCGGCAACAAGGGCCTGGTGGCGCACGAGTGCATCCTGGACCTGCGGCCGTTGACGAAGGCGACCGGGGTGAGCGTCGACGACGTCGCGAAGCGGCTGATCGACTACGGTTTCCACGCGCCGACGATGTCGTTCCCGGTGGCGGGCACGCTGATGGTGGAGCCGACCGAGAGTGAGGACCTGGCCGAGTTGGACCGGTTCTGCGACGCGATGATCGCCATCCGCGCCGAGATCGACCAGGTGGGGTCCGGGCGGTGGCCGGCGGGCGACAGTCCGCTGTCGAACGCGCCGCACACCGCGGCGATGGTGTCCGGCGACGAGTGGCCGCACCCGTACCCGCGGTCGGTGGGCGCCTATCCGGGGGCGGTGGACCGGGCGGGGAAGTACTGGCCGCCGGTGCGGCGCGTGGACGGCGCGTACGGGGACCGGAACCTGGTCTGTTCGTGTCCCGCGCCGGAGGCGTTCGAGGAGTGAGGGCGTGCACGCCGGGGCGGTGGTGGATCGCCGCCCCGGCCGGCGCGTCGACGGGCTTCGTCGGCGCGTACGCTCACTGACGCTGCGTGATGGCTCAGGCGACGAGGGCGTGGCGGGCCGGTCCCCGGTGCGGGGCGATGGTCCGCCCGTCGGGGAGCAGCTCACCGGTGTCCTCGAAGATGATGACGCCGTTGCAGAGCAGGCTCCAGCCCTGCTCAGGAAAGCAGGCGAGGACGCGGGCGGCCTCGCGGTCGGTCGCGTCGGCGGAGGGGCAGGTGGGCTGGTGCTGACACATCGGGTTCTCCGGACTGTGGGGGCACTGTGTCATGGTTCACATGACCAGTGACGCACAGTACCAAGCTCAACCGCGCAACACCGAGCAAGGTCGCGGCTTGTTCACCCAGAATGGGCTGAACGGATGAGGCGGAACGGTCCAGACGGCGTGGAAGCGCTCCCACACGTGCCGGTCGCGGTGCCCGGCGCGCCGCCCGCCTGCCGGTCCCGGCTGGTCGAGACCGCCCGGTTGCAGTGGCGCCTCGGCGACGACGGCGACCCCACCGACCTGGCGCAACGCTTCCTCACCGCGCACGGCGTCGACGTCGACGACCTGTCACGGCCCGGCCGGCACACCGCCGACGGGCCGTGCGGGGCGGCGCTGTTCCTGTCCGCCGCCGCCGGCGCGTACGCCGTCGGCGCGCCGACCGGCGCGCCCACACCCGTGCCGGCGCTGCCCGACCTGGTCGCGGTCGTCTACCACCACGGCGACCGCCCGCACCGGCCACCGTCGCCGGCCGGCTGGCGGCTGGGGGACTGGCGCGACAGCTGGACCCCGGACGCACACGCCGCCGCCGTCGAGTCGGTCCGCGCCGCCATCGCCCGCGGCGACGTCTACCAGGTCAACCTCGTCGGGCACGCCGCCGCCGACTACACCGGCGACCCGCGCCCCGCGCTGCGCCGCCTCGCCGCGCTGCCCGGCGCCCGCTACGGCGGCGCCCTCACCGGGCCCGGCTGGGCGCTGGGCTGCGCCTCCCCGGAGACGCTCGTCGCGACCGAACACGGCCGGCTCGTCACCCGCCCGATCAAGGGCACCCGCGCGGCCACCGCCGCCGGCCGCCGCGACCTGCTCGCCTCCGCCAAGGAACGCGCCGAACACATCATGATCGTCGACCTGGAACGCAACGACCTGGCCCGGGTGGCCCGCACCGGCTCCGTCCGGGTCGACGAGCTGTTCGCCGTACGCCGCTGGTGCGACCTGTGGCAGGCCGAGTCGACCGTCTCCGCGGCGCCCGCCGACGGCCTGGGCCTGGCCGACCTGCTGCGCGCGGTCTGCCCCGGCGGATCGGTCACCGGCGCGCCGAAGCACGCCGCGCTCGCCCAGGTGGCCGCGCGGGAGCCGGTCGGGCGCGGCGCCGGCATGGGCGCGTTGGGCTGGGTCGGACCGGACCGGCTCGACCTGGGCCTGACCATCCGCACCGCCGCCGCCGACGCCCACCGGCTGCACCTGTGGGCCGGCGGCGGCATCACCTGGGACAGCGACCCCGCCGCCGAGGTCGCCGAGGCCGCCGCGAAGGCCGCCCCGATCCGCGCGCTGCTGGCCGCCGGCTGACCGCCCGGCCCCTCAGGCGGCGGCGAACGCGTCCAGGGCGGCCACCACCCGCTCACCGACGCCGTGGCCGCGGCCGTGCCCGCCGGACTCGACGATCTCCATCCGGGCGTCCGGCCAGTCCCGGGTCAACCGCCACGCGATGTCCGGCGGGCCGCTGACGTCGAGCCGGCCCTGCACGAGCACCCCGGGGATGCCGGCGAGCCGGCCGGCGTCGCGCAGCAACTGGCCGTCCGGCACGAACCCCAGGTTCGCGAAGTGGTGGGTGACCAGCCGGGTGAACCCGTACCGGAACACCGGGTCGGCGTAGCGCAGGCTGGGCGCGTACCCGCCGGCGAGGGAGACGTGCACGTCCTCCCAGTCGCACCAGTCGCGCGCCGCCCGTTCCCGCACCGCCGGGTCGGGGTCGTTGACCAGCCGGGCGTACGCGGCGGCCAGGTCGCCGTCGCGGTCGGCCTCGGGCACCCCGTCGCGGAACCGTGCCCACTCCTGCGGGAACACCCGACCCATGTCCCGGGTCACCCACTCGATCTCGCGGCGGGTGTTGGCCACCACGCTGAACAGCACCAGCGCGGTGACCCGCCCCGGATGCGCCTGCGCGTACGCCAACGACAGCGCCGAACCCCACGACGCGCCGCACAGCAGCCACCGCTGCACGCCCAGATACGCGCGCAGCGCCTCCATGTCGGCCACCAGGTGCCCGGTGGTGTTCACCGACAGGTCGGTCGCCGGGTCGGCGGCCGACGGGGTGCTGCGCCCGCAGCCGCGCTGGTCGAACAGCACGACCCGGTAGGCGGCCGGGTCGAACAACCGCCGCCACGACGCGTCGGCGCCCGAGCCGGGACCGCCGTGCACCACCAGCGCCGGCCGGCCGGCCGGGTTGCCGCAGGTCTCCCAGTAGACGCGCTGGCCGTCGCCGACGTCCAGGTGCCCCGACGCGTACGGCTCGATCGGTGGATACATGTCCCAGGTCCTCCCCACACCGGAAACGACAGCGCTGTTACATTAACGGATGTGACCGCCCCCCACCGCGACGCCCTCGGCACCCTGCTCCGCCACGTCCTGGAACTGCTCGACGGCGACGTCGCCGCCGTCCACGACCGACTCGGCCTCACCGACTACCGGCCCCGCTACTCACCCCTGGTCCGCGCCCTGGTCACCGACGGACCACTACCCATCCGCGACCTCGCCGCCCGCGTCGGCGTCACCCACTCCGCCGCCAGCCAGACCGTCGCCGGCATGCGCCGCGCCGGCCTGGTCACCCTCACCCCCGGCGCCGACGCCCGCCACCGCATCGTCACCCTCACCGACCGCGCCCGCACACTGCTGCCCGCCGTCGAAGCCGAATGGGCCGCCACCACCGCCGCCATGCGCCACCTCGACACCGAACTGCCCGTACCCCTCGCCGACGAGCTGTACGCCGTGCTCACCGCCCTGCGCCACCGCCCGCTACGCGACCGCATCGCCGACACCGGCCTGCTCCCGCCGGCGGGTGGGACCCCCGCACCGGTAAGCAACGGATAGCCTTCCGGGCATGACTATGCGCCCGATCCGGATCATCGGCGACCCCGTCCTGCGCACCCCCAGCGAACCCGTCACCACCTTCGACACCGAACTACGCGCCCTCGTCGCCGACCTGATGGACACCCTGCTCGGCGCCCCCGGCCGCGCCGGCGTCGCCGCCCCCCAGATCGGCGTCAACACCCAGGTCTTCGTCTACGACGCCGACGGCCACCGCGGCCACCTCATCAACCCCACCCTGGAACTGTCCGAAGACCTCCAGGACGACGACGAGGGCTGCCTGTCCATCCCCGGCCTCTACTTCCCGACCCCCCGCGCGCTGCACGCCACCGCCCACGGCTACGACCAGCACGGCGAACCCCTCACCATCACCGGCAGCGGCTTCCTCGCCCGCGCCCTGCAACACGAAACCGACCACCTGCGCGGCCGCCTCTACGTCGACACCCTGCGCGGCGACACCCGCCGCCGCGCGCTACGGGAGATCCGCGCCGGCCGCTTCGACTCACCCAGGCGAGGCCGCTGACACCCCACAGCCCCCTCGGTCAGCCGGGCAACCGGGTCAACGCGCACTCAGTGAACCCGGCCACCCGAGTGAAACCCAACCGCTCGTACAACCGCACCGCCGCGACGTTGTCCACCCGCACGTTCAACGTCACATGATCCACCGACGCCCGCAGCCGCGCGCACAACGCCGCCACCACACCCGCCCCCAGACCACGCCCCCGCACCGCCGGATGCGTCGTCACGTTCCCCACCGCCGCCACCCCCCACCGCGGCGAGAACACGTGCACCCCCGCCACCGCCACCAACCGACCACCCGCACGCACCCCCACGTACTGACCGGTGTCCACCATCCGCGCGTCGAACCAGTTCCCCGGATACGCCACCGCGTACAACTCCCGCAACAACGGCAGATCCGCCCGCCCCAACGGCTCACCCACCGCCGGCACCGCCGCCAACCGCCCCGGATCCGTCAACGCCATCCGCACATGCGCCGCCGCGTCCGACACCGCGTACCACCGCGCCACCGTCGCCTCCAGACCGGGGGACAGGTGCGCCCACAACCGCGCCGGCAACACCGGCGCCGCCGCCACCAACAACCCCGACAACGCCGCCACCCGATCCGGCGCCGCGAACGCCAACAACGTCGGCAACTCCACCCCGTGGTACAGCAACACCACCTCGTCACCCGACCGGAACCACGACGTGTACGGCCAGAAGAAATCGTCCAGATCACCCAACTGGTAGGCGTGCAACACCGGATCCCGACCCAACAACCCGGCCAGCACCGCCCGGTCGTGCTCCGCCCGCACCACCATCACCGCACCGCCACCCACTGGTCGTAACCCAACCGCGCCACCAACGCCAACACCACCACCAACAGCACCACCCGCACGAACCCCGCACCCCGCCGCAACGCCATCCGCGCGCCCACCACCGCCCCGGCCACGTTGCACACCGCCATCGCCGCCCCCAACAACCACCACACGTGCCCCGTCACCCCGAACACCACCAGCGCCCCCAGATTCGTGCCCGCGTTCACCACCTTCGCCATCGCCGACGCCTGCACGAAATCCGCACCCACCAACGCCGTGAACGCCAACACCAGGAACGTGCCCGTACCCGGACCGATCAACCCGTCGTACAACGCCACCCCCAACCCGGCCACCGCCACCGCCACCACCACCCGCCGCCGGGTCCGCCGCGACGGCGACGCCACCACCCCCAACCGCGGCCGGGTCAGCACGAACACCGCCACCGCCACCAACACCACCAACACCACCGGCCGGTACGCCCCCGCCGGCACCGCCCCCGCCAACGCCGCACCCAACCCCGCCGTCACCACCGCCAACCCCGCCGCCGGACCCGCCACCGCCCAATCCAGCCTCGTCCGCCGCGCATACGTCACCGCCGCCGTCGACGTACCGAAGATCGCCGCCAACTTGTTCGTCCCCAACGCCGTCGCCACCGGCACCCCCGGCGCCGCCAGCAACAACGCCGGCAACAACAGCAACCCGCCGCCACCCACCACCGCGTCCACCCACCCGGCCAACGCGGCAGCGGCCAGCAACGTCACCAACGACCCGGCATCCACGGCCGCATTCTGCCCACCCCGCCACCACCCGCGAGCACCCCTGTGGCCAGCCTCACCGCCCCCGACGACGCCGCACCCACAACCCGACCGACGCCACCGCCACGAACACCAGCACCGAACAACACAACAGCTTCACCATCCGACCAGCCTGCCACCACCACGTAGGGTGTGCAGGTGCGCCTGGCCACCTTCAACCTGCTGCACGGCCGCTCCCTCACCGACGGGCTCGTCGACCCCGACCGACTCGCCGCCGCCGTCACCGCCCTCGACGCCGATGTGCTCGCCCTCCAGGAAGTCGACCGCGACCAGACCCGCAGCGGCAAACTCGACCTCACCGCCCTCGCCGCCCACGCCCTGCACGCCGACCACCACCGCTTCGCCGCCGCCGTCGTCGGCACCCCCGGCGAACACTTCCGCCCCCTCACCCACGACGACGACGGCCACGGCGAACCCCTCTACGGCGTCGGCCTCATCAGCCGCCACCCCGTCCGCTCCTGGCAGGTCACCCGCCTACCCGCCGCACCCGTCCGCTCACCCATCTACATCCCCGGCCCCCGCGGCGGACTCGTCCTGCTCCGCGACGAACCCCGCGTCGTCCTCGCCGCCGTCCTCGACACCCCCCACGGCCCACTCACCGTCGCCGCCACCCACCTGTCCTTCGTCCCCGGCTGGAACATGTGGCAACTACGCCGCGTCGTGCGCGCCCTGCGCGCGCTGCCCGCCCCGCGCATCCTGCTCGGCGACCTCAACCTCCCCGCCGGCCCCGCCGCCGCGCTGTCCCGCTGGCGCCCCCTGGGCCGACGCCCCACCTACCCGGCCGGACAACCCCGCGTCCAACTCGACCACATCCTCGCCGACCCCCACCACCTCGACCGGCTCCCACCCGTCACCGCCGTCGACACCCCAACCTCCACCGTCTCCGACCACCGCCCCCTCGTCGTCGACCTCGGCTGACCCTCACCCCACGCCGGTCTGCCGCTGGGCCGCGCGCACCGCGTTACGGAACAACATCGCCACCGTCGTCGGACCCACCCCACCCACCCGCGGCGTGATCGCACCCGCCACCCGCGCACACGACTCGTCCACATCCGGCAACAACCGCCGCCCCTCGTAGCGCACCCCACCACCGACCACCACCGCGCCCGGACGCACATGCTCCGGCCGCACGATCCCCGGCACCCCCGCCGCCGCCACCAGAATCTCCGCCCGCCGCGTGTACCGAGGCCAGTCCGCCACCCCCGTGTGCACCACCGTCACCGCCGCGTTCGCCGTCGGCCGCTTCTGCGCCAACAACATCGCCAACGGCCGACCCAACGTCGCACCCCGACCCAGCACCACCACCTCCCGGCCCGACACCGGCACCTGATGGAACGCCAACAACGCCTCGATCCCCGCCGGCGTACACGGCAACGGCCCCGGCAACCCCAACGCCAACCGACCCATGTTCACCGGATGCATGCCGTCCACGTCCTTGTCCGGATCCACCTCGGCCAACGCCCGGTCGTAGTCCAGACCCCCCGGGATCGGATGCTGCACCAGCACCCCGTGCACCGCCGGGTCCGCGTTGAGATCCGCCACCACCGCGTGCAGATCCGCCTGCGACGCCGACGCCGGCAGGTGCACGTGCGGCGACGCGAACCCCAACGCCGCCGCCTGCCGCTGTTTGATCCGGATGTAACCGGCGCTCGCGTCGTCGTCACCCACCAGCACCGTCGCCAACGCCGGCGTCACCCCCACCGCACGCAGCTCCGCCACCGACGCGGCCACCTCACTCCACACCCGCTCGGCCACCGGCGCACCCGGCAACAACCGCGCCGACGAACCCGCAACCACCGAAGAAGAAGACATGCGGCACCTCGCCCGCGGAGGCCCAGGCGGTCGACCCCCACGACGAGCTCCCCGATGGTTCACCCATCCCCGTGCCGCCAGTCGCGTCCCCCTCACCCTCCCACAGCGCGCGCCACGATCGCATCCACCACCGACTGCCACCCCGGCAACGACGCCAACACCGCATCCGCCCGCCGCCGCCGATCCGCCGCCGACACCACCTGAAGATCCGCCAACACCGCCACCAACCCCGGCCGCAACGCCCGCTCCCGCTCCGGCGCCACCGCCCCCAACACCACCAGACACCGCGCGTACGTCACCAGCACCCAGAACATCGCCTCCCGGTGCCGCCCCGCCGCCACCAACGCCGCCCCACCGTCGAACACCACCGGCCGCCCCGCCACCGCCAGATCCGCCCCGAACGCAAACCCCTCCCGCGGCAGCCGCGCCACCTCGTCGAACACCACCGCCAACCCGGCCAGATGCTCCCGCACCCGCCCCGCGCCCACCCCACCGCCGTCCAACGTCGCCAACAACTGCGGATACCGCCCACCGAACCCGTGCCCCGCCAACACCTCCGACGCCCGCACGTACCGCCGCCGCACCGTCGGATCCACCAACCCCGCCACCGCCGGCCACACCGCCAGCAGCGACGTCGGGAACACCCACGTCAACACCTGCTCCGCGAGCGGCGCCCCCGCGTCCAACACCCGCAACCCGTCCTCGACCCGCCGCCGCACCCCCGCGCACCGCCGCCGCACCCACACCGGATCCGCGAACCCCGTCGCCACCCGCCGCCGCACCGCCGCCAACCGCCCCGACGGATCCGCGATCACCCCATCGGTACGGAACATCGGCGCGAACACCCACGACCCCAGCACGTCCTGCGGCTCACCCACCTCCGCCCAGGTGACCGAACTGACCTCCAACAACACCCCCCGATGGACGAACTTGCCCACCTTCACGCCGGGGGAGTCCCGCACCAGCAGCACGTCCACGTCCGACCACACCGGCAACACCGCGTCGTCCGGCAACCCCACCGTCGAGCCACTGAACAACGCTCCCTCGACCGACGGATCAACCCGCATCCGCTCCCGCACCCAGTCGACCGCCACCGCCCGCGCCGCACCCACCCGCATCCGACCGATCCTGCCACCACCACAGCCAGCATCCGCACACCCACGGTTGCCGATCGGACACGAAGCGTGGACCATCGATGACAGTAACTGTCGGTCGGATCGTGTGGGGCGATGCGCAATGGCGGACTACTTCCCGATACTCCACGGCCGCGCCGGCGAGTTCGACGCCATCGACCAGATCCCCGACGAACTGGCGCCCCACCTCCTCCCCATCTTCGACGTCGCCGCCACCACACACGGGCCCATCCACGACGCCCGCACCTTCAGTCGGCGCGCACAGGACACCCTTCCCCGCGACATGACCATCGCCGTCGACGCCCACCACCTACCGGACCCCGCCACCGGACTCCGACGACCGCTGCCCGACATCGCCGAAGACCTGCACCAGTGGGGCAACCCGATGCTGCCCGTCGCCCACCCCCACGACAGCCCCGCACGACTGGCCGACATCCGCGACGCCGCCGCCCTGCACGGCCACGGCGCCGTCCTGCGACTCGACCCGACCGACGACGACGCCGAAACCCGGGCGCACCACCTCCTGTCCGCCATCGACCTGCACGCCGAACACACCGTCCTGCTCCTCGACGCCGCCCACCTCCGCTCCGAACACGACCTCACCCGAGCCGAACCACTGGTCCGCAAACACCTCTCCTGGACCCACCGGCACCCCTGGAAAGCCGTCGTCGTCGCCGCCGGAGCGATGCCCCGCAGCATCGCCCACCTACCCCCCAACACCCCCACCCCGCTCCGCCGCTTCGACCTCGACCTCTGGCAACGCCTCCACGACCACCACGTCCGATTCGCCGACTACGGCATCGCCCACCCCCGACCCGCCACCGGCGGCTGGGGACCACCCCCGAACCTCCGCTACACCGACCACGACGTCTGGTGGACCTACCGGGCCGCCGCCCGCGACGACAACGGCAACAGCGCCATCCACGACCTGTGCCGAACACTCGTCGCCGCCGACCACTGGCCCACCCTCGGACGACACTTCTCCTGGGGCGACGAACAGATCGCCCTGCGCGCCACCCGCCACGCCACCCCCGGCACCGCCCGACACTGGCTCGCCTGGGGCACCTCCCACCACCTGGCCCACGTCGCGAACCACCTCGGCCTGCCCGGCGCGCCCCCCGCCCGCTAGAGACCCAACCCCGACAACGCCCGGTTCGTCCGGTTGGCCGCCACCGCCGCCCGCTGCTGACCCGCCGTCACCTCGATGTACGTCTGCGACGACGCCAACGACGCATGCCCCAGCAACCGCATGATCTCCGCCGCGCTCGCCCCGTCCTCGGCCAACCGCGTCGCGAACGTGTGCCGTAACGCGTGCAACCGCGCCCCGCGCGGCACCCGGTCACCGATGCCCGCCCGCCGGAAACACGACTCCACCAGATACTGCAGGCCACCCCGACGCAACGGCTCACCCTGCCGGTCCACCAGCAACGACCCGTCCGGACGCACACTGCGCGCCCCGAACCGCCGCCGCCGGCTGTCCAGGTAACCACCCACCACCCGGTCCACGCCCACCTCGATCGGCACCGTCCGCGGCCGACCGCCCTTGCCGGCCACGTCCACGCGCCGCTCACCCTCGCGACCGGCAAGCGACGACACCCGCAGCGCCAGCAGCTCCGACAGCCGCAACCCGGCACACAGCGCCAACGCCAGCACCGCCACGTCCCGCTCCGGCCACGGGTCGCGCTGCCGGCCCTCGGCCCGCGCCACCGCCGCCAGCAGCTCCTCCGGGGTGTCCTCACCCCGCAGCGGCTTGGGCCGGGGGAGCGGCGTCCGGGGCCGCCCGACCGCGGGCATCGGGTTCCCGGCCACCACCCCGTCGGCCACCAGGAACGTGAAGAAACTGTTCCAGGTGGACCAGGCGCGGTGGACCGACGCGGCGGCGCGGGGCGCGGCGAACCGGGCGAACGCCGCGCGCATCAGCCGGGGGGACAGGCGTCCGACCGGCAGTCGGCCCAGGGGGAGGGGAGTGCCGTCACCGTCCGCCACCTCCAGTGCGGCGACGCCGGTGAGGTCCCGCCGGTACGCGGCCAGGGTGTGCGGGGAGGGCTTGCGGGTGGCCCGGGCGGTCAGGAACTCCTCGATCAACGCCCCTACCGTTTCGTCCGCTTTGTCATGCATAAGGGATATTATGCATGATTCTCGCGTTCCCGCCAGGTCGCCACTCCGGGGGAGCGCACCGACGAAAAACGATTGCCGCGCCCCGCAGACTGGACCGCATGGTGCAGATCGACGCCGCGCTCGTCCGCGCCCTGGTCGCCGCGCAGTTCCCACAGTGGGCGCACCTGCCGGTCACCGCCGTCGCGCGCCAGGGGTGGGACAACCGGACGTTCCGCCTCGGCGAGCACCTGCTGGCCCGGCTGCCGAGCGCCGAGGGCTACGTGCCCGGCGTCGCCAAGGAGGACCGCTGGCTGCCCGTCCTGGCCCGCCACCTGCCGCTGCCCGTGCCCGAACCGGTCGCCACCGGGGCGCCCGGCGCCGGCTACCCGTACCCCTGGTCGGTGCGGCGGTGGCTGCCCGGCGACACGCTGGAGGCCGCCGACGCCCTGGACCGCGTCGCCGTGGCCCGGGACCTCGGCGGCCTGCTGGCCGCGCTGCGCGAGGCGCCGACGGCGGGCGGACCGGTCGCCGGCCGGCACTCGGCGTTCCGGGGCTGCCACCCGAGCGTCTACGGCGACGAGGTGGAGCGGGCCCTGGCGGCGCTGGACGGTCGGGTGGACACGGCCGCGGCGCGGACGGTGTGGGCGGGCGCGGTGACGTCCGCCTGGCCGACGGCGCCGGTGTGGTTCCACGGTGACGTCTCGGCCGGGAATCTGCTGGTCGCGCGCGGCCGGCTCGCCGCGATGATCGACTTCGGGCAGTGCGGGGTGGGTGATCCGGCCTGCGATCTGGTGCCGGCCTGGACGTGGTGCGTCGGCGTCGAGCGCGCGGCGTTCCGGGATGCGGTCGGGTTGCCGGTCGACGCGTGGCGGCGGGCCCGGGGTTGGGCGTTGTGGAAGGCGCTCGTCACGATCGGGTCCGGGGTCGCGGAGCCGTTGCGGGTGGTGGCGGCGGTGTTGGCGGACCCGGTGGCGGAGTGACGGGGGACCCCGACTCCGCCTTACTTGACATAATGTAGATTATCGAACCGTTGGTCGGGGCGGCGGTGTCGGTGCCGGACACCGCCGCCCCGGGTTCGCGGGTCAGGCCCCGACGTAGGCGGCGAGGTGTTCGCCGGTGAGGGTGGACCGCGTGGTCACCAGGTCGGCCGGGGTGCCCTCGAAGACGATACGACCGCCGTCGTGGCCGGCGCCCGGGCCGAGGTCGATGATCCAGTCGGCGTGTGCCATGACCGCCTGGTGGTGTTCGATGACGATGACCGACTTGCCGGATTCGACCAGCCGGTCGAGCAGGCCGAGCAGTTGGGCGACGTCGGCCAGGTGCAGGCCGGTGGTCGGTTCGTCGAGGACGTAGACGCCGCCCCTGTCCCCCATCCGGGTGGCCAGCTTGATCCGCTGCCGCTCCCCTCCGGACAGCGTGGTCAGTGGTTGACCGAGCGTGAGGTAGCCGAGCCCGACGTCGGCGAGCCGGTCGAGGATGGCGTGGGCGGCCGGGAGGCGGGCGTCGCCGGCGCCGAAGAACTTCTCGGCCTCGTTGACCGGCATGGCGAGGACCTCGCTAATGTCGCGACCGCCGAGGTGGTAGTCGAGCACGGCGGCCTGAAAGCGCTTGCCTTCGCAGTCCTCGCAGGTGCTGGCGACGCCGGCCATCATGCCGAGGTCGGTGTAGATGACGCCGGCGCCGTTGCAGGTGGGGCAGGCGCCTTCGGAGTTGGCGCTGAACAGGGCGGGTTTGACGCCGTTGGCCTTGGCGAAGGCCTTGCGGATGGGGTCGAGCAGGCCGGTGTAGGTGGCCGGGTTGCTGCGGCGGGAGCCACGGATGGCGCTCTGGTCGATGCTGACGACGTCGTCGCGTCCGGCCAGGGAGCCGTGGATGAGGCTGCTCTTGCCGGAGCCGGCGACGCCGGTGACGACGACCAGCACGCCGAGCGGGATGTCGACGTCGACGTCGCGCAGGTTGTGGGTGGCGGCGCCGCGGATGGGCAGGGTGCCGGTGGGGGTACGGGTGGTGTCCTTGAGGGTGGCGCGGTCGTCGAGGTGGCGGCCGGTGACGGTGTCGCTGGCGCGCAGGCCGGCGACGGTGCCTTCGTAGCAGATGGTGCCGCCTTCGGTGCCGGCGCCGGGGCCGAGGTCGACGGCGTGGTCGGCGATGGCGATGGTTTCCGGTTTGTGTTCGACGACCAGGACGGTGTTGCCCTTGTCGCGCAGGCGGAGCAGGAGGTTGTTCATCCGGGCGATGTCGTGCGGGTGCAGGCCGATGGTGGGTTCGTCGAAGACGTAGGTGACGTCGGTGAGGGACGAGCCGAGGTGGCGGATCATTTTGGTGCGTTGGGCCTCGCCGCCGGAGAGGGTGCCGGCGGGGCGGTTGAGGCTGAGGTAGCCGAGGCCGATCTCGACGAAGGAGTCGAGGGTGTCCCCCAGTGCGGTGAGCAGCGGGGCGACGGAGGGTTCGTGCAGGTCGCGGACCCAGGTGGCGAGGTCGCTGATCTGCATGGCGCAGGCGTCGGCGATGGAGATGCCGTTGATCTTGGAGGAGCGGGCTTCGGGGGCCAGGCGGGTGCCGTCGCAGTCGGGGCAGGTGGTGAACGTGACGGCGCGTTCGACGAAGGCGCGGATGTGGGGCTGCATGGCGTCGACGTCCTTGGCGAGCATCGACTTCTGAATGGCGGGGATGAGGCCGGTGTAGGTGACGTTGATGCCTTCGACCTTGATTTTGGTGGGTTCCTTGTGGAGCAGGTCGTGGCGTTCGCGGTCGGTGTAGTCGCGCAGGGGTTTGTCGGGGTCGAACATGCCGCTGGCGCGGAAGATGCGGCCGTACCAGCCGTCCATGCTGTAGCCGGGGATGGTGATGGCGCCCTCGTTGAGGGTGCGGTCGGCGTCGTAGAGGACGGTGTGGTCGAAGTCGGTGACGCTGCCGCGGCCTTCGCAGCGGGGGCACATGCCGCCGAGGCGGTGGAAGGTGCCCTTCTTGGTCTGGGTCTTGTCGGGGCCGCGGTCGACGGTGATGGCGCCGGTGGCGCGGACGGAGGGGACGTTGAAGGAGTAGGCGTTGGGTGGGCCGATGTGGGGTTGGCCGAGGCGGCTGAAGAGGATGCGGAGCATGGCGTTGGCGTCGGTGGCGGTGCCGACGGTGGAGCGGGGGTCGGTGCCCATGCGTTCCTGGTCGACGATGATGGCGGTGGTGAGGCCTTCGAGGATGTCGACGTCGGGGCGGGACAGGGTGGGCATGAAGCCTTGGACGAAGGCGCTGTAGGTCTCGTTGATGAGGCGTTGGGATTCGGCGGCGATGGTGCCGAAGACCAGGCTGCTCTTGCCGGAGCCGGAGACGCCGGTGAAGACGGTGAGGCGGCGTTTGGGCAAGTCGACGTCGACGTTGCGGAGGTTGTTCTCGCGGGCGCCGTGGACGCGGATGACGTCGTGGCTGTCGGCGTGGGCCTGGGGCATGGGTCTCCGTCCGGTTGGTGCGGTGTCGGGCCGGCCGGCGTGCGGCGCGCCGGCCGGCGTACATAGTACGGTACGTCCGCCGGTCAGCGTCGTTGGTTGATGCGGATGAGGTTGCCGGTGGGGTCGCGGAAGGCGCAGTCGCGGACGCCGTAGGGCTGTTCGGTGGGTTCCTGGACGACGTCGGCGCCGCTGGCCTGGAGGCGGTCGAAGAGTGTGTCGAGGTCGTCGGTGGCGAGGGTGAGCGCGCCGTAGGTGCCCTTGGCGATGAGTTCGAGGACGGTGCGGCGTTCGTCGTCGGTGATGCCGGGGTCGACGGCCGGGGGGTGCAGGACGATGCCGGTCTCGGGCTGTCCGGGTGGGCCGACGGTGAGCCAGCGCATGGTGTTGCCCTGGCCGACGTCGTTGCGCAGGTCGAAGCCGAGGGTGTCGCGGTAGAAGGCGAGGGCGGCGTCGGCGTCGGTGTGGGGCAGGAAGGCGTAGTGGATCGTGACGGTCATGGTGGTCACGCTAGTTCGGTCAGGTGGCGGGGGCTTCTCGATTCCTGATCGGTCGGGTGGCGTGTTTGGTGAGGCACGGGGGTGGTTCGGGGGTGCCGGGCGCGTGGCGGGCGCGGTAGGCGCTGGGGGGTTCGCCGACGAGTTCGGTGAAGCGGGTGCTGAAGGTGCCGAGGGACTGGCAGCCGACGGCGAAGCAGACGTCGGTGACGCTGAGGTCGCCGCGGCGCAGCAGGGCCATGGCGCGTTCGATGCGGCGGGTCATGAGGTAGGAGTACGGGGTTTCGCCGTAGGTCTGGCGGAACTGGCGGCTGAGGTGGCCGGCGGACATGTGTTCGCCGCGGGCGAGGGCTTCGACGTCGAGGGGTTGGGCGTGTTCGCGGTCGATGCGGTCGCGGATGCGGCGCAGGCGGGCGAGGTCGCGTAGGCGGTGGGCGAAGGCGGGGTCGTCGGTGGCCGGGTGGTGGGTTGGCACGTGTGGCATTTTCGCTGGTCGGGGCGGGGGCGTCCAGGTGTTCAGCGCAGTCGGCGGGCGGTGAAGCGGGTGGGTGGGTCGGCGATGGCGTCCTGGGCGGCGACGAGTTGGAGTTCGCGGGTGCCGGCGGCGAGGGTGGCGTCGAGGACCGCGTAGATGGAGTTGGTGGTGCGTTCCAGCGCGGTCGCGGGTGAGCCGGTGGTGGCGAGGTGGGCGAGGTAGAGGGCGGCGGTGACGTCGCCGCCGCCGTTGGGGCTGATCGGCAGCAGCGGGGTGGTGACGGCCCAGGCGCCGTCGGTGGAGACGGCGACGACGTCGAGGTGGTCGGTGGGCAGGTCGCCGTGCAGGACGCTGGTGACCAGGACGTGGTCGGGGCCGGTGGCGCGGACGGCGTCGACGGCGGTGAGCAGGTCGTCGAGGGTGTCGGTGCGGCGGCCGGCGAGGAACTCCAGCTCGAACTGGTTGGGGGTGACGATGTCGGCGCGGGGCACGACGGTGTCGCGCAGGTATTCGGGGATGCCGGGGCGCACGAACATGCCGCGGCCGACGTCGCCCATGACCGGGTCGCAGCAGTAGAGGGCGGCCGGGTTGGCGGCTTTGACCTGGGCGACGGCGTCGAGGATGACGGCGCCGACGGCGGGGTCGCCCTGGTAGCCGGAGAGTACGGCGTCGGCGGTGCCGAGCACGCCGCGTTCGGCGATGCCGGTGATGACGTCGGCGACGTCGGTGGGGGCGAGCAGGGGGCCGCGCCAGGCGCCGTAGCCGGTGTGGTTGGAGAAGTGCACGGTCAGTACCGGCCAGACCTCGTGGCGGAGGCGTTGCAGGGGGAACACGGCGGCGGAGTTGCCGACGTGGCCGTAGGCGACCGAGGACTGGATGGACAGGATCTTCACGTGTTCATCGTCGCATCCGGTTCGGCTGGTGACCGTTCGGCTCAGGGTTTCGACCGTCGGGCGCGGGGTGGGTTTGGGCGCAGCGTGTGGTGGGGGCATGAAGCGAGGGGTTCTCGCCATCTGGACGGAGGAAGCACTGATGCTTTCCGCACTCGATCGTCGGCACACCGTCGCGCCGCCGGGGTACAGCCGGTGGTTGATCCCGCCGGCGGCGTTGGCGATCCATCTCTGCATCGGGCAGGTGTACGCGACGAGCGTGTACAAGAACTCCCTGATCGCGCATTTCGACTCGGGGCAGACGGCGATCGGCGTGATCTTCAGCATCGCGATCGTGATGTTGGGGTTGTCGGCCGCGGTGGCCGGTACGTGGGTGGAGGCGAACGGGCCGCGTAAGGCGATGTTCGTCTCGGCGTGCTTCTGGGCGGCGGGTTTCCTGGTGGGCGCGCTGGGCATCGCGTCGTCGCAGTTGTGGCTGCTGTATCTGGGGTACGGGGTGCTGGGTGGGATCGGGTTGGGGATCGGGTACATCTCCCCCGTCTCCACGTTGATCAAGTGGTTCCCGGACCGGCCGGGGCTGGCCACCGGGTTGGCGATCATGGGGTTCGGTGGTGGGGCGATGGTGGCCTCTCCCCTGTCCCGGCAGTTGTTGTCGTTGTTCGACCCGGGGTACGACCCGTCGAACAGCGGGTCGACGGCGTCGGGGTCGGCGCTGGTGTGGTTGTTCGTCACGCTCGGTGTCGGCTACTTCGTGGTCATGATGTTCGGGGTGTTCAACGTGCGGGTGCCGGCGGCGGACTGGCGGCCGGCCGGGTTCGACCCGGCGAAGGTGGCGGCGAAGCCGATGGTGACCACCGCGAACGTGTCGGCGGCGAACGCGGTGCGGACGCGGTCGTTCTGGCTGCTGTGGGTGGTGCTGTTCTGCAACGTGACGGCGGGCATCGGCATCCTGGAGCAGGCCAGCCCGATGATTCAGGACTTCTTCCGGGACAACGGCACGTCGGCGGTGTCGGTGGCGGCGGCCGGCGGGTTCGTCGGGTTGCTGTCGCTGTTCAACATGGCGGGCCGGTTCGTCTGGTCGTCGACGTCGGATGTGATCGGCCGTAAGCCGATCTACGTGGTGTATCTGGGTGTGGGCCTGGTGCTGTACCTGGTGCTGGCGTTGGTCGGGCAGAGCGCGACGGCGTTGTTCGTGCTGTTGGCCTGCGTGATCCTGTCGTTCTACGGGGGCGGGTTCGCGACCGCGCCGGCGTATCTGCGGGATCTGTTCGGCACGTTCGAGGTGGGCGCGATCCACGGTCGGCTGTTGACCGCGTGGTCGGCGGCGGGGGTGGCCGGCCCGCTGATCGTCAACGCGTTCCTGGACGCGCAGGGCGAGCCGGGCTCGTTGACCGCGTCGGCGTACCGGCCGGCGTTGTTCACGATGGTCGGGGTGCTGGCGGTGGGGCTGGTGGCGAACCTGCTGATCCGGCCGGTGCCGCGGCGGTTCCACGAGCCGGCGTCGGGCCGGGACGAGATGGTGGACGGGCAGCCGGTGACGGCGGAGCGGAGCGGGTCGTGAACGGGCGCAGCGGTGGCGGGCAGCAGGTCCGTCTGGTGGTGTCGTGGCTGGTGGTGGCCGCGCTCTTGGGCTACGGCGTGGTGCAGACGCTGATCACGGCGGCGAAGTTGTTCACGCAGTGACGCGTGGCGGCGGCCCGGGGTCTGCTCCGGGCCGCCGCGCCGGTCAGAGGCCGCCGGCGATGCGCAGGACCGCGCCGGTGGTGTACGAGGCGTCGGGGCCGAGCAGGTGGACGATCGCGCCGGCCACCTCGTCGGGTTCGCCGGCGCGGCCCAGCGGGATGCGGCCGGCGGCGCGCTCGGGGCGGTCCGGTACGCCGGAGCGGGCGTGGATGTCGGTGCGGATGATGCCGGGGGCGACCGCGTTGACGCGGATGCCGCGTGGGGCGAGTTCCTTGGCCAGGCCGACGGTGAGGGTGTCGGTGGCGGCTTTGACGGCGGCGTAGTGGATGTACTCGCCGGGGCTGCCGAGGGTGGCGGCGGCGGAGGACACGTTGACGATGGCGCCGCCGGCGCTCATCCGGCGGGCGGCCTGCTGGGCGCAGAGGACGTAGCCGATCAGGTTGACGTCGACGACGTCGCGCAGGTCCTCGGCGCGCAGGTCGGTGAAGGGGCCGATGGGGCTGGTGACGCCGGCGTTGTTGACCAGGCCGGTGAGCGGGCCGAGCTGGTCGGCGGCGGCGAAGAGCCGGCGTACCGCGTCGGGGTCGGTGGTGTCGGCGGCGACGGTGACGGCGCGTCGGCCGGCGGCGCGCACGTCGGCGGCGACGGTCGCGGCGGCGTCGTGGTCGGCGCGGTAGCCGATGACCAGGTCGTGGCCGGCGGCGGCGAGCCGGCGGGCGGTGGCCGCGCCGATGCCGCGTCCACCGCCGGTGACGATGGTGATCGAGGTCAATGCGTTCTCCCCTGCCCTGCCGGTGGGGGCGACGTTACCGTGGGCGGCACCGGCGGCGACGGAGAGGACTGTCACATGGGGCGGGCGTTGGTGTTGGGCGGCGGCGGGGTGACCGGGGTGGCCTGGGAGTTGGGGCTGCTGGCCGGGCTGGCCGAACGGGGTGTGTCGCTGGAGGACGCGGATCTGGTGGTGGGCACGTCGGCGGGTTCGGTGGTCGGGGCGCAGGTGTGTTGCGGGGTGCCGCCGGCGCAGCGGTACGCGGCGCAGTTGCGGCCGCCGGGTGACGAGGTGCCGGCGCGGCTCGGGTTGGGGGTGCTGGCCCGGTGGGCGTGGGCGGGCGGTCGGGGGCGGGACGCGGCGCGGGCCCGCGCGCGGGTGGGCGCGGTGGCGTTGGCGGCGCGTACCCCGTCGGAGGAGTCGCGGCGGGCGGTGATCGCGGCGCGGTTGCCGGCGCGGCAGTGGCCGGCGCGGCGGCTGCTGGTGACCGCCGTCGACGCGGTGTCGGGTGAGTTCGTGGTGTTCGACGCCGGCAGTGGGGTGTCGCTGGTCGACGCGGTGGGGGCCAGTTGCGCGGTGCCGGGGGTGTGGCCGCCGGTGACGGTCGGGGGTCGGCGGTTCGTCGACGGTGGGGTGCGGTCGCCGGTGAACGCGGACCTGGCCGCCGGGGCGCGGCGGGTGGTGGTGTTGGCGCCGACGAGCGCCGCGGTGGGGCCGATGCCGCGGGTGTCGGCGCAGGTGGCGGCGTTGCGGGCGGCGGGGGCGCGGGTGGCGGTGGTGGCGCCGGACCGGGCGGCGCGGGCGGCGATCGGGCGGAACGTGCTGGATCCGACGCGGCGGGCGGCGTCGGCGCGGGCGGGGTTCGCGCAGGCCGGGGCGGTGGCCGGCGAGGTGGCGGGTGTGTGGCGCGCCTAGGCTCACCGCATCGACGGCGAGGCTCGGGAGGTATGTGGTGGGTGTGGGTGTCGGTGACCTGGTCGAGGATTTCACGCTGCCGGACCAGACGGGGACGCCGCGGCGGCTGTCGGAGTTCCTGGCCGCCGGGCCGGTGGTGCTGTTCTTCTATCCGGCGGCGATGACGCGGGGGTGCACGGCGGAGAGCTGCCATTTCCGGGATTTGGCGGCGGAGTTCGCGGCGGTGGGCGCGTCGCGGGTGGGGATCAGCCGGGACCCGGTGGAGCGGCAGGCGGAGTTCGCCCGCCGGCACGGTTTCGACTATCCGCTGTTGTCCGACGTCGACGGGGCGGTGGCGGCGGCGTTCGGGGTGCGGCGGCGGTTGCCGCTGGGCGCGTTGAGCACCCGGCGGATGACGTTCGTGATCGGCCCGGACCGGCGGGTGCTGGCGGTGGTGCACAGCGAGGTGAGCATGAACGCGCACGCCGACGCGGCGTTGCGGGCGCTCGGGGGTTGACCGTCGGGGTGTCGTGCCGGCCTGGTATCAAGGGCGGCAATCAAACAGGTGTACGGAAGAGGGCGTGATGGCGGTCCAGGGGTTGTCCACTGACGAGGTACAGCAGATCCGTGAGTCGTTGGCGGCGGGCCGGAAGCCGCGGGTGGTGTTCACCGAGGCGGCCGGGCAGGTGGCTGGGCAGCTCGGGCAGGTGGTGGAGCTGACCGATCCGGAGCAGTCCGAGGAGTTCGTGGTGGTGCGGTTCGGCCGCGACGAGTTGCCCTTCTCCCCCGCTGACGTGGCGGTCGCGCCGAAGGGCGCCGGGCGGCGGCCGGCCGCGGAGCCGAAGCCGGAGCCCGAGCCGGAGGTGGCCGCGCCGGCGGCGCCGGAGTTCGTGTTGGACACGCCGCGGGTGCCCGCGCCGCGTCGGGAGGAGCCGAAGGTGGAGCAGCAGGCGGAGCCGAGGCCGGCGAAGCGGGCGGTGAAGGCGGCGAAGCCGAAGACGCCGGCGGGGCTGACGGTGACCCTGGCGTACGCCGAGGGCGAGTGGACGGTGGCTGCGCAGCAGGGCGCGAAGGCGCTCGCCAGGCCGTACGTGGTGAAGCCGGCGGAGGCGCTGCGGATGGTGGCGTTGGTGGACGTGCCGGGGGTGCAGGAGGCGGTGGAGCAGATCCTGGGCGCGGAGCGGGCCGAGGCGGAACAGCAGGCGGAGAAGCTGCGCGCGGAGCTGGCGGAGATCGAGGCGCGGTTGGCGGAGCTGCGCGAGGCCCGCTGAGCGCTGCCCCGGGCACCCCGCGGGGCCGGTGCGACCCCCTCGCACCGGCCCCGCGCCACCCCTGCGCCCGCAGGTCCATCAGTGTTGCGGAATGTTCTGTACCCCGATTCGGCGGCGGAACACCCAGTAGGTCCAACCTTGGTAGGCGAGCACGATCGGAGTGAAGATCACCGCCACCCACGTCATGATTTTCAGGGTGTACGGGGTGGACGCGGCGTTGGTGGCGGTGAGCGTGCCGGCCGGGTCGAGCGTGGACGGCAGCACGTTCGGGAACAGCGCGGCGAACAGGGTCGCCACGGCCAGCGCGATGGCCAGCGCGGTGCCGGTGAACGCCCAGCCCTCGCGGCGTACCCTCGCCGCGGCGAGGCCGCCGAGCAGGGCGAGGGCGGCGCCGACGGCGAGCACGACGGCGGTGGCGTTGGCGCGGATGGTCAGCGACCAGCCGAGGAACGCCACGGCGGCCACGGCGGTGCCGGCGCCGAGTGTCACCGCGAGCGTGCCGGCGCGCTGCCGGATGTCGCCGGTGGTCTTGAGCGCGAGGAACACCGCGCCGTGGGTGGCGAACAGGCCGAGCGTGGTGAGGCCGCCGAGCAGCGCGTACGGGTGCAGCAGGTCGAGCAGGCCGCCGACGTACTCGTGGTCGGCGTCGAGGGGTACGCCGCGGAAGATGTTGGCGAACGCGACGCCCCACAGCACGGCCGGGATCGCGGAGCCGAGGAAGATGGCCCGGTCCCAGCGGCGTTTCCAGGACGCCTCGGGGCGCTTGTGTCGGTATTCGAAGGCGACGCCGCGGGCGATGAGGGCGAGCAGGATGAGCAGTAGCGGCAGGTAGAAGCCGGAGAACAGGGTGGCGTACCACTCGGGGAACGCGGCGAACATGGCGCCGCCGGCGGTGATCAGCCAGACTTCGTTGCCGTCCCAGACGGGGCCGATGGTGTTGATCAGGACGCGGCGTTGCCGGTCGTCGCGGCCGAGCACGGGCAGCAGCATGCCGACGCCGAAGTCGAAGCCTTCGAGGATGAAGTAGCCGGTGAACAGCACGGCCACGAGGAGAAACCAGACGGTGGTCAGTTCCACGGTGGGCTCTTTCGGTCAGTAGGCGAACGCGAGGGGGCGCTGCGCGTCGTCGGTGTCGTCGTCGTCGGGGGGCGGGGTGACGTCGGGGACGCCGGCGCGGGCGTAGCGGACCAGCAGCTTGAACTCGATCACCGCGAGGGTGGCGTAGATGAGGGTGAAGGCGGTGAAGGAGGTGAGCACCTCGGTGAGGGAGACGCTGCGGGACACGCCGTTGCGGGTGAGCATCTCGCCGAACACGATCCAGGGTTGGCGGCCCATCTCGGTGAAGATCCAGCCGAAGGAGTTGGCGAGCAGCGGCAGTGCCGGCATGACCAGGCCGGCGCGCAGCAGCCAGCGGCTGGTGGGGGTGCGGCCCTTGCGGTGGCTCCAGAGCACCAGCAGCGCGATGGCGGCGGCGGCCAGGCCGAAGCCGATCATGAAGCGGAAGCTCCAGTAGGTGACCGGGATGATCGGGGCGTAGTTGCCGGGGCCGTACTGGCTGGCGTACTGGGCCTGGAGGTCGTTGATGCCCTGCACGGTGCCGTTCGGGTCGCCGGTGCCGAGGAACGACAGCAGGTAGGGGATCTTGAGGGCGAAGACCTCGCGGCTGCCGTCGAGGCTGCCGATGGTGAGCACGGAGAACGAGGCGGGGCTCTCGGTGGTGTAGAGGCCCTCGGCGGCGGCCATCTTCATCGGCTGCACCTCGGTCATGATCTTGCCTTGGATGTCGCCGGTGAGCACGACGAGGGTGGCGGAGACCAGGACCACCCAGGAGCCGAACTTGGTGGCGAAGCGGTAGGCGCCGGTGTCGGCGCTGCCGCGGTTGCGCATCACGTGCCACAGCCCGACGGTGACCACGAGGGACCCGGCGACCAGGAACGACCCGGCGAGGGTGTGTGGGAAGGTGACCAGCGCGACCTTGTTGGTAAGCACGGCGACGAAGTCGGTCAGTTCGGCGCGTCCGCTGTCGGGGTTGATGCGGAACCCGACCGGGTTCTGCATGAACGAGTTCGCGGCGAGGATGAAGTAGGCGGACAGGTTGGTGCCGATCGCGGCGGCCCAGATCGCGGCCAGGTGCAGGCGTTTGGGCAGCCGGTCCCAACCGAAGATCCACAGGCCGATGAACGTGGATTCGAGGAAGAACGCGACGAGGGCCTCGATCGCGAGGGGCGCGCCGAAGATGTCGCCGACGAAGCGGGAGTAGTCGCTCCAGTTCATGCCGAACTGGAACTCCTGCACGATGCCGGTGACGACGCCCATGGCGAAGTTGATGAGGAACAGCTTGCCGTAGAACTTGGTGAGTTTGAGGTACCGCTCGTTGCCGGTGCGGTGCCACATGGTCTGGAGCACGGCGACCAGCACGGACAGGCCGATGGTCAGCGGCACGAACAGGAAGTGGTAGACGGTGGTGACACCGAACTGCCAGCGGGCGACGTCCAACGCGTCCACCTGAGAACCCCCAGCCTTCTTACTACGAGACGTAGTAAATACTACTCGGTGTCGTAGAAAAATTTTCAGGGCCGCAGGGCCCGAACCGACCCGGGACCAATGACCCTGATCACCTCCACCGGCGCGGCCGTGCGACCATCCAGCACTGATGGACACCTCCCCCTGGCGCGCGCCGCTGCTGTGGCGCGGCGCGCAGACGCTCGCCCGGGCCGCCGTCGCGCTGATCGGCCGCCTGGAGGTCACCGGCGACGTGCCGGAGGCGCTGCGCCGCGGGCCGCTGATCCTGGCCGCCAACCACATCAGCCCGTTCGACCCGGTGGTGCTCGCCGCCGCCTGCCGGGTCCGGCGCGTCGCCCCCCGGATCATGGCCACCGGCGGGCTGTTCCGGGCCCCGGTGCTCGGGCCGCTGATGCGCCACGCCGGGCACATCCGCGTCGACCGCGGCACCACCGCCGTGCACCGGTCGCTGGAGATCGCCGCCGAGGCGGTCGCCGGCGGGTCGGTGGTGCTGGTCTACCCGGAGGGACGCATCGGGCTGGCCCCCGGCATGTGGCCCGAACGCGGCAAGACCGGCGCGGCCCGGCTCGCGTTCGCCAGCGGCGCCGCCGTCGTCCCGGTCGCCCAGTGGGGCTCGCACGAGGTCCTGCCGTACCGGGCGCCGAAGGGCATGCTGCGCGGCCTGGCCCGGGCGCTCGCCCGCCGCCCGGTCATCCGGGTGCACTTCGGCGCCCCGGTGCCCCTGGCCGACCTGGATGCGGGCGCGCCCGGCACGGCCCGCCGCGCCACCGACCGGATCATCGACGCGATCACCGACGACCTGGCCCCGCTGCGCCCGCACGAGCCCGACGGGCCCCGCCACGTCGACCCCGGCCGGCCGGTCGACCCGAGCCGCGCGCACCGCCGGCACCGAACCGGCTGAATCGGCCGCGCGGCCCCGACATAGGGTGAGACCGTGGCAGACGTGAACGCTCCCGTCGTGCTGATCACCGGCACGTCCACCGGCATCGGCCTGGAAACCGCCGTGGGCGCGGCCCGCGCCGGCTGGCGCACCGTCGCCACGCTGCGCGACCCCGACCGGGCCGGCCCGCTGCGCGCCGCCGCCGACGCCGCCGGGGTCGGCGACCTGCTGGAGGTACGCCGGCTCGACGTGGTCGACGAGTCCTCGGTGACCGCCTGCGTGGCCGACGTGGTGGCCCGGCACGGCCGGCTCGACGCGGTGGTCAACAACGCCGGCGCCGGCCACGTCGGCACGCTGGAACGCGAGACCGTCGACGACGTCCGGGCGGTGCTGGAGGTCAACTTCTTCGGCGTCCTGCACGTCACCCGTGCCGCGCTGCCGCACCTGCGCGCCGCGAACGGGCGGCTGATCACGGTGACCAGCGTCGGCGGGGTGGTCGGGCAGCCGTTCAACGAGGCATACTGCGCGGCGAAGTTCGCCGTCGAGGGGTTCATGGAGTCCCTGGCGCCGGTGGCGGCCACCGTCGGGGTGAGCGTCTGCGTGGTCGAGCCCGGCGCGGTGGCCAGCGAGTTCGTCGCCAACGTCGGGATCGACGCGGACACCGCGGTGGCCGCCGCCGGGCCGTACGGGCCGGCGCTGCGGGCGTACCTCGGTCGCAGCGCCGCCGCGTTCGCCGCCGCCCAGTCGCCGGCCGAGGCCGCCGCGGCGGTGGTGGCGACACTGACCGACCCGGAACCCGCGCCCCGCGTGCAGACCTCCCCCGCCGCCCGCCAGTTCGTCGCCGTCAAACTCGCCGACACCGACGGCCTGGCCGTGACCGCCCTGACCGCCAACTGGCTGCACTGACCGACCCCGCCCCCGCCCCGCCCTCGCACCCGCCCCGCGATCTTGCACTTGCTGCCCGGGCGTATCGGGCAGAACCGCCTCGAACGAGGGCCGGAAGTGCAAGATCGCGTGGGGGTTACGGGGCGGCGGCCAGGCGCGCGTCGAGGGCGGCCAGGTCCGGGACGAACCACACCTGGTCGTGCCGGTTGGACTCGGCCACCAGCGCGCGCAGCGCGCCGCTGCCGGCCAGGTACGCGGAGATGTCCCCGACCACCACCAGGCGCAGCCGGTAGTTGACGAACTTCTGCATGACCTCCCCGGCGAAGCGGGTGCCCAGCGTGAAGAAGCTCGGGTCGAGCCGGGCGGCGGGCACCGCCACCACCGTGGCGCCGGCGAACGCCGCGCCGATCAGCTCCAGCGCGTCGGCCTCGGTGACGATCGGCGGGCCGGCCGGGTCGCAGACCAGCACCGTGACGCCGGCGCGCTCGCTCAGCTCGTCAGCCACGGTCGGCCTCCTTCCCGGCGAGCAGGCCGTTGTCGCCGTCGAGCACCGCGTCGAGCAGGCGCAGCAGCTCGGCGGTGGCGCCGAGGTCGCCCAGGACGATGATCTTCATATGGTGCCGTTCCTCGTCGTGGACCGTCTGCACGCGCAGTGGACGGTCCGGGTCGGGGTGGGTGGTGACGCCGGCCAGCACCAGCGTGGCGAGCCGGTCGGCGGCGGCCCGGTCGACGCCGTCGAGCGCCACGATGCTCGACACCTCCGCCGCCGGGCCGGCCGGTCGCGCGGGCCGGCCGGTGAACGCGTCGAGGTCGGCGCGGGCGATCCGGTACTGCTTGCCGATCCGCGTCGCGGGCAGCCGGCCGGCGCGGATGTAGCCGCGCACGGTGCGCACGTGCAGCCCGAGCCGCGCCGCGACCTGCTCCACCGAATACATGTCGTTACCCATCGCACCCTATGTTAGCGGCCATGGGTAACGATAGGGAATTTCACCGGCCGGACATCCGTCGGCCGTTTCGGCCCGGCATACTGCCGGCGTGCAGCCCCGTCACGGCTACCTCGACGCGCCCGCGCCGCTGGCCTTCGCCCACCGCGGCGGCGCGGCCGACGGCGACGAGAACACCGCCGCCGCGTTCGCCCGCGCGGTCGCGCTGGGCTACCGGTACGTGGAGACCGACGTGCACGCCACCGCCGACGGCGTGCCGGTGGTCTTCCACGACCCGACGCTGCGCCGCGTCACCGGCGAGGCCGGACGCATCGCCGACCTGCGCTTCGCCGATCTCGCCTCGGTACGCGTCGGCGGCGCCGCCCTGGTGCCCCGCCTCGACGACGTGCTCGGCGCGTGGCCGCAGGTCCGGTTCAACGTCGACGTCAAGGCCGACGGCGGGGTGGCGCCGACCGTCGAGGCGGTGGTGCGGGCCGGCGCCGCCGACCGGGTGCTGCTCGCCTCGTTCAGCGACGCCCGGCTGACCCGGCTGCGCGCCCTGGCCGGCCCGACGGTCGCCACCAGCCTCGGCATGCGCGGCGTGGCCCGACTGCGGATGGCCTCCCTGCACGGCCGGCCGCTGCGACTGCCGCCGTCGGTGGCCGCCGCCCAGGTCCCGGTCTCCTACGGGGGAATCCCGGTGGTCGACCGCCGGTTCCTCGCCTACTGCCACCGGATCGGCCTGCAGGTGCACGTCTGGACGATCGACGAACCCGCCCGGATGCACCAGTTACTTGATCTTGGAGTGGATGGCATCATGACCGATCACGTCGGCGTGCTCCGCGACGTCTACCGCAGCCGCGGCCACTGGGCCGCCTGACCCCCCGAGGACCGCCCCGATGGCCGAAACGGTCACCCCCGCCGTCGCCGAGCCCGCGCCCCCGGGCAGCACCCGCCGCGAACGCACCGGCTGGTACCTCTACGACTGGGCCAACTCCGCGTTCCAGACCACCGTCATCACGGTCTTCCTCGGGCCGTTCCTGACCACCGTCACCGAGCTGGCCGCCGGCTGCGAGCTGGGCGCCGACCGCTGCGACGGCGTGGTGCACCCGCTCGGCATCCGCGTCGCCGCCGGCTCCTACTACCCGTACCTGATCTCGCTGTCGGTCTTCCTCACCGTGTTCGTGCTGCCCGTCATCGGCGCGATCGCCGACCGGTCCGCGCACAAGAAGCGGCTGCTGGCCGCCGCCGCGTTCACCGGCGCCGGCGCGACCGTCGCGTTCGCGTTCGTCACCGGCGAGCGGTACCTGCTCGGCGGCGTGCTGTTCCTCATCGCGAACATCTCCTTCGGCGCCGCCGTGGTCGTCTACAACTCGTTCCTGCCGCAGCTCGGCGGCCCGGACGACCGCGACGCCATCTCCAGCCGCGGCTGGGCCATCGGCTACCTCGGCGGCGGGCTGCTGCTCGCGCTCAACCTGGTCGCCGTCACCGCGCTCAGCGAGGAGGGCAACGCCCAGCGCACCCTCGACCTGGCCCGCTGGTCGATCGTCTCGGCCGGCGTGTGGTGGGCCGCGTTCACCCTGTTGCCGCTGCGCTGGCTGCGCGAACGCCCACCGGTCGCGGTGCCGCTGGGCGGCGGCAACGTGCTCACCGACGGCTTCCGCCAACTCGGCCGCACACTGCGCGAGGTCAAGGCGTACCCGCTGACGCTGTTCTTCCTGCTCGCGTTCCTGGTGTTCAACGACGGCATCCAGACCGTCATCACCCTCGCCAGCCAGTACGGCACCGAGGAGCTACGGCTGGAGCAGAGCACCCTGATCGTGACCATCCTGCTGGTGCAGTTCCTCGCCTTCGGCGGCGCGCTCGCGCTCGGCGCGCTCGCCCGACGCATCGGCGCCTGGAAGACGGTGCTGCTGTCGCTGGTGCTCTGGACCGGCGTGATCATCGCCGCGTTCCGGCTGCCCGCCGAGGCGCCGGTGCCGTTCATGATCCTCGGCGGCTGCATCGGGCTGGTGCTCGGCGGCAGCCAGGCGCTGAGCCGCTCACTGTTCAGCCAGCTCATCCCCGCCGGCAAGGAAGGCGAGTACTACGGCTTCTACGAGATCAGCGACAAGGGCACCAGCTGGCTCGGCCCGCTCGCGTTCGGCCTGGTGTTCCAGCTCACCTCGTCCTACCGGGTGGGGCTGGTCTCGCTGCTGATCTTCTTCGTGGTCGGCTTCGCGCTGCTGGCCGCCGTGCCGATGCGCCGGGCCATCATCGCCGCCGGCAACACCCCGCCCCGGGTGCTCTGAGCGCACCCGGTCGATCATCGCGGCCGGTATGCGGCGGCGTCGATCGACTAGGCTGCCCCGACGTGACCGACGACGCCGCTGCCGCCCCGACCTGCCTGGCCCGCCCCCTGCCGGGGCCCGGCGACGACCGTGCCGGCGGCTGCGCCGCCGCCCGGGGCGTCGACGGCCGGCCGCTGCACGCCGCCGCGCTGAAGTTCTTCTGGGGGCCGATGGACTGCGGCAAGTCCACCATGGCGTTGCAGATGAACTACAACCACGCCCGGCAGGGCCGCCGCGGCCTGGTCACCACCCGCATCGACCGCTCGCTGGGCCCGCAGGTCACCACCCGCATCGGCCTGGCCCACGAGGCCATCGAGGTCACCGACGGACTCGACCTGCGCGACCTGGTCCGCGACGCGTGGGCCGAGGGGGTACGCGTCGACTACCTGATCTGCGACGAGGCGTCCTTCTACGACCTGGACCACGTCGAGCAGATGGCCGAACTGGTCGACAAGTTCGACGTCGACGTCTACGCCTTCGGCCTGGCCACCGACTTCCGCTCCTGCCTGTTCCCGGCCGCGCAACGACTGTTCGAACTGGCCGACGAGGTGGCCCGCATCCAGGTCGAGGTGCTGTGCTGGTGCGGCCGGGAAGGGCTGCTCAACGCCCGGGTCGTCGACGGCCGGGTGGTCCGCGAGGGCGCGCAGGTCGTCATCGGCGACACCGTGGACACCGCCGACGTCCGCTACCAGGTGCTGTGCCGGCGGCACTACCGCTCCGGCGACCTGGGCCCGCGCGCCTGAGGCTCAGAACGGGTCCCCGCACACCCGCCACCCGCCGTCCTCCGGCACCACCGGCAACTCCCGCTCCTCGCTGCCGCCGCCGTCACGGTTCAACCGCACCAGCACCGTGCCGCGTGGCCGACCCGCCCGGGTCGACACCGACACGTCGACGATCTCGTAGCCGCTGACCAGCGGCGGGGTCCGCACCCAACTGCCGAACCCGGCCTGACTCCACCGGCTGCGCGCCTCGGCGCACAACCGCCCGTACGCCCGGTCGGTGTCGCCGGCGGCGACGTCCCGGAAGAACCCGTCCGCGGTCTCCCGCACCGGCCCGTCGGCCTGGAGCACCACCTGCGCGTTCCACACCGCCAGCCCGGCCACCCCGATCAGGCAGGTACCCAGCCCGAGCGCGGCGACCAGCACACCCGCGCGCATCGGCCGGCGACGCCGGGCCGGTCGGTGCCACACCTGCTGAGTGCCCATCACCACCGACGGTAGGCAACCGGCGGCCGGCGCGCAGCCGGTTGCGTCGCCCGGCGGTGGACCGGGCACCGTCGGCGTACGCCCCGGAGCGGCCGTGGACGACGCGCGCCGATCGGCCGCCGGTACCTGACAGGAGGTGACAGGTACCGGCGGCAGACTGCCCGGCATGACGACGCACGCCGACCTCGCGATGGTCAACCTCGACAGTTCCGACCCGGCCGCCCACGCGGCGTTCTACGGCCACGCCCTCGGCTGGGAGATCACCCACAGCGAGGCCGAGTACGCCATGATCACCTCCTCCGGCGGCACGTCGATCGGGTTCGGTCTGGTGCCCGGCTACACGCCGCCGGCCTGGCCGGACCCGACCGGCGTCAAGCGCTACCACCTGGACCTGACCGTCGACGACGTGTCGGCCGCGGAGCGGGACCTGGTGGCGGCCGGCGCGAACCGGCCGGCGCACCAGCCCGGCGGCGGAGGCTGGACCGTGCTGCTCGACCCGATCGGGCAGCCGTTCTGCCTCTGCCCGCGCCGCCCGGAGTGAGACCGGCTCAGCGCAGCGGGCCGCGGGCGACCGCGGCCCGCATCGCGGCCAGCCGGACCCGCTCGGTGCGCCCGGCCACCGCCGCCAGCACCAGCCACGGGTCCCAGGTCGGCGGGTCGTCACCGGCGTGGTGGATGAGGTAGTCCTCCAGGAAGACGCCGTCCCAGCCGGACCGCTCGGCCAACTCGCCGAGCGCGACCAGGCCACCGACCGTCACCGAGGCGCCGCCGCAGGAGATCTCCAGGCCGTGTCGCATCCCGGCACCCTACGGCCCGGGTCCGACGCTCAGCCGCGACGGCGGGCGCGGGCGGCCCAGATCGCGTACGCCGGGTCACGGTCCAGGTTGTGCCGGTCCCGGTCGTAGCGACGGGTGGTCCGCGGGTCGGCGTGACCCATCGCGTCCTGCACGTCCTCCAACGGCACGCCCTCCGAGCGGGCCGTGGTGGCGAACGCGTGCCGCAGCGAGTGCGGCGACAACCGCGCCCAGGCGGCGATCCCGGCGGTCTGCGCCAGCCGGCGCACCAGCCGGAACACGGCGTGCCGGTCCAGTCGGCCGCCGGTGGCGGTGACCAGCAGCGGGCCGGTCAGCTGCGGCACCGTGACGCCCTGGGCGGCGGCCCGGTCCGCCAGGTAGGCGTCCAGCGCGTACGCGGTGCCGGGGGTGAGCGCGCGACGGCGTACCTTGCCGCCCTTGCCGACGAAGCGGACGCTGCGGTGACCGCGTTCCGCGCCCAGGTCGGCCAGGTCCAGCGAGACCAGCTCGCCGACCCGCAGGCCCAGGTCGGCCAGGAGCGCGAGGGCGGCGCGGTTGCGGGCGGCGGTCGGGCCGGTGTCCGCCTCGGCGGCGGCCAGCAGCGCGTCGACCTCGTCCGGGCTGAGACCGACGGTGGCGGAGTGGTCCCGGTCGACCCGGGGCCGGTCGGCCGCGGCGACCGGATTGGCCGGCACCGCGCCCAGCTTGACCAGGAAGTCGTACCAGCTCGACAGCGCGGACAGCCGGCGCGCCACGGTGGCCGGGGTCAGCGGGCGGCCGTCGCGTCCGCGCGGGGTGGACTCCAGGTCCCGGCCGTACGCGTTGACGTCGAGGAAGGTGACCCGCAGCGGCTCCAGACCCCGCTCGGCGCACCAGCGCAGCCAGCCGGTCACGTCCCGCCGGTACGCGTCGCGGGTGTGCTCGGACAGCCGCCGGTTGCGCAGCCACGCCTCGGTGAAGTCGGCCGGAGCGCCGGACACGGCGACACGGGCGCGGGGCAGGACCTCGGGACGCAACATGCGAGAAAGGTTCTCAGTCGGCGGCGGGTTTCGCGACGAGGCGCGCCGCGACCGGATCGCGGGCAGGGGTTACCGTCGTGCGGTGCGCGCCAGCCGGCTGGTCTCCCTGCTGCTGCTCCTGCAGGCCCGGGGGCGGATGACCGCCCAGGAACTCGCCGACGCCCTGGAGGTGTCGGTGCGGACCGTCTACCGCGACGTCGAGTCGCTCGGCGCCGCCGGTGTCCCGGTGTACGCCGACCGCGGACCGGCCGGCGGTTACCGGCTGCTGGCCGGCTACCGCACCCGGCTCACCGGGCTGACCGGGCCGGAGGCCGAGGCGTTGTTCCTCGCCGGCCTGCCCGGGCCCGCCGCGGAGCTGGGCCTGGCGACCACGGTGGCCGCGGCCGAGCTGAAGGTGCGCGCCGCGCTGCCGGAGGAACTCGCCGACCGCAGCGGCCGGCTGCGGCACCGGTTCCACCTGGACGCGCCCGGCTGGTTCCGGCACCCGGAAGCCACCCCGCACCTGGCCACGCTGGCCGGCGCGGTGTGGGAGGACCGGATGGTCCGGCTGCGCTACCGGCGTTGGCGCGCCCCACGGGAGGTGACCCGGCTGGTCGCCCCGCTCGGCGTGGTGCTCAAGGCCGGCCGTTGGTACCTGGTGGCCCGGTGCGAGGAGCAGGTCCGCACGTACCGGGTCGGCGCGGTGCTCGACGCGGTGGTCACCGACGAGCGGCACGAGCGCCCGGACGGCTTCGACCTGGCCGCCTACTGGCGGGAGTGGACCGCCCGGTACGAGCGTGACGTCTACCGCGGCGAGGCGCGCATCCGGCTCACCACCGCCGCGTTGGAGTTCCTGCCCTACGTCTTCCCGCCGGAGATGGCGCGGGCGGCCCGGGCGGCGGCCGGCGAACCCGGCCCGGACGGCTGGCGGGAGACCACCGTGCCGATCGAGTCGACGCGGCACGCCCACGCCGAGTTGCTCAAGCTCGGCGCCGAGGTGGAGGTGCTGGCCCCGGCGGAGTTGCGGGACCGGTTCACCGCCACGGCGCACGCGCTGACCCGGCTGTACCCGTCGGACGCCGACGCGGGGGCGTCCGACGCGCCGGTGTCCCCCGCGTCGGCGTGACGCGCGTTCAGACGGTGGTGAGCTGTCGATGCCCGTTGCCCTCCGCGGTCGAGGTGACCGCGATCCGGCGCGGCTTGGCCCGCTCGGCGATCGGGATGCGCAGCGTCAGCACCCCGTTGTCGTAGCCGGCCTCCAGCCGGTCGGTGTCCAGCGTGTCGCCCAGGAACAGCTGCCGGGTGAACGTGCCCATCGGACGTTCGGCGGCGACCAGCTCGACGTTCTCGCCGGTGGGGCGGCGCCGCTCGGCGCGGACGGTCAGCACGTTGCGCTCGACGGTGCAGTCGATGCTGTCCGGGTCCACGCCGGGCAGGTCGAAGGCGGCGTAGAAGTGGTCGCCGTCGCGGTAGGCGTCCAGGTGCATCACGGCCGGGCGGGCGGTGGTGCCGAAGAACTGCTCGGCGATCCGGTCGATCTCACGGAACGGGTCGGTACGCATCAACATGGTCCTGCCTCCTCGGTTCTCCTGGCCCAAGGTCTCGACTTGAGTCTGAGTGACTCAAGTTCCGGTTTCTGTTTTAGCGCGGCGGCACGCCGTCGTCAACCTCCGTCGGCCGCTGCCCGGAAACGGCGCTCAGGTGCTCACGGCCCGGTCCGCCAGTAGACGCCCTGCTCACGGGTGAGCAGCACGTCGTCGACGAGATAGCGGCGCAGCGTGACGTGGTCCGCCGCACCGCCCTCGCACCAGGGGCGCAGCGCCTCGTCCACCATCCGCTCTGGGTAGCGCCGCCCGGGTTCGAAGGTGCGCTCGGTGATGTGCTCCAGCAGCACCCGACGGCGAGCGCGCTGCGCCGGCAGCCGGATCAGCGCGCCGTCGCGCAGGAACGTGCGCAGGATCGTCTCGCGCCGGTCGGCCGGCGGGAGCGCCGGCGACGACGCCCCGGCCCGGGCGAACTCGCGCAGCCGCTCACCGTCGACGCGCAGGCCGTCGACGTCGGTCAGCACACCGGCGTCGGTGAGCCGGCGCACGGCGGTGGCGACGTCGCGGGCCGGCAGGCCGGTGCGCGTCACCACGGTCGGAACGTCCCGGGCGCCGAGCACGATCGCGGCGAACACGGCCCGGCGACGTTCGTCGGCGAGCGCCCCCGCGAGAGCTTGAGCGGTCATGGCCGGCAGCCTGCCAGCAGCCACCCGGCCCGGGCCAGGCGTTTTCCCCGGCCGCACCGGGGGGCGGCTCCGGACCGGCCGCGCCACGGCGGCTCGGAGGCCGGCTGGGCTGCCGGTCAGGCCGGGACGGCGGCGGTGAAGTCGACGTCGGCGGTGTCGACCGTGCCGGCGTGGCGGCCCGGCGCGCGCTGGAAGCCCCAGTAGAGGTTGGTGTGCGCGATCACCTGCGCCGGCGGGGGCGCGCCGTAGGCCGACAGGTCCTCGGTGGTGTGGGCGTCGGCGACCAGCGTGACGTCGTAGCCGCGGGTGAACGCGCCGTGCAGGGTGGAACGGACACAGGCGTCGGTCTGCGCGCCGGTCACGACGAGCCGCCCGACACCCCTGGCGGCGAGCACCTGCTCCAGGTCGGTGGCCTCGAACGAGTCGCCGTAGGCCTTGTGCACGAGCGGCTCGTCGTCGCGGCGCACCAGCTCCGGCACGATCCGCCACTGCTCACTGCCGGTGGGCAGCTCCTCGCTGCGATGCTGCACCCAGACCACCGGGACGCCGGCCGCGCGGGCGCGTTCGACCAGGGTGGCGATGTTCGCGACCACCCGGTCCCGGTCGTGGGCGCCGCGCACCACGCCGTTCTGCACGTCGACGACGAGCAACGCGGTGCGGGGGCGGTCGGTGAGCGTGGTCATGACGAGGGCTCCTTCGACGGCGGCGATCCCCGCCAACCTAACGACGGCCCCCGACACTTTCGCCGCACCGCGCGGCGGTCACAGGAGACGGTGCATGACGTGCAGGCCCACCCGGCCCAGGGTGGGATGGGCGAACGTCTCCGGCACGGTGCCGACCACCGTGAAGCCGAGCCGCCGGTAGAGCCGCACCGCCACGGTGTTGGTCTCCACCACGGCGTTGAACTGCATCGCGGCGAAACCGGCCCGGCGGGCCCAGTCCAACGCCTCCTCGCACAGCGCCCGGCCCACGCCACGACCGCGCGCGTCCGCGGCCACCAGGAAACTCGCGGTCGCCACGTGCGCACCCGGGCCCGGCCGGTTGGCGCCCATCTTGGCGCTGCCGAGCACGACACCGTCGTCGTCCACCGCCACCGAGGTACGCCCCGGCGGGCGGTCCACCCACACCTCGCGTGCCACCCCGGCCGACCAGGCCGGATCGTAGGCGAACGTGTCCCCGGCGGCGATGACGTCCGCAAGGATCGGCCAGACCTGACCCCAGTCGGCGTCGACGTGCTCCCGGATGCGCATCGTCGGCACGCTAGCCCGCGGCGTCGCGCCCGGCCACCCGTTTCCACCCGCCCCCGCCCCGGATCACCGTACGGCCATACTTGTCGCCATGCTCTGGGGTGTCAGCGGACCGATCTTCCTCCTCGACTACCTGGGCGCGGTCGCCGTGGCCGTCGCGGTCGCCGTGGCGGTACGCGAGCTGACCGGCCGCCGGGCCCGGGGCGCGACACCCGACCGGGTCGAGTTGGCGTACCTCACCGACCGGGCGCTGCTGGCCTGCCAGGTGGGCGTGGCCGCGCTGCGCCGCGCCGGCGGGGTGACCGTCGGGGAGCTCGCCACCCTGCACGCCGACGGTCCACCGCCGTCCCGCCCGCCGGCCCTGGTCCGCGCCCTGCACACCGCGCTGCGCCGCCCGCAGACCTGGGCCGCCGTGCTGGCCGACCCCGACGTCGCGCGGGCGCTGCGCCGGATGGTCGGCCGGCTGGTCCGCGACGGCTGGCTGCTCACCCGCGCCCAACGCCGACGGGTCGCCCTGGGCACGCTGCCGCTGTTCCTGGTCGCCGCCGTCGGGGTGACCCGGCTGGTGGACAGCGCGGTCGAGGGCCGCACCGCCGGCGGACCCGCCTCGGTCGCCGGGCTGCTGCTCTGCTGCCTGGCCACCGCGCTGGGCGGCTGGTGGCTGACCGAGGTGCCGGAGACCGGCGCCGCCGCACGGCGTCTCCTGCGCCGGCTGCGCCGCGAGCACGCCGACCTCGACCCCGAACGCCGTCCCACCTGGCAGGGCCGGGACACCGACGCGTTGCTCACCGCCATGGCGCTGTTCGGCCCGCGACCGCTGCTCGCCGTCGACCCGGCCTTCGCCGTCCAGGTCGGCGTCGACCCGGAGCGGGGCCGCCCCCGACCGGAACGCCGCCCCGCCCGCCGCTGAGCGGCCCTCGACGGGCGGCGTCGTCACCGATGCGGCAGAGTGACCCCACGACCGCAGGGCAGGGAGGTGAGCCGTGGACGGAGTGGTGTTCCCCGCGACCGGCGACGGCCGGCGCAGCACGACCGCGCTGGGCCGCGCCGTGGTCGCCGACGCGCTACGCGCCGTCGACCCGGTCGGCGCCCGCTCTGCCGAGCACGAGACCGACTGGCGGCGCGGCTACCTCACCCATTTCCGCCGCCTGGTCGAGGCCGGCCTGCTCTCCCGCGCCGCCGCGCTCACCGTCGCCCGCGACGGCCTCACCGCGCTGCACACCCGCATGCGGTACGCGCCGCCCGGCGGCGGCCCCGACGTCGCACTCGACGCGGCGCTCACCTCGACCGGCCCGGAACCGCCGCTGCACACCGCCACGGTCACCGGCGCCGGGCCGGTGGAACGGGAACTGTCCGTGCCGTACCGGGGGCAACGCCTGCGCGGCGACGACCTGCGCCGCCGCCTCGACGCCTGGGTGGACGCGGGCGTGATCGAACCGAGCTGCGCCGAGGCGGTCGGCGCGGTGCTCGCCAACCCCGACTGGCTGGACCTGCGCGACCAGCGGGTCGTGGTGCTCGGCGCGGGCGCCGAGATGGGCCCGCTGCCGTCGGTGCTGCGCTGGGGCGGCGACGTGGTCGCGCTCGACCTGCCCCGCCCGGAGATCTGGCGCCGGGTGCTGCGCACCGCACGCCGTCACGGCGGCCGCCTGCACCTGCCGGTGCCGGCCGGCACCGGCGGCGACGACGCCGCGCTGGCCGCCGCCGCCGGCGCGGACCTGCTGCACCGGCTGCCGCAGGCAACCCGCTGGCTGGCCGGCATCGACGGCCGGCTGGTGCTCGGCAACTACGTCTACGCCGACGGCGCCACCAACGTGCGGGTGGCCACCGCCGTCGACGCGCTCACCGTCGAGCTGACCCGGCACCGCCCGGACGCGGCGCTGGCGTTCCTGGCCACCCCCACCGACGTGTACGCGGTGCCCGGCGACGCGGTCGACCACGCCGACCGCGGGTACGCCGCCCGCGGCCCGGCCCGCCGGTCCCTGCGGCTGATCTCCGGCGGCCGGCTGCTGCGCCGCAACTACCCGCCCGGCGCCGACCCCGGCGTCAACGACAGCCTGGTCCCCCAGCAGGGGCCGAACTACGCGCTGGCCAAACGGCTGCAACGCTGGCGCGCGGCGGTGGCCCGCGACGCCGGCACCACAGTGTCGTTCACGGTCGCGCCGCCCACCCGCACCCGGTCCGTGCTGCGCAACCGCGCGCTCGCCGCCGCGTACGCCGGCGCGCACCGCTTCGGCGTCGAGGTGTTCGAGCCGGCCACCAGCAACACGCTGATGGCGGCGCTGCTCGTGCACGATCTACGCACCGGCGGCGGTCCGACGCAGGAGCACCCGTGGCGGGACGAAGCGTACGCGGCGGCACACGGCGGGCTGTGGCGGATCCCGTACGCGCCGCGCAGCGCGCTCGGCCTGGCCGTGCTCCTCGGTCTCGGCGGGGCCCGGGCCTGAGGCGGGTTTCCTTGTCCGCAGCGGCGGGAAGGCTCCGTGCATGGCCGAGACATTCGCGAGCGAAGACCTGAAGACGCTGCGGTCCATGGCGCGCGGGGCCGGGATCCCGGAGGCCGAGCGCCTGTCGCACGACGACCTGGTCGAGGTGTTGCGCCGGGCCGGCCTGGCCGACGGCACCTCGGACGACTGGCCGGACCAGCCGATCGAGGACCCGGCACACCTGGCCGGCCTGCCCCGCAGCTCGCTGCGGCAGGGCGACGAGAGCACCGGCGGCCGGGCCGCCGAGGAGGCGATCGGCGCCCGACCCGGTGAGTCCGGCACCGAGATCGACGACCGAACGCAGCGCTGACCACGTACCGCTGGCGGGCCGCCGCCGGAGCGGCGGCGGCCCGCACGTCACGTCCCGCCGGCCTATGCTCGCCGGATGCTGTCTGAGGTGACCGGACTGTCCCGACACTTCACCGAGGAGTCCCTGCGGGCCCACCTGCTGGCCCGGTCGACCCGCACGCCCGGCGGCTGCCTGGTCGTGCGCGGTTACGGCAGCCGACGCGGGGTGCACCAGAAGGTGGCCGGCCGGGCGTGGGCGCACGTCGCCGCGTACGCGGTCTTCGTCGGTGGCTACCGGCCGGGTCTGGAGGTGCGGCACGACTGCGGCGTGCTCGACTGCATCGAGCCGACGCACCTGCGTCAGCTCAGCCGCAGCGACAACCGCCGCGCGCGGCGGCAGCAGCCGACCTGCCGCAACGGGCACGAGCGGGAGGTCGACCCCGGCACCGGTCGGCTCCGGAAGGTGTGCCGGCACTGCAACAGCGACGCCCAGCGGCGGTGGCGCGAGCGCCGCGCCGCCGAGGTGGCCGCCGCCCGGGCCGGTTACCGACCCTGAGCCACGATCCGGTCGTCAGCGAAGCTGGTCGGCGCGGTGCAGGTGATCGAAGATGATCTGGTCGACCGGGGAGACGCGGTGCCGGTCGGCGTAGGCCAGCCAGGTGATCTCCTCGATCTCGTGGGCCGGCCGCAGGACGCCCCGGTAGTCGGCGGTGTAGCAGCGCATCCGTACGACGGTGCCGTCCGGATGCCCGTGCGCCTGGGCCTCGAACGCGCCGACGAACGCGGCGCTGTCCGGGTCGATGGTCACGCTGAGCTCCTCGCGGATCTCCCGGACGAGCGTGTCGAGGTCGCTCTCGCCGGCCTCCCGCTTGCCGCCGGGCAGGTAGTGGACGTCCTTGCCGCGTGAGCGCGAACTGAGGATCGCGCCGTGCGCGACCCGGATCCAGGCGATCTTGTCGATGACGGTCACCGTGGCCTCCCCCGCTGTTCTCGGTCCGCATGGGACGGTACGCGGGGCGATGACACCAGCTTGAAGCCTTACGCACAAGAACTGTCATTATGATGTAGCGGCGATATGCCCCTTTTGGGTCGCCTGATTTTCGTAATGTCGTAACCGGTAATCCAATAAATGGCCGGCAGGTGGCTCAGGGTCGTCTCCGCACGACTGGAGCACCGGGGGGCTGTGCGCCGCCCCGGTGCTCCGGTCAGCCGGACTCGCGTTCCGGCCGGTCGGTCAGAAGTTCGTCGTGAAGTTGTAGAGCACCAGCGCGGTGTCGTCGAAATACGGTGACGCCACCCAGGTCGCCCGGTCGGCCCGGCTGTTGATGCCGTTGACCAGACCCCACTGCCCGTCGTAGTTGATCAGCCACGAGCCGCCGCTCGCCCCGCCGGTGAAGTTGCACGGGGTGATCTTGATGGTCTGCGTCCACACCGCCGGGTTCTCCTGCACGGAGTTCGCGGCGCACTGCTTGAGCCGGCGACCGTTGAACGGCGCCTCCGCCGGGTAGCCGAACGCGTTCATGAACTGGTTCACGCCGGCGTTGACCCACAGACCCTGCGAGCCGTACCGGTTGATGTGCTGGCCGCCCTGCGTGCCCATGACGGCCACGGCCATGTCCTCGGCGAAGTTCGAGTCGTTGATCCACGCCGTCATGGTCCACAGCCCCGTTGCGGTCCAGGTGCCGAGCGGACGCGGGTTGGCCGCATCGCCGTTGTACGCCGGGACGAAGGTCCAGTTCGAGGCCAGGGTGCCGCCCCGGCCGCCGTGGATGCAGTGACCGGCGGTCCAGACCTCGTTGCCGGCGGCCGTGTTCACGATCGTGCCCGAGCAGACGTAGTTCTTGCCGTCCATGGTGAAGAAGACCTTGCCGGCCGTGAACGCGGTCGGGTGGCTGCTCGGCAGGTTGGGGTCGGTCGCCTGGGTTCCCATCCCTCCGGTGGTGGTGGCGCCGCGGGCGGGCGGGACGATCAGCTCCTGGCCGCTGTTGCGCGGCGCGGGCGCGGACTTGAGGCCGGCCTGCGGCACCGCCAGGGCCCGCCGGTACTGCTCGGATTCCTCGACCGGCCGCGCGGCGCGCATCCGCGCCGGCGTCCAGTACGCGGCCAGCACCGCGTCGCGCGACAGCCGGTGTCCCGCCGTCGCCTCGGCGGCCCGGGTCGCGTCCGCGGTGACCGTCGGGGTGAAGCCGGTGATCCCGGCGGCGGCGGCACCGGGCGCGTTGACCACCGCGTCGCGTTCGGCCGCGTCGGCCCCCGGCCCGACGACCAGCACGGGCACGACGATTGCGGCGATCGCCAGGGCCCGAAGGGCCCGTCGTGATCCGGTCGACCAAACCTTCATCTGTGCGGTCCTCCCGTTGCGGACGCCACCTGTCGCAGCGCCCTGCGTACCGAAACCCTGAGCCCTGCGCACGTCCGGGAGGGTCGATCGTGGACACGGCTGGACAGGATCGGACACGGTTGGACAGCAACGCTCAGCGCTGAACGCCACGCCGCTCCTGCTCAACCCCGTGGTCGGAGCGCGGACGGGATCCCGGCCGCAGCGGGCCAACGGGAACGCCGCCGATTCCCTACGGTGGTGCCATCCCGATGGTTCTCCACAGGAGGTCGGCATGGCACCGTTGTCACGCGAGGTCGTCGAGCGGGTCCTGCGCGCCGGCCGCGAGCAGGACGTCGAGACGTTCGTGGGCCTGATGGCCCCGGACGGATACCTCGAATGGCCGTTCCGGCCACCGGGCGTGCCCGGCCGGGTGCAGGGGCGTGCGGCGATCCGCCAGCACCTGACCGAGACGGCCGGGTCCCTGATCACGTTCGACGAGCACCGCGACATGGTGCTGCACGAGAGCACCGATCCCGAGGTGGTCGTCGTCGAGTACGAGGCCCACGGCACCGTGGTCGCGACCGGCGCGCCGTTCACGCAGACCGTGATCGCGGTCTTCCGGGTGCGGGATGGCCGGATCGAGTCCTACCGCGACTACATCAACCCGCTGCCCCTGATGGCGGCGCTGGCCGGCGTCCCGGACGGGCGCTGACACGGACGACAGGAGCACCCCGTGGAGCAGGACGAACAGCGCCGGCACTCGTCGTCGTTCGGCGCGGCGGCGGCCGCGTACGCCGAGCACCGTCCGGACTACGCGCAGGACGCGGTCCGGTGGGCGCTGGAGGCCGCCCCCGGCCCCCGGGTGCTCGACCTCGGGGCCGGCACCGGCAGGCTGACCGCCACGCTCCGGGCCGTCGGCGCCGACGTCACGGCCGTCGAGCCGGACCCGGCGATGCTGGCCGAGCTGCGCCGCGCGCTGCCGGATGTCCGCGCGCTGTCCGGAAGCGCCGAGGTGATCCCGCTGCCTGACGCGTCCGTCGACGCCGTGCTGGCCGGCAACGCCATGCACTGGTTCGACATGGCGGTGGCGGGCCCGGAGATCGCCCGGGTCCTCGCCCCCGGTGGTGTCCTGGCCGGCCTGTGGAACGTGCTGGACGACGAGGTCGACTGGGTCGCCGGCCTGGCCGAGGTCAGCGGCAGCGCCGTCGTCGGCCCCCGCGACACGCCCGCGAGCTGGCGGGTCGAGACGGCGCGGACGCACCTGCCGAGGAACGGCGCGCCGGCCCGCTTCGACGCGCCCGAGCAGGCCACGTTCCGGCACGGGCAGCAGCGCACCGCCGACTCCCTGACCGCGACGCTCGCCACCCGGGCGGGCCTGCTGGTGATGCCGGCGCCGCAGCGGCAGGCCACGCTCGACCGCATCCGGGCGTTCCTGGCCAGCCGGCCGGAAACCGCGCACGGCGAGTTCACGCTCCCGATGCGCACCTGCGTGCTGCGCGTCCGGCGACGGTGACGCCGCCCGAGGGACCCTCCCACGGGACCGGGATGACCGGCGCGGACGTCCGCGCCGCCGCCGCCGCGATGACCGCCGTGCTGCTGCCGGCCGTCGGCCGGGACTGGACGGTACGCGCGGGCGACCTGGACTGGTCCTGCTGGACCACGACCGCGCACGTCGCGCACGACCTGGCCGGGTACGCCGGTCAGGTGGCCGGCCGCCCCACCGACGGCTACCTGCCGTTCGACCTGCAGGTCCACCCCGACGCGCCACCGGCGCGGGTGCTGACCGTGGCGACCGCCGCCACCGGGATGCTCGCCGCGCTGGTGGACACCGCCGACCCGGACGACCGGGGCTGGCACTGGGGGCCCTGCGACCCGGGCGGCTTCGCCGCGATGGGGGTGGCCGAGATCCTGCTGCACACCCATGACGTGACCCGCGGTCTCGGACTGCCCTGGTCACCGCCGGCCGGCCTGTGCGCCGGGGTGGTGCGACGGCTGTTCCCCGACGCGCCCGCCGGTGCGCCGGCGCCGGCGCTGCTCTGGCTCACCGGCCGGGCCCCGCTGGGCGACCGGCCGCGCCGGACGTCGTGGACGTGGCGGGCCGCGCTCGACTGAGGAGCACGCCGGTTCAGGTCGCCGGGTCGGCCGCTGCGGTGAACGCCGTGACGTGGTCGGCGGACCACTGACGGAACGTGCGCGCCGGCCTGCCGAGCAGGTGCGACACCGTGGTGGTGACGTGCGCCGGATGCCCCAGGGTGGCGCGCCACGCGGCCAGCAGCATGTCCACGGCGGGACGCGCGGCCTCCGGGGCCTGGCGACGGAACTCGTCGGGCGGCAGGTCTTCGAACGCGATCGGCCGGCCCAGGGCGGCGCCGATGAGGCTGACCTGTTCGGCCTGGCTGAGCGACTCGGGGCCGGTCAGGACGTGGTCGCCGCCGCCGTGCCCGTTCCCGGACAGGACCCGCGCGACGACCGCGGCGACGTCCCGGTCGTCGACGGGGGCGGTCTCGGCCGCGCCGTACGGCCACCGGACCACCGCGTCGCGACGGATCGCCGGGGCCCACCAGTGCAGCGCGTTGGAGGCGAACATCCCCGGCCGGACGATCGTCGCGTCGAGACCGGTCGCCGCGATGAGCTGCTCGATGCGGGCGTGCAGCGTCGCCATCGGGTTCGGCTGCTGGAAGAACGGGTGCGGGGTGCGGTGGGGCGCGGACAGGTAGACGACCCATCGCGGGTGGGCGGCCAGCCGGTCGACGACCGCCGGCGCGGTGTGCGGCGGGGCGGTCCAGACCAGGAAGACGGCGCGGACGGCGGTCAGGGCCGCGTCGAGCGACGCGGGCACGGTGAGGTCACCGGTGACGACCTCGACGGCGGTGGGCAGGGTGGCCGCCGACTCGGGGCGGCGGACGAGGGCGCGGACCGGCACGCCCGCGTCGACCAGTTGATCGATCACGGCGCGCCCGATCCGGCCGGTCGCCCCGGTGACGAGCACCGCGTCTGTACGTTCCATGCCCACCATCGAACCGTTACCCGGTTAAAAACACAACCAGGTAACACTTGTTACCCTGACGCGGTGAGTGAGCCGGGCGGGCTGCGGGCCCGCAAGAAGGCGCAGACCCGGGGCGCGATCGCCGACGCCGCGATCGCGCTGTTCCTGGCGCGCGGGTTCGAGCAGGTGTCGGTGTCCGACATCGCGGCGACGGCCGAGGTGTCGAAACCGACCCTGTTCCGCTACTTCGCGACCAAGGAGGACCTGATCCTGCACCGGTTCGCCGACCACAACGGTGAGGCCGCCCGCGTGGTACGCGACCGCCGGCCCGACGTCGCGCCGATGACGGCGCTGCACCGGCACTTCCGGGCCGGCCTCGACCGCTTCGAGCCGGTGACCGGCCTCAACGATCATCCCCAGGTGGTGGCGTTCCACCGACTGGTGTTCAGCACGCCGAGCCTGGCCGGACGGCTCATGCAGTACCTGCTCGACGACGAGGAGGCGTTGGCGGCGGCCCTCGGCCCGGGCCTCGGGCCCCGACTGCTGGCCGCCCAGGTGATCGCCGTGCACCGCGTGCTGGCCCGCAACAACTGGCAGAAGATCGCCGACGGGCGGACCGCGCACGAGGTCCACCCGGAGGCGGTCGTGGACGCCGACGGCGCCTTCGCCCGACTGGGCCGGGCGACGGGCGGCGACTCCTGACGCGCTCTGCGGCGCGACCCGCGGCCGGGCTCAGCGACGCCACCAGCGTCATCCCGGTGCGGACGCGGCGACTGAGCGCCAGGGTCGGCCCACTGCCGATCGCTGGCAGCGCAGCTATCCTCGGGGCCAGTCGGTGAAGGCCGCGCGAACCTCGTTGATCTGCGCGGGCGTGAGGCGGTAGAGCGCGAAGACGGTATCGGGTAGGCCGTCGAGCCGCCGTATAGCGTCGTGAATTTCGTCGTCCGTGATGTCAGGGTCTGCTTTGCGGGCGAGCGCGATCAGATTACGACGGTCATAACGGTCGAGAACTGCCGCGACGTCGATGTAATCGCGTGGCTGCGCTCGTGTGATCATGGCAGCCATCTTTGGTACCGACGACATCGTCGAGGTGGAGGACGGGTCCGATGTCGAGCACCACTGGGGTGCTGAACCGGGCGAAGCGGACGAGTTGCACGCGGACGGCTTGAGTGTTGCCGTGTACCTCGAACTCGACCATGTCCTGATCGAATCCGTAGAAGACCTCGTCGAGTTCGCTGGAATCAGTCATGGTCTCGACCTGGAGACCCGCATCGCACAAAGCAGCACGAACCAGTTCCGAGGCGGCGGTGACGCCGCCCTCGGTATCAGTGAAAAGGTCGATGTCCTCGGTGGGCCGGGTGGCCAGGCCGTGGGCGATCAGGGCTTGACCGCCGGCGAGAGCGAAGCCGTGGCGAGCGGCCGTGGCGAGCGCGATGCGGGTGACCTCGTGCTGGAAGGGATCGGGGACGTGCGGCATCAGGCGGCGATGCCCCGGACGCGAAGCACATGATGGCGTTCCTCCCAGGCGCGGCGGACGCCGCGAGGCAGGTGCAGCGTGGGCCAGATGCGCGTGAGGGTCGGCCCGTGCAGCCAGCTCCGCAGCTCCTCGGGACGGACGGCCTCCGCCAGTACCGTCTCGTACATCCAAGCCAACAAGCCGGGCTTGTCGAGGTCGACGTGCCGGTCGGGCTGCCAGAACAGGCGGTGCGGAAGCTCAACGATCCCGGTGGTCGGTCCGTTCAGTTCACTCAGATCAGCCGCCACGATCGCCCGGCGTCCCGGGCGGGCCTCATAGGGTCTTCGCGAACTGCGAACGGAGCCGATCGGGTCCATGCCATGCAGAATAGTCGCTTTGACGTGCGGTCGGGCTCAGCGACGCCACCAACGCCACCGGCGGCGGGCGCGGGCCGCGGGCGGGGCGGACGGCGCCGGCTCGACCGGCGTCGCGGTCACGACACGCTGCTGCCGGTCGGCCCGCCACCGCCGTACCGCCTCGTCGACGTTGACCGGGCGGACCACCACCCGAGGGCCGGTCGGGGCACGCAGCCAGGCCACCACCTCGGCGTTGAGCGCCGCCACGTACGACCGGACCGCGTCCTCGGTGGGCAGGTCACGCAGCTCGGCGGGAAGGTGTTCGACGCGCCGGCGCAGTTGCAGCGGGGTGGGCAGCATCAGGTCGGACGGGATCTGCTCCCGCTCCATGAAGCTGCGGATCCACCAGCCCTCGTCGTAGGGCTGGTCGCGGCCCGGGATCGGTTTGCCGGCGCCCGGCAGGTTGTCGAACTCGCCGCGTTCCTGCGCCGAGCGGATCTGCGCCTCGACCGCGGCCTCCCAGCCTGTCGTCACCGCCGTCACCTCCCCGCTCCCACCGTATCCGTCGGTTGCCGACCATGGTCAGCGTCGCAGCGCGCGGGCGTGTTCCCGGCGCGTAGTGTTCCGCCGACGAAAGGAGCGGCGACGTGCGTGACTGGCTGATCGGCCTCGGCGTGGCGACCGGGTGCCTGGTCGCGAGCTGGGCGGTGCTGGTGCTGGCGGCCCGGCGGCTGCCACCCGGCCTGTTGCGTGACCTGGCCGCGTTCGTGCCCGACTGTCTGACCACGGTGCGGCGGCTGCGCCGGGACCCGCGCGTGCCGCGCCGGGCCCGGATCGCGATCGTCGTCGCCGGGGTGTGGCTGGCCAGCCCGATCGACCTGATCCCGGAGTTCCTGCCGGTGATCGGCCCGCTGGACGACATCGTCGTGGTGGCGCTCGCGTTGCGTTACGCCGGGCGGCAGGTGCCCCGGCAGGTGCTGCTCGACGCGTGGCCGGGCGAGCCGCGCCTGTTGCTGCGCCTGCTCGGCCCGGCCGGGCGGTGACGGCTCAGGGCAGCCGGCGTACGTGCCGGTGGCCGTCGCGGGGAAACGGCGGGCGGGCCGGCAGCACCTCGACGAAGGCGTACCCGCTCTTCTGCGCGACCCGGCAGGAGGCCGGGTTGTCGACCTGGTGCAGCAGTTCCAGGCGGGTCAGGCCGCCGGCGGCGAAGCGGGCGAACGCCCAGCCGGTGACCGCGTCGACGGCCCGCGGCGCGACGCCCCGGCCACGGGCCGGGGCCGCGGTCCAGTAGCCGACCTCGGCGGCCGGCCGCCCGGGCTGGACCTCCTTGAGCACCACGCAGGCCACCAGCCGCTCCCCCGACGGGGTGTCCTCCAGCACCGCGAAGCTGAACCGGCGCCCGGCGGCCCAGCCCTGCCGGGCGCGGCGCAGGAACGCGCGCGCCTCGGCGCGGGTGGTCACCGGGAAGCGGGTCCAGGCGCGCAGCACCGGGTCCCGGTAGGCCTCCAGCAGCGCGTCGGCGTCGCCGTCGCGCCACGGTCGCAGCAGCAGGCCGGGCGCGGTCGGGGTGGCGGCGGCGGACAACACGACGGACATCGTCCGAGTGTCGCGCGTCACCGGGGGTGAACGCGAGGCCGGCACGCGGTCAGCGCGGCGCCTCGCGCAGCACCGCCACGCCGCCGGGCCCGACGGTCACGTGCTCGTCGACCGGCTCGCCGGTGAGCAGCTCGTGCCCGGCCGCGGGCACCCGCTGCGGGCGGTCGGTGTGGTTGAGCAGGAACAGCCAGCTCTGGTCGCCGTCGCGGCGGCGGACCGCCTCGACGCCGGGCGGGGCCGGGCAGGTCGGGGTGACGCCGGCGAGCCGGGCCGCCTCGACGAGCAGCCGGCGGTACGTGTCGTCGTCGGGCCGGGTGGAGACGTACCAGGTGCGGGCCGCGCCGACCCGGTGCCGGGTGACCGCCGGGCGGCCGTCCAGGACCCCACCGATGTACGCGGTGACCTGCTCCGCCCCGGCCAGGTGCACGGTCTCCGACCAGATCCGGCCGTACCCGCCGCTGGTCAGGGGCACCCGTTCGTCGTCGGCGAGCGGGTGGAACTCCTCCACCCGCACGCCGAGCAGGTCGCGGTAGGCGCCCGGATAGCCGCCGAGGCGGACGCGGGCGTGTTCGTCGGCGACGCCGCTGAGCCAGGTGACCAGCAGGTGCCCGCCGGCGTGGACGTGTCGGCGTACCCAGTCGACGGTGGCGTCGGAGGCCAGGTAGAGCGCGGGCAGCACGAGCAGCCGGTGGCCGTCGAGCGGGTCGCCGGGCGTCACCAGGTCGGCGGTGAGGCCGGCGTGCCACAGCACCCGGTGCGCGGCGGCCACCTCGCCCGGGTGGTCGAGGCCGTCGCGGGGCATCCCCGGGTGGCGCAGCGCCCAGCCGCTGGCGGCGTCGTGGGCGATCGCGACGCGCGCCTCCACCTGCCCCGTCGCGGTGCCGGCGAGCCGGCCGAGCGCGGCGCCGAGGTCGGTGGCCTCCCGGAAGACCCGGGTGTCCGCGCCGGCGTGCGACACCACCGCGGAGTGGAACCGTTCGGCGCCGCCGGCCGGGGCGCGCCACTGGAAGAACATCGCCCCGGCCGAGCCGCGGGCGACGTGCGCGAGGCTGTGCCGGGTCATCCGGCCCGGTTCCTTGGTGTGCATCCGCCCGGTGACGTGGATCTGGTTGGGCGCGCTCTCCATCAGCAGCCACGGCGCGGGACGGCCGGCGCCGTGGCGGGCCCAGCCGCGGGCCAGGTCGGCGGCGAGCGCGGTCTGCTCCTCCGCGCCGCCGTCGATGCGGTCCGGGTAGTGGTCGACGGCCACCAGGTCCACCTCGCGCGCCCAGCGGGCGTGGTCGACCGGCACCCAGTCGCCGAGCACGTAGTTGGTGGTGACCGGCACCGCCGGGTTCGCCGCCCGCAGCACGTCCCGCTGCTCGGTGTACGCGGACAGCAGCGTGTCCGACCAGAAGCGGCGGAAGTCGAGCAGTTGGCCGGGGTTGGCCAGGTACTGGGTGGCGCGGGGCACGCCGACCTGCGCCCAGTCGGTGTAGTGCTGCCCCCAGAAGCTGGTCACCCAGGCGTCGTTGAGCGCGTCGAGGTCGGCGTACCGGCCGGTGAGCCAGCGGCGGAACGCCGTCTCGGCGTGGTCGCAGTGGCAGGTGGTGCCGTACTCGTTGTGCACGTGCCACAGGGCCAGCGCCGGGTGGTGGGCGTACCGGGTGGCCAGCACCTCGGCGATGGTCCGGGCCGCGGTGCGGTAGGCGGGCGCGGCGGCGCAGTAGGTGTCCCGGCTGCCGTGGTGCAGGCGGACGCCGTCGGCGGTGACCGGCATGGCGTCCGGGTGGCGCCGCGTGAACCAGGGCGGCGGGGAGGCGGTGGGGGTGGCCAGGGCGGCCCGGATGCCGGCGGCGTGCAGCAGGTCCAGCACCTCGTCCAGCCAGTCGAGGGTGTACCGGCCGGGGGCGGGTTCCAGGCGGGACCAGGCGAACACGCCCACGGTGACCAGGTTGACCCCGGCCGCGCGCATCAGGGCGACGTCCTCCGACCACACCGCCGGTGGCCACTGCTCCGGGTTCCAGTCTCCGCCGTAGCTCAGCCGACCGTCGCTCCACAACGCTTTAGTTGTCATCCCCGTCAAAGTAGGAACAGGTGAGGATGAAAGTCAATGCGACAGATCATTGACAGTTAGTTGTGGTTCCCAAGAAACTTGCGGGGCCGCCCGTGTCGCCGCGAGGAGACGCCCATGCCGTACCGCCCGCCCCTGGTCCCGTACGAGACGTTCGTGGCCGACCCACCCGACCTGCCGGTGCGCGCGCCCGGCGAGGAGGGCGCCGACGACGTGCTGCGGGCCGAGGTGGCCGCGGTCGACCCGCACGGGGTCACGCTCACCGCCACCTGCTCCTCCGGCCGCACGCTCGTCGCGCGCGTCGAGGCCGCCGGGGCCGGGATCATCCGGGTACGGCTCACCGACGACCTGTCGGTGCGCAGCCGCTCCGCCCGGGCGCTGACGCTGACCCGGCCCGTACCGCACCCGGCCGAGGTCACCGTCGACGACGCGTACGCCCGGGTGGACGCCGGCGGCGTGCGCGCCGAGATCCGCCTCGACCCGTGGGGGCTGCGCTTCCTCGACGCCGACGGTCGGCTGCTGGTGGCCGCCGACGGCGGCACCCGGGACATCAGCGGCCGGCGGCGCACGCTGCCGCTGGGTCGGTCCACCCTCGACGGCGACCCGGTCGCCTGGCACGAGAGCTTCGTCGCCCCCGGCGACGAACGGTTCGTCGGCTTCGGCGAGAAGTTCACCCCGCTGGACAAGCGCGGCCAGCGACCGTTGATGTGGAACTTCGACGCGTTCGGCGGCGAGTCCGACCGGTCGCACAAGAACGTGCCGTTCTACCTGTCCGACCGCGGCTACGGCGTGCTTGTCGACAGCGGCCTGCCGGTGCAGTTCGACGTCTGCGCCAGCACCCACAGCAGCGTGCAGCTCCTCGTCCCGGACGACCTGCTCGACTACTACGTGCTGGCCGGCCCGACCCCGGCGCGGATCCTGGACCGCCTCGACGCGCTGACCGGCCGGCCGTACCTGCCGCCGCGCTGGGCGTTCGGGGCCTGGATCTCCTCCGGGTTCTTCCCCGACAGCGAGCAGCGGGTGCGCGAGCGGGCCCGGCTCATCCGGGAGCGGGACGTCCCGTGCGACGTGCTGCACCTGGACTGCTACTGGCAGGTCGCCGGCCGCTGGTCCGACCTGCGCTGGGACGAGCAGGCGTTCCCCGACCCGGCCGGCCTGCTCAAGGACCTCGCCGAGGCGGGCTTCCGGGTGTGCCTGTGGATGAACCCCTACCTGATGACCGACAGCCCGCTGTACGCCGAGGCCGAGGCCGCCGGCTACTTCCTGCGCCGCCCCGACGGCGACACGTACGTCGCGGACACCTGGCACGGCAGCTACCCGGTCTGCGCCATCGTGGACCTGACCAACCCGGCGGCGGTGCGCTGGTTCCAGGGCCTGCTGCGACCGCTGCTGGCCCAGGGCGTCGCGGTGTTCAAGACCGACTTCGCCGAGGGGGTGCCCGCCGACGCGGTGGCGCACAACGGCATGACCGGCGTCGAGCTGCACAACGTGTACGCGCTGCTGTTCAACGACGTGGTCGCCGACGTCACCGAGGAGGTCGCCGGGCACCGCACGGTGTGGGCGCGCTCGTCGTACCTGGGCGGGCAGCGGCACAGCGCGCAGTGGAGCGGCGACGTCAACGCGACCTGGCCGGGCATGGCCAGCACGCTGCGCGGCGGGCTGTCCCACGGGCTGTCCGGGGTGCCGTTCTGGAGCCACGACACCGGCGGCTTCCACGGCACGCCGGAGCCCGACCTGTACGTGCGCTGGACGCAGTTCGGCGCGCTGTCGCCGCTGGTCCGGCTGCACGGCACCACCAGCCGGCTGCCGTGGGACTTCCCGCCGGAGGCGGAACGGCACGCGGTGGCGGCGCTGCGGCTGCGCTACCGGCTGCTGCCGTACCTGTGGTCGGCGGCGCTGGACGCGGCCCGCACCGGCAGCCCGATGCTGCGGGCGTTGCTCGTCGACACCCCGGACGACCCGACCGCCTGGGCCACCGACCTGCAGTACCGCCTCGGCGTCGACCTGCTGGTGGCGCCGGTGCTCGACCCGGGCGGGGAACGCGCCGTCTACCTGCCCGCCGGCGACGACTGGCTGGACGCGGCGACCGGCCAGCGCCACCCCGGCGGCCGGCACCTGCGGGTGCGGGCGCCGCTCGACCGGCTGCCGCTGTACGTGCGGCGCGGCGCGCTGATCCCGACGGTGCCGGCCGCGCCCACCGTGGCCGAGGGCCCGTTCCGCGACGTCACGCTGGTGTCGTGGGGCGGGACCGACGGCGTGTCGGTGGTCCGCGACGACGACGGCGACAGCACGGTCACCGCCGTCCGCGACGGCGACACACTGCGGGTACGCGTGGACGGGCCGCTGGACGTGCGCCGCGTCAGCGTGGTCGGCGCGGACGCGACGCGCCGGGTCGTGCTCGACGGCGAGCCGATCCCGGTGACCCCGTTCGCGCCGTGGTTCGGCGGCTGAGCCGCCCGGCAGGCACCGTGCCGATTTAGTTTAAGCTTTGGCCGAACCCGACGGACGGCGGCGCAGGAGGCGGACAGCACGTGATCAGCATCGACCGGTCGGTCCAGACGGCCGACCTCGGCGACGTGCGGGTCGCCAACCGGGCCGTGGTGCTGCGGCACGTGCGGCAGCACGCGCCCTGCTCCCGCGCCGACGTCGCCGCCCGCACCGGCCTCAACAAGGCGACCGTCTCCAGCCTGGTCAGCGAGCTGATCGAGCACGGGCTGCTGCGCGAGACCGGGCTGACCGAGAACCGGGTGGGCCGCCCGGCCACCATGCTCGTGCTCGACGGCGCCCGCCACGTCGGGCTCGGCCTGCAGATCGGCGCCGACGAGTTGGTCGTGGTCGCCGCCGACCTGAGCGGCGAGCGGCTGCTCACCTGGCGACGCGCCTTCGCCGCCGCGCTCGCCGACCCCGAGGAGACGGTACGCGCGCTCGCCGCGCTCACCCGCCGGGCGCTCACCCGGGTCACCGGCGCCGGGCGCACGGTGCTCGGCCTCACCGTGGGCGTGCCCGGCCTGGTGGACGCCGAGGGCGCTGTCCCGCTGGCCCCCGCGCTGGGCTGGCGCGGCGTGCCGCTCGCCGCCGAGCTGCGCCGCGCGCTGCGCGACCCGGGTTTCCCGATCGGCGTGGACACCGACGCCAACCTCGCCGCCTCGGCGGAGCTGCGGCACGGCCCGTACGCCGGCACCGCCGACCTGATCCACCTCACCGGCGGGCTGGCGGTCGGCGCCGGCCTGGTCAGCGGCGGCCGGCTGCTACGCGGTGGCCGGGGCTTCGCCGGCGAGATCGGCCACCTGCCGGTCCTGGCCGGTGCTTCCCCGGCCGCGACCGCGGGGCGCACCGACCCGGCGTGCCGGTGCGGGCGCCGTGGCTGCCTCGCGTCGCTGGCCGGCGTGGACGCCGTGGTGCGCCGCCTGCTGCCCGACGCCGTACCGGACGCGCCGGTCACCGACTACCTCCCGGAGATCGACCGGATCCAGGCGCTCGCCCGCGCCGGCGACGAGCCGGTGCGCACCGGGCTCACCGAGATCGGCCGGCACCTCGGCCGTGCGGTGTCCGTCCTGGTCGACCTGCTCGACCCGGAGGTGGTCGTGGTGGGCGGCCACCTGGCGACGCTCGCGCCGTGGCTGCTGCCGGCCGCCCACGCCGAACTCGCCGCCCGCACGCTCGCGCCGCCGGCCGGGGTCCGGCTGGAGGCCAGCACGCTCGGCTCCGCCGCCAGCGCGTTGGGCGGCGCCACCACCGCCCTGGCCACCGTGGAGGCCGGGCAACTACCCGCCGTCTGACCCTTGACCGCGCCGGCCCCGGATGCCAACCTCGGTAGCGCCGCTTCCGGACCGGGCAATCCGTGGGCGGCCTGTTTTCCGGCGGTTGTCGAAGCGCTTCACCGCAGCTCCGGGCCGACCCGCCGGCCGACCACCCCACCCCCTTTTTTTCGCGTGCGTGCCACCGTCCTCACCGCCCGGCCATCGAAGCGCTTCGATGGCCGGGAGTGTGACCCGCACGCCCACCGGAGGCGCCCGCCATGACCGACCCCATCCCCCACCGCGTCGACGACCTGCTCGCCCGCCTCACCGTCGGAGAGAAGCTCGGCCTGCTGCACCAGTGGCAGGCGCCCGTTCCCCGGCTCGGCCTGCCGGGGTTCCGCACCGGCACGGAGGCGCTGCACGGCGTCGCCTGGCTCGGCGAGGCCACCGTCTTCCCGCAGGCGCTCGGCCTGGCCGCGAGCTGGAACCCGGACCTGATCGCCGCCGTCGGCGCCGCCGTCGGCGACGAGGTCCGGGCCAAGCACCGCGCCGACCCCGACCGGGTCGGCCTCAACGTGTGGGCGCCGGTGGTCAACCCGCTGCGCGACCCACGGTGGGGACGCAACGAGGAAGGCTGGTCCGAGGACCCCTGGCTCACCGGCCGGCTCGCCACCGCCTATGCGTCCGGGCTGCGCGGCGCGCACCCCACCCGGCTGCGGACCGCGCCGACGCTCAAGCACTTCCTCGGCTACAACAACGAGACCGACCGGGCGCTCACCTCCACCGACCTGCCGCCACGCGTGCTGCACGAGTACGAGCTGCCGGCCTTCCGCGCGCCGCTGGCCGCCGGCGCGGCGGTCGCCGTGATGGCGTCGTACAACCTGGTCGACGGCGTGCCGGCGCACCTGAGCCCGCTCATCGACGGCGAGCTGCGCGGCTGGGCCGACGACGAGGTGATGGTGGTCGGTGACGCCGGCGCGGTCGGCAACATCGCCGGCATGCAGGAGTACCTGCCCGACCACGTGACCGGCTTCGCCGCCGCGCTGCGCGCCGGCGTGGACAGCTTCACCGAGGACGACGACGACCCCCGCCCCACCGTGGACCGGCTCACCGAGGCGCTGGCGCGCGGGCTGGTCGCCGAGTCCGACGTGGACCGCGCGGTCCGGCGGATCCTGTCGGTCCGGCTGCGCCTGGGCGACCTGGACCCGCCCGGCCACGACCCGTACGGCGACGTGCCGGCCGACGTGGTGAACTGCCCGGCCCACCGGGAACTGGCCCGCGAGTCGGCCCGCCAGTCGGTCGTGCTGCTGTCCAACGACGGGCTGCTCCCGCTCGCGCCCGACCGGCGGGTCGCGGTGCTCGGCCCGCTCGCCGACACGGTACTCACCGACTGGTACAGCGGCACCCTGCCGTACGCGGTCAGCGCGTTCGAGGGGCTGCTCGGACGGCTGCCGGAGGTCACCACCCACCCGGGCGTCGACCGGATCACGCTGCGGGTCGGCGACCGGGCCGTCCGGTGCGTCGACGGCGGGCCGCTGACGCTCGCCGACGCGGCGCCCACCGAGTTCGACGTGGTCGACTGGGGACAGGGCGTGGTGGCGCTGCGCGCGGCCCACCACGGCCGGTACGTGGGCGCGGACGACACCGGGGCGCTCGTCGACGACCGTCCCGGCCCCGGCGGCTGGGTGGTCCGGGAGACGTTCCGCCTGCGGCACCGCCCCGACGGCACGGTGCTGCTGCACCACCTCGCCACCGGCCGGGACGTCGGCGTCGACCCGGCCGGCCGGCTGAGCGTCGCGGTCGGCGAACCCGCCGCGTTCACGGTGGAGCTGCGCGTCGACGGCGCGGCCGAGGCCGCCGCGTTGGCCGCCGCCGCCGACGTGGCGGTGGTGGTGCTCGGCAACCACCCGATGGTCAACGGCCGGGAGACCGAGGACCGGGTCGACCTGGACCTGCCGACCGGCCAGCTCGACCTGCTGCGCGCCGTGCACGCCGCGAACCCGCACACCGTGCTGGTGCTGACCAGCAGCTACCCGTACGCGGTGGGCTGGGCCCGGGAGCACCTGCCGGCGGTGCTGTGGAGCGCCCACGGCGGCCAGGAGCACGGCCACGGGCTGGCCGACGTGCTGCTCGGCGACGCCGATCCGGGCGGACGGCTGACCCAGACCTGGTACGCCGACACCGCCGAGCTGCCCGACCTGCTCGACTACGACGTGATCGGCGCCGACGCCACCTACCTCTACCACCGGGGCGAACCGCTGTACCCGTTCGGCCACGGGCTCAGCTACGCCGAGTTCGACTACGCTGACCTCCGGTTGAGCACCGCCACGGCGCACACCGACGAGGAGGTGGAGGTGAGCGTCGAGGTCACCAACACGGGCCGCCGCCCGGGCACCGAGGTGGTGCAGCTCTACACCCGGCAGCGGCGCTCCCGGGTCAAGCAGCCGCTGCGACAGCTCCGCGACTTCGCCCGGGTCACCCTGGAGCCGGGGTGCACGGCCCGGGTGACGCTGCGGCTGCGTACCGCCGAGTTGGCCTGGTGGGACGCCACCCGCGGGGCCCTGGTGGTGGAGGACGCCACCCACTCGCTGCTGGTGGGCCGCTCCGCCCGGGACATCCGGCTGGTGGGCGCGCTCGCCGTGCGCGGCGGCGACGGGGCGGCCACCTCGGCGGCGGAGCGCTCCGGGACGGCCCGGTGAGCGGCCGCGCCGCCGGCGAGCAGGTCACCATCGCCGACGTGGCCCGCCACGCCGGGGTGGCGGCGAGCACCGTGTCGTACGTGCTCAGCGGCAAGCGGACCATCTCGGCGGCCACCCGGGGGCGGGTGCTGGCCAGCGTCCGCGCGCTGGGCTACCACCCGAACGCCGGGGCGCGTGCCCTGGCCAGCCGCAAGGCCAACGTGATCGCGTTGGTGCTGCCGCTGCGTACCGGCATGCAGGTGCCGGTGGTGATGCGGTTCGCCACCGCCGTGGTCACCACCGCCCGCCGCCACGACCACGACGTGTTGCTGGTCACCGCCGACGAGGGGCCGGCCGGGCTGCACCGCATCGCCGGCAGCGCGCTCGTCGACGGCGTGCTGCTGATGGACGTGGAGCTGGAGGACTCCCGGGTGCCGCTGCTGCGGGAGCTGGCGTTGCCCGGCGTGCTGATCGGGCACCCGGCCGACAGCACCGGCCTGGCCTGCGTGGACCTGGACTTCCGGCGGGCCGGGGAGCTGTGCGTGGAGCACCTGGCCGCCGCCGGGCACCGGCGCGTCGCGCTGCTCGGCGCCCCGGCCGCCGTCTACGACCGGGGCACCGGCTTCGCCCACCGGACCCGGGCCGGCGTGACGGCCGCCGCCGAGCGGCTCGGCGTCGACGCGGTGACCCGGCCCTGCGAGGAGGGACCGGCGGCGGTACGCCGGGACCTGGCGGCGTTGCTCGCCGACCACCCCGACGTCACCGGCCTGGTGGTGCAGAACGAGTCGGCGGTCGGGCCGGTGCTGGCCGCGCTGCCGACGCTGGGCCGGCGGGTGCCGCAGGACGTCGCGGTGGTCGCGATCTGCCCCGACGAGCTGGCCGAACCGTCCGGGTTGACCTGTGTGCCGGTGCCGGCCGAGGAGGTCGGCCGGCAGGCGGTGACGTTGCTGATGCGGCGGCTGGGTGACGAGCCGGTGCCGGAGGTGACGCTGCTGGAACCGACGCTGACCGTACGCGACACCAGCCGGTGAGCCGGCCCTGGTCAGCCGCCTTGCAGCAGGAGCAGGAACCCCGGACGGGGGTTCGCGATGACGCTCACGTTGGCCGCCACGACCACCAGCGCGGCCACGGCCAGCACGGCCAGCAGCAGGCCGAGCCACCGGCGTGGCCGCCACGACCGCACCGCGAGGCCGGTCAGGGCGGCGGCCAGGAGGCCGACCAGCGTGCCCTTCACCACGTGCCAGCGCACGTACTCGTCGAGCATCACGCCCAGCGCGGGCGACACCGGGCCGTGGTCGAGCTGGTCGCGGACCTGGGTCAGCACGACCAGTCGGGTGTCGGCGGGGCCGGCCGTCAGATGCGGCAGGAGCGTGCCGAACGGCGACACGGCCCCCTGGACGTTGGCGATCAGCAGCACCGCCGCGGTGAGCGCGAGCGCCCCGAGCGGCAGCCGGAACCGTCGGGCCCGGTAGGTCAGCGTCACCAGCACCGCGAGCAGCGGCACCGCGATCAGCACCCGGATCAGGTGGTACCGGAACTGGTGGTCGACGGCGTGTTGGAGGTCGGGCGGGAAGTCCGTGCCGCCCGCGGACCAGTAGGCGAGGAAGGCGCGCGGGAAGTCGTCGAGCCGGTCGGGACCCAGCGCGAGCGGGGCGAGGAAGAACGCGGCGGCCAGGACGACGGCCATGGCGCGGAGCCCGACGTCGCGACGCCGGGCGGTGGGGGTGGTCAAGGGGAACTCCTAGTCGGATCGGCTGCGCAGGTAGGCGAGCACGGCGAGGACCCGCCGGTTGGTGTCGTCGCTCAGCGGCAGGTTCAGCTTGGTGAGGAGGTTGCCGATGTGCTTGGCGACACCGGCCTCGGTCAGGGACAGGATCCGGGCGGTGGCCGCGTTCGAGTGACCCTGCGCGATCAGGCTGAGGACCTCGCGTTCGCGGGCCGTGAGCTGTCTGAGCGGGTCGCGGCGGCGTTGCATCAGTTGCCGGACGACCTCGGGGTCGATCACGGTGGCGCCGCCGGCCACCCGGCGCAGGTGCCCGGCGAACTCGGCCACGTCGCCGATGCGGTCCTTGAGCAGGTAGCCGATGGACCGGCCGGAACCCGAGGCGAGCAGCTCCCCGGCGTAGCTGTGCTGCACGTACTGGCTGAGGGCGACCACCGGGAGCCGGGGGTCCTCGGCGCGCAGCGAGACGGCGGCCCGTAACCCCTCGTCGGTGTGGTTCGGCGGCATCCGGACGTCGGTGACGACGAGGTCCGGGCGGTGCTCGTGGACGGCGGCCAGCAGCGCGGGGGCGTCCCCGACCGCGGCGGCGACCTCGATGCCGAACCGGGGCAGCATCGCGGTCAGCCCCTCCCGCAACAGCACCGAGTCCTCCGCGATCACGACGCGCACGGCAGCTCCACCCGCAGGATCGTCGGGCCGCCGGGCGGGCTCGACATCAGCAGCCGGCCGCCGGCCGCGGCGGCCCGGTCGGCGAGCCCGGTCAGCCCGGACCCGCGCCCGGGGTCGGCGCCGCCGCCGCCCTCGTCGCGGACCTCGACCACCAGCCGCCCGGCCGCGCGCCGGACGGTGACGGTGACCTCGCTGGCGGCGGCGTGCTTCACCGCGTTGGCCAGGGCCTCGGAGATCGCCGCGTACGCGACCGCCTCCACCTCCGCCGGCAGGCGGGCCGAGGCGACGTCGACGCGTACCTCCAGGCAACTCGCCGCGGCCAGTTCCTCCACCGCGGCGCGCAGGCCCAACTCCCGCAGGGTACGCGGGCTGATGCCGCGGATCAGGTTGCGCAGCTCGGCCATCAGCGTCTTGGCCTGCTCGTGCGCGGCGTCCATCGCGGCGGCGGCCGGCGACGACGGCGGCAGATCGAGCCGGGCCATCCCGATCTGCATGGTCAGGGCGACCAGGCGCTGTTGGGCGATGTCGTGCAGGTCTCGCTCGATGCGCAGCCGTTCGGCGTCGAACGCGTGCACCAGCCGGGTCCGGGACCGGGCCACCTCGACCAGTTCCTCGGACCGCTCCGGATACAGCAGCATCCGGGCCAGCGCGGCGTGCGCGCCGCCGAACAGCGCGATCAGGTAGAGCAGGGCCGGGATCAGCAGCAGGCCGCCGCCGGCGCGCGCGACGATGCCGAGCAGCGGGTCGGCGACCGAGATCCGGTGTTCCACCGACACCGGCGTCGACACGACGAGCAGCCCGACGATCCCGAGCACGCCGAGCCAGAGCGGCCCGACGACGCCGAGCAGGACCATGTAGGCCACGGCCCGCCAGGTGGCCGGGTCGGTGTAGAGCGCGCCGCGGCGCCCGGGCGGGGGCGGGGTGTCCCCGGCGAGCCGCAGCCGCCACCGCTCGGCCCGGGCCAGGGAGAGCGCCAACTGCGGCCCCAGCAGCGCGAGCAGGCCCACCCCGATCAGCCCGAGGCAGGCCGCCACGATCAGGTAGCCGCTGCTCCGCCCGGTGTGCAGGAGCACGGCGGCCGAGACCAGCGGTGTCAGCGGCACCGCCAGCACGAGCCACAGCAGGCCGGCGGCGAGCGCCGTCGTGGCCGAGTAGGCGAACCCACGCCACGGCCAGGCCGAGACCAGGAACCGTCGCCTGGTCACCGCCCTGAGCAGCGTGTCTGTCATGTGACCAGGCTAGGGGGCGGTCATCGCCGCCGACAGCGCGCTGGGGCGACCCTCCGGGTAGACCTGGCACTACCGGCGGCGTTCCAGGCCCGGGGCGTGCCGGTCAGAGGTTGTCCGGGCGGCACAGCGCCGGGTGCCGGTCGCCCGGCGCCGCGTACCAGGGCGCGGCGTCGTCGGTCAGCGCGGTGCCGATCCGCAGCCGGGCCCAGTCGTCCAGGTCGGGCAGCGCGTCGGGGGCGAACCAGGCCACCGCGAGGGACTCGTCGCCGTCGGCGGTGGGTGTCCCGCCGACGGCCCGGCAGCGGAACCAGACGTTGAGGTACTCGCAGACGTCGCCGTTGGGGTACCGCACGGGGTGGGTGGCCACGCCGGCCAGCCGCACGATCGTCACCTCGACGCCGGTCTCCTCGCGGACCTCGCGCACCAGCGCGTCGGCGGGCTGCTCACCCGGGTCGACGGTGCCGGCGGGCACCGACCAGCGGCCGTTGTCGCCACGTCGGGCCAGCAGCACGCGTCCCGCGTCGTCGGTCACCACGGCGCTGATCCCGTAGAGCATGAGCAGGTCGTGGCCGACGTGCTGGCGCAGCCGGGCGACGTACGGCGACACGGGCATGGTGGGCAGGCTACCGGCCGCCCTGCCGGTGCCGGCGGACCATCCCGGCGGCCAACGCCGCGTCGTCCAGGTCACCGGCGGCGACGCGCCCGGCGACGGTACGCCGCACCAGCCGGTCGGCCAGGCCCGGCGCGTGCCGGGCCACCGCCAGTTCCAGCCGGCCGCGTCGGGTGGTGGCCACGTCCCGGGGCGCGCGGCGGGCGGCGGCGGCGCGCAGGATCGCCGCGACCACGCCCTCGACCGGCTCGGGTCGGGACACGCCGCGCAGCGACAGGCCGGCCGCGACGGTGCTGTCGTGGATCGGGGAGTCGACCATGCTGGGGTAGACGACGGTGACCCCGACGTGGGTGCCGACCTCGTGGCGCAACGCGTCGGCGTACGCGACGAGCGCGCGTTTGCTCACCCCGTACGCGGCCGCGAGGGGCAACGGCAGCACGGCCATCCGGCTGGCCACGAAGATCACCCGACCGTGGGCGGCCTCCAGGGCGGGCAGCGCTGCGGCGGTGGTCCGCCACGCGGCGAGCAGGTTCACCTCGATCTGCCGGCGTACCACCTCGTCGGGGGGCAGTTCGGCGGGGGCGGGCCCGCCGACGCCGGCGTTGTTGATCAGCAGGTCGAGCCCGCCGAGCCGGGTGACGGCGGCGGCCACCGCGCCGGGGGTGGCCGCCGGGTCGGTCAGGTCGACGCCGAGCACCGGTGGCGTGGCGTCGACGTCGGCGTGCAGGTCCAGCCCGACCACGTGCGCGCCGGCGGCGGTCAGCGCGGCGCCGAGGTGTCGACCGAACGTGCCGCGGGCGCCGGTGACCAGCACCCGCCGGCCGGCCAGCGCGTTCACCGGGCCGCTCCGGCCCGGCGCCGTCCGGCGGCCAGTTCCCGGCGCAGTTCGGCCAGGTAGGCGTCGAAGTCGACGCGCATGTGCGGCCGGCGGTGTCCCCAGCGGGCGGTGGCGGCGTGCAGTTCGGCGCGGCAGGCGGCGACCTGCCGCGCCGGCGCCGGTGGTGTCCAGGTGCCGGCCAGGCGGGCGGCGACCAGCCGGGCCTGCGCCTCCAGCAGCGGAAACGCCGCGCCGGTGGACTGCATGAGCCCGACGAACGCCAGCCCGGGGGCGTCGAGGTGGAACACGTGCCGATACAGCGGCAGCCGGTCGGCGCCGTCGCCGAGCAGGTCGGCGTCGAGGAACGGCACCGTCACCCGGTAGCCGGTGCACCACACCACCAGGTCGACGGCGTCGACGCGCCCGTCGGTGAACTCGACGCGGTCGCCGGTGAAGCGGGCGATGCCGGGCCGGGCGTGGATGTCGCCGTGGGTGAGCCGGGACAGCAGCGCGTCGGAGAGCGTCGGGTGGTCCTGGAGGAAACCGTGCGTCGGGGCGGGCAGTCCGTAGCGGGTGGGCGGGCCGACGACGGTGGTGAGCATGCGCTGGCTGATCCGTTGCCGCAGCCGCCAGGGCAGCCGGCGGGCCAGCGCCCCGTTGAGCGTGTCGGCGGGGCGGCCGAGCAGGTACTTGGGCACCACCCAGACGCCGCGGCGCAGCGACAGCAGCGTGCGGGTGGCGGCGTACGAGGCGTCGACGGCGATGTCCATGGCCGAGTTGCCGCCGCCGACCACGAGGACCCGGCGGCCGGCGAGCTGTTCCGGCCCGCGGTAGTCGTGGCTGTGCAGTTGGTCGGCGGCGCACTCGCCGGGATAGGGGTCGGGTCGGTGCGGCGCCCGGTTGTGCCCGTTGGCCACCACCACGGCCTCGACGTCGACCTGCACCGGGCCGTCCGGGCCGGTGGCGTGCACCCGCCAGCCGTCGCCGGCGCGGGTGACCCGGTCGACGGTGTGTCGCAGCCGCACCGCCGCGCGCAGGCCGAACCGGTCGGCGTAGTCGCCGAGGTAGCCGGCGATGCGGGTGTGGTCGGGGTAGTCGGGCCAGTGCGCCGGCATCGGGTGGTCGGCGAACTCGGTGCGTGCCTTGCTGGTGTTGAGGTGCAGCGTCCGGTAGGCCGGGGAGCCGGGCGCGCCGTAGACCCAGAGGCCGCCGACGGTGTCGGCGGCCTCGAACGCGACCGCCGGCACGCCGACGTCGGCCAGTGCCTTGAGCGTGGCCAGTCCGGCCGCGCCGGCGCCGACGACCGCCACCCTGGGTGCTGCCATGCCCGCCTCCATTAATCCAACGACTGCTGGATAATCCCCGGCGGTGGTGCCCCGGTCAAGGGGCCGCCGGCGGATAGAGCCCGTCGAGGAGGCGGTGCACGAACGCGCGGAACTCCCGCCGCTCCCGCGCCTCGGAGCCGGCGCCCGCGGCCAGCGCCACCACGTGCCCGTGCACCGCCCAGACCAGGCTGCGCACCGTCACGTGCGGGGCCGGCTCGACCAGCGCCCCGGCCGCCGACGCGGCGGCGAGCAACTGCTCGACCTGCGCGTACAGCGGGGCGGCGTAGCGCCGGTCCAGCTCGGTGTGCCGTCGCGGCTCCAGCCAGCGGCGCAACCACAGCGCGGTGGTCTCCGGCCGGTCCTCCAGGAAATCGACGAACACGTCGACCAGGTCGTGCAGCGCGCGTACCGCGTCGGCGGGCCCGGCCGCCAGCGCGGCGCGGGCGCGGTCCCCGGCCGCCTCCACCGCCTCCCGTTCGGCGCTGAACACCCGCGCGAAGCAGGCGTCGTAGAGCTGCGCCTTGGTGCCGGTGTGGTGGGCGACGGTGGCCACGTCGACGCCGGCCGCGGCGGCCACGTCGCGCACGCTGACCGCGTCGAAGCCCCGCTCGGCGAACAGCGCGGTGGCGGCGGCCAGCACCAGGTCGCGGGTCGGTCGCTGGTCGTCGCGGCGGGGCCGGCCCGGCCGGCGACGGGGCATGGTCATCCGGCCATTGTTCCCCCTACAATCCAGCATCCGTTGGATTGGGGTGGGCTTGCCCCGGGGCAGGAGGCGGCGATGACCGGGGTGGACCCGCGGCGCGGCACCGGCGCGCTGCCCCGCGGCCCGCTGGTCGGGTTCGCCGCCGGCTCGCTGGGCATGGGCGTGTGGATCACCGTGCCGGGGCTGCTGCTGCTGTACTTCCTCACCGACGTCCTCGCGGTCGCGCCGTGGCTGGCCGGGCTGACGCTGCTGCTGCCGAAGGTCGCCGACGTGTTGCTGCACCCGTGGATCGGGCACCGCTGCGACGTCGAGCAGGCCCGCCGCGGCCACCGCCGGCGGCTGCTGCTGGCCGGCTGCGCGTTGCCGGTGGCGTTCGCCGCCCTGTTCGCGGTGCCCGGCGGCCTCACCGGCGCGCCCGCCGCGGCCTGGGTGGCGGTGTGCTTCGTGGTCGGCAACCTGCTGTTCGCCGCCTACCAGGTGCCCTACCTGGCCACCCCGGCGGACCTGCGGATCGGCTACCACGAGCGGACCCGGCTGATGGCGTTCCGGATGGTGGTGCTCACGCTCGGCCTCCTGGTCTCCGGGCTGCTGGCGCCGCTGCTGGCCGGCGGCGACGACGCCACCCGCGCCGGCTACCTGCGGATGGCCGGGGTGCTGGCGGCCGGGATGCTCGCCGCGATGCTGGTCGGGGTGGCGGGCATCGGCCGGCTGCGCCGCGCGGCGGGCGACCCGACGGTGCGGCACGCCACCGGCGGGTGGCGGGCGCTGACGGCGAGCCTGCGGGACCGGCAGTTCCGTCGGCTGGCCGGCGCGTACCTGGCCATGTCGACCACCACCCACCTGGTGCTGGCCGGGGTGCCCTACTACGCGCGGTACGAGCTGGGCCGCGCCGGGCTGACCACGGTGCTGGTGGCGGCGTTCGTCGCGCCGGCGCTGCTGGTCACGCCGGCCTGGTCGGCGCTGGCCCGGCGGGTCGGCAAGCAGCGTGCCCTGCTGGCCGCGCAGGCCGCGTTCGCGGCCGGGTCGCTGGTGCTGGCTCTCGGCCGGGCCGTCGGCCTGCCGGTGCTGGTCGCCGCCGTGGCGGTGCTCGGGGTGGCGTTCGCAGGCATGCAGCTGCTGCCGTTCTCGATGCTGCCCGACGTGATCCGCGCCGCCGGCGCGCCCCGCGCCGGCACCTACACCGGCGTGTGGACCGCCACCGAGGCCACCGGCGCGGCGCTCGGCCCGTACGCGTACGCGTTGTGCCTGGCCGCCGGCGGGTTCGTCGCGTCGAGCGCCGGGGAGACCGTCACCCAGTCGGCGGGCGCCCTCGCGGCGCTGCGGTACGGCTTCGGGCTGCTGCCCGCCGCCGTGATGGTGGTGGCGGTGCTGCTGCAACGCCGCTACACGCTCGACGGCGCGGCCCGCGCCGACGCCGGCCACTAGACTTCGCCCCCGATGGACGCCACTTCGCCCCCGATGGACGCCGAACCCGCCACCGAGACCCGCCCCTGCGCCCACTGCGCCCGGGACGTGCCGCAGCGTGTCGGCGCGGGCCGCCCGTTCCGCTACTGCCGGGACAACGACGGCGCCTGCCAGCGGGCCGCCCGCAACTCGCGGATGCGGCACCGCAACGCCCCCGGCCTGCCCGGGCAGGTGGCCCGCACCTGGGAAGCCGTCGACCGGCTCGACCAGATCGTGGAGACGCTCACCGACGCGCTGCACGCCGAGCTGTCCCCCGCCGGCGTGGAACGGCAGCTCGCCGAACTGCGCGCCGAAACGTCGGCGCAGGTCGCCGCCGCGCACGCGGAACGCGACGACGCCCGCCGCGACGCCGAGGACGCCGCCGCGTCGGCCACCCGCGACCGGCAGGACGCGCGGGCCGCGCGCACCGACCGCGACACGGCCCGGCAGCGCGCCGACGCCGCCGAGGCGGCGACCCGCGCGGCCGTCGAGCGGGCCGACGCCGCCGAGACCGCCCGCGACGCCGCCCGCGCCGAGGCCGGCGCCGCGCAGGCGCTGCGGGTGCAGGCCGAACGGGACCGCGACGCCGCGCGCGCCGAGCTGCGGACCGTGCGGGCCGAACGCGACGCCGAACGGCAGCGGGCCGCCGAGCTGACCGCCGACCGGGACACCGCCCGCGCCGACGCCGAACGCGCCACCCACGCCGCCGCCGAGGCGCTGGACCGGGCGCAGCGGGCCCGCGCCGACGCGGACGCGGCCCGCGCCGACGCCCAGGCCGCCCGGGCGCAGGCCACCGAGGACCGCCGGGCGGCGCGGGCCGCCGCCGAACGCGCCGACGCGCAGGCCACCGACGCGCAGCGGGCCCGCGCCGACCGGGAACGGGCCGACACCGCGCGCGCCGAGGCGGTGGCGGTGGCCGACACCGCGCGCGCCGAGGCGACGGCGCTGCGGGCCGAACGGGAGGCGCTCGCCGCCGAGCTGGCCGAGGCCCGGCGGGCGGTGGGCGTCGCGCAGGCGCGGGCCGCCGAGGCGGCGGCGCGGCTGGCCGCGGCGGACACCGACCGGGACGCCGCCGAACGGCGCGCCGGGCAGCTCGCCGACCAGGTCAGCGACCTGGCCGGGGCGCTCGCGCGGCTCGGACGTCCCGCCTGATCGGATTCCGGCCGGGGCCGCTCGCGCGGCTCGGCGCCGGTTGAGCGGCCACGCAGCGGGACGGGGCAGCGCGGCACCGGCCGGCCGGGCGAGGATCACGGCATGGGAAAGACGCATGAACGCATCGACGGCCGGTTGCGGGAGTTCATCGAGGCGCAGCCGATGTTCTTCGTCGCGACCGCCCCGTTGTCCGGCGACGGCACCGTCAACCTGTCACCCAAGGGGCTGCGCGGCGCCCTGGCGGTGCTCGACGCGCACACGGTGGCCTATCTGGACTTCGCCGGCAGCAACGCCGAGACCATCGCGCACCTGCGGGAGAACGGCCGGGTCACGCTGATGTGGTGCGCGTTCGCCGGCCCGCCGAACATCGTGCGGGTGCACGGGCGCGGCGAGCCGGTGTTCCGCGACGACCCGCGCTGGCCCGACCTGCTGCGGCACTTTCCCGACATCGACCCGGGCCCGCACGGCCTGCGGGCGGTGATCGTGGTGCGCGCCGAGCTGATCCGCGACACCTGCGGCTACGCGGTGCCGCTGATGAGCTACGACACCGACCGGGACCTGCACGGGCGGCGGTTCGCCCGGGAGGACGACGCGTCGCTGTCGGCGTACTTCGCCGGCAAGGAACACGTCGCGACCAGCATCGACGGGCTGCCCGGCCTGCCGCTGCCGTTGCCGCCCACACCGGCGGCGTGAGCCGTCCGGCGCTGGGCCGGCTCGCGGGCGCCGGTCAGTGGATGCCGGCCATCAGGCCGCGGATCTGCCGGGTGAACATCACCGCGGCCACCCCCAGCAGCACCGACGCCAGCCCGAACGTCAGGAAGTACGCCGACTGCGACCAGTTCTGCGCCAGCCGGGCGACCTGACCGCCGATCGCGTCGCCGACGGCGGTGGCGAGGAACCACAGGCCCAGCATCTGGCTGGCGTACTTCACCGGGGCCAGTTTCGTGGTGGCCGACAGGCCCACCGGGCTCAGCGACAGCTCGCCGGCGACCTGGATCGCGTACACCGCGACCAGCCACCACGGGGAGACCAGGTCGCCGCCGACGGCGGCCTGCGCGGCGGCGGCCATCAGCACGAACGACAGGCCGTTGAGGACCAGGCCGACGGCGAACTTCGTCGGTGTCGACACCCGGTGGCCCAGGCGCAGCCACAGCCAGGCGGCCAGCGGCGCGCCGATGATGATCAGGATCGGGTTGACCGACTGGAGCCAGGACGCCGGGAACGTGAACCCGGCCACGTTCCGGTCGGTGCGCTCGGCGGCGAAGATGTTCAGCACCGAGCCGGCCTGGTCGTAGATCAGCCAGAACGCGGCGGCGAACACGAACAGCCACACGTACGCCTTCATCCGGCGGCGTTCGGTGCCGCTGATCTCCCGGTCGGTGAGGATCCGCGCGAAGTAGCCGACGGTCACCAGCACGGTCACCGCGGTGAGCAGGTTGACCACCGTGTTCACGGTGAACCAGCCGGTCAGCAGCAACCCCAGCAGGACCACCAGCAGCACGGCGGTGACCGCGCCGGCGCGGGTCAGCGCCCGCCGCCGGTCGGCGCCGAGCAGCGGGTCGGCGGGGCGGGCGCCGGCGTCGCCCAGGTTGCGGCGGCCGAGCACGTACTGCGCCACGCCGAAGGTCATGCCGACCGCGGCCGCGCCGAACCCCAGATGCCAGTTGATCTTCTCGCCGAGGAAACCGGTGATCAGCGGCGCGATGAACGCGCCCAGGTTGATGCCCATGTAGAAGATCGAGAAGCCGGCGTCGCGGCGCGGCGAGTCCCGCTCGTACAGGTCACCGACCATGGTGGAGATGTTGGGTTTGAGCAGGCCGGTGCCGAGCACGATCAACGCCATGCCGGCGAACACGCTCCACCCGGTGGGCACCGCCATCACGTAGTGGCCGGCGGCGATCACCACGCCGCCCCACAGCACGCTGCGCCGGGCCCCGAGCAGCCGGTCGGCGACCCAGCCGCCGGGCAGCGCCATCAGGTAGACCATCGCGTTGTACGTGCCGTACACGGCGTTGGCGGTGGACTCGCCGACGCCGAGACCGCCGTCGGCGACCGTCGCGGTCAGGTACAGCACCAGGATGGCCCGCATGCCGTAGAAGCTGAACCGCTCCCACATCTCGGTGAGGAAGAGGGTGGACAGCGCCCGCGGGTGACCGAAGAAGGTCCGACCCGCGGGCGGTCGGGCCCCGACCGGCGCGTCACTGCTCATCGTCACCTCCGGCACGCATGGTGGGTAACATCCCCGGTGACGGGCGAAACACTCCAGCCGATTCGGGCGGCTGCCCCGGCCGGTTACCCTTGACGCTCCCGACCCGCGTACGGCCCGACCGACGCGGGTGGGGAATGGGCGGGCGGTGACCGGCCGTTACACCTGAGGACCAGCACCACGAACGAGGGGAAGTCGATCATGGGCGAGCGTATGCTGCGCGGTAGCCGGCTGGGCGCGGTCAGCTACGAATCCGACCGCAACACGGAGCTCGCGCCGCGTCAGACCCGCGAGTACCTGTGCGCCAAGGGCCACCAGTTCGAGGTGCCGTTCGCCGTCGACGCGGAGGTCCCCACGACCTGGGAGTGCAAGTTCGACGGCAGCGTCGCCCGGCTGGTCGACGGCAACGAGCCGGAGCAGAAGAAGGCCAAGCCGCCGCGTACCCACTGGGACATGCTGCTGGAGCGGCGGTCCATCGCCGAGCTGGAGGACATCCTCGCCGAGCGGCTCCAGGAGGTCCGCACCCGACGCGGGCGCGCCTGAGCACCGACAACGACGAAGCGCCCCCGGGGAGATCATCCCCGGGGGCGCTTCGTCACGTCCGCGACGATCTCAACGGTCCACGATCTCACCCTCGATGGCCGGCCCCGGCTGCGGCGACTGCCCCGCCGGCGGCGACTGCGGCGACGGCGCCGGCGCGGGCTGCGGCGCACCCGGGTACACCCGCACCCGACGCGGACCGAACAGGTCACCGGCGACCATCGACGACACCCGCCGCTCCGCGGTACGGCGCACCCCACCACCGGCGAGGCGCCGCAGCGGCGGCACCAGCAGCAGCAGCCCCACCGCGCCGCTGACCAGCCCCGGCAACGCCAACAACAGCGCACCCACCAGCCCCACCAGGCCGTCGGTCACCTGCGGCCCCGGCGGCTGGCCGGCCTGCGCGGCGGCCCGGAACCGCCGCCACGCCCGCATGCCCTCCCGGCGCAGCAGCACCAGACCCAGCAGCGACGCCGCGAACACCAGCAGCAGCGCCGCACCGAACCCGACGGCCCGCCCGACCAGGACGAAAACGGCCAGCTCCAGCAGCGTCAGCAACAGCAGAGCCAACGGTACGAATTTCAGTCCTCGGCGCATCTCACCTCATCGGCCCACACGTGTCGTCACGCCCCTCCAGCATGACACGCCCCCGCTCACGGCCACCGGGCCAACGCGTCCGGGCGGCCCCGCACCGCCGCCCGACGGTCCCGCACCCCCCACCGGGTGACCCACCACAACGCCTCCGCCACGATCAACGGACTCATCTTGCTGTCGCCGTGTTCCCGCTCGGCGAACGTGATCGGCACCTCCACGATGCGCACCCCGGCACGGTGCGCCAGCCGGGACAACTCCACCTGGAACGCGTACCCCTGCGACCGCACCGACCCCAGGTCGATGGCGTCCAGCACCGCCGAGCGGTACACCCGGTAACCGCCGGTGGCGTCGCTGACCGGCATGCCCAACGCCACCCGCGCGTACAGGTTGCCGACCCGCGACAACAGCAACCGCCGCCACGGCCAGTTCAGCACCCGCGCGCCGCGCGTCCACCGCGAGCCGATCACCACGTCGGCGTCGCGGGCGGCGGCCAGCAGCGCCGGCAGGTCCTCCGGGGCGTGCGACCCGTCGGCGTCCATCTCCACCACCGCGTCGTAGCCGCGCTCCCGCGCCCACCCGAACCCGGCCAGGTAGGCCGCACCGAGACCATCCTTGCCGGGCCGGTGCAGCACGTGCACCTGCGGGTCGACACCGGAGATCGCCTCGGCGATGCCGCCGGTGCCGTCCGGGCTGTTGTCGTCGGCGACGAGCACGTCCACCGCTGGCGCCGCCGCGCGGACCCGGGCGACGATCCGCCGCACGTTGTCCGCCTCGTTGTAGGTGGGGATGACCACCAGGACCCGCCCCACCCCGGGATGGCCGGCTTGCGCACCCACCGTCGTACCGCCTCTCCTCGGCTCAGCCGGGAACGACCTCCCGGCGTCGACGCGCCACGGCCGCGCCGAGCAGGGCCGCGACCCCGAGGGCCGCGAACGCCACCTCCGGCCACGCCCCGACCACGGTGGCCGGGGTACGCCCGTCCCCGAGTCGCATCTGCCGCACCACCACCTCGGCGGTGTTGAACCCGGTGGCACCGTCTACCCGCCCATCCGGGGAAACGAACCCGGACACCCCCACCGTGGAGGCCATCAACGCGGCACGGCCGTGCTCGACGGCCCGCAGCCGCACCATCGCCAACTGCTGGCGGGCCTCCGCCACGTCGAACGTGGCGTTGTTGGTCTGCACCACCAGCAGTTGCGCGCCGCCGGTGACGGTGTCCCGCACGATGCCGTCGTAGGCGACCTCGAAACAGATCACGTCGCCCAGCGTGGCCACCCCGGCATCGAGCACCCCCGGCCGGTCACCGGGGACGAAATCGGAGCGCACCCGGTCGACCTCGGCGCTGACCTTCCGGGCGATCGCCCGCAGCGGCACGTACTCGGCGAACGGCACCGGATGCCGCTTCGTGTACACCTGGCCCAGGTCCGGGCCGCTGCCGGGCCGCCACAGCAGGCCCGCGTTGCGGACCTGACCCGGGCCGGGACCCGACAGCACGGCGCCGACCAGGATCGGCGCGCCGATCGCGTCGGCGGCCTGCGAGATGCGGTAACCGGCCCCCGGATTACGCAGCGGGTCGATGTCGCTGGAGTTCTCCGGCCACACCACCAGGTCGGGACGCTGCGCCTCGCCGCGACCGACCCGCTCGGCCAACTCGACGGTGGCGTCGACGTGGTTGTTGAGCACCGCCTGCCGCTGGGCGTTGAAGTCCAGCCCGAGACGCGGCACGTTGCCCTGCACGATCGCCACGGTCACGGTGTCCCCGCCGCCGCGTACCCCGACCGGGACGGCCGCCCCGGCGGCCAGCAACGCCACCAGCACGGCGGTCAGCCCGGCGACCGGCCGCCACTGCCCCGCCCGGCGGCGCCAGTCCCGCCACGCCACGGCGAGCAACAGCCCACCGGCGAGCGCCACGGCGAACGTGACAAGCGGCGCGCCGCCGAGCGCGGCCAGCCGCAGCAGCGGCGACGTGTCCTGGCTGAACGCCAGCCGCCCCCACGGGAAGCCCCCGAACGGCGTGCGGTCGCGCAGCGCCTCCTGCCCCACCCACAGCACCCCGGTCAGCAGCGGCCACCCCACCCGCCACCGGTCGGCCAGCGGCGACACCCAGGCCGTCGCGGCGCCCAGCAGCGCCAGGTAGCCGGCCTGCAACAGCGACAACAGCGCCCACGGCAGCCAACCGGTGTGCAGATTCGTCCATTCCAGCAGCGGCGCGAACAACGCCACCCCGGCCAGGAAACCCAACCCGGCGCCGGCACGCAGCCGCCGCCGGTGCGCCGCGGCGGCCAGCAACGCCACCCCGACCGGCGCGAGGGGCCACAGCCCGTACGGTGGGAACGCCACCAGCAACGCCAGCCCGGCCGACACGGCGGCCGGCACGGCCAGCCTCAGCGGCAGCGGACGCGCCACGGCACCCGGATGGCGTGCCCCGTCGGTGGCACGCGGCTGTTCCCGGTCGAGCGTCGTCACCGGCACCTCACCACGATCACGGGCCGAAGGCTACCCGGCCGCCGCGTCGAGGCGCCCGTAGGTGCCCCGGCGACGGAAATCGGGGCGCGGCCCAAGCCGCGCCCCGATGCTCCCAGGCCCTCCCCGGCCGGTGGGGCGAGGACGATCGGCGCCGACCTTCGGACCGACCGGACGTGGACTGGCTGCCCCCGCCTGGCCGTTGTCTACTGGCCGTTCCTCTCACCCTGCCCGTACACCGGTAACCGCGACCGGTTCGCGCCGCCCCGCCGACCCCCGCCCGCTGGACCTGGCCGCCGCAACCTTCCGGTCACTCGGCCAGCGGACGAGAGGACGAAACGAACAACAGCCGCTTCCCGTGGTAGGACTCAAAGACGGTACGGCGTGCACCCCCGCCGCTGTCAACCCACCCCGGCCTGTCGTGTGTTGCGCCACGGCGTGTCGCGTCGGCGCGTCTCGATACGCCGACACCCGACGGCCGCCCGCTCAGCCGGCCAGATGCCGACGCAGCAGGGCCGCCGCCGCGCCCGGATGATCAACCGCGAGCAACCCACCGGCGGCCAGCACGTAGTCGACGTCGACGACGGCGCGCGCCGCCCGCGGCAGCGGCCACCCCCCGGCGTGGTCACCGAGCACCGCCGCGAGCACACCGGCGGCGTCGACCGGCGCGGCGTGCCGCAACACCCCACCGGAGCCGACCATCACCTTCACGTCCCGCAGATCCCGGCCGGCGCGTTCACCGGTCGCCGCGCCCCGGGCATGCCGACGCAACGCCACCGTCGCGGCCAGCCCGGCGATCCGCCGCTCCGCCGCCCGGTCGGCGTCGTCGACGGGCAGGAACCCGGGATCCGCGGCCCGCACCGCCGCCGCAGCCGCCAGGTCGTCGGCCTCCCCCACCGCGAGCAGCCGCTCCTCGACGGCGGCCCGCACCACACCCGGGGCGCTCCACCGCATCCCCAGATCCCCCTCGACGGTGCGGGCCCGCCACAGCGTGCCGGCGACCTCCTGGCCGGGACCGCTGTCCCGCTCGTCGGGCGTGAGCACCGAATAGACGTCGGTGGTGGCGCCACCGACGTCGACGACGGCCAGGTCCCCGCCGAGCGCGTCGGCCAGAGCCTCCACCCCGGTGAGCACCGCGTCCGGGGTGGCCGCCCGCACCAACCGGGCGAAACGACCACCGCGGGACAACTTCTTCCCACCGATGACGTGCCGCAGGAACACCTCCCGGATCGCCGCGCGGGCCGGGCCGGGCGTCAGCACCCCGATCCGCGGCAACACGTTGTCCGCGGCGGTCACCGGCACCCCCGCCGCGGACAACACGGCACCCAGATCGCCCCGCACGTCGACGTTGCCGGCCAGCACCACCGGCACCCGCCAGCGCGCCCGCGCCAACCGGGTCGCGTTGTGGGTGAGGGTGTCCGCGTCACCGCCGTCGGTGCCGCCCACGAGCAGCACCACATCGGGCCGGGCGGCCCGCAACGCCGCCAGGTCGGCCCGCCCGAGCCGCCCGGCCGCCACGTGCACCACATTCGCCCCGGCGGACAACCCGACCCGCCGGCCCGCCTGCGCCGTCACCAGAGGCTCGTAGCCGACCACGGCCAGCCGCAGCCCACCCCCCGCCGACGAACACACATACCAGGGCAGGTCCCCGCCGGCCAGCCCGCCGGTGGCAGCGCCCACCGCCGCGTCCAGACCGTGCAACACGTCGGTGCCCACCGTCGTCGGCGCGGCCGCCGCGCCGACCAGCCGACCACCGTCGAGGTCCACCACCGCGGCCTTCGTGTACGTCGACCCGACATCGGCGCAGACGGCGAGGTTCACGCGCCGCTGCCCTTCGTCAGCGACCCCGGGCGCCGCAGAACCATGCTCACGCCGCTGGAGGAACGACCACCGTGCCGGTGGCGGTGACCGCCACGACCGGCTCGGCGAGCACCTCGGCGGCCGACTCACCCCGGTCGGGGCGGCCCCGGCACACCACCCGCGCGGCGAAGTCGATGGTGCGGCTGCGAGTGCCGACCCGGATGACGGTCGCGACCACCTCCAACACGTCACCGGCCTTCATCGGCGCCCGGAACTGCACATCGGAGTAGGACGCGAACAACCCCTCGTCACCGTCGGTACGGATGCACACCTCGGTGGCCACGTCCCCGAACAACCCCAACGCGTACGCCCCGTCCACCAGGTTCCCGGCGTAGTGGGCGTGCGAGTACGGCACATACCGGCGGTGCGTGACGGTCAACCCCACCCGGGGATCCTGCTCGCTCAACTGCTCGCCTTCCTGGAAGTGATCAACGCGTGCACGAGGTAACTGGCCACCTCACCCGGAGTCGTCCCGCGACCGAAGATCCGGTCCACGCCCAACTCGCCGGTCATCGTCTCGTCGAAACGCGGCCCACCCACGATCAGCAGGGGCCGCTTCCCGGCCGGCATCGCCTCCCGGAACGCCGCCGACATCTCCCGCGTGTTGTGCAGATGCGCGTCACGCTGCGTCACCACCTGCGACACCAGCACCGCGTCGGCCTTCTCCTTCCGGGCCGCCTCGACCAGCTCCGGCACACTCACCTGCGCACCCAGATTGCTGACCTTCAACTCCCGGTAGTACTCCAGACCCTTCTCCCCGGCGATGCCCTTCACGTTCAGGATCGCGTCGATGCCCACGGTGTGCGCGTCCGTGCCGATACACGCCCCCACCACCGACAACTTGCGACGCATCCGCTGCTTCACCACCGTGTTGACCTCCTTGGCCGACAGCAGCGGAAAGTCCCGCTCCACCACCTGCACCCTGTCCAGGTCGACCAGGTGGTTCACCCGCCCGTACACCACGAAGAACGTGAACCCGTCCCCGATCGGCTTGGCGTGCACCAGCATCGCCGGATCCATGCCCATCTTGTTCGCCAACTGCACCGCGGCGCCCTCGGCCCGCTTGTCGTGCGGCACCGGCAACGTGAACGACACCTGCACCATGCCGTCACCCGTGGTGTCCCCGTACGGCCGCACCACCGTCTTCCCCGTCATGAGGGCTGCTCCAGGATCTCCGTCGCCGGGTTGTAGTAGTCACCCTCGTGCCGCGCCACCCCGTCCAGACCCTTGCCCCGGTCCGCCGGCCGCTTCATGATCCCGAACGTGCCCTCGGCGATCGCCGTCAACAACGACTGCTCCCCGATCCGCTCCAACAACTCCACCGCCTCACCCAGCACCCGATGCGCCCGCTGCTGGATGAACCCGCCCGGCGCCGGCACGAAATCCTCGTGCAACCCACCCGCCGCGCCCAACACGTACCGCACGTTCTGCAACGCGACGTCCCGGTCCGACAGCCACGGCGTCACCACCGCCTCCGTCATCATCCCCACCAGCAGAATGCCCTGCCCCGTCATGGTCCCGACCAGGTTGAAGAACCCGTCCAACAGGTTCCCCCGGAACACGTCCCCGGTCATGTGCTTCGTCGGCGGCATCCACTTCAACGGCGCGTCCGGGAACAACTCCCGCGCCAACAACGCGTGCGCCAACTCCAACCGGAACGACTCCGGCACATCCGGATTGATCTCGAACGCGTGCCCCAGCCCCAACAAGCCGTCCGACAACCCCGCCTCGTGCGCGAAGAACTCGTTGAGCAACTGCGACACCGTCACCGTGTGCGCCTCGTCCACCGCATCCGCCGTGGTCAGGTAGTTGTCCTCACCGGTGTTGATGATGATCCCCGCCCGCGCGTGCACCTGCCGCGAGAACCGCTGATCCACGAACGTCCGGATCGGGTTGATGTCCCGGAACAGAATCCCGTACATCGAGTCGTTGAGCATCATGTCCAGCCGCTCCAGGCCCGCGAGGGTCGCCATCTCCGGCATGCACAGCCCCGACGCGTAGTTCGTCAACCGCACGTACCGGCCCAACTCCCGCGACGTCTCGTCCAACGCCGCCCGCATCAACCGGAAGTTCTCCTGCGTCGCGTACGTGCCCGCGAACCCCTCCCGGGTCGCCCCCTCCGGCACGTAGTCCAACAACGACTGCCCCGTCGACCGGATCACCGCGATCACGTCCGCGCCCGCCCGCGCCGCCGCCTGCGCCTGCGGAATGTCCTCGTAGATGTCGCCCGTCGCCACGATCAGATAGATCCACGGCCGCTGCTTCGGATCCCCGTGCCGCCGCACCAGCCGATCCCGCTCCGCGCGCCGCCGGTCGATCTGCCGGATCCCCGCCGCGACCGCCTTCCGGGCCGCCCGGCGGGCCGCCGTGGCCGCCTTCGAAGACGGCACCCCGAACCGCACCGACCCCGCCGCCGCCTTCTGCGCCAGCAACGTCACATCCGAGATGCCCTCCCGCGCCAACGCGTCGAACACCGGCAACGCCACCCCGTGACCCAGGCCCACATCCGCCACCACGGCGTCCACCAGACGGTTCACCCACGGAATACCGTCCGGGTCCGCGCCCGACACCCCGGCCAGCCGCAGCACCGCCCGCTCCACCGACACCGTGGTATGGCTGCGCGCCAGATCCACCACCGGCTGCCCCGCCCGACGCGCCAACTCCCGCGCCCGCGACACCAGCACCGGATCCAGCCCAAGCTTCCCTGTCACGAAGACCCTTCCTGATAGATCACGTCACCGCGCAACACCGTCGCCCGACACACCGGCAGCGGCGTCGCATCATCCGGCCCCCGCAACTCCGGATCCGCCGCCAACACCACCGGCAACCCCCGGTCCACCCCGGCCGGCGCATCCCACACCGCGAACGTCGCCGGCGCCCCCAACGCCAGCACCCCCTCGCTGTCCAGATGCACCGCCCGCCACCCGCCGCGGGTGTGCGCCGCGAACGCCGCCCGCACACTCATCCGCTGCGACGGATTGTGATGCGCCGCCGCCGCCCGCACCGAACCCCACGGATCCAACGGCGTCACCGGCGAATCCGAACCGAACGCCAACGCCACCCCCACCCCGTGCATCGCACCCATCGGATTCGACTCCAACGACCGGGACAAACCCAACCGCGACTCGTACATCCGACCCGCGCCACCCCACAACCTGTCGAACGCCGGCTGCATCGACGCCACGATCCCGAACTCCACGAACCCGGCGATCAACCGCTTGCTCATGATCTCCGCGTGCTCCACCCGGTGCCGCGCCGCCCGCAACCGCTCCGTGCCCACCTTCTCCGCCGCCGCCGCGAACCCCGCCAACACCGTGCCGATCGCCGCGTCCCCGATCGCGTGGAACCCGCCCTGCATCCCGTGCGCCGCACAGTCCAACAAATGATCACGAACCTGCTCCGCCGACACGTACCCGTGCCCACACGCCCCCGGCTCCCCGTCCAGATACGCCGCCGACACGTGCGCCGTCCGCGACCCCAACGCCCCGTCCGCGAACAGATCCCCACCCGCACCCACCGCACCCAACTCCCGGGCCTTCGCCGCACCCAGCAACTCACCCCAGTACCCGTACACCTCCGGCACCCCGGCCCCCGAGATGCCCAACAACCCGGTGAAGTCCTCCTCGTCCGAAATGCCCGGACCACCGCACTCGTGCACCGCCGCGATACCCAACGACGCCGCATGCCCCAACGCCCGCCGCTGCGCCGCCACCCGCTGCGCCCGCGTCACCGACCCGAACGCCGCCGCCCGCACCACATGATGCGCGTCCCGCCGCAACCAACCCGACGGGTCGTACCCCGCCACCGACGACACCTCCGGACACGCCGCCAGCAACGCCGCCGACACCAACGCCGAATGGATCGACGCCTGCGACAGATACACCCGCCGCCCACCCGCCGCCCGATCCACCGCCGCCGCGTCCGGCACCACCGGCGTCACCCACGTCGACTCGTCCCAACCGTGCCCCAACACCACCGCGTCACCCGGCAACCCCGCCGCGAACGCCGACACCGCGTCCAACAGCTCCCCGGCCGACCGCACCCCCGACAGATCCAGCCCCGACAACGCCAGACCGGTATCCGTCGCGTGCACGTGCGCGTCCACGAACGCCGGCGTCACCAACGCGCCGTCCAACTCCACCACCCGGTCCGCCGACGGCGCCTCCGCGTCCGCACCCAACCAGGCGATCCGCCCGTCCCGCACCAACAACGCCGTCGCGCTCGGCTCGGCCGGACAATGCAACACTCCACCGCGGTACAGCGTCGAGGGGTTCGTCATGACCTCAGTCTGCCGCCAGCCGCGCCTCGAACAGACCACGCACCCCCGGCTCGGCCCGCAACAACTCCAACGCCAGCTCCGCGTGCCCCGGCACGAACCCGTTCCCCACCAGCATCGTCACGTCCGCCGCCAGACCCTCCGCCCCCAACGCCGCCGCCGCGAAACTCGTCGCCATCGAGAAGAAGATCACCGTCCCGCCGTCCGCCGTGGCCAACACCGCGCCGTGCTCACACCCCGGCACGTCCACGCACACCACCGTCACGTCCGCCGGCACCCCCAACGCCGTGGTCACCGCCGACGACAACCCCACCGGATCCCGCGCGTCCGCCAGCGCCACCGCGTCGGCCAACCCGGCCCCCGTCAGCGCGTCCCGCTCCGCCGCCACCGGCACCACCCCGACCGTACGACCCGCGCCCGCGCGCCGCGCCGCCGCCAGGGACAACGACCCGCTCTTACCGGCCCCACCGATCACCGCCACCGACACCGGACGCGCGTCACCCGCCCGGGCCCGCCGCGCCACCTGCTCGGCCACCACCCGCGCCGTCAACGCCGGCGCCCCACACACGTCCAGCACGGCCAGGGACAGCTCCGGATGCAGATCCGCCGGCAGCACCGCGGCGATCGACCGGGCGAACAGGATCGCGTACCCGTCACACGGCACCTGCTCGCTGCGCCCGTCCCACCGGGCCAGCCCGTCGGAGATCGTCAACGGCGTCAGCGTCAACGACACCAGCGTGGCCACCCGGTCGCCCGCGCGCAGCCCCAGCGGGGACCGGCGGCCCGCCTCCTCCACCGTGCCGATCAGCATCCCGCCGGACCCGGTCACCGGGTTCTGCATCTTCCCCCGGGTCGAGATGATCTCCAGCACCTCGGCGCGGACCTTCTCCCCGTCCCCGCCGTGCTTCTCCGCCAGCTGCCGGAAACTCGCCGCGTCCAGGTTCAGCCGCTCCACCCGGATCCGCACCTCGTTCGCCGCGATCCGCGGGTCGGCGTCCAGCCGCCAGGCCGCCTGCGGCAGCACCCCCGCCGGTTCCACGACTCGGTGCAGACCCACCGGTGACGTCACGCCGACCCCCTACGTCCAGCCGCCCGAACCCCGGGGTGGGGTTCGCGTCGCGGGAAAACTTACGGCAGACTAATTTCTTCACCGCAGATTTTCCAGTAGCCTTCGCAAGGTTGATCAACCCGCACCGCAGACGAGGAGGGGCCGTGACCCAGACCCAACCGGTGGAGACCATCCCGACGCCCCGCTCCACGCCGGTCGCCGTCCCCGCCGCCGGACAGCCCTACGAATACCGGCGCGCCCCCCTGGTCGAGCCCGACTGGACCCGCTTCCCCGGCTGGCGCCACGTCACTCGCGAACAGTGGGAGAACGCCCAGTGGCAGCGCGTCAACTGCGTCAAGAACATCAAGCAGCTCCGCGCCGTCCTCGGCGACACCGTCGACGAGACCTTCTACGCCGACCTCGAAGCGGACCAGAAGGCCCTGGCCACCATGTCCATGCTGGTGCCGCCACAAATGATCAACACGATGGTGCCGTTCGCGCCCATGACCACCGAGGCGCTGCTCGCGGACCCGATCCGCCGCTACATGATCCCGGTCGCCTCCGACCGGCGCACCGACTGGCCCTCACACCCCTACGCCAGCCGCGACAGCCTCCACGAACACGACATGTGGGTCGCCGAGGGCCTCACCCACCGCTACCCCACCAAGGTCCTCGCCGAGCTGCTCTCCACCTGCCCGCAGTACTGCGGCCACTGCACCCGCATGGACCTCGTCGGCAACTCCACCCCCGCCGTCGACAAGCTCAAGCTGACGCTCAAGCCCGTCGACCGCTACGACGCCCACATCGCCTACCTCAAGGCCCACCCCGGCGTACGCGACGTGGTCGTCTCCGGCGGCGACGTCGCCAACGTGCCGTGGCGCAACCTTGAGTCCTACCTCATGCGCCTGCTGGAGATCGAAACCATCCGCGACATCCGGCTCGCCACGAAGGCCCTGATGGGCCTGCCCCAGCACTGGCTCCAGCCCGACGTCGTGGAGGGCCTCGAACGCGTCGCCCGCACCGCCGCCCGGCGCGGCGTCAACCTCGCCATCCACACCCACGTCAACCACGCCCAGTCGCTGACCCCGCTGGTCGCCAGGGCCGCCCAGACCGCCCTCGACGTCGGCGTCCGCGACGTCCGCAACCAGGGCGTGCTGATGCGCGGCGTCAACGCCACCAGCGCCGACCTGCTCGACCTCTGCTTCGCACTCCAGGGCGAGACGGGCATCCTGCCGTACTACTTCTACATGTGCGACATGATCCCCAACGCCGAGCACTGGCGGGTCCCGGTCTGGCACGCCCAGCAGCTCCAGCACGACATCATGGGCTACCTGCCCGGCTACGCCACCCCGCGCATCGTCTGCGACGTGCCGTTCGTCGGCAAGCGCTGGGTGCACATGCTCACCGACTACGACCGTGAGCGCGGCATCTCCTACTGGACGAAGAACTACCGCACCTCGATCGAGTCCGCCGACCTGGAGGCGCTCAACAAGCGCTACGCCTACTACGACCCGATCGACACGCTGCCCGAGGCCGGCCAGTCCTGGTGGCACGCCCACCGCGACGACTGACCCGCGCCGACACACACCCGAAGGCGGGCCACCGGCACTCCGGTGGCCCGCCTTCGTCCGTCGTCACTTCTCGAACGCGTCCTTGACGTCGCGGCCGGCCTGCTTCACGTTCTCCCCGGCCTGCTTGGCGCGCGCCGTGCTCTGCTCGCTGGCACCCTCGGCCCGCAACCGCTCGTTGTCGGTCACGTCACCGATGCGCTCCTTGGCCATGCCGCTCATTTCCTGGGCCTTGTTCTTCGCCTTGTCGGTGAAGCTCATGTCGCCCTCCTCGTCTGGGCTGCGCGTTCCTCTGTCGCGTCCCCGGTGTCTCGGATCGCAAACACGTGCGGTGGCGCACCACCGTTAAGGCATCCTAGGACAATAGGGTGAAGGTGAGTGCCGGGCGGGGCCGGTACCCGCGTGGTTGACTGAGCCGATGAACGAGATCCTGCTGGTGCGGCACGGCGAAACCACCTGGAGCGCCAGTCACCGGCACACCTCGTACACCGATCTGGAGCTGACCGCCGACGGTGAGCGGCAGGCCCGCGCGCTCGCTCCCCTGCTCGCCGGCCGGCGCTTCGCGCGCGTGCTGTCCAGCCCCCGGCAGCGGGCCACCCGCACCGCGCTGCTGGCCGGGCTCACCGTCGACGCCACCGACCCCGAGCTGGCCGAGTGGAACTACGGCGAGTACGAGGGCCGCACCACCGCCGACATCCAGCAGGAACGACCGGGCTGGAGCATCTGGACCGACGGCGGCCGCGGCGGGGAGTCACCGGACGACGTCGGGGCCCGCCTGGACCGGGTCCTCGACCGGGTGGTCCCGCTGCTGGAACACGGCACCGTCGCGCTGGTCGGGCACGGCCACAGCCTGCGGGTGCTCGGGGCACGCTGGATCGGGCTGCCGCCGTCGGCCGGCGGGCTGCTGCGGCTGGACACCGCCACGCTCAGCGTGCTCGGTCACGAGCACGGCCGGCGGGTCATCCAGCGGTGGAACCTGCCGGCTCCGACGACGGCCGGGAACGGCCCCGACCAGGCGGCTCGCCACTGATCTTCGGCGGCCGGTTCTCGTAGGGCGTGGACAGCACCACTGTGGTGCGGGTGGTGACGTTCGCGGCGATGCGGATCTCCTGCAGCAGCCGTTCCAGGTCGGCCGGGCCGGCCACCCGCACCAGCAGGAGATAGAAATCCTCCCCCGCGACCGAGTAGCAGGAATCGATCTCGGGCAGGTGGGCCAGCCGCTCCGGCGCGTCGTCGGGCTGCGACGGGTCGAACGGCCGGATCGCCACGAAGGCGGTCAACGGCAGCTCCAGCGCCTCGAACGACACGCGGGCGGCGTACCCCTTGATCACGCCGCGCTGCTCCAGCCGGCGGACCCGCTGGTGCACGGCGGACACCGACAGGCCCACCCGCTCGGCCAGATCCGTGTACGACAGGCGACCGTCCCCGGTCAGCGCGGCCACGATCGCGCGGTCGATCTCCTCCACGCGCTGCAACCTACCGGAGATAGCGCTCCCACGCCGTACCCGCCTCGCCGCGGTGACGCTCAGCGGGCCGTGCGGTCGCGGACCGCGTCGGCGGCGTAGTTCAGCACCTCCACCATGTCCTCCTCGTCGAGGAACGGCAGATCGGTGAGGATGTCCGTGACGGACATGCCGTCGGCCAGCATGGCCAGCAGCGTGGCCACCGGCACGCGGGACTGCCGCACGCAGGGCGCCCCGCCCATCACGTCGGGGTCGGCGGTGATCCGGGGGAAGGTCACCGCGACAGGCTAGCCCTTCGCCAGGGCGCGGGAGATGACCAGCCGCTGGATCTGGTTGGTGCCCTCGACGATCTGCAGCACCTTCGCCTCGCGCATGTACCGCTCGACCGGGTGGTCGGCGACGTAGCCGGCGCCGCCGAGCACCTGCACCGCGTCGGTGGTCACCCGCATCGCCAGGTCGGTGGCGAACAGCTTCGCCTTCGCCGCCTCGATCGAGTACGGCCGGCCCGCGTCGCGCAGCCGCGCGGCCGCCAACAGCAGCGCGCGGGCGGCGGAGATGCCGGTGGCGTGGTCGGCGAGCATGAAGCCGAGCCCCTGGAAGTCGACGATGGCGCGGCCGAACTGCTGCCGCTGGCGCGCGTAGTCGACCGCGTAGTCCAGCGCGGCCTGCGCCAGGCCGACCGCGCAGGCGGCGATGCCGAGGCGGCCGGAGTCCAGCGCCGACATGGCGATGGTGAAACCGGCGCCCTCGCCGCCGATCAGCCGCTCGGCCGGCACCCGGGCGTCGTCGAACGCGATCTGCGCGACCGGGGAGGCGTGCAGGCCCATGGTGCGCTCGGCGGCCTGCGGTGCGATGCCGGGCGTGGCCCGGTCGGCCAGCAGGCAGGAGATGCCCTTCGGGCCGGGCCCGCCGGTGCGGCAGAAGATGTTGTAGAAGTCGGCGACCCGGGCATGGGTGATCCACGCCTTGGTGCCGGTCACCACGTAGTCGTCGCCGTCGCGGACCGCCCGGGTGGTCAGCGACGCCGCGTCCGACCCGCCCTGCGGCTCGGAGAGGCAGTACGCCCCGAGCAGCTCCCCGCCGATCATGTCGGGCAGCAGCTTGCGCTGCGCGTCGGTGCCGAACTGCGCGAGGGGGTAGCAGGACAGCGTGTGCACGCTGACCGCCTCGGCCACGGCCAGCCACCGGCTGGCGAGGATCTCCAGCACCTGGAGGTACACCTCGTACGGCTGGGCGGCGCCGCCGTGCTCCTCGGCGTACGGCAGGCCGAGCAGGCCGGCCCGGCCCAGTGTGCGCAGCACGTCCCGGGGGAACTCGGCCCGCTCCTCGAAGCCGGCGGCCTTCGGCGCCAACTCCCGGTCGGCGAGCTCGGTGGCGAGCTCCAGCAGGTCGTGTGCCTCGTCGGTGGGCAGGATCCGGTCGACGTTCATAGCGCGATGAGCTCCAGGGGTGGGTGAGCCGGTGCAGCGTCCGGGTCCGGACCCTGCCAGCTTAACGGTCGTTTGGGCGGCGGTGGGAGTCCGCGTCGCTGTCGTACCCGTGGTCCATGATCCTTGTCGTCACAGCGGCACGGAGCACGGGCCGGCGACGGCGTTCCGGCGTGCCCGGCGACGCCCACCGGCGGGAAGGTCGAAACGATGACGGAGCCGACGGACGCCGCACGGCGACGACGGAGCGTGCTGCGGGTCGCGCCCCCGGCGCGGGCCCGCAAGTTGGCCAAGGTGCCCTTCGTGGAGCTGGCCGACGGCCGGTTGCAGGGGGTGGTGTCCAGCGGGTCCGACGTGGAACGGGTCTACGTCTCCTCGGTGACCGCCGGCAGCCACGCGGTCAACTGCAGCACCAACAACAACCGCCCCTGCGGCGGCCTGCGCGGCAGCCTGCTCTGCAAGCACCTGCACGCGCTGGCCGACGAGGCCGTGCTCCAGTACGGCGTCGAGCAGGTCGCCCGCTACCTGCGCATCGACACCGGCGACGGCGTCGACAACGGCGTCGCGCTGCTGGCCCGCACCGACGCGCGGCACGAGCCCGGGCCGGCGGCGGTGGTGTTCAGCCGCTTCCTGCGCCACCTGGCCTACCTGGAGGTCCCGCCGAGCACCGCGCCGGTGCCCGAGCTGCACTGGTTCCCGGCCACCGCGGCGGTGCGCTGATGCTCGCCGCGCAGCTCACCCAACTCGACGACGGCGCACCCGCCGGCCTGGCCGAGGCGCTCGCCGTGGTCGACGGCGTCGACGACTCGCTGACCCGCGGGCTGGCCCGGCCGGGCGAGCCGGACGCCGCCGCCTGGGCGGCGCTGGCCGCCGCGGTCGACGGCACCCCGCTGGCCGAACGCGCCGCCGAGGCGGTACGCGCCGCGACCACCGGCGCGCTCACCGAGGACCACCTGGCCGTCCTCGCCGGCGCCCGCGCCGCGCTGCTCGGCGCCGTCCACGACGCGCTGCTGGACCGGCTCGACACCGCGCTGCACCGCTCCCGCGCTCCGTGGGCCGCCGCGCCGTCGGCCGCGCCGGGCACCATCCCCGCCCTGGCCGGGGCGCGTGCCTGGCTGCACGAGCTGACGCTCGCCGGCTGGCGGGGCGCCGACCACGAGCTGCTCTCCGGCGCCGCCGGGCCGGTGGAGGCCACGCTCGCCGAGCCCTCCCAGCGCCGCCTCGCGGTGCTGCTCGACGGTCTCGCCGCCGAGCTGCGCGCCGGCCTGCCGGTGACCGCCGCGACGCCGGTGCCCACCCGCCGGTGGGCCGACCTGTGGACCCGGGCCGTGCTGCTCGCCGCCGGCGCCGCTACCGAGGCCGCCCCGGCGGAGACGGTGTCCGGCCGGCTGCTGCCGCTCGGCGTCGACGTGCACGAGCACGACACCGCGTTCCAGGCGCAGCTGCACGCCCTGCTCGAACCGGCCGGCGGCGGCCCGGGCCGGCTGGTCCGGGTCACCGTCGTCGCGGCCAAGGTCGCCACCATCGTCGGTCCGGCCGGCTGGCGGCTGCTGGAGGCGTACCCGGTGCTGCTCAAGGCCCTCGCCGAGCGGCGGGCCGTGACCGTCACCGACCTGCCCGCGCACGGCGGCGACCTGCACTGGGTCGAGGATCGCGCCGTGCTCGGCGACCCCGCCGACCCGTTCGCCACCGCCCGGGTGCTGCTCGCCGACGCGACCGCGCCGGCCACCCCGCCGCTGCAACGCCACCCTGCCGCGCTCGCCGAACCGGTCCTGGTCGAGGGCCGCGTCGTCCGCGACGACGACGGTGAGCCGGTGGTCGCGCTCGACGGCCGGACGATCCCGCTGGCCGTCGACCGGCTGCCCGCCGCCGGGCCGCTCACCCCGGCGCTCGTCAACGCCGCCACCGCGTGCCTCGGCCTGCTCCGCTGGGACGACGACCGCTGGCTGCTGCAACCACTCGCCGTGCGGGCCACCGTCAAACGGCAGACCGTCGAGGCGCACAACGGTGACTGGGCGTGCGGCGTCACCGACCCGAAGGTGGCCAAGGCCGAGGCGCGGGCCGGCGACGCGGTGGCCGTGCTGCGCGAACGCGCCGGAAGGTTGCTGCGCCGATGACCGCCGACCGCGACCACGCCAACCGCCGCCAGGTGCTCTACTGGCGACTGCTCGCCCGCCTGTTCCACCCCGACGAGCAGCCGGCGCTGGAATCCGCCAGCGTCGCCGTCGTCGACGACCTCGACCTGCCCACCGCGCTGCTGGACCCGGCCGTCTCCGTCGACACCGTCGTCCAGCGCTTCCCGGCGCTCGCCGACGAGCTGCGCGACCTGCTCACCCCCGACCCCGACGCACCGGCCGGCCCCTTCGAGCCCACCGAGACCGAGGTACGCCGGGCCGCGCTGGCCTCGAAGCTGCTGCTCAACGTGTTCGCCACCGGCGCCGGCGAGGTCAGCGCCGGGCAGCTCGCCCGCTGGCAGGCCGACGCCGGCTGGTTCGAGCAGGCCTGCGGCGTCGCCCCCGGGGAGCTGCGCCGCGACGGGACCGGTCTCGGCGCCACACTCGCCGGCCTGGAGGGCGACCTGGTCCGCCGGATGCGCCTGCGGGAGGTGCTCGCCGACCCGGCGCTGGCCGCCCGGCTCACCCCGAGCATGTCCCTGATCGAGCAGCTCCTGCGCGACAAGTCGAACCTGTCCGGGGTGGCGCTGGCCAACGCCAAGTCACTGATCCGCCGCTACGTCGACCAGGTCGCCGAGGTGCTGCGCACCCAGGTCGCACAGACCACCGTCGGCACGGTCGACCGCTCGGTGCCACCCAAGCGGGTCTTCCGCAACCTCGACCTCGACCGCACGATCTGGCAGAACCTCACCAACTGGAGCCCCGACGACGAACGCCTCTACGTCGACCGGCTCTACTACCGGCAGACCGCGCGCCGCACCACGCCGTCGCGCCTCATCGTGGTGGTCGACCAGTCCGGCTCGATGGTCGACTCGATGGTCAACTGCACCATCCTCGCCTCCATCTTCGCCGGGCTGCCCAAGGTCGACGTGCACCTCATCGCGTACGACACCCGGGCGCTGGACCTCACCCCGTGGGTGCACGACCCGTTCGAGGTGCTGCTGCGCACCAACCTCGGCGGCGGCAACGACGGCCCGGTCGCCATGGCACTGGCCCGCCCCAAGATCGTCGAGCCCCGCAACACGGTGCTGGTCTGGATCTCCGACTTCTACGAGTTCGACCGCTCCCAGCCGCTGTTCGACGGCATCGAGGCCGTGCACCGCTCCGGGGTGAAGTTCATCCCGGTCGGCTCCGTCAACAGCTCCGGCAACCAGAGCGTCAACCCCTGGTTCCGGCAACGCCTCAAGGACCTGGGCACCCCCGTCATCTCCGGCCACATCCGCAAGCTCGTCGTCGAGCTGAAGAACTTCCTCACCTAGGAGAGCACCCCTGATGTCCGACATGCTCCGCGCCCCCGCCGAGGTCACCTACGCCGACGAGCTGGCCTACCTCGAGTCGGTCGACACCGGGCCGAAGCCGTTCTCCTGGCGCCTGAGCCCCCGCATGGTCCGGCTGTTCGTGCTCGGCTCCGAACGCGCCGACGGCCTCGACCGGGAGATCCCGCAGAAGTGGTTCGGCGACCGCAGCTTCGTCGAACGCAGCATCGTCACGCTCGCCTCCGACCGGGGCCTGCTGCTCATCGGCGACCCGGGCACCGGCAAGAGCTGGCTCGCCGAGCTGCTCTCGGCCGCCATCTGCGGCAACTCCACCCTGGTCGTGCAGGGCACCGCCGGCACCACCGAGGACCACATCAAATACTCCTGGAACGTCTCCATGGTCATCGCGCGCGGCCAGTCCCGCGAGTCGATGATCCCCTCGCCGATCATGACCGCGATGGAGCAGGGCGTCATCGGCCGCTTCGAGGAGCTGACCCGCTCCACCAGCGACGTCCAGGACGCCCTCATCTCGATCCTGTCCGAGAAGTACGTCTCCATCCCCGAGCTGGACCAGGACAAAATCGTCTTCGCCCAGCCCGGCTTCTCGATCATCGCCACCGCGAACAGCCGCGACCGGGGCGTCAACGACCTCTCCTCCGCGCTCAAGCGCCGGTTCAACTTCGTCCGCATCCCGGTGGTCACCAACAAGCGCAGCGAAGCCGAGATCGTCCGCTTCCGCACCGAGGAGCTGCTGCGCCGGCACCGCATCGAGCTGGAGGTCCCGCCCACCCTGCTCGACATCCTGCTGCAGAGCTTCGCCGACCTGCGCGCCGCCGCGTCCGCCGCCACCAGCGACGACGAGAAGCTCGAGTCGGCGCTGTCCACCGCCGAGCAGATCGGCGTGCTGGAGGACGCCGTGCTGCACAGCCAGTTCTTCGGCGACCGCACCCTGCGCGCCGGGACGCTCGCCGGGTCGCTGATCGGCTCGCTGGCCCGACGCAGCCCGGAGGACCTGGCCATCCTCAACAAGTACCTGCACGGCGTCGTCGAGCCCCGGGCCAAGGCGGACGGCGGCGAGTGGGACGGCTTCCTCGACGGCGGCCGCCAGGCGATCGCGTCGCTGTCATGACCGCACCCGCCCCGACCGGCCTCTTCGGCGCGCTGCGCGAGCAGCTCACCGACGCCGCCGCCGCGTTCGCCGAGTCCCCCGACGCGCTCGCCGGGATCCTCGCCGGCATGGTCGACGACGTCGACCGGGCCCTCGGCGAACGGCTGGAGATCTTCCCGGTCTGCCACCACTCCCCCGCGTCCGCGCTGGCCATGGCCCGGCGACTACGCGGCCGCCCACCCAAGGTCATCTACCTCGAACTCTGCGAGGACCTGCGCCCCCTCCTCGACGAGCTGCGCAACTGCCGCCTCCCGGTGGCCGTGCAGGCGTTCGCCACCGAACTCGACGGCTTCCCCGCCGAGTGGAGCCCGCTGAGCGTCATCGCCCCGATCACCGAGGCCTCCGCCGAATACCAGGCCATCGCGTACGCGCTGGACACGCCCGGCGTCGAGCTGGTGCTGGTGGACCGCTCCACCGACCACGTCTTCCAGTGGACCCCGCGCGACGACCAGCCGGCCGACCCCGACCCGACGCCGGCCGCCGACGAGGACGCCGCGCTGCACGGCGACGCGGTCGGCGTGGAGATCGGCGACCTGCGCCCCCGCTTCGCCGAACTGGAAGCCCACCTGCTGCACCACGGCAAGGTCCGGCACTGGTCGGAGTGGTGGGACCAGTACGTCGAACGCCCCCTCGCCGACGCCGACCACGACACCTACCGGCAGGTCATGGTGCTGATCGGCAGCCTGTTCCGGCGGCTGCGCCCCACCCGGTCCGCCCGCGACGACCGCGACGAGGACCGCGAACGCCACATGTGGACGCGGATGCGCCAGCACCTCGCCGCCTCCGGCGCCGACCCGGCCGACTGCCTCTACGTCTGCGGCGCGTTCCACGCCGCCAGCCACGTCGAACAGTTCGGCCTCGACTCCACCGCCCCGGACTTCCCGATCAGCCCCCGCACCGGCACCCGCTGGCGCTACGGCCTCATCCCGTCCAGCCACTCCGCCATCGAGGCGCAGTTCGGCCTCGCCCCCGGCACCGTCTCCATCGCGGCCGCGAACTGGGCCGCCGCGGTCGGCCGCACCCGGCTCACGCCGTACCGGCTGGCCGGACAGCAGACCGGCAAGAAGAGCCGCCGCACCCGGGCGACCCCGACGGCCACCCCGCCCGACGAGACCGCCGACCGGCTCAGCGGCTTCCTCGCCGCGCCACCGGCGCTCGACGCGCTGGACGAGGCGGAACTGCGCGGCTGGTGCGTCGACATCGTCCGGCTCGCCCGCCGCAACGGCTACCTCGCCAGCACCGCCGACGCGATCGCCGTGTTCGAGACCTCGATCCTGCTGGCCAACCTGCGCAACCGGGCCAAGCCGACCCCCTACGACTTCGCCGACGCCGCGGTCACCTGCATCGAGAAGGACGTGGTGCCGGGCCGACGCGACGTCCGCCGGCTCTGCGAGATCCTGCTCGGCGGCGACCGCGTCGGCCAGGTCGGATACGACTCGCTGCCGCCGCTGGCCCGCGACGTGCTCGACCGGCTCCGCCCGCTCGGGCTCGACCTGGAGCGGCGTACCGTGCAGCGGGCGCTGCTCGACCTGCGCGCCGACCCGGCGCTGGAACCCTGCTCCGACCTGCTCTGGATGCTGCGCCACCTGCTGCCCGCCGACGCGGTCCGCCCGATCATGGGCGAGCGCCGCCTCGGCCACCGCTCCACCCAGGAGAGCTGGGACCTCGCCCTCGGCCGCAACCAACGCGCCCTCATCGAGCTGGGCTACGAGGGCGTCACCGTCGAACAGGTGCTGGAGCAGCGGCTACGGCGCGCGGTCCGCGGCCCGGACGCCACCGCCGCCCGCGCGCTCGCCGCCGTCGAGGACGCCATCCGCCTGCTCGACAGTCCCCGGCTGGTCGACGAACTCGGCGCGCGGGCGGTGGAACTGCTCGCGGCCGAACGCACCGTCGACGACGCGCCGGAGGTGCTGCGCCGCATCCGGCGGCTGCTCGCCCACCACCGCACCACCGCGCCGACGCTGCCGGCCTGGTGTCAGGCGTTCGTCACCACCGGGTACGCCCACTACTGCACGCTGCTGCCCACCGCGTTCGTCGACGAGGCCACCGGTGTCCGCCAGGTCGGCGCCATGCTCGGCTTCCTGTTCCACATGGAGAGCCTCGCGCTGTCGCTGGGCTGCGACCGGTCCCAGCTCGAACTGGCCGTCGCCCAGGCCCACCCCGAGGCGCCGGCCAAGCTGGCGCTGCTCTGGGCCGCCCGCCACCAGCTCGGCCTGCTGCCGCTGGCCCAACTCCGGGAAAATTGCGCCGAACTGCTGGGCAACCCGCTTGTGGTGCCGGCGTTCCCGCAGTACCTGTCCGGGTTCGTGCACGCCCTCGACCCGGTGCCGGGGCTGGCGCCGTTCGTGGTGGAGACCATGTCGGCCGCGTTCGCCGGGCTGCCGGACCCGGTGTTGTTGCCGTGGCTGCCCACCCTGATCACCACGCTGCGGGAGCACGGCCCGGAGCTGGTGCCGCTGCTGGTCAAGGAGGCGGAACGCACCTTCCCCGCCACGCTGCCCGAGCTGGACGCCTGGACACCGCCGTGGGCCGCCGCACCCGCCGCGCCCACAGCGGCACCGCCGCCGACCCAGGCGGGCCCGGTGGCCGGCATGCTGGTCGCCCACCCGGCCGCGCTGGACGCGGTGGCCGCGTTGCTCGGCTGCGACGCGCCGTGGCGCTCCCCCACCGGGCCCGACCAGCCGACCGGCGGCGGCTCGCCGCTGCTCGCCGCGTATCCGGACACCGCCGACGCCGTGGTGGCCCTGCTGACGCCGGACCGGCCCGAGGTCAGTACGGGGTGACCAGGGGCCGGCTGTCGTCCACGAAGTACGACGAGAGCATCCGGGTCTCGACGTCGCCGACGTTGCGCGCGTTGTGCACGACGCCCGGCGGGATCAGGAACGGCTCCCCGCCCGCCACGGCGAGCGCGGGCCGGTCGTCGAACTCCATCACGATGTCGCCCTGGATCAGGTAGCCGACCTCCTCGCCGGGGTGGCTGTGCCGTCCCGACTGGCTGCCGACCGGAATCTGGAACAGGGTCTGCACGATCAGGCGGCCGGGCACCTCGGCGTGGACGCGCTGCAACTCGGTGCGGGTGACGCCCTCGGTCGACGGCTCCATGACGGCGTGCTCCTCTCCGCGCGGCCGACCGGGCCGCGACCCGACGGTAACCCGATCCCCGCCGCGGTTCGGGCCGGTTGCCGGCGGCAGGCACCATGGAGTGGTGATCCGCTTCCTGCTGAACCTGTTGTGGCTCGTCTTCGGCGGCGGCATCGTCCTGGCCCTGGGCTACGGCGTGGCCGCCCTGATCTGCTTCGTCCTGGTCGTCACCATCCCGTTCGGCGTGGCCTCGCTGCGCCTGGCCTCGTACGCGCTGTGGCCGTTCGGGCGCACGCTCGTGCCGAAGCCGGGCGCCGGCGTCCCGTCCGGGCTGGCGAACGTGCTCTGGGTGCTGCTGGCCGGCTGGTGGCTCGCCCTGTCGCACATCCTCGCCGGGGTCGCGCTCTGCGTGACGATCATCGGTATCCCGTTCGGGGTGGCCAACTTCAAGCTGGTCCCGGCCGCGCTCTGGCCGCTCGGCCAGGAGGTCGTCGAGACGCCCTGAGCGGGCTGTCCCCGCCCGCCCGCCGGGCGGCACCCGTTCCTGTGTGCGCCGCCGACGGGTCACACCCGCTACGGCATCCTAGGAGGATAGTGTGATCGGTGGAACGACCGAATGCCGCTCGTGTTCCGGCACGGGTGACTACGGTCGGTGAGGTGGGGGGTCGGGACGGGGTGCTCGAGGCGCTCAAGGCGGATCCGGCGCTGGCCGGACTGCGCCGTTCGCTGGACTTCTACCACGGTGACCGGGCCCGCGAGGCCGCGCTGGACGCGTTCTACGCGCCGCTGGTGCGCGCCGGCGACCTGGTCCTCGACATCGGCGCGCACGTGGGTGACCGGCTGGCCAGCTTCCGTCGGCTCGGCGCCCGGGTGGTGGCCGTGGAGCCGCAACCGCTCTGCGCACGGGTGCTGCGCGCCCTGCACGCGGGCGACGAGGCGGTCACCGTGGTGGAGGCGGCCTGCGGGCGGACCACCGGACCGGTGCGGCTGCACGTGAACTCCGCCAACCCGACCGTCTCCACCGCCTCCCCCGGCTTCGTCCGGGCCGCCGGGCAGGCCGCCGGCTGGGCGGGTGAGACCTGGGACGCCGAGATCGAGGTGGCCGGCACCACCATGGACGCGCTCATCGCCGCGCACGGCGTGCCGGCGTTCGTCAAGATCGACGTGGAGGGTTTCGAGGACGCGGTGCTGGCCGGGCTGAGCCGGCCGGTGCCGGCCCTGTCGTTCGAGTTCACCACCATCGCGCGGGACCTGGCCGGGCGCTGCCTGGACCGGCTCACCGCGCTGGGCTTCACCGGGTTCGCCGTGGCGCTCGGCGACGAGATGGGATTCGCGCTGCCCGGCTGGCGGTCGGCCGCCGAGGTGGCGGCGTACCTGTGCGCGGTGCCGCACGAGGCGAACGCCGGCGACGTGTACGCGCGGAGCTGACGTCGGTCCACATCGGACCACCGCTCCGACATCACATCGACGCTGCTCACCGGCTTGATCCACGCATCCGCTGCCCTGCCGCTTTTTTCAGGGCTCGAACTTAGCTGTGTTTTGTTATCTGGCCGTTATTGACGTGACCGGCGGCACTTCGGTTGACTGCCACGGAACCGCTACCGCAACCGGTTCCGAAACATTCCGCTCACCCCTGCGACCCGGGAGCGTCACGTGCCGATCACCATCGCCGACGTCGCCACCCGGGCCGGGGTGAGCAAGACGACCGTCTCGCGCGTGCTCAACGGCAAGGGTGAGGTGCACATCCGCACCGCCGACCGGGTCCGCGCCGTGATCAGCGACCTCGGTTACGTGCCCAGCGCCCGCGCGGTCGGCCTGGCCCGGGGGCGTACCCGGGTGGTCGGCATGCTGGTGCCGGCGCTGACCTGGCCGTGGATGGGCGAGGTGCTCCAGGGCGCGGCCGACGCGGTCGAGGCCGAGGGCTACGGCATGCTGCTGTTCACCTGCACCCACGGCGACGAGTCGATGCGTCGCTTCGCCTCCCAGGTCTCCGCGAAGTCCTTCGACGGCCTGCTCGTGGTCGAACCCGAGGGCACCCTGGACTACATCACCGGGCTGCACCGCCGCGGCCTGCCGGTGATCCTGATCGACGACCGCGGTCACCAGCCCGGCTTCCCGTCCGTGCGGACCACCAACGAGGCCGGCGCGCGGGCCGCCGCCGCGCACCTGCTGTCGCTCGGACGCCGACGACCGCTCGTCATCACCGGCCTGCGCCGGTTCGGCTGCACCCGGGAACGGCTCGCCGGCTTCGCCGGCGGCTACGCGGACGCCGGCGTACCCATCGAGCCGGCGCGGGTGGTGGAGGGCGACTTCACGTTCGAGTGCGGGCGCGCGGCGGTGCGGCGGCTGCTCGCCGACGGCGTGCCGTTCGACGCGGTCTTCGCGCACAACGACCTCTCCGCCGCCGGCGCGCTCCAGGCGCTGCGCGACGCCGGCCGCCGCGTCCCCCAGGACGTGGCGGTGGTCGGCTTCGACGACCTGCCGCTGGCCGGGCACACCCACCCGCCGCTCAGCTCGGTGCACCAGCCGCTCAGGGAGATGGGCGCGGCCGCCGCCCGGCTCCTCATCGCCCACCTCACCGGCACGCCGCTGCCGGACACCCCGACCGTCATCCCCACCGGCTTCGCCGCCCGCGCCTCCACCCGCGTCACCTGAGCAGTCACCCCCGCCGAACCCGGCGACCACACCGGCGGGCCCGCCCGCCGGTGGCACCACCGCACACCCTCCATCCACCACATCCCGCCCGAGGACATGCGGGACCACCGAGGGAGACCTCCATGAGAAGAAGGCACCTCCTCGCCGTCGCGCTGGCCGGCGCGATGGTCACCACCACGGTCGCCGCGTGCGGCGACAGCCCGAACGCGAACAAGAAGAGCGGCCAGGCCGCGACCGTGCTGAACGTCGGCATGCCCAACGGCCCGCAGGCGGAGAACAACAACCCGTTCCTGACCACCTCGGCCGCGGCGTCGCTGGGCTACCGCTGGCAGATCTACGAGCCGCTGATGATGTGGAACCCGGTCAAGCCGGCGGACCCGTTCAAGCCGTGGCTGGCCACCAAGGCCGAGTGGTCGCCGGACTACAAGTCCGTGAAGGTGACCGTCCGCGACAACGCCACCTGGTCGGACGGGCAGAAGGTCACCGCCGAGGACGTGGCGTTCACCTACAACCTGGTCAAGAAGTTCCCGGCGCTCAACGACCAGGGCGTGCCGTACACGGACGCGGTCGCGACCGGCAACGACGTCACCATCTCGATGTCCAGCCCGCAGTTCGTCAACCAGCAGAAGGTGCTGTGGCGGGTGCCGATCGTGCCCAAGCACCTCTGGGAGAAGATCGCCGACCCGACCACCGACCCGGTGAAGCAGCCGGTCGGCAGCGGGCCGTACACGCTCAAGTCGTTCACGCCGGCCACCACCACGCTGACCGTGCGGGACAAGGGCTACTGGCAGGACGCGCCGAAGGTGAAGGAGCTGCGTTTCACCTCGTACACCGACAACAGCGCGCAGACCACCGCGCTGGCCAACGGCGAGTCGGAGTGGAGCTTCGTCTTCATCCCCAACTACCAGACCGTGTTCGTGGCCAAGGACCAGAAGAACCACAAGGTGTGGGCGCCGCCGGTGCTGGGCATCCACGGCCTCTACCTGAACACCACGAAGAAGCCGTTCGACGACCCGACGCTGCGTAAGGCGATGAACATGGTCGTCGACCGGGCGGACATCTTCACCACCGCCGAGGCCGCGTACTTCCACCCCGAGGTGAAGAGCGTGACCGGGCTGCCCAGCCCGGCCGGGGACCCGTTCATCGCGGCGGAGTACAAGGGCCAGGAGCACAAGGTCGACGTCGAGGGCGCCAAGGCGCTGCTCACCGGCGCGGGCTACAAGCTCGACGGCACCACGCTCAAGGACAAGGGCGGCAAGCCGGTGACGATCAAGTTGACCGACCCGGCCGGCTGGTCCGACTACCAGACCAGCCTGGAGATCGTGAAGGACAACCTGTCCAAGATCGGCATCGCGGCGACCATCGACAAGGCCAACCAGGACGCCTGGTTCCGCAACGTGGAGCAGGGCAACTTCGACGCCACGTTCCGGTGGACCGAGAGCGGCGCGACGCCGTACGACATCTACCGGACGATCATGGACGGCCGGGTGCTCAAGCCGGTCGGGACCGCCTCGCCGGCCGGCAACTTCGGCCGCTTCGACGACAAGGCGGCGACCGACGCGCTGATCGCGTACGCCAACGCCACCGACGACGCCGCCCGCACCACCGCGCTCGCCACGCTCCAGAAGATCTTCGTCGAGCAGGTGCCGATGATCCCGGTCGGCGCGGACAACATCGGCGGCGCGTACAGCGTGAAGAACTGGACCGGCTGGCCGGACGACTCGAACCCGTACGGCGCGCTCCAGCCCACCCAGCCCAACGCGGTGGACGTGGTGCTGCACCTCAAGCCGACCGCCGGCTGACCCGGCGTCGTCTCCCCGGCCGGCGCGCCCGCCGGCCGGGGAGACGGTGCCCGCCCCTCACCCCGGCAACCCCAGACAGGAATGCGGCATGACGACGACCGAGAGCGCCCCGGCGCCGGCCGACGAGGTGGTGCTGGAGGCCGTCGGCCTGACCAAGCACTTCCCGGTCCGCCGGCGGCTGCGCGACCTCCTCTCCCGGACCTCGGCGGTGGTGCACGCCGTCGACGACGTCTCGATCGCGCTGCGCCGCGGCCGGGTGACCGCGCTGGTCGGCGAGTCCGGCTCCGGCAAGTCCACGGTGGCGCGGCTGCTGGCCCAGCTCTATCCGCGCACCGCCGGCGACATCCGGCTGCACGGCGTCCCGACCCGGGTCCGCGGCGGCCGGCGCTTCCGGGCGTACGTGCGCCGGGTGCAGTTGATCCTCCAGGACCCGTTCGCCTCGTTGAACCCGGTGCACACCGTGCGCTACCACCTCACCCGGTCGCTGCGCATCCACGGCAACGCCGGCGACGGCGCGGACGGGCTGGAGAAGGCCCTCGCCGACCTGCTCACCCGGGTCAGCCTCACCCCGCCCGAGCGCTACCTCGACGCGTTCCCGCACGAGCTGTCCGGCGGCCAGCGCCAACGCGTCGCCATCGCCCGGGCGCTCGGCGCGGACCCGGAGGTGCTGCTCGCCGACGAACCGGTCTCCATGCTGGACGTCTCGATCCGCCTCGGCGTGCTCAACCTGCTCCAGGACCTCAAGGATCGACTGAACCTGGCCATCCTCTACATCACCCACGACATCGCCTCGGCCCGCTACTTCGCCGACGAGACGATCGTCATGTACGCCGGGCGGATGGTCGAGGGCGGCGACAGCGAGACGGTCACCCAGCGGCCGGCGCACCCGTACACCCGGTTGTTGATCGATTCGGCGCCGGACCCGGAGCGGATCACCGGCGGGGGCGGTGTCGCGGCGGCCGGGCCGGACCACGGTGAGCCGCCGAGCCTGATCCGCCCGCCGGCCGGCTGCCGGTTCCACCCGCGCTGCCCGCACGCCATGCCCCGGTGCGCCACCGACCTGCCGCCGCCGATCCCGATCGACGACCGGCCCGGGCACTGGGCGGCCTGCTGGCTGTTCGACCCGGCCACCGTCGCCGAGGAGGGAACCGGAACCGCCGAGGCGACCGAGAAGGCCGGCACCGCCGGGCGGGAGGCAGCCCGATGAGGTTCCTGCTGCAACGGGTGGCCTTCTACCTGTTCACCGCCTGGGCGGCGATCACGCTCAACTTCTTCATCCCGCGGATCGTGCCGGGCGACCCGGTGCAGTCGTTGATCTCCCGTAACCAGGGTCGGATCAGCGCCGACGCGATCGCCTCGCTGCGGGTGCTGTTCGGGCTGGACTCCGACCGCAACCTGTGGGAGCAGTACGTCGCCTACTGGGGGCAGCTCCTGCACGGCGACCTGGGCCTGTCGTTCACGTTCTTCCCGGCGCCGGTGTCGGAGGTGATCGGGAGCAGCCTGCCGTGGACGGTCGGTCTGGTCGGCGTCACCACGGTGGTCAGCTTCCTGCTCGGCACCGCGCTGGGCGTGGGCGCCGGCTGGCGGCGCGGCTCGTGGATCGACGGGCTGCTGCCGGCCACCACGTTCCTCTCCTCGATCCCCTACTTCTGGCTGGGTCTGGTGGCGATCGCGTTGTTCGCCGGGCCGGGCAGCTTCTTCCCCTCCTCCGGCGGCTACGAGCCGGGGCTGGTGCCGGCGTTCGACGCGTACTTCATCCCGAGCGCGCTCCAGCACAGCATCCTGCCCGCGGCGACCATCCTGGTCTCCTCGATGAGCGGCTGGATCCTCAGCATGCGCAACATGATGGTCACCGTGGCCAGCGAGGACTACATCACGGTGGCGCACGCCAAGGGGCTCTCCGAGCGTCGGGTGGCGCTCAGTTACGCCGCGCGCAACGCGTTGCTGCCCAACGTCTCCGGCTTCGCGTTGTCGCTGGGCTTCATCGTCGGCGGCACGCTGCTGGTGGAGATCGTCTTCTCCTATCCGGGCCTGGGGTTCCAGCTCTTCCAGGCCGTCGGCAGCAAGGACTACCCGCTCATGCAGGGCATCTTCCTGATCATCACGATCTCGGTGCTGGTGGCGAACCTGCTCGCCGACGTCGCGTACCTGCTCCTCGACCCGCGGACCCGAAAGAGCTGAGCGATGACAATCTCCCCGTCGAGCATCGAGCAGGTCATCCCCGGCCAGGGCGCGATGGCGCAGCCGTCGGCCCGGGCCCGGCGCCGCCGGTTCCGCTTCGTGGCCAACGCCAAGGCCGCGACCGGCCTGGCCCTCCTCGGCGTGTACGTGCTGCTGGCGGTGATCGGGCCGTGGATCGCGCCGTACGACCCGGACGCGCGAGGCGCGGACGTGCTCCAGGCGCCGTCGACCCGGCACTGGTTCGGCACCACCCACCTCGGGCAGGACATCTTCAGCCAGATCCTGGTGGGCGCGCGCAGCGTGATGGTGGTGGGCATGATCGCCGGCGTGCTGGCCACCATCCTGTCCGTGCTGATCGGGGTGACCGCCGGCTACCTGGGCGGCGCGGCCGACGAGGGTCTCTCCGCGCTGTCCAACGTGTTCCTGGTGATCCCGGCGCTGCCGCTGATCATCATCGTGGCGTCGCTCGTCGACCAGGCCGGTGACCTGCTGGTCGCGCTGATCATCGGGCTCACCTCGTGGGCGTGGGGCGCCCGGGTGCTGCGCGCCCAGACGCTGTCGTTGCGCCGCCGCGACTACGTCGAGGCGGCGCGGGCCAACGGCGAGCGGACCTGGCGGATCATCGGCTTCGAGGTGCTGCCGAACCTGACCGCGATCATCGCCTCCGGCTTCGTCGGCACGGTGATCTTCGCGGTGATGTCGGAGATCACCCTGGCGTTCATCGGCATCTCGTCGGTCAGCTCCTGGAACTGGGGCACCATCCTGTTCTGGGCCCAGGGCCAGCAGGCGCTCGCACAGGGCGCGTGGTGGTGGTTCGTGCCGGCCGGGCTGGCCATCGCGCTGCTCGGCACCGCGCTCGCGCTGATCAACTTCGGCATCGACGAGTTCGTCAGCCCCCGGCTGCGCACCGGCGGCCGGACCCGGATCCGCACCGCGGACGGCCGCACGGTGCGGATGCGGGTGGGGTTCACCCCGGTGCTGGCCCCGACGGCGGCCCCCGTCCCGATGCCCGACACCCGAGAGGACCAGACCCGATGAGCGACCAGGTGCTGGAGATCCGGGGGCTGTGCGTCGACTACGGCGTCGGCGCGGACGCGGTGCGGGCGGTCCGCGACGTGGACCTGACGTTGCACCGCGGCGAGGTGCTCGGCCTGGCCGGGGAGAGCGGCAGCGGCAAGTCCACCCTGGCGTACGGGCTGACCCGGCTGCTGCCGCCGCCCGGCGTGGTCAGCGGCGGCCAGGTGATCTACCACCCGACCGACGGCCCACCGGTGGACGTGCTCACGCTGAGCCCCGCCCGGCTGCGCGAGTTCCGCTGGGCGGAGACGTCGATCGTGTTCCAGGGCGCGATGAACTCGCTCAACCCGGTGCACCGGGTCTCCACCCAGCTCCTCGACGTGATCAAGGCGCACGAGCCGAAGAGCACCACGGCCGGCCGGCTGGCCCGCGCGAAGGACCTGCTGCGGCTGGTCGGCATCGCCGCCGACCGGCTGGACAGCTACCCGCACCAGCTCTCCGGCGGCATGCGGCAACGCGTCATGATCGCCATGGCGCTGGCGCTGGAGCCGCAACTGGTCATCATGGACGAGCCGACCACCGCGCTGGACGTGGTGATGCAGCGGCAGATCCTCGGCCAGCTCAGCGAGCTGCGCGAGCGGCTCGGCTTCGCGGTGCTGTTCATCACCCACGACCTGTCGCTGCTGGTGGAGTTCTCCGACCGGATCGCCATCATGTACGGCGGCCGGATCGTCGAGGAGGCGCCCGCGGCCCGGTTGTACGCCGAGCCGCTGCACCCGTACACCGAGGGGTTGCTGCACTCGTTCCCGGCGCTGCACGGGCCGCGCCGGGAGCTGACCGGCATCCCCGGCTCCCCGCCGGACCTGCGCGCCATGCCGGCCGGCTGCGCGTTCCACCCGCGCTGCCCGAAGGCGTTCGCGCCGTGCGACGAGCGCCTGCCGGTGCTGGGCCCACCCGGTGTCGACGATCCGACCCGGGCCGTCGCGTGCTGGCTGCACCCGGCCGTCGCCCCCTTGCCCCGCTGAGAAGTCCGAGCCCACCGCTACCGCGAGGAGAACCATGGACACCGACCTCAACCGCCCGAGCGTCGATCAGGCCGACCCGATCGACACGCTGCCGCCGACCTTCCGGTGGGGGGTGGCGACGTCGTCGTACCAGATCGAGGGCGCGGTGGCCGAGGACGGTCGCACGCCGTCGATCTGGGACACCTTCTGCCGGGTCCCCGGGGCGGTGGCCAACGCCGACCACGGCGACGTGGCCTGCGACCACTACCACCGGATGCCGCAGGACGTGGCGCTCATCGCCGACCTGGGGCTGGACACGTACCGGTTCTCGGTGGCCTGGCCGCGGGTGCAGCCGGGCGGGCGCGGGCCGACCAACGCGGCCGGGTTGGGCTTCTACGACCGGCTGGTGGACGAGCTGCTCGGCCGCGGCGTGGACCCGTGGGTGACGCTCTACCACTGGGACCTGCCGCAGGAGCTGGAGGACGCCGGCGGCTGGCCGAACCGGGACACCGCGTACCGCTTCGCCGACTACGCGGAGCTGGTCTTCGCCGCGCTCGGCGACCGGGTCCGCACCTGGACCACGCTGAACGAGCCGTGGTGCTCGGCGATGCTCGGGTACGCCTACGGCGACCACGCCCCCGGCCGGCGGAACCTGGGCGACGGCATCGCCGCCGCGCACCACCTGCTGCTCGGGCACGGGCTGGCCAGCCAGCGGCTGCGCGCGTCCGCACAGACGCCGATCGAGCTGGGGCTGACCGTGAACCTGTCCACCGCCGACCCGGCGACCGACAGCGCGGCGGACCGGGACGCGGCGCGCGCGGCGGACGGGCTGGGCAACCGGCTCTACCTGGACCCGGTGCTGCGCGGGTCGTACCCGCAGGACGTGATCGACGACCTGGCCGCCGAGGGGGTGCGGATCCCGGTCGAGGACGGGGATCTGGACGTCATCGCCACCCCGATCGACGTGCTGGGCGTGAACTACTACTTCGGGCAGCTGCACTCCGGCGTGGACGAGCAGGGCCGGGAGCGCGACGACGACGGCCGGCCGGTGCGCCGGGTGGTCCGCCGGGACCTGCCGCGCACCGCGATGGACTGGGAGATCGTCCCGGAGTCCTTCACCGACCTGCTGGTGCGGCTGCACCGCGACTACCCGGGCGTGCCGATGGTGATCACCGAGAACGGCGCGGCGTTCGACGACGAGCCGGACGCGGAGGGGTTCGTGGCCGACGACGACCGGGTCGGCTACCTGACCGAGCACCTGCGGGCGGTGGCCCGGGCCCGGCAGGCGGGCGCGGACGTGCGGGGCTACTTCGCCTGGTCGCTGCTTGACAACTTCGAGTGGGCGTACGGCTACGACAAGCGGTTCGGCATCGTCCGGGTGGACTACGACACCCAGCGCCGCACCCCGAAGCGCAGCGCGCTGTGGTACCGCGACACCGTCCGGCGGGCGCGCGAGCGGCGCTGATCCGGCGTGCGGGGCGGCCGAGCGGGAGCTTCCCGGGCGGCCGCCCCTTTCTTTCACGTCTTGACATAAGCCCGGAACAACGGTTCGCTCATTCGCGGATGTCTATTCATCCGGAAGGAGCACCCGTGTCCCCCACCACCGTTGCCCGCCTCGCCGGCCGCGTCGCCCTGACGCTCTGCCTCACCGCCGGCGCCCTCGTCCCCACCACCGCCGCCCACGCCGCCGGTGAACGCGTCGACGTCTGGCTCACCACCACCTCCGACAGCGGCGGCCGGACCGTCACCCGTGGGCTGCAACAGCAGAGCCCACTCGCCTTCGCCGCCACCAGCCCCGGCGCCACGCACACCATCACCGTCGACGAGAACACCCGCTACCAGCCGTTCGAGGGCGCCGGCGCGTCCATCACCGACACCACCGCGTACCTGCTGCGCGGCGGCCCGATCAGCGCGGCCACCCGGGACGCGGTGATGCGCAAGCTGTTCAGCCCCACCGACGGGATCGGGCTGTCGTTCGTCCGCAACCCGGTCGGCGCGTCCGACCTGTCCCGGCCCGGCAACGTGTCCCTCGACGACACCTGCTGCGACCTCAACGACTTCGGCGCGAACGGCTATGACACGAACGTCGAGCTGCTCACCGCGCAGGCCCGCCAGCTCAATCCGGCGCTGCGGGTGATGGTGGTGCCGTGGAGCGCGCCCGGCTGGATGAAGGACAACGGCCGGATGGACCAGATGGGCTGGCTGAAGTGGGAGCACTACGCCACCTACGCGCAGTACCTGGTCCGGACGCTTCAGGCGTACGCGGCGCGCGGCGTCACCGTCGACTACCTCTCGGTGCAGAACGAGCCGAACTGCTGCCAGGCCGGCAACCCCACCGCGATGGACTACCCCGGCATGAGCTGGAACGCCTCCGGCCTGACGGAGCTGACCAAGAACTTCGTCTACCCGGCGTTGCGCGCCGCCGGGATCAACACGAAGGTGCTGGTGCACGACTGGAACTACGGCGACTACGGCACCATCGGCTCCGGGCTGCTCGCCGACAGCACGGTCCGCACCGACCCGCTCTTCGGCGGCATCGCCTGGCACGGCTACTTCGGCGACCCGGCGGTCGGCAGCCAGGTGCGCGCGCAGTACCCGGCGGTGCCGCAGTTCAGCACCGAGCACTCCGGCGGCACCTGGATCACCAACCAGCACAACGAGGACATGGCCGACATCGTGAACTACGCCCGGAACTGGAGCCGCAGCGTGGTGAAGTGGAGCCTCGCGGTCAACCAGAACATGGGCCCGCACAACGGCGGCTGCGGCACCTGCACCGGCCTGATCACCGTGCAGGAGGGCGGCGCCCGGGCCGGCCAGGTCGACTACACCGTCGAGTACTACACCACCGGGCACCTGACCAGGTTCGTCCGGCCCGGGGCGACCCGGATCGACTCCACCGCCAACGGCACGGTGCAGAACGTGGCGTACCGCAACCCGGACGGCTCCAAGGCGCTGCTGGCGCACAACGGCGGCACGTCCGCGCAGTCGGTCCGGGTGGTGTGGGGCGGGCAGTCCTTCAGCTACCCGCTGCCGGCCCGTACCACCGCCACGTTCACCTGGTCCGGCACCCAGTCCGGTGGCGGCGCGACGCCGACCGGCCCGGTCACCGGCATCGGCGGAAAGTGCCTGGACGCCACCGACAACACCAGCGCCGACGGCACGCCGGTGCAGATCTGGAGCTGCACCGGGGCGGCCAACCAGCGCTGGACCCGGGCCGCCGACGGGACGCTGCGCGCGCTCGGCAAGTGCCTCGACGTGGCCGGCGGCGGCACCGCCGACGGCACGAGGGTGCAGCTCTGGACCTGCAACGGCAGCGCCGCCCAGCAGTGGACCGCGACCGCCGGGCGGGACCTGGTGAACCCGCAGGCGGACAAGTGCCTCGACGTCACCGGCAACACGTCCGCCGACGGGGCGAAGACGCAGGTGTGGAGCTGCACCGGCGGCGCCAACCAGAAGTGGACCCTGCCGTCCTGATCCCCCGGGCGGCCGGGCCGGTGGCGACGCCGGTCCGGCCGCTGCCGCGGGTGACGCCGGTCCGGCCGCCGCCCGGTGCGGCCGGCCCGGCGTGGTCGGCGCGGCCGGTCAGCGTTCCCGCGACCGCCGCGCCGGGGCCGGCCGGGCGGCCGGCTCGCGGCGCACGCCGCCGTCGCGCAGCAGCCGGGCCATCGGCAGGGTGGCCGCGCCCATCGCGACCGCGTCCGGTCCGAGCCGGCACAGCTCGACCGAGGTCTGCGCGTACGGCTGGCGCAGCGCGTGCCGCGCGGTCGCCTCGCGGATCGCCGGCAGATGGCGCTCGCCCAGCGCCAGCCCGGCCCAGCCGCCCAGCACCACCCGCTCCGGGTTGAACAGGTTCACCAGGTTGGCCAGGCCGGCGCCGAGGTAGCCGACCGTCTCGTCGATCACCGTGGCGGCGGTGCGGCTGCCGGCGCGCAGCAGCTCACCGAACGCGCTCTCCTCGTCCCCGCCGGGCGCCGGGCGGCCCCGGTTGGCCCGCCGGAACCGGTCGAGCACCCCCTCCGCCCCGACGTACGCCTCGAGGCAGCCGAGGTTGCCGCAGCGGCAGCGCCGGCCCCCGTACACGATGGTGGTGTGGCCCCACTCGCCGGCGCTGCTGTGCGCGCCGCGGTAGCCGACGCCGTCGGCGACCACGCAGGCCCCGACGCCGGAGCCGACCAGGACGACCACCGCGTGCCGGACGCCCCGGCCGGCGCCGAACCACATCTCGGCCTGGCCGAGCGTCTTGGCGCCGTTGTCGATGTGCACCGGCACGTCGGTGCCGGCGCGCAGCATCGCGCCGAGCGGGACGCCGTCCCAGCCGAGCGTCTGCGCGTGCACCACCGCGTCGGCGGCGCGCTCGACCGTGCCGGAGACGGCGACGCCGAAGCCGAGCACCGCGGCCGGGTCGACGCCCGCCTGCTCGGTCACCGCGGCGAGGCCGTGCAGCAGGTGCGTGGCGACCTGTCCCGGGTCGGGCTCGGCGGTGGCGATCGGGTACTCCGCCTTGGCCAGCGCGGTCATGGTCAGGTCGAACAGCTCGACCTGCACCCGGGTCTCGCCCACGTCGGCGCCGACCAGGTAGCCGTGGCCGGGGGCGACCCGCAGCAGCACCCGGGGGCGACCGCCGTCGGACTCCACCGAGCCGGCCTCCTCGACCAGCCCTTCGGTGATCATCTCGCCGACCAGGTTGCTCACGCTGGCCAGGCTCAACGCGGTGGACTGGCCCAGCTCGTGCCGGCTGAGCGGGCCGTCCAGCCAGATCCGGGTGAGCAGGACCGACCGGTTGGCCCGGCGCATGTCGCGCACCGTGGTGCGTCTGGCGTCCACGTCCGCCGCCGTCCTTCCTACATTTCACGTCCTGAACGAAGTGCTGACAGACTACTGCGCATTTACACTTAACAAAGTTAACTGATAACCTCCGCCGCATCGATGAGGAGGTATGTCATGCGACTCGGACGTGGGACGACCGCTCTGCTCGGTGGCGTCGCGCTGCTCGCCGCCACCGTGGCCCTGCCCGCCGCCGGCGGCTTCGCCGCCGCCGCGAACCCCACCGCGCTGGTGGCCTGCGACGCGCCGGCCTGGGCCGAGGGCGTCACCTGGACCGCCGGCAGCCGGGCCAGCTACGCCGGCCGGCTCTACCAGGCGTTGGTCACGCACACCCCGCCGGTCGGCGCGGGCTGGACGCCGGCCGCCGTACCGGCGCTCTGGACCGACCTCGGCGCCTGCACCGGCGGCACACCGTCACCCAGCCCGACCACCCGGCCACCGTCGCCCACGCCCAGCCCCACCGTGTCCCCCTCCCCCACCCGGACCCCCACGCCGACCCCGACCGCGACGTCCACGCCGGGCGGTGACACCTGCGCGCTGCGGTCCCGGCCGACCGGCAAGGTGCTCCAGGGCTACTGGGAGAACTGGGACGGCGCGGCCAACGGCGTGCACCCCGGACTCGGCTGGATCCCGGTCACCGACGCCCGGATCACCGGTCACGGCTACAACGTGGTCACCGCCGCGTTCCCGGTCATCCGCGCCGACGGCACCGTGCTCTGGGAGGACGGCATGGACGCCGGCGTGAAGGTGCCCACCCCGGCGCAGGTCTGCCAGGCCAAGGCCGCCGGCCTGACCGTGCTGCTCTCCATCGGCGGCGCCGCCGCCGGCATCGACCTCAGCTCCGCCGCCGTCGCCGACCGGTTCGTCGCGACCGTGGTGCCGATCCTCAAACGGCACAACTTCGACGGCATCGACATCGACATCGAGACCGGGCTGACCGGCAGCGGGAACATCAACCAGCTCTCGCCGTCGCAGGCCAACCTGATCCGGATCATCGACGGGGTGCTGGCCCAGATGCCGGCCGGTTTCGGGCTCACCATGGCGCCGGAGACCGCGTACGTCACCGGCGGCAGCGTCACCTACGGCTCGATCTGGGGCGCGTACCTGCCGATCGTCAGGAAGTACGCCGACAACGGCCGGCTCTGGTGGCTGAACATGCAGTACTACAACGGCTCCATGTACGGCTGCGCCGGTGACTCGTACCCGGCCGGCACCGTGCAGGGCTTCACCGTGCAGACGCAGTGCCTGAACAACGGGCTCACCGTCCAGGGCGTCACCATCCGCGTCCCGTACGACAAGCAGGTCCCCGGCCTGCCGGCGCAGCCCGGCGCGGGCGGTGGCTACCTGAGCCCGTCGCTGGTCAGCCAGGCCTGGACCTCTGTGCCGGGACTCAAGGGCCTGATGACCTGGTCGATCAACTGGGACGGGTCGAAGGGCTGGACGTTCGGCGACAACATCCGGGCGCTCCAGGGCCGCTGAGCCGGTCCGGGGCCCCGCCGACCCGCGGGGCCCCGGACCCGGTCAACCGACCTTGATCGACTTCGGCGTGGTCTTCGAGTCCAGCCAGGTGTTGACCAGCTTGGTGAAGTCGCGGCCGGTCCGCTCGTTGAGGAACGCGATGAAGGACGCGCGGTCCTGCTGGGTGTTGCGCTGGTCCTGCACCCAGGCGCGGGCCAGCACGAAGAACGTCTTGTCGCCCACCTGCCGGTGGATCTCGCGGAGCATGGCCGCCGGGCAGAGGTAGACGTTGCCCTCGGCGAACCGCTTCGGATCGGGTCTGCCGGGCGGGCCCAGCTTCTTGCGCAGGGCCGCGTCGCCCTCGCGCAGGTAGCGGTCCAGACTCGCCGCGCTCAGCTTCAGCGTCTCCTGGGTGTACAGGTCCTGGGCGTACTTCGCCCACCCCTCGTTCAGCCACAGGTCGGTCCAGCTCGTGGGCGTGACGGAGTTGCCGAACCACTGGTGGGCGTACTCGTGCAGCAGGTCACTGCCCCAGCGGTCCCGGCGGGCCCGGGTGTCCTCGATCTTCCCGCCCATCGTGATCATCTGCTGGGTCTCCATGCCCGACGCCGAGTCCACCACCACGACACCGCCGGAGGGGAACGGGTACGGGCCGAACTTCTTCTCCAGCCAGGCCAGGTACTGCGGGGACTTCTTCAGGTACGGCACCAGATCGTCGTCGGCGCCCTTGCGGTACCAGTAGGTCAGCGGCACGCCGCGCGGCCCCTTGGCGGTCAGCTTCTGGTACTTCCCGACCGCGAGCGTGGTCAGGTACGTCGCGACCGGGTCGGCGCTGCGGTAGGAGAACGTGGTGCCGGACTGCCCGGCCGGGGTGCCGCCGGCGATCGCGGTCCACCCCGCCGGCACGGTCACCCGGATGTCGTAGAGCGCCTCGTCGGCGGGCTGGTCGTTCGCCGGGTACCAGGTGAACGCCCCGAACGGCTCCTGCATCGTCCAGAGGCCGCCCTCCTTGGTGACGGTGAGGCCGAGGTCCTCCACGTCCTTGCGGTGCGACGGCATCGGCGTGGTCCGCGGCCGGCCGTGGTACCTGACCACCAGCGTCACCGGCTTGTCGGCGACGACCGGCGCGGACGCCGTGAGCTTCTCCCGGGCCACCGCGGCGGTGACCGGCGTGCCGTCCAGCGTCACGCCGTCGAGCTGGTAGGGCATGAAGTCGAGCACGAGGTTCGGCGCGTCCCGGACCGGACGGATCCGCAGCGTGGCGGCGCCGGTGAGGGTCCGGGTCGACGGTGCCCACTCCACCGCCAGGTCGTAGTGCAGGACGTCCAGCGCGTCGGTGCCCCGCGCCGGGTAGACCTTGTCGGCCACCGGCGTGGAACGGCCCGCCTGCCAGGCGGTGTAGTCGACGGCGGGGGCGCTCGGAACGGGCGTGGTCGGCGGAGTGGACGGGTCGGCGGCCGGCGCGGCGGGGTCGGCGGTGCACCCGGCGGCGAGCAGCGGCGCGAGAAGCAGGATCAGCGGTACGCGGTGACGCATCAGCGCACCATACGGGAATGATCCACTTCTGGAGGCCCCTCCGCTGGCGTCCGCCGGGACATGCTGCCAGGCTGTCGGGCGTGTATGACTACGACCTGCTGGTGCTGGGCTCCGGACCAAGTGGACAGAAGGCGGCGATCGCCGCGGCCAAGCTGGGCCGTCGCGTCGCCGTCGTGGACCGTCGCGACATGCTCGGCGGGGTGTGCATCAACACCGGCACCGTGCCGTCCAAGACGCTGCGCGAGGCGGTCCTCTACCTGACCGGGCTGAGCCAGCGTGACCTCTACGGAAGCAGCTACCGGGTCAAGGAGGACATCACGGTCGCCGACCTGGCCGCCCGGACCCAGCACGTGATCGGCCGGCAGACCGACGTGATCCGCGACCAACTGGCCCGCAACCGGGTCACGATGATCACCGGTACCGGCCGGTTCGCCGACGCGCACTCGGTCTGGGTCGACGCCGGCTCCGGCCGGGAGACCCGGGTCAGCTTCGACAAGGCGGTCATCGCCGCCGGCACCCGCCCGGCCCGCCCGGACAGCGTCGACTTCGACGACCGGACGATCGTCGACTCCGACGGCGTCATCAACCTGCAGGCTGTGCCGCGCAGCATGGTCGTGGTCGGCGCGGGCGTGATCGGGATGGAGTACGCGTCGATGTTCGCCGCGCTCGGCACCAAGGTGACGGTGGTCGAGCGCCGCGAGCGGATGCTCGACTTCTGCGACGAGGAGATCGTCGAGTCGTTGAAGTACCACCTGCGGGACCTGTCGGTCACCTTCCGCTTCGGCGAGGAGGTGGCGTCGGTGGAGAAACACCGCACCGCCGCGCTCTGCGTGCTGCGCAGCGGCAAGAAGATCGTCGCCGACACGGTGATGTACTCCGCCGGCCGCCAGGGGCAGACCGACGAACTCGCGCTGGAGGCGGCCGGTCTCACCGCCGACCACCGCGGCCGGATCCAGGTCGACGCCGACTACCGCACCGCGGTCGAGAACATCTACGCCGTCGGCGACGTCATCGGCTTCCCGGCGCTCGCCTCCACCTCGATGGAACAGGGCCGCCTGGCCGCGCAGCACGCCTGCGGGGAACCGGCCCGCGCGATGCCGGAACTGCAGCCGATCGGCATCTACACCATCCCGGAGATCAGCTTCGTCGGGAAGACCGAGGACGAGCTGACCGACAGCTCCACCCCGTTCGAGGTGGGCATCGCCCGCTACCGCGAACTGGCCCGGGGGCAGATCGTCGGCGACTCGTACGGCATGTTGAAGCTGCTCGTCTCGCCGACGGACGGGCGGCTGCTCGGCGTGCACGTGTTCGGCACCGGCGCCACCGAGATCATCCACATCGGGCAGGCGGTGATGGGCTGCGGCGGGACGGTCGACTACCTGCTCGACGCGGTGTTCAACTATCCGACGCTGGCCGAGGCGTACAAGGTGGCGGCACTGGACGCCGCCAACAAGATCCGCAACATCACCCGGATCGACGGCTGACCAATCCCCGCCCCACCCACCCCGCCCCTCTCCCCCGCGATCTTGCAGTTGCGGCCCGGGGGAAGCCCGGTTTGTCCACGATGTCGGGGCCGAATCTGCAAGATCGACGCGGCGAGGGCGGGGCGGGGACGGGGGCGGGGAGGGGGTCAGCGGCCGGTGGCGTAGTTCTGGGCGCCTCGGGGGTTGGCGGCGGCGGACAGGACGCCGGTGCGCGGGTCGCGGGTGACGGCGCACAGGCGGCCCAGGCTCCACGGGTCGGCGCGGCGCACGGTGTGGCCCTTCACGCGCAACGCGGCCAGCACGTCCGGGTCGATCCGGTCCTCCGCTACCAGCACGCCCGGCTCGACCTCACGCGGGTAGAACGACGCCGGCAGGCTGGTGGTGTGCCAGGCCGGCGCGTCGATCGCCTCCTGCAACTCCTGCCCGCCGACGACGTGACGCAGCAGGAACAGCAACTGCCACTGGTCCTGCTGGTCGCCGCCGGGCGTGCCGCAGGCCAGCACCGGCTCGCCCGCACGCAGCACCAGCGTCGGGCTCAACGTGGTACGCGGACGCCGGCCCGGCCGCAGCGACGACGCCAGCCCCTCCTCCAGCCAGCACATCTGCAACCGGCTGCCCAGCGGGAAGCCCAGCTCCGGGATGACGGGCGAACTCTGCAACCAGCCGCCGCTCGGGGTGGCCGAGATGATGTTGCCCCACCGGTCCACCACGTCGACGTGGCAGGTGTCGCCGCGGGTCACCCCGTCCGCGCGTACCGTCGGTTCGCCGGTGCTGGGATCCGACGGGCCGGCCCGGTGGGTGGCGTGCGCGCCCAGGTGCGCCGGGAGTCGGGGCGGCGTGCCCGCTGGCGTCCCCGGGCGCAGGTCGGTCGCGGCGCGGTCGCCGATCAGCGCGGCCCGCTCACCCGCGTACGCCGACGAGAGCAGCGCCGCGCCCGGCACGTCGGTGTCGCCGTACCACGCCTCCCGGTCGGCGAAGGCGAGCTTCAGCGCCTCGGCCTGGGCATGGATGCCGTCCACCGTGGACGGATCCAGCGCCCGGGGATCGTCGAACGCGTCGAGCGTCGCCAGCGCCTGCAACAGCACCGGGCCCTGGCCCCAGAAACCGGTCTTCGCCACGGTGTGCCCGCGCCAGTCGAGCGTGACCGGCTCCTCCCAGGAGGCCGACCAGCCGGCCAGGTCGTCACCGGTGACCAGGCCGGCGTGCGGGCGACCACTGGAGTCACGGAACGGGCGGCGACTGAACCGGTCGATCGCCTCGGCGACGAAACCCTCCCGCCAGGCGCGCCGAGCCGCCTCGATCTGCGCCACCCGGTCCGCCCCGGCATCCCGCCCGGCCTCGACCAGGCGGCGCAGCGTCTGCGCGTACGCCGGGTTGGTGACCATCTCCCCCGGCGTGGGCGGGCGGCCGTCGCGCAGCCAGAGCCGCGCGGAGGTCGGCCAATGCTCGGTGAACAGCGACCGGACCCGCGCCACGGTCTGCCCGGCGGCGCCGACCAGCGGATGACCGGCGGCGGCGTAGCCGATCGCCGGTTCCAGCACCTCGTCGAGCGTGCGGGTGCCGTGGTCGCGCAGCAGGAGCAGCCAGGCGTCCACCGCGCCGGGCACCACGGCGGCGAGCGGGCCGGCGCCGGGCACCAGGTCCAGACCGAGCGCGCGGAAGTGCGCGACGGTGGCGCCGGCCGGGGCCGGGCCCTGGCCGCAGAGCACCCGCGGGGTGGGATCGCCGGCCGTGGCGAGGATCGCCGGCACCTCGCCGCCGGGGCCGTTGAGGTGCGGCTCGACCACGTGCAGCACGAAACCGGCGGCGACCGCGGCGTCGAACGCGTTGCCGCCGCGCTCCAACACGCCCATCGCGGACTGGCTGGCCAGCCAGTGCGTCGAGGAGACCATGCCGAACGTGCCGCGCAGCGTCGGCCGGGTGGTGAACGTCATCGGGCGGCTCCTGCGGGCGACGGCGGCCCGGTGAGCCTACGCCGCGCCGGTGTCGGCGCGCGCCGCGCCGCCGTCCCGGTCCGGCCCGTCCGCGCGGTCCGTTCCGACGACGGGCAGCAGCGCGCCGTCCAGCGGGAACAGGCAGGCGGCGTGCTGGCCGGGACCGACCTCGACCAGCGCCGGATCGGTTCCGGCGCACGCGTCGCGGGCCTGCGGGCAGCGGGTACGGAAGCGGCAACCGCTGGGCGGGTCCACCGGGCTGGGGATGTCACCGGAGAGCACGATGCGCCGGCGTTCCCGCTCGACGCGGGGATCGGCCACCGGCACCGCCGACAGCAGCGCCGCCGTGTAGGGGTGCGCCGGCCGCTGGTAGATCCGCTCCGGCGGGCCGGTCTCCACGATGCGGCCCAGGTACATCACCGCGATCCGGTCGCTCATGTGCTCGACGGCCGCCAGGTCGTGCGCGATGAACAGGTAGGTCAGCCCGAGATCGCGTTGCAGCCGCCGGAGCAGGTTCATGATCTGCGCCTGCACGCTCAGGTCCAGCGAGGCGATCGGTTCGTCCAGCACGATCAGATCCGGTTCGCCGGCCAGCGCGCGGGCCACCCCCACCCGCTGGCGCTGGCCGCCGGACAGCTCGTGCGGGTGCCGGTCGGCGGTCTCCGGCCGCAGGCCGACCAGCTCCAGCAGCTCGGCCACCCGGGACCGGCGGGCGGCGGCGGACGTGGCCAGCCGGTGCACCACAAGCGGCTCGGCGACGCTGTCCGCGACCGTACGGCGCGGGTCCAGCGACGCCTGCGGGTCCTGGAACACCATCGCCACGTGCCGGCGCATGCCGCGCAGTCGACGCCGGGACAGCCGGGTCACGTCCGCGCCGGCCACCCGGACCCGGCCGGCGGTCGGGTCGACCAGCCGCATCAGCGCCAGGCCGGCGGTGGACTTGCCGCTGCCGGACTCACCGACCAGGCCGAGCGTCTCGCCCCGGCGGACCGCCAGCGTCACGCCGTCCACGGCGCGGACCACGCCGGCCGGGGTCGGGAAGTGCACCGCCAGGTCGTCCAGTTCGGCGACCACGTCCGCCGCTGTCATGGCGTCTCTCCCGGATAGAAGGTGCGGACGGTGTGCCCGTCCCCGACCGGCGTCAGCGGGGGCAGCTCGTGCTCACACCGGGGGTCGGCGCGCACCGGGCAGCGCGGCCAGAACGCGCAGCCCGGCGGCAGGTCGAGCGGGCTCGGCGGGGCGCCCGGGATCGCCACCAGGTCCTCGCCCCGGCGGGCCGGGTCCGGCCGGGCCGCGAGCAACGCCCGGGTGTACGGGTGCGTCGGGGCGTCGAACACCGCGTCGACCGGGCCCTGCTCGACGATCCGCCCCCCGTACATCACCGCGACGGTGTCCGCGATACCGGCGACCACGCCCAGGTCGTGGGTGACCCAGACGACCGCGGTGCCGAGCCGCTGCTGGAGGTCGGCGACCAGCTCGACGATCTGCGCCTGGGTGGTGACGTCGAGCGCGGTGGTCGGCTCGTCGGCGATCAGCAGGTCCGGCTCGCAGGCCAGCGCCATGGCGATGACGACGCGCTGGCGCATGCCGCCGGAGAACTGGTGCGGGAACGCGTCGACCCGTTGCGCGGCCGACGGGATGCCGACCAGGTCGAGCAGCTCCACCGCCCGGGCCCGGGCGGCGCGGCGGGTCAGCCCGAGGTGCGCCTCGGCCGCCTCGGTGACCTGCCGGCCGACCGGCAGCACCGGGTTGAGCGAGGTCATCGGATCCTGGAACACGAACCCGACGTGCCGGCCGCGCAGCCTGCGCCGGCGGTCGTCGGGCAGCGCGCTCAGCTCGGTGTCGAGCAGCCGGACCCGGCCGGTGACCGTGGCGGCGCGTGGCGCCAGGCCGGTCGCCGCGAGCAGCGTCATGCTCTTGCCGCTACCGGACTCGCCCACCAGCGCGAACGTCTCGCCGGCCCGCACCTGCCAGGACACGCCGGCCACGGCGCGGGCCGGCCCGCGCCGGGTGCCGACGGTGACGGTGAGGTCCTCGACGGAGAACACGACATCGTCACTGGTCATGCGCTCGTGGCCCTCGCTTCGCTCGGTGCGCTCGCTCATGCGGTGGTGCTCCTGCGGGCCTCGCTGAGGGTGAGCTGGCGGGGGTCGAGCACGTCGCGCAGCGCGTCACCGACCAGGTTGAACGCGAGCACGGTCAGGAAGATCGCCGCGCCCGGGAACACGCCCAGCCACCAGGCGTCGGTGACGAAGCCCCGCCCGTCGAAGAGCATCCGACCCCAGGCCGGCGCCGGCGGCTGGATGCCCAGCCCGAGGAAGGACAGCGCCGCCTCGGACAGGATCGCGAACGCCAACGACAGCGACGTCTGCACGATCAGCGGCGCGGCGATGTTGGGCAACACGTGCCGGCGCATGATGCGCAGGTCGGACGCGCCGATGGAGACGGCGGCCCGGACGAAGACCTGCTCGCGGACGGCCAGCACACCGGCGCGGGTGATCCGGGCGAAGATGGGCGTGTAGACCACGCCGATGGCGACCATGGCGGTGAGCAGGCCGGGCCCGAGCACCGCCACGATGGCCACCGCCAGCAGCAGCACCGGGAACGCGAACAGCACGTCCATGCAGCGCATCAGCACGCTGTCCAGCCAGCCCCGGTAGTAGCCGGCGAACAGCCCGAGCGTCACGCCGGCGACCAGCGCGATCCCGACGCTGACCACGCCGACCTGGAGCGAGACGCGCGCCGCGACCAGCACCCGGCTGAGCACGTCCCGGCCCAGTTCGTCGGTGCCGAACGGGTGTGCCCCGCTGGGTGGTCGCAGCATCGCGTCGACGTCGACGTCGTTGACGCCGGACGGGGCCAGCCAGGGACCGGCGACGCCCACCACGACCAGCAGCAGCAGGACCAGCGTGCCGCCGACGGCGAGCGGGTCGCGGCGCAGCGCGTCCAGCACGCGACGCCGGGTGCTCTCGGATGCGCCGCTCACCTGACCGTGATCCTCGGGTCGAGGCGGGCGTAGAGAATGTCCACCAGCAGGTTGACCAGCAGGAACAGCGCGGCCACGAGCAGCACGGCGCCCTGCAGGACCGGATAGTCGCGGGCCTGGACCGCGTCGAACGTGAGCCGGCCGATGCCGGGCCAGGCGAACAGCACCTCGATGACGATCACCCCGCCGAGCAGGCTGGCCAGTTGCACCGCGACCACGGTGACGACCGGGATCAGCGCGTTGCGCAGCACGTGCCGCAGGATCACCACCCGGTTGCGCAGCCCCTTCGCCTCGGCGGTGCGCACGTAGTCGGCGGAGAGGACCTCCAGCACCGAGGAGCGGATGAACCGGGTGAGGATCGACGCGGTGACCAGGCCGACGGTGACCGCCGGCAGCGCCACGTGCGACGCCCACCGGCCCGGGTCCTCGGTGAGCGCCACGTAGCCCGACGGCGGCAGCCAGCCCAGCACACCGGCGAAGAGGATGATCCCCATGATGCCCATCCAGAAGTCGGGCACCGAGACGCCGAACTGGCTGAACACGCGCGCCGCGTGGTCGACCGCCGAGCCGCTGCGCACCGCCGCGACGATGCCCAGCGGGAACGCCACCAGCAGCGCGAACACCACCGCGGTGAGCGCCAGCGACAGCGTCGCCGGCAGTCGTTCCAGCACGATCCGGCTGACCGGCTGGCCGGTGCGGAAGCTGACCCCGAGGTCGCCGGTGAGCGCGTGACCGAGATAGCTGGCGTACTGCACGGGCAGCGGCTGGTCCAGGCCGGCGCGTTCCCGCAGCGCCTCGTACGTCTGCGGGTCGAAGCGGGTGCCGAGCGCCACCCGCACCGGATCGCCGGGCACCAGTTGCAGCAGCAGGAAGACCACCAGGGTCACCCCGAGCAGCACGACCGCGGACTGGAGGACCCGCCGCAGGACGAAGCGGGTCATGTCACTTGCCGAGGGCGACCGTGCGGAACCGGATCGCCCGGTCGCTGCGGACGTCGTAGCCGGAGACCTTCTTCGACCAGCCCTGCACCACGTCCGGGTTGTACAGGTAGAGGTAGCTGGCGTCGTCGACGATCTGCTTCGCCGCCTGGTCGTACGCCTGCTTGCGGGCGCCCTGGTCGGTCTCGGTGCGGGCGGTGTCGAGCAGCTTGTCCACGGCCGGGTTGGCGTACTTGTGGAAGTTGAACGTGCCGCCGCTGTGGTGCTGGGCGTAGTAGAACTCGTCCGGGTCGACGTTGCCCAGCCAGCCGAGCATGAACCCGTCGAAGTTCCCCTTGGCCTGCTCGTCGAGCCACTGGGCGAAGTCCAGCGTACGGATCTTCACGGTGATCCCGACGTCCTTGAGCTGCGCGGCGATGACCTGGGCGGCGGTGACCGTCTCCGGGTACTCACTCGTGACCATCAGGTCCATGGTGAGGTTGCCGACGCCGGCCTGGCCGAGCATCTGCTTCGCCTTGGCCGGGTCGTGCGAGAAGGGCGCGTAGTCGTAGAAAAACGCGCTGTTGCGCGGGATGGCGGCCTGGTTGACCGTGGCGAGACCGAACTTGGCCGCCTTGGTGATCGCCTCCCGGTCCAGCGCGTAGCCGATCGCGCGGCGGACCTCGGGGTTGTCGAACGGCTTGCGGGCCTCGTTGAGCGCCACGTACCAGTAGTCGGTGGAGGGGGCCGTCTTCACCACCGGGTCGTCGCCGTCGCGCAACGACGTCACCTGCTGCGGCGGCAGGTTGTCGGTCCACTGCACCTGGCCGCTGCGCAGGTTCTGCAGCGCGACGGTCGGGTCCTTGACGAACGTGAAGGTGACGCCGTCGAGCTTCGGCTTGTCGCCCCAGTACGTGTCGTTGCGGACCAGCTTGATGCTGTCACCCGAGGTGTAGCCGGCGACCTTGAACGGGCCGCTGCCGACCGGCGCGGTCTTCACCTTGCCGGACTCCACGTTGGACTTCTCCACGATCGCCACGCCCTTGAAGCCGCCCAGGTTGGCCAGCAGGTTGGGGGTGGGCGCGGTCAGCGTCACCACGACCGTGGCCGGGTCGGGGCCGGTCACCGACTTGACGGTGGCGAACTTGTAGGCGGTGTTCAGCTTCTGCTTGATGATCCGCTCGTAGGAGTAGACGACGTCCTCCGAGGTCAGCGGCGACCCGTCGGAGAACTTCGCCCCGTCGCGCAGGGTGAACGTCCAGGTGAGCTGGTCGGCGCTGGTGGTCCACTTGGTGGCCAGCGACGGCACCATCTTCAGGTCGGCGTCCGGCTCGACGAGCGTGTCGTAGACGTTCTCCAGGACCTGGAAGCTGTAGTAGGCGGACGTCTTGTGCGGGTCGAGCTGGTCCGGTTCGCCGCCGATCGCGGCGTTGAGGACACCGCCCGCGCCCCCGGCGCTCCCGCCGCCGTCACCGACGTCGACGGCCTCGCCGCCGCTGCATCCGGACAGGACACCGGCCGCGAGCGTGAGCGCCGCGCCGATCACGCCGAGCTTGTTCCTGGACATTGGCCCCCCTGCCGCTTTCCGAACAAAAGAAAGTTTCGGCCACTCTTCTCGCCGAGCGGGATGATGTCAACCGAATCGAGCCGAATCGACCGGTCGACGCGCGGTTGCCGGTCGGGGTTGAACGGTGGTTCAATCCACCTTCCGCCACCGCGTGCTGGGAGTGCCGCCGTGACCACACACGAGGTCGTCAACCAGGTCCCGCCGCTGGTCGGCCACGACACCGCCGACGATCCGGCGCTGCTCGACGGGCTGGCGCGGGAGGGCGCCGGCTGGGCCGCCGCCGGGCTGCGCGAGCTGGGCCGGCTGGCCGGCGGCGAGACGGCCACCGAGCACGGCCGGCTGGCCAACGAGCACCCCCCGGTGCTGCGCACCCACGACCGTTACGGCCACCGCGTCGACGAGGTGGAGTTCCACCCGTCCTGGCACGAGCTGATGCGCACCGCGGTCGGGCACGGCCTGCACGCCGCGCCGTGGGCCGACGACCGGCCCGGCGCGCACGTGGCCCGCGCCGCCGGCTTCTACGTCTGGCGGCCCGACGCCGGGCACGGCTGCCCGATCTCGATGACCTACGCGGCGGTGCCGGCGCTGCGGCACAGCCCCGAGCTGGCCGCGCGCTACGAGCCACTGCTGACCAGCACCGAGTACGACTTCGGGCTGCGCCCGCCGGAGAGCAAGCGCGGCCTGTTGGCCGGCATGTCGATGACCGAGAAGCAGGGCGGCTCGGACGTGCGCGCCAACACCACCACCGCCCAACCCGAGCCGGACGGCAGCTACCGGCTGGTCGGGCACAAGTGGTTCACCTCAGCGCCGATGTGCGACCTGTTCCTCACGCTCGCCCAGGCGCCGGACGGCCTCACCTGCTTCCTGGTCCCCCGCGTGCTGCCCGACGGCGGTCGCAACCCGATGCGGCTGATGCGGCTGAAGGACAAGCTCGGCAACCGCTCCAACGCCTCCGCCGAGATCGAGTACGAGCACGCGGTGGCGTGGCGCGTCGGCGACGAGGGTCGCGGCGTGCGCACCATCATCGACATGGTCAACCTGACCCGCCTGGACTGCGTGATCGGCGCGGCGGCCGGCATGCGCCAGGGCGTGACCACCGCCGTGCACCACGCCACGCACCGGAAGGTGTTCGGCCGCTACCTGGCCGAGCAGCCGCTGATGCGTAACGTGCTGGCCGACCTGGCGGTGGAGTCCGAGGCGGCCACCGTGCTGATGACGCGGCTGGCCGGCGCGACCGACCGGTCGGCGCGTGGCGACGCCGGCGAGACCGCGTTCAAGCGCCTGGCGCTGGCGGTCGGGAAGTACTGGGTCTGCAAGCGCTGGCCGGGGCACGCCGCCGAGGCGCTGGAGTGCCTGGGCGGCAACGGCTACGTCGAGGAATCAGGCATGCCGCGGCTGTTCCGCGAGTCGCCGCTGAACTCGATCTGGGAGGGCTCCGGGAACGTCGCCGCGCTGGACGTGCTGCGCGCGCTCACCCGGGAGCCGCAGGTGCTGGCCGCGTACGAGGCGGAGGTGGCCGCCGCGGCCGGCGCTGACCCGCGCCTCGACGCGGCGGTCCGCGCGGTGCGCGACGAGCTGGCCGACCACACCGACCTGGAGCTGCGGGCCCGCCGCGTGGTGGAGCGGCTCGCGCTGGTGCTCCAGGGCGCGCTGCTGGTCCGGCACGGCCACCCGGCGGTCGCGGACGCGTTCTGCGCGTCCCGGCTGGGCGGCGACCACGGTCAGGCGTACGGGACGCTGCCCGGCGGCCTCGACCTCGCCGCGATCATCGACCGGGCCACCCCGAAGGTCGGCTGACCGGTGCGACTCGTCTCGGCCCACATCCACCCGGTGAAGTCGCTGGCCGGCGTGGACGTCGAACGGGCCACGGTCGAGCCGTGGGGGCTGCGCCACGACCGGCGCTGGGTGCTGCTGCAACCGGACGGCGCGGTGCTCACCGCCCGCACCGCGCCCCGGATGCTCGGGCTGACCGCCGTGCCCGGCGTCGACTCCCTCACGCTCACCGACCGGGCCGGCGGTTCGCTGGTCGTCCCCGAGCCGGTGGCCGGGCCACCGGCCGCCACCACGCTGTCCCGGCTGGACTCGGTGCGCCTGGCCACCGCCGAGGCGCACGACTGGCTCACCGAGCGCCTGGCGCGTCCGGTGCGGCTGGGCTGGCTGGACGACCCGCGCCGCCGCCCGGTGTCGACCGACCACGGAGGCCGCCCCGGCGACCCGCTGAACCTCGCCGACGCCGGCCCGCTGCTGGTCGCCACGCTGCCGTCGCTGCGCCGGCTGCGGGACTGGATCGTGGAGGGCGCGCTGGAGCGGGGCGAGCCGGCGCCGGACCCGCTGCCGATGGCCCGGTTCCGGCCCACCGTGGTGCTCGACGGCCCGGTCGCGCCGTTCGCCGAGGACGGCTGGACCCGGGTGCGCATCGGCGCGGTCGACTTCCGGGTCGCCGAACGCTGCGACCGCTGCTCGCTCACGCTGATCGACCCGGTGACGCTCACCAGCGGCAGGGAGCCGATCCGCACGCTGGCGCGGCACCGGCGGTGGGACGGGAAGGTGTGGTTCGGCATCCGGCTGATCCCGGTCGGCGCCGGCGAGATCCGGGTCGGCGACCCGGTCACCGCCGACTGACCGCCTCCCGGGGCCCGGGGCCGCCCGCCGCCGGCTCAGCCCGCCCGGGGCCGCACGCGGCCGGCTCAGCCCGTGCGGGGGCGCCACTCGTCGGCGAGGACGGCGAAGACGAGCTGGTCGGCCCACTCGTCACGGAACCGGTAACTGCGCACGTGCCGCGCCTCCCGGCGCATGCCGAGCCGGGCCAGCAGCCGGGCGGACGCCTCGTTGCCGGCGTGGCACCGGCCCGTCACCCGGTGCAGCCCGAACGCGCCGAACCCCCAGTCCAGCAGCGCGCCGGCCGCCTCGGTGGCCAGGCCCCGGCCGCCGTGGTCGGGATGGAAGACGTACCCCAGCTCGGCGGTGCGGTCGGCGCGGCTGCGCCAGACCAGCTCCACCGTGCCGATCACCCGGTCGCCGGCGACCGCGGCCAGCGTCAGACAGTCGCCCTCCGCGCGCAGCGCGTCCTCGCCCACCATCGCGGCCACCGACGCCCGGGACTGCTCCCGGGTACGCGGCTGCGCGAGCGTCCAGCGGCACACGTCGGGACGGCGCTGCCAGGCGTGCACGTCGTCCAGGTCGTCGGGCGTGACCGGGCGCAGCAGCAGTCGCGGCGTCCGCAGTGGATACGTCGGGCGGGCCATCGGGCGATGATAGAGCCGCCTAGGGTGAACGGTATGCGCGTTTCCGCCGACGACCGCAACCCGCTCACCCGGCTGACGCTGGCTCAGCTCCGGCAGCGCACCAGCGTCAAGTGGCGGCTGCACCCGCCGGACGTGCTCCCGCTCTGGGTGGCCGAGCAGGACGTACCGCTCGCGCCGCCGGTGGCCGACGCGCTGCGCCGCGCGGTCGAGCTGGGCGACACCGGTTACGCGCACGGGACGGGCTACGCGGAGGCGCTCGCCGGGTTCGCGGCGCAGCGCTGGGACTGGCCGGACTTCCCGGTCGGGCGCAGCACGCTGGTGCCCGACGTGATGATGGGCGTGGTCGAGGTGCTGCGGCTGGTCACCGACCCGGATGACGCGGTGGTGGTCTGCCCGCCCGTCTACCCGCCGTTCTACGCGTTCGTCTCGCACGCCGACCGGCGGGTGCTGGAGGCCCCGCTCGGGCCGGACGGGCGGCTCGACCTCGCCGCGCTGGACGAGGCGTTCCGCCGGGCCCGGCTGCTCGGCGCACGGCCCGCGTTCCTGCTCTGCAACCCGCACAACCCGACCGGCGTGGTGCACCGCCGCGACGAGCTGGCCACCGTCGCCGAGCTGGCCGCACGGCACGGCGTCCGGGTCGTCTCCGACGAGATCCACGCTCCGCTGGCGCTCGCCGGCGCGCGGTTCACCCCGTACCTGACGGTCCCCGGTTCCGGGAACGCGTTCGCGCTGCTGTCGGCGTCCAAGGCGTGGAACCTCGCCGGTCTCAAGGCGGCGGTGGCGGTCGCCGGGCCGGACGCCGCCGCCGACCTGGCCCGGATGCCGGAGGAGGTCAGCCACGGGCCCAGTCACCTGGGGGTGCTCGCGCACACCGCCGCGTTCGCCGCCGGCGGGCCGTGGTTGGACCAGCTCCTCGACGGCCTCGACGCCAACCGCGCGTTGCTCGGGACGCTGCTCGCCGAGCACCTGCCCGCGGTGTCCTGGCAGCCGCCCGACGGCACCTACCTCGCCTGGCTGGACTGCACCCGGCTCGGCCTGCCCACCGAGACACCGGGTGACGGGCCGGGCATCGTCACCGACCTGTCCGGTCCGGCGCGGATGTTCCTCGACGACGCCCGGGTGGCGCTCAGCTCCGGGCACGTCTTCGGCACCGGCGGCGCGGGCTTCGTCCGGCTCAACTTCGCCACCTCGCCCGCCGTGCTGACCGAGGCGGTGACCCGGATGGGCCGGGCCGTCGCCACGCCGGGGTGAGGGCGGGCACGCGCCGGGTCAGGCGGTGGTCCGCCGGTCGAGCGTCTCGCGCAGGATCTCCGCGTGCCCGGCGTGCTGCCGGGTCTCGGCGATGACGTGCATCAGCACCGCGCGCACGCTCAGCACCGTGCCGGGCTCGTGCCAGGGCACGTCCGGCACCGGATGCGCCGCCGACAGGTCGGCCAGGCCGGCGACGATCTCCTCGGTACGGGCGGCGACCCGCGCGTACCGGTCGAGGATGGCGGGCAGCGTGTCCTCGGGCAGCATCTGGAACGTCCGCTCCCGTTCGATCGCCCAGCGCGGCAGTTCGCGCGCCGTGCCGGCCAGGAACTCCGCCCAGGTCACGCCGTCGGGCAGGGTGAAGGTCATCACCGCCGGGCCGTCGACCACGAACCGCAGCCAGGCCTCCTCGCCGGACGCGACGTGCTTGAGCACCCCGCCCAGGCAGAGCGCGCTGACGGTGGGGCGCTCCCCCGCCCGGGCGTCGGTCAGGTCGCGCACCGTGGCGGTCAGCGCGGCGCGGGCGCCGGCGAGCGCCCGGAGCAGGTCGGTCCGCTCGGCGTCGAGCGTGGTGGGCGGCGCGGTCGGGGCGGTCATGGTCATCGGTTCCTTCCGGTCGGCGATCGGTACCGGTCCACGCTCGCAGGCGTAGCGGTCAGTTCCTGTCCGCTACCCGGGGCAGAATGCGGCCCATGTCGACGACGTCCGCCCGCCTGCTCGCCCTGCTGTCCCTGTTGCAGGCCCGTCGCGACTGGCCGGGCGCGGTGCTGGCCGAACGGCTCGGGGTGAGCGCGCGGACCGTGCGCCGCGACGTCGACCGGCTGCGCGAGCTGGGCTATCCGATCGCCGCCGCCAAGGGCCCGGACGGCGGCTACCGGCTGGGCGCCGGGGCGGCGCTGCCGCCGCTGCTCTTCGACGACGAGCAGGCCGTGGCGCTCACCGTGGCGTTGCAGACCGCGGCGACCACCGTGACCGGCATCGAGGAGTCCGCCGCGCGGGCGCTGACCACGGTTCGGCAGGTCATGCCGGCGCGGCTGCGCCACCGCGTCGACGCGCTGCGGGTGGTCGCGGTGGAGAAGTCCGGCGGCGCGGTCCGGCCCCGGGTCGAGCCGGGCCTGCTGGTGACGCTCAGCGCCGCCGTGCACGCCTGCGAGGTGCTGCGCTTCGACTACCCGGCCGGGCCGGCGGCCGATGCACCGCACGGCCTGCCACCGCCGCGCCGGGTCCAGCCGCACCACCTGGTCACCTGGGGCGGGCGCTGGTACCTCGTCGCCTGGGACCTGGACCGCGACGACTGGCGCACGTTCCGCGTCGACCGGATCAGTCCGCGCACCCCGACCGGCCCCCGGTTCACGCCCCGGGAGCTTCCCGGCGGCGACGTGGCGGCGTACGTCGCCGGCCGGTTCCACGGCGCCGGCGGCCCCGGTGACTGGCCGTGCCGGGGGGAGGTGATCCTCGACCTGCCGGCCCGGACGGTCTCCACCTGGACCCGCGACGGCCTGGTCGAGGAGCTCGGCCCGGACCGCTGCCGGCTGGTGCTCGGCGGCTGGTCCTGGCCCGGCCTGGCCGCCCTGCTCGGCCGGTACGACGCCGACATCGAGGTGGTCGGGCCACCCGAGCTGCGGGACGCGTTCGCCCGCCTGGCCCGGCGCTACGCCGCCGCGGCCGTCGGCCCCCGGGCCCGGGGGCCGGCTTCCCCGTGACCACCGCCGCCGCCCCGCAGCGCGGCGACGGCGTCAGTCGGTCGGCAGGAGCGGGCGCATGAACGTGCGGTCGTACCGCAGCACGCACCCCGACTCGTCGCGGATCCGGTCGGCCGCGACGAACTCCGGGTCCACGCCGAACCGGGAGCGGTACCGCTCGTACGCCGCCAGGCTCTCGAAGCTGAACAGCGCCTCGGCCCGGTCGCTGGCGCCCTCGGCGGGCAGGAAGTAGCCGTGGTGCACGCCGCCGTGCCGGGCCACCAGCGTCATCCAGGCGCGGGCGAACCGTTCGAACGCCTCGATCCGGGCGGGATCGATGGTGTAGTGCACGACGCACGTGATCATGCGACCACCCTAGCGGCGCGCGGTCACCGCCCGGCGTCGGCCGGGGGCGAGCCGAGCGGGCCGGCCCCGCCCGTGCGCTCGGCGACCACCACCGCGATGCCGTCCAGCACCCGCCGCAGCCCGAACTCGAAGGCGTACTCCGGGCCGTAGGCCGCGCCGTGCGCCGCCCCGGCGGCCGAGCCGACCCGGGCCGCGATCGGGTAGCTGCCCGAGGTCATGAACTTCTCCAGCCACGGGCCGTGGATCTGCCACCACTGCCCGTCGGTCATCCCGGTCTCGCGTTCCAGCCGCGCGTCGTCGTGGTCGGCGCGGGCGATGCTCTTGACGTGCCCGAGGACCAGGGTGAGCACGGCGTCCATCTCCACGTCGTCCAGCCCGATGTCGGCCACGGCGCGCAGCTCGTAGTCGTACTTGGCGAGCGTGTGGGGGCCGAGCACCGGGCGGCTGGTCTCGGCGCGCAGCAGCCACGGGTGGGCGCGGTAGAGCGCCAGGTTGTCCCGGGCGATCCGGTCCAGCCGGCCGCGCCACCCACCCGGCACGTCGGCCGGTCGCGGCATGTCGCCGTAGACGGTGTCGACCATGACGTCGAGCAGCTCCGACTTGCCGGGCACGTAGGTGTAGACCGACATGGTGCCGGCGCCCAGCGCCTCGCTGACCCGCCGCATGGTGAGCGCGTCGATGCCCTCGGCGTCGGCGATCTCGACGGCCGCCCGCACGATCCGGTCGACGCTGAGCCCCGGACCGGTGCCGCGGCTGGTGGGCTCCCGGGTGCGCCAGAGGATGGCCAGGCTGCGTGCGGGATCGGCCTTGCCGCTGCGCTCCTTCGACATAGTGGCTCCATCCTACCGATGGCATACCGTATGGCGTACGGGCCGTCCGCTGAGGCGGCCGGCCGGAGCGGGACCCTCCGGCCGGCCACCGGTCCGCGGATCAATCCCTCGACAGGTCCAGCAGCGCGTCGGCCGGATCCGGTCCGGGCGGGCCCGCCGGCCACCACCGGCCGGAACGCCTGCGGAACGGGTACCAGCGGCCGTCCGGGCCGTAGCGGACCTGCACGTCCCGGCCCACGGTCCAGCGGTTGCGCCAGTTCCGCACCTCCGGCGTCGCGCCGCCGATCCCGCCGGCCTCGCGCAGCGCGTCGGTGGCCCGGGACACCAGCTCCTTCGGCGGGCTGAACACCGCGTCGACAGCGGCCAGGCCGGCGGCGCCGGCGTACTCCCAGGCCCTGATCGCCAGCGGCAGGTCGGCGGCCCGGCCGCTGGCCTCGCCGAGGCGGCGCGCGGCCCGCGAGCGCGGCATCCGCGACGCCAGCCGCACGGCGTCCGACCACGCGTCGGGCTCGGGCGCGAGCACCTCGGCCGCGTCGGCGGTGAGCAGACGCCGGGCCCGGGACGCGGCATCCGCGGCGAGCACGCCCAGCGCCTCGGCGTCCAGGCCGGGCGCGTCGTGCGGGGCCAGCAGCGGCGTGAGCGCCATCGGCTCGTCGCGGACCGCCGGCGGCGGTCCGGGCAGGGCGGCCGGGACGGTCGCGTACGCCTCCTCGGCCCGGACGCCGACGGCGTCCGCCGCGCCGGCGGCGACCGCGCGACCGGCGTTACGCGTGCGCAGCTCCTCGATCAGCTCCGGCTCCGCCCGGCCCCGCATCAGCAGCAGCACGAACGGATCACGGTCCAGCAGCCAGGACGCCTGGTAGGACAGCGCGGCGGCGTGCCGGCAGGGATGGTCCCAGGACGGGCAGTCGCACGACGGCTCCAGGTCGCCGTAGCCGGGCAGCAGCCGCACCCCGGCGTCGTCGGCGGTGGTCACCAGGTCCTGCGGCATGTCCCGGTCGAGCAGCGCGGCGATGTGCCCGGCCCGGGCGGCGACCCGGTCCAGCAGGCGGTCCCACTCCGCGTCGGCGAGCGTTCCGATCCGGACCTCGGTGTGGTGCGGGGTGTACTGGTCGCCGTCGTGCACCGGCGCGGAGATCCGCCCGGGGCTGACCGTGATCGGCCCGACCTGACCGGCGAACGCGTACCGCCGGCCCTTCCTGAGCTGTTCCGGGTCGAGCGCGGTGTGTTCCATCGACTCGATCCAGGCGTTGCCCCACCAGGTGTCGGCGAACTTCCGGCCGATCCGTCGGCCCGGCCCGAACGCCGGGAAGCTGCGGGCCCGCCCGTCGTCCTCGACCGGCCCGGCCGTCTCGTCGTCCGGCTCGTCGTCGAACTCGACGTCGAAGTCCACGTCCGTCATCCCTCGTCGCGTAGCCGCACGAGCCGGAGCAGCTCGGCGTCGGACAGTTCGGTCAGCGCGGTCTCGCCGCCGGTGAGCACCGCGTCGGCCAGCTCCCGCTTGGACTCCAGCAGCGCGGCGATCCGGTCCTCCAGGGTGCCCTGGGCGATCAGTCGGTGCACCTGCACCGGCCGGGTCTGCCCGATCCGGTACGCCCGGTCGGTGGCCTGCTCCTCCACGGCCGGGTTCCACCACCTGTCGTAGTGGATGACGTGGTCGGCCCGGGTCAGGTTGAGACCGGTGCCGGCCGCCCGGAGGGAGAGCAGGAACACCGGCGTCGCGCCGGCCTGGAACCGGCGGACCATCTCCTCGCGCTGCGGCACCGGCGTGCCGCCGTGCAGCAGTTGCGCCGGCACGCCCCGCTCGGCCAGGTGCCGCTCCAGCAGCCGGGCCATCCGCACGTACTGGGTGAAGACCAGGGCGCCGCCGTCCTCGGCGAGGATGGTCTCCAGCAGGTCGTCGAGGAGCTGCAACTTCTCCGAGCGGCCGGCGAGCTCGCCGTGCGGCTCCTTCAGGTAGTGCGCCGGGTGGTTGCACACCTGCTTCAGCCCGACGAGCAGCTTCAGCACCAGCCCTCGGCGGGCGATGCCGGTCGGGTTGGCGCGGATCTCGCCCATCACCTCGTCGACGACCCGGCGGTAGAGCGTCTCCTGCTCGCCGGTGAGCGACACCAGGTGGTCGGTGACCGTCTTCGGCGGCAGCTCCGGCGCGATGCCCGGGTCCGACTTGCGGCGCCGCAGCAGGAACGGACGGACCAGACGGGCCAGCCGGTCCACGCCTGACGCATCCCGGTCCACCTCGATCGGCCGGGCCCACCGGGCCCGGAACGTGCCGACCGTGTCGAGCAGGCCGGGCGTGGTCCAGTCGAGGATGGTCCACAGCTCGGAGAGGTTGTTCTCCACCGGCGTGCCGGTGAGCGCGAGGCGGGCGTCGGCGGGGATCTCGCGCAGCGCCCTCGCGGTGCCGCTGAGCCGGTTCTTCACGTACTGCGCCTCGTCCGCGACCACCATCCCCCACCGTCGCCCGCCGAGCACGGCCGCGTCCAGTCGCATGGTGCCGTAACTGGTCAGCACGAACCCGTCGGTGCGGTCGTCGAGCGTGCGGGCCGCGCCGTGGAACCGGCGGACCGGCACGCCGGGCGCGAACCGGCGGATCTCGCGTTCCCAGTTGCCCAGCACCGAGGCGGGGCAGACCACGAGCGTCGGCCCGGTGAGGGCCGGGTCGGCGCGGCGACGCAGGTGCAGCGCGACGACGGTGACGGTCTTGCCCAGACCCATGTCGTCGGCGAGGCAGCCGCCGAAGCCGAGCGAGGTCATCCGGTCCAGCCAGCGCAGCCCACGCAACTGGTACGCGCGGAGCGTGCCGTCCAGCCCGGCCGGCGGGACCAGCCGCTCGGGGCCGCCGTCCGGCTCGGCGATCCGCTCCCGCAACGCGCCGAGCCAGCCGTCGGCCACCACCTCGACGCGTTCGTCGTCCACCTCGGTGCTGGCGATCAACGTGGCGGCCAGCGCGTCGTACGCCTGGAGCGGAGGGAGCTGCCGCTCCCGGGCCCGGCGGGCCAGCTCCGGCTCGACCGCCACCCACCGCTCGCGCAGCCGGACGATCGGCCGGGACTTGGCGACCAGGTCCATCTCCGCGTCGGTGAGCGCCTCGCCGGCGAGCGTGAGCTGCCAGCTCCGCGGCATCCGCGCGGCCGAGCGGAGGAAGCCGGCCGGGTCGGCCGGCTGTTCCGGCGGCGAGGAGATCAGGACGCGGGCGGTGAGCTCGCGGGACAGCTGCGGCGGCCACTCGACGTCGATGCCGGCCGCGGCGAGCCGCCGTTCGGCGCCGCCCAGCAGGTCGATCAGGTCCTCGTCGAGCAGTTCCAGCTCGACCGGGGCGGCCTCGTCGAGCAGCCGGGCCAGCGGCTGCCACACCGTCGCGGCCCGGCGCACCGCGCGCATGGCCTCGAACGTGGCCTGCTCGCCGAGGCCGTGCTCGTCGCCCTCCCAGAGCGCGGCCGCGTCGCTGACCACCGTCGGGTCGGCGAGGCTGCGCAGGCGGACCACGGCGGTGAGGCCGGCGGTGGCGAGGTCGCCGCGCCCCTCCAGCCGTAACGCCACCCGCAGCCCGGTGTCCACGCCGGCGGAGACCTCCCGCGCCCAGTCGCGCAGCTCCTCCACCGGCTGCGGGTCCAGGCCGGTGAACCGGTCGTCGCCGGTCAGCCACGGCGCCGCCGGGATACGCGGCAGCGTGTCGGCCACCGCGTCCAGGAACGCCCGGACCAGGTCCTCGGCGTCGGGCAGCACGAGCGTCCCGGCGAACGGGTCGACCGGCATGGCGCGGGCCCCGGCCGGCATCGCCGCGGCGAGCGCCCGGATGCGCTCCACGTCGGCGACGTCGAAGGGGCCGACCCGCCAGGCGTCGTGCCCGTCCGGGGTGACACCGGGCAGCAGCCGGCCCCGCGCCACCAGGTGCAGGCCGGTGACCGCCACCGCCGACCAGAACGCGGCGGCGGGCGTCACGTCCGCCGCGCCGCGCAGCCCGACGAGCTGCCGGACCGCGTCGGCGACCGGCACGGCGCAGACCCGCACCTGCCACGCCTCGACCGGGCCGTCGAGGGGCAGGGCCAGCGTCAGCTCGCGGACGTCGCCGAGTTCGTCGCACTCGTCCGGCACCGCGTCGCCGGTCGGGTCGTAGAAGCTGACCGTGCCGGCCCGGGGCGGATCGCCCGGCTCGAAGACGACCGCGAACCGCCCGAGCAGCACCTCGTACCTCCCGATCGTGCCGGCGGCCCCACCCCGCTTGGCGTACAACGTACCGTAGCCTACCCGTCCGGCCGGGCGGGTCAGTTGCGCAAGGAGCGGTATCTGCGGACCGCCAGCGGCAGGAAGACCGCCACCAGGACCAGCGGCCACGCCACCGCCAGCACCGGGTAGTGGGACACCACCCAGGAGTCACCGCCCCAACCGGGGTTGCCGAACAGCTCCCGGACGGCGCCGACGGTGGCCGACAGCGGGTTCCACTCCGCCACCGTCCCGAGCCACGCGGGCATGGTGGACGGCGCCACGAACGCGTTGGACAGGAAGCCGAGCGGGAACTCCAGCGTCTGCACGCCGGCGACCGCCTGCTGCCCCTTCATCACCAAGCCGAGGAAGATGCCGACCCAGACCAGGGCGAAACGCAGCAGCAGGATCAGCCCGAACGCGGCGAGCGTGTCGCCGACGCCGCCGTGCGCCCGCCACCCGACGGCGAGGCCGGCGAGCACCATCACCACCAGGGTGACCACCGCGAACAGCATGTCGGCCGCGGCGCGGCCGATCAGCGGGGCCAGCGGCGACACCGGCATCGACCGGAGCCGGTCGGTGACGCCCCGGTCGACGTCGGCGGAGACGGCCAGGGTGGTGAGGCTGATGCCGAACACCATGGTCATGGCGAACATGCCGGGCATCAGGAACTCCCGGTAGCTGCCGCCGCCGGGCACCCGGAGCGCGCCGCCGAACAGGTAGGCGAACATCAGCACCATGACGACGTCGAAGCCCAGCGACGCGATCAGCGGCCCCGGGTCGCGGCGCCAGTGCGCCAGGCTGCGCCGGGTCAGGGTGACGCTGTCGGCGAGCAGGAACGGTCGCCCGGGCACGGCGGCCGGGCCGACCGCGGTGGGCAGGGTCGCGCCGGTCACGCGGACACCTCCTCGGCGGCCCGCGAGTGGCGGCCGGTCAGGTGCAGGAACACCTCGTCGAGCGTCGGACGGCGCAGCGCCACGTCGGCCACGGAGACGCCGCCCGCGTCGAGCGCCCGCAGCACCTCGGTGAGCGCGCCGCCCCGGTCGCCGACCGGGGCGCTGACGCGGCGGCGGTCGGGGTCGACCTCCGGCTCGGCATCGGCGACCAGACGCAGCCGCGCGGCGGCCACGGCCAGGTCACCGGCGTCGTGCAGCACGAGGTCGATCCGGTCGCCGCCGAGCCGCGACTTCAACTCGTCGGGGCTGCCCGCGGCGATGACCCGCCCGCTGTCCAGCACCGAGATCTGGTCGGCGAGCTGGTCGGCCTCGTCCAGGTACTGCGTGGTGAGCAGCACGGTGGTGCCGGAGCGGACCAGCTCGCGGACCGACTCCCAGACCTCGTTGCGGCCGCGCGGGTCCAGACCGGTGGTCGGTTCGTCGAGGAAGAGCACCGACGGCGTGAGGATCATGCCGGCGGCGAGGTCGAGCCGGCGCCGCATGCCGCCCGAGTACGCCTTGACCGGCTTGTCGCCGGTGTCGGCGAGGCCGAAGCGCTCCAGCAGCTCGGTGGCGCGCTGCCGGGCCCGTTTCGTGCCGAGGTGGCAGAGGCGACCGAAGATGACCAGGTTCTGGTGGCCGCTGAGCACCTCGTCCAGCGCGGCGTGCTGCCCGACCAGACCGATGCGGTGGCGCACCTGGTCGGGCCGGCGGGCGACGTCGAAGCCGGCGACCTCGGCCCGCCCCTCGTCGAACCGGAGCAGGGTGGACAGGATCCGCACCGCGGTGGTCTTGCCGGCGCCGTTCGGGCCGAGCAGGCCACACACGGTGCCCGGCGGGACCCGCAGGTCGAACCCGTCCAGGACGGTCCTGTCGCCGTACCGCTTGCGTAGCCCCGCCGCGATGATCGCGTGTTCGCCCGCTGCCACGTCGCGCCCTCCTCCGCAGTGTCGCCCCGACGGCGACTTTAGCGTACATCATACGGTAGGCGATACGGCATTGCCGGACGCGACGTGGGGGGACGCCGACTGGACGGCGGGGTCACGGCATTTCGGCGGAGCGCGGTCCGGCGACGGCCGGGATGGCCGGGACGGCGCGGAGCGGAGCGGCGCGGGCCTCGCGACGGCGAATCGGCCCGGGAAAGAGCGGGGGCATTCGCGTTCCCCGCCACCATCACCATATAGCGCACTCCGGGTCTTGCGGCAAGACCCCGGTGAGGGCGCAGAATGGCCGGCCGAAGCGATTCTCCCGACATGAAAAGGCCGCCACGAGCGGCGGGTGACTCGTGTCCGCGTCCGCCCGGACCGGCCCACCACAAGCGTTTCGCGGCACCCCGGCCGGCCGCCGGCCGCAGATCGGAGCTGATTTCGTGAATCAATCCGCCACCAGCGTCTTCGACCTTCCCGAGCGCCTCTCCGCGAAGGCCGATCCCGAACTGATCGCCCACGACGAACGGCACTTCGCGACCATCAGGGAGAGCCTGCGACGGTCGATCGCCGAACTGTCCGACCGGCTCGACGCCGAGCGCCGGGCCGCCGGCGGCAAGGGCCGGCAGGCCGTCGACCGGGACCAGGAGATCCGCCGGCTGACCGCGCGGTTGCGTACCCTGCGCCGGTACGGCCTGGACCTGTGCCTGGGCCGGATGGTCGGCGCGGACGGCGCCGACCCGGTGTACGTGGGCCGGCTCGGCCTCACCGACGGCGCGGGCGGCCGGCTGCTGCTGGACTGGCGCTCCCCGGCCGCCGAGCCGTTCTTCGGCGCGACCCACGCCAACCCGATGGGCCTGGCCAGCCGCCGCCGGTACCGCTGGACGCGGGGCCGGATCACCGACTACTGGGACGAGGTGTTCACCGCCGACGGGTTGGCCGGGCACGCCGCGCTCGACGACCAGTCCGCGTTCATCGCCAGCCTGGGCGACACCCGGTCGGCCCGGATGCGGGACGTGCTCGGCACCATCCAGGCCGACCAGGACGCCATCATCCGGGCCGGGTCTCAGGGCACGCTGGTGGTCGACGGCGGGCCGGGCACCGGCAAGACGGTGGTCGCGCTGCACCGCACCGCGTACCTGCTGCACGCCGACCCACGGTTGGGCGAGCGCCGGGGCGGCGTGCTGTTCGTCGGCCCGCACCAGCCCTACCTGAGCTACGTCTCCGACGTGCTGCCCAGCCTCGGCGAGGAGGACGTGCAGATCTGCACACTGCGTGACCTGGTGCCCGAGGGCGCGGCGGCGGTGGCCGAGACCGACCCGGCGTCGGCCCGGCTGAAGTCGTCCGTCGACCTGGTCCGGGCCGTCGACGCGGCGGTGCGCTTCTACGAGGAACCACCCACGTCCGGAATGACGGTCGGCGTCGCGGACGCCGAGCTGCGACTGACCGCCGACGACTGGGCGGACGCGTTCGCGGCGGCCGGGCCCGGCGTCCCGCACAACGAGGCCCGCGACGACGTGTGGGAGGAGCTGCTCACCATCCTGCTGGAGCGGTACCACGGCGACGAGCCGGAACACGCGGTCCGGCGGTCACTGGCCGGCAACCGCGACCTGGCCGTCGCGTTCGGGCGGGCGTGGCCGCTGCTCGACCCGACCGACGTGGTGGCGGACCTCTGGTCGGTGCCGGCCTACCTGCGCCGGTGCGCCCCGTGGCTGAGCGTGGACGAGATCCGTACGCTGCGCCGGGACGACGCCCGCGCCTGGACGGTCGCCGACCTGCCGCTGCTGGACGCGGCGCGGCAGCGGGTCGGCGACCCGGAGGCGTCCCGGCGACGGCGCCGGAACGCCGCGGCCCTGGCCGCGCAGCGGGAGCGGATGGACACGGTCGTCGACGCCCTGATCGCCACGCACGCCTACGACGACGGCGAGGGCCTGATGACCATGCTGAGCGGTGCGGACATGCGGACCAGCCTGATCGACGACAGCGGGCTGGCCGTCGCCGACCCGGACCTGCTGGCCGGCCCGTTCGCGCACGTGGTGGTGGACGAGGCGCAGGAGCTGACCGACGCGCAGTGGCAGATGCTGCTGTCGCGCTGCCCGTCGCGCAGCTTCACCGTGGTCGGCGACCGGGCCCAGGCCCGGCACGGGTTCGCCGAGTCCTGGCGGGAGCGGCTGGAGCGGGTTGGTCTCGACCGGATCGAGCTGGCCTCGCTGACCGTCAACTACCGCACCCCGGCGCAGGTCATGGCTGTGGCCGAGCCGGTCATCCGGGCCGTCCTCCCGGACGCCAACGTGCCGACGTCCATCCGCACCGGCGACCTGCCGGTGCGGTACGGCGACCGGTCGGAGCTGGGCGCGGTGGTGCACGGGTGGCTCGCCGCCCACCCCGAGGGGACCGCCTGCGTCATCGGCGACCCCGCGTTCCCGGCCCCGGCCCGGGTCCGGTCGCTGACCCCGGAACTGGCCAAGGGGCTGGAGTTCGACCTGGTCGTGCTCGTCGACGCGGCGGCGTTCGGCGACGGCGTCGCGGGCGCGGTGGACCGCTACGTCGCGATGACCCGGGCCACCCGGCAGCTCGTGGTGCTCGGCTGACCGCCGCGGCGGGGCGGCGACGTGCCGTCCCGCCGCCGCCCGTCCGCCGTCACCGGGCCAGCAGCGCGCGCAGCGCGGCGCTGACCTCGGCCGGCGCCGACTCCGCCAGGAAGTGCCCGGCGGAGGTGGTGCGGTGCTCCAGGTCGGGGGCCCAGGCCCGCCACACCGCCGCCGCGTCGTAGCCGAGCGCCGCGCCCCAGTCCTGTTGGATCACCGTGACCGGCATCGCCAGCCGCCGCCCGGCATCCCGGTCCGCCCGGTCGTGCGCGACGTCGATCCCGGCCGAGGCGCGGTAGTCCGCGACGATCGAGTCGACCGCCTCCCGGGAGGCCCGCAGGTACTCGGCGCGCACGTCGGCCGGAATGGCCGCCGGGTCGCCGGCCCAGGCGTCGAGGAAGTACCCGAAGAAGTCGTCCGCGCTGGCCGAGATCATCCGCTCCGGCAGGCCGGGCGGCTGGGCCATCAGGTACAGGTGGAACGCGACCGACGCGGACGCGCCGTGCAGCACCTCCCACATGTCGAGGGTGGGCAGGACGTCAAGCGACGCCAGGTGGGTGACCGCGTCCGGGTGGTCGAGGCCGGCCCGCACCGCGACCAGGGCGCCCCGGTCGTGGCCGGCGAGCGCGAACCGCTCGTGGCCGAGCGCCCGGGCCAGGGCCACCACGTCGGCGGCCATGGTCCGCTTCGCGTACGTGTCCTCGTCGCGCGCGGCCGGCTTGTCGCTGGCCCCGTACCCACGCAGGTCCGGGCAGATGACGGTGTGGTCGGCCGCCAGGTCGGCGGCGACGTGCCGCCACATCAGGTGGGTCTGCGGGAAGCCGTGCAGCAGCACGATCGGGCTACCCGAGCCGCCCACGGCCACGTGCAGCGCCACGTCCTCGGCGACGGTGACCCGTCGCGTCTCGAATCCGGCGATGGTGGGAGTCATCGGTCGTTCCTTTCTCCGCTCGACTGGTGCCCGACCAGCGTCGCCGCGCCGGATGAGCAACCGATGAGCGCGGTACGGTGGCCCGGTCGAGGAGGGGGACGGTCGGTGCGGGTCAACTTCGGTGTGCTCGGTCCGGTGACGGCCTGGGACGACACCGGCGCACCTGTCGACCTGCGGGGTCCCCGGCACCGCGCGGTGCTGGCCCGGCTGATCGTGGCCCGGGGTCGGGTGGTGCCGGTCGGGCACCTCGTCGAGGACCTCTGGGACGACCCGCCGGCCGGTGCGGTCGGCGCGGTCCGCACGTTCGTGGCGGCGCTGCGCCGCGGCCTGGAACCGCACCGCCCACCGCGGCAGCCGGCCCGGCTGCTGGTCACCGACGGACCCGGGTACGCGCTGCGCGCCGCCCCGGACACGGTCGACGCCTGGCGCTTCGAGACCGCGGTCGCCGACGCCGCCGACGCGCTGCCCCGGCCGGCACTCGACCGGCTCGACGCGGCGCTGGGCCTGTGGCGCGGGCCCGGGTACGCCGACGTCGACAGGTCGTGGGCGCACGCCGAACGCGCCCGGCTCGACCAGGTGCGGCTCACCGCCGTCGAACGCCGGGCCGAGGCGCTGCTCACGCTCGACCGGGCCGCCGACGCCGTACCCGACCTGGACGCCCACGTGGCGGACCACCCGTGGCGGGAGGACGGCTGGCGGCTGCTCGCGCTGGCGCTCTACCGCGCCGGGCGGCAGGCCGACGCGCTCGCGGTGCTGCGCCGGGCCCGCGAACTGCTGCGCGACCAGCTCGGCCTGGACCCCGGCCCGCGACTGCGCCGGCTGGAGACCGACCTGAGACGCCAGGCCGACCCCGAGCCGGCCGGTCCCGCGCACGTCTGGGCGGAGGCCGCCGCGGCGTACCAGCGCAGCGTGGTGCCGGGCGCGCGGGCCCGGCTGGAGTCCACCGTCGGCCTGCTGCGCAGCCTCGCGGTGACCGGGCCGGGCGGCCTGGCCGCCGCCCGTGACCAGCGGCTGGCGGCCATCGACGCGGCCGAGCAGCTCGGCGACCCGGACCTCACCGCGCGGGTGATCGGCGGGTACGACGTGCCGGCGATCTGGACCCGGTCGGACGAGCCGGAACAGGCGGCCCGGGTGGTGACCGCGGCGGAGCGGGCGCTCGCCGGCCTCGGCCCGGACGCGCCGGAGACGACCCGGGCGCGGCTGCTCGCCACCATCGCGGTCGAGTCACGCGGCCGGCCGTCGACGCGGGGCCCCGAGGCGGCCCGGCAGGCCGAGGCGATCGCCCGGCGACTCGCCGACCCGGCGCTGCTGGCCCAGGCGCTCAACGGCGTGTTCCTCCAGACGTTCCACCGCACCGGGCTGGCCGCCGAACGGGACGCCGTCGGCGCGGAACTGGTCGCGCTGGCCGCCCGGCACGGCCAGGCCCCGGTCGAGATCCTCGGGCACCTGATCCGGATGCAGGCCCGGGGCGCGCTCGCCGACTTCGCCGGCGCCGACGGGCACGCGGACGCCGCGGACCGGCTCGCCGACCGGCACGAGTCCCCGCTCACCGGCGTGTTCACCACCTGGTACCGGGCCATGCGGACCGCGGCGACCGGCGCGCCGTACCCGCGGGCCGAGGCCGCCTACCGGTCGGCCGCGCCCCGGCTGGCCGGCTGCGGCATGCCCGGCGTGGCGCGCGGCCTGCTCCCGTTGGCGCTGCTGTGTCTGCGGGTGTGGCACGACCGACCCGCCGACTTCCCCGACGACACCGACTGGGGGCCGTACGCACCCTGGGCCCGCCCGCTGGTCCTGCTCGCCGCCGACCGCCCCGCCGACGCCGCCGTCACGCTGCGCCGGACCCCCGCTCCCCCGCCCGACCTGCTGCTCGAAGCGTTGTGGTGCCTGACCGGCCGGGCCGCGACGGCGCTCGGCGACCGGGCCGCGATGCGGCGGGCCCGGGCCGCGCTCGCCCCGGCGGCGCACGAGGTGGCCGGCGCGGGCAGCGGCATGCTCACCGCCGGGCCGGTCGCGACCCACCTCGACCGACTCACCGCCGCTCTCGGGGAGGCGTCCGAATGACTCCCTCCTCCCCGGCCCGCCGCGCCGCCGCATCCGCGTGTCGCCGAGGCGGCTCCTCCGGCCACCGCCACCAGATGCCGTAGGCGCACTCCGGGTCCGGTCGCCGGAGGGTCAACTCGTAGACGACCTTCTCCCCCGCCGGGTCGACACTGGGCCGGCAGCGGGTACGGGCGACCTCCTGACGACTCGACCCCGACCGCGTTCTCCGCCACACCACGTGCCACGCCTCGGCCGGCGCGTCCACGTGGTCGAACTGCACCCGAACCGACAGCTTCCGAACCTGTCGCTCCTCGCAGCTCTCCCGGTAGTACGGCTTCATCGGCGCGTACACGTCCTCGAACACCTGCTTGATCCCGACGTTCACCCGACGGCCGCGGGCGAGCGGGCCGAGCAGGTACAGCCACCGGTAGACGCGCCCGTCCTCCTCGGCGACGGCGCCGTCGAGCAGTCGATGTTCCGGAAACAGCGAACTCGCCTCCTCGACCACCCGGTTCTGGCCGCTCCAGTGGGAACGTACGCTCACCAACCGGATCTGCCGCGTAGCCCGGACGCGCTGCCGCCGGGTGTAGGCGTAGCGGTGATGGTCGGGGCCGCCGTCACCCGGAACACGCGTGACGACGAGCGAACCGTCGAGTTCCTCGATGACGAAGTCCGGTGGGCGGTAGACACACCGGAGGTAGTACGCCGTCACCACCACGGTGAGCAGGAGCGGCGCCAGCACGACGAGCGCCAGCGGTGAGAGGTGCAGGGCAACCGCCCAGGTGGTACCGACGCCGTACAGCGTCGCGAGGGCCGTGCCGGCGAGGACGACCAACTGAAGCAGGTCGGAACTCCGTCCCGCCAGTTGGGCAGGTGTGCTGTCCAACAATCTCCGCAGACTCATGTGTCCTCCCCCGGGCGCCTGTTCGTCGGCGGGAAAGCCACCGACGGTCCGACCCACTCCACACAAACGCAGGAGTCCGTGGGTGAGCCAGCGGTCACGGGCGTCACTCAGCACTCACTCCGACTGTGCCGGCTGCCCGACCGCCCTCCCGAGCCGGCGGTCACGGCGCTAGGGTGCGGCGATGGACGAGCTGCGGAAGCTGTTCCGGCGGGCCGCCGACCACGCCGTCGACTACCGGCGGTCACTGCCGGAGCGGCCGGTCGGCCGGCCGGTCGACCAGGCCGCGCTGGACCAGGCGTTCGCGGCCCCGCTGCCGGCCACGCCCACGCCCCCGGAACAGGTGCTGGCCGACCTGGTGGCCGCCGCCGACCCGGGGCTGGTCGCCACCGCCGGGCCGCGCTACTTCGGCTTCGTGGTCGGCGGCGCGTCCCCGGCCGCCACCGCCGCCGACATGCTCGCCGCCGGCTGGGACCAGATCGCGTTCAACGCGGTCACCTCGCCGGCCGCGGTCGCCGCCGAGACCGCCGCCGGCACCTGGCTCAAGGAGCTGCTGGGCCTGCCGGCGTCGGCGTCGGTCGGCTTCGTCACCGGCGGCCAGGCCGCCAACACCGCCGGGCTCGCCGCCGCCCGACACCAGGTCCTCGCCGACGCCGGCTGGGACGTGGAACGGCGCGGCCTGCTCGGCGCGCCGCCGGTGCGGGTGCTCGCCGGCGCCGAACGGCACGCCACCATCGACCGGTCGCTGCGCCTGCTCGGCCTCGGCACCGACGCGTTGCGCGAGGTGCCGGCCGGCCCGCAGGGCGCGATCGACCCGGACGCGCTGGCCGTGGCGCTGCGCGACGCCGGGCCCGGCCCCACCGTCGTCTGCCTCCAGGCCGGCAACGTGAACACCGGCGCCTGCGACGAGCTGCGCCGGGCCTGCGACCTCGTGCACCGGCACGGCGGCTGGGTGCACGTGGACGGCGCGTTCGGGCTGTGGGCCGCCGCCAGCCCGGCCACCCGACACCTGGTGGACGGCATCGAGGCGGCCGACTCGTGGGCCTGCGACGGCCACAAGTGGCTCAACCTGCCGTACGACACCGCGTTCGCGTTCTGCGCCCGACCCGACGCGCACGCGGCGGCCCTGTCGTATTCGGCCGCGTACCTCGTGGGTTCCGGTGGGGTGCCGGCGGGCGCGGACCTGACCGCGGAGTCCTCCCGCCGCGCCCGTGGCTTCGCGGTCTGGGCCGGCCTGCGGGAGCTGGGCCGCGACGGCGTCACCGCGCTTGTGGACCGGTGCTGCGCGCTGGCCCGCCGGTTCGCCGACGGGTTGACCGCGGCCGGGTTCGAGGTGGTCAACGACGTGGTCCTCAACCAGGTGTTGGTCAGCTGCGGCGACGACGCGCGCACCGACCGGGTGGTGGCCGCGGTGCAGGCCGACGGGACCTGCTGGGTGGGCGGGACGACGTGGCGGGGCCGACGGTTGATGCGGATCTCGGTGTCGAACGCGACCACCACGGCGGCGGACGTGGACCGGTCGGTGGCCGCGATCACCCGGCTGGCCCGCCGGCCGGGCGGCGACATGGTTCACTGACGGGCGTGACATGGCGACGGGTCGCTTCCACGGCGGCGGTGTTGGTCGTGGCAGTGGTGGCCGTCGCCGGGTGGCGCTGGTGGCACCAGCGTCCGCCCTACGGGCCGGAGGCACTGCACCTGCGGTCATCGTTGGAGTTCGTCAGCTACGAGCAGGCGCAGGCGGCACTCGGTTCGGCGTACCAGGCTCCGGTAGCGTCCGGCGGTGACCAACTGGTGCTGGGCCGGGTGTCCTGGCAGACGCCGCCGGCATCGCTGAACGGCGGATACTTCGCGCTCTTCCTCGTCGACAAGCGCACCGACCTCAAACCGTCGGTGTTCGCGGTGGCCGCACCGCAGGAGAGCGTCAGCTTGGGCAGCGCCGGGGTGGAGAACAGGATCGTCGACCACTACCCCTGGTTGCGCGGCGCGGGCGACATCCGGGTCGGCGAACACGAGTGGCAGAGCGTGGGGAGCCGGCTCGCGATCGGGGACTCGGGTGCCTCACCGGTGACGTTCGTGGCGCTCTTTCCGCATTTGGAAAGGCATCGACGGGAGTTCCCGATCGCCACCGCACCGGTGACGCTGCCCGATCTGCTGTTGGCACTGGTCTACATAGGATCCGATGACCAGGTCTTCTGGGCACAGCGGCTCCAGGGTTGACCCATGTCCCTCGTCGGCACGCATCCACGCGGCTGGCGGTCGGCCCTCCGTTGGCGCGGTGCATCAGATGGTGGCAGGGCAACGGGACAGATGCCCAGCGCGACCCGGCTATCTGCGTGACGGTTGGCGATGTCCTCTGGGGAGGGTGGTGGCGGCACTCCGCCTTCGATGCCGCCACCACCGCCGAGATCACATTGTCAGCGACGCGGCGCCGGTAGCCCGCTGAGTACGGCTACGGGTTCAGCACGCCACACTGCAGCCAGACGTGCACCCGCTCGGTCACCTCTTCCCTACCTCCGAGGGCGTCGCGGACCTCGGCGGTGAACGCGGCACGCCGCTCCAGCGCGGGCAACTGGTCGGCCGACATCGCGGAGAAGACGCCGCCGACCATGTCGTCGACGGTGAGCGGAGCGTCGTATCGCACCACCGACTCCACATACCGGTAGCCGGCCCGCACGAGCGCCTCCTGGTTGAGTCGGCGACCGGCCTCGTCGGTTTGGCAACTGGCGGTCACGGGATGCCCGAGCAGCCGTTCCAGACATGCGCGCAGCGCGCCGGACCAGTCCGTGTCCTGCAACCACAAGGGCGCGCCGTTGGTGACCACCGCGACACCGCCGCCGGGACGCAGCATCGACCGCGCGGCGGTGAATGCGGCGGCACGGTCCATGAAGTGAATCGCGACAGCGATGGTCAACGCGCCGACCGTTCCAGGTCCGAGCAGCCGGCCCACCGCGGCCAGATCGTCGTCCGCGCCGAGAAGCCATGTCACGTTGGTCCGTCCACCGTTGACGGCGGACGCATGGGCGATGGCCAGCATGTCCGGCTCCGGGTCCATGCCGATGGCCGCGGCCACCCGGGCTGCCAGCGGGATGGTCAACTGGCCGGTGCCACAGCCGAGGTCGATCACCGTGTCGTCGGCGTCGAGGGCCAACGCCGCGGTGAGAGCGTCGAGCACCGCGGGCGGATAGCCGCGCCGGTGCCGCGCGTAGTAGGTGGCCACCTCACCGCCGAATCCCCTCGCCACCCCCGCAGCCTGCCCGCGATCTTCCTGAGAAGCGAGACATTCTGCTCACGGCATGCGAAGGCCATCGGATTCCCGAGCGGGGAAGCCCGTCGCGGGAGGATCAGTGGCGGTGCGGGCCGCGGTCGCCGTGATGGCGACCACGACGTCGTAGCGCAGCGCCGTATCGATCTGGCAGTGCAGGCCGAGTTCGACGACACGCCCGTCTCTCGGGTGCCAGGAGCGATCCGGCGTAGCTCGGCCGAGTATCCGCTCAAGGGCGTCGATCGTCGGCTTCCACAGGTTCGTCCAGTTTCGCTGTGGCCCCACGGCAAAGGACAGGTGTAGTGCGACCGGGCCCTCCGGGAGCGGATCCGCGTCGCTGAGCTGGTCGTGGATTTGTTGCTTGAAGCCGACGGACTGGCTCGATGCGCTGGTACGGACCATGTGGAGCTGGCCGGTGTCGGCATCGCCCCGAAGGGGTCGCGCCCGGTCAATCTGAAGCGAGGATGTCGGTGACGTTCGCTTCGTGGCCCAGGCGCTGGCGAATCGCCGCCCTGTCTTCCGGGTCAGGTGCGCGACCAGCGGCAGCAGGTAGTTGTCAAGATCATGGTGGACGAGCAGCGGCGTCTTAGCCGGTAGACCGACATCAAGCCTGAGAGCCAACGGGCCTCCGGTTGCCCAGGCGCGCTGCCGTACCCCCGTGTCGCGCGGGATCCACGAAGCGGTCGGTGACGTCACGACCGGCGGGCAGCACGTCCGCGAGTCTGATCGGCACCACGACCCGGACCACCTCGGTGCCCTTCCCGAACGACGCCGGCATCCGCCAGGTGCGCCACTTCCGCAGCGGTGCTGTCCGCTGCCGCTTGAGGGTCGCCTCAGCGGCGATGACGTCGGCGTGGCGCCCCTCCACCACCTCCACCAGTTCCGCGCCGGCGCGCAGATGCTCCCGTACCCGAGCCGGGCGACCGACCCCGAATTTGAGCAGCCCTCGATGCCGGACCAGGTACAGCAGATAGGGGGTGTCCCGCAGCGCGGCGAACGACCGATCGCCCGGCTCCGGCGGACACTGCGGGCAGGCCCGGTCCCGGAACCGCTGCCAGGCGCCACACCGGTCGTGCACACCCCAGGTGCCGTGGGACCAGGCTGCGGTCCGTTCGCCGTGCCACGGCAGCCCGTGGACGTCACCGGTGAGGTCGTCCCAACCGTCCCGGCGGCGCCGGTCGAGTTCCGTACCGAGCGCGATGGCCGCCTGGAACTCGGCGGCGACGCGTACCGGAATGTCGTCCTCCGCGGTGAGGCCGGCGAACCGGCGGAGCTGTGTCGCGTGGGCTGGTTCGTGTGGGACGCGGCCCAGCAGGCGTTCCCCGGCCGCGAGGGCGTAGCCGGCCGAGCGCTCGTCCAGGCAGATGTGGCACCGGGTCCGCCAGCCCGTGCGGCAGATACGGCGGGTGCCACAGCTCCGGCACCGGTAGATCTCGACACCACTGCCCTCCGGCAGCAGATCGAGCCGCTCCATCTGGTCCGCCACCAGCGCCGCGCACGGCTGGCAGTGGGCGTGCCAGGCGATGTCCGGGCCACGACCGCGCGAATTCGCCCGGCCGTGGACGACCTCGCCGCAATTGACGCAGAGCACCGTGACGCTTTCCCCGCGGGCCGTCATTCGTGCGACGTGTCGGCGCGGGAATCCCCGGCCGCGAACGCCTGCGGCGTGCCCCGGCGCCCACCGTACTCCCACGACACCTTGCTGTAGTGGTCCCATCGCTTGTCGGCTGCGGTCGCGTCAGCGTCAGTGCCCAAGGCCACGGTGAAGTCGCAGCCGGTCGCGTTCATCTGCGCCCAGAGGGCGTTGGCGATGTCCGCGTACCGGTCATCGTCGCGACAGTCGAAGCGGATCGTGATCTCGCGCATCTCATCGCTCCACTGAAGCGGGCAGCCGCAGGCCCGGGCAGTCGCTGGGAAGGTGGTCCTCCCGGTGCCGCATCCAGAACACGACGTCGAGCACCCGAAGCCGGCTGACCGGGGGCGCCAGCTCGGCCTCCCGGTGCAGAGCGTCGAGCCGCCGTGACACGGCAGCGGTGTCCTCGCGGAGTGTGTCGTGCAGCCATTCCCAGAAGCCGCTCCGTGTGCCGTAGGCGCAGGACACCACGTGGTCGTAGACCGGCACGAGCCTCGGGCGTTTACGGGCGAGGAGCTTGCCGGCGATGACCCAGCCGATGCCGGGCGTGTCGCGGAGCAGACGCCACGCGGTGTCGGCGGCACCGCCGTCCACGATGTAGGCGAGCGCGTCGTCCTCGTCGAGCTCGACGTCGGTCGGGATGGTGGCCAGTGCCGCGGACACGTCTCGGCCGAGCTGGCCTTGGAGCAGATCGAGCCGCCGTCTGGGGCGGATGGTCACGCCGAGCAGTTCCACCGCGATCAGATCCTCGGCAGTGACGGTGTTCGCGACCGTCGGGCGGGACCCACCGCCGCCCAGCATCTCGAACTGCCCGCCCGTGTATGCCGCGTCGGCGACACCGTGGAAGTAGCTCCGGAGGTCGCCGATCGAGTCTGGAGAGGCCAGCACAGCCAGGATCTCGGCAACGGTGAGAGGTTGGCGCATCTGTCTCCTTCGAGGTCCGGGGCGCGTCGCTTTCCACGTCGACCCGGGCGTGATCGGGCCAGCCAACCAGACGGCCGGAGTGGATCAACGTCTCGGTCAGGAACGCGACTCCCGACTGGACGTGGTGCGGGACGAGCTTCAGTAAACGAACACGTCACCGTCGTCACCTGGCGCCGGCTCGACGTCGCGCCAGAAGTCGGCGATCCGGATGGTCCGCATCAGCGGGTCACGGGCGCTGCGGAACACCCCGTCAGAATCCCGCCACGCCGGGGTGAGTCGGGAATGCGACCGGGCGGCACTCCCTTGTGGATGCCACCGACCGGCGCACCTCGGCCAGCAGCGATAGCCTGGAGTCAGCGTCCGGTCACCCCCAGCCAATCATCGCGTCAGGGATGCACATCATGAGGACACCGCGAATGGTGGTGGCGATCGCGGTCACCGGCGTCCTGTCCGTCGCGACCGTGCTGACGGGGCTGATAACCAATGAGGCGTCAGCCCAACAGCGGTGGCCCGGTTGGCTGGAGGTGATCCGCACCCACGCGTGGCAGTCGCTCGGCGTCCTGGCGCTACTCCTGGTCGGGCTGACCGTCGCCCTGGTGGTGCTGCCGGAGGGCGGAACGAGGACTCCGGGCGGCCCGGAGGATCCGTCGGACGACGACGCGGAACCGCCGATGCGGCCGGCTGAGGGACCGGTGGGCGAGGAGACCACACCGGCGGCTGAGCAGCGCCGGGAGGTGCAACGGGAACGGCTCACCCGACTGTCCGAGGGACTGGTCAGCCGGCTCGGTCGGCGGCGGACCGCGTACCCCCTCGATCTGAGCCTGGCTGAGCTGCATCGGATGGACCTGTTCGTGCCGGGTCGGCTGGTCCGCTATCACGAGCGGGCCCCAGAGACGGGCGAGCCAGCGGTGGCGGCGTTGGTGGCTCGCCTGCGTGGCGGCGACTCCGTGCTTCTGCTGGGCGAGCCAGGTTCCGGAAAGAGCCTCTCGCTCTACGGTGTCGCACTGGCACTGCAGCGGGCTGGTTTGCGGCCGATCCCGTGGCGCGCGCTGGACGCCGTGGAGGTTGTCGGCGACCTGCGCGCGGCAGGGCTGGACCCGGCGGAGGCGGCGGACGGGGTCATGCTGGTGGACGGCCTGGACGAGGCGAGCGAGCTGGCCGACGGCGGGCCGCTCACCGCTGCGCTGTTGGACCTGCTCGGCCATGCACCGGCCCTCGTCACCTCTCGCACGAGGGAGTACGAGGAGTGGATCGCCTTCGAGACCACCAGCATCAGCTTCGACGAGGTGTTCGTGCTCCAGGGTTGGTCGGTGGAGATCGAGTTCGCCGATTACCTGGGCCGGCTGCAACGGCACGGGCTGATCGCGGATCCGGGGCTCTACCGGACGGTGGTCGCGTCGGAGCGGTTGACCCGGCTCGTGAGACGCCCGCTCTACGCCCGGATGCTCACCTTCATCGGCCCCGACGCCGCGACGCGGGTCAGCAGCGCGAGCAACCTCTACGGCGAGTACCTGAACCGTCTGGGCCACACCACGGACTTCGCGGTGCGCGGCAGTCATCCCGGGTGGGGCGGCCAGTCCCTTGCGGTCTGGCAGACGGCGGCCTGGCTCGTGCACGCCCGGGACCTGCCGGCGGACGCCATCCCGATGGCCGACCTGCTCGTCGCGCTCAATCCTGGCAGCGGACGCGGCGCGGAGATCCGGGCGCTCGACCAGGTGATCGACCGGCGCACGCTGCACGGCACCGAGGTCGGCGAGTTCCTCCACTACTCGTTCTACGAATATCTGCTGGCCCGGCACATCAGGGACCGGATGTTGTCCGACCTTTCACCCGAGCAGGCGGTCGTGTTGTTGCGGCGAGACCTGACCAGGGAGGTCAGACACCACCTGATCGGTCAGTTGCAGGAGCTGGCCGATCGTGGGCTCGGCGAGCGGCTCTCCGAGCTGTACCGACAGTTGCGGGACGAACCGGGTCTCGACTCGGCCGATCGACTCACCGTGTGCAACCTGCTGGTCTACCTGATCTCGCGAACCAGCCCGGCGGCGCCCGAGCAGTTGGGCGCGCTGCTGCACCGGGAGCGGGACGAGTTCCTGCTGAGTGCGATCCTGTGGGCGTTGTGCCACCATCGGTCGGACTCCGCGTTGTCGCGCTTCTTCTCCCTTCTGCAGTATGACCCGGAGTTCCGGGCCTGCAGTCGTGGCTACGTCCTCTACTACTACGGCGACGTCAGGGCGGGCCGGCCACCGTTCCTGGACCGGCCGCCGTACCTGCCGCATGAGCGCACCACGACTCGGGTGTTGGCGATGTTCGAGAGCCCGACCTTCCAGGCAATACCCGCACAACGCCGCTACGTCGACCTCTACACCTTCATGGACATCTATCTTGTGCGTCATGAGACCATCGGTGGCCGTTCCCTGTCCACGCTTCACGCGGCCGTCGACGCGCTGTCCGGGCAGGGGCTGACGCAGGCAATGGAGGAAAAGCTGTCCGACATGCTGCAGACGATCTCCCGTCGGCCCATACCGGACACAAATCCGACGTCGTTTGCCGGATGAGTAGATGACATGACGCGACCATGGGAAGGCCAGCTTGTGAAACTCTTTGTCTGGGACCTGCACGGCGTACTTGAGCAGGGCAACGACCGAGCCGTGGTCGACATCTCCAACGAGGTGCTCTCCACCTTCGGATACGAGCCGCGGTTCACCTACGAGGAAGGTCGTCTACTCTACGGAAAGAAGTGGTTCGAGTACTTCGCCTTTCTGCTGCCCGATGAGACGCACCAGCGGCACCTGGAACTCCAGGACGCCTGCTTCATCCTCTCGGAGGAGCGACCTGAGCTGCAGTATCAGTGGATGACGCCCACGCCGCACGTGATCACCGTGCTGGACGCCATCGCCGCCCGCCATCAACAGATCGTCATCTCCAACACGCGCCCCGGCACACTCGACATGTTCCTCAAACTGCTGGACCTGACCGACTACTTCGTACCGGGGCGCGCGTTCGCGGTCGACCAGCACGTGCTGGACGTGAAGACCACCAAGATGGACGTGCTCGCCGGCTATCTCGCCGGGCAGCCGCGCTTCGAGGAGGTGGTGATCGTCGGAGATTCGGCCAGTGACATGCGACTGGCGGAGGTGGCCGGTGGCACCACCTTTCTCTTCGCCCACCCCGGGTTTGCATTACGCAAATGCAAGGCCGACTTCAAAATTCGGGATCTCCGTGAGGTTCTTCAGCGTGTGTAGACCGCGCCATATTGCGAACCTACACTGAGGGCAATCAATCCCTGGCTCAGTGTGAGGATGCGATGGCATCGTCCGAATTCCGCCATGCGCCGCGACCGCCCTGCGATGCGTTGATCGTCGTCCCGCCACCGTCTCCATCGGACACCAATCCCCCATTGGGGCCGGCGATCCTCGCGACAGTGGCGGCACGCAGTGGGTTTCACGTCGAGGTGCTGGATCTCAACATCCTTCTGCTCAGACGGTTCGGCAATCGGGCGGGCGGTCTCGGCCACACCCTCGGTGACCATGGCAAGGACCGTTCGGGCGTAGCCGCCGCGGCGCAGTGGTTGTTCGCCCACACTGGCCTACGCGACACTCCCCCGCTGCACCTACCCGACACCGCTGACCCGGTGGCCGGCATGCACTACCCACTGACCGCCGTCGTCGATGCCGTGACCGCAGCCGCCGCCGACCCCGAGCCCTGGCGAGCCTGGCTCGAACGGCATCTCCGCGCCACCTGCGACCGGCCCCCGACCGTGGTGGGTGTGTCCCTCATGGGGCCCTCGCAGGTCTTCGTCGGGCTCCTCGTGCTGCGCGTGGCCAAGGAGATCTGGCCCGACACGACGACCGTGCTCGGGGGTAGCCACGTCACCTTGCTGCGGGAGTCCCTCCAACGTGACGCCGGGCTACGGGACGGGGTCGACGTGGTGCTCACCGGTCACTGCGAGGACGAGTTCGTCGCACTGGTGGCGCGCCTCAGCGCGCGTGCCCTCCGACGGGCATTGTCACCGGCGCAGCCGTCCGCCCGCGCCCCGTTCGAATACCTTCCCACGTTCGGCGAGCGGCAGCTCGCGCACTACGACCGGCAGCAGGTCACCCTGCCGGTGCAGTTCACCCGCGGATGCTCCTACGGTCGGTGCACCTTCTGCACCTACCCGGTCGTCGAACCGCAGCTCACCGCCCTCGACGTGGAGGGCGCAAGCCGGACGATCGGCGCGCTCGCGCGAGCGTACGGGATCCGTCGATTCTCCCTAAAGGACTCGCTGTTCACTGCGCCGATGCTACGCGCCCTGGCCCACGCGCTGCTTCAGGATCCGACGACTGACGTGCGATGGAGCGCCACCACGAAGGCCAGCCGGGCACTCGTTCCGATCGCCCCGGTGCTGGCCTCCTCGGGGCTCACCACGCTGGAGATCGGGGTGGAAACGATCAGCCCCACCGGTCAGCGTCTCTTCGACAAGCGAGCCGACCCCACGATGCTCCAGGAGCTGATCCTGGCCCTGGCGGAGGCGGGCATCACCGTGGTCACCAACCTGATCTTCGGTTTCCCCGGTGAGCGGGAGGAGGAGGCGCAGGCGCAACTAGCGTGGTTCCTGCGCCTCCAGGCGGCGGCGCCGCCCGGCCGGGTGGACTGCTCGCTGAACATGCTGGAGATGGTTCGCGGCGCGCCGATGGTCGCTCGCCCTCCAGCGGGAGTCGAGCTGCACGGAGTGGCCCCCTGGGCCTTCAGCTATGCCTGGAACGCGCCCGCGTGGCGACGCGACTTCGCCGCCGGCCTGGAACGGGTGGAACGGGCGCGCGGCGAGGCATCCGCGCTGGCGGGCACCGGTCCACTCAGCCATCCTGGTGCACCTCGTCCCCCATCTTGACGATGAGCCGCCTCGACTCCTCCTCGCCCAGGGCCAGCGCGTCGAGGCCCGCCCACACCGTCTCGTGCGCGGCCACTTCCGCCGGCCGGTCGAGAAAGAGCGCCCCGGTCAACGACTCGCGGTAGACCACCGGCGCGTCCGGTTCGATGCGACTGCCGAGCGGGAAGTCCAGCAGCACGAACGCCCCTGCGACCGCCCCGGCGGGCAGGCAGGCGGCGGGCGGCCCCACCCGGCTCGTGACGTGCGGCAGCCGACCCATCTCGACCAGGTGCCGGAGCTGCCCGGCCATCGTCGCCGGCCCGCCGACCACGGGCAGCAGCACCGCCTCGGAGAGCACCACGTCGAACCGGGGCGGCGGGGGCAGCCGCCGGCGTAGCAGCTCCCGCCGGCGCAGCCGTACCTCGATCAGGTGTTACCGCTCCTCAGCGGCGCGGTCCGGGTGGGGCTGGCACACCGCGGTCGCGTACCCCCGGGTTTGCAGCAGGGCGGGCACGAGCGTGTCGGCGTGCTCGCGGAGCCGGCCGGCGGCGGCCTCCAGGCCGGCGTGCAGCGCGAACCAGTCGGGGACGGCGTCGCCGTAGGCGTGCCACCACCCCTTCGCCCGCGTCTCGGCGGCCAGGCCGGTGAGCGCGCCGGTCAGCGCGGGCGTCGCCGCGTACAGGTCGCACATCGCCCGCACGTCGACGCCGCGCACCGCGAGGCGTGCGACCTGCTCGGCCCGAACGGCGAGCTGATCCACGTCAAGCAGGCGTCCGGCAGTTCCCCGCTCAGTCACCTCTTCGCGCAGGGCGTCACCTCGTACGACGCGCTGCGCTACGACGCCCGGGCGCGTGGCCGGTTCCGCGACCTGGTGCGCGCCCAGCCCGGCGGCGTGGAGCTGCCCGAGGACTTCCGTCCCCGCACGGTGGTGTACGCCTTCGCGCAGGTCGCGCTCTACCAGGCGGTGAAGACGCTGCGCGCCGAGGGCGTCGACGTCGAGGTCGTCGCCATCCCGCCCGCCTGACAGTGATCCGCGTCCGCCCCCATCGACCACTCCGGAGGGACCCGTGCAACCCGATGAGTTCCGCCAGGCCCTGAGCCTGCTTCCCGCCGCCCTGCACGACCGCGTCCGCCCGCTGCGCCGTCACGCCTTCCGCGCCGGCTGCCCGCAGTGTCAGCGCATCGGCGACACGGTCGCGCTCGCGCTCACCGCGGCCCACTACGGGCAGCTCGCCTCGGCCGGCCAACTCCTCGACCGCACCGTCCGGCTGGCCGCCGAACACGGCGTCGCCTGCCGCCCCCGGCCCGACCTGATCGAGCCGTCGAACGATCGATCGGGGTTACGCTCACCGGCTCATCTGCCGAGCGGTCACGGTGCCGGCGGAATGGAGACCCCGTTCTCGTCGAGCAGCGAGCCGTCCAGCGCGCGATCCGTCTCGGCCGCGGTCAGCGACACGATCACGTCGCCGTCGCCGGTCGGGAAGCGGGTGAAGCTCAGCAGGACGAAGCCCAACCGCTCGTTGCCCCGTACGGCGTCGTTGAGGGGCCTGGTGTTCACGCCCTCGACGAGCCACTGGTAGAGCGGCTGCGCGTCGTCCTGCCGCCACCCCCTCAACCCGGCGTGGTGAACCGCCAGGGTCAGCTTCTCGGCCAGGTATCCGGGATCGCAGACGCTGGTGATCGTCAGCTCGAGTTTCTCGAACCGGTGTCCCGCCGCGAAGCGCCACAGGGCCTGCACCTTGCGAACCCCCGGGGTCAGCGGCCGGCCGACGAACATCCAGTGGTACGCGTCGAGGGCGGGTGCGCGGTCCTTGAGCCAACCGTTTCTGTCCCGCTCCGAGACGACCCAGGGCGCCGGGATCTCGTTGAACTCGTCGGTCCACATGATCTCCGGCATCTCCCAGGCCGCCAGCCAGGACCGCACCTGCTCCCGGTTGGCCACAAACTTCGCCCGCAGGTCGGGTTTGGCCGTCATCGATCACTCCCGTGGTCCCAGTCGAGGCCCCAGACCCGGACGTTGCCCTGGTGGTCCCCGGTGACGATGGTGCGGAAGGAGGCGTCGGCACGGATCGCGTTCACCCGGACGGGGTGCCCGTGCAACGATCGGATCCGGCGCCGGGCGCGGAGGTCCCAGACGTCGACGGTCTCGTCCCCGCCGTCGCCCGCCACGGCGAACCGGCCGTCGGAGGACACCGCCACCTCCTCGGTCCCGTAGCGGAGATCGGGCTCTTCGAGGGCCCGTCCGTCGAAGACCACCTCTCCGGTCGCGGCGTGCCACACCACGAACCCCGCCATCCCGGCGAGAACGGCGAGGCGACGGGAGTCGGCGAAGGCCAGGTCCGCCGACGAACTGTGCCTGAGCCCGTCGAGGCGGTACAGCGGTCGCCGGCGCCCCGGCCGCCACGCGGAGAGGCGGGTCATCTCGGCCAGCAGCAGCACGCCGGAGGCGAAGCGGATCTCGGTGTGCGAGTGGACGTCCGGGAAGGTCCGCACCACCTTCCCGGTGTCGATCGACCGGACCTCGACGCTTGTCGCGTCGCCCGTCCGCAGGTGCACCGCGATCGAGCGGGACGTCTCGTCCGCCGTGACGCCCTGGATCGTCCCGGCGCCGGTGCGGATCTTCGCGACGCAGGCCGCCTGTTCCAGCGACCACACCGTCGCCAGCCCGTGCCCGAACCCGACCGTCAGCAGGTCGCCGCAGATGTCGAGCGTCGTCGACCCCTCGTCGCGGGGCAGCGCGCCGGCGACCTTGAACCGCGGCTCGAACGTCGCGGTGTCGTGGCAGGCGACCGACCCGTCCGCGTAGCCGATCAGCAGGTCGCGCCCGGTCCGGGTGAAGTGCAGGCTGCGGGCGGGGTTCCGCTTCTCGACCACCGATCCCGCCTTCTCCAGCGTCTCCAGGTCGACGATCTCGACCTCGTCGACGTTCGCGGGAAAGGCGAACAGTCGCCCGGAGTCGCTGACGTCGAACGCCCCGTGGGCGAGCATCACGTCGGACAGTTCCTGCTCCACCCAGATGCCGGCCAGTCCGGTGCGGCGCCGCCCGCGGCCCGCATCGCGGGCGGCCCGCCGGAGCCGGGGATGGCGCTCGAAGCCGGGAATGGTCCTGGCCGCACGGACGGCGTCGGTCGCCCGCTGGCCCTCCCCGGCCACGATCATTTCTTCGATGCGCGCCATGGCCTGCTCGAACGCGCGTTCCTCGGCGGCGAGGGCACCGACCGGGCGAGGCGGCGCGTACGCCCAGGGGGCGAGATGTCCGGGCAGCGGCATCGGCAGGCGCGACAGCGAGGTCCGGCCGCGGTGACCGTCGCGTTCGGCGATGACGGCGTATCCGCAGTCGCCGCTGAACGCGGTCGCGTCCCGATGCGATCCACGCGTCCAGTCCTTCGGAAAGGTGCGGACGCAGCGGCGGATGGCCAGTTCCAGGACCTGGAGGTCGCCGGTTCCGGGGTCGAGCAGGGCCCAGCCGGCCCGACCCGAGACGCCGAGCACGTCGTGTCCGACGAGCCAGGGAACGTCCCACCGACGCGGATCGTCCCAGACCCGCATGTCCGCCGTCATCATGGACCGGAAGCCGAGCCGCAGGACGATCGACCCGTCCGTCGCCAGGGCGATCCTCCGGCCGTCGTCCATTCCGTCCGACGGCATCTGCAGGCCCCGCATCCTCGTCCGCCGCAGGGGCCACCACTGCTCGACCCGGCGATCGGTGTCGGGGCGGCCCAGTGAGGCGGAGACGCACACCTCGGCGTCCCGGGCGAGGATCACCCGGGTGATCCGACCCTCGTGGGGTCGAAGGTCGGCGACCTGCTCCCACGTGCCGGTGCGGTGGACGAGGAGCCGACCGTCGGCCGTGCCCACGGCCGCGAAGCCGCCCTCCGGGCTGAGCGCCACGGCTGTTCCACCGTCCAGCCGGCCCTCGAGGTCGGCGGCGCCGTCGGTGAGGCGCCACCGCTCGATGACGGTGTCCTGGTAGCAGACGAGGACGCACGCTCCGGCGTGGTCGATCGCGACGTCGACGGGTGTGCGACCGGACCCGGTGAGTTCGCCGACCACCCGGCCGGCGAGGGCGTCCCAGATCCGCACCCGGCCCGACGCCTCGGCCACCACCACGTGCGTCGCGTCGTGGTCGCAGGCCATCGCCACGACCTCGCCGGAGAACTGCCCGAACGTCTCGAGTGTGCCCCTCGACGTCAGCCGGGCACAGCGCTCGCGCGCGGCGATGATCTCGGGCGCGCCCGGATGCTTCCGGTCCGCCTCCGCCAGGTGCCGTGCCGCGAGGACACCGTCGCCGCGTTCCAGGTGGACCATCGCGGCGAGGTGGTCGGCCTCCCACGAGTCTCCGGTGGCGCGCAGTTCCGACAGCAGGGTCGCGTCGGTGACGAGCCCGTCGGCCCACCTGGTGAGCCCGTGGTTGTAGACCGCGCGGACATTGTGCGGATCGATCGCCTTCGCCTGCTCGAACAGCTCGATCGCCCGGCGCTGCTCGCCGAGGTCCCACAGCGACAGCGCCTTGTTGGACAGGCCGTCGGCCTTCAACGACGGCGGGACCTGGTGGGAGCGCGGATAGGGGCTGCCCGTGCGGTCCGCGTACACGGCGGTGAGGACGGCCTCCGCCTCGGCGGCGTCGTTGATCCGCGACCGGGGATCGCGCGCGAGGCAGCCCGCCAGCAGGTCACGCAGTGCCGGCGGGAGATCGGCGCGCAGCCCCGCCAACGCGTCCGCGCCGTCGTGGCCCCACTTCCAGAGTCGACGTCCGTGGATCAGCTCGATCACCGTCAGCGCCCAGGACCACAGGTCGCTGGCCCGACCGATCCGACCGTCCGGATCGACCTGCTCGGGGGAGCAGTACTGCGGCGTGAGTCCGCCGAGCGTCGCGTACGCGGTCTCGGCGGACTCCTGCGGATCCTGCGGGGCGTGCGCCTTCGCCTTGGCCGTGCCGAAGTCGGTCACCCGGGCCGTCTCGCCGTCGTACATGATGTTCGAGGGTTTGATGTCCTGATGCACCAGGCCCGCCGCGTGGGCGTGCCCGATGCCGCGCAGCGTCTGGATCGCGACGTCGAGCGCCCGGGGAAGGTCGAGGCAGCGCTCCTCTTGCACCGCCGCGGTCAGGTCACCGCCCGCGACCCATTCGGAGAAGATCACCGGGTACGCGCCGACGCGCCGCACGTAGGCGCAGCCGACCACGTTCGGATGGGGATCGAGATCGGTCCAGGCCTGCGCCTCCTGGGCGAGCAGGTCGAGGATGCCGGACGCGGTGGCGAGGTCGGGTCGGGGCGTCTTCACGGCCAGGTCGACGTTCCACCCGAGGTGACGGGCGCGGTACACGAAACCCATGCCGCCGGTCTCGACCACCTCCTCGATGCGGAACGTGTCGAGGACGGTCTCCCCCGGCCGCCACCGGATCACCTCCCCCGCGTCCACCCCGAAGCCCTAGTCAGCGAGCGCCACGTAGATCGGGCTGCCCAGCAACGCGCCGTTCGGTCCCGACTTCTCGGCCAGCCGCTTGGCGATGAACTCGACCGGTTGCGTCGGCCCCGGAAGCCCGTCCCCGATCTGTGCCAGGGCCTCGTGTAGGCGTTCGTCGTCGAACTCGCCCGGCTCCGGACGCAGTTCCTGAAGCTTGCGGAACAGGTAGGGCGGGACCGATCCGACCGGTTCGGCGTCGCCGCCGCCGACCACGTGCGACGCCGAGCCGCCCAACACGATGACCTGGTCGTCGAGCGTCCCCGCGAAGACCACGATGCCGGCGGTGGGGAACACCTGCCAGCGCATCGGCAGGCAGGCCTGGAAGTAGGGACCGGGTTCGAACGCGGTGCCGATCTGGTCGGCGTCCTGGAGGTGCCGGATCACCTTCTCCAGCTTGTCGAGGTCGTGGCGCTCCGGCCGGACCGCCTTGCGGCTGTAGCGGACCACCTTCAGATCCACGGCCAGTTCGGTCTCGTGCTGCACGGAGGGGGCGGTCTGGGCCGCGAGGAGCCCGAGCTTGAGGTGCGACAGGTAGAGGTAGTACTTGAGGGTCAAGGCACGCTCCGATGGGAGGGAGATGGCCGGTTCCAGCCTACGTGGCGCATGCTCGCGCTGCCGCCCCCTGCGATGACGTCCGGACCGTCACCGGATCACCGACCGACGACTGTGGTCGATGAACGGCGCGGGCGACGTCGGCGAGCGCCGTACGAAGTGACCAGGGTCGTCGGGTGGGCTACGGCGGTCGGTGTATACCGACCGGATGGTTGACTCGACGGCATGGCCCGCATCGCGTACGACGACACCGACGCGGCAGCGTTCGCGTCGACCCGTCACCTCACCGACGACAGCCTCACCGCGTGGCGACAGGCCGTCGCGCGCCACCTCGCCCCACAGCCGGGCAGGCGACTGCTCGACCTGGGTGCCGGCACCGGGAGCTGGGCCCGCGCGTTCACCACCTGGTTCCCCGGCCTCGACGTCGTCGCCGTAGAACCGTCCGCGGCCATGCGCGCCCGCGCCACGTTCCGGCCGGTCCTGGCCGGCGACGCAGTGGCCATCCCGCTCGGCGACGACAGCGTCGACGGCGCGTGGCTCTCCACCGTGGTCCACCACGTGTCCGACCTCGCCGCCGCGGCGCGTGAGCTGCGCCGGGTCGTGCGGCCCGGCGGACCGGTGCTCATCCGGTCGGCGTTCGCCGGCCGGCACGCGGCGATCACGTTGTTCCGCTACTTCCCGGAGGCCGTGCGCGTGCTCGACACGTACCCCGGCGTCGCCGAGGTCGGGTCGGCCTTCGCCGGCGCCGGCTTTCCCACCGCGTCCGTCGAGCCGGTCCCGCAGGTCACCGCGCCGTCGCTGCGGGAGGCGGCGGTCACGCTGCGCCGGGAGGCGCACACGCCGCTTCAGTTGATCACCGATGACGAGTACGCGGCCGGCGTCGCGCGCCTGCGGGAGGCCGCCCGGGCCGACACCGGGCCGGTGGTCGATGAGTTGGACCTGCTGGTCGTGCGCTGATCACCGCTGCTTGAGTCGTTTCCGCTCTCAGCTCGACAGTGGCCGGCCGGCACAGTCCGACGCCGGGCCGAAACGGGACCCGACGTGACGGAACGCTAGCCGACCTCCGGGTCGGCCAGGTGCAGCGACAGGACCTTCGCGGTGCCGACCGCCAGTTCCCGGTCGAGCACCTGGTCACGGGGCACGAACACCATGGCCTGCCCCTCGCCGAGCACCACGTCCTCCTGCCGGGCGTCCGTGGTGCCGCGGAAGACGTACACGGTGACGGCGTGCGGGAAACCTTCCTCGTACGGTCGGGGGCCGCTCCACAGCAGGCGCAGGTCGCCGGCGGTCAGGCCGGTCTCCTCCCGCAGCTCGCGGCGGGCGGCCTGCTCGGGTGTCTCGCCGGGCTCGATGCTGCCGCCGGGGAGGCTCCACCGATACGGCGAGACGGGTGCGTTGCCGTCGCGGTGCTGCATGAGGATCGCGCCGGTCGGGTCGACGAGCAGGACGAGCGCGACGTCGTAGCTGGTCATGCGCGGAGCATGGCACGGCGCACCACTTTCGTCCAACGTGGGCAAAAGTTGCGCCGGAAAAGCAGAAAGCTATGGACATATAGACATACCTTTTGTAGCCTCGGCCGCATCTAAGACCGGCGAAAGGGAGAACGTCATGTGTTACGGATTCGACGGGGAGGGCGCGCTGCGGCAGTCCCTCGACCGGCGCAACCTGCTACGCGGCTCGCTGGCGGCGCTGGCCGGCGTCGGGCTGGCCAGCGGGCTCGGCGCGACCGCGGCCCAGGCCGGCGGTGGACACCAGCACGGCCGGCGGCACGTGCCGAAGGAGCTGATCAGCCTCCAGCTCTGGACGGTCCGCGACGCGCTCAACGGCGCACCCGGCTACGACGCGACGCTGGCCCACCTGGCCCGCGTCGGCTACCCGCGGGTGGAGCTGGCGCTCGGCTACTTCGGCCGCACCGCGAAGGAGCTGCGCCGCTTCCTCGACGGCATCGGCATCCGGGCCACCTCCAGCCACGACGGGATCGCCGCCGACGCCGCCGCGTTGGAGCAGAAGATCGCCAACGCCCGTACGCTGGGCCAGCGGTTCATGGTGGTGCCGTACCTGAACTCCGACCGCGAGGACGACTGGAAGCGCTGGGCGGAGCAGATGAACGTCGAGGCCGCCGCCGCGCGCCGCGCCGGCCTGCGGTACGGCTACCACAACCACGCGCACGAGTTCACCATCGACTTCGGCAACGGCCGGCGCCCGTGGGACGTGCTGACCGAGGAGTTGGACCCGCGCCTGGTGCACCTGGAGATCGACCTGTACTGGGCGGTGACCGGTGGCATCAACTCGGGTGAGGGCGTCGACGACCCGGAGGGCTTCGCGCTCGACGTCATCCGCTGCGCGCCGCAGCGGGTGCTGCAGTACCACGTCAAGGACCGCGACCCGGTCACCGGCGACATGGCCGACCTGGGCACCGGGATGATCGACTTCGCCCGGATCTTCCGCCGGCACCAGGTGCTGGAGTACATCGTGGAGAACGACACCCCGGACGTGACGCCGCAGCGGACCGCCGAGGTCGGCTACCGCTACCTGCGCCGCCTGACCTACTGACACGGCGCATGGGCGATCGCGGTGAACGCGGCGGGCCTGCTCACGCGCCCACCTTGGCGGTGCTGGCGCGCAGGACCACCTCGCCGCTCAGGCGCAGGATCCGCCGGCGGCGGGTGGTGTTCTCGGTGAGCGCCAGCTCCATCACCTTCTCGCCGATCTCGCGCAGCGGCAGCGCCACGGTGGTCAGCGGCGGGGTGAGGTCGCGGACGATCGGGATGTCGTCGAACCCGGCGACGGACACGTCACCGGGCACCGACAGCCCGTGGTCGCGCAGCGCCGCGTACGCGCCGATGGCCATCACGTCGGTCACCGCGAACACGCAGGTGGCGTCCAGTCCTCGGGTCAGCAGGTCGGTCATCGCCTGGTAGCCGCCGTCGCGGGTGAACGGCCCCTCGATCACGTCTGCCGGGTGGAGGGTGACGCCGGCGGCGGCCAGCTCGTCCCGGAAGCCGCCGAGCCGGTCGATGACGGTGGTGAGCGCCCGGGGGCCGGAGAGCACCGCGAAGCGGCGGTGACCCAGCTCCAGCAGGGCGCGGGCCATGGCGGCGGCGCCGGCCCGGTTCTCCGGCAGCACGCTGTCGACCTTGAGGCTGCGGTGCCGGCTGACCACGGCGACCCGGCCGCCGCCGTCGAGGTAGGGCTTCAGCTCGGCCTCCATGGCCCGCTCCCAGCGGGTGTCCTCGAAGCCGGAGCCGATCAGCAGGATGGCGGGGGCGCGTTCGGCGCGCAGCATCGACACGTACGCGATCTCGCGTTCCGGGTCGCGGAACGTGCTGGCCAGCATGACCAGCAGATCGTTGGCGCCGGCGACCCGCATGACGCCACCGGCGACGGCGGCGAAGTAGGGGTCGGTGACGTCGTGGCAGATGACGCCGACGGTGCGGTGGGAGGCCCCGGCCAGCGCCCGGGCGTGCGCGTTCGGGGTGTACGCGAGTTGCGCGGCGGCGGCCAGGACGCGGTCACGCAGGTGCGGGGTGACCCGCATGCCGTTGAGCGCGCGGGAGGCCGTGGCCAGCGAGACGTCGGCGGCCCGGGCCACGTCCTCCAGCGTCACGTGCGCCCGTGGCTGCATCGATCTCCCCCGTGCGGAACGTCTTGACCGGCCGGTTTCGGCGTGGCTACCGTACCTCCTGAAAGCGCTTACTGAAAACGCATTCAGGAGCGGGACCGCCACCCGGAAGGACACACGTGGAGCGCACGTCTATCGGGATCATCCTCAACGGCGTGACCGGGCGGATGGGGTACCGGCAACATCTGGTCCGGTCCCTGCTCGCGATCCGGGAGCAGGGTGGGCTGCCCGCCCGCGACGGCAGCCGGATCTGGCCGGAGTTGACCCTGGTGGGCCGCAACGAGGCCCGACTCGCCGAGATCGCCACCCGGCACGGGCTCACCTCGTACACCACCGACCTGGCCGCGGCGCTCGCCGACGACCGCCACCAGATCTACTTCGACGCGCAGGTGACCGCCCAGCGGGAGAAGGCGATCCGGGCGGCGATCGAGGCCGGCCGGCACGTCTACACCGAGAAGCCGCTCGCCGAAGGGGTGGACGGGGCGCTGGAGCTGGCCCGGCTCGCCACCGACCGGGGCGTCCGCAACGGCGTGGTGCAGGACAAGCTGTTCCTGCCCGGCCTGCGCAAGCTCAAGCGGCTGGTCGACGGCGGGTTCTTCGGCCGGATCCTGTCGGTGCGCGGCGAGTTCGGCTACTGGGTGTTCGAGGGCGACTGGCAGGACGCGCAGCGGCCGAGCTGGAACTACCGCGCCGAGGACGGCGGCGGCATCACCGTCGACATGTTCCCGCACTGGCACTACGTGCTGGAGCAGCTCTTCGGCCGGGTCACCGCCGTCACCGCGGTCACCGCCACGCACATCCCGGAGCGGGTCGACGAGAACGGCGTCACCTACCCGGCGACCGCCGACGACGCCGCGTACGGGATCTTCGAGCTGGCCGGCGGCGTCATCGCGCAGATCAACTCCTCGTGGGCGGTCCGGGTGTACCGGGACGAGCTGGTCGAGTTCCAGGTCGACGGCACGCACGGCAGCGCGGTGGCCGGGCTGCGGGACTGCCGCATCCAGCACCGCGGCGCCACCCCGATGCCGGTGTGGAACCCGGACCTGCCGGTCACCGAGCCGTTCCGCGCCCAGTGGCAGACCGTGCCGGACAACGCCGACTACGACAACGGCTTCAAGGTGCAGTGGGAGGCGTTCCTGCGGCACGTCGTGGACGACGAGCCGTTCCCGTGGGACTTCCTGGCCGGGGCGCGCGGCGTGCAGCTCGCCGAGGCCGGGCTGCGCTCCGCCCGGGAGGGGCGGCGGGTCGAGATCGAGGAGATCGACAGGTGACCGTCCGGATCACGCTGCCCACCCCGGGTGGCGGCACCGAGACGCGGACGCTGCGGGAGCCGGCCGGCTGGCAGCGGCCGGCCGCGCCGCCGGCCAGCCGGATCGCGTACGCGGCGGCGCACGTGGTCGCCGACCCGTACGCCGACAACGCCCCCGACGCGCCCGCCCGGCTGGACTGGGACGCCACCCTCGCGGTCCGGCGTGACCTGTGGTCGTGGGGGCTCGGCGTGGCCGAGGCGATGGACACCGCGCAGCGCGGCATGGGGCTGGACTGGGCGGCCACCCGCGAGCTGATCCGGCGCAGCGCCGCCGAGGCCGCCGCCTGCGGCGGGCGCATCGTCGCCGGGGCGGCCACCGACCAGCTCACCGGCGTGCCCGACACGCTCGACGAGGTGGTCACCGCGTACGCCGAGCAGGTCGCGTTCGTGCAGGAGTGCGGCGCGGTCGCGGTGGTGATGGCCAGCCGGCAGCTCGCCGCGCTCGCCACCGGCCCCGACGACTACCGGCGCGTCTACCGGCAGGTGCTGGGCGCCAGCGGCGCACCGGTGGTGCTGCACTGGCTCGGTGACATGTTCGACCCGGCGCTCGCCGGCTACTGGGGCTCGACCGACCTGGACGACGCCACCACGACGTTCGTCGCGCTGGTGCGCGCGCACGCCGACGTGATCGACGGCGTGAAGGTGTCGCTGCTCGACGCCGGCCGGGAGGTGCGGCTGCGGGAGCTGCTGCCGCCCTCCGTGAAGGTCTACACCGGCGACGACTACCACTACCCCGAGCTGATCGCCGGCGACGGCGAGCGGTCCAGTCACGCGCTGCTCGGCGCGTTCGCGGCCATCGCCCCGGCCGCGTCGGCCGCGCTGCAACGGCTCGACGCCGGGGACCCGGCCGGCTTCCGGGCGGTCCTGGACCCGACAGTGCCGCTGTCCCGGCACGTGTTCGCGCCGCCCACGCGGTACTACAAGACCGGCATCGCGTTCCTCGCCTGGCTCAACGGCCGGCAGCCCGGCTTCACCATGGTCGGCGGCCTGCACGGCGGGCGCGGCGTACCGCACCTGGTGGAGACGTTCCGGCTGGCCGACGCCGCCGGGCTGCTGCTCGACCCGGAGCTGGCGGCACACCGGATGCGCGGGTACCTCGACGTGGCGGGGGTGACCGGATGACCACCGATCCGCGGCTGGCGAAGCTGTCGCTCAACCAGCGCACCACCGAACGCTGGTCGGTCCGGGAGGCGGTCGACGGCTGCGTCCGCGCCGGCATCCCGGCGATCGGGCTGTGGCGTGAGCCGGTCGCCGAGATCGGCGTACCGGCCGCCGCGGCGCTCGTCGCGGACGCCGGGCTACGCGTGTCCTCGCTGTGCCGGGGCGGTTTCCTCACCGCCGCCGGCGGGGCCGCGCGGGCCGAGGCGCTGGCCGACAACCGGCGCGCCATCGACGAGGCGGCCGGCCTCGGCACCGACTGTCTGGTGCTGGTCGTCGGCGGCCTGCCGCCCGGCTCCCGCGACCTGGCCGGCGCGCGGGCGCGGGTCGCCGACGCGCTCACCGAGCTGGCCCCGTACGCGGGCGAGCGCGGCGTACGCCTGGCGCTGGAGCCGCTGCACCCGATGTACTGCGCCGACCGGGCGGTGCTGTCCACGCTCGGGCAGGCGCTCGACCTGGCCGAGGCGTTCCCGGTCGACCAGGTCGGCGTCGTGGTGGACACGTTCCACGTCTGGTGGGACCCGGACGTGTGGCGGCAGATCGCCCGCGCCGGGGCCCGGATCGCCAGCTTCCAGGTGTGCGACTTCCTCACCCCGCTGCCGGCCGACGTGCTGCTCGGGCGCGGGATGATGGGCGACGGGCACATCGACTTCCCGCCGCTGCGCCGCGCCGTGGCGGCGGCCGGCTACACCGGGGACACCGAGGTGGAGATCTTCAACGCCGAGGTGTGGGCGACCGACCCGGATCAGGTCGTCGCCACCATGGCCGAGCGCTACGTCGAGCTGGTGCTGGCCGACTGACGCGCGCCCGAGTCCGGCCTCTCGGACGAAACACGTGGTCGTCCGGCGGACCGGTAGGTCAAGATCGGATCATGACCCTGCCGCCCCCCTCGATCACCACGCCGATCACCGCCGACCTGCTGCGCGGCGCGCTGGACCTGGAACGCACCGCGCACGGCGTGCTGCCGCACCGGCTGCCGGCCCGCGCCCGGGCCCAGAACACCGACCCGCAGGTGACGATGGCGGAGACGATGCCGTCCGGCGTGCGCCTGGTGTTCCGCACCCGCGCCACCGTCGTCGAGCTGGACGTGCTGCCCACCAAGATGGTCTACCGGGGCGCCCCGCCGCGCCCGGACGGCCGCTACGACCTGCTCGTCGACGGGCGGCTGGCCGGGCAGGCCACCGCCGACGGCGGCAAGGTGCTCACCATCGACCTGACCACCGGCGCCGTGACCACCGATCCCGGACCGGTCGCCGCGGTCCGCTTCGCCGACCTGCCCGTCGGCGACAAGGAGGTGGAGATCTGGCTGCCGCAGCGGGAGATCACCGAGCTGGTGGCGCTGCGCACCGACGCGCCGGTCGAGCCGGTCGGCGACCGGGGGCGGCGGGTGTGGCTGCACCACGGCAGCTCGATCAGCCACGGCTCCGACGCCGAGAGCCCCACCGCCACCTGGCCGGCGATCGCCGCCGGGCTCGCCGGCGTGGAGCTGGTCAACCTCGGGTTCAGCGGCAGCGCGCTGCTCGACCCGTTCACCGCGCGGGCGATGCGGGACACCCCGGCGGACCTGATCAGCGTGAAGATCGGGATCAACCTGGTGAACAGCGACGCGATGCGGTTGCGCGCGTTCACCCCGGCGGTGCACGGCTTCCTCGACACGCTGCGCGACGGGCACCCGGACATCCCGCTGCTTGTCGTCTCGTCGATCCTGTGCCCGATCCAGGAGGACACGCCCGGTCCGGGCGCGGCCGACCTCAGCACCGGTACGCTGCGGTTCGTCGCCACCGGCGACCCGGCCGAGCAGGCCGCCGGGAAGCTCACGTTGCGGGTGATCCGCGCCGAGCTGGCCCGGATCGTGGCCGGCCGGGCCGCCGACGACCCGAACCTGCACTACCTGGACGGGCTGGAGCTCTACGGCGAGGCGGACTACGCCGAGCTGCCGCTGCCCGACGAGCTGCACCCCGACCCGGTCGCGGACCGCCGTATCGGCGAGCGGTTCGCCGCGCTGGCGTTCGGCGCGGGCGGCCCGTTCGCCGCCGACGGCTCCTGACACGCCGGCCGGTCGGGACGCTCGCGGCGTCCCGACCGGCCGGGGCGACGGCGGTGCGGTCGGGTCAGATCCGTCGCCGGCCGTAGGTGCCGGCGACGATCGCCACGCCGATCGCGGCGAAGACGACCTGGATGAGCAGCTCGATCCAGTCGACGCCGTTGGTGTCGGCCACGTCCAGCGCGCCCGCGACGGCGGTACCGAGAAGCGCGGCGACCACGCCGATGACCAGGGTGAGCCAGATCGGGATGTTCTGCTTGCCCGGTACGACCAGGCGGCCCAGCGCGCCGATGATCAGACCGATGATGATGCCGGAGATGATGCCGCCGACGTGCATGATGGCCGCCCTTCCTCAGGGGTGTGAGTCGACCGGTCAATTGCCCGGGGCAACGGAAAATGAAACCGGGTGGCGGGCTGACCGGAGCGCCACCGATGGGATGGGATGGACCGGACGGCGCGGCACACCGAGGAGGACGCCATGACACACGGCCCGGTGCTGGTGATCGGACTCGACCCGGCCCGAATCCCGGGCTGGGACCCGGCGCCGGTGGTCGCCGCGATCGCACGCGGTCACGCCCGCTTCGCCGAGCACGGGATCGAGGCCGACCTGTGCCTGGTCGCGCCGGACCCGGACGCCGCACGAGAGATCGCGGCGGCGCTGACCCGCCGGGCGTACGCCTGCGTGGTGGTCGGGGGCGGCCTCCGCAAGCACGAGCCGCTGCTGGAGCTCTTCGAGCAGGTCGTCAACCTGGTCCACCGGCACGCCCCGGGCGCGGCGATCGCGTTCAACAGCACCCCGGAGGACACCGTGGACGCGGCGCTGCGCCGGCTCGGTTAGGGCGTGTCGCGCAGCGGCCACACCTCGACGACGCCGTGGGCCACCGCGCACGGAGTGCCCGACACCAGCTCGATCGCCTCCGCCATCGACGCCGCCTCGATCACCGCGAAGCCGCCGATCGGCAGCGCCGAGGTCAGGAACGCCCCGTCGCGCACCTCGGCGCCCACGCCGTCGGGGTTGCGCACCTGCACCGGCGGGCCGGCCACACCCATCCGGACCCCGGCCGCCCGCAGCCGCTGGTCGTGCGCGTGGGCGGCGTCGCGTACCGCGGGGTCGGTGCGGTCGTAGCCGTCCTGGTCGCCGTACCCGATGGTGATGAACGTCGGCATGCTGCGGGCCCTCCGTCGCGGTTGCGGTCCTCGACCTGCCTACCACGCCCGCGCCGCACCACGGCGCGCCGCGCCCGTCCGGGTAGGTCGAAATCGATTTAGCACCATCGATTGACATCGTTATCGGAAGCTCAGTAGCGTGGGCCGGCGGGAGCGGAGGGCACGCTCCCCGTGCGGCACGACACCGGTGTCCGGGTCCCGGTCGGTCGCTCCGCGCCCGCACTCCCGTCCCGTCACCGCGCGTGCCACGGCGACCGCGGTGACGCACGCACCGACCGATCCCCCGCGGAGGACCCGATGATCCGAAGATTTCGAGTGTGGAGCGCGGCAGCCGCCGCGATGGTGGCCCTGGCCGCCGCGGCGACGATGGCCACCGGCCCGGCGAGCGCCGAGTCCAACGGGGGCGTCCGGGTGATGCCGCTCGGCGACTCCATCACGGACGGGTTCAACGTGCCCGGCGGCTACCGGACGGAGCTGTGGCGGCGGCTGGCGGCGGACAACTACCGGATCGACTTCGTCGGCTCGCAGTTCAACGGCCCGAGCAACCTGGGTGACCACGACCACGAGGGGCACTCCGGGTGGACCATCGCCCAGATCGACGCCAACGTGGTGAACTGGCTGCGGGCGACGAACCCCCGCACCGTGCTGCTGCACATCGGCACCAACGACATGTACGGCGACACCAGCGGCGCCCCGGGCCGGCTGGCCACGCTCGTCGACCGCATCACGTCGACGTCGCCCACGACCGAACTCTTCGTCGCCACGATCATTCCCAAGTCCGGCGCGGACACGCAGGTCCGCGGGTACAACGCGGCGATCCCCGGCATCGTGAAGAGCCGGGCCGACGCGGGGCGGCGCGTGCACCTGGTGGACATGTACGCCGCGCTGACCCTCGGCGACCTGGCCGACGGCGTGCACCCCAACGCCGGCGGCTACGCCAAGATGGCCGCCGCCTGGTACAACGCGCTGCGATCGGTCCCGGGCAGCATCAGCGACAGCACGCCCCCGACCACTGCCCCGCCCACCACACCGCCGCCCACCACTCCCCCGCCGACCACCCCGCCGCCGGCCGGCGGGTGCCGGGTGGCGTACACGGTCAACGCCTGGAGCAACGGTCTCACCGCCAGCGTCACGATCACCAACACCGGCGGCGCGGCCGTCAACGGGTGGGCGCTGGCGTTCACGCTGCCCGGCGGGCAGACCATCACCGGCGGCTGGAACGCCTCGTACGCGCCGACGAGCGGGGCGGTGACCGCGCGCAACGTCTCCTACAACGGCACGATCGCCCCGAGCGCCTCCGTCGACATCGGCTTCCAGGCCAGCCACTCCGGCAACACCGGCAAGCCGGCGTCCTTCAGCCTGAACGGCGCCCCCTGCTCGGTCGGCTGATCGGCCGCCGACGGACCGTACCGGCCGTCCCGACGCGCCCGGCCGCACCAGCCGGACGCGCCGGGCACGGCGGGCGGTCAGGTCCGCACCGGCGCGTCGGCACGCCGGAGCACCTCGTCCAGCCAGCTCCGCTGCCGCCGCACGTGGACCGCCTCCCCGCCCTCGTGGCCGTTGTACGGGTAGGTGTGCATCTCCCGCAGTGGCGGCACCGGCCGGCCGCTGGCGGCGCCGTACTGGTTGTACGCGGCGAAGCCGGTGCTCGGCGGGCAGACGTCGTCCCGCAGGCCGATGCCGAAGTGCGCCGGGGCGGTGGCCCGGCGGGCGAAGGCGACGCCGTCGACGTGGGCGAGCGTGTGCCGGACCGCCGCCTCGACCTCACGGTCGACGGCCAGGTACCGGGCGATCTCGCCGTACGGGGAGGCGTCGGTGAGCTGGACGGCCCGCAGGATGTGACACGCGAACGGCGCGGTGACCAGCACCGCGGCGAGGTCGTCGACCAGGCCGGCGACCGCCAGGGCGAGCCCGCCGCCCTGGCTGTTCCCGGCCGCGACGACGCGCGTCGCGTCGACGCCCGGCAGCGCGCGGACCGCGTCGACCGCGCGGACCGCGTCGGTGATCAGGCGACGGTAGTAGTAGTCGTCCGGGTTCAGGATGCCCCGGGTGGCGATGGTCGGACCGCCCGGGCCGCCGTGCGGGTCGGGGGTGTCGCCGCGGGCGTACCAGCCGCCCTGGCCCCGGTTGTCCATCAGCAGGTGGGCGTACCCGGCCACCGGCCAGCTCAGCCGCTCCCCCGGCAGGCCCCGCCCGCGGCCGTAGCCGGCGTACTCCACCACGGCGGGCAGCGGCCCGTCGACGCCCGCGGGGCGGGTGTACCAGGCCCGCACCGGTTCGCCGTCGAAGCCGGCGTACGTCACGTCCCAGGTGTCCACCAGGCGCAGGCCGGTGGGTTCGGGCCGGACGTCGCAGAGGACCGGGGTCGCGGCGGCCCGGTCGAGCGTGGCGCGCCAGAACCTGTCGAAGTCGGCGGGCTCGGGGACCGCCGGCCGGTACCGCCGGAGCTGGTCGAGTGGCAGGTCGGAGAAGGGCACGGATCCTCCACGGATGACGGGGACATCGATCGCCTTGACATGGATCAAGCGATGGCCATAAATTTCCGGAAAGCTTACGGGCCATTACCGGAATTTTCGGCCACGGTGGGAGGGCGCGAATGACATCCGTACGCTCGGATGCGCGGTCCGCCCCGACGGGGCCCGCGCCCGCGCCGCGGCCGGACCGCCGGCGCCGCGCCGGCCGCCGGCCCTGGCGGCGGGCGCTGCGGCGGGACTGGCAGCTCTACTCGCTGGCCGTCCTGCCGCTGCTGTTCTTCCTGGTCTTCCGCTACCTGCCGATGCTGGGCAACGTGATCGCGTTCCGGCGCTTCCGGCCCGGCGGCAGCGTGTTCGGCGAGTACTGGACCGGCCTGCGTTACTTCCGGCTGTTCTTCACCGACCCCACGTTCTGGGACGTCTTCACCAACACGCTGGTGCTGGGCGCGCTGACGCTGCTGTTCTGCTTCCCGCTGCCGATCGTGCTCGCGCTGCTGCTCAACGAGGTGCGCAGCCGGTTCCTCAGGCGGTTCGTGCAGTCGGTGTCCTACCTGCCCCACTTCCTGTCGATCGTGATCGTGGCCGCGATGGTCATGCAGTTGCTGTCCGTGGACGGCACGGTCAACCAGGTGGTCGGCGCGTTCGGTGGGCAACCGGTCCCGTTCATCCAGGAGCCCGGCTGGTTCCGGTCGATCTACGTCTCCTCCGAGGTCTGGCAGACCGTCGGCTGGGGCACCATCCTCTACCTCGCGGCGCTCACCACGATCGACGGCGACCTCTACGAGGCGGCCCGGATCGACGGCGCCAACCGGTGGCGACAGACCTGGCACGTCACGCTGCCCGGGATCCGACCGACCATGATGACGTTGCTGATCCTGAACATCGGCACGTTCATGGCGGTCGGCTTCGAGAAGATCCTGCTGCTCTACAACCCGCTCACCTACCCGACCGCGGACGTCATCTCCACCTATCTGTACCGGGTGGGCATCGTCTCCGGGAACCTCAGCTACGCCGCCGCGATCGGCCTGTTCGAGGCCGTGATCGGCTTGACGCTGGTGCTGTCCGCGAACGGGATCTCCCGGCGCGCGGTGGGGACGAGCCTGTGGTGAGCCCCCGCCCCACCCGGGGCTACCGCGTCTTCCAGGCGGTCAACGCCGTCGTCCTCACCGCCGTGGTGGTGGTGACGGTGTACCCGTTCCTCACCATCGTGGCGCGCTCGCTCAGCGACAACGCCGCCATCGTCAGCGGGCAGGTCAACCTCGTTCCGCGCGGGTTCAACCTCACCGCGTACCGGGTGGTGACGTCCGATCCGGCGTTCTGGATCAGCTACCGCAACACCGTCGTCTACACGGTGGTCGCCACGCTCATCTCCGTCGTGCTGACCACCTGCTACGCGTACGTGTTGTCGAAGAAGCACCTGCGGGGCCGGACCGCGCTGGTCGGGATCGCCGTGTTCACCATGTTCTTCACCGGCGGCCTGATCCCCAACTACGTGCTGGTCACCAGCCTCGGCCTGAAGAACACCGTGTGGGCCGTCGCGCTGCCCAACGCCATCAACGTGTTCAACCTGCTGGTGATGAAGGCGTTCTTCGAGAGCCTGCCGGTCGAGCTGGAGGAGGCCGCCGCGGTCGACGGGCTGGGCACGTACGGGACGCTGCTGCGGATCGTCCTGCCGCTGTCCAAGGCGATGGTGGCCACGATGGTGCTGTTCTACGCGGTGTCGTTCTGGAACTCGTGGTTCGCCGCGTTCCTCTACATGGACCGGCAGGACCTGCTCCCGGTGACGGTCTACCTGCGCAACCTCATCGTGGGCGCGAGCGACGCCACGCAGGCCGGCGGCGGGCTCGGCAGCGGCGACGACATCGTGCAGGCCGCCGCGACCATCCAGTCCGTGACCATCGTGCTGACGGTCCTGCCGATCCTCGCGGTCTACCCCTTCATCCAGCGCTACTTCGTCTCCGGAATCATGCTCGGCGCCGTCAAGGGATAGCGGTGCCGCCAACCGAAGGGAACACCCATGGTCCAGCTGTCCCGCCGCCAGGTGCTGCTCGCCACCGGCGCGGCCACCGTCGTCTCGCTCACCGGATGCGGTGACGACGGCCTTGACAAGAAGGACCTCGACCGCAACCGGACCGGCGCGATGGAGAAGTACGGCGTCGGCGACCAGTTCCGGGCCACCGAGCCGGTCACGTACTCGATCCTCTACAACAACCACCCGAACTACCCGCTCAAGCCGGAGTGGCTGTTCTGGTCGGAGCTGGCGAAGCGGACCAACGTCAAGCTCGACCCGGTCGCCGTGCCGCTCAGTGACTACGAGCAGAAGCGCAGCGTGCTCGTCTCCTCCGGGGACGCGCCGCTGATCATCCCGAAGACCTACCACCCGCAGGAGAACTCGTACGTCTCCTCCGGCGCCATCCTGCCGGTCAGCGACTACCTCGACCTGATGCCGCACTTCGCGGAGAAGCTGGAGAAGTGGAACCTCAAGCCGGAGATGGACACGCTCCGGCAGGAGGACGGCAAGTTCTACCTGCTGCCCGGCCTGCACGAGAAGCCCTGGCAGGAGTACACGCTCGCGGTCCGCACCGACATCCTGGAGCAACTGGGCATCCCGTCGCCGACCACCTGGGACGAGGTGTACACCATGCTCAAGGCGATGAAGGCGGCCCACCCGGACGTCCATCCGTTCTCCGACCGGTTCGGCAAGCCCAACCCCGCCGGCAACCTGCTGAACATGCTCGCCCTGTCGCACGGGCTGCCGGGCGCCGGCTGGAACTACCAGGCCACCGCCTGGGACGCCGGCGCCGGGAAGTACGTCTTCACCGGCGCGTCGGAGCAGTACCGGCAGGTGGTGACGTTCCTGCACAAGCTGGTCGCCGAGGGGCTGCTCGACCCGGAGACGTTCACCCAGACCGACGACCAGGCCCGCCAGAAGCTCGCCAGCGGGAAGTCCTTCGTGATCAGCACGAACGCGCAGACCCTGGTCAACGACTACCGCCCGGACATCGCGAAGATCAACCCGAACGCCCGACTGAAGAAGATCATGTTCCCGATCGGCCCGGCCGGCCCGGTCAACCCGGCGAGCCGGCTGGAGAACGGCGTGATGATCTCCAGCAAGGCCCGCGAGGGCAAGAACTTCGTGGCCATGATGCAGTTCATCGACTGGCTCTGGTATTCCGACGCCGGCCAGGAGTTCGCCAAGTGGGGTGTCGAGGGCACCACCTACACCCGGGACGCCTCGGGCCGGCGCGCCCCCACCCCCGACGTCGACATCGTCGGGCTCAACCCCAAGGGCACCAAGCACCTCCAGAAGGACTTCGGCTTCGCCAACGGCGTCTTCGCGTACGGCGGCAAGCTGGACCTGGTGCAGTCGTTCTTCTCCCCCGAGGAGATGGAGTTCCAGCGGGAGATGAACGGCCGCAAGCCGGCGCCCTGGGTGACGCCGCCGCCCGCGCCGCTGACCGACGAGGAGCGCGAGCAGACCACGCTCTGGGCGACGGCGCTGAAGGACTACGTCACCCAGAACACGCTCCGGTTCGCGCTGGGCCAGCGCCCGTTGAGCGAATGGGACGCCTACGTCACCGAACTGAAGGGCAAGAACGCGCAGGCGTACACCGATCTGGTCAACAAGGCGTACGAGCGGTACCGCAAGAACCACGGGTGACCGGCGATGCGCCGCACCGTCCCCGACCGGCCCGTCGGCCGGCTGACCGACGCCTGGCGCACCTGCGTGGGCACCGGGCGGTTCGACCTGGCGCTGCGCCGGGACCACCAGGACTCGCTGGCGCTCGTGCAGCGCGACATCGGGTTCCGGCACATCCGCGGGCACGGGCTGTTCAGTGACGGCGTCGGCGTGCACCAGCCGTACGAGTACCGGGGCGAGCGCCGGGTGCGGCACGCGTTCACGTACGTCGACCAGGTCGTCGACGCCTACCTGGAGCGGGGCGTCCGGCCCTTCGTGGAGCTGGGTTTCATGCCGTCGGCGCTCGCTTCCGGGGACCAGACCGTGTTCTGGTGGCGGGGCAACGTCACGCCGCCCCGCTCCTATCCGGAGTGGGGCGACCTGGTCCGCGCCACGGTGGCCCACCTGGTCGACAGGTACGGCCTGGCCGAGGTGCGCGGCTGGCCCATCGAGGTGTGGAACGAACCCAACCTGCCCGACTTCTGGCGGGACGCCGACCAGGCCGCCTACCACCGCCTGTACGAGGTGTCGGCGCACGCGGTCAAGGACGTCGACGCCTCGCTCCAGGTCGGCGGCCCGGCCATCTCCCCCGGCGCGGACGAGTGGCTGGCGCCGTTCGCCGAGTTCGTCGCCGCCCGCGACGTGCCCGTCGACTTCGTCAGCCGCCACGCGTACACCTCCGGCCCGGCCCGGCACGTGCCGTTCGGCACCCACCAGACCCTGGCCCCGGCGGCGGAGCTGCTGGAGCAGTTCGCCGCGCCGCGCCGCCACCTGGCCGGCACCGCGCTGGCGGACCGGCCGGTGCACATCACCGAGTTCAACTCCTCCTACCGGCCGGACAACCCGATCCACGACACCGCGTTCCACGCCGCCTATCTCGCGCCGGTGCTGGCCGGCGGCGGGGACCTGGTCGACTCGTTCTCGTACTGGACGTTCAGCGACGTGTTCGAGGAGGTGGGCGTGCCGACCGCGCCGTTGCACGGCGGTTTCGGCCTGCTCGCCCACCGGCAGCTCAAGAAACCCACCTACCACCTGTACGCGTTCATGGCGCGGCTCGGCGGCGAGGTGCTCGCCCGCGGGCCGGACCACCTGGTCACCCGGCACCCGGACGGTCGGGTCGCGGTGCTGGCCTGGGCGCCGGTCGACGTCACCGGCCGGACGCCGGCACCGGCGCGGCACACCCTGGCGCTGTCGGTCCCGCTCGGTCCGCCGGGCACCACCTCGGCGTTCCAGCTCCGCTCGTCGGTGAGCGAGGAGGCCGGCAACGTCCGGGCGGCCTGGCGGGAGATGGGCAGCCCGCGCTCGCCCCACCCCCGGCAGCTCGACGCCCTGCGGGAGGCCGCCGAGCCGGCCCGCAGCCACCGGGCCCTGCCGGTCGCCGCCGGGCGGGCCGACGTCGACCTCACGCTCGCCCGGCACGAGGTGACGCTCGTCGAGCTGACGCCGGTGGTGGACGAGACGCCGCCGTGGGACGACGGGCGGCTGTTCGACCCGACCGGTGAGCCGGCCCCGACCGGGGCGGAGCCGTGGTGAGCGGGCCCGGCCGGCGGGAGTTCGGCGACGGGCCGCTGTCGCGGGCCGCCGCGACCGTGCACATCCTGCTCGTCGTGGAGCTGCTGCTCCTGCTCACCACCGTGCCGGGGCTGGTCGCGCTGGTGCTGCTCGACCGGGACGCCAGCAACCTGCCGCTGGTCGCGGTCTGCCTGCTGCCGGTCGGGCCGGCCGTCTCCGCCGCGCTGCACGCCCTGCGTCACCAGCGCCGGGACCTGACCGACCTGCGGCCCGCCGCCGCGTTCCGGCGCGCCTACCGGGCCAACCTGCCGGGCGTGCTGCGGGTCTGGGTGCCGACGCTGGCGTGGTTGACGCTCATCGCGGTGAACCTGGCCCACCTGCCGGCCGCGGCCGTGCCGGCCTGGTGGGCGGTGCCGCTGGCGCTGGTCGGGGCGGGCGTCGCGCTGGTCGGGACCAACGCCCTGGTGATCGTCTCGCTGTTCGCGTTCCGCACCCGCGACGTGGTCCGGCTGGCCGGGTACTTCCTGGTCCGCACGCCCGGCGTCACGGTCGGCAACATCGTCCTGCTGGGCGCCGCCGCCGGCGTCACCGCCGTCTTCTCCGAGGCGGTGCTCGCGCTCCTGGGCGCGGTCGGCGTGCTGGCGCTGCTCCGGATCGGCGACCCGATGATCGACGTGATCCGTAGGGAGTTCACCGCATGAGTACCGCTGCCACGGACGACCCGGCGAGCGGCGCGGAGCCGCGGCCGGTGGACACCACCACCTGGCACGCCGCCTGGCTGCCGCCGGAGGCGTTCCGGGCGCTCGGCACCCGGGGCGTCCTGGTGCACGGTTCCGGCCCGCTGGTGGACACCGTGCTGGACGAGGTGACGCGGGCCTGCGCCCGGTACGGCGGCCGGGTGTGGCGCTCCCCGTCCTGGGACGTCGACGCCGACCTGGTGCTCGCGCTGCGCGACGCCGGTCCGCTGGCGAACGCGACCGCGGAGGCGGTCCGCCTCGCCGCCACGCCGGCGGTGAACGGCCGGGGCGACGGCGCGCTCGGTGACGAGGGGTTCCTGACCGCCCGGTCGGCGGGCGTGACGGTGGTGCTGGCCGACGCGCCGGCCGGCCTGCTGTACGGGCTGTTCCACGTGGTCCGGCTGGGCGCGGCGGCGTTCGACGTCGACCGGCCGGCGCGGCGGAACGTCCCGGCGCTGTCCCGCCGGATGCTCGACCACTGGGACAACGTGGCCGTGCACCCGGTGTCGGGTCAGGTCGAGCGCGGCTACGCCGGCGGCTCGATCTTCTGGCGCGACGGCGCGGCGCGGCGGGACACGGCCCGGATCCGGGACTACGGGCGGCTGCTCGCCGCCGCCGGGATCAACGCGATCGCGGTGAACAACGTCAACGTGCACGACACCGAGGCGCGGCTGCTGACCGACCGGCTGGGCGACGTGGCGGAGATCGCGGACGTGCTGCGCCCGTACGGCGTGCGGGTGCACCTGGCGGTCACGTTCGCCGCCCCGGTGGTGCTCGGCGGCCTGCCCACCGCCGACCCCCACGACGACCGGGTGCGGGCCTGGTGGGCCGCCGCCGCCGAGCGGGTGTACGCGCGCATCCCGGACTTCGGCGGCTTCCTGGTGAAGGCCGACTCGGAGGGCCGGCCCGGCCCGTTCACCTACGGGCGCGACCACGCCGACGGGGCGAACCTGCTGGCCGCCGCGCTCGCGCCGCACGGCGGCGTGGTGCACTGGCGGGCGTTCGTCTACGACCACCACCAGGACTGGCGGGACCGGTCGACGGACCGGGCCCGGGCCGCGTACGACCACTTCACCCCGCTGGACGGGCGCTTCGCCGACAACGTGATCGTCCAGGTGAAGTTCGGCCCGGTGGACTTCCAGGTCCGCGAGCCGGTGTCGCCGCTGCTGCTGGCCATGCCGGCCACCCGGATGGCGGTCGAGGTGCAGGTGACGCAGGAGTACACCGGCCAGCAGCGGCACGTCTGCTGGCTCGGCCCCTGCTGGAGCGAGGTGCTGCGGTTCGCGCCCCGGGGCGACGCCGGCACGGTCGCCGACGTGGTGGCCGGCGCGCGCGGTGGCGGCCTGGCCGCGGTGGCCAGCACCGGGGACGACCCGTTCTGGACCGGACATCCGCTGGCCCAGGCCAACCTGTACGCCGTGGGACGGCTCGCCTGGGACCCCCGCCTGGCGCCCGACGCGGTGCTCGACGAGTGGATCGGGTTGACGTGGCCGCCGGCCACGACGCCCGACCCGGACCTGCTGCGGCGGACGCTGCACGAGATCATGGACGACTCCTGGCGCGGCTACGAGCGGTACACCGCGCCGCTGGGCGTCGGTTTCATGGTGCGGCCCGGGCACCACTACGGGCCCGACGTGGACGGCTACGAGTACACCGCCTGGGGCACCTACCACTTCGCCGACCGGGACGGTGTCGGGGTGGACCGCACCCGGGCGACCGGGACCGGGTTCACCGGCCAGTACCCGGAACCCTGGTCGGAGGTGTACGAGTCACGCGAGCGGTGCCCGGACGAGCTGCTGCTCTTCTTCCACCACGTCCCCTACGACCACGTGCTGCACAGCGGCCGTACGGTGATCCAGCACATCTACGACACGCACTTCGCCGGCGTCGAGCAGGTGGAGGCGATGCGCGAGCGGTGGCGCCGGCTCGCCGGCCTGATCGAACCGGCGGTGTACGAACGGGTGGCCGAGCGCCTCGACGAGCAGGTCCGCAGCGCCATCCAGTGGCGGGACCAGATCAACACCTACTTCTTCCGCAAGTCCGGGGTGCCGGACGCGTACGGTCGCCGCATCTGGTGAGCCGGCGCGGTCACCACGGGTGCACCGTGCCGTCGGTCAGCCGGTTCACCGGCAGGTAGGCCGGCGCGTACGGGAACCGGGCCGCCGCCGCCTCGTCGATGTCCACCCCGAGGCCGGGCGTCTCGGCGGGGTGCAGGTAGCCGTCGGCGAAGTGGTAGCCGTGCGGGAAGACCTCGTCGGTCGCCTCGGTGTGCCGCATGTACTCCTGGAGGCCGAAGTTCGGGATGGCGAGGTCGAGGTGGAGCGCGGCGGCCATGCAGACGGGCGACAGGTCGGTGGCCCCGTGCGAGCCGCTGCGGACGTGGTGCAGCGCCGCGAGGTCGAAGATGCGCCGCAGGTGGGTGAGCCCGCCGGCGTGCACCACCGTGGCGCGGACGTAGTCGATGAGCTGTTCCCGGATGAGCTGGGCGGCGTCCCAGATGCTGTTGAAGACCTCACCGACGGCGATCGGGGTGGTGGTGTGCTGGCGGATGAGCCGGAAGCCCTCCGGCAGGTCGGCCGGGACCGGATCCTCCATCCAGGTCAGCGCATACGGCTCCAGGCTGCGGCCGAGCCGGGCCGCCTCGATCGGGGTGAGCCGGTGGTGCACGTCGTGCAGCAGCCGCAGGGTGGGGCCGAACTCGTCACGGACCCGGGCGAACACGCCCGGCGCGTGGGCGAGGTACGCCTCGGTCGACCAGGTGGTCTCGCTGGGCAGCGCGGCGTCGGCCGGCTCGTAGAACATCTTGTCGGAGCTGACGCCGTAGGTGCGGGGCAGGCCGGGCACACCGCACTGCACGCGTACCGCGCGGTAGCCGAGGTCGACGTAGCGGGCCACCTCGGTCAGCACCTCGTCGACGCTCTCGCCGTTGGCGTGGCCGTAGACGGTGACGCCGTCGCGGGACCGGCCGCCGAGCAACTGGTAGACCGGCAGCCCGGCGACCTTGCCCTTGATGTCCCAGAGCGCGGTGTCCACCGCCGCGATCGCGCTCATCGTGACCGGCCCGCGTCGCCAGTACGCGCCCTGGTAGAGGTACTGCCAGGTGTCCTCGATGCGGGCCGGGTCGCGGCCGATCAGCAGCGGCACCACGTGGTCACGCAGGTAGGACGCGACGGCCAGCTCCCGACCGTTGAGGGTAGCGTCGCCGACCCCGGTGACGCCCTCGTCGGTCACCACCTTGAGGGTGACGAAGTTGCGGCCGGGGCAGGTCAGGATGACCCGAGCATCGACGATCCTCATCATCAGGACATTAACAGACATCCATGGTCGCGGCGGGCCGCCGGTCCGCCGGCCGGGTCAGGTCGTCGGCACCCAGGCCACCGTCCGCATGGTGGTCGGGGCGGTCGCCTTCAGGCCGGTGTCGGAGACGGTCCAGAGCACCCCGTCGACCACCAGCGACCGGCGGACCGGCGTCCACTCCGCACCGTCGCCCAGCGACGGCGGATGGTCGATCGTGCCGGCCACCGTGAACCCGTCGTCGCCGACCCGCAGCGCCAGCATCCCGGTGGCCGGCGCGGCCCGGCGGGCCTCCCCGCCGGCCCGGTCGGTGACCACGCCCGGCCGGTTCACCGGCAGCACCACCAGGCGCTCCGGCGCCCAGTAGAGGAACGCGTGCGGGTCGGCCTCCGCGTCGGACCAGCCCTGCGCGACGTGGTGCCGGGCGAGCCGGGTCGGCCGGGCCGGGTCGGCGACGTCGAACAGCGACACCTGGGTGCCCAGGACCTGCCCCCGGTCGGTCGCCTCCTGCCCGACCCCGAGCAACCGGCCGTCCCCGGCCGGATGCAGGTACGACGAGTACCCGTTGATCTTCAGCTCGCCGGTCACCCGGGGCGCGGCCGGGTTCCGCAGGTCCACCGCGTACAGCGGGTCGGTCTGCCGGAACGTCACCGCGTAACCGGTGGGGCCGAGGAACCGCACCGCGAAGATCCGCTCGCCCCGACCCAGCCCGGTGACCTGGCCGACCCGGGTGAGCGTCGGGCTGTCCGTCCGCAGCACGTAGACGCCGGAGGTGGAACGATCCCCGCGGCCCCACCGGTCCCCGGTGGTGGTGGCCACCCGCAGGTGGCCGTTCCACTCGGACAACGCGTACTGGTTGATCAGCCAGCCCGGCACCGAGCCGGACGCGACGTGACGCGGGGTGCGCCCCGTCAGATCGAACTGGTAGATCTCGGTGCCGCCGTCCGCCCCGCCCGGCGACGCCGCCGACCACCGCCGGCGCTGGTCGTTGGTGAGATAGAGCCGAGGACCGCTGCTGTAGACCGTGTCGCCGTCGGCCGCGACGGTCACCGGGTCACCGGTGCCGAGCGTGGACGCGCCGAGATCGAAGCTGAGCACGGTCACCATCGCGGTGCCGGAGAAGCCGGCCGGCCGGCTCACCCGGTCGCAGTCCACCCGCCCGGTGGCGGTGCGGCCACCCTCGCGGACCTCGTACCGGGGCAGCCAGTCGTCGATCGTGGCCCGGTCGACGACGGCGCGGTTGGCGGCCGTGCGCTGCGCGTCGCTGCCCCGGCCCGGCGCGGGGAACGCCAGCCGGGGCGTGGAGCGGACCACCACCCGGGCGCTCGCCCCGACCTGCCGCGCGTCGACCATGCTGCCGTCGATCCGGTAGTCACCGAGGATCCGCGGCGCCCCGGCGAGGTCGACCAGGACCAGCCGGGACTGCGGCCCGTCCGGGCCGAGCCGCCCCTTCGGCGCGGCGGACTTGACCACCCACCGGGCCGGGAGCAGCACCAGCGCCCGGTCGCCGTGCAGCAGCAGACTGATGTCACCCCCGCCGAACCGCTCCCCCACCGTCGGTTCGATCGCCAGCCGGCCGGTCAGCCGGCGGCTCACCGGATCCACCACGGACAGCACGCCCCGGGTCACCGTGACGATCCGCCGGCCGTCGGTCTTGACCAGGTCCGGCTCGTCCACGCCGGCCTCGTGCAAGGTGGTGCCGGAGAAGCCGGCCGTGGGCGCGCTCGCCGCGTCCTTCGCGGCGGCCGGTCCGTCGACCCGCTCGGCGGCGGGAAGCGGCACGACGTCCCCGTCCGGTCCGACGCCCCACGGCCCGACCACCGCCCGCGCCGCGGCCCGGAGCTGCCGCAACGCCTGCTCGCAGGAGTCGAACGCGACCAACCGCAGCCCGCCGGCCGACCCGCCCCGGTCCCGGGGCGGCGGCGCGGCCGACGGTGCGGCGGTGCAGCCGGCGAGGGTCAGCGCGACGACCGTCATCCAGCCGACGGTTCGGGATCTGCCACCAGTCATGGACCCTCAGACGTGGCCGCCCCGGACCCGGTTCCCGGACGCGGCGACTCAGCCCCCGGCCATCGCGCCGAGCACGATGAACGGCTCCTTGCCGACGACCACCTCCTCGGGCAGCGGCGCGTCCGGCGGCTCGTGGGACAGGTCCCGTTCGCAGGCGTAGAAGCGGACGAACGGGCGGCGCGCGCCGCTGTGCCGGTCGCGGATCGTGCCCCGCAGCATCGGGTACGCGGCCTCCAGCGCGTCGAGCACCTCGCGCTGCGTGGGCGGGCCGGCCACCTCGACGCGCACCTCGCCGCTGACGTGCGCCAGGTTCTTCAGGTGGGCCGGCAGCACGACCCGGATCACGGCAGCACCTGCACCTCGACGGAGAGCACCGGCGGCAGGTCGCGCACGATCGGCGCCCAACTGTCGCCGGCGTCCGCCGAGTGGTAGACCTGCCCGCCGGAGGTGCCGAAGTAGATCCCGCACTCGTCGAGCGTGTCGACCGCCATCGCGTCCCGCAGCACGTTGACGTAGCAGTGCGACTGCGGCAGGCCCTCGGTCAGCGGCTCCCAGTGCTCGCCGCCGGTGCGGCTGCGGTAGACCCGAAGCCGGCCGTCCGGCGGGTAGTGCAGCGAGTCGCTGGTGATCGGCACCACGTAGATCGTCTCGGGCTCGTGCGCGTGCACCGCGATCGGGAAGCCGAAATCCGACGGCAGGTTGCCGCTGATCTCGCGCCAGCTCCCACCGGCGTCGTCGGTGCGCATCACGTCCCAGTGCTTCTGCATGAACAGGGTGTCGGGCCGGGACGGATGCTGGGCCAGCCGGTGCACGCAGTGGCCGGTCTCCGAATCCTGGTCGGGGATCTCCGCCGACCGCAGCCCCTTGTTGATCGGCAGCCAGCTCGCGCCGCCGTCGTCGCTGCGGAACGCCCCCGCCGCCGAGATCGCCACGTAGATCCGGTCCCGGTGGACCGGGTCCAGGATGATCGTGTGCAGGCACATCCCGCCCGCGCCGGGCTGCCAGCCGGGACCGCTCGGGTGCTGGCGCAGCGCGGTCAGCTCGGTCCACTTCTCGCCGCCGTCGGTGGAGACGTAGAGCGCGGCGTCCTCCGCGCCCGCGTACACCGTGTCGGGGTCGTGACGGGACGGTTCGAGATGCCAGATCCGCTTGAACTCCCACGGCCTGGGCGTGCCGTCATACCAGAGGTGCTCGCCGACGTCCCCGGCGTAGGCGAAGTCGTTGCCGACCGGGGCCCAGCTCCGGCCGCCGTCGTCCGAGCGCTGGATGAGCTGCCCGAACCAGCCGCCGGACTGGGACGCGTAGAGCCGGTCCGGAGCGACCGGGGAGCCGGTCAGATGGTAGATCTCCCAGCCGCCGAAGTGCGGGCCGTCGACCGTCCAGTCGCGGCGCCGCTCGTCCGACGTCAGCAGGAACGCGCCCTTGCGCGTGCCGACAAGCACTCGAACTATGCTCATATCCTCATCCTTTGTCCGCAGGTGCAGCAGCTATGACCACGGATCGCGTCGAGACTCATCGGTGTTCTACTCCCCGCCTACGACAATCGACGGCCCCACCGGCGGCGGCAAGGACGCCGCGCCGGCCGTCCGGGTTGTCGGTGGGGGTGGTTAACCTGCGCGCGTGACCGCCCCCGGAGACGTCCCACCCGACCACCTCGACCGCCTGCGACCGGTCTGCCTCGGTTTGCCGGAGACCCACGAGGAGCCCGCCTGGGTGGGCCTGCGCTGGCGGATCCGCACCCGCACGTTCGCCCACGCGTACACCGTCGGCCCCGACCACCCGGCCGCCGTCGCGCGGGCCACCGCGACCGAGGAGCCGCTCTGCGTGCTGACGTTCCGGGCGCCCGGCGACGAGATCGCCGGGCTGCTCGCCGCCGGTCCGCCGTTCTTCGCGCCGGGCTGGGGCGCCGACGTGGTCGGGATGACGCTCGACGACACGACGGACTGGACCGAGGTCGCCGAGCTGCTCACCGAGAGCTACTGCCTACGGGCGCCGAGGAAGCTGGCCGCCCGCGTGGACCGGCCGCCGGGCTGAGTCAGCCGAGCTTCTTGCGCAGCGTCTCGAACGCCAGGTCCGGGCGACGCGGCACACCGAAGCGCTCGTCGCCGTAGGGGAACGGGCTCAACTCGCCGCTACGGGTGTAGCCGCGCCGCTCGTACCAGGCGATCAGGTCGTCGCGCTGCACGATCACGGTCATCCGCAGCTCACCGGCGTGCCAGCGCTCCCGGGCGTACCGCTCGGCCTCGGCCAGCAGCTCCCGACCCAACCCGCCGCCCTGGTGACCGGGCGCGACCGCGAACATGCCGAAGTACGCGTGGTCGTCCCGGCGCTCCAGCTGGCAGCAGGCGACCGGCGCGCCGTCCCGCTCCGCCAGCAGCACCACGCCGGCCGGGCCGGTCACCGCGGCGGCCACCATCTCCGGGTCGGTGCGCTGGCCGTCGAGCAGGTCCGCCTCGTGGGTCCACCCGGCCCGGGCCCGGTCTCCCCGGTAGGCCGACTCGATCAGGTCGACCAGGGCGGGCACGTCGGCGGGTCCTGCGGTACGGGTCGTGGTGCTGGTCATCGTGCTCTCCACGGTCGGCGCGGCGTACCCCGCCAGCGTACGCAGGCGGATGCGCGACGCACCCGGCGGCACGGGACGGCCGGCACCGGCGCGGCGTGGTTGACTGCCGGCGTGGAGACGACCATCGGCGCGTCGGGCCGGCCGGCGACGCTCGACCTGCCGGCCGGCCCGGTCCGGGGCGGGTTGGTGGTGCTGCACGGCTCGCACGCCGACCAGCGGTCCCACTTCCTCTACCGGCACCTCGCCCGGCTGCTGCCGCCGGCCGGCGTCGCGGTGCTGCGGTACGACCGCCGCCCCCGCGTCGACGGCCGCGACGTGCCGCTCGCCGACCAGGCCGAGGACGCCGCCGCCGCGGTGACCGTGCTGCGCCGGCACGTCGGCCCCGCGCCGGTCGGGCTGTGGGGCTTCAGCCAGGGGGCCTGGGCGGCGGGGGTCACCGCCGCCGCGCACCCCGTCGACCTCCTGATCCTGGTCTCGTGCAGCGGGGTCAGCCCGGCCGTGCAGATGCGCTACGGCACCGCCGAGCAGCTACGCCGGCACGGCTACGGGCCGGCCGACGTGGCCGAGCTGACCCGGTTGCGCGAGGTCGCCGAGGGGTTCCAACGCGGCGACGTGCCGCGCCCGACCGCGCAGGCGGCGCTGACGGCCGCGCTGTCGCGGCCCTGGTTCCCGCTGGCGTTCCTCCCCCGCGAACTGTCCGAGCGGCCGGGCACCTGGACCGACATGGATTTCGACCCGGCACCGGTGTTCGCCCGGCTGACCGGCCCGGTGCTGCTCTGCTACGGCGAGACCGACGGGTGGGTGCCGATCGAGGAGAGCATCGCGGTGTGGCGACGGGCGGCCCGCGACGCCGACCTGACCGTGACCCGGCTGCCCGGTTGCGACCACGCGCCCACCCTCGACGGGCGCGACGAGCTGGCCGCCGTCAGCCCGCGCTACGAGGCCGCGCTGCTCGACTGGCTCGACCGGCGGCTCCCGGCCGACCCGACCTGACCCCGTCGGGCCTGCGCCGAAACCGCGTCGCCGCCGACCCGCGGCGCGGCTACGCTGCGGGCCATGACCGCCGAGCTGCCCCCGTACGAGTTCGCCTTCCCCGGCCCGCTGCGTGACCAACTGGTCGCCGCCGTGCTGAACGGCACCAAGACCAGCACCACCGGGCTGCTCCAGGACAACGAGATCGAGGGCGAGCCGCTGCCGACCGTCGGCAGTCGGTTCGCGGTGATCGACTCCGCCGGCCGGCCGGTGGCCGTGATCGAGCTGGTCGAGGTCCGCGTCGCCCGGATCGGCGACGTGGACCTCGACCACGCGCGGGACGAGGGCGAGGGCTACACGTCGGTCGCCGCCTGGCGCGCCGGCCACGAGGACTACTGGCACGGCGACGACTACCGGGGGTGGCTCGGCGACCCCACGTTCACGATCGACGACGACACGCCCGCCGTGCTGGAGCGCTTCCGCCTCGTCGAGACGCTGTGACGACGCGCGATTCGCTCCGGGTGCGGTCGTCGTCGCGCTGAGCCCGCTCCGGGTGCAGTTGTCGTCGCGCCGGCGCCGCTCAGTCGAGCCACCACGCCTGCATGTCCGCCCCGACCGGCGTGAAGCGCAGCACGGTCAGCACGACGCCGGCCACCACGCCGGCCAGCAGCAGCGCCCGCAGCCCGCGCGGCAGCGACCGCCGGTCCCGGGCCAGCAGCACCACGCCGTAGCCGGCCAACAGCGGGCTGGCCAACCCGGCGAGATAGCGCAACGCGGTGAGGCCGTAGAGCCACATGAACGGGTTCCAACCGTGCATGCCGAACGGCACCAGATCCTTCGGGTCGTACGCGCCGGTGCAGCTCGGCCGGGCCCGCGTCGGCCGACCCCATCCGGCCCAGCCAGAGCGCGGCGAGGAACGCGACCACCAGCGCCACCTGCGCCGTCGCGACGGTGCGCGCCAGCGGGGGACGGCCGGTTCGGGCATCGACGGACATGGGTGCATTTAACCGGTGGCCCTCGGATGTCAGGGGCATCGACCCGGTGCAGGCTGCCTCGCGGCAGCGCCGTACGTCAGTGGGCGGGGGCCTCGGCGCGGAGGAACGCGGCAGCCCGCTGATCGAGCTTCCTCGCGTACGCGGGAAGGCGGGGCCCGAAGCTGCTGAGGCGGGTTCGGATGTTCGTCACGGCGGTGCGGGCTCGACCGGATCGGACGCCGGTCACCGCGTCCAGGGTGTGCTGCCAGTTCTCGGTCGCCTCCCGTAGCCGACCCCGGGCGCACTGCACGTCGGCGAGGTTGGCCAGGGTGAGTGCGTGGGTGCGCCGGTACGCCGTGGTGTTCCGGGTGGCGATCGACCGGCTCAGTTGGGCTTCGGCCGCCGGGAGATCGCCGAGATCCCGGAGGGCCTGGCCGGCCTGGCTGGCGAGGGATGTCTCGGTGAATCCGCTGGTCCTGATCCATGCCGGCTCGTCGTCGGGTGAGGCGGCCGCGAGCGATGCCTCGGCTGCGGTGATCGCCGCTGACGTGCGGACCTTGTCGCCCGTCGCGCCGTGCCCTCGCGCGGTGAGGATCGTGAAGAGCGCCGTTGCCGCCGGCGTTGCCCGGCCCTTCGACCATTCCAGGGACGAGGTGGCCAGTTGCAGGGCTTCCTGTGCGTGGCCGAGGTCGACGGCCTGATGTGCCATCGCCCGCAGGGTGAAACTGGCGAGCGCCCGATCGTCCGCCTCATTCGCCAGGCGCAGCGACTGCACGTAGTAGCGCTGGGCGAGCCCGTGAAGTGACGTGTCGAAAGCCTTCCAGCCGGCCAGGTAGGTCAACTCGGCAGCAGCGCTGAACATGGCCCGACGGTCGCCGTCGGAGGAGAAGCCACCGCGGAGATAGTCAGCCACGTCGGAAAGGAGGTATTGCACCACGGCGAGGCGCGCATGCCCTCCCCCGAACCGCTCGTCCGCCGTGCTGAACACGGTCAGCATGTCCCGTACGGCGTCGATCTCACCGCGACCCACGGCGATGCCTCCGCCCTGCGCCCGTCGCCCACGGTCCGCGATCTCCTGCCAGGAGTCGAGGGGGACGGCCAACGCCGCCAATGAGTAGAGCGCGGTGCGCCCGAACGCTCGTCGCTCCACGTCGGCCCTCCCGACCGTGAGAAGATCGATGACCGGCGCATGTCCGCGCCAGTCCAGGCCGCCCACCTCGGACTCAAGGCTACCGCTCTTGAGCAGTTCGAGACAGGTTGGCCGGACCACTCGACCGAGCCGGCGGGAGATCGCCTCGGCTAGATATCGGGCACTGCCGGCACTGGGCTTCACGCCGGCAACCCAGTGCCCGACGTGGGATCGGTCGCAGGAGAACAGAGGCTGACCGTCCTCACGGGCGACGGCACGCACCGCAGCGGCGCAGGCGTCGTAGGACCACTCGCACTCCCTGATCGCCGCTCGCAGTTTCTCGTTGGGCTGCTTCGGTGACCGCGCCATTCGCTGGCCTCCCACCATGTCGGTGTTCCACACGTTCCACATGCCCGGTGGCCGGTCGGGCTACCGACCATCAGCGCAGCCCGTTCACTGTAGGTGGAACCTACGACACAGAAGGTGAGCGCAGATGGTCTCCGTGGTCGTGTCGGTCGTGTTCGGTGGGCTGGTGCCCGGGTTCCTGCTCGGGCTGCTCGCCTTCCGGGTGAAGTCCCGATGGTGCCCGCGCTGCGGAGCGTCCACCCTGGCTGGTCACCCGCCGGCGGAGCGCGACCGGTGACCGGCCGGCGGCTGCTCGACACCGACGAGATGCCGATCGGACGCCGCGTGGCCCGCTGGCGGGTCCGCCGCCGGATGACCCAACAGATGCTCGCCGACCGGCTCGGCAAGTCGAAGAGCTGGGTCGACAAGGTCGAACGCGGCGTACGCGCGCTGGACCGCTACTCGGTGATCCAGGAGATCGCCGAGGTGCTCCGCCTGGACCCGGCGGTCCTGCTCGGCCCCCACCGGCCACCGTCGGCGGCGGAAACCCGGCTGGACGGGGTCGAGGCGGTGCGCGCCGCCCTCGCCCGCTATCACCGCCGTCCCCCCACGCCGGTGCCGGCGGACCAGGTCGAACCGCACGTCGCCCATGCCTGGCTCACCTACCAGCATGCCCACTACGCCCAACTGCTGCGCGTCCTGCCCTCCCTGCTCGACGCCACCCACGGCCACCGCGACCTGCTGGTACCCGCCTACCGGATCACCGCTTCGGTGCTGGTCAAGCTCGGCGAACCGGACCTCGCCTGGCTCGCCGCGGACCGCGCCGTCACCGCCGCCGGCAACCCCACCCACGCCGCCACCGCCACCATCGCCGTCACCCAGGCACTGCGCGCGCTGGGTCGGCACCGCCTCGCGCTCACCGCCGCCCGTGCCGCCGCCGACACCACGACCCACGATGCGGTACGCGGAACGCTGCTGCTTCAGGCCGGCCTCGCCGCCGCCGGCTGCGGCGACCGCCGGCACGCCGACGACCTGACCGACCGCGCCGCCGCACTCGCCGACCGCTGCGCCACCGACGAAGACCCGCACCACACCGCGTTCAATCCCACCACCGTGCTGCTGGCCCGCTTCCTGACCGCCCTCGAAATCGGCGATAGCACCGAAGCGGTGGCTCGGCACGAGAGCGCGATCCGTGCCGGCGGATGGTCTCGGCTGCCGGTCGAGCATCGCGCCGCCCACCTCGTCGACGCCGCGCGCGCCCACCTCTGCACCGGCGATCTCACCGCTGCCGCCCGGGTGCTGGTCGAAGCCGACCGGATCGCTCCCGCCGAGGTCCGTTGCCGGCCGGTCGCGCGTACCCTCGTCGCCGAGATAGCCCGGTGCGACCCGGCGGCGGCCGACGTCGCCCGGATCGCGGCCATGATCGGTCTCACCCGCTGACCCGGACCGGGTGGAATTGAGGGGCGAATTCAGGGGTTGTTTTGCCGAACCCCCTGAGCGAATGCGCATTCCTTGCCGGGCCGACAATTCCACGGCTACTTTTCTCGACGTTGCGCTCACGCACCGCCGCGAAGGAGAGCACCCGTGGACCTCACCCTGACCTTTGACAACGCGTACGCGGCGCACGCCGCGGTCGTCATGTCGACAGTCGCCGAGTCGAACCCGGGCGAGACGCTCCGGTACTGGCTGGTGGCCGCCGACGACGTGCCGGCGAGCGCCCGGAACACGCTCACCCGCATCGCCGGGCCCAACGCCACCGTGGAGTTCCTCCGGGTGGACGCCGCGCAGGTGAACCTGTCGAAGGGCAGCGACCCGCTGATGGCGTACCTGTCACCGGCGATGTACCTGCGGCTGCTGGTCCCCGCGGCGCTGCCGGCGGACGTGCACCGGCTGCTCTACCTGGACTGCGACACGATGTGCCTGAACAGCCTCAAGCCGCTGTTCGAGCTGGACATGGGCGGGGTGCCGCTCGGCGGGGTGCGTGACCCGTTCAACCGCCGGCTGCTGGACATGGGCGGCATCCCCGGCCTGTCGAGTTACGACCACCTCGACCCGCACGCGCTCTACTTCAACTCCGGTGTGCTGCTGATCGACGTGCCGCGCTGGAAGGAGTGCGAGGTGAGCGAGGTGTCGCTGGACTACCTGCGTCGGCACGCGCACGAGTCCCGCTACCCGGACCAGGACGCGCTCAACTTCGCGGTGCACGCCAACTGGCTGCGGCTGCCGTGGCGGTGGAACGACCTGATGGCCTGGCGACGGGAGCCGGAGTTCGGCGGCAAGCTCACCGACTCGTCGATCATCCACACCGCCGGCCCGGTCAAGCCGTGGCAGCCCGGCTTCCCGCAGGGCGCCCGGCGGGACTTCTACTGGCAGCACCGGCGGCGCAGCGGCGGCGGCCTCGGGTCGACGCTGCGGCGCTGATCCTCGCGGACACGACGAACGGCCCCGCCCGTCGGGCGGGGCCGTTCGTCGTCGTCGGGCACCTAGGGGGCGGGCACCGCCCAGCGCAGGCCGGCCGGGTCCCGGAACACCACGCCCACCGGCGGGCCGCCACCTGTGGGTTCGAGCGTCGCGCCGGCTGCCAGCGCCCGCTGCACGAGCTGGTGCGGATCGGCCGGCGCGAGCGGCAGCGGGCCACCCGGACCGCCCGGGTCGCCCGGGCCGTCGGACCACTCGCTGACCGTCAGCCGGTGGCCGTCGACCACCAGTTCGGCGTGCAGGACGCGACCGTCCAGCAGACACTCCCGCTGCACCGGCACCGCCTCGAAGACCGCCGCGTAGAACGCGGTCACCGTGGCGACGTCGGTCACCGTCAGGTGCGCACCGTTGCGCGGATCCCCGACGCCCATCGCGTTACCGCCTCTCGTTCACTCCGCGATACGGGTTCGGCCGGTCCAGCGGAAGACCGCAGGCGTGCCGTCGACGACGCCGGCCGGATCCCGCTCGAAGTGCTCGTAGCCCCCGTAGTGCCGTACCTTGATCTTGGATTCCACCGGGGACACCCGGTGGTTGCGCAGCTCGACCGGCAACGTCGCCGGCCCGCCCTCCAGCACCGCCTCGACGATGCCGGTGGCGTCCGTGCCTATCTGGTGGGCCGTCAGCGGCCAGGCGGTCCGGTCGTCACCGTTGACGAAGGACGTCGCCGTCCGGACGGCCGGGGCGGGATCGGAAGAAGCTGTCATGGCACGACCTCCGTCGTTCGTGTTCCGCCTCGCCGTGCGCGCGCCGCGGGCACCGCGCACGAGCGCGGGGCGGATCGCCGCCGGTTCCGCCGGAGCGGACCGTGCGGCGATCTCCCGTGCGACTCGAACGTAATCCAGATCACACCGCCGACGTACCCTTAGCCGCCCCCTAGCGGGGGCCGGCGGGCCCTACTCCCAGCGGAACAGGCGGGTGGCGAGCAGGCAGCCCAGGATGGCGGTGCCGGCCAGCACGAGCAGCTGCGACACGGACGGGCTCTGCCCGGCCCAGGCGGCGGAGAGGGTGTCCACGGTGGCGCCCAGCGGCGAGTATTCCCCGATGCGGGCCAGCACGGTGGGCATCTGGTCGCGGGGCAGCCAGGCCCCGGCCAGGAACAGCAGCGGGAAGAACAGCGTCGGCCCGATGGACTGCGCCGACCGCGCCGACGGGGCGAGCGCGGCGATGAGCAGGCCGATCGCGAACAGGCAGGCCACCCCGAGCAGGAAGGCCAGCACGAAACCGGGCACGTTGGCCGGCGCGGGCTGGTCCAGCAGGAAACGTACGCCGACCGCGGTGACCACCGCGCCGGCCACGCCCATGGCCAGGTTGACCACCACCTGGGCGATGAGCAGCAACGCCGGGCTGACCGGGGTGGTGGCCAGCCGGCGCAGCACCTTGCGTTCCCGGTAGATGCCCAGCGCCATCGGCAGCGTGAACAGCGCCAGCATCCCGATCGTCAGGGAGAGCGCGATGGACGGCAGGAACGTCTGCTCGCCGTGCTGCCCGGGGGTCGCCGCCTGGGGGGCCCCACGTTGCGGCAGGCCGAACACCAGCATCAGGCCGAGCGGCAGCGCGAAGACGAAGAACAGCGAGACCGGCTCCCGCAGGAACAGCTTGGCCTCGACGGCGACGAGCTTGGACAGGGCGTTCACGATGACCTTCCGTCGAGCGCCGGCGGGGTGGCCGGGTGGCCGGTGAGGGAGACGAACGCGTCGTCCAGCGTGGGCTGCTCGACCCGGAGGCCGGCGTAGCGGATCTTGCGCTCGGTCAGCGCCGACAGCACCGCCTGGAGCACCTCCTCGGGGCCGGTGACGGTGACCTCGTCGCCGTTCCGGCGCACGGAGCTGACCTCGGGCAGCGCGGACAGCAGCGCGTCGTCGAGGTGGTCGAGCGGGCGGAAGTGCACCCGGTGCTCGGCATCCACCCGGGACATCAGCCCGGCCGGCGTGTCGATGGCGACCACCCGCCCGGCGTCGATGAGCGCGAGCCGGTCGCAGAGCCGCTCGGCCTCGGCCATGAAGTGGGTGACCAGCACGACCGTCACGCCGCGGTCGCGGATCCGCTCGACCAGGTCCCAGGTGTCGCGCCGGCCCTTCGGGTCCAGCCCGGTGGTCAGCTCGTCGAGGATGGCGATCTCGGGGCGGCCGACCAGCGCCAGCGCCACCGACAGGCGCTGCTTCTGGCCACCGGAGAGCTTGTGGAACGCGGTGTTGCGCTGCTCGGCCAGCCCGAGGTCGGCCAACAGCTCGTCGATGTCGGCGCGGTTGCGGTAGAAGGACCGGTAGAGGTCGAGCGCCTCCCGTACCCGCAGCTTGTCGGGGAGCTGGCTCTCCTGGAGCTGGGCGCCGACCCGCTGGCGCACCTCGGTGCGGTCCCGGATCGGGTCGAGCCCGAGCACCCGCACCGTGCCGCCGTCGGCGCGACGCAGGCCCTGCACGCACTCCACCGTGGTGGTCTTGCCGGCGCCGTTGCGGCCGAGCACCCCGAAGATCTCGCCCTGCTCCACGCTGAACGAGACGTCGTCGACCGCCACCTTGTCGCCGTACCTCTTGTGCAGGTGCTCGACTTCGATGACCGGCATCTGGCGGGATCCTCCGTCGCGTACGGGTGCCGCCGGCGAGTCGCGGCGTCGGTGAGGGCGGGGGCGACCCGCGCGGCGGGCCGACGCCGCCCATCATCCGGGCAACCGAGACGCGGTTCAACCCATCGGCCGATGAATCGGGGGTGTACGGCCCGCCGCCAGGGGTGTCGGACGGTCACCCGGCGTGTCGACGGACCCGGTGGCGGCAGGGGGTGGCCGGCCCCGGGGCGGCCCGGTTACGGTCGGTGCGCCGCCGCCGGCGGCGAATCGCGAGAGGGGCGCCCGTGCCGCTGCTGAGCTGGCTCGACCGGTCCACCGACGAGCGACCGGACGCGATCCGGGTCGACGACCGGGCACTGTCCTGGGTGGAGTTGCGCCGGGCGGCCGCCGCGGTCGCCGACGACCTGCACGGGGTCCGCCGGGTCGCGGTGCCCGCCACGTCGAGCCTGGAGACCGTGGTCGGCGTGGTCGGCGGGCTGCTGGCCGGCGCGGCGGTGGTGCCGGTGCCGCCGGACGCCGGGCCGGTGGAGCGCGACCACGTGCTGCGCGACTCCGCCGCCGAGGTGCTGCTGACGACGCCCGGGACGCCGGCCGTCGACGGTCCCGCCGGGCCGCCGGCCCTGCCGGTGGACCTGACCCGCCGCTCGGACACCCGGCATCCCGAGCCGGACGCGGCGACCACCGCGCTGATCCTCTACACCAGCGGCACCACGGGCGCGCCGAAGGGCGCGGTGCTGTCCCGCCGCGCGGTCGCCGCCTGCCTGGACGGGCTCGCCGACGCCTGGGCCTGGACGCCGGACGACGTGCTGGCGCACGGCCTGCCGCTGTTCCACGTGCACGGGCTGGTGCTCGGCGTGCTCGGCCCGCTGCGGATCGGCGGCCGGCTGCACCACGTCGGCCGGCCCCGCCCCGACCGGTACGCGGCCGCCGCCGGCTCGCTCTACTTCGGCGTACCCACGATCTGGTCGCGGATCGCGGCGGAGCCGGCGGCGGCGCGGGCGCTGCGTGGCGCCCGGCTGCTCGTGTCCGGCAGCGCCGCGCTCCCCGAGCCGGTCTTCACCGCGCTCACCGAGCTGACCGGCCACCGCCCGGTCGAGCGGTACGGGATGACCGAGACCCTGATCACGGTGAGCGCCCGGGCGGACGGGCCCCGACGGCCGGGCACGGTGGGGGTGCCGCTGCCCGGCGTGCGCACCCGGGTGGTCGACGAGCGGGGCACGCCGCTGCCCGCCGACGGGGAGACCATGGGCGAACTCCAGGTTCGCGGCGACACGCTCTTCGACGGTTACCTCAACCGGCCGGACGCCGACGCGGCGGCCCGGACCGCGGACGGTTGGTTCCGTACCGGTGACGTGGCGACGGTCGGCCCGGACGGCGCCCACCGGATCGTCGGCCGGGCCGCCACCGACCTGATCAAGAGCGGTGGGTACCGGATCGGCGCGGGTGAGGTGGAGGACGCGTTGCTGGCGCATCCCGGGGTCCGGGAGGCGGCGGTGGTCGGCACCCCGCACCCGGATCTGGGCCAGCAGGTCACCGCGTACGTGGTCGGGGACGGGCTGGGCGAGGCCGAGCTGATCGACTTCGTGGCCCGGCAACTCTCCGCGCACAAGCGGCCCCGGCAGGTGCGGCTGGTCGACGCGCTGCCCCGCAACGCCATGGGCAAGGTGCAGAAGAGCCGGCTGACCTAGCGTCGCGGTGCCGCCGGGACGGTGACGGCGGTGAGCACCAGGCCCCGCTCCACCAGGAACCGGCCGTCGAACGCGGTCAGCTCCACGCCGCCGAGTCGCGGGCCGGGCACCAGCAGCCGGGCGGTGAACGTGCCGGCCGGGTCGACCGTGATGTCCGCCTCGGCGAAGTCCAGCCAGCGGCCGGTCAGCGGGAACCAGGCCTTGTAGACCGACTCCTTCGCGCTGAACAGCAGCCGGTCCCAGCAGGTCCCGGGGTGGGCGGCGGTGAGCGCGGCGGTCCGGGTGCGTTCGGCGGGCAGCGCGATCGCGTCCAGCACCCCGTCGGGCAGCGGCGCGTGCGGTTCGGCGTCCACGCCGACGCTGTCGACCGTCGCGGCGCGGGCGAGGGCGGCGCCGCGGTAGCCGTCGCAGTGGGTCATGCTGCCGACGACGCCGGCCGGCCAGCCGGGCGCGCCCCGGCCGCCGGGCAGGATCGCCGCCGGCGGCAGGCCCAGCCGGGCCAGCGCCCGGCGGGCGCAGTGCCGGACGGTGGTGAACTCCTGACGGCGCTTCGCCACCGAGTTCGCGACGACGTGCTCCTCGGCCGGGTGCAGGCGCAGCCCGACCGGGTCGGTGAAGCACTCCTCCACCACCACGGCCGGCGGCAGGATCCGCTCGATCACGCCCCGGATGGTAGGGCGTGTCCGCCGGTCCGTCCGACCCGCGGCCGGTGGTCAGGGGTCGCGTACGGGGTGCTGTCCGCTCCGCCGGATCAGCAGCGACTTGCGGACCCGGCCCTGCGCGCCGCGGGGCAGCTCGTCGACGAAGTGCACCCGGCGGGGCCGGGCCGCGGCCGAGAGCAGCCGGCCGACGTGGTCGATGAGCGTCTGGGCGGTGAGCCCGGCCGCCGCGACGACGTACGCGACGACCTGCTCGCCGAGCGTGCGGTGCGGCGCGCCGACCACCGCCACGTCGTGCACGCCGGGGTGGGTGAGCAGCACCTCCTCGACCTGCCGGGTCGGCACCGGCCGGCCGCCGCAGCGCACCACGCCGATGCCCTCCGGGCCGAGGATGCGGTGCCGTCCGGCCGGGTCCACGGTGGCCAGGTCGCCGGTGGGGTGCCAGCCGTCGACCGGTGGCGCCGACCCGGGCCGGTCGGCGTACCCGCTGAACATCGTCGGGCTCCGGACGCTCAGCTCACCGACCGCGTCACCGTCGGCGGCCACCGGCCGGCCGGCGTGGTCCAGCACCCGGGTCTGCACGCCGGGCAGCGTGGTGACCGGGGCGCCGGCCGGCCCGGTGAGCACGATCAGCGTCTCCGTGGTGCCGTACCCCTCCACCGGATGATGGGAGGTCAGCAGCCGCAGCCGCTCGCCCACGGCGGGCGCCAGCGGGGCGTCGCCGGAGATCAGCATGCGCGCCCGGGACAGCGTCCGGGCCCGGGGCGCGTCCCGGGCGATGCGCGCCCACTGCCCGGGCAGCGCCAGGTAGATGGTGCCGGCCGGGCCGGCGGTGGCGTGCCGGTCGAGGTGGACGAAACGGCTGCCCACCCGGAGCGCGCCGAGCAGCCCGACCACCAGCCCGTACGCCCGGAACAGCGGCGCGCCCTGGACGAGCACGTCCTCGGCGCTCCACCGCCAGGCGGCGGCGAGCAGGTCCAGGTCGGCCGCGATGGCCCGGTGCGAGATGCGGACGCCGCGGGAGAGCCCGCCGACGCCGCCGGTGTAGAGGATCACCGCGTCGCTGGCCGGCAGCGGGTCCGGGTGCGTGGCCCAGGACCGGTCCCGCAGGTCCACCGGGACGATCGGCAGGGTGGTGTCGGCGGTGGTGGTGGGGCCGAGCAACACGTCGGCGCGGGACTCGCGCAGGATGCGGTGCCGCTCGTCCGCCTCGACGCCGGGCGGCAACGGCACCACCGGCACGCCGGCCTGGACGGCGCCGACGATCCCGACCATGGTCTCCAGGCTCGGGCCAGCCTCGACCGCGACCGCCCGGGCGCCCAGGATCCGGCCGGTGACCGCGTTCGCGCAGCCCAGCAGCGCCTCGGCGGAGAGCGTCCGGCCGGCGACCCGGAGCGCGTCGCAACGGTCCGCCCCGGACCCGAGCAGCCCGGGCAGGAGCGTCATCGAACCGGGGCCCGGTATCTCGGCGGTGGTTGGCAGATCACGCGCGAACCCTTCACGTCCCGGGCGCGCGGCCCGTGGCCGATCCCCCCGTCGTGCGGCGGATTGTCATCCGCCGACCATGGCGGACAGTCCGAAATTAGGCGGCGGACGGGCGGCGGACAACCCCTACCCCGCATGGGCGACGACGCGTCCGGTCGCGGTGTCACCGGCCCGGAGCGGCAGGTGGGGGGTGGGCGGAGCGCCCCGGATGAAAGTCATTCGCGTTGATCTGTCGACGGTGTGCGGCGTCCGCGGGTGTGAACGGAATCGGGCCGTCGAATCGCACCCGGCACTCCACCGCGCCATCCACCAGGACCGGGAAATAACGATTCCTATTTCATTCCGGGGCAGTTACCGACGGGGCCGCTTTCTTTACCACCGTCGTTCCGTGGACCGATGCGCCGCGAATTTCTTGTTTAACAACAAGTTGCGGCAAAGGGCTTCCAGACGGACTGAAACGGGCAAGTTGGGCGAGGGTCGAAAGTGCGACGACGGTTGCCGGAATCGGCAACCACCGGGGCGAGAAACGGTCAAAGCGCCGGCAACCCGGGCCGGACGCACCGGCCGGAGCGACCGGCGACGACGCCGGCCCGCGGCATGCGGGCCGGCCGGCCGGCATCGAGCCGCCGCCCGTCGCGCCCCGGCGGGCGCGCTCGCCCGTCCGGCAACAGGTGAACAGCGAGAACGCTCTCACGCCGCGTGGCGGGAGCCCGTGCGCGACCCGGGCCGCCGTGCCGACGGCCGGAGCCGGTCGACCGGCCGCCGCGGCCACCCCCCGAGGTCGGCTGTCCGTTCTCCACGCGCATTAGCGGCAAGGGTGGAAAACGTTACCAACCGCCCTGTCGGACCTCCTGCGTCACGTTCCGGAAGAACCGGATGACTTTCCGCTGTCGGACCGCCCGGGTCGCCCTCGTCGACCCTCGACGCGGCGATGCCATGTTTGCTCATCCTTTACATCCTTCGACTTGCCGCCCAATTGCCGGGCTGACATACTCCACTCCATGAATCGGGATCGATAGAGGCGGACCGCGTCGATCCGCCCAAATTGCGGGACCGCAGGTGACGGCGGATTTTCGACGCGCTAGACCAGGCGCGACGTTCGATGAAACGCCCACGTCGTACCATCGTTGTCGGTATTCGCCAATTGGAATGGGTCAAGGATTTGTGGGTCTCTGACTGCAACGGGTGTCACCGGAGACCACGGCGCACGGCCCGCCCGGGGGCCGCGGCCGGGCGGAGGCCCGCCCGATGACGATTGCCGAACGGGACCGGCATCTCGACGTCCTGACCGGTCGGCTCGCCGGCCTGCGCCACCCCGGCGGACCCGCCCTCACCCCCGGCCCGATCACGCTGATCACCGGGCCGGTCGGCGCCGGCAAGACCACGCTCCTGCAGGGCTTCGCCCGACGGTGCGCCGAGGCCGGGGTCACGTTCCTCAGCGCCAGCGCGTCGCGCAGCGAACGCACCGTGCCGCTGGAGGTGGTGCGGCAACTCGTCCGACGGGCCACCGTGGACGACGCCGACCGCGACCGCGTCGGCCGGCTGCTGGACCAGGCCGTGCTGCGCTGGGGCGAGACCGCCGACGAGGAGGCGCTCGCCCCGCTCACCGCCGCGATCGGCGGCGAACTGCTGGAACTCGTCGCGCGGGCGCCCGCCGTGGTCGCGGTCGACGACGTCCAGCACGCCGACGCGCCCTCGCTGCGGTGCCTCGACCACCTGACCCGTCGGGTCACCGGCCTGCCGGTGCTGATCGTGCTGACCGAGGCGCCGCGCACCCGGCCCTGGCAGCCCACCGCCTACGCCGAACTGCTCCAGCCGGCCCGGCTGCACCGGGTCCGACTGCCGCTGCTCACCGCGGACGGGACACACCGGATCCTGGCCGACCGGCTGGGCGCGCCGGTGGCCCGGCGGATCGCCGACGAGGCGTACCGGATCAGCGGCGGCAACCCGCTGCTGGTGCACGCGCTGGCCGACGACCACCAGGCCGGCGCCGAGACGCCGACACCCGGCGAGGCGTTCCGGGAGGCGGTGCTGAGCTGCCTCTACCGCTGCGAGCACCTGGTGCTCAAGACCGCCCGCGCGCTGGCGGTGACCGAGGAGCCGTTGCACGGCCCGTTCCTGCCCCACCTGGTCGACCTCCCCTCCGAGCTGAACCTGCACGCCGTCGACGCGACCACCAGCGCCGGTCTCGTCGACGCCGACGGCCTCCGACACCCGGCGGTACGCCGGGCGGTGCTCGACGGCATGACCGGGGAGGAACGCGCCCGGTTGCACCGCGCCGCCGCCCAACTGCTGCACGACGACGGCGCCCCGCCACCGCGGATCGCTCCGCACCTGCTCACCGCCGACGAGCTGGCCGAGCCGTGGATGGCGCAGACCCTGCTCGACGCCGGCGAACAGGCGCTGGCCGACGGCGACGTGGACACCGGCCGGCGCTACCTGCGCCGCGCCAACCGGGACTGCGCCGACGAGTGCCTGCGGGCCCGGATCCGCTCCGCCCTGGCCCGCGCCGAGTGGCGGCTGGACCCGCAGGGCGCGGTCCCCCACCTGCTCGGCATCGCCACCGCCGTACGCGCCGGCCACCTGGACACCCGACAGGCCGCCGGTCCGATCCAGTACCTGCTCTGGCACGGCCAGATCGGCCGGGCCATGGAACTCATCCACCACCTCGGTGAACGCGCCGACGGTGTGGACGCGCGCTCGGCCGCCGACCTGATGATCATCAAGGGCTGGATGGCCACGCTCTATCCCGGGGTCCCGCTCGACGGCGTCGCCGCACCGGCCGGCACCACCCGGGACCCGCTCGCCCTCGCCCGGGTCCGACACCGGCTGCGCGGTGTTCTCCTGCTCGACACCGTGCTGGGTCGGGGCGACCTCGGCGCGCTGGAGAACGCCGAACGCACGCTCGGGACGCTCGGCCTGGACGACGAGCCGAACATGTGGAGCGCCGTCTGCGCGGTGATCGCCATGATCTACGCCGACCGGCTCGACCTGGCCGGCGAGTGGTGCGACCGGCTGGACCGGATCGCCTCCGCCCGCCGGCACCGGACGCCGCGTGCCCTGCTCACCGCCGTCGCCGCCACCGTGGCCGGCCGACGCGGCGACCTGCGCCGGGCGCGTGAGCTCGCCGAGTCGGCGCTCAACCGGCTGTCCCCGAAGGGGTGGGGCGTCGTCATCGGCGCGCCGCTGGCCATCCGGCTGTGGACGCTGACCTGCCTCGAGGAGTGGGACGAGGCGGCGGCCTGCCTGCGTACGCCGGTGCCGCCGACACTGTTCGAGACCCCGTTCGGCCTGCACTACCTGCACGCCCGGGGTGTGCACGCCCTCGCCGCGGGCAGCCCCGAGGCGGCCCTGGCCGACTTCCAGTTGTGCGGGCAGCTGATGACCTCGTGGCGGCTCGACCAGGCGCCGCTGGTCCCCTGGCGGACCGAATCGGCGCGGGCGCTGTTGCGGATGGGCCGCCGGCAGCAGGCCGAGAAGGTGGTCCGGGAAGAGCTGGACCGGCTCCGCCCGACCGACCTGCGCTACCGGGGCGCCGCGTTGCGGGTGCTCGGCACCGTCGAGGAGGGCGCGGAGCGGATCCGGCACCTGCGGTGCGCGGTACGACTGCTGCGCCAGTGCGGGGACCGGGTCGAACTGGCGCGCGCCCTCGGCGACCTCGGCCAGGCCCAGCAGCAGGCCGGCGACCTGCGTGAGGCGCGCACCACGGCCCGCGCCGCGCGGGTCCTCGCCGAGGAGTGCGGGATCCCGGTGCTGCGGCCGACCGCGGCCGGCCGGGCCACCTCGGCCGGCCGGACCACCGCGCCCGATCCGGCTTCCGACGCCGGGATCCTGCTCACCGGCCTCAGCGACGCGGAGTCCCGGGTCGCCGCGCTGGCCGCGCAGGGGCACACCAACCGGGAGATCGCCGAGCGGATGTTCCTCACCGTCAGCGCCATCGAGCAGCGGCTGACCCGGATCTACCGCAAGCTGGACGTCAACTCCCGCAGCGAACTGGCCGCCCGGCTGCGGCTCGACCGCTGAGCCCGACCGGCCACCCCGTACCACCGACCGGCCGATCGCGGCCGACCACTCGGTCTGTGGTGTCCTGCCGACGTATGATCCGAGCTGCGCGATCGGCCGTCACCCGATGTCCATCGTGGCGAAACCCCACCGTCATCCGGTCGGGCGACGCCCCCCTTCCGGACGGCCACGCAACCCCTAACGCCCCATCGACACCGCAGGTTTACCGCCGAAACGGTGGGGTCCCGGGACCGTTGTCGCACGCCAGGGCCGATGCCAGACTCGCCTGGAGCCGGAACGGTCGTCCGACGACGCGCTCCGGTGGGGAGGATTCCAGGGTCCACCCGGCCGGCGACCCGGTGCGCTTCACCCCTGTTTCGCGTCTGCGACAGGTGTGGTGAAGGGGTCGTCGACGACACCGGGCGGAGCGGCCTGCCGGCGGCGGTGACCCCGTCGCGGCGCCGCCGACGAGAAGGGCTGACGACACACGTGCTGGTACAGCGAGAAGAACAGCTCACCCTGCTGCGCGAGACCTTCCAGAACTGCGAACGGCAGCGGAGGGGACACGTCTCGCTCGTCACCGGCGCGGTGGGCAGCGGCAAGACGAGCGTGCTGGAATCGTTCGGCGACTGGGCGGCCACCGCCGGTGGCCGGGTGCTCAGCGCGACCGCGTCGCGCGCCGAGCGCGGACTGCACCTGGGGGTGCTGGGGCAACTCCTCCAGGGGGCGCGGCTCGACCCCGAGACCGGGGTACGGGTGGAGCGCCTGCTGCGCAACTCCCCGGCCGCCCCGCCGGAGCCCGGACACGGCGGCGACGACGCCGCCGACCAGGTGTGGGCGCCGGTGCTGCACGGCCTGTTCAGCACGCTGCTCGAACTGGCCGAGTCGGCGCCGCTCGTGCTGACCGTCGACGACGTGCACCACGCCGACCCGGCGTCGCTGCACTGCCTCCTCTACGTCGCCCGCCGGCTGCGGCACACCCCTATCATGGTGGTGCTCGCGGAGGCCCGCACGTTGCGCCCGTCGCACCCGCACTTCCGGGCCGAACTGTTCAGCCAGCCCCACTTCACCCGGATCACCCTGCCGCCGCTGACCGTGGAGGCGATCGCCCGGCTGGTCGACGACGACGTCGAGCCGGCGGCCCGCGAGGCCGCCGAGCGCTGCCTGCGGATGACCGGCGGCAACCCGCTGCTCACCCGGGCGCTCATCGAGGAACACCCCCGCCCGGCGACGGACGAGGAACCGACCGTGGACGCCGCCCTCGGCGACGCGTTCGACCAGGCGGTGCTCGGCTGCCTGTACCGGCACGAGCCGGGCGTACGCCGGGTGGCACAGGCGATGGCGGTGCTGGACCGGCCGGGCGGCCCGGTGGACCTGCTCGGCCACCTGCTCGACGTGGTGCCGGAGTCGGTCACCCCGATGGTCAGCGTGCTGCGCACCACCGGCCTGCTGGACCAGGATCGGCTGCGGCACCCCAGGATCCGACGGTCCATCCTGGCCGACATGTCCGTCGACGAACGACGCGACCTGCACCAGCGGGCCGCCGAGGTGCTGCACGAACACGGCGTCGAGCCGGGCGGCGTGGCCGAGCACCTGGTCGCCGCCGGATGGGCGGAGGCCGGGTGGACCGTGCCCGTGCTGCACGACGCCGCCGCCCAGGCGCTCGCCGCCGGCCGGCCCGACGTGGCCGCCGGCTGCCTGCGCCTGGTCGGACGCGCCGAGGTGGACGACGAACAGCGGGTCGCCATCACCGCCATGCAGGTCAGCGCGCGCTGGCAGATCAACCCGCTGGCCGTCAACGGGCAACTCGACCAACTGGTCGACGCCGCCCGGGCGGGTGGCTGGCCGGCCGACGCCGCCCTGTCCGCCGCGCCGTACCTGCTGTGGCAGGGGCGGGTCGAGGAGGCCGACGAGGCGATCGCCGGCTGCGCCGGGGACGACGAGCAGGCCCACGCGACGGGCCGTCGCCGGACGATGCACCTGCTGCTGGGGCTCTCCCACCCGGAGCACCTGGCCGCCGTACGGGAAGCGGCCGGTGCGCCGCGGACCGCGCTGCTGGCCGGCGGCTCCTCACCGGCGCAGGCGCTGGGCCTCGTCGGCGCGGCGCTGACACCCACCGGCGACCACGACGCGGTGGCCGGCGCCGAACAACTGCTGCACCGCCACCACGGCGACGACGGCATGCTCCCCATGTTGGCCGCGCCGCTGCTGGCGCTGCTCTGGGCCGGGCGCGCCGACCGGGTGGCCGCCTGGACGGCGGCGCTGCTGGAGCGGCCGGCCGTGCGGCACGCCCCGCTCTGGCGGGCGGTGCTGCGGGCGCTGCGCGCCGAGGCGGCGCTGCGGCTGGGCGACCTGACCGTGGCCGACCAGCAGGCCCGGGCCGCGCTCGACGACCTGCCGGTGGCCGCCTGGGGCGTCGCCGCGGCCGGCCCGCTGGCCACGCTGATCGCCTGCGCCACCGAGTCCGGGCGGCACGCCGAGGCGGATCGCTGGCTGGCGCAGAGCGTGCCGGCCGGCGCCTTCCGCACACCGCTCGGGCTGCACTACCTGGCCGCCCGGGCCCGCCACCACCTGGCGCTCGGCCGGGCCCACGCGGCCACCACCGACCTGCGCCGGAGCGGCGAGCTCATGCGCGCCTGGGGCGTGGACGTGGCCGGGCTGGTGCCTTGGCGGCTGGAGCTGGCCCGGGTGCAGCTCGCGGTGGGCAACAAGGCGCACGCCACCCAGTTGCTCCAGGAACAGTTGCGGGTGCCGCACGGGGTGGACGACCGCACCCGGGGGCGGGCGCTGCGGCTGCTCGCCGGCACCACCGCGCCGGACCACCGCCGCAAGCTGCTCTCCGAGGCGGTGAACCTGTTGCAGGGCTGCGGCGACCGGCTGGAGCTGGTCCGGGCGCTCGGGGACACCGGGCAAACGCTGCAACGGGCCGGCGACTCGGCGCAGGCGCGGCTGCTGGTCCGCCGGGCGTACCAGTTGGCGCAGGACTGCGGCGCCTCGGTGCTGGCGCAGCGGCTGGTCCGGCGCGAGCCGGGCAGCGTTCCGGCGGGCCCGCCGGCCGAGGCGCCGGAGCCGGAGGACGGGCTCAGCGAGGCCGAACGCCGGGTGGCGGCGCTCGCCGCGCAGGGCCACACCAACCGGCAGATCTCCAGCAAGCTGTTCATCACGGTGAGCACCGTGGAGCAGCACCTGACCCGGGTCTACCGCAAGCTCGACGTCAAGCGCCGCTCGGACCTGCCGGCCCGGCTGGTGGCCTTCGCCGAGCCGTTGGGCGAGGAGATCCAGCCCGCCGCGTCCTGACCCGACCGTCGGTGTAAGGCGGGGCCCCTTGTTAACACCTGGTGTTAACAAGGGGCCCCGCCTCTACCGAATGCGTTAAGAAGGGGCCCTTCCTTATCCGCTCAGGACGAGGTCGGCGGCGGCGGTCACCCCGCCGGCGCGGCGCAGGCAGTCACGCCAGCGGGCGGCGCGGTCGCGGAAGGACGGCTCGGCCAGCAGCCGGCGCAGCTTCCCGACGACGTCGTCGACGTCGAGCGGGTCCTCGTGCTCGACCGCCAGCGCCACGCCGGCGTCGACCACCCGCACCGCCCCGTCGTAGCAGTCGAACCAGAACGGCATCACCAGCTGCGGCACCCCGAACCAGGCCGCCTCGTGGATCGCGTTCGCCGCGGCGTGGTTGAAGAACACCCGCACGTGCGGGTGCGCCAGCACCTCCACCTGCGACGGCAGCCACGACTCGACGCGCAGGTTGGGTGGCAGTTCGTCGGCCGGCGGCAGCAACGCGTGCCGGGCGGCGGGCAGCTTCCACAGCACCCGGTGCTCCGGCCCGAGCCGGGCGGCCACCTCGACCAGCGCGGCCACCTGTGCGGCGGTCGGGCGCATGATGGTGCCGAAGCCGACGTAGACCACCGACTCGTGGGCGTCGAGCCAGGCCCGCAGCTCGGCGCCGTCCGGGCTCGGCACGATCTCCCGGGGCACCATCGAGCCCACCATGCGCAGGTTCGCCGGCGCGGTGTCGAACGGGTACTCCAGCCCGAACACCGTGTAGGCGAGCAGCGCCTCCGCCGCCTCGGCGTACTGGGAGGGGCGCAGCTCGACGTTGCTGATGCCGGCGTCCGCGCGCCGTGCCGCGGCGGCGGTGCTGCGGGCGAGCCGCTCCGGCTCGGTGAGCGTGGCCACCAGCGCGGCCCGGTAGCGGTCGTTCGCCGCCCGCTGGCTGGGGTTCATCGCCAGTGGCAGCCCGGACAGCGACATCGGGTACGCCGGCGGCAGACTGTCCTGGAGGAAGTTCGACGGCGGCACCGTGACGCTGATGACGAACGGCACCCCGCGGGTGATGGCCGCGTCCAGGCCGAACGAGGCGAACGAGTCCACCACCGCCCGCGCCGGCCGCACCTCGTCGATGACCGCCAGGCAGCGCTCGTACAGCTCGTGCAGGTGGTCGAAGTCGGTGGACGCGTCGACGTAGCTGGCGAAGTTCACCACCCGGGAGCCGGTGGACATCCGGCGGTGCGTCTCGTCGTCCCAGTGCTCCGGGCGGACCTCCACCCGGGGCGGGCCGAGCGAGACGAACCGCACGTCGCCGTCGCCGGGCAGCGCCTCGATCTCGGCCCGCCGCTCGTCGGTGCAGGCGAACCGGACCGGTCGGGCAGCCCGGCGCTTCAGCTCACCGGCCAGCGTGAGCAGCGGGTTGAACAGCCCCGCGCTGCCGGAGCTGACCAGCAGCAGCGGGGCGTCGTCGGGGTTCATCGCGGCCGGCCCCTAGTCCATCGCCCGGCGCATGAAGCCGCGGATGCCGACGGCGGTGAAGACCACGAACACCCCGGCGAGCACGACCAGGTCCAGCCAGAGCGGCACCGACTCGACGCCGGGCGGCGCGACGAGCGACCGGGTGGCCTCGCTGACGTAGGTGAGCGGGTTGAGCGCGCAGACCACCTGGAACCAGGGCAGCGAGTCCAGCGCGCGCAGCGGGAACTGGGTGGCGCCGGTGAACATCAGCGGCGTCAGCGTGACCGTGAACATGATCTGGATGCGGTGCGGCGGGACCAGGGTGCCGAACGTCAGGCCCAGGGCGGCGCCGACCAGCGCGCCGGCGGCCAGCACGCCGATCACCGGCAGCAGCGTGGACAGCGGCCAGGTGACGCCGAGGATCAGCATGCCGACCGGGATGAGCACCAGCCCGGCGACCAGGCCCCGGATCGCGCCGAAGACGATCTTCTCGAACGCGACGAGCGGGATCGCCATCGGCGACAGCAGCCGGTCCTCGATCTCCCGGGTGAAGGAGAAGTCCATCACCATCGGCAGCGCGGTGTTCTCCAGCCCGATCAGGAACGCGTTGAGCGCGATGACGCCGGGCAGCAGCACGTTGGCGAAGTCGTCGCTGGCGTAGCCGAGATCCTTGAGCACCTTGCCGAAGATCAACAGCATGAACAGCGGCTGGAGGAAGACCTGGGCCAGGAATCCGCCCAGCTCCCGGCTGGTGACGAAGACGTCGCGCCAGAGCACCGCCCGGAACGTGGTGAGCTGGTCGCGCAGGCGTACCGGCGGGGGTGCGGTGACGGCCGGCGGCGCCGGCGCGGCGGGGGCGGTGACGGTCACCGAAGGTCCCTTCCGGTCAGGTGGATGAAGACGTCCTCCAGGCTGGGCTGGCCGACGCTGAGGTCACGGACCTCGCAGCCGAGGTCGGTGAGGACCTTCAACGCCATCGGCACGGCGTTGGCCGGCGCACCGGCGGTGTAGACCCGGAACGACAGCGGCGCGTCCGGGTCCTCCGGCGTCGGCATCGGGGGCATGCCGGGGAACATCGGCAGCTCCGCCGCGCCGCCCGCGCGCAGCCGCTCGACGCGTTCCACGTCCGGCACGTCGGTCAGCGCGGTCTGCACCGCCTCGGCCGGGGCGCCGGGCGCGACCACGAGCGTCAGCGTGCTGCTGCCGGGCAGCGTCCGGGTCAGCGCGGTCGGCGTGTCCAGGGTGAGCAGCTTGCCGTGGTCGACGATGCCGACCCGGTCGCAGAGCTTCTCCGCCTCCTCCATGTCGTGCGTGGTCACCACGACGGTGACCCCGGACCGCTTCAGGTCGGCGATCCGCTCGTGCACGAACAGCCGGGACTGCGGGTCGAGACCGGCGGACGGCTCGTCGAGGAAGAGCACCCGGGGGGCGTGCATCAACGCCCGGGCGATCATGGTGCGTTGGGCCAGGCCGCCGGAGAGGAAGTCGGTGCGGGCCTTCGCGAAGTCCTTCAGGCCCATCTGTTCCAGCAGCTCGTCGGCCCGCTTCACCCGGCGGGCCCGGGACACCCGGTGGTACGCGGAGTGGAACAACAGGTTCTGCCGGACGGTGAGCGACCGGTCCAGGTTGACCCGCTGCGGCACCACCGCGAGCAGTTGCCGGGCCACGGCCGGCGCGCGGGACACGTCCGCGCCGCAGACCAGGGCACGACCGGAGGTGGCCCGCACCCGGGTCGTCAGCACCCCGATCGTCGTGGTCTTTCCCGCGCCGTTCGGCCCGAGCAGACCGAAGACCTCGCCCGCGGCGACCGAGAAACTCAGTCCGTCCACCGCCGGCGGCATGTCGGGCCGGTACTTCTTGACCAGCCCGTCGACCACCACTGCCTCGTCCACGTCGTCATGCTCCCGTCCTGGTTCCTGGTAAGACAGTTGTCCGCCACCGCGATAGGGGGCGTTAGGGGCAGCCAAGGGGCGGCCTCACAGCCCCCGCTCGGTGAGCCACGCGTCGACGGTGGCGGCGAGTTCCGGGCCGCGTTCGCCGACCATGGTGAAGTGGTCGCCGGCCGCGTCCCGCGTCTCGTGCGGGTACGGCCACACCGACTTCCACCCGTCGGGTTCCCCGGTCCACTCCCCCAGCGGCTCGCCGGCGCGTACGAGCAGCGTCGGCGCGGCCATCGGCGTGGGGTTCCAGTCCAGGAACAGCGGCAGGTAGCCGGCCCACGCGGTGGCCCGGTGGTCGTCCATCGGGGTGTACGCGCTGTCCCGCTCGACCATCCCGTCGAGCAGTTGCGAGGTCCAGCCGCCGAGCACCTCGCTGCCGGCCGGGTAGGTGTCCATCAGCACCACGGCGGCCGGGGCACGGCCCTGCCGCTCCAGCTCGGCGGCGAGCAGGTTGGCCACCATCGCGCCGCCGGAGTGGCCGGCCAGCACGAAGTCGCCGGATCCGACCGCGCGCAGCACGGTGTCCGCGTGCACCCGCAGCAGCGCGTCGAGGTCGGCGGGCAGCTCCTCGCCGACGCCGAAGCCGGGGTTGGGCAGCGCCCACACGTCCCGCCGGCCGCGCATTCCGGCGGCGACGCGGGCGTACTCGTGCGCGCCGGAGAGCAGCGACATGGTGCAGCAGCAGACCACCGGCGTGGCCGGCCCGTCGGCCAGCCGCATGACGGCCGCCGGTCGGGTCAGCTCCTCCGGGGTGCGGAAGCTGGGCCGGAACTGGGCGAGCTTGACCAGCAGCTCGGCGTACCCGGCCGCGTCGGCGCGCGCCTTGGGCTGCCGGAACAGCCCGCCGAGCAGGCCGCCCGCGCCCTCCGGTGACGCCGCGTCGGCGGGCGCGTCGGCGGCCGGCCCGCCGAGGATCGCGCCGAGCAGGTGGCCGGCCAGCGCGACCGGGGTGGGGTGGTCGAAGAGCAGGGTGGCGGACAGCTCCGCGCCGGTCTCCTGGCGCAGCGCGTCGCGCAGTTCCAGCGCGGTGAGCGAGTCGAAGCCCAACTCCAGGAAGTCCCGGTCCTCCTCGACCGCGCCCGGCCCGGCGTGTCCGAGGACGGTGGCGGCCTGCGCCCGGACCAGGTCCAGCAGGATCCGGTGCCGGTCGGCGGCGGGCACGGCGGCCAGCCGGTCCCGCAGCGCGGTCGCCGGGTCGGAGCCGGTCCCGGTGGCCGGGGCGGTCGGTTCGGTCACCGCGTCCGGCACGCCGCGCAGCAGCGGAGCGGGCCGGACCGCGGTGAACGCGGGCACGAACGCCGGCCAGTCGACGTCCGCGACGGCGACCTCGTCGCCGCCGGCGGCGACGGCCCGGTCCAGCGCGTCGAGGGCCACGTCGGGGTCCAGCGGGCGGATGCCCCGGCGGCGGAGCTGCTCCGGGTCGGCGACCTCGCCGTGCCACGGCGCCCACGCCAGCACGGTGGCCGGTCGACCGGCGGCGCGGCGGCGGGCGGCGAGGGCGGCCAGGCCGGCGCCGGTCGCGGCGGTGACCGCGGCGCCGCCGCTGCCCCAGGTGGCGGCCGTGGAGACGAAGATCAGGAACTTGTCGACCGGGTGGTCGGCGCAGGCGGCGTCGAGCCGGGTCACCGCGGCCAGGTGCGCGCCGACGGTTTCGGCCAACCGGTCCGGATCGGCCGCCGCGACCGGCTCGCCGGCCCCGCCGGCGTCGGCCACGTGCAGCACGGTACGCACCGGCGTGCCGGCCGCGGCCAGTCGCGCCAACGCGGCGGACAGCGCGTCCGGGCCGGCCACGGTGGTCACCTCGACGCCGTGCACCGTGGTCCGCTCGACGCCGTCGACGGTGGTCCGCTCGACGCCGTCCGTGATCTGCTCGGCGCCGTCCGCCGTGGTCCGCCCGTCACCGGCCCGGTCGGTGTCGGCCGGCCGGGGTGGACCGGCCAGCAGCAGGTGGGTCGCGCCCGCCTCGGCGAGTCGGCGCAGCAGGTACGGGCGGCGGACCGGGGCGTCGCCGTGCACCAGCACCGCGCCGTCCGGCCGCCACGGGCGGTCGACGCCGGCCGGCGCGCGTTCCAGCCGGCGGGCGCGCAGGTTACCGGCGCGGATCGCGAGCTGGTCCTCGACGCCGTCCCCGGCCACCACGCGGGCGAGCCGGGCGGCGTCCGGGCCGGCCGGTTCGGCGGGCAGGTCCAGCAGGCCGCCCCAGAGCCGGGGGTGTTCCAACGCCAGCACCCGGCCGAGGCCCCAGACGGTGGCGACCGCCGGGTCGGGCGCCGGGTCGTCGGCGTCGACGGCGACCGCGCCCCGGGTGACGCACCACAGCGGCGCGGTGACCCCGGCGTCGGTGAGCGCCCGCACCAGCGCGACGGTGCCGGCGAGGACGTCCGCGCCGGCGGTGGCCGTCGCTCCGGCCGCGCCGGTTCCCGGCCCCGGTCCGGCCGCCGGCGATCCGGTGTCCGCCGACGCGTGACCGGCGGCGACGGCGGGCAGCAGCGAGATCACCCGGACCGGGGTGACCGTGCCGAGGCGGTCGCGCAGCGCGGCGACCGGGTCGACGCCGGGCGGCGCCGGTACGGGCACCGGGTCCAGGCCCTCGGCGCGTACCGCGTCGGTCACGGCGTCGAGCAGGTCGCCGGGTGGGCCGACGACCAGGCACGGGCCGGCCGGCGCGGCGCCGGTCGGCGGGTCGACCGGGGTCCAGCCGGTCCGGTAGCGCAGTCCGTCCAGGGTGGCCGTCCGGCGGCGACGGTCCCGGTAGCCGGTCAGCGCCGGCAGCAGGTCGCCGAGCGGGCCGGCGGCGTCGTCGTCGAGACCGAGCAGGGCGGCCAGCGCGGCCGGGTCGCCGTCCTCGGCGGTGGACCAGAACTCGCCGTCGGCCGGGTCGGCGGGGCGCGGGCCCAGGTCGAGCCGGATCGGGTCGGGCCAGAACCGCTCGTGCGCGAACGCGTACGTGGGCAGGTCGACCCGGGTCGCGTCGGTGCCGGCGAACAGCGCGGGCCAGCGTACGCCGGCGCCGCGCAGGTCCACGGCGGCGAGCGCGGCGAGCAGGCCGGCCGGTTCGGACAGCTCGCGCCGGGCGACCGGCACGAACGCGGCCGGCTCGGCGTCGGGCAGGCACTCGCGGGCCAGCGCGGTCAGCGCGGCGTCCGGGCCCAGGTCCAGGAAGGTGCCGGTCCCGGCGGCGGCGAGCGTGGCCACCGCCGACGAGAACCGCACCGTGTCGCGGACGTGCTCGACCCAGTAGCCCGGGTCGGTGGCCTGCGCGTCGGTGAGCGGCTCGCCGGTGCGGTCGGAGACCAGCGGCACGCTCGGCGGCTGCCAGGTGAGTTTCTCGGCGACCACCCGGAACTCGGCCAGCATGTCGTCCATCCGGGCCGAGTGGAACGCGTGGCCGACCCGCAGCCGGCGGGTCCGGCGGCCCTGGGCGGCGAGCCGTTCCCCGGCCGCGAGCACCGCGTCCTCGTCGCCGGAGAGCACCACCGACTCGGGGCCGTTCACCGCGGCCAGCGCCACCCGCGCGTCGAGCAGCGGCGTCACCTCGGCGGCGGACGCGCGGACCGCGAGCATCGCGCCGCCGGCCGGCAGCGCCTGCATGAGCCGGGCCCGGGCGGCCACCAGCGTGGCCGCGTCAGGCAGCGACAGCACGCCGGCGACGTGCGCGGCGGCCAGCTCGCCGACGGAGTGGCCGAGCAGGTGCGCCGGGCGCAGGCCGAGCGCGGTGACCAGCCGGTACGCGGCCACCTGGTAGGCGAAGAGCGCGGGCTGGGTCCACTCGGTGCGGTCCAGCAGCGCCGCCTCGGGGGTGTCCGGCGCGGCGAACGCCACCTCGCGCAGCGGCCGGCTCAGGTGCCTGTCGAGTTCGGCGGCCACCTCGTCGAACGCGGCGGCGAAGACCGGGAACCGGCGGTGCAGCTCGGCGCCCATGCCGGGCCGCTGGCCGCCCTGCCCCGGAAAGAGGACGGCGAGCTTGCCGGCGGTCCGGGCCACGCCGCGGACCACGCCGGGCGCGGGCCGGTCCTCGGCGACCGCGCGCAGCCCGGCGCGCAGCGCCGCCGGGTCGTCGCCGGTGACCGCGGCCCGGTGCGGCAGCGCCGCCCGCGTGGTGAGCAGCGCGTACGCGACGTCGGCCGGGCGCAGGTCGGGGTGGGCGTCGAGGTGCTCCAGCAGCCGGCGGGCCTGCCCGGCGAGCGCCGGCCCGGAGCGCGCGGAGACCACCCAGGGCGCCGGCGGGGCGGGACGTCCGGCCGGCGGGGTCGGCGGGTCCTCGACCTGTTCGATGACGGCGTGGGCGTTGGTGCCGCTGACGCCGAACGCGGAGACGCCGGCCCGGCGCGGCTGACCGGTCGCCGGCCACTGCCGCGCGTCGGTCAGCAGTTCCACCGCGCCGGCCGTCCAGTCGACGTGCGGGGTGGGCCGGTCGACGTGCAGCGTGGCCGGGAGCCGGCCGTGCCGCATGGCCAGCACCATCTTGATGATGCCGGCGACGCCGGCGGCGGCCTGGGTGTGGCCGATGTTCGACTTGACGGAGCCGAGCAGCAGCGGCGTGGCCCGGTCCTGCCCATAGGTCGCCAGCAGCGCCTGCGCCTCGATCGGGTCACCGAGCGTGGTGCCGGTGCCGTGCGCCTCCACCACGTCCACCTCGGCGGCGGTGAGCCCGGCGTTGGCCAGCGCGGCCCGGATCACCTTCCGCTGGGCGGGACCGTTGGGCGCGGTGAGGCCGCTGCTGGCGCCGTCCTGGTTGACCGCGGTGCCGCGCACCACGGCGAGCACCGGGTGGCCGTGGCGGCGGGCGTCGGAGAGCCGTTCGACGAGCAGCATGCCGACGCCCTCGGACCAGCCGGTGCCGTCGGCGGCGGCGGCGAACGACTTGCACCGGCCGTCGGTGGACAGGCCGCGCTGCCGGGAGAACTCCACGAAGACGGTGGGGGTGGCCATCACGGACACGCCGCCGGCCAGCGCCAGCGTGCACTCCCCCAGCCGCAGCGCCTGGCAGGCCAGGTGCAGCGCGACGAGCGACGACGAGCAGGCGGTGTCGACGGTGATCGCCGGGCCCTCCAGGCCCAGCGCGTACGCGATCCGGCCGCTGGCCACCGCCGCCGCGCTGCCGGTGCCGAGGTAGCCCTCGACGCCGCCGCCGACGCCGGTGAGCAGCGCCGCGTAGTCGCCCTGGCTGCTGGTGGCCGCGTACACGCCGGTGGGCGCGCCGCGCAGCGCGGTGGGGTCGACGCCGGCCGACTCGAACGCCTCCCACGCGGTCTCCAGCAGCAGCCGCTGCTGCGGGTCCATGGCGAGGGCCTCGCGCGGGCTGATGCCGAAGAACGCCGGGTCGAAGTCGCCGGCGTCGGGCAGGAAACCGCCGTCGCGGACGTAGGAGGTGCCCCGGCTGGCCGGGTCGGTGTCGTAGAGCGCGTCGAGGTCCCAGCCCCGGTCGGCGGGGAACGGCGCCATCGCGTCGCGGCCGGCGTCGACCAGCTCCCAGAGCTGCTCGGGCGAGCGCACCCCGCCGGGGAAACGGCAGCTCATCCCGATGATCGCCACCGGTTCGGTGAGCCGGTCGGCGAGCTGCTGGTTCTGCTGCTTGAGTTTCTGGTTGTCCAGCAGCGACGCGCGCAGCGCGCCGACCACCTCGTCCAGCGAGACGCTCATCGGGCCCTCCCTGCGGCCGGCCGGGTCACGAGTCGGATCCTTCGAGCGCCATCCGGACCAGTCCGGCGACGTCGAGGTCGTGGATCTCGGCCGCCGGCACGTCCGGGGCCGGGTCGGCGGCCGGCGCGGTGGTGTCGTGGCCGAGGCGCAGCAACTGGTCGAGCAGGCCGGCCTGGCGCAGCCGGTCCAGCGGGATGGCCGCGAGGACCCGCCGGACCGTCTCCTCGTCGGCGCCGCCGGCCGGCTCGTCGCCGCCGGGGAACAGCTCGTCGTCGAGGTACGCGGCCAGCCCGGCCGGGGTCGGGTAGTCGAACACCACGGTGGTGGGCAGCTCCCACCCGGTCGCGGCGGTGAGCAGGTTGCGCAGCTCCACCGCGGTCAGCGAGTCGAACCCGAGGTCGAGGAAGCCCCGTTCCGGCTCGACCGCGTCGACCGAGGGGTGGCCGAGCACCTTCGCCGCGTCGGTGCGTACCAGGTCCAGCAGCGCGTCCCGGCGGTCGTCGGCGGGCAGCGCGCGCAGTTCGGCGAGCCGGTCCCGGCCCGCCGGCCCGGTCGTCGTCGCCGGCGGCGGCTCGGCGGCGGCGGTGGCGAGCGCCCGCACGGCCGGCAGGTCGGCCAGCAGCGGGCTGGGCCGCAGCGAGGTGAACAGCGGGTGGAACGTGGCCCAGTCGACGTCGGCGACGGTGACGCAGGTGTCGTCGGCGGCGAGCGCGTGCCGCAGCCCGGCCATCGCCGGTTCGGGCGGCAGCACCCGCAGGCCGCGGCGGCGCAGTTGCTCCGGCGCGTCGTCGTCGAACATGCCGGACTCGGTCCACGGCCCCCAGGCCACCGACGTGGCGGGCAGCCCGTGCGCCCGCCGGCGCTCGGCGAACGCGTCCAGCGCGGCGTTGCCGGCGGCGTATCCGCCCTGCCCGCCGCTGCCCCAGGTGGCGGCGATGGAGGAGAAGAGCACGAACGCGTCCAGTTCGACGCCGTCGAGCAGCTCGTCGAGCAGCTCCGCGCCGGCCAGTTTCGGGCCGATGACGTACGCCAGGTCCTCCAGCGTGGTCTCGGCCAGCGGCACCACCTCGCTGACGCCGGCGGCGTGCACCACCGCGCGCAGCGGCGGCCCGTCGGCGCGCAGGTCGGCGAGCAGCGCGGCCATGGCGGTCCGGTCGGCGGCGTCGGCGCGGGCGACCCGGCAGTCGACGCCGGACGCGGTCAGCTCGGCCAGCAGGTCCGCCGCGCCCGGCGTGTCGACGCCGCGCCGGCTGGTCAGCACGATGCGTTCGGCGCCGGCGTCGGCCACCCAGCGGGCCACGTGCCCGCCGAGCGCGCCGGTGCCGCCGGTGATCAGGACGGTGTCGCGCGGCTGCCACGGCGTCGGGTCACCGTCGGTGGGCGCGCTGGCGAGCCGCCGGGCGTACGTCCCGTCGGCGCGTACCGCGAGCTGGTCCTCGGCGGTGGTGGTCAGCAGTGTGGCGAGCCGGCGGGCGGTGTCGTCGTCCACGGTGGCGGGCAGGTCGACCAGGCCGGCCCAGCGGGCGGGCTGTTCCAGCGCGGCGACCCGGCCGAGGCCCCACAGCGCCGCCTGCCGGGGGCTGGGCGGGGTGTCGCCGACGTCGACCGCGCCCCGGGTGGCGCACCAGAGCCGGGCCGGCGCGTCCAGGTCGGTGAGCGCCTGGAGCAGTCCGACGGTGGCGGCCAGGCCGCGCGGCAGCGTCGGGTGCTCGGCGTGCGGCGTCTCGTCCAGCCCGAGCAGCGACAGGATGTGCACGGGCCCGTCAGCGGTGGCGGCGGTGACCAGGTCGGTCAGCCGGGCGGCCAGTTCGTCGGCGTCGGCGGCGGTGTCCACCGGCGCGGTGGTGGCCGCCGGGCCGAGCACGCCGGCCAGCGTGACCAGGTCCGGTTCGGCGGCCCGGTCGGCGGGCAGCAGCACCAGCCAGCGGCCCGGACCGTCCGGCGCGGGCCCGGTGGTGGCGTCGACCGGCTCCCAGCGCACCCGGTAGCGGCTGCCGTCCACCACCGACCGTTCCCGGCCGCGTCGCCGCCACGCCGACAGCGCCGGCAGCACCGCGTCGAACGGCTGGTCCGGGGCCACGTCCAGCTCGGTGAGCAGGCCGTCCAGGTCCTCGGCCTCGACGGCCGCCCAGAACCGGCGTTCCACGGCGGTGTCCTCGGCGGGCGGCGCGGTCAACCAGGCCGGCGGCTGCGGCCAGTAACGCTGCCTGTCGAACACGTGGGTGGGCAGGTCGGCCGGCTGCGGGTCGGCGTCGGCGTGGAGCGCGGGCCAGTCCACGCCCACGCCGTGCACGTGCAACGCGGCGACCGCGCGCAGCAGGGTGAGCGGTTCCGGCCGGTCCCGGCGCAGCGTGGGCAGCACCGGCGGGACCGGCCCGTGGGCGGCCAGCACGCCCTGGGCCGGCGCGGTGAGCACCGCGTCCGGGCCGACCTCGAGGTACGCGGTGCAGCCGTGCTCGCGCAGCGCGGTGACCGCGTCGGCGAAGCGGACGGTGTCGCGGGCGTGCCGGGCCCAGTAGCCGGGCGCGCCGATGCCGGCCACGTCGACCGGCGCGCCGGTGACGGTGGAGATCAGCGGCACGGTCGGCGGGTGGTGCGGCAGCCGGGCGGCGAGCGCGGCCAACTCGTCGAGCACCGGTTCCATCAGCGGGCTGTGGAACGCGTGGCTGACGGTGAGCCGTCGGGTGCGTACCCCCCGGGCGGTCCAGTCGGCGGCGGCCCGGTCGACGGCGTCGGTGGGGCCGGCGACCACGACGGCGGCGGGGCCGTTGACCGCGGCGAGCGCGAGCCCGTCGGCGAGCGTGGCGCGGACGTCGTCCTCGCTCGCGGCGACCGCGAGCATGGCGCCGCCGGCGGGCAGCGCCTGCATGAGCCGCCCCCGGGCGGCGACCAGTTCGGCGGCGTCGGCGAGGGTGAGCACGCCGGCGGCATGGGCGGCGGCGAACTCGCCGATGGAGTGCCCGGCCACCGCGTCCGGGCGCAGGCCCCACGCGGTGAGCAGCCGGAACAGCGCCACCTCGACGGCGAACAGCGCCGGCTGGGTGAACTCGGTGCGGTCCAGCAACGCCGCGATGTCGGTGCCAGGGTCGGCGTCGAGCAGCGGGCGCAACGGCCGGGACAGGTGCGGGTCGAGCGCGGCGCACGCCTCGGTCAGCGCGTCGGCGAACACCGGGTACGCGGCGGCCAGCTCGCGGCCCATGCCGGGGCGTTGCGCGCCCTGCCCGGAGAACAGGTACGCCACCCGGGGCCGGCCGGTCACCGCGCCGGTGACCAGCGCGGGCGAGTCGTCGCCGGTGGCCAGCGCGCGGAGCCCGGCGCGCAGCGCCCGCCGGTCGGTGGCGAGCACCACCGCGCGGTGGTCCAGCGCGGCCCGGGACACCGCCGAGGACCAGCCGACGTCGACAAGCGGGGGCGCGGTCGGCCCGGCGAGCCGTTCGGCCCACGGCGTGGCCTGCGCGGCCAGCGACGCGGCGGTACGCGCGGACAGCAGCACCGGCACCACCGGCGGCTCCGCCGGCTCACCGGTCGGCACCGGCGGCTCGGGGGCCTGCTCCAGGATGGTGTGGGCGTTGGTGCCGCTGATGCCGAACGAGGAGACGGCGGCGCGGCGCGGCCGGCCGGTCAGCGGCCAGGGCCGCCCCTCGGTCAGCAGGTCCACCGAGCCGGTCGTCCAGTCCACCTGGTCGCTGGGCGCGTCGACGTGCAGCGTCGGCGGCAGGTAGCCGTGGCGCAGCGCGAGGATCATCTTGATCACGCCGGCGACACCGGCGGCGGCCTGGGTGTGGCCGATGTTCGACTTGATCGAGCCGAGCAGCAGCGGCCGGTCCTCGGGGCGGCCCTGCCCGTACGTGGCGAGCAGCGCCTGCGCCTCGATCGGGTCGCCGAGCCGGGTGCCGGTGCCGTGCGCCTCGACCGCGTCCACGTCGCCCGCGTCGAGCCGGGCGTTGGCCAGCGCCGCGCGGATGACCCGCTGCTGGGCCGGCCCGTTGGGGGCGGTGAGCCCGTTGGACGCGCCGTCCTGGTTGACCGCGCTGCCCCGCACCACGGCGAGCACCGGGTGGCCGTTGCGGCGGGCGTCGGAGAGCCGCTCGACGAGCAGCACGCCGACGCCCTCCCCCCAGCTCGTGCCGTCGGCGCCGGCCGCGAACGCCTTGACCCGGCTGTCCGGGGACAGTCCGCGTTGCCGGCTGAAGCCGACGAACACGCCGGGGGTGGACATCACGGTGACGCCGGCGACCAGCGCCAGGGAACACTCGGCGGCGCGCAGCGCCTGGCCGGCCCAGTGCAGCGCGACGAGCGACGAGGAGCAGGCGGTGTCGACGGACACGGCCGGCCCTTCCAGCCCGAGCGTGTACGACACCCGGCCGGACAGCACGCTGCCGGCGTTGCCGGTCATCAGGTGCCCCTCGGCGCCCTCCGCGGTGAGCATGAGGTTGCGGTAGTCCTGGTAGTTGGTGCCGACGAAGACGCCGGTGGGGGTGCCGCGCAGCGTCCGCGGGTCGATGCCGGCGCGTTCGATCGCCTCCCACGAGGTCTCCAACAGCAGCCGCTGCTGCGGGTCCATGGCGAGCGCCTCGCGCGGGCTGATGCCGAAGAAGCCGGGGTCGAAGTCGGCGACGTCGGGCAGGAAGCCGCCCTGGCGGGCGTAGCTGGTGCCCTCGACGGCCGGGTCGGTGTCGAAGAGCCGGTCGAGGTCCCAGCCCCGGTCGGTGGGGAAGTCGCCGATGGCGTCGCCGCCGGCGGCGAGCAGTTGCCACAGCCGTTCCGGGTCGTCCGCGCCGCCGGGGAAGCGGCAGCTCATCGCCACCACGGCCAGCGGCTCGTCGGGGGTGGCCACGGCGGCCGGCCCGTCGACCGGCGCGCCGGCGCCGGTGAGCAGCTCGTCGAGGTGCCCGGCGAGCACCGCCGGGTTCGGGTAGTCGAACGCGAGCGTGGCGGGCAGCCGCAGCTCGGTCGCGGTGGCGAGCAGGTTGCGCAGGTCCACCGCGGTCAGCGAGTCGAGGCCGAGGTCGCGGAACGGGCGGGTGACCGGCACGTCGTCGGCGGCGCCGTAGCCGAGCGCGGTGGCGGCGCACTGGCGGACCAGGTCGCGCAGCGTCTCGGTACGTTCGGCGGCGGTGCGGCCGGCGAGCTGCCGGGCCAGCGCCGAGCCGGGCTGGTCGACCGGTTCGGGCGTGGTCGGCGTCTCCGCCGGGCGCAGCGCGTCCCGGACCTCGGGCAGGTCGCCGAGCAGCGGGCTGGGCCGGACCAGCGCGAACGCGGGCGCGAAGCGGCCCCAGTCGACGTCGGCGACGACCACTGTGGGTTCGTCGCGGCCCAGCGCCCGGGCCAGCGCCGCGACGGCCAGCTCCGGGTCCATGGCGACCATGCCGCCGCGGCGCAGCCGCTGCTGGGCGCGTTCGTTGTCGGCGGGCAGGCCGGCGCCGGCCCAGGCGCCCCACGCCACGGAGAGCGCCGGCAGCCCGTCGGCGCGACGCCGGTGGGCGAGCGCGTCGAGGTGGGCGTTGGCCGCGCCGTACGCGCCCTGGCCGGCGTTGCCGGTGGTGCCGGCGACGGAGGAGAAGAGCACGAACGCGTCCAGCTCGTGGTCGCGGGTGAGCGCGTCGAGGTGGTCGGCGGCGGCGCTCTTGGGCGCGGCGACGGTGTGCAGGCGGGCCGGGGTGACGGTGTCCACGATGCCGTCGTCGAGCACGGCGGCGGTGTGCAGCACGGCCCGCAGCGGCGCGTCGTCGGGCAGGTCGGCGAGGAGCGCGGCGAGCTGGTCGCGGTCGGTGACGTCGCAGCGGGCCACGGTGACGCGTACCCCGAGGTCGGTCAGCTCGGCGGCGAGGTCGCCGGCGCCGGGAGCGTCGGGGCCGCGGCGGCTGGCCAGCAGCACGTGCGCGGCGCCGGCGCGGGCGGCCCAGCGGGCCAGGTGCCCGCCGAGGCCACCGGTGCCGCCGGTGATCAGCACGGTGTCGCGGAGCCGGACGGTGTCGTCGGCGAGGTCGGTGTCGCGGGTGAGCCGGCGGGCGTGGGCGCCGGTGTCGCGGACGGCGATCTGGTCCTCGGGCCCGTCGGCGCCGAGCACCGCGCCGAGCAGCGCGGCGGTGGTGGCGTCGAGCCGGTCGGGCAGGTCGACCAGGCCGCGCCAGCGGGCCGGGTGTTCCAGCGCGACGGCCCGGCCGAGGCCCCAGACGGCGGCGGCGGCCGGGTCGGGGGCGGGATCGGTGTCGCCGGTGGTGACGGCGCGGCGGGTGGCGCACCAGAGCGGCGCCTCGACGCCGAGCGCGCCGAGCGCCTGGACCAGGTGGGCGGTGCCGGTGACGCCGAGCGTGGTGGCCGGGTGCTCGGGGTGGGCGCGTCCGTCGAGGCCGAGCAGGGAGAGCACGGCGGCAGGCCCGTCGGCGGGCAGCGCGGCGCGCAGCCGGTCGGCGAGCGCGGCCGGATCGTCGGCCGGGTCGACGGGCACGGGTACGGCGTCGGCGCCGACGTTGCCGAGCGCGCCGAGCACGCCGGTGACGAGCGGGTCGTCGGCCAGGTCGGCGGGTACCGGGACCAGCCAGGCGCCGGTGAGCCGGGTCAGCGGCAGGTCGGGCAGCGGAGTCCAGGTGACCCGGTAGTGCCAGCGGTCGGGGTCGGGTTCGCCGTCGCGGTCGGTGACGAAGCGGGGCGGGGCGGGCCAGTACCGCTGGTGGTCGAACGCGTAGGTGGGCAGCGCGACGGTGTCCGTGCCGGCGAGGACCGTGGTCAGGTCGACGGGCAGACCGATGCTGTACGCGGTGGCCAGGTTGGTCAGCAGCCGGGTCGGGTCGTCCTCGCCCCGCCGCAGCGTGGACAGCGTGTGCCCGGCGGTGCCGAGGTCGTCCAGGATCGCGGTCACCGGCATGGTCAGCACCGGATGCGGGCTGATCTCCACGAACGTCGTGTGACCGGCCTCGATCGCGGTACGCACCGCGGTGTCGAACCGCACGGTCTGCCGCAGGTTGTCGTACCAGTAGTCGGCCGTCATCGTCGCCGGGTCCACCCAGTCCCCGGTCAACGTGGACACCAGCCGGGTGTGACCGGGCTGCGGCGTCACGTCCGCCAGGTCGGTGCGGAGCTGCTGGGCGACGCCCTCCACGGCGGCGGAGTGCGAGGCGTAGTCGACCGGGATCAACCGGGCCCGAATGCCGTCGGCCTGACACGACTCGACCAGATCGGCGACGGCCTGCGGCGGACCGGAGACCACCACGGTCGCCGGGCCGTTGACCGCCGCGATTCCCACGCCCGCGAAGCGTGACCCGTTCGCGGCCGGGCCGCCGGTCTTGTCGCGGGTCGATCCCGCGCCGACGGACGCCGTCGCGCTTCCGGCCAGCCGTGCGGTGACGTCGTCGGCGGACAGGTCGACCGATGCCATCGTGCCGGTGCCGCGCAGCACCGACAGCGCCCGCGACCGCAACGCCACCGTCTTCGCGGCGTCATCCAGGGACAGGATCCCCGCCACACACGCCGCGCCGATCTCGCCCTGCGAGTGCCCGACCACGGCCTGCGGGTTGACACCCACGTGCCGCCACACGGCAGCCAGGGCGACACCCACCGCCCACAGCACCGGCTGCACCACCTCGACCCGGTCCAACCACGACTCGTCGTCACCGGTCAACACCGACACCAGATCGACGTCGAGGTAAGGAGAGAGGGCCACCTGACACTCGGCCAACGCCGCGTCGAACGGCACGCACCGGCCCACCAGACCCGCCGCCATCCGCGCCGACTGCGCGCCCTGACCCGGGAACACGAACACCGGGCCGGCGGGCCGCTCCGCGGTGCCGGTCACGACGGTCGGCGACGGCGTACCCGCCGCGAGCGCGTCCAGACCGGACAGCAGCTCCTCGGCCGACGACCCGAGCACCACGGCCCGCTTGTCGAACGCCGACCGGGTGGTGGCCAACGACCAGGCCACCGTCGCCGGGTCGGCCGGGTGCGCGCGCAGGTGCGCGGCCAGCCGGCCGGCCTGCCCGGCGAGGCCGCCCCGGGTCCGGGCGGAGACCGGCCAGGCGGTGACGTCGGCGGCGAGCAGTCCCGGGGTGGGGACGGCGGCGGGCGGCGCGGGCGCCTCCGGCGCCTGCTCCACGATGACGTGCGCGTTGGTGCCGGAGATGCCGAACGACGACACCGCCGCCCGGCGGGGCCGGTCGCGTTCCGGCCACGGCCGCGCCGACGTCACCAGCTCCAGCGCGCCGGACGACCAGTCGATGTGCGGGGACGGCTCGTCGACGTGCAGCGTCGCCGGCACCAGTCCGTGCCGGATGGCCAGCACCACCTTGATCACCCCGGCCACGCCGGCGGCGGCCTGGGCGTGCCCGATGTTCGACTTCACCGAGCCGAGCAGCGCCGGCCCGGCGTCGCCGCGGTCCTGCCCGTACGTGGCCAGCAGCGCCTGCGCCTCGATCGGGTCACCCAGGTTGGTGCCGGTGCCGTGCGCCTCGATGAGGTCCACGTCGGCGGTGGCCAGCCGGGCGGCGGTGAGCGCCTGGCTGATCACGCGCTGCTGGGCGGGCCCGTTCGGGGCGGTCAGCCCGTTCGACGCGCCGTCCTGGTTGACCGCGCTGCCGCGCAGCACCGCGAGCACCGGGTGCCCGTTGCGGCGGGCGTCGGAGAGCCGCTCCACCAACAGCCAGCCGACGCCCTCGGAGAACCCGGCGCCGTCGGCGGCGGCGGCGAAGGAGCGGCACCGACCGTCCGGGGAAAGCGCGCGCTGCCGGCTCGACCCGATGTAGAGGCCGGGGGTGGCCATCACGGTGACGCCACCGGCGAGCGCCAGCTCGCACTCCCCCGCCCGCAGCGCCTGCGCGGCCAGGTGCAGCGCGACCAGCGAGGACGAGCAGGCGGTGTCGATGGAGACGGCCGGGCCCTCCAGGCCGAGCGTGTACGACACCCGGCCGGAGGCGACCGCCGCCGCCCCGCCGGTCATCGAGTGGCCCTCGTCGCCGTCGGGCGACATCATCAGCAGCGTGCCGTAGTCCTGCCCGTTGGTGCCGACGAACACCCCGGTGCGGCTGCCGCGCAGCGTGGCGGGGTCGATGCCGGCGGACTCGACGGCCTCCCACGCGGTCTCCAGCAGCAGCCGCTGCTGCGGGTCCATGGTGAGCGCCTCGCGGGGGCTGATGCCGAAGAACGCGGCGTCGAAGTCCCCGGCCCCGTCGAGGAAGCCGCCCTCGCGGGCGTACGAGGTGCCGGGGTGGTCGGGGTCGGGATGGTAGAGCCGGTCGAGGTCCCAGCCCCGGTCGTCGGGGAACGGGGCGACCGCGTCCCGGCCGTCGGTCAGCAACTCCCACAGGTCCTGCGGGTCGCGGACGCCACCGGGCAGCCGGCAGCTCATCGCGACGATCGCCACCGGCTCCAGTTCCTGGGACTGGGCCTCGCTGAGCCGGCGGCGGGTGTCGTGCAGGTCCGCCATGACCCGCTTGAGGTAGTCGCGGAGCTTGTCTTCATTGGCCATCGGTAGCCGCTTCCTCGCAGGGGACGGGAGTGAGCCGGTGCGGGTCAGGAGAGACCGAGGTCGCGGTCCACCATGGCGAACAGCTCGTCGTCGCTGGCGTCGCCGAGATGACGGCCGAGGTCGTCGTCGCCGCCGCTGCCCTGGCCGAGCCGGGTGAGCATGGCCTGGAGGCGGACCGTGGCCCGGACCCGGGCGGCCTCGTCACGGGCCACCACGTCGAGCCCGTCGGCGATCCGGTCGAGGTCGTCCAGCAGCGCGGTCGGGGTGACCACGTCGTCCTGGGCCACCTCGGCGTAGAGGTACTCGGCCAGCGTGGTCGGCGTCGGGTAGTCGAAGACCAGGGTGACCGGCAGCGCCACCCCGCTCGCCAGGCCGAGCCGGTTGCGCAGCTCGACCGCGGTGACCGAGTCGAAGCCCAGTTCGCGGAACGCGCGGTGCTCGTCCACCGACTCCCCGGACGGGTAGTTGAGCACGGCCGCGACCTGGCTGCGGACCAGCGCGAGCAGCACCGCCATCCGGTCGCCGGCGGGCAGCCCGGCGAGCCGGTCGCGCAGCGACTCCGGGCCGTCGGGCACCTCGCCGCCGGTGGTCCGCTCGACCGTGCGCAGCCGGCGGACGTCCGGCAGGTCGCTGATCAGCGGGCCGGGCCGGGTGGCGGTGAACGCGACGGAGAACCGTTCCCAGGCGATGTCGGCGACGGTGAGGAACGCCTCGCCGTGGTCGACGGCCTGGTGCAGCGCGGCGATCGCGGCCTCCGGCGGCATCTCGGGTACGCCGTGCCGGTGCAGCAGCTCGCCGAACGGGCCGTCGGCCATACCGCCGCCGGCCCAGGCGCCCCAGGCGATGGACGTGCCGGGCAGGCCGAGTCCGCGCCGGTGCTGGGCGAGCGCGTCGAGGAACGCGTTGCTCGGGGCGTAGTTGCCGACGCCGGAGCTGCCCACCGAACCGGCGAACGAGGAGAACAGCACGAACGCGCCGAGGTCGAGGTCGAGGGTCAGCTCGTGCAGGTGGTACGCGACGTCGACCTTGGCCGCGAGGACCCGCTCGATCTGGTCGATGCGCAGGTCGTTGATCAGGGCGTCGTCGAGCACCGCGCTGGCGTGCACCACGGCCCTCAGCGGCCGGTCGGCGGGAATGCCGTCGATCAGCGCGGCCAACGCGTCCCGGTCGGCGGCGTCGCAGGTGACCACGCTGGCGGTGGCGCCGAGCGCGGTGAGGTCGGCGACGAGTTCGGCGGCGCCGGGGGCGTCCATGCCGCGCCGGCTGGCCACCACGATGTTCTCCACCCCGCTGCGGGCGAGCCAGCGGGCGGCGTGCCCGCCGAGCGCGCCGGTGCCGCCGGTGACCAGCGCGGTGCCGGAGGGCTGCCACGGGTGCGCGGGCCGGCTGTCGCCGAGCGGGACGCGGGTGAGCCGCCGGCCGAGCAGTCCGCCGGGGCGTACCGCGATCTGGTCCTCCTCGCCGGCGGCGGTGAGCGCCGCGACCAGCAGGCCGGCGCTGCGCTCGTCGACCGCCTCCGGCAGGTCGACGAGTCCGCCCCAACGCTGCGGGTGTTCCAGCGCGGCGACCCGGCCGAAGCCCCAGATCATCGCCTGGCCGGGCGAGCGGAGCAGTTCGGCGCGGCCGACCGAGACGGCGCCGGACGTGACCGCCCACATCGGGGCGGCCAGGCCGATGTCGCCGAGGGCCTGGACCAGCGCGACGGTGGCGGCGAAGCCGCCGGGCACGGACGGGTGCATCGGGTGGACGAGTTCGTCGAACGCGAGCAGCGACACCACGCCGGTCACCTCGGTGAGCGTGCCGTCCGCGCCGGTGGTGAGCGCCTCGCGCAGCAGCTTGCCGAGCAGGTCCCGGTCGACGTCGGTGGTGCTGACCGGCAGCGGGACGACGGCGGCGCCGGCGGCGGCGAACGCGTCGACGCACGCCTCCTGCCAGGGTTCGACGATGTCGCCGGTGGGCAGCACGACCAGCCAGGTGCCGGCCATGCCGCGGTTGGTGATGCCGGTGAGCGGCTTCCAGGTGTCCTGGTAGCGCCAACTGTCGATGTCGGACTGGCGACGCTGCTGCCGACGCCAGCGGTGCAGCACCGGCAGCGCCGGGGCGAGCGCGTCGAGCGCCTGCCCGGCGGGGAGGTCGTCGCCGGCGAGCACCTCGGCGAGGCCGGGCAGGTCGTCGCGTTCGACGGCGGCCCAGAAGCCGCTGTCGTCCGGGGTGCCGTGGTCGGCCGTCTGGTCCTCCCGCTCGGGGCCGCCGCTGCCGTCGAGCCAGAGCCGCTGGTGGTCGAACGCGTAGGTGGGCAGCGCGACGGTGTCCGTCTCGGCGAGCACGGTGGACAGGTCGACGGGCAGACCGATGCTGTGCGCGGTGGCCAGGTTGGTCAGCAGCCGGGTCGGGTCGTCCTCGCCCCGCCGCAGCGTGGACAACGTGTGCCCGGCGGTGCCGAGGTCGTCCAGGATCGCCGTCACCGGCATCGTCAGCACCGGATGCGGCGAGATCTCCACGAACGTCGTGTGACCCGCCTCGACGGCGGCGCGCACCGCCGTGTCGAACCGGACCGTACGGCGCAGGTTGTCGTACCAGTAGTCGGCCGTCATCGTCGCCGGGTCCACCCACTCCCCGGTCAACGTCGACACCAGACGCGTGTGACCGGCCTGCGGCGTCACGCCGGCCAGGTCGGCACGCAACTGCTGCGCCACGTCCTCCACGGCGGCGGAGTGCGAGGCGTAGTCCACCGGGATCAACCGGGCCCGGATGCCGTCGGCCTGACAGGCGTCCACCAGATCGGCGACCGCCCGCGGCGGACCGGACACCACCACCGTCGCCGGGCCGTTGACCGCCGCCACCCCGACACCGTCGAAGCCACCCAGCCGGGCGGTCACCTCGTCGGCGGACAGGTCGACCGACGCCATCGTCCCGGTGCCCCGCAACGCGGACAGCGCCCGGGACCGCAACGCCACCGTCTTCGCGGCGTCGTCCAGGGACAGGATCCCGGCGACGCACGCCGCGCCGATCTCGCCCTGCGAGTGACCGATCACCGCGTCGGGCGTGACGCCGGCCGCGCGCCAGACGGCGGCGAGCGCCACACCGACCGCCCACAGCACCGGCTGCACCACCTCGACGCGGTCCAGCCAGGACTCGTCGTCGCCGGTCAGCACCGACACGAGATCGACGTCCAGGTGGGGGGCCAGCGCCGTCTGGCACTCGGCCAGCGCGGTGTCGAACGGCGCGCACCGGCCGACCAGGCCGGCGGCCATCCCGGCGGACTGGGCGCCCTGGCCGGGGAAGACGAAGACCGGGCCGGCGCCGGCGGCGGACGCCGTACCGGTGACCAGGTTGCCGGCCGGCAGGCCGGCGGCCAGCGCGTCCAGGCCGGCGAGCAGGTCGGCGGGGTCCGCGCCGACGACGACGGCGCGCTGGTCGAGCGTGGACCGGGTGGTCGCGAGCGACCACGCCACCGCAGCCGGGTCGGCGGGGTGGGCGCGCAGGTGCGCGGCCAGTCGGGCGGCCTGCCCGGCGAGCGCGCCCCGGGTCCGGGCCGACACCGGCCAGGCGGTGGGGCCGGCGGCGAGCAGGCCGGCGCGGCGCGGCGCGGGGGCGTCGGCGGCGGGCGCCTCGGCCGGCTCGGCGACGGAGGGGCGGTACTCCTCGACGATGACGTGCGCGTTGGTGCCGCTGACCCCGAACGAGGAGACGCCGCCACGGCGGGGCCGGCCCAGGTCCGGCCACTGCCGGTTCTCGGTGATCAGCTCCACCGCGCCGGAGTCCCAGTCGACGTGCGGGGACGGCTCGTCCACGTGCAGCGTCGCCGGCAGCGTGCCGTGCCGCAGCGCCATCACCATCTTGACCAGTCCGGCCACGCCGGCGGCGCTCTGCGTGTGGCCGATGTTCGACTTCACCGAGCCCAGCCAGAGCGGCCGGTCCGCGGGCCGGTCCTGCCCGTACGTGGCGAGCAGCGCCTGTGCCTCGATCGGGTCGCCGAGCGTGGTGCCGGTGCCGTGCGCCTCCACCAGGTCGACGTCGGCCACGCCGAGCCGGGCGTCGGCCAGCGCGGCCCGGATGACCCGCTGCTGGGAGGGGCCGTTCGGGGCGGTCAGGCCGTTGGACGCGCCGTCCTGGTTGAGCGCGCTGCCGCGAATCACGGCGAGGATCGGGTGGCCGTTGCGTTCGGCGTCGGCGAGCCGCTCCACCACGACCACGCCGCCGCCCTCGCCCCAGCCGGTGCCGTCGGCGCCGGCCGCGAACGCGCGGCACCGGCCGTCGACGGACATGCCGCGCTGGCGGGAGAAGACGATGAACACGCCCGGGGTGGCCATCACGGTGACGCCACCGGCGACCGCCAGGTCGCACTCGCCGCGGCGCAGCGCCTGCCCGGCCAGGTGCAGCGCGACGAGCGACGACGAGCAGGCGGTGTCGACGGTGACGGCGGGACCGTTGAGGCCGAGCGTGAACGAGATCCGGCCGGAGGCGACGCTCGTGGTGTTGCCGGTGCCGAGGTACATGTCCACGCCGTCCGGCACGTACGGCAGGCCCATCCCGTAGTTGGACGTGCTCAGCCCGACGAAGACGCCGGTGGCGCTGCCGCGCAGCGACAGCGGGTCGATGCCGGCCCGCTCGATCGCCTCCCAGGACGTCTCCAGCAGCAGCCGCTGCTGCGGGTCCATGGCGAGCGCCTCGCGGGGCGAGATGCCGAACAGGGCCGGGTCGAAGTCACCGGCGCGGTCGAGGAACCCGCCGACCCGGGTGTAGCTCTTGCCGGGCTTGTCCGGGTCGGGGTCGTACAGCCCGTCGAGGTCCCAGCCCCGGTCGTCGGGGAACTCGGTGAGCGCGTCGCGCCCGTCGGCGACCAGGTCCCACAGGTCCTCCGGGGACCGGACGCCGCCGGGGAACCGGCAGCTCATCGACACGATGGCGAGCGGTTCGGTGTCCCGCGCCTCGACGGTCTGCAGCTTGCGCTTCGTGTCGTGCAGGTCGGCGGTCACCCGCTTGAGGAAGTACCGCAGCTTGTCGTCGTCGCTCATCGCGTCCCTGCCTTGATCCGCGGTGGTCATGTCAGGAGATTCCAAACTCTTTGCTGATGAAGTCGAAGATCTCGTCGTCGCTGGCCGCGTCGAGGTCGGGCCGCTCCGGTTCCTCGGCCGGGCCGGCGAGGTCGGTGGCCTTGGCGAGCAGGTCACGCATCCGGGTGGCGAACCGGTCCCGGGTCGCCGGGTCGAGCGCCAGCGTGGTGAGCAGCGACTCGACCGCGTCGATGCCCTGGAACAGCGGCTGGGTGGAGGGCGCCGCGTCGGCGGCGATCTCGCCGGCCAGCTTCTCGGCGAGGGCGTGCGGCGTCGGGTAGTCGAAGACCAGCGTGGCGGGCAGCCGCAGCCCGGACAGCGTGTTGAGCCGGTTGCGCAGGTCGACCGCGGTCAGCGAGTCGAAGCCCAGGTCGGTGAAGAGGCGGCCGGGGTCGACGGCTTCCGGCCCGGCGTGGCCGAGCACGGCGGCCACGTTCGCCCGGACCACGTCGAGCAGCACCTTGCGCCGTTCCGGGTCGGCCAGGCCGGCGAGCCGCTGGGCGAGCGGCACGCCGCCGGTGCCGGCGCCGCCCGCGTCGACCGAACGGCGTAGCGGCACCCGGACCAGGCCGCGCAGCAGCGGCGCGAGCACGCCGGACTCGGCCTGGCCGCGCAGCGCCGCCACGTCCAACCGCATCGGTACGACGGCGGCGGTGTCCAGCCGCCAGGCGGCGTCGAACAGGTGCAGCGCCTGCTCGGTGGCCAGCCCGGCGGCGCCCTGCTCGGTCATCCGCCGCACGTCGGCGTCGGCGAGGTGACCGGTCATGCCGCTGGCCTGCTCCCAGAGGCCCCAGGCGAGCGAGATGCCGGGCAGGCCCTGGGCCCGCCGGTGCGCGGCGAGCGCGTCGAGGAACGCGTTGGCCGCGCCGTAGTTGGCCTGGCCGGCGCTGCCGAGCGTGGCGGCGGCGGACGAGAACAGCACGAACGCGCCGAGGTCACGGCCGGCGGCGAGCCGGTGCAGGTGCCACGCCGCGTCGATCTTGGGGATGCTGACCGCGTCGATGCGGTCGGGGGTGAGCGACTCCAGCACGCCGTCGTCGAGCACGCCGGCGGCGTGCACCACGGCGGTGAGCGGATGCGCGGCGGGGATGCCGTCGAGCAGCGCGGCGAGCGCGTCCGGGTCGGCGGCGTCGCAGGCGGCGACCGTGACCTCGGTGCCGACGTCGGCCAGCTCGGTGACCAGGTCGTCGATGCCGTCGGCGGTCGCGCCGCGCCGCCCGGCGAGCAGCAGGTGCCGCATGCCGTGGGTGGTGGCGAGGTGGCGGGCCAGCAGCCGGCCCAGCACGCCGGTGCCGCCGGTGATCAGCACGGTGCCGTCCGGGTCGACGCCGCCGGGCCGGGGCTCCAGCCCGGCCGGTACGCGGGCCAGACGCGGCGCGCGTACCTGGCCGGCGTGCACGGCGAGCTGCGGTTCGCCGGTGCCGATCGCGGCGGCGAGCAGCGTGGCGCCGGCCGGGTCGGCGTCCAGGTCGACGAGGTGGATCCGGTCGGGGTGTTCGAGCTGGGCGGTGCGGACGAGTCCCCAGGCGGGCGCCGACCGCAGGTCGACCTCGGCCGGGTCGCCGGTGGCGACGGCGCCGCGGGTGACAAGCACCAGGCGGGTGTCGGCGAACCGGTCGTCGGCGAGCCAGGTCTGGAGCGTGCCGAGCAGGCGGTGGGTGGTGGCGCGGGCCTGCGCGGCCAGTTCGGGGCCGGCGCCGTCGCCGGTGCCGCCGACCGGCACGATCAGCGTCCCGGGGGCGGGTTCCCCACCGGCGAGCAGCTCGGCGAAGGATTCCGGGGCGAGGTCGGGCCGGACCCGGGCGCCGGCGGCCTCGGCGGCGGCGTTGAGCGCGAGGTCGTCGCCGAGCACCACCCATCCGGTGGCGGCCGGCGACGGTCCGGCGGTCACCGGCAGCACCGGCCAGTCCACCTGGAACAGTGACTCGTGCCGGCCGGAGCGGGCCGCGCCGAGCGCGTCGCCGGTGACCCGACGCATGATCAGCGATTCGGCGTACAGGACCGGGGCGCCGGTGGCGTCGGCGACCTGGAACGTGACGCCGACGTCGCCGGCCGCGGCGACGCGGACCCGCAGCGCGGTGGCACCGGCGGCGAGCAGCGTGACACCGGTCCAGGCGAAGGGCAGCCGGGGCACGCTGGCGTCGGCGCCGTCACCCATCCGGCCGAGGAACCCGCCGATGGACATGGCCTGGAGCGCGCCGTCGAGCAGCGCCGGGTGGAGCCCGAACCGGCCGGCCTCGGCGTGGTGGTCGGCGGGGAGCGCCACCTCGGCGAAGACCTCGTCGCCCCGGGTCCAGGCGGCGCGCAGGCCGCGGAAGACCGGGCCGTAGCCGAAGACGGTGGCTTCGAGGCCGGCGTAGAAGGAGTCGGAGGCGACCGCTGTGGCGCCGGGCGGCGGCCACACACCGAGGTCGAACGCGGGCGGCTCGGCGCCGCGCGGGGCGAGCAGGCCGGTGGCGTGGCAGGTCCAGGCCACGTCGGCGAGGATCTCGTCGGAGCCGTCCCGGTACGGGCGGGAGTGCAGCTGCACCGGACGGCGGCCGGTCTCGTCGCGCTCGCCGACGGTGAGCTGGATCTGGAGCGACCCGAGTTCCGGCAGCACGAGCGGGGCGAGCAGGGTGAGTTCCTCGACCACCGGCGCGCCGGCCTGGTCGCCGGCGTGCGCGGCCAGTTCGACGAACGCGGTGCCGGGCAGCAGGATCGCGTTCATCACGCGGTGCTCGCCGAGCCACGGGTGGGTGCGGACGGACAGCCGCCCGGTGAAGACCAGCCGTTCGCTGTCGGGGAACGTGACGGCGGCGCTGAGCAGCGGATGACCGGCGTCCTGGAGGCCGGCGGAGGCGACGTCCTGGGCCCGGTGGGCGGGCGGGTCGAGCCAGAACCGCTGCTGCTCGAACGCGTAGGTGGGCAGCGCGACGGTGTCCGTGCCGGCGAGCACGCTGGTCAGGTCGACGGACAGGCCGACGCTGTACGCGGTGGCCAGGTTGGTCAACAGTCGGGTCCGGTCGTCCTCGCCCCGCCGCAGCGTGGACAGCGTGTGCCCGGCGGTGCCGAGGTCGTCCAGGATCGCGGTCACCGGCATGGTCAGCACCGGATGCGGGCTGATCTCCACGAACGTCGTGTGTCCCGCCCCGACCGCGGTACGCACCGCGGTGTCGAACCGGACGGTCTGCCGCAGGTTGTCGTACCAGTAGTCGGCCGTCATCGTCGCCGGGTCCACCCACTCCCCGGTCAACGTCGACACCAGACGCGTGTGACCGGCCTGCGGCGCCACGCCGGCCAGCTCCGTGCGGAGCTGCTGCGCGACCTCCTCCACAGCCGCCGAGTGCGACGCGTAGTCCACCGGGATCAGCCGGGCCCGGATGCCGTCGGCCTGACACGACTCGACCAGGTCCGCGACCGCCTGCGGCGGACCGGACACCACCACCGTCGCCGGGCCGTTGACGGCCGCGATCCCCACGCCGGGGAACGGACCGTCGTCCGGCGTGACGCCGTCGCCCGGGGCCGCTCCCGCCAGTCGCGCGGTGACCTCGTCGGCGGACAGGTCGACCGACGCCATCGTGCCGGTGCCGCGCAGCACCGACAACGCCCGCGACCGCAACGCCACCGTCTTCGCGGCATCGTCCAGGGACAGGATTCCCGCCACACACGCCGCGCCGATCTCACCCTGCGAGTGACCGACCACCGCCTGCGGGTTGACACCCACGTGCCGCCACACCGCGGCCAGGGCGATACCCACCGCCCACAGGACCGGCTGCACCACCTCGACCCGGTCCAACCACGACTCGTCGTCACCGGTCAACACCGACACCAGATCGACGTCAAGGTAAGGAGAGAGGGCCACCTGACACTCGGCCAACGCCGCGTCGAACGGCACGCACCGACCGACCAGACCGGAAGCCATCCGCGCCGACTGCGCGCCCTGACCCGGGAACACGAACACCGGACCGGCACCGTGCCCGGCGACCACGCCGGCCACCAGGTTGCCGGCGGGCGCGCCGGACGCGAGCGCGTCCAGACCGGACAGCAGCTCCTCGACCGACGAGCCGACCACGGCGGCCCGCTGGTCGAACGCCGACCGGGTGGCGACCAGCGACCAGGCCACCGCCGCGGTGTCCACGTCGCCCCGCGCGCGGACGTGCTCGGCCAGGCGGGCGGCCTGCCCGCCCAGCGCGGCGCGGGACCGTGCGGAGACCGCCCACACCGTCGCGGCGGTGTCCAGCAGGCCGGCGCCGGTGGCGGCCGGGGCGGCCGGTTCGTCGCCCTGTTCCACGATGACGTGTGCGTTGGTGCCGGAGATGCCGAACGACGACACCGCCGCCCGGCGCGGGCGGTCGCCCGCCGGCCAGGGCCGCGCCTCGGTGGCCAGTTCCACCGCGCCGGCGTCCCAGTCGATGTGCGGGGACGGCTCGTCCACGTGCAGCGTGCGGGGCACGGTGCCGTGCCGCATGGCCTGCACCATCTTGATCACACCGGCGACGCCGGCGGCGGCCTGGGCGTGGCCGATGTTCGACTTGATCGAGCCGAGCAGCAGCGGCCGGTCGGCGGGCCGGTCCCGCCCGTACGTGGCCAGCAGCGCCTGCGCCTCGATCGGGTCACCCAGCGTGGTGCCGGTGCCGTGCGCCTCCACCACGTCCACGTCGGCCGGGGACAGCCGCGCGGCGGCCAGCGCCGCCCGGATCACCCGCTGCTGCGACGGGCCGTTCGGGGCGGTCAGCCCGTTGGACGCGCCGTCGGAGTTGACCGCGCTGCCGCGTACCACCGCGAGCACGTGCCGGCCCTGCCGGCGGGCGTCGGAGAGGCGCTGCACCAGCAGCAGGCCGACGCCCTCGGCCCAGCCGGTGCCGTCGGCGGACGCGGCGAACGACTTGCACCGGCCGTCGGCGGCCAGTCCGCGCTGGCGGGAGAACTCCACGAACGCGGTCGGGGTGGCCATCACGATGACGCCGCCGGCCAGCGCCATGTCGCACTCGCCGCGGCGCAGCGCCTGCCCGGCCCAGTGCAGCGCGACGAGCGACGACGAGCAGGCGGTGTCCAGCGAGACGGCCGGCCCCTCCAGCCCGTACGTGTAGGCGACCCGGCCGGAGATGACACTGCTGGTCATGCCGGTGAGCGCGTACCCGGAGGTCTCCTCCGGGGCGAACGCGAGCAGCGAGCCGTAGTCCTGGCCGCTGGTGCCGACGAACACGCCGGTGCTGCTGCCGCGTACCCCGGTCGGGTCGATGCCGGCGGACTCGAACGTCTCCCAGGTGGTCTCCAGCAGCAGCCGCTGCTGCGGGTCCATGGCGAGCGCCTCGCGCGGGCTGATGCCGAAGAAGCCGGGGTCGAACCGGTCGACGTCGGCGAGGAAGCCGCCGCCGCGGGCGTAGAACGTGCCGGCGGCGTCCGGGTCGGGGCTGTAGAGCGTGTCCAGGTCCCAGCCCCGGTTGCCGGGCAGGTCGGTGATCGCGTCGACGCCGTCGGCGACGAGCCGCCACAGGTCGTCCGGGGTGGACACGCCGCCGGGCAGCCGGCAGGCCATGCCGATGATGGCCAGCGGCTCGTCGTCGCCGACGGTGACCGGGGCGGTCGCCGGGCGGGCCGGGACCGGGACTCCCGCGATCTCGGTGTCCAGGTGGGCGGCGAGTTCCTGCGGGCTCGGGTAGTCGAAGACCAGCGTGGCGGGCAGCCGCAGGCCGAACGCGTTGCCGAGCCGGTTGCGCATCTCGACGGCGGTGAGCGAGTCGAAGCCGAGGTCGCTGAACGCGCGGCGCGGGTCGACGGCGGCCGGGTCGGGGTAGCCGAGCACGGCGGCGGCCTGCCCCCGGACGATCTCCAGCAGCGCGGCCCGCCGGTCGGCGTCGTCGAGCGCGGCGAGCTGCTGCACCAGCGACGCCCCGGTGGCCGGCGCGGCGGCGGCGCCCCGACCGGCGCGGATCAGCGCCCGGTACAGCGGCGGGACGGCGCCGGCGAACTGGGCCCGCATGGCGGCCAGGTCGAGGCGGGCGGGCACCAGCGCGGCGGCCGGGACGCGGCAGGCGGCGTCGAAGAGCGCCAGCCCCTCCTCCGCCTCCATCGCGGACACGCCGGAGCGGGAGATGCGGTTGAGGTGGACGTCGTCCAGTTCGGTGGTCATGCCGCTGCGGTCGGCCCAGAGGCCCCACGCGAGGGTGAGCGCGGCGAGGCCACGGGCGCGGCGGTGGTGGGCCAGCCCGTCGAGGAACGCGTTGGCGGCGGCGTAGTTGCCCTGGCCGGGGCCGCCGGCGGTGGCCGCGAGCGAGGAGTACGAGACGAACGCGGTGAGGTCGAGGTCGGCGGTCAGCTCGTGCAGGTGCCAGGCGGCGTCGACCTTGGGGCGCAGCACGCCGTCGACCCGGTCGGGGGTGAGCGAGGAGATGACGCCGTCGTCGCGTACCCCGGCGGCGTGGACCACGGCGGTGAGCGGGTGGTCGGCGGGGAGGTCGGCGAGCAGCGCGGCGACCGCGTCGCGGTCGGCGACGTCGCAGGCGGCGACCGTGACGGTGGCGCCGAGCGCGGTCAGCTCGTCGCAGAGTTCCGGGATGCCGGCGGCGTCCCGGCCACGCCGGCTGGTGAGCACCAGGTGCCGCACGCCGTGCCGGGTCACCAGGTGCCGGCTCATGAGCTGGCCGAGCGTGCCGGTGGCGCCGGTGATCAGCACGGTGCCGTCGGCGTCGAACGCCGGGTCGGCCGGCTCGGCGGGCGCGGGCACCCGGGCGAGCCGGGCGCCGGCCGCGACGCCGGCGCGGATGGCGAGCTGCGGTTCGTCGGTGTCCAGCGCCGCCACCAGCGCGGCGGCGGCGGTCGCCGGGTCGTCCACGTCGACCAGCACGAACCGGCCCGGGTTCTCGGACTGGGCGGAGCGCACCAGGCCGATGACGGCGGCGCCGGCCAGGTCGGTGAGGTCGGCGTCCGGCTCGGTGGCGACCGCGCCGCGGGTGAGCACGACCAGCCGGGTCGCCTCGTAGCGGTCGTCGGCGAGGAACCGCTGGAGCACGTCGAGCGCCCGGTGGGTCACCTCGGCGACCCAGCGGGGCACGTCGCGCTCGCCGCGCGGGTCGAGGAACGACGCGACAAGCACGCCGGGCGCGTCGGCGCCGTCGTCGAGCGCGTCGGTCAGGGCCGCGAGATCGGGGTACGCGGTGACGGCCGTCCCGGTGGCGGCCACCGCGTCGGCGAGCGCGGCGTCGGTGTCGAGCACCGCCCACGTGCCGGCGGCCGGTCCGGTGGGCAGCGGCAGCGGGGTCCAGTCGATCCGGTACAGCGACTCGGGTCCGCCGCCGCCGGCGGTGCGGAGCTGGTCGGCGGTGACCGGCCGCAGGACCAGTGAGCCGACCGAGGCGATGGGGGCGCCGTCGACGCCGGCGAGGAGCAGCGAGACGCTGTCCGGGCCGGTGTGCCGGACCCGGACCCGGGCGGCGGCGGCACCGGCGGCGTGCAGCGCGATGTCGTTCCAGGAGAACGGCAGCCGGCCGTGGCCGGGGGGCAGGCCGGGGCCGGCGGGTTCCCCGGCGGCGCTGGTGAGGCCGAGCGTGTGCAGCGCGGCGTCGAGCAGCGCCGGGTGCACGCCGTAGCCGCCCGCCTCGGCGGCCGGTGTCTCGGGCAGCGTCAGGTCGGCGAAGAGGTCGTCGCCGCGCCGCCAGGCGGTGCGCAGCGCGATGAACGACGGGCCGTAGTCGTAGCCCTGCGCGGCCAGGTGCGGATAGAGCTGGTCGGTGGGCACCTCGGTGGCGTCCGGCGGCGGCCACGCGGCCAGGTCGGACCAGCCGGGTACGCCGGGTTGCGCCGGCCGGTCGGCGAGCACGCCGCTGGCGTTGCGGGTCCAGGTGCGCGGGTCGCCGTCGGCGGTGTCCCGGTCGGTCGGCTCGTCGCCGGGCCGGTCGTGGTCGGGCGCGGAGTGCAGCGACACGGACCGGCAGCCGGTCTCGTCGGCCGGGCCGATCCAGAGCTGGATGTCGACGCCGCCGGTCTCGGGCAGGATCAGCGGCGCTTCGAGGGTCAGTTCGCGGACGTGGTCGGCGCCGACGTGCGCGCCGGCCTGGAGGGCCAGCTCGACGAAGCCGGTGCCGGGCAGCAGCACGGTGTCGAAGACGACGTGGTCGGCGATCCACGGGTGGGTACGCCGGGACAGCCGGCCGGTGAACAGGAAGCCCTCGGCGTGAGCGACGCCGACGGCGGCGCCGAGCAGCGGGTGCCGGGCGGGGCGCAGGCCGACCGCGGTGACGTCGCCGGTCCAGCCGCCGCCGGCCTCCGGCCAGTAGCGCTGGCGCTGGAACGCGTAGGTGGGCAGGTCGACGCGGGTCGCGCCGGTGCCGGCGAACCATGGCGTCCAGTCGACGCGCACGCCGTGCACGTGCAGCTCCGCCAGGCCGGCCAGCAACGCGGCCGTCTCGTCCCGGTCCCGGCGCTGCACGGCGGTCGCGACCACCGTGTCGTCGTCCGGCAGGATCTCGGCGGTCAGCGCGGTGAGCACACTCTGCGGACCGACCTCCAGGAACGTGTCCGCCCCGGCGGCCCGCAACGCAGCGATCCCGTCGGCGTAACGGACCGCCTCCCGCACGTGCCGCACCCAGTAGTCGACACTGGTGATCTCGGTCGGGTCGGCCAGTGCGCCGGTCACGTTGGACACGACCGGCAGCAGCGGCGCGGCGAACGTCAACCCGTCCAGCACGGTGCGGAACTCGGCCAGCATCGGCTCCATCAGCGGGCTGTGGAACGCGTGCGACACCGTCAACCGGCGAACCCGCACACCCCGGTCCCGCCAGGCGCCCTCGATCTCGTCCAGCGCGTCGACCGGACCGGACACCACCGTCGACGACGGGCCGTTCACCGCCGCGATCCCGACCTCCGTGTGCGCCGCGATCGACGCGGCGACCTCGGCCTCGGGCGCCGCGACCGCCAACATCCCGCCGCCGGCCGGCAACGCCTGCATGAGGCGGCCCCGCGCCGCCACCAGCGCACACGCGTCCGGCAGCGACAACACTCCCGCCACGTACGCGGCGGTCACCTCACCGATCGAGTGCCCACCCACGAAGTCCGGGGTCACCCCGAACGACTCGACCAGGCGGAACAGCGCCACCTCGACCGCGAACAGACCCGCCTGCGTGAACTGCGTCTGATCCAACAGATCGGCGTCACCGAACAGCACCGGCTGCAACGGCTGCGGCAGCAACGGGTCCAGGTGCCCGCACACCTCGTCCAACGCGGACGCGAACACCGGGAACGCCCCGGACAGCTCCCGACCCATGCCGGCACGCTGCGCGCCCTGCCCGGAGAACAGCACCGCCAGGCCCTGCCGGTCGGTGGCCGCGCCGGTCGCCGTGGTGGCCGTCGGCGTTCCGGCCGCGAGTGCCCGCAGGCCGGCGAGCAGGTCGTCGCGGTCGGTGGCGGCCAGCACGGCCCGCCGGTCCAGCGCCGCCCGCGCGGTCGCCGACGAGAACGCCACGTCGAGCGCGGTCGACGCCGGGTCGGCGGCCAGCCGCGCGGCCCAGCGGCCGGCCTGGTCGGCGAGCGCGGCGTCGTCGCGGGCGGACACCAGCACCGGTACGACCGGGCGGGTACGTGTCGGCGCGTCGTCGGCCGGGGCGGGCTCGTCCGGCGGCGCCTGTTCGAGGATGGTGTGCGCGTTGGTGCCGGACACGCCGAACGAGGAGATCGCCGAGCGGCGGGGCCGGTCCACCGCCGGCCACGGGGTGGCCTCGGTGACCAGCTCGACCGCGCCGGTGTCCCAGTCGACCTGCGGCGTCGGCGCGTCCACGTGCAGCGTGGGCGGGACGAGCCCGTGCCGCATCGCCTGCACCATCTTGATCACCCCGGCGACGCCGGCCGCCGCCTGCGTGTGCCCCAGGTTCGACTTGACGGAGCCGAGCAGCAGCGGCGCGGCGTCGCCCCGGTCCTGCCCGTACGTGGCCAGCAGCGCCTGCGCCTCGATCGGGTCGCCGAGCCGGGTGCCGGTGCCGTGCGCCTCCACCACGTCCACGCCGCCGGCGGCGAGCCCGGCGTTGGCCAGGGCCTGCTGGATCACCCGCTGCTGGGACGGGCCGTTCGGGGCGCTGAGCCCGTTCGACGCGCCGTCCTGGTTGACCGCGCTGCCGCGCAGCACGGCGAGGATCGGGTGGCCGTTGCGGCGGGCGTCGGAGACGCGTTCCAGCAGCAGCACACCGACGCCCTCGGACCAGCCGGTGCCGTCGGCGGCGGCGGCGAACGCCTTGCACCGGCCGTCGGCGGCCAGTCCGCGCTGGCGGGAGAACTCGACGAAGGCGCCCGGCGTACACATGGCGGTGACGCCGGCGACGACGGCGAGCGTGCACTCCCGCTGCCGCAGCGCCTGCCCGGCCAGGTGCATCGCCACCAGCGACGACGAGCAGGCGGTGTCGACGGTGACCGCGGGCCCTTCCAGGCCGAACGTGTAGGCGATCCGGCCGGACACCACGCTGCCGGCGTTGCCGGTCATCAGGTGCCCTTCCAGGCCCTGCGCGGCGGCGGTCATCAGCACCGTGCCGTAGTCCTGGCCGGTGCTGCCGGCGAACACGCCGGTGCGGCTGCCGCGCAGCGTGTGCGGGTCGATGCCGGCCCGCTCGAAGACCTCCCAGGTGGTCTCCAGCAGCCACCGCTGCTGGGGGTCCATGGCGAGCGCCTCGCGCGGCGAGATGGCGAAGAAGCCGCTGTCGAAGTCGGCCAGGTCGGTGACGAAGCCGCCGTGGCGCGCGTACGAGGTGCCGGCGTCCTCGGGGTCGCCGGCGTGCAGCGCGTCGAGGTCCCAGCCCCGGTCGGTGGGGAACTCGGTCATCACGTCCCGGCCGGACGCCACCACCTCCCACAGCTGCTCCGGGGTGCGGATACCGCCGGGGAAGCGGCAGCTCATGCCGACGATCGCGACCGGCTCCTGCTCGCCGGCCTCCACCTCGCGCAGCCGCTGCCGCACCTGGTGCAGGTCGGCGGTGACCCGCTTGAGGTAGTCGAGAAGCTTCGCCTCGTCAGCCATGGTCCGCCCATTCCCTGTGTTGCCCCGAGCCGGCAGTGGTCACGTCAGGACACCCCCAGCTCGCGGTCGATGAAGTCGAAGACCTCGTCCGGGGTGGCGTCCTGGAGCTTGCCGGCGACGCCGTCGCCGTCCGCCGGGGCGTCCACCTCGTTGAGCGAGGCCAGCAGCGTCCGGAGCCGTTCGGTGATCCGCAGCCGCGCGCCCCGGTCGGGGGCGGCGCCGGACAGCGCCGCCTCCAGCCGCTCCAGTTCGCCGAAGACCGGCGCGGCGGCGGCCACTCCCCCGTCCACGACGGCGGCGCGGACGTAGTCGGCGAGCAGCGCGGCGGTCGGGTAGTCGAACACCACCGTGGCGGGCAGCCGGACGCCGGTGGCGGCGGTGAGCCGGTTGCGCAGCTCCACCGCGGTCAGCGAGTCGAAGCCGAGGTCCCGGAACGCCCGGTCGGGTTCGACGGCGGCGTCCGAGGCGTGTCCGAGCACCGCCGCCGCCTGGCCCCGGACGAGGTCGAGCAGCGTCTTGCGGCGTTCCGCCTCGCTCTGCCCGGCGAGCAGGGCGGCGAGCGACTCGGCGGTGGGGCCGGCGTCGTCGGCGCGCTCGGCGGTGGCGCGGAGCGCCTCCGGGATGCCGGTGAGCAGCGGGCTGGGCCGGACCGCGGTGAAACCGGGCACGTACCGGGCCCAGTCGATGCCGGCGACCACGGTGACCGGTTCGCGGCGGGCGAGGCAGCCGGCGAGCGCGGCGAGCGCGAGGTCGCTGTCGAGCCGGGCGACGCCGCTGCGCCGCCGGCGTTCGGCCACGGCGGGGTCGGCGTCGGCCATGCCGCCGGTGGCCCAGGGTCCCCAGGCGACGGAGGTGGCCGGCAGGCCCCGCCGGTGCCGCTGCTCGGCCAACGCGTCGAGGTAGGCGTTCGCGGCGGCGTAGCTGCCCTGCCCGGCGACGCCGAGCTGGCCGGGCAGCGCGGAGAACAGCACGAAGGCGCGCAGGTCCTTCTCGGCGGTCAGCTCGTGCAGGTGCAGCGCGCCGAGCACCTTGGGTCGCAGCACGTCGGCGATCCGGTCGGCGGTGAGGCCGTCGAGGACCCCGTCGTCGAGGATGCCGGCGGTGTGCACGACACCGGTCAGCGGCGCGTCGGCGGGCACCTCGTCGAGGAGCTTGGCGAGCGCGGCCCGGTCGGCCACGTCGCAGGCGGCGACCGTGACCCGGGCACCCCGGTCGGTGAGGTCCCGGACCAGGTCGGCGGCGCCGGGCGCGTCGGCGCCGCGGCGGCTGACCAGCATCAGGTGCGTCGCGCCCCGGTCGGCGAGCCAGCGGGCCACCTGCCCGCCGAGCGCGCCGGTGCCGCCGGTGACCAGCGTGGTGCCGGCGTGGTCGGGTGCGGGGTCGACGCCGCCGCCGGGCGCCCGGACGAGCCGGCGGACCAGCAGCGTGACGCCGTCGACGGCGAGCTGGTCCTCCCCGTCGGGGCCGGTGAGCGCGGCGCAGAGCAGGTCCCAGCCGTGGTCGTCGAGCGTGGCCGGCACGTCGACCAGGCCGCCCCAGCGTTCCGGGTGTTCCAGCGCGACGACCCGGCCGAGACCCCAGAGCAGGGCCTGTTCGGGCCGGCCGGCGCCGCCGTCGCGGGTGGTGCCGGCGGCGCCCCGGGTGACGCACCACAGCGGCGCGGCCACGTCGAGGTCCCCGAGCGCCTGGATCAGCGCCAGCGAGCGGGCCAGGAACGGCGGCACCGGCTCGGTGGCGTCGACCGGGCCGTCGGCGAGCGCGAGCAGGGAGAGCACCCGGTCGGCCGGGTCGGGGCCGGCGGCGGTGAGCCGGGCGGCGACGGCGGCGCGGTCGGTGTCGTCGGCGGGCAGCAGCACGAGCCGGGCGTCCGCGCCGCGCCGGGTCAGTTCGGCCACCGCCGTCTCCGCCTCGGTGGTGCCGGCCTCGTCGGCGACGACCCACCAGACGCCGGTGAGGTAGCCGACCGGAATTCCGCCGTACGGCTGCCAGACGGCGCGGTAGCGCAGGTCGTCGAGCGTGGACCGGTCGCGTTGCCGGCGGCGCCAGTCGGCGAGCAGCGGCAGGGCCGCCCCGAGGCGGTCGAGGGATTCGGCGGCGTCGGCGGCGGTGAGGTCGGCGAGCGCCGCGAGGTCCTCGTTGTCGACGGCGGCCCAGAAGGCGGCGTCGGCGCCGGTCGGGCTCTCCCCGGCGGCGGGCGCGTCGAGGCTGGCGCGGGGCCAGTAGCGGGCCCGGTCGAACGCGTAGGTGGGCAGCGCGACGGTGTCCGTGCCGGCGAGCACGCTGGTCAGGTCGACGGGCAGGCCGACGCTGTACGCGGTGGCCAGGTTGGTCAGCAGCCGGGTCGGGTCGTCCTCACCCCGCCGCAGCGTGGACAACGTGTGCCCGGCGGTGCCGAGGTCGTCCAGGATCGCCGTCACCGGCATGGTCAGCACCGGATGCGGACTGATCTCCACGAACGTCGTGTGACCCGCCCCGACCGCCGTACGCACGGCGGTGTCGAACCGGACGGTCTGCCGCAGGTTGTCGTACCAGTAGTCGGCCGTCATCGTCGCCGGGTCCACCCACTCCCCGGTCAACGTGGACACCAGCCGGGTGTGACCGGGCTGCGGCGTCACGCCGGCCAGGTCGGTGCGGAGCTGCTGCGCGACGTCCTCCACAGCGGCGGAGTGCGAGGCGTAGTCGACCGGGATCAGCCGGGCCCGGATGCCGTCGGCCTGACACGACTCGACCAGATCCGCGACCGCCTGCGGCGGACCCGACACCACCACCGTCGCCGGGCCGTTGACCGCCGCCACCCCGACACCGGCGAAGCCACCCAGCCGGGCGGTCACCTCGTCGGCGGACAGGTCGACCGACGCCATCGTGCCGGTGCCGCGCAACGCGGACAGCGCCCGGGACCGCAACGCCACCGTCTTCGCCGCGTCGTCCAGGGACAGGATCCCCGCCACACACGCGGCGCCGATCTCACCCTGCGAGTGACCGACCACCGCCTGCGGCACGACCCCGACGTGCCGCCACACGGCAGCCAGGGCGACACCCACCGCCCACAGCACCGGCTGCACCACCTCGACCCGGTCCAACCACGACTCGTCGTCACCGGTCAACACCGACACCAGATCGACGTCGAGGTAAGGAGAGAGGGCCACCTGACACTCGGCCAACGCCGCGTCGAACGGCACGCACCGACCGACCAGACCCGCCGCCATCCGCGCCGACTGCGCGCCCTGACCCGGGAACACGAACACCGGACCGGCACCGTGCCCGGCGACCGCGCCGGCCACCAGGTTGCCGGCGGGCGCGCCGGACGCGAGCGCGTCCAGACCGGACAGCAGTTCCTCGGCCGACGAGCCGAGCACCACGGCCCGCTGGTCGAACGCCGACCGGGTGGTGGCCAGCGACCAGGCCACCACGGCGGGGTCGGCCGGGTCGGCGCGCAGGTGCCGGGACAGCCGCTGGGCCTGCCGGGCGAGCCCGTCGCGGGTCCGCGCCGACACCGGCCAGGCGGTGACGGCGGCGTCCAGCAGGCCGGGCCGGACGGCGTCCGCCTCGGTGGACGGCTCGTCGGGCAGTTCGAGGATGACGTGCGCGTTGGTGCCGGAGATGCCGAACGAGGACACCGCCGCCCGACGGCCGGACCCGCTGCCCGGCCAGGGCCGGTTCTCGGTGACCAGCTCCACCGCGCCGGCCGACCAGTCGATGTGTGGCGAGGGCGCGTCCACGTGCAACGTCATCGGGACCACCCCGGCCCGCATGGCCAGGATCATCTTGATCACGCCGGCGACGCCGGCGGCGGCCTGGGTGTGGCCGATGTTCGACTTCACCGAGCCGAGCAGCAGCGGTTCGACGTCGGCGCGGCCCTGCCCGTAGGTGGCGATGAGCGCCTGCGCCTCGATCGGGTCACCCAGCGTGGTGCCGGTGCCGTGCGCCTCCACCACGTCCACGTCGGCCGGGGACAGCCGCGCGGCGGCCAGCGCCGCCCGGATCACCCGCTGCTGCGACGGGCCGTTCGGGGCCGTCAGCCCGTTGGACGCGCCGTCCTGGTTGACCGCGCTGCCACGCAGCACGGCGAGCACCGGATGCCCGTTGCGGCGGGCGTCGGAGAGCCGTTCGACCAGGAGCATCCCCACGCCCTCCCCCCATCCGGTGCCGTCGGCGGCGGCGGCGAACGCCTTGCACCGCCCGTCGGCGGCGAGGCCGCGCTGGCGGGAGAACTCGACGAACAGCCCCGGGGTCGACATGACGGTCACGCCACCGGCGAGCGCCAGGTCGCACTCGCCGCGTTGCAGCGCGGCCGCCGCCAGGTGCAGCGCGACCAGCGACGACGAACACGCCGTGTCCACCGAGACCGCAGGTCCTTCCAACCCCAACACGTACGCCACCCGCCCCGAGACCACGCTCGCCGCGTTCCCGGTGCTCGCGAACCCTTCGACCTCGTCCGCGGACACCATCAACAGGGCCCCATAGTCCTGTCCGTTCGTGCCGACGAACACCCCTGTTCGTGAACCCCGCAAACCACCCGGGTCAACCCCTGCCCGCTCGATGGCCTCCCACGACGTCTCCAGCAGCAGGCGCTGCTGCGGGTCCATGGCCACGGCCTCACGCGGTGAGATGCCGAAGAACCCGGCGTCGAAGTCGGCCACGTCGTAGAGGAACGCGCCGGTGCGGACGTAGGAGGTGCCGGCGGAGTAGGGGTCGGGGTCGTAGAGCCGGTCGACGTCCCAGCCGCGGTCGCCGGGCAGGTCCGAGACGGCGTCCCGGCCGGCGTGCAGCAACTGCCAGAACCGCTCCGGGTCGGTGACGCCGCCCGGGAACCGGCAGGACATGGCGACGACCGCGATCGGCTCGTCGTCGGCCAGCGGCGCGGGGCCGGCGACCGCCTCGGCCTCGGCGCCGCCGCCCAGCTCCTCGTCGAGGTGGCGGGCCAGCACGGTGGCGGTCGGGTAGTCGAAGACCAGCGTGACCGGCAGGCGCAGCCCGGTGGCGGTGCCGAGCCGGTTGCGCAGCTCGACCGCGGTGACCGAGTCGAAGCCGAGGTCCCGGAACGCGTGGTGCGGGTCGACGGCCTGGCCGCCGTCGTACTTCAGGACCGTGGCCGCCTGGTCGCGGACCAGGTCGAGCAGCGCCTGCCGGCGCTGCGCGGACGCCATCCGGGCGAACGCGCCGACCGGCTCGACCTCGGTGGTCTCCTCCGGTTCCCGTTCGGCGGCGAGCCGCCGCACCTCGGGGATCTCGGCGATCAGCGGGGCCGGGCGGGTGGCGGTGAGCGCGACCCGGAACCGGTCCCAGGCGATGTTGGAGATGGTCAGGAACGTCTCGTCGTGGGCGAGCGCCTGGTGCAGCGCGGCGATCGCGAGCCGGGGCGACATCTCGGGCGCGCCGTGCCGGTGCAGCATCCGGCCGAACTCGCCGTCGGCCATGCCGCCGCCGCCCCAGGCGCCCCAGGCGATGGAGGTGGCCGGCAGGCCGAGGTCGCGGCGGTGTTCGGCGAGCGCGTTGAGGTAGGCGTTGCCGGGGGCGTAGTTGCCGACGCCGGAGCTGCCGACCGTGCCGGCCATCGCGGAGAACAGCACGAACGCGTCGAGGTCGAGGTCGCGGGTCAGCTCGTGCAGGTTGACCGCGGCGGTGACCTTGGCGGCGAGCGCGTGGTCGAGCTGGTCGAGGGTGAGCGCGCCGATCACCGCGTCGTCGAGCACGGCGGCGGTGTGCACGACGGTGCGGAGGGGATGCTCGGCGGGCACGTCGGCCAGCACGGCGGCGAGCGCGTCCCGGTCGGCGGCGTCGCAGGCCGCCACCGTGACCCGGGTGCCCGACGCGGTCAGCTCGGCCTCCAGCGCGGCGACGCCGTCGCCGGACCGGCCGCGCCGGCTCAGCAGCACCAGGTGGTCGACGCCGTTGGCGGCGAGCCAGCGGGCCACGTGCCCGCCGAGCGCGCCGGTGCCGCCGGTGACCAGCGCGGTGCCGGTGGGGCGCCAGTCGCGCGGGGCGGGGGTGTCGCCGAGCGGGGCGCGCCGCAGCCGCCGCCCGTACGCGCCGGTGGGGCGCAGCGCGACCTGGTCCTCCCCGTCGGCGCCGGCGAGGACGCGGGCGAGCCGGACGGCGCTGCGGTCGTCAGGGCTGTCGGGCAGGTCGATCAGGCCGCCCCAGCGGTCCGGGTGTTCCAGCGCGGCGATCCGGCCGAAGCCCCAGGCGAGCTGCTGCGTCGGGTGGGTCAGCGGGTCGCCGGGGCCGGTGGCGACCGCGCCCCGGGTGAGCGTCCACAGCGGCGCGCGGACGCCGGCGTCGCCGAGCGCCTGGGTGAGCGTGACGGTGCCGGCGAACCCGGCCGGCACGTGCGGGTGGCCGGGCAGCGGCGTCTCGTCGAGCGGCAGGAGCGACACCACACCGGCGGGCGGCGTGTCCCGGTGCGTGTCGCGCAGCCGGTCGGTGAGCGCGTCCCGGTCGGGCGCGCCGGTCAGCGCGATCTCGACGACGGTGGCGCCGTGCCGACGCAACGCGTCCGCGACGAAGCCGACCGCGGCGTCGGCGGGGGCATCCGCGTCGGCCCCGGCGGCGGTGACCAGCCACCAGGCGCCGGTGAGGGTCGGCGCGGCCGAGCCGTCGGGGGCGACCGGAAGCCACCCGTCGCGGTAGCGCCATGAGTCGATGGTGGCCTGGTCGCGGTGGCGGCGACGCCAGGCGGCGAGCGCGGGCAGCAGCGCGGTGAGGGCGTCCTCGGACACCTCGGCGACGTCGGCCAGCTCGGCGCCGACCACGGCCGGGTCCTCGGTCTCGACGGCCGCCCAGAACCGGGCGTCGACCTCGTCCACCTCGACCGTGCCGGCCGTGGTCCCGGTGGTCGCGGCGGCGGCCGGGCGCGGCCAGTAGAGCTGCCGCTGGAACGGGTACGTGGGCAGGTCGAGCCGGCGGGTGGGGCGGCCGGCGAACGCGGGCCGCCAGTCGACGGCGGCGCCACCGGCGTACACCTCGGCGACCGCGCGGTGGAAGCGGGCCAGGCCGCCCTCGTCGCGGCGCAGCGTGCCGGTCACGGTGACCGCGGCCGGGTCGGCGGCGGCCGACTCGACGCTCTCCTGCATCGCCATGGTGAGCACCGGGTGCGCGCTGACCTCGACGAACGTCTGGTGGCCGGTGGCGGCGAGGTCGCGGACGGCGGCGTCGAAGCCGACCGTCTGCCGCAGGTTGCGGTACCAGTAGTCGGCGTCCAGGCCGGCGGTGTCCGTCCACTCGCCGGTCACGGTGGACCGGAACCGGATCTCGCCGGTACGCGGGCGCAGGCCGGCGAGCAGCTCGCGCAGCCGCTCGCGCAGCGGTTCGACGTGCGCCGAGTGGGAGGCGTAGTCCACCGGCACCCGGCGCACCCGCACGTCCCGCCCCTGGTAGTGGGCGACCAGCTCGTCGAGCGCGGCGGAGTCGCCGGAGACCACCACGGCGGTCGGGCCGTTGATCGCGGCGAGCGAGACCCGGCCGTCCCAGCGGCTGATCGTCGCGGTGACCTCGTCGGCGGTGGTGGCGACCGAGACCATGCCGCCGTCACCGGCGATGCCGGCGATGATCCGGCTGCGCAGCGCCACCACGGCGGCGGCGTCGTCCAGGCTGAGCCCACCGGCGACGTACGCGGCGGCGATCTCGCCCTGGGAGTGGCCGACCACGGCCGACGGGTGGACGCCGTAGGAGCGCCACAGCGCGGCCAGGGACACGCCGACCGCGAACAGCGCCGGCTGCACCACGTCCACCCGCTCCAGCGACGGCGCGCCGGGCACGCCGCGCACCACGTCGGTCAACGACCAGTCGACGTGCGGGCGCAGCGCCGCCGCGCAGGCGGCGAACGTCTCGGCGAACACCGGGGCGGTGTCGAGCAGCTCGGCGGCCATGCCGGTCCACTGCGAACCCTGACCGGGGAAGACGAAGACCACGTCGCCCGGCGTACCGGGGGCGCGGGTCACGGAGTCCGGCGCGGGACGGCCGTCGGCGAGCGCGCCCAGCGCGGCGGTCAGGTCGTCGCGGCCGGCGGCGAGCACCACCGCGCGGTGCTCGTGGGCGCTGCGGGTGGTGGCCAGCGACCAGGCCAGGTCGGGCAGCGCGGCGTCCGGCACGGCGTCGAGGTGCGCCCGCAGGTCGCGGGCGCGGGCGGCGAGCGCGGCGGCGCTCCGCCCGGACAGCGCCCAGGGCAGCTCCCCGGCCGGCGCGGCGTCGTCGTCCGACGCGGTCTCCTCCGGCGGCGCCTGCTCCAGGATGGTGTGCACGTTGGTGCCGCTGATGCCGAACGAGGAGACGCCGGCCCGGCGGGGCCGGTCGCCGTCCGGCCAGGGGCGGGCCTCGGTGAGCAGCGCGACCGTGCCGGCGGACCAGTCGACGTGCGGGGTGGGCTCGTCGACGTGCAGGGTGGGCGGCAGCACGCCGTGGCGCAGCGCCAGCACCATCTTGATCACGCCGGCCACACCGGCGGCGGCCTGGGTGTGGCCCAGGTTCGACTTGACCGAGCCGAGCCAGAGCGGCCGGTCGGCGTCGCGGGCCTGACCGTAGGTGGCGATCAGCGCCTGCGCCTCGATCGGGTCGCCGAGCGTGGTGCCGGTGCCGTGCGCCTCGACGGCGTCGACCTGGTCGGGGGCGAGCCCGGCGTTCGCCAGGGCCTGCCGGATGACCCGCTGCTGGGCCGGCCCGTTGGGGGCGGTGAGCCCGTTGGACGCGCCGTCGGAGTTGACCGCGCTGCCGCGTACCACGGCGAGGACCGGGTTGCCGTCGCGGCGGGCGTCGGAGAGCCGCTGGAGCACCAGCAGGCCGACGCCCTCACCCCAGCCGGTGCCGTCGGCGGCGCCCGCGAACGGCTTGCACCGGCCGTCGGCGGCCAGGCCGCGCTGCCGGGAGAAACCGACGAAGATGCCGGGCGTGGCCATCACCGTGGCGCCGCCGGCGAGCGCGAGGTCGCACTCCCCCGCCTGCAACGCCTGCGCGGCGAGGTGCAGCGCGACAAGCGACGCCGAGCAGGCGGTGTCGACAGTGACAGCCGGGCCGTGCAACCCGAAGGTGTACGCGAGCCGGCCGGAGATGACGCTGGCGGAGACGCCGGTGGCGAGGTAGTTCTCGTCGCCGTCCCCGGAGGCCAGCAGCAGCGAGCCGTAGTCCTGTCCGTTGGTGCCGACGTAGACGCCGGTGCGGCTGCCGCGCAGCGCGGCCGGGTCGAACCGGGCCCGTTCGAACGCCTCCCAGCTCGCCTCCAGCAGCAACCGCTGCTGCGGGTCCATGGCCAGCGCCTCACGGGGGCTGATGCCGAAGAACGCCGGGTCGAACTCGCCGGCGGAGTCGACGAAGCCGCCCTCCCGCACGTAGCTGGTGCCGAGGTGCTCGGGGTCGGGGTGGTACAGCTCGGCGACGTTCCAGCCGCGTTCCTCGGGCATCGGCGAGAGCGCGTCGGTGCCACCGGCGACCAGGTCCCAGAGCTGCTCGGGGCTGGCCACACCGCCGGGGAAGCGGCAGCTCATCGCCACGATGGCGACGGGTTCGCGGTGCCTGTCGACGTCGGCGGCGACGACCGCGCCGCCGGTGTGGTCGTCGGCCCGGCCGTGCAGGTGAGCGGCGAGTTCGGCGACCGTGGGGTGGTCGAAGACCAGCGTGGCGGGCAACGTCATGCCGGTCTCGGCGGCGAGCCGGTTGCGCAGCTCGACCGCGGTGAGCGAGTCGAAGCCCAGGTCGCGGAACGTGCGATCGGGCAGCGGCCGGCCGGCCGGGTGGCCGAGCACCAGCGCGGCCTGGGTGCGGACCAGTTCGGTGAGCTGCGGCAGGGACCGGCCGACCACCACCGCCGGGGCGACCACGGCGGGTCCGGTGGGCACGCCGGGCAGGCCGGCGAGCAGCGGTGCGGGCCGGCCGCGTACGGCGGCGAGGCGTCCCCAGTCGACGTCGGCGACGGTGACGGCCGGCGCGGCGGCGCCGACGATCCGGCCCAGCGCGGCGGCGGCCGGCTCGGCCGGCAGCGGGTTGACGCCGCCCCGGGTCAGCCGCGCGGTCAGCTCGGCGCTGGCGGCGGCCATGCCGTCGGCGGACCAGGCGCCCCAGGCGATCGCGGTGGCCGGCAGCCCGAGGTCGCGGCGCCAGGCGGCGAACGCGTCCAGGAAGGCGTTGGCCGCCGCGTAGTTGCCCTGCCCGGCGCTGCCGATCACGCCGGCCAGCGAGGAGAACAACACGAACGCGTCGAGCCGGCGGTCGGCGGTGGCGTCGTGCAGCACCCGGGCGGCGCGGACCTTGCCGTCCAGCACGGCCGCCAGGCGGGTCAGGTCGAGGCCGTCGAGGATGCCGTCGTCGACGACGCCGGCGGTGTGCACCACGGCGGTCAGCGCGGGCAGGTCGGCGACCAGCGCGGTGACGGCGGCGGGGTCGGTGACGTCGCAGCGCACCACCCGGGCGCCGGGCAGCTCGGCGGCCAGGTCGGCGGCGCCGGGCGCGTCGGGGCCGCGCCGGGACGCGAGCACCACCTCGGTCGCGCCGGCGGCGAGCAGCCAGCGGGTGACCTGCCGGCCGAGCGCGCCGGTGCCGCCGGTGACCAGCACCGTGCCGGTCGGCCGCCAGCCGGGGCCGGCGGGGACGGCGGCGGGGACGAGCCGGCGGCCGAACGTGCCGTGCGGCCGGACGGCCACCTCGTCGTGGCCGCCGTCGGCGAGCACCGCGCGCAGCGCGTCGGCGTCGACCCGCTCCGGCGTGGCGTCGGCGGGCAGGTCGACGAGGCCGCCCCAGCGGTCGGGTTGTTCCAGCGCGACCGTCCGGCCGAGGCCCCAGGCCGCCGCCGCGTACGGGTCGGTGAGCGGTTCGCCGCCGCCCACCGAGACGGCGCCCCGGGTGACGCACCAGAGCCGGCCGGCCCGGCCGGTGTCGGCGAGCGCCTGCACCAGCGTGAGCAGCAGCGCGGTCCCGGCCGGCACGGCGGGCGCGTCGGGTCGCGGCGCGTCCGGGCCGGGCAGCACGCAGAGCACGCCCCGCCAGCCCGCCTCGTCGTGGCCGCGCAGCAGGTCGGCCAGGTCGCCACGGTCGGTGTCGGCGGGCACGGTGAGCACGTCGACGTCGGCGCCGGCCACCGCGAGCGGCGCCGCCCAGGGCGCCGGGTCGTCGACGGCGACGACCAGCCAGCGGCCGGTCAGCGTCGGGGCGGGCGCGGGACGGACCGCCTCCCACTCGACCCGGTACGACCAGCCGTCGAGCACCGCGTCGCGCTGCCGGGCACGCCGCCACGACGACAGCACCGGCACGGCCGGGCCGAGCGCGGCCACCGCGTCCGGGTCGTCCTGGACGGCCAGTTCGGACGCCACGGCCGGCAGGTCGCCGCGTTCCACGGCGGCCCAGAATCCGCCGTCCGCGCTGTCCGGGCGGGTGTCCGGCCGGACCGTGCCGTCACCGGCCCAGTAGCGCTCCCGCTGGAACGCGTACGTGGGCAGGTCGACCCGGTGGGCGCCGGTACCGGCGAACCAGTCGGTCCAGGTGACCGGGTGGCCGTGCACGTGCAGCTCGGCCAGCGCGGCCAGCAGCGCCTCGACCTCGGGACGGTCGCCGCGTTGCGCGGCGACGGCACGGACCGGCTCGCCGGGCAGGATGTCGGCGGTCAGCGGGGTGAGCACGGCGCGGGGGCCGAGTTCCAGGAACGTGTCGGCGCCGGCGGCGCGCAGCGCGTGCACGCCGTCGGCGTGGCGGACCGCCTCCCGGACGTGCCGCACCCAGTAGTCGGCGGTGCGGATCTCGTCCGGGTCGGCCAGCTCGCCTGTCACGTTGGACACCACCGGCAGCGTCGGCGCGGCGAACGTCAGCCGCTCCAGCACCGCCCGGAAGCGCGCCAGCACCGGCTCCATCAGCGGGCTGTGGAACGCGTGGCTGACGGTCAGCCGGCGGGTGCGGACGCCCCGGTCCCGCCAGAGCCCCGCCAGCCGGTCCACGGCGTCCGCCGTGCCGGAGAGCACCACGGCGGCCGGGCCGTTGACGGCGGCGACGTCGACCGGCTCGTCCGGGTCGGTCAGCGTGGCGCGGACGTCGGCCTCGGGCGCGGCCACGGCGAGCATCGCGCCGCCGGCCGGCAGCGCCTGCATGAGCCGGCCCCGCGCGGCGACCAGCGCGGCGGCGTGCTCCAGCGTCAGCACGCCGGCCACGTGCGCGGCGGTGACCTCGCCGATGGAGTGGCCGCCGACCAGGTCGGGCGTCAGCCCGAACGACTCGACGAGGCGGAACAGCGCCACCTCGACCGCGAACAGGCCGGCCTGGGTGAACTGGGTCTGGTCCAGCAGGTCGCCGTCGTCGAACAGCACCTCCTTCAACGGCCGGGGCAGCGCCCGGTTCAGATAGGAGCACACCTCGTCGAGCGCGGCGGCGAACACCGGGAACTGCGCGTACAGCTCGCGGCCCATGCCGGCGCGCTGCGCGCCCTGCCCGGAGAAGAGCACCGCGAGCTGGCCGCGGGGCGTGCCGGTTCCGGTGTGCACGGTGCCGGCCGGCTCGCCGGCGGCGAGCGCGCGCAACGCGGCGAGCAGGTCGTCCGGGCCGGCGGCGGCGACCACCGCCCGGTGGTCGAGCACGGACCGGGACACCACCGAGGCGTACGCGACGTCGAGCGGGCGCGTGTCGGGTGCGGCGGCGAGCCAGGCCGCCCAGCGACCGGCCTGGGCGGCGAGCGCGTCGGCGGACCGGGCGGAGAGCAGCACCGGCGCCACCGGCCGGGTGGTCGGGGTCGCGGTCGGCTCGTCCTCGGCCGGTTCCGGCTCGGGCGCCTGCTCGATGATGGTGTGCGCGTTGGTGCCGGAGACGCCGAACGAGGACACCGCGGCGCGGCGCGGCCGGTCGGTGGCCGGCCACGGCATCGCCTCGGTGGCGAGCGTGACCGCGCCGGCGGTCCAGTCGATGTGCGGCGAGGGCGCGTCGACGTGCAGCGTGGGCGGGACGACGCCGTGCCGGACGGCCAGCACCATCTTGATCACGCCGGCCACCCCGGCGGCGGCCTGGGTGTGGCCCAGGTTCGACTTCACGGAGCCGAGCAGCAGCGGCGTCTCCCGGTCCTGCCCGTACGTGGCGAGCAGCGCCTGCGCCTCGATCGGGTCACCGAGCGTGGTGCCGGTGCCGTGCGCCTCCACCACGTCGACCTGCTCGGGGGTGAGCCGGGCGTTGGCCAGCGCCTGCCGGATGACGCGCACCTGGGACGGGCCGTGCGGGGCGCTCAGCCCGTTGGACGCGCCGTCCTGGTTGACCGCGCTGCCCCGGATCACCGCGAGCACCGGGTAGCCGTGCTTCTGCGCGTCGGAGAGGCGGGCCAGCAGCAGCATGCCGACGCCCTCGGACCAGCCGGTGCCGTCGGCGGCGGCGGCGAACGGCTTGCACCGGCCGTCGGCGGCCAGGCCGCGCTGGCGGCTGAAGCCGACGAACACCGCCGGGGTGGGCATCACGGTGACGCCGCCGGCCAGCGCCAGTTCGCAGTCGCCGTTGCGCAGGCCCTGCACGGCCAGGTGGATCGCCACCGACGACGAGGAGCAGGCGGTGTCGATGGTGACCGCCGGCCCTTCCAGGCCGAGCGTGTACGCGATCCGGCCGGAGACGATGCTCGTCGAGTTGCCGGTGAGCGAGTGGCCCTCGGCGTCCTGCCCGGCCTGGGCGAGGATCGCGTCGTAGCCGTGCGCGGCGGCGCCGACGAACACGCCGGTGCGGCTGCCCCGCACCGCCGGCAGCGGCAGCCCGGCCCGTTCGAACGCCTCCCAGCTCGCCTCCAGCAGCAGCCGCTGCTGCGGGTCCATGGCGACCGCCTCGCGGGGGCTGATGCCGAACAGGTCGGCGTCGAAGTCCCCGGCGTCGTAGACGAAGCCGCCCTCCCGCACGTAGCTGGTGCCCGGGTGGTCCGGGTCGCTGTGGAACAGCCGGTCGAGGTCCCAGCCCCGGTCGGCGGGGAACGGGCCGATCCCGTCGCGGCCGTCGCGGACCAGCTCCCAGAGCTGCTCGGGCGAGCCGACGCCGCCCGGGTAGCGGCAGGTCATCGCCACCACCGCGACCGGCTCGGTGTCACGGGCCTCCAACGCCCGCAGCCGCCGCCGGGTGCGCCGCAGCTCCGAGGTCGTACGCTTCAGGTACTCGACGTACTTCTCGTCCTCGCTGTTCACCGTGGTCCTACCCTCACTCGGCGTACCGATGTCGTCGCGGCCGGCGGTCAAGACGTCTCCAGCTCGCGGTCGATCAGGTCGAAGATGTTCTCGGTGGTGGCCGACTCCAGGTCGCCGTCGTCGGCGGTCGTCTCCCGCGCGGTCAACCGGTCCAGCAGGCTGTGCAGCCGCTCGGTGATGCCGCGGAACGCCTCGTCGTCCGGGTCGAGCCCGGCCAGCGCCGCCTCCAGCCGGTCGAGGTCCCGGCCGACACCGCCGGAGGCGTCGGTCGCGCCGTCGGGCACGGCGATCCGGGTGGCCAGGTGGGCGGCGAGCGCGGCCGGCGTCGGGTTGTCGAAGACCAGCGTGGCCGGCAGCCGCAGCCCGGTGGCCGCGCCGAGCCGGTTGCGCAGCTCGACCGCGGTGAGCGAGTCGAAACCGAGTTCCCGGAACGCGCGGTCCGGTTCCACCCCGGCCGGGTCGCCGACGCCGAGCACCACGGCGACGTGCGCCAGCACCAGGTCCCGCAGCGCCCGTTCGCGTTTCTCGCCGGACAGGCCGCGCAGCGTCTCCGCGTACGCCGGACCGCCGGCCGCCTCGGTGACCGCGCCGCGGCGCGTGCCGACGCGGACCAGCGCGGTGAGCAGCGGGTGGACCGGGCCGCCGGTGCCCTGCGTGCTGATCTTCGCGGGCATCAGCGTGGGTCGTTCGGAACGCCAGGTGGCGTCGAACAACGCCAGCGCCTCGTGGTCGGTGAGCGCCACCAGGCCGCTGCGTTCCAGCCGCCGCCGGTCGACCGCGCCCAGGTGGCCGGTGATCCCGCTGGCGGTGGCCCACAGGCCCCAGACCAGGGAGACCGCCGGCAGGCCGGACGCGCGCCGGTGCTCGGCGAGGGCGTCGAGGAACGCGTTGCCGGCCGCGTAGTTGCCCTGGCCCGGACCGCCCATCAGGCCGGCGGCGGCGGAGTAGAGCACGAACGCGGTCAGCTCGTGGTCGCGGGTGGCGCGGTGCAGGTTCCAGGCCGCGTCGACCTTGGGGCGCAGCACCGCGGCGAGCCGCTCCGGGGTGAGCTTCTCGACGGTGGCGTCGTCGACGACGCCGGCGGTGTGCACCACGGCGCGCAGCGGGTGCCGCTTGTCCACCAGGGACAGCACGTCGTCGACCGCCTCCGGGTCGGCCAGGTCGGCGGCGACGAGCTGCACCTCCGCGCCGCCGGCCTTGAGGTCGGCGAGCAGCTCGTCGGCGCCCTCGGCGTCCGGGCCGCGCCGGCTGACCAGCAGCAGGTGCCGGGCGCCGTGTGCGGCGACCAGGTGCCGGCAGAGCAGCGCGCCGAGCGTGCCGGTGGCGCCGGAGACCAGGACGGTGCCGTCGAGCCGGGGCGTCGGCGGGATGGTCAGCGTGAGCTTGCCGACGTGCCGGGCCTGGCTGAGGAAGCGGAACGCCTCGGGCGCGCGCCGGACGTCCCAGGTGCGGCGCGGCAGCGGGCGCAGCGTGCCGGCGGCGAACAACGCCATCAGCTCCGCCAGCATCCGCCCGACGACGGCCGGGCCGGCCGCCATCAGGTCGAAGCCCTGATAGCTGACGCCGGGGTGGTCGGCGGCGACCCGGGCCGGATCACGCGGGTCGGTCTTGCCCATCTCGACGAACCGGCCGCCGCTGTCGAGCATCCGCAGCGACGCGTCCACGTACGCGCCGGCGAGCGAGTTGAGCACCACGTCGACGCCCAGCCCGGCGCGGCGGGCCCGGAACTCGTCGACGAAGTCCAGGGAGCGGGAGGAGGCGATGTGCGCGTCGTCGAGGCCGGTGGCGCGCAGCACCGGCCACTTGCCGGGACTGGCCGTGCCGTAGACCTCGGCGCCGAGGTGCCGGGCGATCTGCACGGCGGCCATGCCGACGCCGCCGGTGGCGGCGTGCACCAGCACCGACTCGCCGGCGGTGAGCCGGCCCAGCTCGACCAGCCCGTACCAGGCGGTCAGGAAGACCACCGGCACGCCGGCCGCCTCCGCGTACGACCAGCCGTCCGGGATGCGGGTGACCATGCGGTGGTCGGTGACCGCGACGGTGGCGAACGAGCCGGCGAAGATGCCCATCACCCGGTCGCCGGGCTTCAGGTCGGTGACGCCCGGGCCGACCTCGCGGACCACGCCGGCGCCCTCGCTGCCGAGCACCTCCTGGCCGGGGACCATGCCGAGCGCCAGCACCACGTCCCGGAAGTTGAGGCCGGACGCGCGCATCTCGACCGCGACGTGCCCGGCCGGCACCGCGCCGGCCTCGACCGGCACCGGCAGCAACGCCAGGTTCTCCAGCGTGCCCTTCTCGGTGACGTCGAGCCGCCACGGCTGCCGGTCGCCGGGTGGCGTCAGCACGCCGGTGTCCCGGGCCCGGGCCAGTCGGGGGGTAAGGGCAGCGCCGTCGCGGAGCGCGAGCTGCGGTTCGCCGGACGCGAGCGCGGCGGGCACCGCGTCGAGCGTGGCGGCGGCGTCGTCCAGGTCGAGCAGCGTGAACCGGCCGGGGTGTTCGGACTGGGCGGAGCGGACCAGCCCCCACACCGCGGCGCGGGCCGGGTCGCGGGGGGCCTCGCCCGGCGCGGCGGCGACCGCGCCCCGGGTGGCGAGCACCAGGCGGGCGGCCTCCAGGCGGGGTTCGGTCAGCCACCGGTGCACCAGCGCGAGCGTGTCGCGGGCGGCGGAGTGGGCGTCCGCGTCCACCCGCTCCGGGTCCGGGCCGGGGCCGCCGCGCAGGTCGACCACGATCTCCGGTACGTCGTCGTCGCCGTCCACGGCGGCGAGCAGCGCGTCCAGGTCGGGGTGGACGGTCACCCGGTGACCGGCTCCGGTCAGCGCTCCGGCCAGCCCGGCGGGGTCGCCGCCGGGCGCGCCGACCTGATCGCCGCCGACCGGGTCGGCGAGGCCGGCGCCGGCCGGGTCGGTGCGGTCGTCGGTGAGCAGCGCCCAGCGGGTCGGGGCCGGGGTGTCGGTGGCCGGTAGCGGCGTCCAGTCCAGGTGGAACACGGCGGTGCGGCGCAGCGCGGCGGCGGCGTCGTCCTGGCCGGCGGCGACCGGGCGGAACGTCAGCGACCCGACGGTGGCGACCGGTCGGCCGGCCGGGTCGGCGAGCGTGACGGCGACCGTGTCCGGGCCGAGCGAGCGGATCGTCACCCGCAGCCGGGTGGCCCCGTGGGCGTGCAGCGTGACCGCGCGGAGCGTGAACGGCAGCCAGCCGCTGCCGGCCTCGGCGGGCGTGCCGAGCAGCGCGGTGGGGCCGGTGGCGTGCAGGGCCGCGTCGAACAGCGCCGGGTGCAGGCCGAACCGGGACGCGTCGGCGGCCTGCGCCTCGGGCAGCGCCACCTCGGCGTACACCTCGTCGCCGTGCCGCCAGACGCGGTGCAGGCAGCGGAACGCGGGCCCGTAGGTGAGGCCGGCCTCGGCGGTGCGGGCGTACCAGGCGTCCAGGTCCGCGTCGACCTCGACGGCGCCGGCCGGCGGCCACTCCCCCGGCCCGGGTTCGGGTTCGGAAAGCTGCGGCAGCAGCAGACCCTCGGCGTGCCGGGTCCAGTCGGCGTCGCCGTCGTCGGCGGGACGGGAGTGCAGCGTGACGGCCCGTTCGCCGGCGTCGCCGGGCGCGCCGACGCGTACCTGCACCTGGACGGCGCCGGTGGCGGGCAGCACGAGCGGGCTGATCAGCGTGAGGTCGCCGACCTGACCGGCGTCGACCTCGTCGCCGGCCCGGATCACCATGTCGGCGAGCGCGGTGCCGGGGACGACGACGGTCCGGCCGACGACGTGGTCGGCGAGCCACGGGTGGGTACGCGTGGACAGCCGTCCGGTGAGCACCACGGTCCGGTCGTCGGCGACCGGCAGCGCGGCGCTGAGCAGCGGGTGCCCGGCGTCCTGGAGGCCGGCGGAGGCGACGTCGTGGGTGGGTCGGGCGGTGGTGGTGAGCCAGTACCGCTTCCGGTCGAACGCGTACGTGGGCAGGTCGACGGTGGTCGCGGGGGCGAGGACGCGGGTCAGGTCGACGGGCAGGCCGAGGGTGTGCGCGACCGCGAGGCTGGTCAGCAGCCGGGTCGGATCGTCGTCACCCCGGCGCAGCGTGGACAACGTGTGCCCCGCCGTGTCGGCGTCGTCGAGGATCGCGGTCACCGGCATGCTCAACACCGGATGCGCCGACACCTCCACGAACGTGCGATGCCCAGCCCCGAGCGCGGTCCGCACCGCCTGCTCGAACCGCACCGGCTGCCGCAGATTCGTGTACCAGTAGTCGCCGTCCATGCTCTCGGGGTCGGCCCAGTCCCCGGTCACCGTCGACACCATCCGGACCTGACCCGGCTGCGGGTCCAGCCCCGCCAGGTCGGTGAGCATCCGCTCGCGGATCTGCTCCACGGCCGGGTTGTGGGAGGCGTAGTTGAACGGCACCGGCTTCGCCCGCACCCCCTCGCCCTCCCAGCGCTGACGCAGCTCGGCGAGCGTCTCGGGCGGCCCGGACACCACCACATGCCCCGGCCCGTTGAGCACCGCCACCACCGTGCCCGCGACACCCTCGATCCGCGCCTGCACCTCATCGGCGGGCAGGTCCACCGCCAACATCCCGCCGGAACCCGCGAGAGTGGACAGGGCCCGCGCCCGCAGGATCACCGCCTTCGCCGCGTCGTCGAGCGACAACACCCCGGCCACACAGGCGGCGGCCATCTCGCCCTGCGAATGACCGATCACCAACGACGGCTCAACCCCGGCGGCCCGCCACACCTCGGCCAGACACACACCGACCGCGAACAGGACCGGCTGCAAGACCTCGACCCGGTCCAGCCAGGCGTCGTCGTCACCGGTCAACACCGACACGAGATCCACGTCCAGGAACGGCGCGAACGCCCGCTGACACTCGGCAAGACGCGCGTCGAACGGCGCACACCGGCCCACCAGACCGGCCGCCATCCGCACCGACTGACCACCCTGACCCGGAAACACGAACACCGGACCCGGACCGTGCTCGACGACCGAACCCGACACCACGTTTCCCGTCGGGGCGCCCGACGCGAGCGCGTCCAGCGCCGTCAGCAGCTCGTCGCCGGTGGCGCCGACCACGGCGGCGCGGTGCTCGAACGTCGAGCGGGTGGTGGCGAGGGACCAGGCCACCGCCGCCGGGTCGAGCTGCCCGCCGGCGCGCAGGTGGGCGGCGAGCCGGGCGGCCTGCGCGGCGACGCCGGCCCGGGTACGGGCCGACACCGGCCACAGCCGGACGTCGGCGTCCACCAGGCCCGGGGCGGCGGGCGCCGGCCGCGCGTCGGGCTCGTCGGCCTGTTCGATGACGACGTGGGCGTTGGTGCCGGAGATGCCGAACGACGACACCGCCGCCCGACGCGGCCGGTCCACCGCCGGCCACTCCCGTGCCTCGGTCACCAGCTCCACCGCGCCGGCCGACCAGTCGATGTGCGGCGACGGCTCGTCCACGTGCAGCGTCGGCGGCACCACGCCGTGCCGCATCGCGAGGATCATCTTGATGATCCCGGCGACGCCGGCCGCGGCCTGGGTGTGCCCGATGTTCGACTTGATCGACCCGAGCAGCAGCGGCTCGGCCCGGTCCTGCCCGTACGTGGCGAGCAGCGCCTGCGCCTCGATCGGGTCACCCAGCGTGGTGCCGGTGCCGTGCGCCTCCACCACGTCCACGTCCGACGTGGACAGTCCCGCGTCCGCCAACGCCGCCCGGATGACCCGCTGCTGCGACGGGCCGTTCGGCGCGGTCAGGCCGTTCGACGCGCCGTCCTGGTTGATCGCGCTGCCGCGCACCACGGCGAGCACCGGGTGACCGTTGCGGCGGGCCTCGGAGAGCCGTTCCAGCAGCAGCACGCCGACGCCCTCGCCCCAGCCGGTGCCGTCGGCGCCGGCGGCGAACGCCTTGACCCGGCCGTCGGCGGCCAGTCCACGCTGGCGGGAGAACTCGACGAACAGTCCGGGTGTCGCCATCACTGTCACGCCGCCGGTGAGCGCCAGGTCGCACTCGCCGCGGCGCAGCGCCTGCACGGCCAGGTGGAACGCGACGAGCGACGACGAGCAGCCGGTGTCCACTGACACGGCCGGTCCTTCCAGGCCCAGCGCGTACGACACCCGGCCGGACACCACGCTTGCCGCGTTGTCGGTGCCGCCGAAGCTCTCGTCCGGGGCGACCAGCACCAACGCGCGGTAGTCCTGCCCGTTGGTGCCGGCGAACACGCCGGTCCGGGAGCCGCGCAGCGATTCCGGCACCACGCCGGCCCGCTCGATCGCCTCCCAGCTCGCCTCCAGCAGCAGCCGCTGCTGCGGGTCCATGGCGGCGGCCTCGCGCGGCGAGATACCGAAGAACACCGGGTCGAAGTGGCCGGCGTCGGCCACGAACGCGCCCTGGTCGGTGTAGGTGGTGCCGGCCGACGCCGCCGCCGGGTCGACGAGCGTGTCCGGGTCCCAACCCCGGTCGGTGGGGAAGTCGCCGACCGTGTCCACGCCGTCGGCGACGATCCGCCACAACGCGTCCGGGTCGCTGACCCCGCCGGGGAAGCGGCAGGCCATCGCCACCACGGCCACCGGCTCCTCGCCGGACGCGACGGTGGTGACCGGGGTCCCGGCGGGCGCCGGATCGGCGCCGAGCAGCGTGTCCCGCAGCAGCCGGGCCAGCGCCACCGGCGTGGGATGGTCGAAGACAAGCGTGGTGGGCAGCGGCTGGCCGGTGGCGGTGACCAGCCGGTTGCGCAGCTCCACCGCGGTCAGCGAGTCGAAGCCGAGGTCCCGGAACGCGGTGGTGGCCGGAATCGCGGCGGCGTCGGCGTGGCCGAGCACGTCGGCGGCGAGTTCCCGGACCAGGTCGGCCAGCGCCTCCTCGCGGCGGGCGGGGTCCAGGCCGGCGAGCCGGGCCCGCAGCGTCGCCGCCGGTCCGTCGTCGGCGTCGCCGTCGGCCGGCGCGCCGCCGTCGAGCGCGGCCTTCGCCTCCGGTACGCCCTCCAGCAGCGGCCGACGCCGGGCGGACGCGTACGCGGGCGCGAACCGGGACCAGTCCACGTCGGCGACCGTGAGCGTCACGTCGTCGTGGTCGAGGGCCTGCCGCAGCGCGCTCATCGCGACGTCGGCGTCCATCGGCGGTACGCCCCGGCGGCGCAGCGCCCGGTCGGAGTCGGCCACGTGCATGCCGCCCTCGCCCCACGAACCCCAGGCGATGGCGGTGCCGGCCAGCCCGTCGGCGCGTCGCCGCTGCGCCAGCGTGTCCAGGTAGGCGTTGCCGGCCGCGTAGCCGGCCTGCCCGGCGCTGCCCCAGGTGGCGGCGATGGACGAGTAGACGACGAACGCGTCCAGCTCGTCGTCGGCGAGCAGGTCGTGCAGGTGGGCCGCGCCGGCCACCTTGCCGGCGGTCACCTCGGCCAGCTCGGCGGCGGTGACGGCGTCCAGCGGGGTGGTCTGCGGCAGGCCGGCGGTGTGCAGGACGGCGCGGATCGGTGGACCCTCGGCGCGCAGCCGGTCGACAAGCGCGGCGACGGCGGCCCGGTCGGCGAGGTCGCAGGCGGCGACCGTGACGCGGGCGCCCCGCTCGCGCAGCTCGGCGGCCAGCTCGGCCGCACCGGGCGCGTCCGGGCCGCGCCGGCTGACCAGCACCACGTGTGCGGTGCCGGCGTCGGCGAGCCAGCGGGCGGCGCGCGCGCCGAGCCCGCCGGTGCCGCCGGTGACCAGCACGGTTCCGGTGGGCGTGAAGTGGCGTACCGGGGGGCGGTCGCCGATCGGCGCGCGGACCAGGCGGCGGCGCAGGACGCCGGGGCCGCGCACGGCGAGCTGGTCCTCGCCGGCCGGCTCGGCGAGCAGTGCGGCGAGCCGGCCGGCGGCGCGCGCGTCGGGCTCGGCGGGCAGGTCGACGAGGCCGCCCCAGCGGTGCGGGGCCTCCACGCCGGCCACCCGGCCCAGCCCCCAGACCGCGCCCTGGGCCGGGTCGGTGCCCCGGTCGTACGCGGTGGCGGCCACCGCGTTGCGGGTCACCAGCCACAGCGGCGCGGCCAGGCCGGTGTCGCCGAGCGCCTGGGTGAGCGCGAGCGTGGCGGCCAGGCCGGGCAGGAGCGGGTCCGGGTCGATGCCGGGTGCCCAGGACAGCAGCGAGACCACCCCGCCGACGTCGACGCGGCCGTCGCGGCCGGCGTCGGCGTCGGCGTCGGTGAGGTCGACATCCGTGGCGTCGGCATCCGTGGCGTCGGCATCCGTGGCGTCGGCATCCGTGGCGTCGACCCGCGCGGCGTCGGTGAGCGCGGCGGCGAGCGCGGGCCGGTCGGCGTCGGGTGCCACGGTCAGCGGGCGCACGTCGGCGCCGGCGGCGGTGAGCGCGGCGCGGACGGCGGCCACCGCCGGGTCGTCATCGAGGCCGGTCGGCACCGCCAGCAGCCAGGTGCCGCCGAGCGCGGCGGTGGCCGGTTCGGGCGCGGCCTGCCACTCGATCCGGTAGCGCCAGCCGTCGAGCTGGTCGTGCTGTTGCTGCCGGCGTCGCCAGCCGGCGAGCACGGGCAGCAGCGTCCGCAGCGACTCGGCCGCCTCGGCGTCGTCGACGGCCAGGGTGTCGCGCAGCGCGTCCAGGTCGGCGCGGTCGACGGCGTCCCAGAACCGGTGGTCGAGCAGGGCGGCGCCGGCGGCCGGGACGGCCGGCTCGTCGGCGGGCACCCAGTAGTGCTGCCGCTGGAACGGGTAGGTGGGCAGGTCGACCAGGCGACCGGGCCGGCCGGCGAACGCGGGCTGCCAGTCCACCGTCGTGCCGGCGACGTGCAGCGCCGCGACGGACCGGTGGAACCGGTCCAGGCCGCCCTCGTCCCGGCGCAGCGTGCCGGTGACGGTGGCGGCGTCCGGACCGCCGGCGGCCTCGGCGCTGTCCTGCACCGCCATGGTGAGCACCGGGTGCGCGCTGACCTCGACGAACGTGCGGTAGCCGGCGTCGACGAGGCGGCGGACCGCGTCGTCGAAGTGGACCGTCTGGCGCAGGTTGCGGTACCAGTAGTCGGCGTCGAGGCCGGCGGTGTCCAGCCAGTCGCCGGTGACGGTGGAGCGGAACCGGACCGTGCCACTGCGCGGGGTCACCTCGGCGAGCCGGGCCAGGAGCTGGTCGCGGAGTGGCTCGACGTGCGCGGAGTGCGAGGCGTAGTCCACCGGCACCCGGCGTACCCGGACGTCCCGGGCCTCGTAGTGGGCGACCAGCTCGTCCAGCGCGGCGACGTCGCCGGAGACCACCACCGCGGTCGGGCCGTTGACCGCCGCGAGGGAGATCCGCCCGGCCCAGCGGGTGATCGTCTCGGTCGCCTCGTCGGCGGTGGTCGCCACGGACACCATGCCGCCGTCGCCGGCCAGCTCCGCGATGACCCGGCTGCGCAGCGCCACCACGGCGGCGGCGTCGTCCAGGGTCAGGCCGCCGGCGACGTACGCGGCGGCGATCTCGCCCTGCGAGTGGCCGATCACCGCGGACGGCTGCACGCCGTAGGACTGCCACAGCGCGGCCAGGGACACGCCGACCGCGAACAGCGCCGGCTGCACCACGTCCACCCGGTCCAGCGACGGCGCGTCCGGCGCGCCGCGCAGCACGTCGAGCAGCGACCAGTCGACGTACGGGCGCAGCGCCTCGGCGCAGGCGGTGAGCTTCGCCGCGAACACCGGCGCGGTGTCGAGCAGCCCGGCGGCCATGCCGATCCACTGCGAGCCCTGGCCGGGGAAGACGAACGCGACCTCGCCGGGCTGGCCGGCGGCGCCGGTGACCAGCGGCGGGGCGGACCGGTCGTCGGCGAGCGCGTCCAGCGCGGCGGTCAGCTCGTCCCGGTCGGCGGCGAGCACCACGGCGCGGTGCTCCAGCGGCGAGCGGGACACCACCGACGTCCAGGCCACGTCGGCGGGCGCGAGGCCCGGCTCGGCGGCGAGCCGCCGGGACCAGCGTTCGGCCTGCTGGCGCAGCGCGGTACGGGTGCGGCCGGTGAGCAGCACCGGTCCGGTCCGGTCGGCCGGCGTGGCCGGGGCCGCCGGTTCCTCGGCGGGTTGTTCCAGCACGATGTGGGTGTTGGTGCCGCTCATGCCGAACGAGGAGACGGCGGCCCGGCGGGGCCGGTCCACGGCCGGCCACGGCGTCGGCTCGGTGACCAGCCGGACCGCGCCGGCGGTCCAGTCGACGTGCGGGGTGGGTTCGTCGACGTGCAGCGTGGCCGGGACGATCCCGTGCCGCATGGCGTGGATCATCTTGATGATCCCGGCGATGCCGGCGGCGGCCTGCGCGTGCCCGAGGTTCGACTTGATCGAGCCGAGCAGCAGCGGCCGGTCGGCGGGCCGGTCCTGCCCGTACGTGGCGAGCAGCGCCTGCGCCTCGATCGGGTCACCCAGCGTGGTGCCGGTGCCGTGCGCCTCCACCACGTCGACCAGGTCGGGGGTGAGCTTCGCGCCGGCCAGCGCGGCCCGGATGACGCGCTGCTGGGACGGGCCGTTGGGGGCGGTGAGGCCGTTGCTCGCGCCGTCCTGGTTGACCGCCGAGCTGCGGATGACGGCCAGCACCGGGTGGCCGTTGCGGCGGGCGTCGCTGAGCCGTTCCAGCAGCAGCACGCCGACGCCCTCGGCCCAGCCGGTGCCGTCGGCGGCGGCGGCGAACGACTTGCACCGGCCGTCGGCGGCCAGCCCGCGCTGCCGGGAGAACTCCACGAACGGGCCGGGCGTGGCCATCACGGTGGCGCCGCCGGCCACCGCGAGCCCGCACTCGCGTTCCCGCAGCGCCTGACAGGCGAGGTGCACCGCGACGGACGAGGACGAGCAGGCGGTGTCCACCGTGATCGCCGGGCCCTCCAGCCCGAACGTGTAGGCGAGCCGGCCGGAGACCACGCTGGCGGCGGTGCCGGTGAGCACGTACCCCTCGGCGTTCGGCGCGCGGTGCAGCACGGCGGCGTAGTCCTGGCCGGACGTGCCGACGAAGACGCCGGTGCGGCTGCCGCGCAGCGACAGCGGGGCCAGGCCGGCGCGTTCGAACAGCTCCCAGGTGACCTCCAGCAGCAGCCGCTGCTGCGGGTCCATGGCGACCGCCTCGCGGGGCGAGACGCCGAACAGCGCGGCGTCGAACTGCCCGGCGTCGGCCAGGAAGCCGCCGGCCGCGGTGTAGGAGGTGCCGGCGTTCTCCGGGTCGGGGTGGTGCAGCAGGTCGAGGTTCCAGCCCCGGTCGGCGGGGAAGTCGCCGATGGCGTCGCCGCCGTCCGCGACGAACCGCCACAGCTCCTCCGGCGAGCTGATCCCGCCGGGGTAGCGGCAGCTCATCGCCACCACCGCCACCGGCTCGGACTCCTCGGCGGTGACCTCGCGCAGCCGCTGGCGGGTCTGGTGCAACTCGGTGACGACCCGGGTCAGATACTCCCGGAGCCGTGCCTCGTCCCCGGCCGGTCCGGTGGTGCCCACTGCCGTGTCCGCCATGGTCGATTCCGCTCCCTGGTGTGCCACGCGTGCCTCAGGACAACCCGAGATCGCGGTCGAGAAGGTCGAAGAGCTCCTGGTTGCTGGCCGTCCGCAGCCGGTCGGCCACGTCCTCGCCCGGTTCCGCCGGCTCGTCGGCGCCGAGCCGCTCCAGCAGCCGGTGCAGCCGCATGGTGATCCGCACCCGGCCGAGGTCGTCGCGCTCCCGCAGGGTGAGCGCCTCCTCCAGCCGGTCCAGTTCCTCCACGGTGGGCAGTTCCCGCTCCGAGGACTCGTCGACGAGCTGGGCGCGCAGGTGCTCGGCGAGCGCCTGCGGGGTGGGGTAGTCGAACACCACCGAGCTGGCCGGCGCGAGGCCGGTGAGCCGGGCCAGCCGGCCGCGCAGCTCCACCGCGGTCAGCGAGTCGAACCCGAGGTCCCGGAACGGCCGATCGGCCTCCAGGGCGTACGGGCTGTCGTGGCCGATCACCTCGGCGGCGGCGGTGCGGATCAGGTCGACCAGCAGCCGGTTCTGCTCGGCGGCGGTCAGGTCGGCGAGGCGCTTGCGCAGCTCCGCGAGCGTCTCCGCGCCGCCGGTGTCGGCCGGGTCGGCGCCGGCGGACGGGGCCGCCACCTCGGGCAGGTCGCCGATCAGCGGTCGGGGCCGGGCGGCGGCGAAGACCGGGGCGAAGCGCGCCCAGTCCACGTCGGCGACGGTGAGCACCGGGTCGTCGCCGGAGATCGCGGCGCGCAGCGCGGCCATCGCCGGTTCCCGGTCGAGCAGCGTGACGCCGCGCCGACTCATCGCGGTGGCGTGGTCGGCGTCGACCATGCCGCCGCCGGCCCACGGTCCCCAGTTGACCGACACCACCCGCGCCGGCCCGGCCGGGCGGGACTGCGCCCAGGCGTCCAGGAACGCGTTGGCGGCGGCGTACGCGCCGTGGTCGCCGACGCCCCACGCGGCGGCGATGGAGGAGAAGTAGACGACCAGTTCCAGCGCCGCCGGGTCGAGCAGCTCGTCGAGGTGGCGCGCGCCGGCGGTCTTGCCGGAGACCACGTCGGCGAGTTCGTCGGTGGTGACCGCGCGCACCGGGTTGAGGCGGCCGACGCCGGCGGCGTGCACCACCGCGCGGACCGTCTCGCCGTCGGCGCGCAGCCCGTCGACGAGCGCGGCGACGGCGGCGCGGTCGGCCAGGTCGCAGGCGAGCACCCGGGCCTGCGCGCCGAGGGCGGCCAGCTCGGCCACCGTCTCGGCGACGCCGGGCGCGTCCGGGCCGCGCCGGCTGACCAGGATCAGCGTGCGGGCGCCGTGCCGGGCGAGCCAGCCGGCGGCGTACCGGCCGATGGCGCCGGTGCCGCCGGTGATGAGCACGGTGTCCGGTGCCGTCCAGGTCGGGGCGTCCGGCCGGGCCGGGCGGGGCGCCCGGACGAGTCGGCGCAGGTGCACGCCGGCCGGGCGGACCGCGAGCTGGTCCTCGCCGTCGGTGTTGGTCAGCGCCCGCAGCAGGTGCTCCCCGGTGGCGGCGTCGAGGTCGGCCGGCAGGTCGAGCAGGCCACCGGCGTGCGCCGGGTGTTCCAGCGCGGTGACCAGCCCGAGGCCCCAGGTGGTGGCCTGCTCCGGCCGGGCGAGCGGGTCACCGGTGCCGGTGCTGACCGCCTGCCGGGTGAGCAGCCACAGCGGCCCGGTCGGCGCGACGTCGGTGACGGCCTGGACCAGCGCGAGGTTGCCGGTGAGACCGGCCGGCACCCCCGGGTACGCCGGGTGCGGGCGCTCGTCCAGCGCCAGCAGCGACACGATCCGGCCGGGCCCGTCCGGCAGGTCACCGGCCAGGTCGGCGCGGGTGACGGTGGCCGGGTCGACGGTGAGCGTGCGCACCGTGCCGCCGTGCGCCGCGAGCAGCTCGGCGATCCGCTCCGCCGGGCTGTCCGTGGCGTCGGCGGGCACGACGAGCAGCCAGTCCCCGGTGGCGGGGCCGGCGGTGAGCTGCCGCCGGGGCCAGGTGATCCGGTAGCGCCAGCCGTCGGCGACCGCGTCGGCGCGACGCCGCTGGTGCCAGTCGGCGAGCGTGGGGAGCTGGTCGCGCAGCGGCCGGTCCGGGTCCACGCCGAAGCGGGCCGCCAGGGCGTCGCCGTCGCCGGCGGTGACGACCTGCCAGAACGCGTCGTCGGTGGGGTCGGCGGCGGCCGGGGCGGCGACGCCGACCAGCTCGCCGTCGGCGACCGGCCAGAAGCGCTGGTGGCGGAACGGGTAGGTGGGCAGCGCGACCGGGTCGGCGTCGGGCAGCAGCGCCGCCCAGTCCACCGGCGTGCCGTGGCAGTGCAGCCGGGCCAGCGCGCCGAGCAGCGTGGCGACCTCGTCCCGGCCGGGACGTTGCACGCCGGTGACCAGCGGCCCGCCGTCCGGCAGCAGGTCGGCGGCGAGCGCGGTGAGCACCGTGTCCGGGCCCACCTCCAGCAGCGTGCCGACGCCGAGGTCGCGCAGGTGGGTGACGGTGTCGCCGAAGCGCACCGCCTCCCGCACGTGCCGCACCCAGTAGTCGGGGGTACGGATCAGGTCGGCGTCGACGACGCGACCGGTCAGGTTGGACACCAGCGGCACGACCGGCGCGGCGTAGTCCAGGCCGGCGGCGACGGTGGCGAACTCGGCCAGCATCGGCTCCATCAGCGGGCTGTGGAACGCGTGGCTGACGGTGAGCCGCTTGGTGCGTACGCCGAGGGTGGTGAAGTGGTCGGCGAGCGCGGACAGCGCCTCGTCGGCGCCGGCGACCACGACGGCGGCCGGTCCGTTGACGGCGGCGACGGCGGCCCGGTCGGCGTGCCCGGCGAGCGCGTCGGTCACCTCGGCCTCCCCGGCGGCGACGGCGAGCATCCCGCCGCCGGCCGGCAGCGCCTGCATGAGCCGGCCGCGCTGGCCGACGAGCGTGCAGGCGGCCGGCAGCGACAGCACGCCGGCGACGTGCGCGGCGGTGATCTCACCGACGGAGTGCCCGGCGACCAGGTCGGGGCGGACGCCCCAGTCGGCGAGCTGCCGGTGCAGCGCCACCTCGACGGCGAACAGCCCGGCCTGGGTGAACGCGGTCTGGTCGAGCAGCGCGGCCTCGGCGCTGCCGTCGGGCGCGAACAGCACGCTCTTCAGCGGGCGGGGCAGGTACGCGTCGAGGTGCTGGCAGACCTCGTCGAGCGTCTCGGCGAACGCGGGCAACGCCTGGTACAGCTCGCGGCCCATGCCGGCGTGCTGCGCGCCCTGACCGGAGAAGAGCATGGCGAGCGTGCCGGGGGTGGCCACGTCCCGCCGCACGGCGGGGTGGCTCTCCCCCGCCGCCAACGCGCGCAGCGCGGCCGACCGGGTGTCCGGGTCGGCGGCCAGCAGCACCGCGCGGTGCCGCAGGTGGGAGCGGGCGGTGGCGAGTGTCCGCGCCACCGCGGCGGCCTCGTCGTCGAGGTCCGTCGCGGCCAGGCGGGCGGCCTGCGCGCGCAGGCTCTCGTCGTCGGCGGCGGAGAGCGGCCAGGGCAGCAGCGGCAGCGCCGGCCGGGGCGCGGCGTGGTCCGGCTCGGTCGGGGTGTCGTCGGCGGGCGGGGCCGCTTCCAGGACGACGTGGGCGTTGGTGCCGCTGACGCCGAACGCGGACACCGCCGCGCGGCGCGGCCGGTCCGTCTCCGGCCAGGGCCGGGCCTCGGTGAGCAGCGCCACGCCGCCGTCGGACCAGTCGACGTGCGGGGTGGGCTCGTCCACGTGCAGCGTGGGCGGGAGCTGGCCGTGCTGGAGCGCCAGCACCATCTTGATCACGCCGGAGACGCCGGCCGCGGCCTGGGTGTGGCCGATGTTCGACTTGACGGAGCCGAGCAGCAGCGGACGGTCGGCGGGGCGGTCCTGCCCGTACGTGGCGAGCAGCGCCTGCGCCTCGATCGGGTCGCCGAGGCGGGTGCCGGTGCCGTGCCCGTCGACCGCGTCCACGTCGGCCGGGGTGAGCCCGGCGTTCGCCAGGGCCTGCCGGATGACCCGCTGCTGGGCGGGACCGTTCGGGGCGGTCAGGCCGTTGCTCGCGCCGTCCTGGTTGACGGCGGAGCCGCGCACCACGGCCAGCACCCGGCGGCCGTCGCGGCGGGCGTCGGAGAGTCGTTGCAGCAGCACCAGGCCGGCACCCTCGCCCCAGCCGGTGCCGTCGGCCGAGCCGGCGAACGACTTGCACCGGCCGTCGGCGGCGAGGCCGCGTTGCCGGGCGAACTCCAGGAACGGCCCGGGGGTGGCCATCACGGTGACGCCGCCGGCCATCGCGAGGTCGCACTCGCCGGCGCGCAGCGCCTGCACCGCGAGGTGTAGCGCGACGAGCGACGACGAGCAGGCGGTGTCCACGGTGACGGCGGGGCCCTGCAACCCGAACGTGTAGGACAGCCGGCCGGAGACCACGGCGGCGGCGTTGCCGGTGGCCTGGTAGCCCTCGGTGTCGGCGCGGGCGGCCATCAGCAGCGTGGCGTAGTCCTGCCCGTTGGTGCCGACGAACACGCCGGTGCTGCTCTCCCGCATGTCGGCCGGGGCCAGGCCGGCGCGTTCGAACAGCTCCCAGCCGGTTTCCAGCAGCAGCCGCTGTTGCGGGTCCATCACCAGCGCCTCGCGGGGCGAGATGCCGAACAGGCCGGCGTCGAAGCCGCCGACGTCGGTGACGAAGCCGCCCTCCCGGGCGTACGAGGTGCCGGGCGTGTCCGGGTCGGGGTCGTAGATGGCGTCGAGGTCCCAGCCCCGGTCGGCGGGGAACGGGCCGATCGCGTCGCGGCCTTCGGCGACCAGCCGCCAGAACTCCTCGGGGCTGTCCACGCCGCCCGGGTAGCGGCAGCTCATCGCCACCACGGCGATCGGTTCGTCGAGTGCGGCGACGGCCCGGGTGGGCGCGGGTGCCGCGTCGGTGACGCCGAGGATCCGGTCGGCGAGCCAGCCGGCGAGCAGCGCCGGGGTGGGCCGGTCGAAGACCAGCGTGGCGGGCAGCCGCAGCCCGACCGCCTCGGCGATCCGGTTGCGCATCTCGACCGCGCTGAGCGAGTCGAAGCCGATGTCGCGGAACGGCCGGTCCGCGCCGACCGCCTCGGCGGAGGCGTGGCCGAGCACGGCGGCGGCGTTGCTCCGCACCAGTTCGAGCAGGGCGCGACGGCGGTCCGGTTCGGCCAGGCCGGCGAGCCGGCCGCGCAGCGGGGACGCCTCGGCCGGCTCGTCGTCGCCGCGGGTGGCGGCGAGCAGGCGGGCCACCTCGGGCAGGTCCTCGATCAGCGGGCGCGGGCGGGCCAGCGCGTACGTCTGGTGGAACCGGTCCCAGGCGATGTCCGCGACGGCGAGGGTGATCTCGTCGGTGGCGAGCGCCCGGGCGAGCACGGCGACGGCCAGGTCGGGGCGCATCGGCCGGACGCCGGAGCGGAACATCTGGTCGGCGGTGCCCTCGGTGTCCATCATGCCGCCGCCGTCCCAGGCGCCCCAGGCGACGGCCGTGGCGGGCCGGCCGCGTCGGCGGCGGTCCTCGGCGAGCGCGTCGAGGAACGCGTTGCCGGCGGCGTAGCCGCCCTGGAGGCCGCCGCCCCAGACGCCCGCGCCGGAGGAGAAGAGCACGAACGCGGCGACGTCGTCGCCGAACGTCCGGTCGAGGTTGACCGCGCCGGCCACCTTGGCGTGCAGGCCGTCGGCGAGCGCGGCCAGGTCGGTGCCGTCGAGCGGGCCGGCGTGGGCGACGCCGGCGGCGTGGAAGACCGCGTCGACGCGGACGTCCTGCCCGGCGAGCCGGTCGACGAGGTCGCGCAGCGAGTCGGGGTCGGCGACGTCGCAGGCGGCCACCGTGACGCGGGCGCCGAGCGCGGTCAGCTCCGCCTCCAGCTCGGCGGCGCCGGGGGTGGCCGGGCCCTGCCGGCCGGTGAGCACGAGATGGTCCGCGCCGTCGGTGGCCAGCCAGCGGGCCACGTGTGCGCCGAGCGAGCCGAGGCCGCCGGTGACCAGGACCGTGCCGGCGGGTCGCCAGCCGGTGGTCCCGGGCGGGGTGTCGCCGCCGGCGCGGGCGAGCCGGCGGCCGAACAGCCCGGAGGGGCGGACCGCGAGCTGGTCCTCGTGTCCGACGCCGGCCAGCACGACGGCGAGCCGGCCCCGGGCGCGGCGGTCCAGGACGGCCGGCAGGTCGACCAGGCCGCCCCAGCGGTCCGGGTGTTCCAGCGCGGCGACCCGGCCGAGGCCCCAGACCAGGGCCTGCGCGGGGTGGTCGAGCGGGTCGGCGCGGCCGGTGGTGACCGCGCCCCGGGTGGCGCACCACAGCGGCGCGGCGCAGCCGACGTCGCCGAGCGCCTGTACGAGCGCGAGCGTGCCGGCGAGCCCGGCGGGCACGACCGGGCGGTCCGGGTGGCCGGTCTCGTCCAGCGCGAGCAGGGACAGCACGCCGGTGAGCGCGTCGGTGTCGAGCCCGGCGAGCTGCCCGGCGAGGGCCGCCCGGTCCGGGTCGTCGACGGTGACCGGCACGACGCCGGCCCCGGCCTCGCCGAGGGCGGCGACGACCTGACCGACGAGCGGGTCACCGGCGTACGCGGCGGGGGCGACGAGCAGCCAGGTGCCGGTGAGCCGGGCCGATGTCGCGGCGGTGAGCGGCGTCCAGCGCACCCGGTACCGCCAGGCGTCCACGGTGGACTCGTCGCGGCGGCGTTGCCGCCACTCGGTGAGCAGCGGCAGCGCCTCGCCGAGCGCCCGGGCAGCACCGCCGTCGACGTCGAGGGTGGCGGCGAGCGCGTCCGCGTCGGCGCGTTCGACGGCGTCCCAGAACTGCCGGTCGGCCTGGTCCTCGACGGTCGCGACCGGGCCGATGCGGACCGGCGACTCGGGCCAGTAGCGCTGCCGGTGGAACGCGTACGTGGGCAGCGGCACGGGCGCGGCGGCGCTGACGCCGCAGACCGCGGCCCAGTCCACGCCGACGCCGTGGGTGTGCAGCTCGGCGAGCGCGGTGAGCACGCGCGGCCAGCCGCCGGCGTCGCGGCGCAGCGTGTTCACCACGGCGGCGTCGTGCTCGGCGGCGTCGATGGTCTCCTGCATCCCGAAGCTGAGCACCGGGTGCGGGCCGACCTCCAGGAACACCTGGTGCCCGTCGGCGAGCAGGGTCCGCACGGCCTGCTCGAAGTTCACCGTCTGGCGCAGGTTGCGGTACCAGTAGTCGGCGTCGAGCGTGGTGGTGTCGGTGGGCTGGCCGGTGAGCGCGGAGTAGAACGGCACCTCGGCCGGGCGGGCGGTGATCCCGGCCAGGCTGGCCAGGAGCCGGTCGGCGACCGGCTCGACGTGCGGCGAGTGGGAGGCGTAGTCGACGTCGAGCGGGCGGACCCGCACGTCGTCGGCGGCGCAGGCGGCGACCAGCTCGGCGAGCGCGTCCGGGTCACCGGCGACCACCACCGAGCCGGGTCCGTTGACCACCGCCAGGCAGAGCCGGCCGGGCCAGCGGTCGAGCATCCGTTCGACCCGCTCGGCGGGCAGGCCGACGGAGGCCATGCCGCCCTTGCCGGCGATGTCGGCGAGCACCTGGCTGCGCAGCGCCACGATCCGGGCGGCGTCCTCGAGGGAGAGCGCGCCGGCCACGCAGGCGGCGGCGATCTCGCCCTGGGAGTGCCCGACCACGGCGCCGGGCCGGACGCCGAGGGAGCGCCAGAGGCGGGCCAGCGAGACCATGACGGCCCAGAGCGCGGGCTGGACGACGCCGGAGGCGACAAGCGGGGGCGCGCCGTCGGCGCCGCGCAGCACGTCGGTCAGCGACCAGTCGACCCAGGGCGTGAGGACGGCTTCGCACTCGGCGATGGACGCGGCGAAGACGGGCGAGGTGTCCAGCAGGTCGACGGCCATGCCGGGCCAGTGGCCGCCGTGGCCGGAGAAGACGAAGACGGGCGCCGGGTTGCGTAGCGCGGTGCCGGTGACCACGGTGGGCACGGTTTCGCCGTCGGCCAGCGCGGTGAGGCCGCGGGTCAGTTCGTCGGCGTCCCGGCCGAGCACGACGGCGCGGTGCGGGAAGGTCGCCCGGCTGCTGGTCAGCGCGTGGGCCACCTCGGCGGGCGCGAACTCGGGGTACGCGGCGAGGTGGGCGCGCAGCCGGACCGCCTGGTCGGGCAGCGCGGCCCGGTCGGCGGCGGAGAGCGCGAACGGGATCACGCCGGCGTCGACGGCGGCGCCGGGCCGGAACTCGGCCGGGGCGGCGGTCGCGGGGGCGTGTTCCAGGATGACGTGGGCGTTGGTGCCGGAGATCCCGAACGACGACACCGCCGCGCGGCGGGGCCGGTCCCGGTCGGGCCACGGCGTCGGGGCGGTGGCCAGGGTGATCGCGCCGGCGGTCCAGTCGACGTGCGGCGACGGTTCGTCCACGTGCAGCGTCGGCGGGACGATGCCGTGCCGCATCGCGAGGACCATCTTGATGATCCCGGCGACCCCGGCCGCCGCCTGCGTGTGCCCGATGTTCGACTTCACCGAGCCGAGCAGCAACGGCGTCTCCCGGTCCTGCCCGTACGTGGCCAGCAGCGCCTGCGCCTCGATCGGATCACCCAGCGTGGTGCCGGTGCCGTGCGCCTCGACGGCGTCCACGTCCGACGTGGTAAGCCGCGCGTTCGCGAGAGCCTGCCGGATCACCCGCTGCTGCGACGGACCGTTCGGCGCGGTCAGGCCGTTCGACGCGCCGTCCTGGTTCACCGCGCTGCCCCGCACGACGGCCAGGACGCGGCGGCCCTCGCGTTGCGCGTCGGCGAGTCGTTGCACCAGCAGCACGCCGGTGCCCTCGCCCCAGCCGGTGCCGTCGGCGGACGCGGCGAACGACTTGCAGCGGCCGTCCGGGGACAGGCCACGCTGGCGGGAGAACTCGATGAACGTGCCCGGTGTGGCCATCACCGTCACGCCGCCGGCCAGGGCCAGGTCACACTCCCCGGACCGCAGCGCCTGCACCGCCAGGTGCAACGCCACCAGCGACGACGAACACGCGGTGTCCACGGTGACGGCGGGGCCTTCCAGGCCGAACGAGTAGGCGACGCGGCCGGAGAGCACGCTGGCCGAGGTGCCGGTGCCGATGTAGCCCTCGACCTCGGCGGGCAGCTCCATCAGGCGGGACGCGTAGTCGTGGTACATGACGCCGGCGAACACGCCGGTACGGGAGCCGCGCAGCCCGGCCGGGTCGAGGCCGGCGGACTCGAACGCCTCCCACGACGTCTCCAGCAGCAGCCGCTGCTGCGGGTCCATGGCCAGGGCCTCACGCGGGCTGATGCCGAAGAAGCCGGGGTCGAAATCGGGCGCGCCGTAGAGGAAGCCGCCGTGTCGGGTGTAGGAGGTGCCGCTGTGGTCCGGGTCGCTGTCGAACAGCGACTCCAGGTCCCAGCCCCGGTCGGCGGGGAACTCGGAGATGCCGTCGCCACCGGCGGCCAGCAACTCCCAGAGCTGCTCCGGGTTCTCCACCCCACCGGGATAGCGGCACGCCATGCCGACGATCGCCACCGGCTCGTCCAGGCCGGTGGTGGTGGCCGCCTCCGGGGCGCCGGTGGTGTCGGTGCGGGCGCCGGCCAGTTCGGCGTACACCTGGCCGGCCAGGATCTGCGGCGTCGGGTAGTCGAACACCAGCGTGGACGGCAGCCGCAGTCCGGTGGCCGCGTTGACCCGGTTGCGCAGGTCCACCGCGGTCAGCGAGTCGAAGCCCAGTTCCCGGAACGCCCGGTCGGTCGGCACCGCGTCCGCGCCGCCGTGCCCGAGCACCTGGGCCACCAGGCCACGGATCAGCGCGTCGATCTGGTCGCGGGCGTCCTGCGGGTCGAGGCCGGCGAGGCGGTCGGCCCAGTTGCCCCGGCCGGCCTGGCGGCGGGTGGTGACCGGGCCGAGCAGCGCCCGCAGCAGCGACGGCACCCGGCCGCCGACGATCTGGGCCCGCATCGCGGGTACGTCGATGACGGCCGGCACGAGAGTGGCCCGCCCGGCGGTGAGCGCGGTGTCGAACAGTTCCAGGCCGACCTCGGGGCTCATCGCGCCGAGGCCGGCGCGGGTGGAGCGGGCCCGGTCGACGTCGGACTGGGCGGCGGCCATGCCGTCGGTGTCCCACATGCCCCAGGCCAGGCTGACCGCCGGAAGTCCGTCCTGCCGGCGCTGCGTGGCGAGCGCGTCGAGCACCCCGTTCGCGGCGGCGTACGCGGCCTGGCCGGGTGAGCCGAGCACCCCGGCGACGGACGAGAACAGCACGAACAGGTCCAGGTCGAGATGCCGGGTGGCCTCGTGCAGCCACCACGCCGCCGTGGCCTTCGGCGCGAGCACGTTCGCCAACCGCTCCGCGCTGATCGACGACACCACCCCGTCGTCCAGCACCCCCGCGGTGTGCACCACCCCGGCGAGCCGACCCGCCACACCCGCCACCAGACGCACGACCTGATCCCGATCGGTCACATCACACGCCACCACCGACACCGACGCACCCAGCCCGGTCAACCGCTCGACAAGCGCGTCCGCACCCGACGCGGCCGGACCCTGCCGCGACACCAGCACCAGCGACCGCACCCCGTGCCCGGTGACCAGATGCGTCGCCACCAGAGCACCGAGCGAGCCGGTGCCGCCGATCACCAGCACCGTCCCGGCACCGACACCCCGGCCACGGTCGGGGTCACCGGCCGTCGCGGCGCCGGCCACCGGGGCGGACGCCGTCTCCGTCGCCGGGAGCGCGGCCCGGACCAGGCGCGGCGTCAACACGACGTCGCCGCGTACCGCCACCTGCCCACCCGTCGCCGGCAGGTCATCCAGCACACCGGCCAGCACCGACAGCGCCTCGCCGTCGACGTCCCGATCCAGATCGGCCACCACGATCCGCTCCGGATGCTCCGACTGCGCCGACCGCAACAACCCCCACACCGCCGCGCCCGCCAGATCGGTCACCCGATCCCCACCCGCAGCCACCACCGCACCCCGGGTCACCACCACCAACCGCGACTCGGCCAACGACTCCGCCGCCAACCACGCCTGCACCACCGCCAACACATCCGACGCCACCACCCGCACCGCATCGGGCACATCCACGTCGGACGACCCCGCCACCGGCAACACCAGCGTGCGCGGCAACCCCTCCCCCGCGTCGACCACCGACGACACATCCGGATACGACGACAGCCCGTCGACGGACGCGCCGAGCACCGCCCAGCCGGCGAGGTCGTCGCCGGCCGGCACCGGCTCCGGCTGCCAGGACACCTCGAACAGGGAGCGGGCCGCCGCGCCGGGCGCGGTCAGGCCGGTCATCTCGCGCAGGACCAGGGAGTCCACCGACACGACCGGCGCACCGGCGTCGTCGGCGGCGACCAGGCGCACCGCAGCGCCGTCGCGGGCGAGCCGCACCCGCAGCGCGGTGGCGCCGACGGCGTGCACCTGCACGCCCTCGAACGCGAACGGCACCCGGGGCCCCCCGCCGTCGGCGACGAGCAGCAGGCCGATCGGGTGCAGCGCGGCGTCCAGCAGCGCCGGGTGCACCGCGAAGCCGGTGCCGGTGACGTCCTCGGGGAGCGCGACCTCGGCGTACACCTCGCCGTCGCCGGTCCAGGCCCGGCGCAGGCCCCGGAACGCCGGCCCGTACGCCAGGCCGTGTTCGGCCAGCGTGTCGTACCAACCGGTCAGGTCGACCTCGGTGGCGGTGGTCGGCGGCCAGGCCGGCAGGCCGGGCTCGTCGGTGACGGCCGGTTCGAGCACGCCCTCGGCGTGCCGCACCCAGCCGGCCTCCGGGTCGTCCTCGGCCTGGGCGTGCACGGTCACCGCGCGGGCGCCCGCCTCGTCGGCCGGGCCGACCCGCACCTGCACCCGGACGCCACCGGCGGCGGGCAGCACCAGCGGCGCGGCGATGGCCAGCTCACGCAGCCGGGACACGCCGACCTCGTCACCGGCCCGGACCACCAGCTCGACGAGCGCCGCGCCGGGCAGCACCACCACGTCGCCGACCTGGTGGTCGACCAGCCAGCTGTGGGTGCCGGCGGAGAGCCGGCCGGTGAGCAGCACCATGTCCTCGCCGGCCACGGAGACGGCGGCGCCGAGCAGCGGATGCCCGGCCGCGCCGAGACCGGCGCCGGAGACGTCGGCGAGCCGGCCGACCGGCTCCAGCCAGTACCGCTCGTGGTGGAACGCGTACGTGGGCAGGTCGACCGGGCGGGCGCCGGCGTCGGCGAGCAGGGCGTCCCAGTCGACGGTCAGGCCGGCGGTGTGCAGCCGGGCCAGCGCCTCCAGCACGGCGCGGGGTTCGGCGCGGTCCTTGCGCACCAGCGGCACCAGCACGGCCGCCGGGTCGGCGAGGGCGCCCTCGGCCATCGCGGTGAGCACACCGCTGGGCCCGAGTTCGACGTACGTGCCGACGCCGGCCTCGGCGAGCCGGTCCACCGCGTCGGCGAAGCGAACCGCCTCGCGGACGTGCCGCACCCAGTAGTCGGCGGTGGTGATCTCGTCGACTTCGGCGATGCGGCCGGTCAGGTTCGACACGATCGGCACGGTCGGCGGGGCGTAGTCGAGGCCGGCGGCGACCGAGGCGAACTCGGCGAGCATCGGTTCCATCAGGGCACTGTGGAACGCGTGGCTGACCCGCAGCCGGTGGGTGGGCGTACCCCGGTCGGCCCAGTGCGCGGCGAGCGCGTCGATCGCCTCGACGTCGCCGGAGACCACCACCGCCGCGGGCCCGTTGACGGCGGCGATGCCGGCCCGTCCGGTCACGTCGGCCAGCGACGCGGTCACGTCGGCCTCGCCGGCGGCCACGGCGAGCATCGCGCCGCCGGCAGGCAGCGCCTGCATGAGCCGGCCGCGCGCGGCGACCAGCCGGGCGGCGTGGGCCAGCGACAGCACGCCGGCGACGTGCGCGGCGGCCAGCTCACCGATCGAGTGGCCGACGAGGTAGTCCGGGGTGAGGCCGAACGAGCGGGCCAGGCGGTGCAGCGCCACCTCGACGGCGAACAGGCCGGCCTGGGTGAACTGGGTCTGGTCCAGCAGGTCGCCGTCGTCGAACAGCACCGGCTTGAGCGGCTGCGGCAGCAGCGGGTCGAGCTGCGCGCACACCTCGTCCAGCGCGGCGGCGAAGACCGGGAACGCGTCGTACAGGTCGCGGCCCATGCCGGCGCGTTGCGCGCCCTGCCCGGAGAAGAGGAACGCGACCCGGCCGCGTGGCGCGGCGGCGCCGGTGACCACGGTCGGCGTGGGTTCACCGTCGGCCAGCGCGCGCAGCCCGTCGAGCAGCTCGTCGCGGTCGGCGGCGAGCACGACGGCCCGCGCGTCCAGGTTGGCGCGACGGCGGGCGGCGGCGGCCCAGTCGACCGGCCGGGCGTCGGCGGTCACGTGGTCGGCCCAGCGGCGGGCCTGCGCGGCGAGCGCCTCGGGGTCGCGGGCGGAGAGCAGCACCGGCGCCAGCGGCGGCGGCGTGCCGGGGGTGGGCTCGGGCTCGTCGACGGCCGGCGGCTGCTCGACGATGACGTGCGCGTTGGTGCCGCTGATGCCGAACGACGACACCGCCGCCCGGCGCGGCCGGTCCGACTCCGGCCAGGGCCGCGCCTCGGTGAGCAGGGTGACCGCGCCGGCCGACCAGTCGATGTGCGGGGACGGCTCGTCCACGTGCAGTGTGCGGGGCAGCACGCCGTGCCGCATCGCCTGGACCATCTTGATGATGCCGGCGGCGCCGGCCGCGGCCTGGGTGTGGCCCAGGTTCGACTTGACCGAGCCGAGCCAGAGCGGGTCGCGCCCGTCGCGGTCCTGCCCGTACGTGGCGAGCAGCGCCTGCGCCTCGATCGGGTCGCCGAGCGTGGTGCCGGTGCCGTGCGCCTCGACCACGTCCACGTCGGCCGGGGACAGCCGCGCGTTGGCGAGGGCCTGCCGGATGACGCGTTCCTGGCTGGGGCCGTTGGGGGTGGTGAGGCCGCTGCTGGCGCCGTCCTGGTTGACCGCGCTGCCCCGGATGATGCCGTGGATGCGGCGGCCGTCGCGTTGCGCGTCGGAGAGGCGTTGCAGCAGCAGCATGCCGACGCCCTCGGCCCAGCCGGTGCCGTCGGCGGCGGCGGCGAACGACTTGCACCGCCCGTCGGCGGCCAGACCGCGCTGGCGGGAGAACTCGGCGAACACGCCGGGGGTGGAGAGCACGGTGACGCCACCGGCGAGGGCCAGGTCGCAGTCGCGCTGACGCAGCGCCTGCACGGCGAGGTGCACCGCGACCAGCGACGACGAGCACGCGGTGTCGATGGTGACGGCCGGGCCCTCCAGCCCGAACGTGTACGCGACCCGCCCGGACACCACGCTGCCGGAGTTGCCGGTGCCGAGGTAGCCCTCCACGCCCTCCGGCAGGTCCAGCACCCGGGACGCGTAGTCGTGGTACATCACGCCGGCGAACACGCCGGTCCGGCTGCCGCGCAGCCGGTGCGCGTCCAGCCCGGCGGACTCGAACGCCTCCCAGGTGCTCTCCAGCAGCAGCCGCTGCTGCGGGTCCATGGCGAGCGCCTCGCGCGGCGAGATGCCGAAGAACGCCGGGTCGAACTCGGTGGCCTCGTAGAGGAAGCCACCCTTGTCGGTGTACGACGTGCCCGGGTTGTCCGGGTCGACGGAGAAGAGCCGCTCCAGGTCCCAGCCCCGGTCGGTCGGGAAGTCACCCACCCCGTCGCGGCCGTCGGCGACGAGCTGCCACAGCTCGTCCGGGCCGTGCACGCCGCCCGGGTAGCGGCAGGCCATGCCCACGATGGCCATCGGCTCGCGGTCCTTGGCCTCCACCTCGCGGACGCGCCGCCGCGCCTCGCGCAGGTCGGTGGTGGCGCGGCGGAGGTAGTCGAGGAACTCTGCCTCAGTGGGCATCGGGGCGCTCCGTATCGGGATCAGAGGTCCGGGGCATCTCAGGCGGTTCCGAGTTCGTCGTCGAGGAGGTGGAACAGTTCCTCGGCGCTGGCGGAGCTGAGGTTGCCGTCACCCGCGGCGGGGTCGTCGGCGCCGCCGTCGGCGTACGTCCAGAGCGACAGCAGTTCGCGCAGCCGGACGGCGACGGCGGCGCGGTCGGTGTCGTCGTCGGCGATGGCACGCATCGCGGTCTCCAGCTTGTTCAGCTCGCCGAGCACGGTCAGCGCGGAGGTGCTCCGCTCGGCGAGCAGCGCGCCGCGCAGGTGCGTGACCATCGCGGCGGTGGTGGGCCGGTCGTAGATCAGCGTGGACGGCAGACGCAGCCCGGTGGCGGCGCTGAGCCGGTTGCGGAACTCGACCGCGGTCAGCGAGTCGAAGCCCAGCTCGACGAAGCCCTTCTCCTCGTCCACGTCGCGGATCGAGGCGTAGCCGAGCACCGCCGCCGCGTGCGTACGGACCAGGTCGGAGAGCACCCGGTCGCGGTCCGCCTCGGCGGTGGCCGCGAGCGTGTCGCGCAGCGCCGCCGCCGCGTCGCCGGCCGGGGCCGCGGCCGGTCCGGCGCCGGCGGTGGTACGGACCAGGCCGTGCAGCAGCCGGGGCAGCGCCGGGCCGAGCCGGCCGAGCACCGCGTGGTCCAGGCTGACCGGTGCGATCGCCGGTTCGTCGTGGCGCAGTCCCTCGCTGAACAGCGCCATGCCCTCGTCCGGGCCGAGCGGCCGGAAGCCGGCCCGGCTCATCCGCTGCTCGTCGACGTGGCCCTGCGGGCCGCCGGGCTCGGCCGGGTTGGCCCACGGCCCCCAGGCCATGGACGTGACGGCGAGGCCGCGCGCCCGGCGGTGGTGGGCGAGCCCGTCGAGGAAGGCGTTCGCGGCAGCGTGGTTGGCCTGGCCGGGCCCGCCGAACAGGCCGGCGGAGGAGGAGAACAGCACGAACGCGGCGAGGTCCAGCTTCTCGGTCAGCTCGTGCAGGTGCCAGGCGGCGTCCACCTTGGGCGTGAGGACGGTGTCGAACCGGGCCGGCGTGAGCGCGGGCAGCACGCCGTCGTCGAGGATGCCGGCGGCGTGCACCACGCCGACCAGCGGCCGGTCGGCGGGGATCTCGTCGAGCAGCACGGCGAGCGCGTCCCGGTCGCTGACGTCGACGGCGACGACCTGCGCGGCGGCGCCGAGCGCGGTCAGCTCGGCGACCAGGTCGGCCGCGCCGGGCGCGTCCGGGCCGCTGCGGCTGGCCAGCAGCAGGCGCGGCACGCCGTGCCGGGTGACCAGGTGCCGGGCGACGAGGCGGCCGAGCGCGCCGGTGGCGCCGGTGACCAGCACGGTGCCGGCGGACAGCTCCGGTTCGGGCCGCTCCGGCGGCGGGCCGAGGCGAACCAGCCGGGGTACCCGGATCTGGCCGGCGCGCAGCGCGAGCTGCGGTTCGCCGGTGCCGAGCGCGGCCGGCAGCGCCACCGGGGAACGGGGGTCGTCGTCGAGGTCGAGCAGCACGAACCGGCCCGGGTTCTCGGACTGCGCGGAGCGGATCAGGCCCCACGCGGCGGCGGCCGGCAGGTCGGTCGGGCGGTCGCCGGACTCGGCGCGGACCGCGTTGCGGGTGACCACGACCAGCGGGATGTCGGCGAGCGGTTCGCGGGTGAGCCAGTCCTGCGCCAGCGCCAGCGTCTCGTGGGTGAGCAGGTGCGCGGCACGGGCCGGGTCGGGTTCGTCGGCGCGCTGCCCGGTGACGGTGGCGACGACCGCGTCGGGCCGGGCCGCGCCGCCGGTCACGGCCGCGACCAGCCCGTCCAGGTCCGGGTACGCCTCGACGCCGGGCCACTCGTCGGCGTCGCCGAGCACGGCGAGGCGGGACGGCCGGCGGTCGCCCGGTTCGGGGCTGATCCAGTCGAGGCGGTGCAGGGACCGGGCGGCCGCGCGGCGGGCGGTGTCGAGCTGGTCGGCGCTGATCGGGCGCAGCACGAGCGCGTCGAGGGAGGCGACCGGCACGCCGCCGGTGTCGGTGACGGTGGCGGCGACCGCGCCGTCGGTGGGGGTGAGCCGGACCCGCAGTTCCCGGGCCCGGGTGGGCTGGATCGCGAGCCCGGTCCAGGAGAACGGCAACCCGGGCGCCGCGGTCGGCGTGGTCGCGGCGTCTCCGGCCGGCGCGGTCGTGGTGGCGCGGTGCAGCGCGTCGGCGCCGATGGTGTGCAGCGCGGCGTCTAGCAGCGCCGGGTGCAGCGTGAACGGGTCGGCGGGGGCGTCGGTGTCGAGTGCCACCTCGGCGAGGAGGTCGTCGCCGCTGCGCCAGGCGGCGCGCAGCGCCTGGAACGTCGGGCCGTAGCCGTAGCCCTGCGTGGTGAGGTGCGGGTAGAGCGCGTCGAGGGGGATCGGTTCGGCGTCGGCGGGCGGCCAGGCACCGCCGGCGGCGACGGTGACCGGGCGGGTGGGGGCGAGCAGGCCGGTGGCGTGCCGCTGCCAGGTGCGGCCGGCGCCCGGGGTGTCGTCGTCGAGGTGGGAGTGGATGGTGACCGGCCGGCAGCCGTCGTCGTCGACGGCGCCGACGCGGACCCGCAGGTCGACGCCGCCGGTGGGCGGGACGACGAGCGGCGCTTCCAGGACCAGTTCGGTGACGTGGGCGGTGTCGACGGCGCGTCCGCTCCAGGACGCCAGCTCGACCACTGCGGTGCCGGGGAGCAGGACGGTGCCGAGCACGGCGTGGTCGGCCAGCCAGGGGTGGGTGGCCAGGGTGAGCCGGCCGGTGAACAGCAGGCCCTCGTCGCCGGGCAGGTCGGCCACGGCGTGCAGCAGCGGGTGGTCGACCGCGTCGAGGCCGGCGGCGGGCAGCCCGACCGGTCCGGAGCCGCCGCGCGCCAGCCAGTACCGGTCCCGCGCGAACGGGTAGGTGGGCAGGTCGACGGTGTCGGTTCGGGTGAGGACGGCGCTCAGGTCGACGGGCAGGCCGACGGTGTGGGCGGTGGCCAGGCTGGTCAGCAGCCGGGTCGGGTCGTCGTCACCACGGCGCAGGGTGGACAGGGTGTGGCCGGTGGTGTCGGCCTCGTCGAGGATCGCCGTCACCGGCATGGTCAACACCGGATGCGCCGACACTTCCACGAACGTGGTGTGCCCGGCGGCGAGCGCGGTGCGTACCGCCTGCTCGAAGCGCACCGGCTGCCGCAGGTTCGTGTACCAGTAGCCGCCGTCCATGCTCTCCGGAACGGCCCAGTCCCCGGTCACCGTCGACACCATCCGGACCTGACCCGGCTGCGGCGACAGGCCGGCCAGGTCGGTCAGCATCCGCTCGCGGATCTGCTCCACGCCCGGGTTGTGCGAGGCGTAGTTGAACGGCACCGGCTTCGCCCGCACCCCCTCGGCCTGCCACCGCTGGCGCAACTCGGCAAGAGTCTCGGGCGGCCCGGACACCACCACGTGACCGGGACCGTTGAGCACCGCCACCACCGTGCCGGGCACGCCCTCGATCCGCGCCTCCACCTCATCGGCGGGCAGATCCACCGCCAACATCCCGCCGGAACCCGCGAGAGTGGCCAGCGACCGCGCCCGCAGAATGACGGCCTTCGCCGCGTCGTCGAGCGACAACACCCCGGCCACACAGGCGGCGGCCATCTCGCCCTGCGAATGCCCGATCACCAACGACGGCTCAACCCCGGCAGCCCGCCACACCTCCGCGAGAGACACACCCACCGCGAACAGGACCGGTTGCAGGATCTCCACCCGGTCGAGCCAGGCGTCGTCGTCACCGGTCAGCACCGACACCAGGTCCACGTCCAGGAACGGCGCGAACGCCCGCTGACACTCCGCCAACCGCGCGTCGAACGGCGCACACCGGCCCACCAGACCGGCCACCATCCGCACCGACTGACCACCCTGACCCGGAAACACGAACACCGGACCCGGACCGTGATCGACGCTGGCGCCGGTCACGACATTCGCCGCCGGCGCACCGGAGGCGAGGGCGTCCAGGCCGGCCAGCAGGTCGTCGCGGTCGGCGCCCACGATCGCGGCGCGCTGGTCGAGCGCGGCGCGGGTGGTCGCGAGGGACCAGGCCACCGCCGCGGGCGGCTGGTCCGGGTGTGCGCGGACGTGCCGGGCGAGGCGTTCCGCCTGGCTGGTCAGTGCGGCGGTCGAGCGGGCGGACAGCGGCCAGAGCACCGCGTCGGTCCGGACCAGCCCCGACGCGGGCGCGTCTGGTTGCCCGGTGACCACGTGCGCGTCGGGCGCCTCGATGACCACGTGGGCGTTGGTGCCGGAGATACCGAACGACGACACCGCCGCCCGACGCGGCCGGTCCACGACCGGCCAGGGACGCGCCGACGTGACGAGGTCCACCGCGCCGGCCGACCAGTCGATGTGCGGCGACGGCTCGTCCACGTGCAGCGTGGCCGGCACGGTCGCATGGCGCATCGCGAGGATCATCTTGATCACGCCGGCGACGCCGGCGGCGGCCTGCGCGTGCCCCATGTTCGACTTGATCGAGCCGAGCAGCAGCGGCTGCTCGCGGTCCTGCCCGTACGTGGCCAGCAGCGCCTGCGCCTCGATCGGGTCACCCAGCGTGGTGCCGGTGCCGTGCGCCTCCACCACATCCACGTCCGACGTGGACAGACCCGCGTCCGCCAACGCCGCCCGGATGACCCGCTGCTGCGACGGGCCGTTCGGCGCGGTCAGCCCGTTCGACGCGCCGTCGGAGTTGACGGCCGAGCCGCGGACCAGCGCGAGCACCCGGTGGCCGTGCTGGCGGGCGTCGGAGAGCCGTTCCACGAGCAGCATGCCGACACCCTCGGACCAGCCGGTGCCGTCGGCGGCGGCGGCGAACGACTTGCACCGCCCGTCGCCGGCCAGCCCGCCCTGGCGGGAGAACTCGGCGAACGTGTCCGGGGTGGCCATCACGGCGACGCCGCCGGCCAGCGCCAGGTCGCACTCGCCCCGGCGCAGCGACTCCCCGGCCAGGTGCAGCGCGACAAGCGACGACGAGCAGGCGGTGTCCACGGTGACGGCCGGCCCTTCCAGGCCGAGCGTGTACGCGACCCGCCCGGAGATGACGCTGTGCGCCCCACCGGTCATCAGGTAGCCCTCGGTGCCCTCCGGCACCTCGGTCAGCCCGGTGCCGTAGCCGGAGGTGGACGCGCCGACGAACACCCCGGTACGGCTGCCGGACAGGCCGGTCGGGTCCACGCCGGCCCGTTCCAGCACCTCCCAGGCGGCCTCCAGGGTGAGCCGCTGCTGCGGATCCATGGCGAGCGCCTCGCGGGGCGAGATGCCGAAGAACGCCGGGTCGAAGCCGGTCGCCTCGGGCAGGAACCCGCCGGCCGGCGTGTAGCCGCTGTCCGGCGCCGGCACCGCCCAGCCCCGGTCGGTGGGGAAGCCGCCGATCGCGTCGACGCCGTCGGCGACGAGGCGCCACAGCTCCTCCGGGCCGTCCACGCCGCCCGGGTAACGGCAGGCCATGCCGACCACTGCGATCGGCTCGTCCGTGCCGGCGGTGACGGTCGGCGCGGCCGGCGCGGTGGCGTCCGCGCCGAACGCGGTGACCCGCAGGTGCCGGGCCAGCTCGGCCGGGGTGGGATGGTCGAAGACCAGCGTGGACGGCAGCCGCAGGCCGGTGGCCTCGTTCAGCCGGGTCCGCAGGTCCACCGCGGTCAGCGAGTCGAAGCCGAGGTCCTTGAACGGTCGGCCGCGCAGGTCGTCGGCGGTGGCGTGGCCGAGGACCCGGGCGGTCTGCTCGTCGACCAGCCGCAGCAGCTCCCGCTCCTGCTCGGCCTCGGGCCGGCCGGCCAGGTGGCGCAGCGCCTCGGTGACGCCGGCCGGTGCGGCGGCGTCCCGGGCCGCCTCGGCCTCGGCCAACGCGCGGACCTGCGGCAGGTCGGACAGCAGCGGGCTGGGCCGGGTGAGCGTGAACGCCGGGTGGAAGCGGCTCCAGTCGACGTCGGCGACCGTGACGCCGGCGGTGGGCCGGTCCAGCGCCCGGTCCAGCGCCACCAGGGCCCGCGCCGGGTCGATGGTGGGCAGGCCCATCCGGTGCAGCTGCTCGGTGGCGGTGTTCTTCGCGGCCATGCCGTCGGCGCCGCCCCACGCGGTCCACGCGACGGCGGTGGCGGTGAGCCCTCGGTCGCGGCGGTGCACGGCGAGCGCGTCGAGTAGCGAGTTGCCCGCGCCGTACGCGCACTGGCCGGCGCTGCCCCAGGTGCCGGAGACGGAGGAGAAGAGCAGGAACGCGGCCAGCGGCCGGTCAGCGAGGCACTCGTCGAGGTGCAGCGCGCCGAGCACCTTGCCGGCGACGACGTGCGCGAACTCGTCGAGCGTGGTGCCGGTCAGCGGGGTGAGCTGGTCGGTGCCGGCGGCGTGCACCACCGCGGTCAGGTCGGGCAGCGAGTCGAGCAGCGCGGCGACCGCCGTACGGTCGGTCATGTCGCAGGCGGCGGCGGTGACCCGGCCGTCGGCGCCGTGCTCGGCGAGCAGCGGGGCCAGGCCGGGGGTGTCGGCGCCGCGCCGGCCGGCCAGCACGACCCGCCGGGCGCCGCGCTCCAGCAGCCAGCGGGTGACGTGTCCGCCGAGCGCGCCGGTGCCGCCGGTGACCAGGACGGTCGCGTCGGTCCAGCGGTCGCCGGTCGGCTGCTCCGGCGCGGGGGCGGGGACGAGCCGCCGGCCCCAGACGCCACCGGCGCGGACCGCGACCTGGTCCTCGCCGCTGCCGCCGGCGAGCACGGCGGCGAGGCGGCGGCGGACCGCGTCGTCGGGCGTGGCCGGCAGGTCGATCAGGCCGCCCCACCGGTGCGGCTGTTCCACGGCGGCGGCCCGGCCGAGGCCCCAGACCAGGTTCTGCACCGGGTCGGTGAGCCGATCGGCGGGTCCGGCCTTGACCGCGCCGCTGGTCAGGCACCAGACGGGCGCGGGAAGGTCGAGGTCGGTCAGCGCCTGGAGCAGCACCAGCGTGGTGGCGGCGGCGACGCTGACGCCGGGGTGCTCGGGCAGCAGCCGGTCCTGGCCGGCGACCAGGTGCAGCACGCCGGCCACCGGCGCGTCACCGAGCGCGGCGCGCAGCCGGGCGGCGAGCGCCGGGCGGTCCAGGTCGTCGGCGCCGAGGCGCAGCACTGTCGCGTCGTCGACGAGCGCGGGCAGGTCGTCGGCCCAGCCGGGAGCGGTGCCGCCCTTCTGGTCGCGACTGCGGGGCTCCGCTGCGCTGCTCTCCTCGCGCTCCCGGGCGTCCGCGGGCAGCAGCACCAGCCAGCGGCCCGTCGGCCGGTCCCCCTCGGCGACCGCTACCGGTTGCCACCGCACCTGGTACGACCAGCCGTCCACCACGGACCGGTCGTGCCGGCCGCGACGCCAGGCGGAGAGCACCGGCAGCGCGGGTCGCAGCGTCTCCACCGGGTCGGGGCCGGCGGCGGCGCCGAGCTGGTCGCGCAGCGCGTCGACGTCGGCGCGTTCCACGGCGGCCCAGAACTCGGCGTCCGCGCCGCTTTCCTCGACGGCGGGCGCGGCGGCCGGTGGCTCGGGCCAGAACCGCTGGCGGTGGAACGCGTACCCGGGCAGCCGGACCCGGTGCGGGTCGGTCCCGGCGAACAGCGCCCGCCAGCCGACCGGGACGCCGGCGACGTGCAGTTCGGCGAGCGCGGTGAGCAGTGCCTCCGGTTCCGGGCGGTCGCGGCGCAGCAGCGCCACGGCGGTGGCGTCCGGGCCGGTCAGCTCCCGGGTCAGCGCGGTCAGCACGCCGCTCGGCCCGACCTCCAGGAACGTGCCGGCGCCGAGCGCGCGCAGCCGGGTCACGCCGTCGGCGAAGCGGACCGTCTCCCGGACGTGCCGCACCCAGTACGCGGGGGTGCGGATCTCGTCCGGGTCGACCGGCTCGCCGGTCAGGTTGGACACGATCGGCAGCGTCGGCGCGTGCCGCTCCAGCCGTTCGACCACGGCGGCGAACGCGGCGAGCATCGGCTCCATCAGCGGGCTGTGGAACGCGTGGCTGACGGTGAGGCGCTTGGTGCGTACGCCCTGGGTGGCGGCGCGGCGCTCGACGTCGGCGATCGCGTCGGCGGCGCCGGAGACCACGACGGCGGCGGGTCCGTTGACGGCGGCGACGCCGATCGGCCCGTCGAGGTCGGTGAGGAGCGCCTCGACGTCGGCGGGCGCGGCGGCCACGGAGAGCATCGCGCCGCCGGCCGGCAGCTCCTGCATGAGCCGGCCGCGCGCGGCGACCAGCGTGGCGGCGTCGGCGAGGCTGAACACGCCGGCCACGTGCGCGGCGACCACCTCGCCGATGGAGTGGCCGGCGAGCAGGTCCGGCCGTACGCCCCAGGAGTCCAGCAGCCGGCACAGCGCCACCTCGACGGCGAAGAGCGCGGCCTGGGTGTACTCGGTCCGGTCGAGCAGCGCGGCGTCGGCGGTGCCGGGTTCGGCGGCGAGGATCGGCCCGAGCGGGCGGGGCAGGTGCCTGTCGAGTTCGCGGCAGACCTCGGTGAGCGCGTCGGCGTAGGCGGGGAACGCGGCGGCCAGTTCCCGGCCCATCCCGGCGCGCTGCGCGCCCTGCCCGCTGAACAGGAACGCCACCTGCCCGCCGCGCGGGCCGGTGCCGGTGACCAGGCCGGACGCGGTGTCACCGGCGGCCAGGGCACGCAGCGCGTCGCGCAGCGCGTCGCGGTCCGGCGCGAGGACCACGGCCCGGTGGTCGAGCGCGCCCCGGGTGGTGACCGACGACCAGCCGATGTCGGTGACGGGGGCGTCGTCGGTGGCGAGCCAGTCGGCCCAGCGGGCGGCCTGGGCGGCCAGTCCGGCGGCGTCGCGCGCGGAGAGCAGCACCGGCACCAGGCCGGCGGCCACCACCGGCGCGGGGCCGGTCACCAGTGCGACGTCCGTGGAGGTGGCGGCGGCGTGCGGCGTGGCGGCGGCGGGCTCGGGGTCCGGGGTCGCCGGGGTGGCGGTGGCCGGTGCCGGCGGCGGTGGGGCCTCCTCGACGATCACGTGGGCGTTGGTGCCGCTCATCCCGAACGAGGAGACACCGGCCCGGCGGGGCTGCTCCCCCGGCGGCCAGGGCAGCGGCTCGCTCAGCAGCGACACCGCGCCGGCGGACCAGTCGACGTGCGGGGTGGGCGCGTCCACGTGCAGCGTGGCCGGCAGCCGGTCGTGCCGCAGCGCCATGACCATCTTGATCACACCGGCGACGCCGGCGGCGGCCTGGGTGTGGCCGATGTTCGACTTCACCGACCCGAGCCGCAGCGGCCGGTCGGCCGGCCGGCCCTGCCCGTACGTGGCGAGCAGCGCGGTGGCCTCGATCGGGTCACCGAGGTTGGTGCCGGTGCCGTGCGCCTCCACGGCGTCGACCTGCTCCGGGGCGAGCCGGGCGCTGGCCAGCGCCTGGAGCACCACCCGCTGCTGGGACGGGCCGTTGGGGGCGGTGAGCCCGTTGGACGCGCCGTCCTGGTTGACCGCGCTGCCCCGGATCACGGCGAGGACGGGATGGCCGTTGCGGCGGGCGTCGGAGAGCCGCTCCAGCAGCAGCACGCCGACGCCCTCGCCCCAGGCGGTCCCGTCGGCGGCGGCGGCGAACGCCTTGACCCGGCCGTCGGCGGCCAGCCCGCGCTGGCGGCTGAACCCGACGAACGCGGCCGGGGTGGACATGACGGTGGCGCCACCGGCGAGCGCGAGCGTGCACTCGCCCTGGCGCAGCGCCTGGCCGGCGAGGTGCATCGCGACAAGCGACGACGAACACGCGGTGTCGACGGAGACGGCCGGTCCCTCGATGCCCAGCACGTACGAGATGCGGCCGGAGACGACGCTGGCGGCGGTGCCGGTGAGCACGTACCCCTCGACGCCGGGCGGGGGTGTCTGGAGCAGCGCCGCGTAGTCCTGGCCGGTGGTGCTGGCGAACACGCCGACCTGGTGGCCGCGCAGCGTCGCCGGGTCGATGCCGGCGTGCTCGAACGCCTCCCACGACGTCTCCAGCAGCAGCCGCTGCTGCGGGTCCATGCCCAGCGCCTCGCGGGGTGAGATGCCGAAGAAGCCGGCGTCGAACTCGGTGGCCGAGTCCAGGAAGCCGCCCTCACCGACGTAGGAGGTGCCGGGGTGGTCGGGGTCCGGGTGGATGAGCCGCTCCAGGTCCCAGCCACGGTCGGTGGGGAACGCCGAGACCGCGTCGGTGCCGCTGTCGACCAACCGCCACAGGTCCTCCGGGGAGCGCACCCCGCCGGGGAACCGGCAGCCGATGCCGACGACGGCGATGGGCTCGCGGTTCGCGGCCTCCAGCTCGCCGAGCTTCCGCCGCGTCTGGTGCAGGTCGGCGGTCATCCATTTCAGATATTCCCGGAGGGTGTCCTCAGTCGCCATCAGCGCCACCTTTTCGGGCCGGAACAACAGGCGACCCAATACCGTTCGGCGCGATCACGAATTGCGTTGACCGGCGCCCACCAGGTCTCACTTACGGTGAGGAAGGTAATTGCCTGGCCAGACGCGTCACAACCCCTAGCCCGCCCCTAGGGTCGCCCCTAGCAGGGACGCCGCCGCGAGGTGCGCAGGCTGGGCCGGTACGCCGCCGCGACCGACCCGGCCGGACCGGTCGCGGCGGCGTCCGCAAAGCCTCCGCGACCGGCGGGGCCGGGGCGCCCACAATGGTGCGCGAATTCGTTCAGAATTCGCCGCCCGGCCCGCCCAGCTCGCGGTGGATGAAATCGAACAGTTCGGCGTCGCTGGCCGCGTCGAGCGTGTCGGTCACCGGCGCCTCCGGCGTGCCCGCGCGCTCGTCGCCCCAGCGGGCGATGAACGCCTGCATCTGCACCAGCAGCTTCTGCCGGGTCAGCGGGTCCGGCGTGCCGGCGGTGAACAGGTCGTCCACCTTCTCCAGTTCGGCGAGCAGGCCGGTGGTGGCGGCGGCGCCGTCGGGCGCCAGCAGCGTCCGCAGGTGCCGGGCGAGCGCCAGCGGGGTCGGATAGTCGAAGACCACACTGCCCGGCAGCGTGGCCCCGGTCGCGGCGCGCAGCCGGTTCCGCAGCTCGACCGCGGTCATCGAGTCGAATCCGACCTCGCGGAACGCCCGGCCGGGGCCGAGGTCGGCGGCGTCCGGGAGACCGAGCACCGCCGCGGCCTGGCCGGCGACGAGGTCGACCAGGATCGCGTCCCGTTCCGCGTCACCGAGCGGACGGAGCCGTTCCCGCAGCGCCGCCGCGGCGGCGTCGTCCGCGGGCTGCTCGGCGTGCAGGCCGTGCAGCGCCTCGGCGGCCTCGGGCAGGTCGGCGAGGAGCGGCCGGTCCCGGACCGCCGCGACGGCCGGCACGAACCGGTCCCACCGCACGTCGGCGACGACCAGTCGGTCACCGTCGACGACCGCCTGACGGAGCGCGGCGACGGCCAACTCCGGGTCCATGCCGGGCAGACCGCTGCGGCCCAGGTGGGCCAGGTCGGTGTCGGTGAGGCCGTCCGCCCAGGGCCCGAACGCCACCGACGTCACCGGCAGCCCGGCGTGCTGCCAACCGGCGGCGAGGACGTGCAGCAGCGCGTCGCCGGCCGCCTGCCCGTAGCGCCCGCCGGAGCCCCACACGCCGGAGGTGGACGAGCAGACCACCAGCGCGCCGAGCGCGCGCTGTTCCACCTCGTCGGCGTACCGGGGCAGGTCACCGACGGTGGCGGTCAGGTCGGCGGCGAGGTCGGCCAGGGTGAGGTCGACAAGTGGCGCGGTGCCGGTGTCGGCCGGCACGTGCACCAGCCCGGTCACCGGCCGCCCGTCGGCGGCGAGCTGCGCCATCCGGTCGGCCAGCTTGCCGCCGGCCGTCTCGTCCAGCGGCACCACCGACGCGCCGGCCCGGTCGAGCCAGGCGGTGGTGTGCCGGGCGACCGGTCCGGCGCCGCCGGTGAGCAGGACGCTGCCCTGCGGCGTCCAGCCGCCGCCCGTACCCGTGCCCGGGCCGGTGGCCCGGACCAGCCGGCGGACCAGTGGACCGGACCCGCGCACCGCGACCTGGTCCTCCCCCTCCCGGTTGGTCAGCGCGGCCAGCAGCCCGGCGGCGGCGTCGGCGGTCACCGTGCCGGGCAGGTCGACGAGCCCGCCGACGTGCCGGGGGTGTTCCAGCGCGGCGGCCAGACCGAGGCCCCAGGTGGTGGCCTGCCACGGCCGGGTGGCGGGTTCGTCGTCGGTGGCGGCGGCCCCGGCGGTGGCGAGCCACAGCGGTGCGCCGCCGTCGCGGGCGACGTGCGCCTGGAGCAGCAGCAGGTTGGCCGCGAGCCCGGCCGGCAGGGCGTCCTGCCCGGGGTGCGGGGCCTCGTCGAGCGCGAGCAGCGACAGCAGCGCGGTGGGCCGGTGGTCGGCCTCGGCCCGGGCCAGGGCGTCGGCGAGGCCGTCCCGGTCCACGGTGGCCGGGTCGACGGTGAGCAGCCGTACGTCGGCGCCGCCGGCCCGCAGCGCGTCGGCGACCGTGTCGGCGGTTTCGCGGGGCGGCGCGACAAGCAGCCAGCGGCCCGGCTCGCCGCCGGTCAACGGGCGCCGGTGCCAGGTGACCCGGTAGCGCCAGCCGGCCAGCACGCCGTCCTGGCGGCGCCGGCGTCGCCACGCGTCGAGCTGTGGCAGCACGTCGCGCAGCGGCTGCCCGGTGTCGATGCCGAGCCGGTCGAGGTCGCCGTCGCCGACCGCCCGCCAGAACTCGCCGTCGTCCGCCGCCGCGCCGCCGACCGGGGTGGTCAGCGTGGGCCAGTACCGCTGCGGCTGGAACGCGTACGTGGGCAGCTCGGGCAGGTCCCGGGCGGCGGGGCGGGGGCCGGCCAGCGGCGTCAGCAACGCCGGCCAGTGCGGGTCCCGCCCGGCCGCGTAGCCGGTGGCGACCGCGGTGAGCAGGCTGGTGACCTCCGGTACGCCGGCGCGCAGCGCGGCGACCGCGGAGGTGTCGTCGGGCAGCAGGTCGGCGTTCATCGGGGTCAGCACCGCGGCGGGCCCGAGTTCCAGGAACGTGTCCACGCCGGTGTCCCGCAGCGCGGCGATCCCGTCGGCGTACCGGACCGCCTCGCGTACGTGCCGTACCCAGTAGTCAGGCGTCCGCAGGTCGTCGCCCGCGGCGAGCGCGCCGGTCAGGTTGGACACCACCGGCAGCAGCGGCGCGGCGAAGCTCAACCCGTCGAGCACGGTCCGGAACTCGGCCAGCATCGGCGCCATCAGCGGGCTGTGGAACGCGTGGCTCACGGTGAGCCGGCGGGTGCGGACACCCCGGTCCCGCCAGGCGCGCTCGATCTCGTCCAGCGCGTCGGTCGGGCCGGACACCACCACCGACGACGGGCCGTTGACCGCCGCGATCCCGACCTCCGGGTGCCCGGCGACCGACGCGGCCACCTCGGCCTCGGGGGCGGCGACCGCCAGCATCCCGCCGCCGGCCGGCAGCGCCTGCATGAGCCGGCCGCGCGCGGCGACGAGCGTGCACGCGTCGGTCAGGGACAGCACACCCGCCACGTGGGCGGCGACGATCTCGCCGACCGAGTGGCCACCGACGGCGTCCGGCACGATCCCGAACGACTCGACGAGGCGGAACAGCGCCACCTCGACGGCGAACAGGCCGGCCTGGGTGAACCGGGTCTGGTCCAGCAGGTCACCGGCGTCGAACAGCACCGGCTTGAGCGGCTGCGGCAGCAGCGGGTCGAGGTGCGCGCACACCTCGTCCAGCGCGGCGGCGAACTCCGGGAACGCCGCGTACAGCTCCCGGCCCGTGCCGGCGCGTTGCGCGCCCTGCCCGGAGAAGAGGATCGCGGTCCGGCCGGTCCGTGCGGGCGCGGCCGGGACGAGCGCCGGGTGGGTGTCGCCGGCGGCGAGCGCGGTCAGCGCGGCCAGCCGGGTCGCCGGGTCGGCGGCGACCACGACGGCCCGGTGGGCCAGGTGCGCCCGGCCCTCCACCAGCGCCCACGCGGTCGTGCCCGGGTGGGCCGCGACCAGCGGGTCGGTCGGGTCGGCGAGCCGCCGGGCCAGCCGGTCGGCCTGGTCCCGCAGGCCGGCGCTGGTCGCGGCGCTGACCGGCCACGGCAGCGCCACGTCCACCCGCTCCGGCCCGGTGTCGCCGGTGGCGTGGCCCGCCGCCACGGTGGCGGGGCGGTCGTCGACCGGTTCCGTGCCGTCGGCGGCGCCGGTGGTCGGCGCCTCCTCCAGGATCACGTGGGCGTTGGTGCCGCTGATGCCGAACGACGAGACGCCGGCCCGGCGCGGCGCGTCACCGGGCGTCCACGGGCGGGCCTCGGTGAGCAGCGCCAGCGGGCCGGACGCCCAGTCCACGTGCGGGGTGGGCGCGTCGACGTGCAGCGTGGCCGGGAGCGTCGCGTGGCGCAGCGCCAGCACCATCTTGATCAGGCTGGCCGCGCCGGCGGCGGCCTGGGTGTGGCCCAGGTTCGACTTGACCGAGCCGAGCCAGAGCGGCCGGTCGGCCGGCCGGCCCGGCCCGTACGCGGCGGCGAGCGCCTGCGCCTCGATCGGGTCGCCGAGCGTGGTGCCGGTGCCGTGCGCCTCGATCGCGTCGATGTCGGCCGGGGCCAGACCGGCGTTGGCCAGGGCGGCCCGGATGACGCGCTGCTGGGCCGGCCCGTTCGGGGCGGTCAGTCCGTTGGACGCGCCGTCCTGGTTGACCGCGCTGCCGCGGACCACGGCGAGGATCCGCCGGCCGTCGCGTTCGGCGTCGGAGAGACGTTGCAGCAGCAGCACGCCGACGCCCTCGCCCCAGCCGGTGCCGTCCGCGGCGGCGGCGAACGCCTTGACCCGGCCGTCCTCGGCGAGCCCACGCTGCCGGGAGAACTCCAGGAACGCGCCGGGCGTGGACATCACGGTGACGCCGCCGGCCAGGGCCAGGTCGCACTCGCCGGAGCGCAGCGCCTGCGCGGCCAGGTGCAGCGCCACCAGCGACGACGAGCAGGCCGTGTCGACGGTGACGGCGGGTCCGTGCAGGCCGAACGCGTACGCCAGCCGGCCGGAGACCACTGACGCGCCGTTGCCGGTGGCCTGGTAGCCCTCCACCTCGGACCGGGCGCCGAGCAGCAACGTGGCGTAGTCCTGCCCGTTGGTGCCCATGAACACGCCGGTGGCGGAGCCGCGTACCCGCTGCGGGTCCAGGCCGGCGTGCTCGAACGCCTCCCAGGTGGTGTGCAGCAGCAGCCGCTGCTGCGGGTCCATGGCGAGCGCCTCGCGCGGGTTGATGCCGAAGAACGCGGCGTCGAAGCCGGCCACGTCGGCCAGGAAGCCGCCGCTGCGGGTGTAGCTGGTGCCGACGCGTTCCGGGTCGCTGTCGAACAGCCCGTCGAGGTCCCAGCCCCGGTCGGTGGGCATCGGCGTGACCGCGTCCCCGCCGTCGGCGAGCAGCCGCCACAGTTCCTGCGGGGAGGACACCCCGCCGGGGAAGCGGCAGGCCATCGAGACGATGGCGATCGGTTCGTCGGCGGCCGGCCGGATCACCCGGGCGGCCTCGGCCGGGGCGTCCGCGCCGGCCACCATCTCGGTACGCAGGAAGCGCGCCAGCTCGGCCGCCGACGGGTGGTCGAAGACCACTGTCGAGGGCAGCGTGGCGCCGGTGGCCCGGCCCAGCCGGTCGCGCAGTTGCACGGCGGCCAGCGAGTCGAAGCCGAGTTCGCGGAACGCCCGACCGGCGGGCACCTGGTCGGTGGAGGTGTGCCCGAGCACCGCGGCGGCCTCGGCGCGTACCAGGTCGAGCAGGAGCGTCTCCTGCCCGGCGGCCGGCAGCGTGGCCAGCCGGGCGCGGAGGCCGCCGTCGGCGGTTTCCGGCTGCGTCCGGTCGACGGCGACGGCCGGGGCGACCCGGTCGAACAGGTGGCTGGGCCGCGCCGCGGTGTACGCGGCGACGAACCGGGACCAGTCCACGCCGGCGATCACCGGGGCCGGCTCGGCGGCGTTGACCCAGCGGCCCAGCGCGGCGACGGCGGCGGCGGGCGGCAGCGGGTCGAGTCCGCGCCGGCGCAGCCCGTCCGCGGTCTCGCCGGCGGCCATGCCGTCGGCGGCCCACGGCCCGTAGGCGAGCGCGGTGGCCGGCCGGCCGGCGGCGCGGCGGGCCGCGACCAGCGCGTCGAGCAGGGCGTTGCCGGCGGCGTAGCCGGCCTGCCCGCCGCCGCCCCACACGCCGGCGACGGAGGAGAACACCACGAACGCGTCCAGGTCGCGGCCCTGGCAGGCGGCGTCCAGGTGGATCGCGCCGAGCGCCTTGCCGGACAGGGTGCCGGCCAGGGCGTCGGTGGTCAGGTCGGTCACGGCGGCGGGGTCGCCGGCGACGCCGGCGGTGTGCACGACGGCGGTCAGTTCCGGCAGGTCGTCGACCAGGTCGGTGACGGCGACCGGGTCGCTGACGTCGCAGGCGACCACCCGTACCGCGCCGAGCGTGGCGGCCAGGTCGGCGGCGCCCGGGGCGTCCGGGCCGCGCCGGGAGGCCAGCACCACCTCGTCGGCGCCGTTGGCCAGCAGCCATCGGGCGACGTGCCGGCCGAGTGCGCCGGTGCCGCCGGTGACCAGCACGGTGCCGCGCGGCTGCCAGCCGCCGCCGGCCGGTGGCGCCGCCGGGAGGAGGCGTCGGGCGAGGACGCCGGTGCGGCGTACGGCCACCTGGTCGTGGCCGCCGTCGGCGAGCACCGCGACGAGCGCGGCGCGGGTGGTGCGGTCGGCGCGGCCGGGCAGGTCGATCAGGCCGCCCCACCGGTCGGGCCGTTCCAGCGCCACGACCCGGCCGAGGCCCCAGGCGGCTGCGGCGCGGACGTCGCCACCCCGGTCACCGGGGGTCACGGGCAGCGCGGCCCGGCTGAGCGCCCACACCCGGCCGGGCAGGCCGGTGTCGGTGAGCGCCTGGACGAGCGTGAGCAGCGCGGCGGTGCCGGTCGGGACGGCCGGCTGGTCGGGGGTCGGCCGGTCCTGGCGGGGCAGGACGCAGAGCACGCCGGTCCAGCCCTGGTCGCTGAGCCGCCGCAGCCGCTCCCCCAGCTCGGGCCGGTCGATGCCGGCGGGGACGGTGAGCGTGTCCACCTGGGCGCCGGCCGCGGCGAGCGTCTTCGCGACGCCCGCGTCGGCGCCGCCGCCGACGGTGGTGACCAGCCACCGGCCGGTCAGTCCGGACGCGGCGGCGGGGCGCACCGGCTCCCACCCGATCCGGTACGCCGAGCCGGTGCCCCGGGTCCGCGCCCGACGCCAGTCGGCCAGGACCGGCAGCGCGGCGCTGAGCGCGTCGGCGGCGGTGTCGTCGCCGAGGTGCGCGGCGAGCGCGGCCGGGTCGCCGTGCTCGACGGCGGCCCAGAACTCGGCGTCCGGCCCGTCGGTCCGGGCGGGCGTGTCGGGCCAGAACCGTTGCCGTTGGAACGCGTACGTGGGCAGGTCGACGCGGGTCGCGCCGGTGCCGGCGAACCAGGGCGTCCAGTCGACGGGCACCCCGTGCACGTGCAGTTCGGCAAGCGCGGCCAGCAGCGCGTCCCGCTCGTCGCGGTCGTGGCGGTGGGCGGCGACCGCCCGTACGCCGTCGGTCTGGTCGGGGATCAGCGCGGTGAGCACACTGCGCGGGCCGATCTCCAGGAACGTGTCCGTTCCGGCGTCGCGCAGCGCGGTCACGCCGTCGGCGAACCGCACCGCCTCCCGCACGTGCCGCACCCAGTAGTCCGGCGTGCGCAGGTCGTCGCCCGCCGCCAGCGCGCCTGTCACGTTGGACACGACCGGCAGCAGCGGCGCGGCGAACGTCAACCCGTCGAGGACCGAGCGGAACTCGGCCAGCATGGGTTCCATCAGCGGGCTGTGGAACGCGTGGCTGACGGTCAGCCGCCGGGTGCGTACGCCGCGCTCCTGCCAGTGGCGCGTGAGCGCGTCGAGCGCGTCGAGCGGTCCCGACACCACGACCGCCGTCGGTCCGTTGACCGCCGCGATCCCGACCTCCGGGTGGTCCGCGATCGACGCGGCCACCTCGGCCTCGGGGGCGGCGACCGCCAGCATCCCGCCACCGGCCGGCAACGCCT
>NZ_JBNCLA010000005.1:628620-631449 GCF_049841835.1 Micromonospora sp. DT227 | reverse complement strand
CGGTCGCGGCGATACCGGCAGCGGTCAGCACAGTCTTACGCAGCACAGTGGTAGCCATGATGATGCCTCCCAGGGGGCGGGGGATACGCGGGCGCGGGGGACGCCTGCGCGCGGAGAAAGGTCTGAAAGGGGGTGGGCCCGGCGGCCGAAAGGGGTGTGGCCTGCACGGGAGCCCGGCGCGACCCGAGCCACGAGGGGTGGCCGGGTCGGCGGCTCGGGGATGTAACGACAGCCGATGGCCGCACATTCCGCCGACGCGGGCGGGCCCGCCGACCGGGGCTGGCTGGCCCAGCGTTGTAACGACGGCCGGTGGCCGGCCATTCCGACCGGGGCTGCCCAGCGGCCCGAGGGCCGGGCTCCACGCGGTCTGCCAGGTATAACACCCCGCCCCCGGCCCCGATTCCGCCGAGCCGGTGACCCCGACCACCCCACACCACCCCAAACCCGACACCCCACCCAGGCGGCTCCCCCCGGGGGAGCCTGCCCGAGGCGAGCGCTGGGAGATCTTGGTACCGAACGGCCCCTCCAGGGGCCAAAACGCACCAAGATCTCCATCTTTCCCACCCGTTCACCCCGTCGATCATGAAGTTGACGGGCCGACACGCCGACAGCACGGCAGCCAACCTCATGATCACCGGGCACGGACGGGCAGGCCGGGCGGGAGGCGGCGGCGATCAAGGGGTTGGTGTCTCCGCGGCCTGCTGCGGTGACGCCAACTCCTTGATCAACGAGCTGTGGGAGGGCGGCCGGCGGGACGGTCAGGACGGGGTGGGGGCGGGGTCGCTGTCGAGGGCGGCGAGGATCGCCTCGGCGGTACGTCGGCCGACGCCGGGCACCTCGGTGATCTCCTCGACCGTGGCCACGGACAGCCGCTTCAGCGAGCCGAAATGTCGCAGCAACGCCTTGCGACGGACCTCGCCCAGGCCGGGGACGTTGTCGAGCGCCGACTCGGTCATCCGCTTGGAGCGCCGCTGGCGGTGGAACGTGATGGCGAAGCGGTGGGCCTCGTCGCGGACCCGTTGCAGCAGGTAGAGCGCCTCCGACGTGCGCGGCAGGATCACCGGGAACTCGTCGTCGGGCAGCCAGACCTCCTCCAGCCGCTTGGCCAGCCCGCACAACGCCACGTCGTCGATGCCCAGCTCGGCGAGTGCCTTCGCGGCGGCGGCCACCTGCGGCGGGCCGCCGTCGACCACCACGAGCTGCGGCGGGTACGCGAACCGGCGCGGTCGCCCGGTGGTCGGGTCGATGCCGGGGCGGTCGGGGTCGGCGGCGGTCTCCTCGCCCAGCTCCCCGGTCTCGGCGCGGGCGTCGAGGTAGCGGGCGAAGCGCCGGCGCAGCACCTCGGACATGGCGGACAGGTCGTCGGTGGCGCCACGCACGATGAACCGGCGGTACTCGTTCTTACGGGGCAGCCCGTCCTCGAACACCACCATGCTGGCGACCACGTCGGTGCCCTGGATCTGGGAGACGTCGAAACACTCGATGCGCAACGGCGACGTCCGCATGTCGAGCGCGTCGGCGATCTCGTCGAGGGCCTGACCGCGGGTGGTCAGGTCACCGGCGCGCTTGAGCTTGTGCCGGGTCAACGCGTCCTTCGCGTTGCGCTCGACGGTCTCCAGCAACGACCGCTTGTCGCCGCGCTGGGGCACCCGCAGCGAGACCCGGCTCCCCCGGCGGGTGGAGAGCCAGTCGGCGAGCGCGTCGGCGTCACCGGGCAGCTCGGGGACGAGCAGCTCCCGTGGGACGTCGGCCTCGCCCTGCTCGCCGCCGTAGACCTGGGTGCAGAAGTGGTGCACGAGGTCGCCGGTGGTCAGCTCCTCGGTCTTCTCCACCACCCAGCCGCGCTGGCCGCGCACCCGGCCGTCGCGGACGTGGAAGACCTGCACCGCGGCTTCGAGGGGGTCGTCGGCGAACGCCACCACGTCGGCGTCGGTGCCGTCGCCGAGCACCACTGTCTGCTTCTCCATGGCCCGGCGCAGCGCGGCCACGTCGTCGCGCAACCGGGCGGCGCGCTCGAACTCCAACTGCTCGCTGGCGTCGAGCATCTCCTTCTCCAGCCGGCGGACCATGGTGTCGGTCCGGCCGGCCATGAAGTCGCAGAAGCCGGTGACGATCTCCCGGTGCCGTTCGGCGGTGACGGTGCCGACGCACGGCGCCGAGCACTTGCCGATGTAACCCAGCAGGCAGGGCCGGCCGACCTGGCCGGCCCGCTTGAACACCCCGGAGGAGCAGGTGCGGGCCGGGAAGACGCGGAGCAGCAGGTCGAGCGTCTCGCGGATGGCCCAGGCGTGCGAGTACGGCCCGAAGTAGCGCACCCCCTTGCGCTTCGCGCCGCGCATCACCTGGAGGCGCGGGTATTCCTCGTCGAGCGTGACCGCGAGGTAGGGGTAGGACTTGTCGTCGCGGTAGCGGACGTTGAACCTCGGGTCGTACTGCTTGATCCAGGTGTATTCCTGCTGGAGCGCCTCCACCTCGGTGGCGACGGTGATCCAGTCGACCGACTCGGCGGTGAAGACCATCTGCCGGGTGCGCTGGTGCAGGTTGACCGGATCGGCGAAGTAGGAGTTGAGCCGGCTGCGCAGGTTGCGCGCCTTGCCCACGTAGATCACCCGGCCGGTGCCGTCGCGGAACCGGTAGACCCCTGGTGACTCCGGGATGGTGCCGGTCGCGGGACGGTAGGTCGAGGGGTCAGCCACGCGCCAAGCGTAGTCCGCACCCCCGACACCCCACCGTCGCCGCGCCCCCCCCCACCCGCGGGGCGCGGCGCCCCGGCAGGCCCCCGGGATATGGTCGCCGCGGGCCGTGAGAGACTTGGCCGCGCGCGGCGTC
>NZ_JBNCLA010000005.1:462604-628610 GCF_049841835.1 Micromonospora sp. DT227 | reverse complement strand
GCGGGGGGGGGGGTGGTTGGTGGGTGGGGCCCCCCCCCCCCCAGGCTTCCGCCCCCCCCCCCCCCCCCCCCGGCGCCGCCCCCCCCCCCGGGGGGGGGGCCCCCCACGCCCGGTCAGGCCAGCGTGATCTGGTCGCCGCTGACCTTGATCTCCTTGGCCGCGAGCGGCTTCGTGGCCGGTCCCTGCTTCACCGACCCGTCGCTGATCGAGAACCGGCTGTTGTGGCAGGTGCAGTTGATGGTGCCGCCGTCGACGTTCGACACCGGGCAGCCCTGGTGCGTGCAGATCGGGTCGAAGCCCTTGAACTGGCCCGCCTCGGGCTGGGTGATCACCACGCCCTTGCTGGCGTACACCGCGCCGCCACCGACCGGGATGTCGGTGGTGCGGGCCAGCGGACCGCTGCTGTCCCGGTTGCCGCCGCCCGCGTCGCCGGTGGCGCTGGCGCCGGGCGGTCCGCCGCTGGTCGGGGCCGCCCCCGGGGTGGCGTCGTCGCCGCCGCAGCCCGCCAGCACCACGGCCGCGCCGACCGCGCCGGCGCCCGCGAGCAGGGCCCGGCGGCTCTGGGTGACCGGTCCGGTCGGCACCTGGTCGTCAGTCATCTCCGGCCTCTCTCTCGGCTGTCGCCACCGGCTTCATGATCCGTGGCCACACTGCGATACACGCACCAGGGTGGCGCACGGTTCATACCGGCGCGTCACGAACCGCGTATCCCCGCGGCCGGACCGGCCATGGCGGCCCGGCCGGGCCCGCGTCGGTCAGCACGGACGGGCCGGGTCCGGCCCGCCCGCGCGTACGCGTCGGTCAGCGCGCCCCCGCCGGCACCTTACGGGCCCGCGACTTGGTGGCGCCGTTGGCCTTGGCCGCCCGGGTGGTGGCCGCCTTGGCGCCCTTGGCGTCGCCGGCCAGCTTGAGGATCGGCCGCAGGAACTCACCGGTGTGGCTCTCGGGCACCTCGGCGACCTCTTCCGGGGTGCCGGTGGCGAGCACCGTGCCGCCCCGGTGACCGCCCTCCGGGCCCATGTCGATGAGCCAGTCGGCCGTCTTGATCACGTCGAGGTTGTGCTCGATGGTGATCACCGTGTTGCCCTTGTCGACCAGGCCCTCCAGCACCATGAGCAGCTTGCGGATGTCCTCGAAGTGCAGGCCGGTGGTGGGCTCGTCGAGCACGTAGACCGTCCGCCCGGTGGAGCGCTTCTGCAGCTCGGAGGCGAGCTTCACACGCTGCGCCTCGCCGCCGGAGAGCGTCGGCGCGGGCTGGCCGAGACGCACGTAGCCCAGGCCGACGTCGACGAGCGTCTTGAGGTGCCGGTGGATGGCCGGGATGGCGGAGAAGAACTCGGCCGCCTCCTCGATCGGCATGTCCAGCACCTCGGCGACCGTGCGGCCCTTGTAGTGCACCTCGAGCGTCTCGCGGTTGTACCGCGCGCCCTTGCACACCTCGCAGGGGACGTAGACGTCCGGCAGGAAGTTCATCTCGATCTTGATGGTGCCGTCGCCGGAACACGCCTCGCAGCGCCCGCCCTTGACGTTGAACGAGAACCGGCCCGGACCGTACCCCCGGACCTTGGCCTCGGTGGTCTCGGCGAAGAGCTTGCGGACGTGGTCCCAGACGCCGGTGTAGGTGGCCGGGTTGGAGCGCGGGGTGCGCCCGATCGGTGACTGGTCCACGCCGACGACCTTGTCCACGTGCTCCAGGCCGGTGATCCGGGTGTGCCGGCCGGGCACCAGCCGGGCGCCGTTGATCTGGTTGGCGAGGACCGTGTAAAGGATGTCGTTGACAAGCGTCGACTTGCCCGAGCCGCTCACCCCGGTGACCGCGATGAGCTGACCGAGCGGGAAGCTGACGGTGAGGTTGCGCAGGTTGTGCTCGCGGGCGCCGTGCACCACCAGTTCCCGGCCCGGCGTCTGCGGACGGCGGGTGGCCGGCGTCGGGATGGCCCGGCGACCGGCCAGGTACGCGCCGGTGACCGACTCCTCGTTCTCGAGCAGCGCCGGCACCGAGCCGCTGTGCACGATCTTGCCGCCGTGCTCGCCCGCGCCCGGGCCGATGTCGACGATCCAGTCGGCCACCCGGATGGTGTCCTCGTCGTGCTCGACCACGATCAGCGTGTTGCCCAGGCCGCGCAGCCGCAGCAGCGTCTCGATGAGCCGGTGGTTGTCCCGCTGGTGCAGGCCGATCGACGGCTCGTCGAGCACGTAGAGCACGCCGACCAGACCGGAGCCGATCTGGGTGGCGAGCCGGATGCGCTGCGCCTCGCCGCCGGAGAGCGTGCCCGCCGGCCGATCCAGGGAGAGGTAGTCCAGACCGACGTCGAGCAGGAACTTCAGCCGGGCGTTGATCTCCTTGAGCACGCGCTCGGCGATCATCTTCTGCCGGTCGGTCAGCTCGATGCCGGCGAGCAGGTCGGCCGCCTCGCCCACGGAGAGGTTGCAGACCTCGGCGATGCTCTTGCCGGCCAGCGTGACCGCGAGCACCTCCGGCTTGAGCCGGGCGCCCCCGCAGGCCGCGCACGGCACGTCCCGCATGTACCCCTCGTACTTGTCGCGGGACCACTCGGACTCGGTGTCGGTGTGCCGGCGCTCGATCCACTGCACCACGCCCTCGAAGCCGGTGTAGTAGGAGCGCTCGCGACCGTACTTGTTGCGGTAGCGGACGTGCACCTGGTCGTCGGAGCCGTGCAGGATCGTCTTCTGCGCCCGCGACGGCAGCGCGCGCCACGGCGTGTCGACGTCGAAGTGCTGGCTCTCGCCGAGCGCCTCCAGCAGGCGCAGGAAGTATTCCAGGTTGTGCCCGGTGGCCCAGGGCTGGATCGCGCCCTCGCGCAGCGTGCGCTCCGGGTCCGGGATGATCAGCTCGGGGTCGACCTCCTTCTTGGTGCCCAGACCGGTGCACTCCGGGCAGGCGCCGTAGGGCGCGTTGAAGGAGAAGACCCGGGGTTCCAGGTCCTCGATCGCGAGCGGGTGGTCGTTGGGGCAGGCCAGGTGCTCGGAGTAGCGGCGCTCCCGGGCCGGGTCGTCCTCCGGCAGGTCGACGAAGTCGAGCAGCACCAGGCCGTCGGAGAGGCCGAGCGCGGCCTCGACCGAGTCGGTCAGCCGCTGCTTGGCGCTCCGCTTCACGCTGAGCCGGTCGATGACCACCTCGATGGTGTGCTTCTCCTGCTTCTTGAGCTTCGGCGGCTCGGTCAGCGGGTGCACCACGCCGTCGACCCGGGCCCGGGCGTAGCCCTTGGCCTGGAGTTCGGCGAAGAGGTCGACGTACTCGCCCTTGCGGCCGCGCACCACCGGCGCGAGCACCAGGAACTTGGTGCCCTCGGGCATCGCGAGGACCCGGTCGACGATCTGCTGCGGGCTCTGCTTGGAGATCCGCTCGCCGCAGATCGGGCAGTGCGGCTCACCGATGCGGGCGAAGAGCAGCCGGAGGTAGTCGTAGACCTCGGTGATGGTGCCGACGGTGGAGCGCGGGTTGCGCGAGGTGGACTTCTGGTCGATGGAGACGGCGGGGCTGAGACCCTCGATGAAGTCGACGTCAGGCTTGTCCATCTGACCGAGGAACTGCCGGGCGTACGACGACAGCGACTCGACGTAACGGCGCTGCCCCTCGGCGAAGATGGTGTCGAACGCCAGGCTGGACTTGCCCGAGCCGGAGAGCCCGGTGAAGACGATCAGGGCGTCCCGGGGCAGGTCGAGACTGACGTCACGCAGGTTGTGCTCGCGCGCGCCACGGATGATCAGACGGTCGGCCACGGTGCGTGTGCTCCCGGAAGAAGAATGTGAGGCGAAGTCTGTTTTTCCCGAATTGCGGGGCGCGGGGAAAGCGCCCCGGCAACTCTAGCCCCGAGGTGTGACAACTTCCGGCGCGCGGACATTCCCCCAGCTCAGAGTGCGCCGGGAGTGGGCGGCGTCGCCGGACGCCCGGTGCGTCGCCGCCCACCGCGCCAGCCGCCCCGCCGCTCGGCGGCCACCCGGGCCGCGCGGCGACCGCTCTCGTACGCCAGCTCCCGCTGCAACCGGCGCCAGTTCTCCCAGCGGCGGGCCGGCAACGCGCCGCTGTCCAACGCGTCCCGCACCGCGCAGGCCGGCTCGGCGTCGTGCGCGCAGTCGGCGTACCGGCAGCCGGTGGCCAGCTCGGCGATGTCGGCGAACGCCCGGTCCAGGCCGGTGGCGCCGTCCAGCAGGCCGACCGCCCGGACGCCGGGGGTGTCCAGCACCGCGCCCCCGCCCGGCACCGGCACCAGCGCCCGCCAGGTGGTGGTGTGCCGCCCCTTGCCGTCGACCCGGCGGATCGCCTGGGTGGGCATCACGGCCGCCCCGGCCAACGCGTTGACCAGGCTCGACTTGCCCGCCCCGGACGGGCCGAGCAGGCCCAGCGTGCGCCCCGGCGCGACGTGCCGGCGCAGCGGCGCCAGGCCGGTGCCGCGCTCGGCGCTGACCGGCAGCACCGGCACCCCCGGGGCCAGCTCGGCGAGCTGCCGGGCCACCGCCGCCGGGTCGGCGGCCAGGTCGGCCTTGGTGAGCACCACCAGCGGCTCGGCGCCGGACTCGTGGACGAGGGAGAGCAGACGCTCGATCCGGGCGGCGTCCGGCGCCGGGTGCACCGGCTCGATCACCGCGGCGGTGTCGAGGTTGGCGGCCAGCACCTGGCCGCTGGCGTCCTTGCCGGCGGTGCGCCGCACCAGCGCGGTGCGCCGGGGCAGCACCGTCTCCACGGTGACCGGGCCGTCCGGCCAGGTGGCCAGCAGCACCCAGTCACCGGCGCAGGGCAACGCGGTCAGGTCGCGGGCCGCGGCGGCGAGCACGCCGCCGCCGAGACTCGCCCGTACCGGCCCCTCCGGGCGCAGCACGGTGCACACGCCGCGGTCCACCCGGGCCACCCGCCCGGGTCGGTGGTCGGCGCGTCGATCGAGGTGGGTCGCCCAGTCGGCGTCCCAGCCGAGGGCGGTCAGGTCGAGGGTCATGGCGTCCTCATCGGGCTCGTGGGGATCAGGGCGGACACACGCGCGGGGACCGGCATGCGCACCACCTCCCTCCGACTCCCGGCGTCACGGCGCGAAGCCGTCGGCCCCGACGGTAGGACGCGCGGCGACGCGCCGAAAGCGATTTCCCCGGCGGCGCGGCGCGGGCCGGCCCGCTACTGTCGAACCCGATGACGACTGACCCCCTGCTGCTGACCGGCGAGCTGGCCGAGGCGAACGACCGGCTGCTGCGTACCGTGACCGCCCTGGCCGCCGCGGACGTCGCGGCGCCGTCGCTGCTGCCGGGGTGGACCCGCGCGCACGTGCTCACCCACCTGGCCCGCAACGCCGACGGGTTCGTCAACCTGCTCACCGCCGCGCGCACCGGCGCGGACATCCCGATGTACGCCTCGGTCGAGGCGCGGAACGCCGACATCGAGGCGGGCGCCGGGCGCGGCCCGGCCGACCTCCTGGACGACCTGCGTCGCAGCGGTCAGCGCTTCGACGTGGCGGTGGCGGAGATGCCGCCCGGGGCGTGGGGCGCCACGGTGCAGACCCGGCGCGGCCCGTGGCCGGCGGCGCTGCTGGTCTGGGCCCGGCTGCGCGAGATCGAGGTGCACCACGTCGACCTGGCCGCCGGCTACCGGCCGGCGGACTGGCCGGAGGCGTTCGCCCAGCGGCTGCTGCACGAGGTGGCCACCGGGCTGGCCGACGACCCGGCCGCGCCGGCCATGCTGCTGCGGCCCGACGGCCCGGCGCGCGACCTCGTCGTGGGCGACCCCGAGGGCGCGCCCACGATCACCGGCCCCGCGCCGGAACTCGCCGCCTGGCTGACCGGCCGGGGCACGGGCGAGCTGCTCACCGTCGATCCCGACGGCCCCCTGCCGAACCCACCGGAATGGATCTGAACCCCGTCATGACCTACACCGGAGACGTCACGCCCGGCGGCCCGCCGGCCGTGCGCGAACTCGACCGGCTCACCGTGACCAAGCTGTCGGTGGGCCCGATGGACAACAACGCCTACCTGCTGCGCTGCCGCGCCACCGGCGAGCAGGCGCTGATCGACGCCGCCAACGAGGCGCCCCGGCTGCTGGAGCTGGTCGGCGACGGCGGGCTGGCGACGGTGGTGACCACCCACCGGCACATGGACCACTGGGTCGCGCTGGAGGAGGTGGTCGCGAAGACCGGCGCCCGCGCGCTGGTGCACGCCGACGACGCCGAGGGCCTGCCGATCGCCGCCGAGCCGCTGCACGAGGGCGACACGGTCCGGGTCGGCGACTGCGAGCTGGAGGTGATCCACCTGCGCGGGCACACGCCGGGGTCGATCGCGCTGCTCCACCGCGACCCGTCCGGCACCCCGCACCTCTTCACCGGGGACTCGCTCTTCCCCGGTGGTGTCGGCAACACCGACCAGGACCCGGAGCGCTTCGGCCGGCTCATCGACGACGTCGAGGCGAAGCTCTTCGACCGGCTGCCGGACGACACCTGGTTCTACCCGGGTCACGGCAAGGACAGCACGCTCGGCGCCGAGCGGCCCGCCGTGCCGCAGTGGCGGGCCCGCGGCTGGTGACCCGCGCCGGGTCCGGCCTCCCCCGTGGCGGCCGGACCGGGTGGGCGGGGCCGTCATGCCGAGCACGCCATGCCCGGCCGGCCACCCGGCACATCGGGCGTGATCCCCCAGCCGCCCCGGAGATCCCCTCCGGATGGTCCCCGAGGGTCAGCGGGGGCGCAGCACCTGGACCCGGCGTACCGGGGAGTCGACCGAGGGCTCGGTGGTGGGCACCGGGTAGCTGGCCACCAGTTCCAGCCCGGCCGGCGGCAGGTGGCCCCGGTCCGGGTCGCCGACCAGCACCTCGACGCCCCGGTCCGCGCTCCGTCGCAGGTAGGGCAGCACCCGCGCGGCCAGCTCGGCGTCGTAGAGGGCGTCGCCGGCGACCAGCAGGTCGACGCCGGCCACCCCGTCGAGCAGGTCGTCGCTGTCGACGGCCACCCGGACCCGGTTCGCCCGCGCGTTGACGGTGACGGCGGCCACCGCGTACGGGTCGACGTCGTTGGCGACCACCCGGTCGGCGCCGGCGAGCGCCGCGGCGATGGCGACCAGCCCGGAACCGGCGCCCAGGTCGAGCACGCGCCGCCCGGCGGCGAGTTCGGGATGGTCGAGCAGGTGCCGGGCCAACGCCTGCCCACCGGCCCAGACCGAGGCCCAGTACGGCGGCGGGAGCGGCCGCCCGGCGGCGGCCTCCATCCGCGCCCACCACAGGATGGCGTCCTCGGCCAGGTGCAGCCGCACCTCGGGCACGAACGGCGTGGCCACCAGGCGCAGGCGGTCCGGGCCCGCACCGGGCGCCGTGATCTCCCGTTCCAGGTCGGTCAGCGCCGTTGTTGTGCTCATCCGGGCAAGCATGCCGTGCCCCGGGTCGGGTCGGGGAGGGTTTCCGGTTCGCAGGTATTCGTGAGCCACGCCGGCACTTCCGCCAGCGGATCCGGGTTCGGGCGGTTACTGTCGAGGAGGTACAGGGGCGATCACCGACCGCGGGTCGGTGCTCACCCGCATTGAACAGGGAGAGACGCATGGCAACCGGCACGGTCAAGTGGTTCAACTCGGAAAAGGGCTTCGGCTTCATCGAGCAGGACGGCGGAGGCCCGGACGTGTTCGTCCACTACTCGGCCATCCAGAGCGGTGGCTACCGCGAGCTGAACGAGGGCCAGAAGGTCGAGTTCGAGGTGACGCAGGGCCAGAAGGGCCCGCAGGCGGACAACGTCCGTCCGATGTGACGTAGTGCCGGTGGCGGCGGTCGGGCTCCGACCGCCGCCGCAGCGCGTCGTCAGGCGGGTGCCGCCGGCAGCTCACGTCGCCGGCGGAGCGGCCCGATCAGCAGGATCAACGGGGTGAGCGCCAGCCAGGCGGTCATCAGCCGTATCGCGCCTCCCGGCCCCCAGGCGGCGCCCACCCCGCCGGCGACCAGCGCGGCGAGCGGGATGGTGCCGTAGTTGAGCAGGTGCATGCTCACGGTGACGCGGCCGAGCAGCCGGTGCGGCGTGTACGTCTGCCGGAAGCTGCCCTTGACCACGTTGCCGACCGCCACGCCCAGGCTCACCAGCGCGCCGCCGAGCACCAGCCAGGCCACCCGCGCGCCGGGGCCGGCGAGCGGGATCAACAGCGCGGGCGGCCCGGTGAGCGCGCCGGCGAGCAGCAGCGCGCGGGCGGTGCCGAGCCGCCGGGCCAGCCGGGCGGCCAGCGCCGCGCCGACGACCCCGCCGACGCTGGCCAGGCCGATCAGGAGGCCGACCAGGCCGGCCGGCAGCCCGGCCGAGCGGACCAGGAAGACGACCAGCACCGCCTGGTAGCCGGTGAGCCCGATGTTGCTCGCCGCGCCGAAGACGGTCAGCACCCGCAGGTACGGATCCCGGGCGACGAAGCGCAGCCCGTCGGCCACGTCCCGGCGCAGGGACGCCGTCCCGGTGGCCCGGCACGGGTGTGGCTCGACCGCGCGGATGCGGTGCAGGCACAGCGCGGACGCCAGGAAGCTCACCGCGTCCAGCGCCACCGCGGTCACCGCGCCGGCGAGCTGGGCGATCAGCCCGGCCAGCCCGGGGCCGAGCAGGTAGCTCGCGGTCTGGGTGGCGTGCAGCCGGGCGTTGGCCGGCGGCACCTGCTCGGGCGGCAGCAGGGTGGGCAGGTAGACCTGGTCGGCGGTCTCGAAGAAGACCCGGGCCAGGCCGGCGCCGAGCGCCACGACCAGCAGGTGCCCGACGGTGAGCAGGTCGAGCAGCGCGGCGACCGGGACGCTGGCGAACAACGCGGCGGCGACCAGGTCGGCGGCGATCATCACGGGCCGACGACGGACCCGGTCGACCCACGCTCCGACCGGCAGGCCGGCCAGCAGCCAGGGCAGCCAGGCGGCGGCGGTCAGCACCGCCACCTGGAACGTGCTGGCGTCGAGCACGGCCACGGCGACCAGCGGCAGCGCCACGGCGGTCATGTTGCTGCCCACCGCGCTGATGGTGTGGCCGGTCCAGAGCAACCGGAAGTCGCGTTGCCGGAACAGGCCGCCGGACGGCGCGACAGCGGGCGGCGCGGCGGCGCCGGCCGGGGCGGTCACGGCCGGGCCGGGACGCCGTGGCTGAACACGAAGACCGGCTCGCGGCGCTGTCCGTCGTCGGGGACCGGACGGTCGGCCCAGCGGCTGAACAGCGCGATCACCTCGCGGCTCAGCTCGGCCAACTCGTCCGGGGTCAGGCGCAGCCAGTGGTCGGTGCTGAACGGGGCATCGCCCCAGGCGGCGTGCGTCTCGTCGGCGGCGGCGTGCCAGGCCCGCACCAGGGCGGTGTGCCGCTCCAGGTTGAGCGAGCCGGCCGCGTCGGCCACGACCCGGGTGGACGGGTCGTCGTCGAAGTCGGACTCGGACCACCGCACGCCTCTGCTCCGCAGCTTCCACCAGCGTTCCCGCCGGTCGCGGGCCAGCTCGGGCGCCTCGACCAGCAGGTCGGCGGCGGCCAGCACCTTCAGGTGGTGACTGACGTTCGCCGGGGCCTGGTCGGTGCGCTCGGCGAGCAGGCCGACGGTGCACGGGCCGTACACCTTGAGCACGTCCATGAGGCGGCGGCGCAGCGGATGGGCGAGCGCGGCGAGCACCCGCGAGTCGGTGACCTGGCGCACGGTGGGTTGGTCCATGCGACCGAGTCTGACATTCGCAAGAGCTGTTGCGCAATGACTGTTGCCGAATGCCGGGCGCCGCGACGCGGCAGTCGTCGCGGCGCGGACGGTCAGGCGGTCAGCCGCCGGGACAGCTCGTCGGCGACGTCGCGGGCGATCTGCGGCGGAATGGCCTCGGCGATCTTCTCCGGCGGCAGCCCGGCGAGCACGCCGGTGACGATCTGCTGCTCGTCGGTGAAGTCCCTGCCGGACAGCTCGGTCACCTGCGCCACGAGCGCCGGCCAGGCCCGCAGCATCGCCAGCATCTGCTGGAGCGGGGAGTTCGCCAGCGGCGGGTTGACCAACCCGACCGTGTTGGCCGGCGAGATCAGCCAGTTACGCAGGTTCTGCAGGTCGGCCAGCACGTCGCCGACCGTACGGCTGGTCGAGCCGGTGTTCCCGACGAGTTTGTCGGTCTGTTCCATGTCGTCCTCCGGTGTCGCGGGGGTGATCAGCCCGATGGCGGTGAGATAGCGGCGGAACAGCGGGGTCTGGTCCCGGCCCGCCCTGGTCGAGTCGCGGAAGAAGCTGATGTGGGTGTGGTACAGGTGGCTGCTGTCGCCGCTGGTGCGCCGACCCAGCCGGTCCCAGCGCCGCACCGTGCGGCCGTCCGGGGAGTAGATGACCTCCCGGATGTCCCGGGTGTCGGCCGCGTTCGCCGCGCACTGCGCCACCAGCCAGGTGGAGAACGTGCGCAACGTGTGGGTGGCGCCGCCGGAGCGGACCGAGAACGTGCCGACGTCCAACGCGGACGCGTACAGGGTCAGCCCGGCACGGTCCCGGGTGGACTCCACCACCGAGTAGTCGTTGGTCACCACCCGGTCCGAGCCGCAGTGGTAGCCGCCCCGGTGGCTGGGATCACCGACGATGCCGACCTCCGCCGGCTCGAGATCCTGATCCCGGACGACGTTCTTGTCGACGTTGAGGTAGGTGAGTAGCAGGCTGCGGACGGCCAGCAGGTTCGCCGGAGCCGACGTCATGGCGGATCCCCTTTCGAGCGATGTCGGCAAGGGAGCGACCATCACTACGTGTGATGGCGTGAGATCTGCGGACGCGCCCCTGCCGGATGGCTGCACAGCAACGGGCACTTGCTCGGAGCGTATCCCCACTAGCGGGAAAATCCCAGCTCAGAGGCAATATTTACGATTATCTGCCCGGTGTGGACGCGGGCGGCACGACGGGCAGCAGCAACACCGAGGGATGCTCGGGATCATGCACCACCTCGCGCCATCCCGCACGCAGCGTGACAGCGGTGCCGAGCGGTTCCCCGGTGCCGGGATTACGCGCCCAGCGCGGGTGGGCGCCGCCGGAGACCTGGAGGCGCAGCCGGTGCCCCGGCGCGAACCGGTACGCGGTCGGCCAGAGCGTGACCGGCACCCGCACCACACCCGACGCACCGGCCGGGAACCGGCCCGGTTCGACGCGGACCAGGCCGTCGCAGACGTTCCAGGACCGACCGCGCCGGTCCACGTCGCACAGCCGCACGAACACGTCCAGGTAGGACAGCTCACTGCGCAGGTGGATCTCGGCGTGCACCGGCCCGATCACCTCGACCGGGTCGTCGAGCGGCTCGCCGGTGTAGGTCAGCACGTCCGGGCGGGACTCCACCGGCTGGTTGTCCACCGCGCCCGCCCGCTGGGCCACCAGCAGCGGGCCGCCCAGCGACGGGGTCGGGTCGGCCGGGTCGTACCGGATCCGGTCCGGCGGGCCGCCCACCGGCGGGGCGGGCGACAGGCCACCGCCGGGACGCAGGTGCCAGCGCGTCGGCGTGCCGGGCGGCGGCCAGTCGGGCAGGTCACGCCACCCGCCCCCGACGCCGCCCACGTGCACCCGCACCGGCGCGCGCGCCACCTCCGCGCCGGGGGACGCCGGTCGACCGGCCAGGTGCTCGTCGAACCAGTCCAGCCCCTCGCGCAGCGCCGCGACCAGCAGACCCGGACTGCCGTGGGTCCACGGGCCGACGGTCAGCCGTGGCCGGGCGCCGGCGGCGCGCAGCCGGGCGTAGTCGTCGAGCTGGGCCGGGAGGAAGATGTCCTGCCAGCCGCTGACCATGGCGACCGGCGCCCGCACCTCGGTGATCCGGTCCCCGAAGACCCGGGCGCGCCAGTAGTCCGCGCCCGGCGTGTGGTGGCGCAGCCACTCCTGGAAGAACGGCACGGTCCCGCCGGTGGCCACCCGGTCCGCCTCGACCAGCGGCAGGTGGGCCAGCGCCCGGACCAGCCGGGGCTGGCCGCGCTTGAGTTCCCACTGCCGGGCCAACCAGGGCACGGTCTGCGCCTGGAGCAGCTCCGCCCAGGTGAGCACCGTGTCCAACGCGAACGACTCGCCCGCGTACGTCGAGTCGCGGGTGGCCGAGGCGGTCACCACGGCGACCATCGCGCGCAGCTCGTCACCCGCCTCGGCGGCCACCGCCCACTGCACGAAGCCCTGGTAGCTGACGCCGAACATGCCGAACACGCCGGTCCACCAGGGTTGGCGGCGCAGCCAGTCGAGCGTGTCCAGGCCGTCGTCGCGCTCGTGCACCAGCGGGTCGAACTCGCCGCCGGAGCCGTACGTGCCACGGCAGGACTGGATCACCACGTGGTGACCGCGTTCGGCGACCAGGCGACCGAGCAGCCGCATCGGGCCACCCCGCCCGTACGGGGTGCGGATCAGCACGCAGGCCGCGCCCGGCAGGTCCGGCGCGTAGTGGTCGGTGCGCAGGGTGACCCCGTCGCGGACCCGCACCGGGGCGTCCCGGGTGACGGTGACCCTTCCGGCGCGGGCGGCGGGCAGCCGCAGCGCGGCCGCGGCGAGCCGGGTGACGAGCCGCACGGTCAGCGGTCGCCGGACGGTTCGGTGGCGGTGCCGCGGGCGGCGCGCACCTCGTCGCGGTGCGCCCGCATGCTGTGCACCATCTCGCCCATGAACCGGTGCACCACGGCCAGCTCCTCGTCGGTGAACCGGTCCATCACCTGGTCGGTGCGCCGGCCCAGCGGGCCGAAGAAGCTCTGCGCCAGCGTCGCGCCGCGGTCGGCGTAGTGCAGCAGGATCTTGCGGCGGTCGGTGGTGTCCCGGTCACGCCGGATGTGGCCGGCACGCTCCAGCCGGTCGACGAGCGCGGTCACCGAGCCGGAGGAGAGGTTGAGCACCTCGCCGAGCCGGCCGGGGGTGATCGGCTCGCCCACCAGCTCGGCCTCCATCACCGCGATCAGCGCCTGGAGGTCGGTGGGGTTCAACCCGTGCAGCCCGGCGAACGCGTGCCCGACGTGCTGGGCGTCCACCGAGTAGCGACGCAGGTCGTTGGTGATCTCCGCGACCATGCGTCCCCGTGGGTCGTTCCGTCGCCGGTACATGCCGTGCCCCGTCACCGCTCGCCGCCATCCCCTCGGTCCGGCTTGCAGCATAGAGCCTTGCCGGATAATCTCGCTCATCAAGATACTCGGTTGGCGAGAATCATCCCGCAGGATCAAGAGGGCATCCGATGTCACTGTTCACCCGCGTCGCCCGGGGCCGGCTGGCCGCCTGGCTCACCGTGGCCGCCGCACTCGTCGTCGGTGCGGTGGTCTTCGGGTTACCCCGGCCGGACAACCCCGAACCGGTCTCCGCCACCGGCCTGTCCGTCGAGTGGCAGTCCACCCAGGTCGAGCGCCTCCAAGAGCAGTTGCCGTCGCGGGACACCCAGCCCGCGCTGGTCGTGGTCAGCCGCGCCGACCGGGCTCCGCTCAGCGCGTCCGACCGGTCCGCGTTGGACGCCGCGGCCGGCAGGCTCGGCCCGCTCGCCGTCGGCGGCCGGGTCGCCCCCGCCCAGCTCTCCCCCGACGGCACCGTGGCGCTGGTCGCCGTGCCGCTGTCCACCGCGGGCGACCAGCAGGCCGTGGTCGACGAGGTGGGCAAGGTGCGCGACGCGGTGGCCGACCTGCCCGACGACCTGACCGTCGAGGTCACCGGCGGTCCCGCCTTCACCGCCGACCTGAGCAAGGTCTTCCAGGGCGCCGACACCACGCTGCTGCTGGTCACCGCCGCCGTCGTGGCGCTGCTGCTGCTGATCACCTACCGCAGCCCGTTCCTGTGGCTCGTGCCGCTGCTCGTGGTGGCCGCCGCCGAGCAGTTCACCCTACGCACGGTCGAGACCGTCGTGCCCGCGCTGGGCATCTACCTGCCCAGCGGCCAGGTCACCGGCATCGCCAGCGTGCTGGTCTTCGGCGCCGCGACCGACTACGCCCTGCTGCTCATCGCCCGCTACCGCGAGGAGCTGCGCCGCGAGGAGAACCGGTTCACCGCCATGCGGGCCGCGCTGCGCCGCACCGCCGAGCCGATCCTGGCCAGCGGCGGCACCGTCGTCCTCGGCGTGCTCACGCTGCTGCTGTCCGAGCAGGAGACCAACCGGGCGCTCGCGGTGGCGTGCGCCATCGGTGTGGTGTTCGCCATGCTCTCCGCCCTGTTCGTGCTCCCCGCCGCGCTGGTGCTGTTCGGCCGGGGCCTGTTCTGGCCGTTCGTTCCGCGCGTCGGCAGCGCCGCCCGGGAGGGCCGGCTCTGGGGCCGCCTCGGCGAGCTGGTCGTCCGCCGGCCCCTGCCGGTCGCGGTGCTGGCCACGCTGCTGCTCGCCGGCCTCGCGCTCGGCGGGCTGGGCATCCGCACCGGTCTGTCCGAGACCGAGCAGTTCCGGGAGCGGCCCGAGGCGGTCGCCGGCGCGGAGACGCTCGCCCGCGCCTTCCCGGCCGGCAGCACCCAGCCGGTCGCGGTGCTCACCAACCCGCAGGCGGCGCCCGCGGTGCTCGCCGCCGCCGGCGCGGTCGACGGTGTCGCCTCGGCCCGGCCCGGCCTCGCCGGGGACCGGGTCGCCCAGGTCGACGTGGTGCTCACCGCCGAGCCCGGCACCGCCGCCTCCGACCGGGCCGTGACAGCGCTGCGCGACGCGGTCGCCGCCGTGCCCGACTCCGCGCCCCCCACCGTCGCCGGGGCGGACGCCCCGGACGGCGCGCTGGTCGGCGGCACGGTCGCCGCCACCTACGACTCCGACCAGGCCAACACCCGGGACCTGCGGCTGATCCTGCCGATCATCCTGCTGCTGGTCGGCGCCGTGCTGGTGCTGCTGCTGCGTGGCCTGCTGGCCCCGCTGCTGCTGGTGCTGACCGTGATCGCGTCGTTCTTCGCCAGCCTCGGCGCCGCCTGGCTGCTCTTCGACCACGTGCTGGGCTTCCCGGCGCTGGACAGCGGCGTGCTGCTGCTGGCGTTCGTGTTCCTGGTCGCACTCGGCGTCGACTACAACATCTTCCTGGTCACCCGGGCCCGGGAGGACGCCCGCCGGACCGGGACCCGGGACGGCATGCTGTCCGCGCTGCGGGTCACCGGCGGCGTCATCACCAGCGCCGGCGTGCTGCTGGCCGCGGTCTTCGCGGTGCTCGGCGTGCTTCCGCTGATCACGCTCACCCAGATCGGGATCATCGTCTGCGTCGGTGTGCTGCTGGACACGCTGCTCGTCCGTACCGTGCTGGTGCCGGCGCTGGCGTTCCTGCTCGGCGACCGGTTCTGGTGGCCCGGGCGGATCACCCGCGACCCCGACGCGCCCACCGAGGCGGCCCACGCACCGGCCGAGCCGGTCACCGCGCGGGACTGACCCGGTGACCGGGCGTCGGCAGCACGCCGACGCCCGGTCGCCGCGGACCGCTCAGAAGCCGAGGCACTCGCAGCTGGTCATCAGCTCGCGGACGTTGTGGACGTACTGCGGGTTGGGGATCGCCAGCGGCTGCCCCTCCCGGGCCACCGCGCCGTGCCCGTAGTTGTACGCCGAGATCACGGCGTTGAGCAGGCAGGAGTTCAGCTCGGCGGTGCACAGCGAGGCGTCCAGCCGGTAGTCCGACTCGAAGTACATGTCGCCGATGTACTTGGTCAACCAGGCCAGGTAGGTGCCGCCCAGGTAGGCGTTGTCCCGGTAGTCGTCGATGTCGTACGACTGCTCGAACCGCTGGTTCATCCACTCCGCGGTGGCCGGCATGACCTGCATCAGCCCCACGCCGCCGTCGCAGGCCACGATTGTCGACTGCCAGCCGCTCTCCTGCCAGGCGGTCGCCTTCATCAGCGTCGACGGGATGCGGATGTCGGGCGCGGAGGTGGGCCAGTAGGTGCGGGCCGCCGCGTCGGCCAGCGCCGCCTTGACCTGGCTCTGCGTCGCCTTGGTGCCCCGGTGGGTGGGCTTGCAGCCGCTGGGCGCCGGCTTCGGCGGGGGCGGCGGCACCCGCGTCTCGGTCGGCGGCTTCGGCCGGGCCAACGGCGCCGTCGACGTGCGGGACGGCTTCGGCCGTGGCTTCCCGCTCGCCTTCGCGCTGGGGCTGGGCTTGCCACCGATCGCCTCGACCGCCGGCGGGGCCTCGCTCGGCGCGTCGGCCGGCGCCTCCGCCGGCTCCTCGACCGGAGCCGCCGTGGGCAGTTCCGCCGCCACCCCGCGGACCGGCCGTTCCTCGCCGCCGCACCCGGTCACCGTGCCCGCCGCCAGCAGTGCCGCCACCGCAGCCGCGGCCCACCGGCCGACTCCTCGCCGCATCGATCCTCCCCGTGGTCCCCGTCCGGCGCACCCTAGCAGGGATCGACGGGGGTCCGGGGCCCCCGCGACGCCGGCCGGCGAGCCCGGGGCCGCGGCGGCCCCTCCCCCGCGTCCGGGCCGTCCGGGCCGGCGTCCGCCGGGCCCGACGAATCAGCGACCGCCGCCGGGCCGGACTGGTCGACGCCCGCCGGCAGGCCGGCGTCCGCCGGGTCGGCCCGGCCGTCCCCGCTCGCCGCCCGGTTCCGGGTCGACCAGGCGATCACGAACACGGCGGTCCAGGCGGCGCCCAGCAGCACCGACGAGGCGGTGCCGCTGGCTGCGCTCCAGCCCAGGTAGAGCCGCGCGCCGGTGACCGCCACCACCCCGGCCGAGGCGGCCGTCCAGACCGCCACCCCGACCGGCCAGCGCGCCCCGCGCGACAGCAGCCAGGCCAGCGTGCCGAAACTCGCCGTCACCACCGCGTTCTGGCCGGGGAACAGGTCACGGACCCGGTCCGGGACGGCCGGACCGGTCAGGTCGACCACCCCCACCAGCAGCACCAGCGGCACCGCCGCACCGACCGTGCCGACCACCCCGAGCAGGTCCGCCCGCCAGGGCCGGTGCCGCCGGGCCACCACCGCCGCCACCAGGGCCACCGCGGTGATCAGCACCCAGCCGCGCAGCACCGACACGACGGCCAGCGCCGCGTCCGCCACCCCCGGGGTACGCCGGGCGGCGAACCAGTCGCCGACCAGCCCGTCGATCACCCCGAGCCCGCTGTGCCGGACCACCGCCGCCAGCAGGGTCGCCACCGCCAGCCCGGCGGCGAACAGCAGCGCCAGCCCGAACGCCAGGTTGACCAGCCACGCGCCGACCGGACCGACGCGCATGCCGAGCAGGAGGAACACCACCCCGTACCGGGCCCGGAGCCAGCGCAGCGGTGGCAGCGCGGCGGCGCGGGCCGCCAACGCCCGGGCCGGGTCCGGGTTGCGCCCGAGCCAACGGCCGGCCAGCACCACGCCGAGCAGGCACAGCAGCAGCACCAGCACCGCGCCGGTGGCGCGGCCGAGCAGGTCCGACACCCGCCGGTACGACTCGCCGGCCAGGTAACCGGCCAGCACGGACGCGCCGACCCAGCTCACCACCCCGGCCAGGTTCCACGGCGCGAACCGCCGGTACGACATCCCGGCGCCGCCGGCCAGCCGGGGTGCCAGCGTGCGGGCGAACGCGACCCAGCGCGCGGCCATCATGCCGCGCCCGCCCAGCCGGTCCAGCAACTCCTCGGCGCGTCGCCACCGGTGCGGCCCGATCCGGGCGCCGAGCCCGGAGGCGCGCAACCGCGGCCCGTGACGCCGCCCGGCCCGGTAGGCGAGTGTGTCTCCGATCACGGCGGCGGCCGTCATCACCGCCAGCACGGGGGCGAGCCGTAGCGTCCCCGCGTACGCTAGGAAGCCGACCAGCAGCAGGGTCGCCTCGCCCGGCACCAGCAGCCCGAAGATCACCGCGGTCTCGCCCGCGACGATCAGCGCGGCGACCAGGTAGATCAGCAGGGGCGGCAGCCCTTGCAGCCAGTTCAGCAGATCAGGCATTCGGCACCCGCACGGGAGCCAGCATGCCAGTGGCTGGAACGGTCGGCCCAGCACTTTCGACACAGATCCGGGCCATCTCGGGGTGACCCCGAGGCGTGCCCCGGCAACCGCAGACAGGAGTATGGAGGGTATGCAGCTTCGCACCGACCTCCGCAACGTCGCCATCATCGCCCACGTCGACCACGGCAAGACGACCCTGGTCGACGCCATGTTGCGGCAGGCCGGCGCCTACGGCGCCCGCGGCGAGGACACCGAGCGGGTCATGGACTCGGGGGACCTCGAGCGGGAAAAGGGCATCACCATCCTCGCCAAGAACACCGGCGTGCGGTACCTGCCGGCGGACGGCTCCGACCCGGTGACGATCAACATCATCGACACCCCCGGCCACGCCGACTTCGGTGGTGAGGTGGAGCGCGGCCTGACCATGGTCGACGGCGTGGTGCTCCTGGTGGACGCCAGTGAGGGCCCGCTGCCGCAGACCCGGTTCGTGCTCCGCAAGGCGCTGCGCGCCCGGCTGCCGATCATCCTGGTGATCAACAAGGTGGACCGGCCGGACTCCCGGATCAAGGAGGTCGTGGACGACACCTACGAGCTCTTCCTGGATCTGGACGCCGACGAGGAGCAGATCGACTTCCCGATCGTCTACGCCTGCGCCCGCGACGGCATCGCCTCGCTGACCCAGCCCGCCGACGGCTCGGTACCCGACGACAGCACCTCCCTGGAGCCGCTGTTCCGCACCCTGCTGGACACCATCCCGCCGCCCGCGTTCGAGGACGGCGCGCCGCTGCAGGCGCACGTCACCAACCTCGACGCCTCGCCGTTCCTGGGCCGGCTCGCGCTGTGCCGGGTCCGCCAGGGCACGATCAGCAAGGGTCAGACCGTGGCCTGGTGCCGCACCGACGGCAGCACCCAGCGGGTCCGCATCTCCGAGCTGCTGATGACCGAGGGTCTGGAGCGCAAGCCCGCCGACTCGGCCGGCCCCGGCGACATCATCGCGGTCGCCGGCATCCCGGAGATCATGATCGGCGAGACGCTGGCCGACGCCGAGAACCCGGTCCCGCTGCCGCTGATCACGGTCGACGAGCCGGCCATCTCGATGACCATCGGCACCAACACCTCGCCGCTGGTCGGCCGGGTCAAGGGCGCCAAGGTCACCGCGCGGATGGTCAAGGACCGGCTCGACAAGGAGCTGGTCGGCAACGTGTCGCTGCGGGTGCTGCCCACCGAGCGGCCGGACGCCTGGGAGGTGCAGGGCCGCGGCGAGCTGGCCCTGGCGATCCTGGTCGAGCAGATGCGCCGCGAGTCCTACGAGCTGACCGTCGGCAAGCCGCAGGTGGTCACCAAGGAGATCGACGGCAAGACCTGCGAGCCGGTCGAGCGGCTGACCATCGACGCCCCGGAGGAGTACCTCGGCGCGATCACCCAGCTCCTCGCCACCCGCAAGGGCCGGATGGAGCAGCTGGTCAACCACGGCACCGGCTGGATCCGGATGGAGTGGCTGGTCCCGGCGCGCGGCCTGATCGGCTTCCGCACCGAGTTCCTCACCGACACCCGGGGCACCGGCATCCTGCACCACGTCTTCGAGTCGTACGAGCCGTGGTTCGGTGAGCTGCGTACCCGCAACAACGGCTCGCTGGTCGCCGACCGGGCGGGCGCGGTCACCTCGTTCGCGATGATCAACCTTCAGGAGCGGGGTCAGCTCTTCGTCGAGCCGACCACCGAGGTGTACGAGGGCATGATCGTCGGGGAGAACTCCCGCTCCGACGACATGGACGTCAACATCACCAAGGAGAAGAAGCTCACCAACATGCGGGCGTCGACCTCCGACGAGACCGAGAAGCTGATCCCGCCGCGCAAGCTGTCGCTGGAGCAGGCGCTCGAGTTCTGCCGCGAGGACGAGTGCGTCGAGGTCACCCCGACCGCGGTGCGCATCCGCAAGGTGGTCCTCGACCAGCAGCAGCGCGGCCGGGCAGCGGCCCGCCGCAAGCACGCCGGCTGACCCACCCGCTCCGCATCCCGCACCTCCACGGAAAGAGTGGCCATTCCCCGGGGAATGGCCACTCTTTCCGTGAATCAGCACACCCGGTGGGGGTGGGGTTTGGTGGCGGCGAAGCCCAGGGCGTCGGGGATCGGGCCGGAGCCGGACTCGACCACCCGGTCGAGCACCAGGCCGGCGGCGGTGACGGCGGTGAGCAGGTCGGCCAGGGGCAGGTGCCAGGCGCCCACCCGGGCCCGCACGCCGTGCGAGTTCCACGACCGGACGGTGCGCTCCCGCTCGGCGTAGCCGCCGTCGATCACGATGCGCTCCTGGTCGGACCGGTCGGCGAACGCGCCGCAGAAGCACGGGTGCACCCCGACGTGCACCAGCCGGCCGCCCGGCGCCAACACCCGGGCCATCTCCGCGACCGCCGCCGGATAGTCCGGCATGTCGGTGTGCGCCAGCAGGCAGACCGCGGCCGGCACCACGCCGTCGGCGAGCGGCAGCGCGGTCGCGTCGGCGCGGGCCACCGGCAGCCGGGCCCGGGCGTGCCGCAACTGCCCGGCCGACAGGTCCACGCCGACCGGCGTCCAGCCCAGCCGGCGCAGCTCCGCGGCGTGCGCCCCGGTGCCGCAGCACAGGTCCAGGCAACGACCCGAGCCGCCGCCCAGCAGCTCCGCCAGCACCGACCGGACCCGGTCCATGTAGGTCGCCGAACCGACCGTGGCGTACTCCTCGTACCAGTCGGCGATCTCGTCGTACCGGGGGGTCGTCATCCCCGCACGCTAGACCCGGACACGATGCCGGCGCAGCCCCGCGCCACGAAGATCCGCTACGGTCACCTGCATGATCTGGGACGAGCTCGACGCACACCTGGACCGGGTGCCCGGCACCGTCTCCGCGTACGTGGGACGCCCCGGCGCCCGGCCCGCCTGGACCCGACAGGCCGACGCCACCCACTACGCGGCGAGCACCATGAAGGTGGCCGTGCTGGTGGCGCTGCACCGGGCCGCCGAGGCCGGCCGGCTCGACCTGGACGCGCCGGTGCCGGTGCGCAACGCGTTCGACTCCGCCCAGCCCGGCGCGCCCCGCTTCACCAACGCCCGCGACTACGACAACGACGAGGCGGTCTGGGACGCCGTCGGCGGCACCGCGCCGCTGCGCTGGCTCGCCGAACGCATGATCATCCGATCCAGCAACCTGGCCACGAACCTGTGCATCGGCCAGGTCGGGCTGCCCGCCGTGGCGGACGCCTGGACGCGGGCCGGCGCGCGGCACAGCGTCACCGGCCGCGGCATCGAGGACTTCGCCGCCCGCGACGCCGGCATCGACAACCTGGTCACCGCCGCCGACCTGGCCGCCCTCCTCGGCGAGCTGGCGCTGGGCGCGGCCCGGCCCGGCCCGCTCGCCTCGCCGGCCGGCTGCGCCGCCATGCTCGACGTGCTCGTCGCCCAGGAACACCGCGAGGACCTGGCCGCCGGGCTGCCCGACGGCACCCGCATCGCGCACAAGAACGGCTGGGTACGCGGCGTCCGCCACGGCGCCGGCGTGGTCTTCCCGGACGACGCGCCGCCGTACGCGATCGTGGTGTGCACGACCACCGACCTGGCCGACGGCGGCGCGGACGGCGAGCAGGTCGAGGACGACGCGTGCCGGCTCATCGCGCACGTCTCCGCGCGGGTGTGGGACGCCCGGCACGAGCTGGCCGGCTGAGCGGCTACTCCAGCAACTGCTCCCGCAGCGCCGCCCGGACCTCGTCGGTCACGCCCAGCCCGTCGCGCAGGTACGCCTCGAACGAGCCGTGCACCCGGCGCACCTCGTCGTACGCGGCGTCCAGGTACTCGGCGCGCACCTCCAGCAGTGGCCGGGCCACCGCCGGGTCGAGGTCCGGCCGACGGCGCGTCATCGCCGCCAGCAGCACCTCCCGCAGGCTCTCGGTCAGCTCGTTGTGCCGCAGGTAGTCGGCCCGGATCGCCGGTTCCGGCACGCCCAGCGCGGTCAGCAGCACCACCGACAGCCATCCGGTGCGGTCCTTGCCGGCGGAGCAGTGGAACAGCAACGGCAGGTTCGCGCCGTCCGCGGCCAGCCGCACCGCCGCGCCGAACCCCGCCCGCGCCGGTTCCCCGGTGACGAACCAGCGGTAGATCGCCGTCATCGCCCCCGGCATGCCCTCGCGGGCCAACTCCGCGTACGCCGCCAGGTCGTGCCCCTGCAACACGGCCGAGACGTAGGTGAACACCGGGTGGGCCGCGTCGTACACCGGCAGGTGCACCACGCGGGGCGCGCCCACCAGCCGGTCCGGCGGCGCCACCTCCTGCTCCTGCACGGCGCGCAGGTCCACCACACAGGCCGTGCCGAGCTTGCCCAGCACCGGCAGATCGTCGTCGGTCAGCCGGCCCAGCGCCGCGGTCCGGACGAGCCGCCCGGCACGGACCCGCCGCCCGTCGGTCGTCGGCAGCCCGCCCAGGTCACGGGCGTTCGGCGCGCCCACCAGCTCCCAGTCCCGCCCGGTCATCGGCCCTCCCCTGCTCGCCACCAGTGCCTATAGGGTGCCCCACATGACGATCGCGGCGGTACGCACCCACCGGCTCTCGGCCCCCTTACACACCCCGTTCGTCACCGCGCTGCGCAGCACCACCACCGTGGAGACCCTGATCGTCGAGGTGATCGACAGCGACGGCCGGTCCGGGTTCGGCGAGGCCCCGCAGGTCTGGCAGGTCACCGGCGCGTCGATCGGCGGCGCGGAGGCGTGCGTCCGCGAACTGCTCACCCCGCTGCTGACCGGGCGCGACGCGGACGACCTCCAGGCCCGCTGCGGGCAGGTGCGCCGGGCCGTGGTGGGCAACGAGTCGGCGAAGGCGGCCGTCGACGTGGCGCTGCACGACCTGGCCGCGCGGCGGCTCGGCGTACCCCTGGTGCGGCTGCTCGGCGGCACCGCGCTGCGCGTCCCGACGGACGTCACGCTGGCCGCCGGCGACGCGGTCGACCTGGCCGCGGCGGCCGGTCGGCGCCGGGCCGAGGGTTTCACGGTGCTGAAGCTCAAGGTCGGCACCGACGCCGGGGGCGACCTGGACCGGGTCCGCGCGGTGCGCGCCGCCGTCGGCCCGGACGCGCGGATCCGGCTGGACGCCAACCAGGGCTGGACGCCGCGCGAGGCGGTCCGGGTGATCCGTGGCATCGAGGACGCCGGGCTCGACGTCGAGCTGGTCGAGCAGCCGGTGCACCGCCGTGACCTGGACGGGCTGGCCTGGGTCAGCGACCGGGTGGCGGTGCCGATCCTCGCCGACGAGTCGGTCTTCGACGTGCGCGACCTGGTCGAGGTGATCCGCCGCCGGGCCGCCGACATGGTCAACGTGAAGCTGGCCAAGTGCGGCGGTCTGCAACCGGCCCGCACGCTGCTGGACCTGGCCGCCGCGCACGGCATGGGCACGATCGTCGGCTCGATGATGGAGGGCCCGGTCGGCGTGGGCGCCGCGGCCAGCCTGGCCGCCGCGCACGGCACCACGGCCGTGTCGGATCTCGACGCCGCCTGGTGGCTGGCCTGGTCGCCGGTCACCGGCGGGCTCCGGTACGAGGGCGCGGACGTGCTGCTGCCGGACGCCCCGGGGCTCGGCATCGCCGACGTGAATGAAGCTAAGGTTCAGCGCCACGGTTGAGTGGGGTTGGATTTTTTCATAGGGTCCCCCACAGGAGCGTGGGAGGAGGGGTGCGGATGGCGCCTCAACCGGGCCACCAGGCCGTGGTACGGGTCCCGGTGGCGACCCTGTGGGCAGACCCCGACGCGGTCCGCCCGATCGACGGACCCGCCCTGCGCGACAGCCCCGACGTCGCCGCCTGGGTTGCCGGGATGGATCGCGACCAGTGGGTCGGCGACTGTGTCCTGACCCAGTTGCTGCTCGGCGAGCCGGTGCTGGTCACCGGGGCCGGGCCGGACGGCTGGGTCCGGGTGGTCGCGCTCGGGCAGCCCGCCGCCAAGCTGGACCCTCGCGGCTACCCGGGCTGGATGCGGTCGGCCCACCTGGCCGCGCCCGCCGACACCCGGCCGACCGGGTCCGCGTTGGTGGTCGACGTCCGCCGGACCGCACTGCACGAGGCCGCCGGCGGGTCGCCGGCGCTCACCGGGGTGGTCCTGGGCACCCACCTCACCTCCGCCGGCCGGCCGGCGAACGGCTGGCGGCCGGTCCGGGCGCCCGGGCGGGTCGAGCCGCTCTGGGTCCCGGAGGACGATCTGGTGCCGCTGCCCGACGAGCGGCCCGAGGCCAAGGAGGTGCTCGCGGTCGCCGAGCGGCTACGCGACCTGGTCTACGTCTGGGGCGGCCTGTCCACCGACGGCATCGACTGCTCCGGTCTGGTGCACCTGGCCTGGCGGCGGTACGGCGTCACGCTGCCCCGCGACGCGGACGACCAGGCCGAGGCGACCACGCCGCTGGCGCTGGACGACGAGCGCCCCGGCGACCTCTACTTCTTCGCCCGCCCCGGCCGGCGCATCCACCACGTCGGGATCGTCACGGCCGAGCCGCACGGCGGCCGGCGCCGGATGCTGCACGCCTGCTACCTCACCCGCCGGGTGGTCGAGGAGGAGCTGCCCCCGGACCGGGTCGCCACCCTGGTCGGCGCGCACCGCGTCTGACCCCGGGTGTCCGGGGCGTCGTCGCCCCGGACACCCGGTGCGGTCAGCGACGCGCCTCGGCCAGTTCCCGGCGCCGGTCCCGCGACGACTTGGCCAGGCTCGCCACGGTGGCCACGGCCAGCGTGCCGAGGATCACCGTCAGCGAGAGCCAGATCGGGATGTGCGGCGCCCAGGCCACGTGCTCGCCGCCGTTGATGAACGGCAGGTTGTTGTCGGCCAACGCCTCCAGGACCAGCTTCACGCCGATGAAGCCGAGCACCACGGCCAGCCCGTAGCTGAGGTAGATGAGCCGGTCCAGCAGACCGCCCAGCAGGAAGTAGAGCTGCCGCAGCCCCATCAGCGCGAAGACGTTCGCGGTGAACACCAGGTACGGCTCCTGGGTGATCCCGAAGATAGCCGGGATCGAGTCGAGCGCGAAGATGAGGTCGGTGGTGCCGATCGCGATCATCACGATCAACATCGGGGTGAACAGTCGCCGCCCGTGCTCCCGGGTGGTCATCTTCGCCCCGTCGAAGTCCCGGGACAGCGGCAGCGCCTTGCGGCTCCACCGGATCAGCAGGTTCTCGCTGAACTCGTCCTCGTCCGGCTCGCCCTGTCGGGCCAGGTTCACCGCGGTGTAGATCAGGAACGCGCCGAAGATGTAGAACACCCAGGAGAACTGGGAGATCAGCGCCGCGCCGGCGGCGATGAACCCACCGCGCATCACCAGCGCCAACAGGATGCCGATGAGCAGCACCTTCTGCTGGTACTGCCGGGGCACCCCGAAGCGGGCCATGATGATCACGAAGACGAAGAGATTGTCCACCGAGAGGCTGTATTCGGTCAGCCAGCCGGTGTAGAACTGGCCGGCCACGCTCGGCCCGGCCGTCACCCAGAGCACCACGCCGAAGAGCAGCGCCAGCACCACGTAGAAGCCGACCCACAGGCTGGACTCGCGGACGCTGGGCTCGTGCGGGCGGCGGCCGATGATGAACAGGTCGGCGAGCAGGACCGCGATCATCGCGGTCAGGGTTACCGCCCACACCAATGCGGACACGTTCAAATCCATCCTCCGGCAGACACGCAGCGTCGGGCACACCGTACGCCGGGTGTCGGGCCGGGGTGCGTCGACGCTGACTGTGGTGACTGTCGGAGGTCTCTTCCGCCGGCGCCCGGGTGGACACCGACCGACGGAGCCGGGTCGAGCCACCGGGGGGTGCTGGCGCTCTTCCGTGCTGACGACTCCGTCACGGGGGAATACTCCCCTCCTCGGCCGCCATTGTTCACCATGCCGGCCCGGTAGCGCATCTCCGGGCGCCGATCTGCCGTCATCGGGTGCCGCTCCTCACGTATTCGCGGGACGTCCTAGGAGGCTAGCCTCCCTGTCCCGGCGCCGGCAGCTCGCGGTGCGGACCGCACCGCCGGGTGCCGGCGCGCCCGGCACGATCCGGTCCGGTCCGTGCGGACGAGGGCCTCAGTGGGCGGGCAGCACCGGGTCGGTGAACGCCCACCCGGCGGCGAGCAGATCCTCGACCGCGGCGACCGCGGTGGCCAGCCGCTCCTCGTGCGTGCCGCGCAGCTCGACCACCGGCACCCCGCTGGCGGCCAGCTCCACGCGGAACCGCCCGGTCATCCACGCCCGCAGGTGCTCCCCGTCGCGCAGGCCGTCGTCGGCGAAGGGCACCCCCTCGTGGTCGGTGAGCAGATAGAGCGCCGGACGGCGGGCGGCGGCCCGGACCTCGGCCGACGACGACCCCAGGTAGCGCTCCTCCCAGAGTGCGGTGGCCCGGGCGTCGGTGTCGCAGCACAACAGCGGGCCGCTGACCCGTGCCGCGGCGTCCTCGGCGGCCTGCTGCTCGCGTACCACCTCGACGAAGTCGTCCCGGTCCCAGGTGACGTCGAAGACGGTCGCGTCCGGTCGGGAGCGGCGCAGCGTGGCGAGTTTGCGGGCGGTCAGCTCACGGCCGTACTCGGGGACCCAGGCGGTGCGGAAACGCTCGGCGAGCGCCCGCGCCATGGTCGTGGTGCCGGTGGACTCCGCGCCGACCACCACGACACGGCGGACCAGCCACGCCCGCACCGGCGCGCTCAGCCACCGCCAGTGCGCCGCCGGGTCCGCGCGCACCGCGGTGCCGGAGACCGGCACCGCCCGCCGCTGCGGATCCACGTCGACCGCGACCGCGCCGAACCGGCGGGCCAGCTCCCCGCCGTACACCTCGGAGGAGAAGACGGCGTCCACCGACTCGCCGCCCAGCGCGTCGGCGAACACCGCGCAGTGCAGGTCCCAGACCGCCGGGTCGGCGTAGTCGACCGGATGATCGTCGTGCCGGCCGACAAACCGCACCCACGGCGTGCCGGCGTGCACCTCGCGCAGCCAGGCCAACCGCAGATCCAGCGGGATCGACTCGCGCCGGGACGGCGCCACCACCACGGTCACCGCCGCGCAGCGGGCCGCGGCGGCCTCGACGAGCGCGTGGTGCCCGGCATGCGGCGGATAGAACTTGCCGACCACCAGGCCGTGCCGGAACCGGCGCGGGCCCGCCCCGGTCGCGCTCATGCGGCCACCGGCGCCGGGCCGGGCGGCACCGGCGTGGCCGCCGCGCGCCGGCGCAGGTCCGCCCGCCAGGACCGCAACCCCAGCACGCAGAGGGCCAGGAAGATCAGGTACAGGCCGCCGGTCAGCCACAGCCCCTTGTACGCGTAGAGCGGGATGTAGATCAGGTCGGCGGCGATCCACAGCCACCAGCTCTCCACCAGCTTGCGGGTCTGGCCGTAGGTGGCCAGCAGCGACAACGCGGTGGTGACCGCGTCGGCCAGCGGAACGGTCGAGTCGGTGGCCCGGTCCAGCAGCGCCCACAGCCCGGCGGTGAGCAGCAGCCCGGCCAGGCCCAGCGCCCACCACTCCCGCCGCCCGGTGCGGGCCACCGTGAGCCGGCTGCGCCGGGCCCCGCCGAACAGCCAGTGCCACCAGCCGTAGATCCCGAGCACCACGTAGACGAGTTGCAGGCCGGCGTCGGCGTACAGGCCGGCGGTCCAGAACAGCACCATCAGCAGCAGCACGTTGGCGATGCCGACCGCCCAGTTCGCGATGTGCTGGCGGGCGACCAACCAGACGTTGACCACGCCGGTGCCGAAGCCGAGCAGCTCCGCCCAGGTGGTGCCGGCGCCGAACACGGTGAACGCGGTGCCGGTGAGCCAGTCGAGCATGTGGGTGTCCCTCTCCCCCGCCGCCGGTGCCACGGTGGAGGCCGGCGCCTTGGTGGAGACGCGGCCCGCCGGAGCGCCCCCGGAGCGTACCGGGGGTGGCCGGGCATGGGAGGCTTCGGGCATGGTTCTTGAGGTCGCGCTGATCGACGTGACGCCCGGACACGAGGACGACTTCGCCGCCGCCTACGCGCAGGCCCGGCCGATCCTCGCCGAGGCGCAGGGGTGCCGCTCGGTGCGGATGACCCGCGGGGTGGAGTCGCCCACCCGGTTCGTGCTGCTGGTCGAGTGGGACTCGGTGGAGGCGCACGACGTGAACTTCCGGCAGACCGAGCGCTTCGGGCGGTGGCGCGGGCTGATCGGCCCGTACTTCGCCGGCCCGCCGCTGGTCGAGCACTTCGTCGACGTGCCGGCCTGAACTGTCGTACCCCACGCGTAGCCTGCGCGCGACGCGCGGTCACCGGTCCCGGCGGGCAACGGGGGCGCCGGGCCCGGTGGGCGCGCGGCGGCCCCGTTTCAGCCCGGTGGGCGGGCGGCGCCCCTCACCCCGGCTCGCGCGCGTCGCGGGGCCGGGGCACCGGCGCGGGGCCGAGCCGTCGAGCCAGCAGCTCGGCCGTCGCGTCCTCCGGCAGCGCCGCCGCGAGCAGCCGCTGGATCACCTGCTCGTAGCGGGCCACATCCGCCTCGCCGACCAGGCGCAGGTCGGTGGTGAGCGTCTCCACCAGCACGGTGCGGGGATCGTCCGGGTCCGGATAGGCGTAGTAGGAGAACGGCGCCAGCGGGTGCAGGTCGTCGCCGGACGAGGCGTCCCGCGGCAGCACCCGGACCGTGACGTGCGACCGCTCGGCCAGCGCCAGCAGATGCCGTAGTTGCTCCCGCCACACCTCGGCCGGCAGGCCGCCCGGCTCGCAGGCCCGCTCGTCGATCAGCGCGGTGTAGTGCGGCGGGTCCGACCGGACCAGCAGTTCCTGGCGCACCGCCCGGGCGCGGACGTCGGCATCCACGTCCACCTCGTCGGCGACCGACGCGCCGGCCGACACCCGCAGCCGGGCGTACGCCGGGGTCTGGAGCAGGCCGGGCACGAACGCCGGCTGGTATTCCACGATGCGCTCGGCGCCGGCCTCCAACTCCGCGTACGCCCGCTGCCGCTCGCCCATCTCGCCCAGCGCCTTGGACCAGCCACGCCCGGTGGCGGCGTCACGCGCGATGACGATCAGATCGTCGCGCTGGTGCGGCGGCACCGCGTAGACGTCGAGCAGGTCGAGCACGTCGGCCAGGTCGGGCCGGCTCTGCCCCAGCTCGATGCGGGACAACTTCGACGTGGACGCCCAACCGAGCCGGGCGCAGACCTGCTCGAGCGTCAGTGACTCACGGCGGCGCAGCCGGCGCAGCTCGACGCCGAGCCGCACCCGCCGAACGACCGGACTTGCTGACATCGGCATGCGCTCCTCCCAGGGTGGGAGCGTACGCATGACCATCACACACGGCAATACCTCGCTTGCGCAGAGCAACAGACGCCGGGGCGGTCAGGGACGGTACGTGCCGAACGACCAGACCATGCCGACCAGGTCACGGGCGGCGTAGTCGCGGGAGCCGTAGTCGGTGTCGAACGGCGACCGGACGATTTCCGCGCCGGCCGCGCGGGCCCGCTCGTGGTGCGCGTCCACGTCGTCGACCGCCAGGTAGACGCGGTAGTCGTCGTCGGCCGGGCGGCTCGCCGGTGCGGGCCCCGGCCCGATCATGACGAGGCCGTCGCCGTGACCGAGCTGGGCGTGGCGCACCGCGCCGTCGGGCCCGGCGTGCAGCTCGTGGACCGTGAGACCGAACGCCGACCGGAGAAAGTCGACAGCGGCGTGGACGTCGGGGTACCGGAGGACCGGGTAGATGCTTCGCATGGCACCAGCCTGCCGCGCGCCGGTCAGCCCGGATAGGACGGATGTGATCCGGGCCGGGCCAGCACCGCCGGCGTGGCCCCGGCGAACGCCTGGAACTCCCGGATCAGATGCGACTGGTCGTAGTAGCCCCAGCGGGCCGCCCGCTCCGCCCAACCCGCCCCGCCCGCACCGGCGCCCGGCGCGGTGAGCACCGTGCGGCCCAGACCGGCGTACGCCCGCTGGAAGCGCAGGAGCCGGGCCACGGTCCTCGGCGGCAGCCCGAACTCCTGACGGAACCGGACCGCCAGGTGACGACGGGACCAGCCGATCTCGTCGGCCAGCGCGGCGACGCCGACCGCTCCCCCGCTGACGTCGAGCCGCCGCCACGCCGCCCGCAGCCGACCGTCGACCGGGTCGGTGGCCGCCAGCCGGGCGGCGAGGGCGGCGTCGAGCCGGGCGAAGCGCTCCGCCCAGCCGGCCGCGCCGGCCAGCGCGTCCCGCAGGTCGGTCAGCCAGCCGGCGACCCGGTCGACCGGGACCACCCGGTTGGCCAGCTCACCGAGCGGCAGCCCGAGCACCCGACGGGCCGCCGGGGCGGTCAGGACCACCTGCACGCCGACTCCCGTACCAGCGGTACGGGTGGCGCACCAACAGTCGAACGGGCCGGCCAGGAACGCGTTGCCGGACGTGCCGCGGCCGGTCGCCCGGGGATCGTGCACGTCGAGCGGGTCGCCCCAGCCCAGGATCAGCACCACGAACGCGCCGGCCACCTCGCGGCGCACCAGCGGCGCCGGCGCGTCCTCCCGGTAGCCGAGGTACCGGTCCACCCAGGGACGCAGCCGCGCGTCGGGACGCCCGACGACCGCCTCGGTCAGCATGCCGTCCCCCCGGCCGGCGGGCCGCTCACCGCACCCCGGCCGCGTCCATCCCGCGCAACTCCTTCTTGAGGTCGGCGACCTCGTCGCGGATCCGCGCCGCCAGCTCGAACTGGAGTTCCCGGGCGGCGGCCAGCATCTGGTCGTTGAGCTCCTGGATGAGGTTGGCCAGATCGGCCCGGGCCATCCCCTCCCGGGACGGGGTCGCCGCGCCGCCCCGGCCACCCCGGCTGCGGGTCTCCTTGACCGGCGCCTTGCCCCGGGACAGCTGCCGCGCGGCGCCGCCGACGGTGGCGGCCTCGGTGTCCTCCGCCTCGCGGTAGATGTCGTCGAGGATGTCGTGGATCTTCTTGCGCAGCGGCTCGGGGCTGATGCCGTGGGCCTCGTTGTGCGCGATCTGCTTGGCCCGACGCCGGTCGGTCTCGTCGATCGCCGACGCCATCGACGGAGTGATCTTGTCGGCGTACATGTGGACCTGGCCGGAGACGTTCCGGGCCGCGCGGCCGATGGTCTGGATCAGCGACCGGCCGCTGCGCAGGAAGCCCTCCTTGTCGGCGTCGAGGATCGCCACCAGCGAGACCTCGGGCAGGTCGAGGCCCTCCCGGAGCAGGTTGATGCCGACCAGCACGTCGTAGTCGCCCTTGCGCAGCTCACTCAGCAGCTCGACCCGGCGCAGCGTGTCCACCTCGGAGTGCAGGTAGCGCACCCGGATGCCGTTCTCCAGCAGGTAGTCGGAGAGGTCCTCGGCCATCTTCTTGGTCAGCGTGGTGACCAGCACCCGCTCGTCGCGCTCGGTGCGCAGCTTGATCTCGTGCATGAGGTCGTCGATCTGCCCCTTGGTCGGCTTCACCACCACCTCGGGGTCGATCAGACCGGTGGGCCGGATCACCTGCTCGACGAACTCGCCCTGGGCCTGCTCCAGCTCCCACGGGCCCGGGGTGGCGGAGAGGAAGACCGACTGGCCCACCCGCTCCAGGTATTCGTCGAAGCGCAGCGGCCGGTTGTCGGCGGCGCTGGGCAGCCGGAAACCGTGGTCGATCAGCATCCGCTTGCGGGAGGCGTCGCCCTCGTACATGCCACCGATCTGCGGGATGGTGACGTGCGACTCGTCGACCACGGTGAGGAAGTCGTCGGGGAAGTAGTCGAGCAGGCAGTGCGGCGGGCTCCCGGGCAGCCGGCCGTCCATGTGCATCGAGTAGTTCTCGATGCCGGAGCAGAAGCCGACCTGACGCATCATCTCGATGTCGTAGGTGGTGCGCATGCGCAGTCGCTGTGCCTCCAGCAGCTTGCCCTGCCGCTCCAACTCGGCCAGCCGCTCGGCCAGCTCGGCCTCGATGTCGCGGATCGCCCGCTCCATCCGCTCCGGGCCGGCGGCGTAGTGCGTGGCCGGGAAGATCACCAGGCTGTCGACCTCCCGGACCACGTCCCCGGTCAACGGGTTGAGGTAGTAGAGCTTCTCGATCTCGTCGCCGAACAGCTCGATCCGGACGGCGAGTTCCTCGTACGCCGGGATGATCTCCAGCGTGTCGCCGCGGACCCGGAACGTGCCGCGCTGGAAGGCCATGTCGTTGCGGGCGTACTGGATGTCGACCAGCCGGCGCAGCAACTGGTCCCGGTCGAGCTCCTGCCCCACCTTGGCCCGCACCGCGCGGTCGAGGTATTCCTCCGGCGTGCCGAGGCCGTAGATCGCCGACACGGTGGCCACCACGATGACGTCGCGCCGGGTGAGCAGCGACATGGTCGCCGAGTGCCGCAGCCGCTCCACCTCCTCGTTGATCGAGGAGTCCTTCTCGATGTAGGTGTCGGTCTGCGGGATGTAGGCCTCGGGCTGGTAGTAGTCGTAGTAGGAGACGAAGTATTCCACCGCGTTGTGCGGCAGCAGCTCGCCGAACTCCTTGGCGAGCTGGGCGGCGAGCGTCTTGTTCGGCGCGAGCACCAGCGTGGGCCGCTGGAGCCGCTCGACCAGCCACGCCGTGGTGGCGCTCTTGCCGGTGCCGGTCGCGCCCAGCAGCACCGTGTTGCGGTCGCCGCGACGCACGCGACGCTCAAGATCGTCGATGGCTGCCGGCTGGTCGCCGGCCGGCTGGAACTCGCTGACCACCTGGAAGCGGCCGTCGAGCCGGGGAATGTCGAGCGCCATGCCACCAACGGTACGCCCGCGGTCCGACACTTCCCCGCCGACCACGGGCCGTCCCTGACCGGCTTCGATATTCCCATTGTGTGGCTCATCTCACCGGACTACCCTCGTACCGTAGGCCGCTCGCGGCGGCCGACCGGGCCGGTGGCCGCCTCCCTCGCGGGGGCCCGGCCGCCCCCGGCGCCGAAGGCCGCAGCACCCGGGACGACCGGCGTGCGCGCCCATGGTGGTCGCGCCGAGAGGCGCTCACCGGCCGCCGCGAGCGCCCCTGCGTCGTCACCCGTGACCCCGCAGCCGCGTTGTCCCCTCGTGGAGCCCTCTCCCGACCGCCGGACGCGCCGTGACCGCGCGCCCGGCACCGGCGCGTCCACCCCGCCGCCGGAGCCCGGCCGGCCGCCCGCACCGCCGCGCCCGCACCGGGCCACCGCGCGCGGCGACGCCGACCAGCACGTGCCGCGCGAGCCCGGCCGAGGCCATCGCCGATCCCGCACAAGTGTCCCGACCCGGCCCGGCACCACGGTCGGCCGCCGTCGGCGCGGCGGCGCCGCGACCGGCCCGAGACCGGCCGGCACCGGCCGAGCGGACGACGATCCCGCGCTGGACGGGGCGGGCGACCCACCGGACCGGCCGACCCGCCGACGCGCCGCGCTGGCCTCGCTCGGGCTGGCCGCCGCCGCCTCGGCGACCCTCCTGGTCGCCGGGCTGCCCGGCGCGTCCCCACCACGGTCAGGCCCGGCGGGCCGCCCGCTCACCACCGACGAGGCCGAGCGGGTGGCCGCGCTGCGGGTGACCAACGTACGGGACCTGCGCGCCGGCGTCCGGGGCACGGTCGGCGCCGGCCGGGACCGGATCGAACTGCTCGGCTGGGTCGACTGGGCCCGGCCGCTGCTCTACCTGGACGTCGGCGGTCCCGGCGCGGGCGCCGACCGGGGGCTCGTCCAGGCCACCGCGGCGGCGCTGCTGGTCCGGCCGGCCCCGGCCGCGCTGCCCACGCCGGCGCGACCACCGCTGGTGCCGCCGCCCGACCGGTGGCGGCTCCGCGAACCGCCGGCCGGCCGAGGGCTGGCCGCCGTCCGCGACCTGCTGCTCGGACTGGGCGCGGACCGGCTCGACCCGGTCGCGCGGGACGGCCGTTGGCTGCGCCGGGAGAGCCTCGCCGGCGCCCCGGTGGACGTGCTCCGGGCGTCGCTGGCCGCCCCGTCGGGCGACCCGCGGCCGACGCTCTGGCTGGACCGGGACGCCCGACTGCACCGGTTGGCCGGGCGGCTGCCCGACGGCACGCCGGTCACCGTCGACCTGGAGCGCGCCGACCGGCCCGCCCCGCACCCGGTGGACGCGCTCGGCGGCCGGGCCGGGCAGCCCCGGCCGCTGACCGACGACGAGGCGGACCGGTTGGCCGGCCTACCCGCGCGGCTGCGGCGCGCCGGCGGCGCGGCGGTGACCGTGGCCGCCCCGCTCGACCCGTCCACCACCCTGCACGGGGTGGGCACGCTGAGCTGGTCGACGCCGTCGGCGTACCTCACGGTGACCGACGACGACACCGGCCGGCGTACGCTGCGCCGGGCCGGACCGGGCGGGGTGACCCACGCGCAGGCGTCCCCGGACGGGCCCGGCACGCCGCCACAGCCGACGCCCGGCGGGCTGCTCACGGCCGCCGCCCGGCCGCCCACCGACGCCCTCGACCGGCTCCTCGAGGCCGCGCTACGAGCCGGCACCCGACCACCGGACCAACCGGCGCTGCGGATCCGGGCGGACGCGACCGCAGGCCGTGCGGTGGACGTCATCGAGGTGCCGGGCGGCCTGCGCTGGTGGCTGGACCGGGCCGGACTGCCCCGCCGCCTGGAACTGCGCACCACCCGAAACGTGTGGATCCACCTCACCCTCACCCCCACCCCGCCGAAGCGCGCAGATTCCCGGAAAGCGGGGCCATCCGACGCGGAATGAGCACACTTTCCGTGAATCTGGGGGCGGCGGGCGGGGGTGGGGGTGGGGTGCGGGGGTGGTGGGGGTCAGGGGCGCCAGCCGGTCTGGGTGGCCCAGTCCTCGGCGCGCAGGTGCTCCTCGTCGAACCAGGGATCGGTGAGCGTGCCGTGCTCCGCGCTGTCCGGCGCGGCAGCCACCAGGTCCCGCTTCATCTGGAGGTACGCGGCCCGGCGCGCCGGGTCCGCGCGGAGGTGGTCGCGCATCAGCAGCGCGTACCGCCAACCGGCCGAGCCGGCCACCCGCAGATGCAGCAGCACCGGGCGACCCGGGTCCGCGCCGCCGTGCAGCCGCTTCACCCACTCCACCCGGTCGGGGCGACGCGGCGCGTCCCGCCACTCGCCGGGCAGCCGGGGGAAGCCCGCCTCGGCCAGCCGGTCGGCGAGCGGACCGTCCGCCTCCGCCAGCGAGGGGACGGTGAGCTGGATGTCGATGACGTCCGGCGCGGCCAGGCCGGGCACGGCGGTGGAGCCGACGTGGTCGACCCGGAGGTCGCCACCGGCCGCGTGGTGGATCCGCGCGGCCAGCCGGGCGTACTGCGCGGGCCAGGTCGGATCCGGTTCGGTCAGCGTCGACGGCTCGGTCAGCGTCGACGGTTCGGCCCGGACGGCGTGCCGCTCGCGGACGTTGCGCTCGTAGGGCAGCAACCGGTCCCGCCAGAGGTCGTCCACCGCGTCGTGCAGGTCGGTCAGCGTGCCGTCGTTGGTGAGCAGCACGTCCGCCACCGCCGCCCGGCGCGCGTCGTCGGCCTGCGCGGCGATCCGCCGCTCGGCCTCGGCCGGGTCCATGCCCCGGTCCCGGGACAACCGCGCCAGCCGGGTCGGCACCGCCGTCTGCACCACCACCACCAGGTGGTACGTGGGCGCGAGCCCGACCTCCACCAGCAGTGGCACGTCGTTGACCACCACCGCGTCGGCGGGCGCGGCGGCGACCAGCTCGGCGGCCCGCGCCCGGACCCGGGGGTGGGTGATCGCCTCCAGTCGGCGGCGGGCGATCTCGTCGCCGAAGACCAGCGCGCCCAGCGCGGCCCGGTCCAGCGAGCCGTCCGGGCCCAGGACCCGGTCGGAGAACGTGGCGACCACCTCGGCCAGCCCTTCGGTGCCGGGCGCGACCACCTCCCGGGCGATCCGGTCCGAGTCGACGACCACCGCGCCGAGCGCGGCGAGGCGGGCCGCCACCGCGCTCTTGCCGGATCCGATCCCGCCCGTCAGCCCCACCTTCAGCATCCGGACAGTCAACCGGATCACCGGACACATGCCAAACAGGCCGACGCTTCCGCGCCGACCGGGGAAGGCATGCGAACGGCGTCCGCACGTGTTCACGACGCGGGCCCCGCCCCCGGCGCTCCGCTGGTGCGGAACGCGGGGACGGGGCCCGTCGTCAGAGGCAGCCGCTGGTGCGTCCGGGTGGACGAACCGGCGTCAGCGACCGGTCACTTGCCGCCGGCGAGCTTCTCCCGCAGTGCGGCGAGCGCCTCGTCGGTGGCCAGCGTGCCGGCCGGCTCCTCGGCCTGACGGCTCGGGGCCGACGAGGTCGAGGTGGTGGTGCTGGTGGCCGGCGGAGCCGGGTTGGCAGCGGCCTCGGCGTCGGCGGCGCGGGAGGTCTGCACCTGCTTGGTGTGGGCCTCCCAGCGCTGACGCGCCTCGGCGTACTGGTTCTCCCAGGTCTCGCGCTGCTTGTCGTAGCCCTCGAGCCACTCGCCCGTCTCCGGGTCGAAGCCCTCCGGGTAGATGTAGTTGCCCTCGTTGTCGTACGTCGCGGCCATGCCGTAGAGGGTCGGGTCGAAGTGCTCCTCGCCCTCGACGAAGCCCTCGTTGGCCTGCTTGAGCGACAGCGAGATCCGGCGGCGCTCCAGGTCGATGTCGATGACCTTGACCATGACCTCGGAGCCGACCTGCACGACCTGCTCCGGGATCTCCACGTGGCGCTCGGCCAGCTCGGAGATGTGGACCAGGCCCTCGATGCCGTCGTCCACCCGGACGAACGCGCCGAACGGCACCAGCTTGGTGACCTTACCCGGCACGATCTGCTGGATCGCGTGGGTGCGGGCGAACTGACGCCACGGGTCCTCCTGGGTCGCCTTCAGCGACAGCGAGACCCGCTCGCGGTCCAGGTCGACGTCCAGGACCTCGACCTCGACCTCCTGGCCCACCTCGACGACCTCGGACGGGTGGTCGATGTGCTTCCAGGACAGCTCGGAGACGTGCACGAGGCCGTCCACGCCGCCCAGGTCGACGAACGCGCCGAAGTTGACGATCGAGGAGACGACGCCCTTGCGGACCTGCCCCTTCTGGAGCTTGTTGAGGAACTCGGTGCGCACCTCGGACTGCGTCTGCTCCAGCCAGGCCCGGCGGGACAGGACCACGTTGTTGCGGTTCTTGTCCAGCTCGATGATCTTGGCTTCGAGCTCGCGGCCGACGTACGGCTGGAGGTCACGCACCCGCCGCATCTCGACAAGCGACGCGGGCAGGAAGCCGCGCAGGCCGATGTCGAGGATGAGACCACCCTTGACGACCTCGATGACCGAGCCGCGGACGACACCGTCCTCGTCCTTGATCTTCTCGATCGTGCCCCAGGCCCGCTCGTACTGCGCCCGCTTCTTGGAGAGGATCAGCCGACCCTCCTTGTCCTCCTTCTGGAGGACGAGGGCCTCGATGTGGTCGCCAACCGAAACAACCTCGGCCGGGTCCACGTCGTGCTTGATCGACAGCTCCCGAGAGGGGATCACGCCCTCGGTCTTGTAGCCGATGTCGAGCAGGACCTCGTCCCGATCGACCTTGACGACGGTGCCTTCGACAATGTCGCCGTCGTTGAAGTACTTGATGGTCTCGTCGATAGCGGCGAGGAATGCTTCCTCAGAGCCGAGATCGTCGTGCGTGACCTTGTTGGCGCTCGAGGTGGCCTCGATGCTGCTCGTCATGTGGGCGGTTGCTCCGGTCGGATGGGTTGTCACAGCGGGCATGGGTGTCGCGGTGACTCTTCCGCGCCAGCGGATCCGTCGCCGGGCACACCGAACGATCGACGCAAGAAGATCATTAGTGGCTCCGGTGACCGCACACCTGCTCCCTGCCGAGGCACACGATCCGCGAGCGCATCGTCTAGCCTACCCGCTGCATTACCACAGCGTGCAAGCCCTCCCGGGTCCGTGCGACCTCATCCGCTGCGAAAGCGGAGATTTCGCGCGGTAAGGGGCCACTCCTGTCTCGTCCGTCACATCCGCCCCACCCGCGACACGCCCGGCCCGCCCGCGACGCGGTGCCCGACCGGCCCTAGCGTGGACTCCGTGGACGACGACAGGGTGACCCGCCGGCGGGTCGGGGCCGCCGAGATCCGCCGGGCCAACCGCGGCTGGTGGGACACCGACGCCGACGCCTACCAGGCCGAGCACGGCACGTTCCTCGGTGACGTCGACTTCGTCTGGTGCCCGGAGGGGCTGCGCGAGGCCGACGCGCGGCTGCTCGGCGACGTCACCGGCCGTCGGATCCTCGAACTCGGCGCCGGCGCGGCCGCCGCCGCCCGCTGGCTCGCCGCCCAGGGCGCCCGGCCGGTCGCGCTGGACCTCTCCGCCGGCATGTTGCGGCACGCCGCCGACGCCGCCGACCGCAGCGGGGTACGCGTGCCGCTGGTCCAGGCCGACGCGCTGGCGTTGCCCTTCGGCGACGCCGCCTTCGACACGGTCTGCACCGCGTTCGGCGCGATCCCGTTCGTCGACGACTCGGCGGCGGCGATGCGCGAGGTGGCCCGGGTGCTGCGCCCCGGCGGCCGGTGGGTCTTCTCGGTCACCCACCCGATGCGCTGGATCTTCCTCGACGACCCGGGCGAGGGCGGGCTGACCGCCGTGCACTCGTACTTCGACCGCTCCCCCTACGTCGAGCAGGACGCACGCGGCGTGGCCACCTACGTCGAGCAGCACCGCACGCTGGGCGACCGCATCCGGGAGCTGGTCGGCGCCGGGTTCCGCCTGCTCGACCTGGTGGAGCCGGAGTGGCCGGCCGGCCACGAGGGGATCTGGGGCCAGTGGAGCCCGCTGCGTGGCCGGCTCTTCCCCGGCACCGCCATCTTCGTGACGGAGAAGCCGGCGACCTGAGCGCGCGTCGCACCGTCGGTCCGACCCGGGCCGGCGGTGGCGCGGCACGCTGTCCCGGTGAGCACCGAACCGATGACGGAAGCCGCGCCCTGGCGCCCGGACCCGGTCCGGCAACAGCGCGCCGACCATCGGGTGGAAGATCTGCTGACGCTGCCCCCCGATGCGCCCCGCGTCGAACTGGTCGACGGCATCCTCCACGTGACCCCGCTCCCCACTCCCCGCCACCAGCACATCACCGGCCTGCTGACCATGTGGTTACGGCGCCGCGCCCCGACCCACCTACGCGCCGCCCAGGCGGTGAGCATCGAGCTGGACGTCGACGCAAGCCGTCGGCCGGACGTGCTGCTCCACCACGCCGTGCTGCCGCCCGGCTGCCGCCTGCTCCGCCCCGTGGACGTCGTGCTGGCCGTGGAGATCGTCTCGCCCGGCACCCGGCTGGTGGACCGGTTCGCCAAGCCGGGCGAGTACGCCGCCGCCGGCATCCCGTTCTACTGGCGGATCGAGCAGGACCCGGTGCACCTGTACGCGTACCGCCTCGGTGACCGGATCGGCCCCGGCGGCGAGCGCCAGTACGAGCTGGTGGCCGACGGCAGCGAGGTGGTCGAGTTGGCCGAGCCGTTCGACATCAAGCTGCCGATCGCCGAGATCCGGCCCTGACCGCACCGTTACTCGGTCCGGCGGGCGGGTAACCGCCGGCATGGCCGAGAAGGAGTTCCGCGCCGGCGACCACGTCTCCTGGGCCAGCCACAGCGGTCGGGCGTACGGCGTGGTCAAGGAGAAGCTGACCGAGCGCACCCACGTCCGCGGGCATCCGGTGCACGCCTCGCCGGAGCAGCCGCAGTACCGGATCACCAACGACGACTCCGGCCGCGACGTCGCCCACCGACCGGAGGTGCTCCGCGATGAGTCGCAGTGAGGACCCGCAGCAGACGTACCGCGAGTTCACCGACGCGGTGAACATGAAACCCGCCGAGCTGACCCGCTGGCTGGAGACCGACGAGTCCAAGCACGTCGGCTGGCACAAGCCGGGCACCAAGGGCGGCGAATCGGTCGGGCACGACTCCGGGCGCCGGATCGTGGACCTGCTGCGCCGCAAGCGCGACCAGCTCACCGCCGCCGACTACAAGCACATGCGCAAGGTGGTCGGCTACGTGCACCGGCACCTGGCCCAGCGCCCGTCCGGCGACATCCGCGACACGAGGTGGCGCTGGTCGCTGATGAACTGGGGGCACGACCCGCTCAAGGGCTGACCCCGCTGACGGAACTCCCTGGTCCGACTCGGGCGCTGGCGGCACGGGACGGCCCGAAGAGGTCAGTGGTCGGCGCTGTTCCAGTCGCGGCCCTCGCCGACCGACACCTCCAGCGGCACCGACAGCGGGTACGCCGCGCCCATCTCCTTGCGCACCAGCGCCTCCAGCGCCTCCCGCTCCCCCGGGGCGACCTCGAAGACCAGCTCGTCGTGCACCTGGAGCAGCATCCGGGAACGCAGCCCGGCGTCGCGCAGCGCGCTGTCGACGTGCAGCATGGCGACCTTGATGATGTCGGCCGCCGACCCCTGGATCGGGGCGTTGAGCGCCATCCGCTCGGCCATCTCCCGGCGTTGCCGGTTGTCGCTGACCAGGTCGGGCAGGTAGCGGCGGCGACCCAGGATGGTGGAGGTGTAGCCGTCCTGCCGGGCCCGGGCCACCACCTCGTGGAGGTAGTCGCGGACGCCACCGAACCCGGCGAAGTAGTTCTCCATCAGCCCGCGGGCCTCCTCGGCGGAGATGCCGAGCTGCTGGGACAGGCCGAACGCGCTCAACCCGTACGCCAGGCCGTAGTTCATCGCCTTGATCTTGCGGCGCTGGTCGGCGGTGACGTCGCCGACCTCGACGGTGAAGACCGAGGAGGCGGTCGCGGCGTGGAAGTCGTGCCCGGAGTTGAACGCCTCGACAAGTGCCTCGTCGGCGGACAGGTGCGCCATGATCCGCATCTCGATCTGGCTGTAGTCGGCGGTGAGCAGGCATTCGTAGCCCTCGCCGACCACGAACGCGCGCCGGATCCGCCGCCCCTCCTCGGTGCGGATGGGGATGTTCTGGAGGTTCGGTTCGGTGGACGACAGCCGCCCGGTCGCGGCCACCGTCTGGTTGAACGTGGTGTGGATCCGGCCGTCGTCGGAGACGGACTTGAGCAGCCCGTCGACAGTCGACTTGAGCTTGGCGACGTCGCGGTGACGCAGCAGGTGGTGCAGCAGCGGGTGCTCGGTCTGCGCGTAGAGCCACTGGAGGGCGTCGGCGTCGGTGGTGTAGCCGGTCTTGATCCGCTTCGTCTTGGGCAGCGCCAGCTCGGTGAAGAGGATCTCCTGCAACTGCTTCGGCGAGCCCAGGTTGAACTCCCGGCCGACCACGGCGTACGCGCTCTGCGCCGCGGCCTTCACCTCGGCGGCGAAGTGCGCCTCCAGCTCGGACAGGTAGTCGGTGTCGGCGGCGATGCCGGTGCGTTCCATGGCGGCGAGCACCCGCATCAGCGGCAGCTCCACCTCGGCCATCAGCCGGGCGGACTGCTCGCCGTCCCGGGACAGCTCGGCGTCGATCGCGTCGGCCAGGTCGAGCGTGGCCCGGGCCTGGAGCATCAGGTTCTGCTCGGCCGCGTCGTCGTCGCCGAACCCGTCCAGGGTGAGCTGGCCGGTCTCCGGCGCGTCGACGCGCAGCTCCCGGTGCAGGTATCGCAGCGCCAGGTCGATGAGGTCGTAGGAACGCTGGTCGGGACGGGCCAGGTAGGCGGCGATCTGGGTGTCGCGGGCGATGCCCCGCAGCTCCCAACCGTGCGCGGCGAACGCCAGCACCGCCGGCTTGCTGTCGTGCAGCACCTTGGGCCGCCCGGCGTCGGCCAGCCAGCCGGCCAGCGCGGCCTCGTCGGCGGCGGCCAGCCGGCTCGGATCGAACCAGGCGCCCGCGCCGTCGGTGGTGGCCAGCGCCATCCCGGTCACGGTCGCGGTGTGCCGGCGGTTGGGCCCGGTGTCGAGCGTGGCCGCCAGGCCGACCGACGTGCCGGCCGGGGCGTGCGTGCCGAGCCAGCCGGCGAGCGCGCCCGGCTCGGTCAGCACCTCGCCGGCCAGATCGAAGCCGGCCTCGGCCTCCGGCTCGACGGCTTCGAGGTACTGGTAGAGCCGGTCGCGCAGGATGCGGAACTGGAGCGTGTCGAACACCTGGTGCACGGCCTCGCGGTCCCAGCCCTGCCAGCGGGCGTCCTCGGGACGCACCGGCAGCTCCAGGTCGGTGACCAGGCAGTTGATCTCGTAGTTGCGGATCACGTCGGCGAGCCGCTCGCGCAGGCTGTCGCCCGCCTTGCCCTTGATCTCGTCGGCGCGCGCCACCACGCCCTCGACCCCGTCGTACAGGTTGATCCACTTGGCTGCGGTCTTCGGGCCGACCCCGGGCACGCCGGGCAGGTTGTCGCTGGTCTCGCCGACCAACGCGGCCAGGTCGCGGTAGCGGCCGGGGGTGACGCCGTACTTCGCCTCGACCGCCGCCGGGTCCATCCGGGCCAGGTCGGAGACGCCCTTGCGCGGGTAGAGCACGGTGACCTGGTCGCCGACGAGCTGGAACGCGTCCCGGTCGCCGGTGGTGATCAGCACGTCCATGCCCTGGTCGCGGGCCTGGCAGGCGAGCGTGGCGATGACGTCGTCGGCCTCGTAGCCCTCCTTCTCGACCACCGGCACGCGCAGCGCGGCGAGGACCTCCTTGACCAGGCTGACCTGGCCCTTGAAGTCGGTCGGGGTCTCGCTGCGACCGGCCTTGTATTCGGAGTACTTCTCGGTCCGGAAGGAGCGGCGGGAGACGTCGAACGCCACCACGATGTGGGTCGGCTGCTCGTCGCGCAACACGTTGATCAACATCGAGGTGAAGCCGTAGACGGCGTTGGTCGGCTGCCCCGTGGTGGTGGAGAAGTTTTCCACCGGCAGGGCGAAGAACGCCCGGTATGCCAGGGAGTGTCCGTCGACGAGGAGCAGGCGCGGCGTCGTAGCTGTCACGGCAGCGACTCTAGTCCGTGACCCCGACATCCCCGGCACCAGCGGCCCCCACGGATCGCGACCGGACCGCTACGGTATGGAGATCAGTCGATGGCATCCACAAGGAGGACCCGATGCGACGATGGGGTGTCCGAATCCTGGCGCCGGCGCTCGCCACCGCCGGCATGGTGGCCGCGTTCAGCGCGCCCGCGTTCGCCGGCTGGGTCAGCGGCGGGGTCTACGCGACCCAGTCGAAGTGCATCTCGGTCGGGCAGTCCCGGGTCAGCAGCGGCATCTACCAGACCTACGTCTGCGAGTCGCAGAGTCCCGGCTGGCTGCTCCGGGGCTTCGTGAACTGACCGGAGGGTCCGGTGCGGCGCACGCCGCACCGGACCCGTCAGAGCACCTTGGCCAGGAACGCCTGGGTCCGCTCGTGCTTCGGCGCGGCGATCACCTCGCGCGGGTCGCCCTGCTCGACGACCACCCCGCCGTCCATGAAGACCAGGTGGTCGCCGACCTCCCGGGCGAAGCCGATCTCGTGGGTGACCACGATCATCGTCATGCCGTCGCGGGCCAGGTCCTTCATCGTGTCCAGCACCTCGCCCACCAGCTCCGGGTCGAGCGCGCTGGTCGGCTCGTCGAAGAGCATCAGCTTCGGCCGCATGGCCAGCGCCCGGGCGATCGCCACCCGCTGCTGCTGGCCGCCGGAGAGCTGACCCGGGTACGCGCCGAGCTTGTCGCCCAGCCCCACCCGCTCCAGCAACTGCGCGGCGTGCTCCCGGGCCTGCGTCTTCTTCGCCTGCCGCAGCAGCAGCGGCGCCTCCATGACGTTCTGCAACACGGTCATGTGCGGGAAGAGGTTGAACCGCTGGAACACCATGCCGATCGCCCGGCGCTGCGCGGCCACCTCCTTGTCCCGCATCTCGTGCAGCTTCCCGCCGCGCTCCCGGTAGCCGATCAGGTCGCCGTCCACCCAGATCCGGCCGGCGTCGATCTTCTCCAGGTGGTTGATGCAGCGCAGGAACGTCGACTTGCCGGATCCGGACGGCCCGAGCAGGCAGCACACCTCGCCGGCGCGGACCTCCAGGTCGATGCCCTTGAGCACCTCCAGCGGCCCGAACGACTTGTGCACCTGCTCGGCGCGCACCATCAGGTCGGACCCGGCCGTCGGCGCGGTGGCCTGCGTGGGCACGATCAACTCGGTCATGGTGTCCCCGCCCCTCCGGCGCCGCCTCCACCGGTCTCCGCGGCCAGCGTGCGCAGCCGCGCCCGGGCCCGTTGCGTGGTCCCGTAGCCCTTGCCGAAGTGTCGCTCCAGGAAATACTGCCCGACCAGCAGGATGCTGGTCAGGAACAGGTACCACAGGCAGGCGGCGACGTACATCGGGAAGATCTGGAACGTCCGCTTGCCGACGGCGTCGAGCTGGAAGAACAGCTCCACGCTCACCGGCACGTAGAGCAGCAGCGACGTGTCCTTGAGCATGGCGATGGTCTCGTTGCCGGTCGGCGGGATGATCACCCGCATCGCCTGCGGCAGCACCACCCGGCGCAGCAACTGGCCCCGGCTCAGGCCGAGCGCCTGGGCCGCCTCGGTCTGCCCCGGGTCCACCGACTGGATGCCGGCCCGGACGATCTCCGCCATGTACGCGGCCTCGGAGAGCGCCAACCCGAGCAGGCCGGCCATGAAGCCGGTGAGGATGTCCCGGGAGGAGAACCCGAACAACCGCAGTTGCAGGTTGTCGATGCCGAACAACTGGCCGAGCTGGGTGTCGAACGGCACGCCGAACTCGACCCGGCTCCACAGGATGCCGATGTTGCCGAAGACGGCCAGCAGCACCAGCCGGGGCACGGCCCGGAAGAACCAGGTGTACAGCCAGGCCACGCCGCGCAGGATCGGGTTGTCGGAGAGCCGCATCACCGCGATCACCACGCCGAGCGTGACGCCGATCAGCATCGCGCTGACCGTCATCAGCACAGTGCCGCGCAGCAGCCCCTCGATGATCGGCGGGCGGAACATCTTGTCGACCATGAAGGGCCAGTTGAAGGCCTTGTTGGTCACCAACAGATGGACGAACATCGCGGTCAGCACGGCGAGCACCGCCACCGCGATCCAGCGCCCCGGGTGCCGCACGGGCACGGCCTTGATCGGTTCCGGCCGTGCCCGCGCGGTTGTCGCTTCCTCGGTGGTCATGTCGTCACGGGTTGATCGCGGGATCCGTGATCGCGCCGTCCCCCACCTTCCACTTGTCGAGCACCTGCTTGTACGAGCCGTCGGTGATCAGCGCCTTGGTGGCGTCGCGCACCGCCTCGGCGAACTGCGCCTGCTCCTTGGCCACCACGTAGCCGTACGGGGCCGCCTCGTACTGCTTGTCCAGCAGTTCCAGGGCGTCCTTGGACTGGGTCACCGCGTACACCCCGACCGGGTAGTCGGCGAGCATCGCGTCGTCCTTGCCGGAGACGACCGCGGCGGTGGCGGCGTCCTGGCCCGGGAACTGGTCGATCGTGATGGCCGGCTTGCCGGCGTCGGTGCAGGTCTTGGAACGCTTCTGGATGTCCTCGACCTGGACCGTGTCCTTCTGCACCGCGATCTTCTTGCCGCAGGCGTTGTCCAGCGCCACCCCGGCCGGGTTGCCCTTCTTGGTCACCCACTGGGTGCCGACCTGGAAGTAGCTGACCATGTTGGCCTGGCCCTTGCGCTCGTCGTTGACGGTGAACGACGAGACGCCGACCTCGTACTTGCCCGAGTTGACGCCGTTGATGATGTCGCCGAACGGCGCCGAAACGAACTCCGCCTTCAGGCCGAGCTTGGCCGCCACGGCGGTGAACAGCTCGACGTCGAAGCCGATGACGGTCTTGCCGTCGGAGTCGAGGAACTCGGCCGGGGCGTACGTGGAGTCGGTGCCGACCACGATCTTGCCGTCGGACTTGATGGCGTCGGGCACCTTGGCGGCCAGCGAGGAATCCGCGGTGGCGGTCACGCTCGCGCCGCCGCCGGGCTGCTCGGTCTGCTCCTCCTCACCGCAGGCGGCGAGGGAGAGCAGGAGGGCGGCCGCGCCGGCGACGCCGAGCGCCGCCCGACGGCCGGGGCTGGAGTGGAACATGGGGTACTCCTTTTGCGAGGGGGGCGTCGGTCAGGCCACGCCGAGGTAGGCCTCTTTGACCGAGGGGTCGTGCAGCAGGTCCGCGCCGGTGCCGCTCTTGACGATCCGGCCGGTCTCCAGCACGTACGCCCGGTGCGCGCGGGCCAGGGCCTGCTGGGCGTTCTGCTCCACCAGCAGGATGGTGGTGCCCTGCTGGTTGATCTCCGTGATGATGGTGAAGATCTGCTGGATGAGCATCGGCGCGAGACCCATCGACGGCTCGTCGAGCAGCAGCAGCTTCGGTCGGCTCATCAGCGCCCGGCCGACCGCGAGCATCTGCTGCTCGCCGCCGGAGAGCGTGCCGCCGGCCTGCTTGCGCCGCTCCGCCAGCCGGGGGAACAGGTCCAGCACCCGCGCCAGGTCCTGCGCGATGCCGGCCCGGTCCCGCCGGGTGTACGCGCCCATGTCGAGGTTCTCCAGCACCGTCATGCCGGGGAAGATGCCCCGGCCCTCGGGCGCCTGGCACAGCCCGCGCCGGACCCGCAGGTCGGCCCGGAGCTTGGAGATGTCCTCACCGGCGAACTTGATGCTGCCGGTGGCGATCGGCCGGATGCCGGAGATCGCCCGCATGGTGGTGGACTTGCCGGCGCCGTTCGCGCCGATCAGCGCGACGATCTCGCCCTCGTCCACGGTCAGGCTGATGCCGTGCAGCGCCTGGATCCGCCCGTAGAGCAGGCTCACGTCCTCGATCTCAAGCAGCATCGTCCGGCACCCCCAGGTACGCCGCGATCACCTTCGGGTTGTCCCGCACCTCGGCGGGCAGCCCCTCGGCGATCTTCTTTCCGAACTCCAGCACCACGATCCGGTCGGTCACGCCCATCACCAGGCGCATGTCGTGCTCGATCAGCAGCACCGTCACGCCGGTGTCGCGGATCTGCCGGATGAGCTGGAGCAGTTCCTCCTTCTCCGCCGGGTTGAAGCCGGCGGCCGGCTCGTCCAGGCAGAGCAGCACCGGGTCGGTGGCCAACGCCCGGGCGATCTCCAGGCGCCGCTGCTCCCCGTACGACAGGTTGCGGGCGAACTCGTGCATCCGGGGCAGGATGCCGACGAACTCCAGCAGGCGCTCGGCCTTCTCCCGGCCCTCGCGCTCCTCCCGCCAGTGCCGCGGCAGCCGCAGCAGCGCGGAGATCACACTGGTCTTGTGGTGCACGTCCGCGCCGACCTGGACGTTCTCCAGCGCGGTCATCTCCGGGAAGAGCCGGATGTTCTGGAACGTGCGGGCCATGCCCATCCGGGTGATCTGGTGGCGCTTCTTGCCGCTGATCTTCTCGCCCCGGAACCGGATCTGCCCCTCGGTGGGCTGGTAGATGCCGGTCATCGCGTTGAAGCAGGTGGTCTTGCCCGCGCCGTTGGGCCCGATCAGCCCGAGGATCTCGCCCTTGTAGAGCGTGAAGTCCACGTCGTTGAGCGCGACCACACCGCCGAAGCGCAACGTGACGTGGTCGACCTCCAGCAACGGCTCGCGCTTGTCCACCGTCTCGACGGCGGGCGCCGCGGCCTGGGCCGGAACGGCCGGGGTCTGTTCGGTGTCACTCACCGACGATCACCTCCTTGCGACGGTCCTTGAACTCCGCCGCTCGTCGCCGGTTCGGGATGAGGCCCTGCGGCCGGAAGATCATCATCACCACGAGCACCAGACCGAAGAAGAGGAACCGGTACTCGTACAGCTCGACGCCGAACAGCTCGATGCCGCGGAACCGCTCGATCATGTACGCCACCAGGCCGCCGCCGACGATCGCGCCGACGATGTTGCCGGAGCCGCCGAAGATGACCGCGGCCAGGATGATGATCGAGTTGAGCAGCTCGAAGTTCTGCGAGTTGACGAAGTTCTGCTTGCCGGCGAACAACGCGCCGGCCAGGCCGGCGATCGCCGCGCCGGAGGCGAACGCCCACAGCTTGAACTTGAACGTCGGCACGCCCATGAGCTGGGCCGCGTCCTCGTCCTCCCGGATCGAGATCCAGGCCCGGCCGACCCGGCTGTGGGTCAGGTTCCGCACCCCGATCACCACCAGGATGATCAGCGTGAGCACCAGCCAGTAGTAGGGGCGGGCGTCGAGCACACCGAAGAACGGCTTGCCGTCGGCGTACTTGCCGGGCGGGTGCGGGATCTGGTTGAAGCCCCGCTGTCCCTTGAGGAACTCGGAGCTGACCGCCGCGATCCGGATCATCTCGGCGAAGCCGAGCGTCACCAGCGCCAGGTAGTCGCCGCGCAACCGCAGCGTCGGCGTACCCAGCATGACGCCGGAGACCATGGTCAGGGCGATCGCGATCGGCACCACCAGCAGCCACGGCCACAGCGTCTTGACGTTGCTGCTCGGCGACGTCAACACCGCGACCGTGTACGCGCCGACCGCGAAGAAGCCGAAGTAGCCCAGGTCGAGCAGGCCGGCGAAGCCGACCACGATGTTCAGCCCGACCGCCAGCAACACGTAGATCGAGACGGTGAAGAGCACCTGGGTGAAGTTCGCCCCGGGCGTCGGGATCGGCCCGAGGTACTGGTAGAACTCCTTGTTCGGCAACGCGTAGAAGAACACGATCACCGCGGCCAGCAGCACCCAGCGCACCCAGCGCGGGGCGTGGTGCCAACGATCCGAGATCGCCGCCCGGCCGTGCCGCAGCTTGTCCACCGCCGTCTCCCGCCGCTCCGGCGGGTCAATGGTGGTCGTCATGCGCGTGCCCTCCCCAGTGATTCGCCCAGCAGACCGGTCGGCCGGAACATCAGCAGCACGACCAGCACCGCGAACGCGGCGAAGTCCTTCCACTGACTGCCGAACAGGCCCGAGGCGTAGTTCTCCACGACGCCCAGCAGCAGGCCGCCGATCAGCGCGCCGCGGAGGTTGCCGATGCCGCCGAGCACCGCGGCGGTGAACGCCTTGAGGCCCAGCAGGAAGCCGACGCTGTAGGTGAGCGTCTGGATCCGGACGTCGTAGAGCAGGCCCGCGACACCGGCCATGGTGCCACCGGCGATGAAGACCATCAGGATGATCCGGTCCTTGTTGACGCCCATCAGCGCCGCCGTGTTGGCGTCCTGGGCCACCGCCCGGATACCGCGGCCGGTGCGGCTGCGGTTGATGAACTGGTCCAGCGCGAACATCATCACCAGCGCGGCGCCGATGGTGAGTAGCTGGATGCTGTCGATCGGCACCCCGGCGATGTGGAACAGCGGCTTGGAGCTGACCAGCGACGGCGCGCCCTGCGGCAGGCGTCGGGTGTAGACGCCGAACGCCTCGGAGATCGCGATCGAGGCGCCGATCGCGGTGATGAGGAACGCCAGCGGCGGCGCGTTGCGCTTGCGCAGCGGCCGGTACGCCACCCGCTCGATCACCGTCGCGGTGCCGGCCGAGGCGATGGCCGCCACGATCATCGCCACCAGCAGGTAGAACAGGATCGAGCCGACGCCGCTGACCTGCGAGTCCTGGTCGAGGCCGAAGCCGTTCCAGGTCCAGATCGCGGCGAACGCGCCGGCGATGAAGACCTCGGAGTGGGCGAAGTTGATGAGCCTGAGCACGCCGTAGACAAGCGTGTAGCCGAGCGCGACCAGGGCGTAGATCGCGCCCTGCGTCAGGCCGGTCGTGGTGAGTTCCCCGAAGTTGGAGAACAGTCCGTCGAAGTTCAAGGGAGGGACGCTCCGTCGCTGAAGAGAAAAAGGGGGTGCGGCCGGGAGCCAGCTCCCGGCCGCACCCGCGATTCACAACTCAATCGCCAGTCGCAGCGATCGACCGATCAGGACTTGGGGATCTCCTGGTCCGGGACAACCTTGCCGCCCTGCACCTTGAACGCCCAGACCTTGACCTGCGCCGGGTCCAGCTCGCCGCCCTCGACGAACTTGTAGCTGGCCGCCACGCCCTCGCCGCTGTAGCCCTTCACGAACTCCAGCAGGTCGGCGCGGGAGGACTTGCCGGCCTTGATGCCCGCCAGCAGGATGTTCGCCGCGTCGAACGCGGTGTCGCTGTAGGTGCCCGGGTCGGCGCCGTTGAGCGCCTTGTAGTCGGCGGCGAAGGTGCCGCGCGCCTCGGTGGACGGCTGGCAGGGGCAGGTGAGGATGGTGCCCTCGGCAGCCGCCGCGCCGGCGGAGGTGATGTACGCGCCGTCGTTGACGCCGTCACCGGCGACCAGCGGGGCGGTGACGCCGGCAGCGGTGAGCTGCTTGCGGATCAGGCCGGCCTCCTGGTAGTAGCCACCGTAGAAGACCGCCTTGACGTTCGCGGCCTTGACCTTGGTGACCACGCCGGAGAACTCGGTCTGCTTGCCCTCGCCCTGGACCTTGTCGCTACCCACGACCGCCGGGCCGAGCACCTTCTTGACCTCGTCGGCCAGGCCCGCGCCGTACGCCGACTGGTCGTCGATGACGTAGACCCGGTCGGCCTTCATCACGTTCTTCATGTAGTTGCCGGCGGCCGGGCCCTGGCTGAAGTCGTTGCCGACCGCGCGGAAGAACGTCTTCCAGCCCTGCTCGGCGAGGCTGGGCCGGGTCGCGGAGGGGGTGATGGTGACCAGGCCGGCCTCGCTGAACAGCGGACCGGCGGCCTCCGACTCGCCCGAGTAGGCCGGACCCACCACGCCGAGGATCTTGGCGTCGTCGATCGCCTTCTGGGCCAGACCGGGCGCCTGGTCCGGGCTGCCCTGCGAGTCGAGCTCGGCGAGCTCCACCTTGCAGTCGGCGTTCTCCTTGTTGTACTTGTCGACCGCCAGCTTGACGCCGTTCTTCTCGTTGATGCCCAGCGCGGCCGAGCTACCGGTCAGCGCGCCGAAGAAAGCGATCTTGCTCCCGCAGGCGCTGCCCCCGGACGCTTCGTCGTCGCTGCCGCTGGAACAAGCGGTACCACCGGCGACGAGCGCCAGCATGGCGACCCCGCCGATCACGCGTGCGAGCTTCTGCCTCAAGGCCCGAACCCTCCTCCGTCCATGGTCCGAACCACCCGCTGCTGATTGGCACTTGCGGGGGCGGACGAACCAGACCGTCGTCGCCGGTCTGGGCCGGGACGTTATCCCACCGGCCAGCGGTGGCGTAAGACCCGGAAAGCGGGGTTGACCGAACCGTTACACGCCGTGGCGGATTCCCGACGCTTCCCGTAAGAACCGAAGGCGGCACAAGGCGTTCACCGAGGTTTCATCGGTAACGGGTCAACCCGCCATCACCCGCTACTCATCGACGGCCGGCAACGCCGCCCACCAGGCACGGGAGCTTTTCCCGTCGTCGGCGACCACAAGCATTCCGGCATCACCGGCGGCCACCGCCAGCGCGGCGTCCCCACGGTCCGGCACCGACGCCGGGACGATCACCGGCCGCCACGACGCGCCACCGTCACCCGAAATCCACAGCCGCCGATCCGCGCCGTCCCCGGTCGCCGCGAGCAGCCGGCCGTCGACGCCCACCAGACCCGCCACCGAGAGCACCCCGGGACCGGCCGCGCCGAACCCGCCCACCCGCCGCCAACCGTCCGACGACCCCGCCGGCGCGCGCCACACCGCGAAGCCGTCCCGGCCCGGACCCACCACGGTCGGCGCGCCGTCGCGCGTCACCACCCGCTCCGCCGCCCCGCCGCCCGCCGACACCGGCAGCGCCGACCGCCGCCACGACCGGCCGTCCACCGACGACCAGGCCAACGGCATCAGGGCGGCGCCGCCGGTCGGCAGCAACGACCCCACCACCAGCCAGCCGGAACCCACCGCCACCGCGTCGTACGCCGTCGTCCGGCCCCGGGCATCGCCGGCCAGCTCCGGCACCCCGTCGCGCAGCACGAACCCGCCGGCGTCCGGCGACGACCACACCGCCGCCCCGTCGGCGCGCGCCCCGGCGATCAACCAGCCCGCCGGCCCGGCCGCCAGCCGCGCCGCGCTCACCGCGCGCGGCCCGCCGAACAACTCGAACGCCGCCGGCACCTCCCGCACCGGCCCGCCCGGACGCCACACCCACGTTCCGGTACGCGGATTGCCGTGCACGCCGCCCGTCTTCGCGCCGAGCGCCGCCATTCCGTCGTCGCGGCAGGCCACCGCGTAGAGCACGTGCTGCCGGCCGTAGAACGTCTGCGCCCGCACCGGCAACGCCGACCAGCTCAGCCCGTCCGCGCTGGACCAGGCCGCCGGCCGGGTCTCCCCCGCGCCGTCGACCAGCCCGCCGACCGCGTACCAGCGGCTCCCGCAGTGCGCCGCGTCGCGCAGCAGCGGCCGACCCGCGACGCCCGCCGGCACGGGCAACTCGACCGCCCGCCAGGCCGGACGCACCGGGGCCGGATCAGCGGGCCGCTCCGGCGTCGACCGGCAGGCGGTCAGCAGCACCGCCACGCCGGCGACCACGGCGAGGACCGACCGGAGGCGCGGAGAAGGCATGCATCCGATCCTATCGATCGGTCGCTCCCCCGCCCCTTGGGTCAGGAGGCGGGTTGCTGCGCCACCTCGCCGCCGGCGGTCTCCGCGAGGATCCGCTCGGCGACCTCCTTCATGGTCATCCGGTGGTCCATCGCGGTGCGCTGGATCCACTTGAACGCCTGCGGCTCGGTCATGCCGTACGTCGTCATCAGCGCGCCCTTGGCCCGCTCGACGGTCTTGCGGATCTCCAGCCGGTCGGTGAGGCCGGCCACCTCCGCCTCCAGGGCGGAGATCTCCGAGTACCGGGACAGCGCGATCTCCACGGCCGGCACCAGGTCGCTCTTCTGGAACGGCTTGACCAGGTACGCCATCGCACCGGCCGCCCGGGCCCGCTCGACCAGGTCACGCTGGCTGAACGCGGTCAGGATGATCACGGGGGCGAGGCGCGCGCCGGCGATCCGCTCGGCGGCGGCCAACCCGTCCATGATCGGCATCTTGATGTCGAGGATGACCAGATCGGGCTTGAGCTCCTCGGCGAGCTTGACGGCGGTCTCCCCGTCGCCGGCCTCGCCGACCACCTCGTAGCCCTCCTCGACCAGCATCTCGGCCAGGTCCAGCCGGATCAGCGCCTCGTCCTCGGCGATCAGAACGCGCTTGCGCTCGGCATCCGTCTGCATCTCGCCCACGAGCCACTCCCACCATCGATCTCGGCACGGTCACCACCCATGCTCCCGCATGAGCCTAGTCGGGTACAGTTACCCCACCCCGCCGGGATGGTGGAACGGCATACACGGAAGTCTCAAACACTTCTGCCCGAAAGGGCTTGCGGGTTCGAATCCCGCTCCCGGCACTTTTGTCATACACCTGTTCGAGGATGCTGCTGTGCATCCTCCCGAGATGCGGGCACGAGCCCGCGCCCTTCGCGCCCGGGGTCGCAACATCCGTTCCGTGGCCCGCAGCCTCTCCCTGCCGTACACCACAGTCTGGCACTGGTGCGTCGACCGGCCTGAACCGGCGATCTTCGGCAGCGCGGTCCGGTGCTTCCGTTGTCGCCCCGACCAGGAAGGTCCACTCGATCAGGCTGCCTACGCCTACCTGCTCGGGCTCTACCTGGGAGACGGCCATCTGGTCACCACGGACCGAACGCCGGTGCTCCGCATCTATTGCGCGGATGCCTGGCCGAACCTGATCGACCTGTGCGACGCCGCGATGCGCGCCGTCTTGGCCAACAAGGTGCAGCGCATCCAGAAGCGAGGTTGTGTCGCCGTGCAGAGCACCGCACTTCATTGGCCGTGCCTGTTCCCCCAGCACGGGCCCGGCAAGAAGCACGAGCGCCCGATCGTCCTCGCGGACTGGCAACGCACCCTCGTCGAGGCACACCCGGGCGACTTCCTGCGCGGGCTCTTCCACTCCGACGGCTGCCGTTTCGCCAACCGGGTCGTCGTTCGCGGGAAGGCGTACGTCTATCCCCGCTACATGTTCTCCAACCGCTCCGCCGACATCATGGCTCTGTGCCAGTGGGCCCTCGACCTGCTCGGCATCGCCTGGCGGATGAACCTGCCGTGGTCCCTGTCCGTCGCGCGCCGGGAGGCGGTCGCCGCGCTGGACCGGCACGTCGGCCCGAAGTCCTGACCGGACGCCCGCACGGGCGCGCGAGCGGCGCGCGTCAGATCGACGCCAGCGCCCGCGCCAGATCGGCCCGCAGGTCCTCCGGGTCCTCCAGCCCGACCGAGACGCGCAGCAGCGCGCCGCCCGGCTTGGCGTCGCCCTCGACCGGCCGGTGCGTCAGCGACGCCGGGTGCTGGATCAGCGTGTCGACGCCGCCGAGCGAGAGGGCATGCGTGATCAGTTCGCAGGCGCCGGCGACCGTGGCCGCGGCGGGCGCGCCGCCGCGTACCTCGAAGGCGAGGAGGCTGCCGCCGCCGGACATCTGGCGGCCGATCAGCCCGGCCGGGTCGTGCCGGGACGGGTGGTGGACCCGTTCGACGGCGGGGTGGCCGGCGAGCCAGGCGGCGAGTTTCTCGGCGCCGGCCTGCTGGGCGCGGACCCGCAGCGGGAGGGTCTGGAGGCCGCGGTGCAGCAGGTACGCGCCGAGCGGGTGCAGGACGGCGCCGGTGACGGCGCGTACCTGGCGCAGCCGGGCGGCCCAGTCGGGCGCGCAGGCGACGACGCCGGCGAGGACGTCGCCGTGGCCGCCGATGCTCTTGGTGGCGCTGTGCAGGACGAGCGCGGCGCCGTGCCGGGCGGGCTGCTGGAGGACGGGTGTGGCGACGGTGTTGTCGACGAGCAGCGGGACGTCGCCGGCGGCGGTGGCGAGCGCGGCGATGTCGACGAGGTTGAGCGTCGGGTTGGCCGGGGTCTCCACGACGACGAGCGCGGTGTCGGGGCGGATCGCGGCGGCGACGTCGTCGGCGCGGGCCCAGGTGACCTCGGTGCCGAGCAGGCCGATGGCGAGGACGTGGTCGGTGCCGCCGTAGAGCGGGCGGACGGCGACGACGTGGCGCTTGCCGTCGCGGGTGGCGGCGAGCAGGGTGGCGGTGAGCGCGGCCATGCCGCTGGCGAAGGCGACCGCCTCGGCGGTGCCTTCGAGGTGGGCGAGCGCGGTCTCGAAGCGGGCCACGGTGGGGTTCCAGAGCCGCTGGTAGACGGCGCTGCCGCCGGCCGGGAGCGGGTTGCCGGTGGCGAGCGTCTCGTAGTCGTCGCCGCCGCCGGCGACCGAGGGCAGCGGGTTGGTGGTGGAGAGGTCGATGGGCGGGACGTGGACGCCGAGCCCGGCGAGGTCGTCACGCCCGGCGTGCACGGCTGCGGTGTCCACGGCGGTCATGCCGGGAAGCGTCGAACATGACGACGGGTCAGGGCAAGGGGAGCGAAGAAGATTCTGATGATCTCGCTTTCGTCCGGAGCTTGTTCGGTGGAGGATGTCGGCATGCCTCTCGCACCGAATGTTGTACGGCCGTTCTCCGCGCTCGACGACGTCGACCGCGCGATCCTCACCGAGCTGACCGCGGACGGCCGGCTGCCGAACAACGCGCTCGCCGAGCGGGTGGGGGTGGCGCCGTCGACGTGTCTGACGCGTACCCGGGCGTTGCGGGAGTGCGGGGCGATCCGCGGGTTCCACGCCGAGGTGGACCCGGCGGCGGTGGGCCTGCCGTTGCAGGCGTTGGTGTCGGTGCGGTTGACCGCGCACGAGCGGGCCGCGGTGGACGCGTTCCGGGCCCGGTCGGTGCGGCTGCCCGGGGTGGTGTCGGTGTTCCACGTGGCCGGCGCGGAGGACTACGTGCTGCACGTGCGGGCGGCGTCCGGGGACGCGTTGCGGGACTTCGTGCTCGACCACCTGGCGGTCGATCCGGCGGTGCAGCACACCCAGACCAGTCTGATCTTCGAGCAGGCGCGAGGTATGGGCTGACCCACCCGACGGAACAATTCCGGCACCGGGCGGGTTGCACCAGTTCGTGATCGACGTACCGATGTCTGTTCTTGACCTTGCCCCGGTGGCCGCGACCGGCAACGCCGGTGAGGCGCTGCGGCACACCACCGAGCTGGCCCGCCGCACCGAGGAGCTGGGCTACCGCCGGTTCTGGGTGGCCGAGCACCACAACATGCCGGCGATCGCCAGTTCGGCGCCGGCGGTGCTGCTCGCGCACCTGGCCGCGCACACCAGCACGATCCGGCTGGGCTCGGGCGGGGTGATGCTGCCCAACCACGCGCCGCTGGTGGTGGCCGAACAGTTCGGCACGCTCGACGCGCTGCACCCGGGTCGGATCGACCTGGGCATCGGGCGGGCGCCCGGCACCGACCAGGGGACCGCGCTGGCGTTGCGCCGCACCATGGAGGGCCTGTCCGCCGAGCACTTCCCGCGCGAGCTGGCCGACCTGATGAACTACTTCTCCGGCGCCGAGCCGGGTCCGATCACCGCGACGCCGGGGCGCGGGCAGTCACCGCAGGTGTGGCTGCTCGGGTCGAGCGGCTTCAGCGCCCAGCTCGCCGGCCTGCTCGGGTTGCCGTTCTCGTTCGCGCACCACTTCAGCGCGCAGAACACCGTCCCGGCGTTGCAGCTCTACCGGCAGCACTTCCGGCCGTCGCAGTGGCTGGACCGGCCGTACGCGATGGTGGCGGTCAACGCGGTCTGCGCGGAGACCGACGAGCGGGCGGAGTGGCTGGCCGGGCCGGCCGGGCTGTCGTTCCTGAAGCTGCGGTCGGGGCGGCCGGAGCCGCTGGTCACGCCGGAGGAGGCGGCGGCCTATCCGTACTCCGCGCTGGAGCGGGAGTTCGTGGCGCAGCGTCGCGACGGTCAGGCGACCGGTTCGCCGGAGACGGTGGCCCGGCAGCTCGGGACGCTGCTGGAGCGCACCGGCGCCGACGAGCTGATGCTGACCGCGATGGTCTACGACGTGGACGACCGGGTCCGCTCGTTCGAGCTGATCGCCGAGAAGGTGGCCGGTGGCCTGCGCCGCGAAGGCTGAAACACGCTCTTCATAGCCACGTCACCGCAGCGTCGCGTGGGACGCATAGCTTTGTCCCCGGTGGTGGTACGGCATTCCCGGTCGGGACGGGTCGGGAATGCTGCGGTGTGGTGCACCGGGTCGCCGGCTGAGCGGATTCCGCGGCCGGCGACCCGGTGCCTGCCGTTTCAGCGCAGGTAGATGTTCGGCGCGGCCGGCGTGCTCATGCCGTCCCCGAGGTGGAAGCCCGGGTGCGGCGGCTGGTTGTAGGCGGTGTTCTGCCAGGCGACGGCGACCCGGTACTGCGCATCGTGCATCAGCGTCGGCAGGCGCAGGCCGGTGGTGACCGGCGTGCTGTAGACGCGCAGCGCCGAGCTGTCGGCGGTGCGCCAGACCACCTCCTCGCGCCAGTCGCCGAACAGGTCGGCGGAGAGCGCCGGGGTCGACTTGGTGCCGTTGTTGGACGCGACGTTGCTGCCGGTGAGCAGTCGCGTCTCGCCACCGGTGCCATACTTGTCGATCTTGGTGCCGTCGAGCAGCTCGCGGACCGGGTCGCCGTCCCACCAGATCAGGAAGTTGGCCGAGGACGGCTTGCGGCCGACGTTCTGCCCGCGCGTGTTGAGCAGGCCGTCGACAGCCGAGGACCAGGACTCGGCGCCGGGGCTGCCGGCCCAGATGTCGTCGGAGACGCCGCGACCGTTGTCGCCGTTCGGCGCGGTCTGCCAGAGGAGCTGACCGGTACGCGCGTCGGACATCCACGAGCTGGGCTTGCTGCCGTCCTCGTCGACCTTGAAGACCTCCAGGCCGGCGCGGGACGGGTCGAGGTCGCCGACGTGCAGCGCGTCGCCGTGCCCGTTGCCGGTCGAGTAGAGCAGCCGGCCGTTGTCGTCGATGGTGGCGGCCCCGTACACGATCTCCTGACGGCCGTCGTTGTCCACGTCGGCCACCGAGAGCTGGTGGTTGCCCTGACCGGCGGCGGCGCCGTTGCCGGAGGCGTTGGAGTCGAACGTCCACCGCTTGCGCAGCGTGCCGTCGCGGAAGTCCCAGGCGGCGATCACCGCGCGGGTGTAGTAGCCACGCGCCATGATCAGCGAGGGGCGCTGCCCGTCCAGGTAGGCGGTGCCGGCGAGGAACCGGTCGACCCGGTTGCCGTACGAGTCGCCCCAGGACGAGACCGTGCCGCGCGGCGGGTCGTAGTCGACGGTGGACAGCGCCGCGCCGGTGCGCCCGTCGAACATGGTCAGGTACTCCGGGCCGGCGAGCACGTAGCCGCTGGAGTTGCGGTGGTCGGCCGAGGACGAGCCGATCACCTGGCCGGTGCCGGAGCGCGAGCCGTCGGCGGTCTTCATGGCCACCTCGGCGTCCCCGTCGCCGTCGTAGTCGTACACCTGGAACTGGGTGTAGTGGGCGCCGGCGCGGATGTTGCGACCCAGGTCGATCCGCCACAGCCGGGCGCCGGTCAGGGTGTACGCGTCGACGTAGACGTTGCCGGTGTAGCCGGACTGGGAGTTGTCCTTGCTGTTCGACGGGTCCCACTTGAGCACGAACTCGTAGCGGCCGTCGCCGTCGAGGTCGCCCACGCTGGCGTCGTTGGCCGAGTAGCTGTACGCCTCGCCGCTCGGCGTGGTGCCTGCGGGCGGGGCCTGGATCGGCACGTCCAGGTAGCCGTTGGCGAACTGGAGCGCCGGGGCGGACGCCGCCTGCTCGGCGCCGTTCACCACGGCCCGCACGGTGTACGCGGACCCGGCCGCCGCGCCGCCGTCCAGGTAGCTGGTGGCGCCGGTGATCGGGCTCGCGTTGACCTTGGTGGCGCCGCGGTAGAGGTTGAACGACACGCCCGAGGTCTCGGTGCCGAGCAGTCGCCAGGAGACCAGGTTCCCGCTGCCGGAGCGGACGCTGACCAGCCCCCGGTCGAGCTTCTCCATCTGCTTCGCGCCTGCCGGCGGAGTGGTGGGCGGCGGGGTGGTGGGCGGCGGCGTGGTGGGCGGCGGCGTGGTGGGCGGCGGAGTGGTCGGGCCGGACGTCGTCGGCGTCGCGGTCGGGGGCGCGCCGGTGCACGTGGTGCCGTTCAGCGTGAACGTGGTGGGGGCCGGGTTGCTGGCGTTGTTCCAGGAGGCGTTGAATCCGAAGTTCGCGGTGCCACCGGTGCCGATGGCGGCGTTGTAGCCGGCGTCGCGGGCGGTGACCTGGACGCCGGACTGGCTGACCGTGGCGTTCCACGCCTGGGCGACCTGCTGACCGGCGGCGAAACTCCAGCCGAGCGTCCAGCCGTCGACCGGGTCGCCGAGGTTGGTCACGGTGACGTCGGCGCCGAAGCCGCCGCCCCACTGGTTGGTGATCCGGTAGTCGACCCGGCAGGCGGCGGCCGCCGCCGAGGCGGTGACGGTGGTGAGCACGCCGGCCGCCAGCGTGGCCGCCGAGACCGCGGCGAGCAGGGCGAGCCGGCGTGAGGTGGTGTGGTGCACGGGGGTTGCCTTTCGCGAAGGTCGGGCACGCGGCGACGCCGGCCTGCCCGGACCGGCGGGAGTGTGCACGTGCGCTGACGCGACGGGAACGTCGACGCATCGACGTTGATGATTAGGCTCCGCGCTCCGCCAGCGTAGCCACCACCGCGCACCCCCACAAGCACGCCGCGCCCCGGCGAAACCTCGCCCTCCATCCCGACCACGGAGAGTGACGTCTCGGCACCACAATTCGCGGAACGGCGATATACCACTGAGGCATAAATATGACGGAGCGGTATATCGCGCGCGAGAGCATCCACCCCGGGCCGGCGAAACGCCGACGATCGCGGCGCGCCGGCCGGGATGCCGCTCGTCAGCGACGCCGGCGGCTCAGCCCTCGACCCGGGACTCTCAACCCCCGACGCGAAAGGCTCAACCCCGACGCGGGAGGCTCAGCCCTCGACGGCGGCGGCGAGCGGCCGGGGCTCCCCCGCCTCGACCGACGGAGCCGAGGCCTCGGCCACCGCGGCCGACGGGGTCGGCGCCGCGGCGAGCGCCGCCTCGGCCGTGGCCCGGGCCCGGCGGGCGCGACGCAGCGCGCGTACCGCCAGCGTCATGGCGACCAGCCAGCCGGCGCCGAGCACGGCGTAGACCAGGGCCGGCACCGGGCCGCCCAACTCACCGGCGCGCAGCAGGGTGCGGGCGTTGGTCAGCACGATCACGCCGCCGATCACGGCGCCGAGCACCTGGGCGGGCACGATGCGGACCAGCCAGGCCGCGATCGGCGCGGCGATCAGGCCGCCGATCAGCAGCGCGGCGACGGTGGGCAGCAGGAAGCCCTCCGAGCCGAGGCCGATCAGGAAGCCGACGCTGGCCGCGCCCGCCACCACGAACTCGGAGGTGTCCACCGAGCCGATGACCTTGCGAGGCTCCATCCGGCCGGAGACCAGCAGCGCCGGGGTGGCGACCGGCCCCCAACCGCCACCGCCGGTGGCGTCGACGAAGCCGGCGACCAGCCCGAGCGGGGCCAGGAAGCGGCTACGCAGCCGGCCGGCGGCCCGGTTGGCGCGCAGCGGCCGGGAGAAGCGGATCAGCAGGTACGCGCCGAGGGTGAACAGGATGGCGGCCATCCACGGGGCGGCCGACTCGGTGGAGATGGAGCTGAGGAACGTGGCGCCGGCGAACGCGCCGATCGCGCCGGGCAGCGCGATCCGGCCGACCACCTTCCAGTCGACGTTGCCGAAGCGCCAGTGCGAGACGCCGGCGGCGAGCGTGGTGCCGATCTCGGCCAGGTGCACCGAGGCGGAGGCCGCGGCCGGCGCGACACCGGCGAAGAGCAGCAGCGTCGACGACGTCAGCCCGTACGCCATGCCGAGCGCGCCGTCGACCAGTTGCGCGAGGAGCCCGACGAGGGCGAGTACCAGCAGCTTGCGCACGAGCGCCCCCTGACTTTTCGGTATCTCCTATCAACTTGGTCGACAATGCGGCACGGAGGCACCCCGGGTCAAGTCCCCCATCCGGTTGGTGGGACACGCCGGACGGCCGTCAGCTCCAGGCGCGCGGGTCGGCGGCCAGCTCGTTGACCCGGGCGGGCAACGTGCCGGTGGCCACGTCGGCGATCGTGACCAGCTCCAGGATCTCCCGCTCGCTGGCCCGCAGCGCGATCCACACGTCCTGCAACGCGCGGGCCGCGCCCTGGTAGCCGAGTTGCTCCGGGCGGTGGCCGCGGACGTGCGCCAGCGGCCCGTCGATCACCCGGATCACCTCGGCCAGGGAGATCTCCCCGGCCGGACGGGCCAGCCAGTAGCCCCCCTCGGGGCCCCGCTGGGCGTGCACGATGCCGCCCCGGCGGAGCTGGAGCAGGATGCTCTCCAGGAACTTCGGCGGGATGTCCTGCGAGCGGGCGATCTGCTCGGCGGTCACCGGCCGGCTCCGCCCGGCGGTCGTGCCCTCGGCGACCGAGGCCAGCTCGGCAGCCGCACGGAGGGCATAGTCGACCCGGGCGGAGAGACGCATGCCGGCAAGGTTAGTCGCCTGTTCAGCCGCCCGGTCTCCCGACCCTCGGCCGAACGGTCACGGCTGCCGGGTCAGCCACCCACCCGGCGCAGCAGCCCCTCCTGCACGGCGCTGGCGATGTGCCGGCCGTCGGTGGTGAACATCCGGCCGGTGGCCAGGCCCCGGGCACCCGACGCGGACGGGCTCCAGCAGTCGTAGAGGAACCACTCGTCGGCGCGGAACGACCGGTGGAACCAGAGCGCGTGGTCGAGGCTCGCGCCCACCACCCCGCCCGGCCCCCACACCTCGCCGTGCACCGACAGCACCGAGTCGAGCAGCGTCAGGTCCGACGCGTACGTCAGCGCGCAGGCGTGCAGCAGCGGGTCGTCCGGCAGCTTGCCGTCGATGCGCATCCAGACCCGCTGGTGCGGCTCGGCCGGGCGGTCGCCGGGGCGTACCCAGCCGGGCTCGCCGACGTACCGGACGTCGATCGGGCGCGGGATCTGCCCCCAGATGCCGAGCCGTTCCGGGTAGCGGGACAGCCGGTCGGTCATGGTGGGCACGTCGTCCGGGCCCGGCACGTCGGGTGGGAGCGGGGCGTGGTGGTCCAGCCCTTCCTCCTGCCGTTGGAACGACGCCGACATGAAGAAGATCGGCTTGTCGTGCTGGAGCGCCACCGAGCGGCGCACCGAGAAGGACCGGCCGTCGCGGACGTTCTCCACCTGGTAGTCGATCGGCTCGGCCGGGTCGCCGGGCCGCACGAAGTAACCGTGCAGGGAGTGCACGGCCCGCTCCGGGCCGACCGTGCGGCCGGCCGCCACCAGCGCCTGACCGGCGACCTGGCCTCCGTAGACCCGCTGCGGGCCCACCTGCGGGCTCATCCCGCGGAAGGCCATCTCGCCGGTCTGCGCGAGGTCCAGCACCTCCAGGAGCTGGTCGACGGCGGCCTGCCCGGTCGCCACCGGAGCGTCACTCACTGGAGGGCCCGGGCCGCCGCGGCGTCGACGAGCGAGCCGAGCTGGTGCACGCGCAGCGTGTTGGTGGAGCCGGGCGTGCCGGGCGGGCTGCCGGCCACGATCACCACGTAGTCGCCCGGGTTGGCCCGGTTCAGGCCGAGCAGCGCCTGGTCGACCTGGCGGAACATGTCGTCGGTGTGCTGCACGAACGGCATCAGGAACGTCTCCACGCCCCAGCAGAGCGCGAGCTGGTTGCGCACCTCCGGCACCGGCGTGAACGCCAGCAGCGGCAGGTCGCAGTGCAGCCGGCTGAGCCGCTTGACGGTGTCGCCGGTCTGCGAGAACGCCACCATGGCCTTGGCGCCGATGGCGCGGGCGATCGACGACGCGGCGACGGTGAGCGCGCCGCCGTGCGTACGCGGGTCGTGCTGGAGCCGGGGCACGGCGATGGAGCCGGCCTCGGTGGTGGTGACGATCTTCGCCATGGTGCTGACGGTGAGCACCGGGTACTTGCCGACGCTGGTCTCGCCGGAGAGCATCACCGCGTCCGCGCCGTCGAGCACGGCGTTGGCCACGTCGGAGGCCTCGGCGCGGGTCGGGCGGGAGTTCTCGATCATCGAGTCGAGCATCTGGGTGGCCACGATGACCGGCTTGGCGTTCTCCCGGCAGAGCTGCACGGCGCGCTTCTGCACCAGCGGGACCTGGTCCAGCGGCAGTTCCACGCCGAGGTCGCCGCGGGCGACCATGACGCCGTCGAAGGCGAGCACGATCGCCTCCAGGTGGTCGACCGCCTCCGGCTTCTCGACCTTGGCGAGCACCGGGCGACGGACGCCCTCCTCGTCCATGATCGAGTGGACGAGCTTGATGTCGTCCGGCGAGCGGACGAAGGAGAGCGCCACCATGTCGACGCCGAGGCCGAGGGCGAAGCGCAGGTCCTCGGCGTCCTTGTCGGACATGGCCGGGACGCTGACCGCCACGTTCGGCAGCGAGACGCCCTTGTTGTTGGAGACCGGGCCGCCCTCGGTGACCAGGCAGCGGATGTCGTTGCCGGTGACGTCGCTGACCTCGACCGCGACCCGGCCGTCGTCGATCAGCAGCCGGTCGCCCGGCTTCACCTCCTGCGGCAGCTTGCGGTAGGTGCAGGAGACCCGCTCCTTGGTGCCGACGATCTCATCGCTGGTGATCACCACGGAGTCGCCGGTGCGCCACTCGTGCGGACCGTCGGCGAAGCGCCCGAGCCGGATCTTGGGGCCCTGGAGGTCGGCGAGCACGGCGACCGGCTGCCCGGCGGCCTCGGCCGCCTCCCGGACCATCCGGCAGACCGACTCGTGGTCGGCGTGACTGCCGTGGCTGAAGTTGAGCCTCGCCACGTTCATGCCGGCCTCGACGAGCCCCCGGATGCGCTCCGGGGACGAGGTGGCGGGGCCGAGAGTGCAGACAATCTTCGCGCGGCGTGTCACGCCCATCAGGCTAGTCTCTCCTCCGGGTCGGCTCACCAGCCGACCCCTTGCGGACTTGCGGAACAGTTGTCCAACGACGCGCGAACAAACGCGCGGGCGGGCGGTAGGCGTACCGCACCGGAACGTCGTGTGGCGGGCATCGGCGACCGCGCGGCGGAAATCGTACCGCCCGTCGTCACCGCCCGACGCGGGGTCCGGGCCGGTCGGCCGGCGGCAGCGTGGGCACGGCGGAGAACACCTCGTGCGGGTCGTACCGGCGCCTGGCCCGGCGCAGCCGGTCCCAGTTCGGCCCGTAGGCGAGCCGGACCCGGTCGGTCTCCTCCGGCGCGAGCAGGTTCGGGTAGCCGCCGGGCAGCGCGTGCGGCGCCAGCGCCGCCGAGGTGCGCTCGGCCCACGCCCGGTGCGGCGCCGGGTCCCCGCCCGGCGTCCAGACCGCGATGATCTCGACCAGCAGGTGGTCGGCACGCAGCCCGAACGCGGTCCCGCCGATCGGCACCCGGGCCGCCGCGCCGTGGAAGTGGTGCAGCGCGATCGCCGAGAACGGCGAGCTGACCGCGCCGGCCGCCGCGGTCAGCGCGGCCACCACCGGCTCGTCCACCCGGGCCAGCCACCGGGTCCGCAGCAGGTAGTGGTTGCCGTCGGCCATCCCGCCGTCGAACAGGCGCAGCGCGTCCTCGTACGCCAGCGGGCCGACCTGGTCGACCAGCGGCGTGCCGAGCGCGCGCAGCCGGTCCACCGCGGCCCGGCCCGCCGCCGGGTCGTCGCCGCTGACGAACGGGGCGAGGAAGACCACCGGTTCGCCGGCCGGGCCGGGCAGGAAGCCGGCCATCACGGTCACCTCGTCCGGCGCGTCCCGCACCACGCCGGCGTAGCCGCGCAGCACCGCCGTCGCCTGGTCGAGCGGGAACAGCAGCATGCCGGCGAGCACGGTGGCCAGCGGGTGCGTGCGGTAGCGCAGCGCGGTGGCCACGCCGAAGTTCCCGCCGCCGCCACGCAGCGCCCAGTACAGCTCGGGTTCGTGCGCCGGGTCGGCGGTCACCAGCCGGCCGTCGGCGAGCACCACCTCGGCGCCGAGCAGGTTGTCCAGCGCCAGCCCGTACCGGCCGCAGAGCGGGCCGTAGCCGCCGGCCATGGTCAGCCCGGCCATCCCGACCGCGCGCACCACGCCGGTGGGGACGACCCGGTCGTACGGCCGCAGGGCGGCCAGCACGTCACCGGCCGTCGCCCCGCCGCCCACGGTGACCACGCCGGCGCCGGGGTCGACGTCCACCCGGCGCAGCGCGGTGAGATCGACGACCAGTCCGCCCTGGCGCAGCGCCCGGCCGGCCCAGTCGTGGCCGCCGGCCCGGACCGACAGCGGCAGGTGGCAGCGCCGGGCGACGCGGACCGCCAGGGCGACCTCGGCGGCGTCGAGGGCGCGGGCCACCAGCGCGGGGACCGCGCCCGGCGCGCCGTTCCAGAGCCGCACGGCGGCCGGGAAGCCGGCGTCGGCCGGGGTGAGCAGGCGGTCGCCGAGCGCCGCGCGGAGCAGGTCGGTGGCGCGCGGGACATCCGGGGCGGAGGTCATGGCGGACTCCTCGGCCGACCCCGGGCCGGCGGGCGCCGGACGTGCCGGGGTCGCTGCGTGGGCCGGACCGTAGCACCGACCCGGGGCGGCCCGCCGTCGCCCGCGCGACAGTCCCTCAGCTCTCCGCCTTGACCAGCGGGAACTCCAGCGAGCCGGCCGGGCAGAGGAAGGTCAGCACCTCCACCCGGTAGAGCCCGGCCTGCACCGCCGGGTCGGCCTCCATGACGCTGCGGACGTCGTCCACCGACCCGGTCCGGGCCAGCCCGAAGCCGATCGGCGGGTCGGGTTCCCGGGCCGGCCCGTCCACCGAGCCGTCGATCAGCACGATGCCGCGCCGCTGCAACGCCTGCATGTGCCGGAGATGCTCGGACTGCAACCGCTGCACGGTCTCCTCCGGCAGCGCCCGGCCCGAGGGTCCCGGGTAGAGCACGATGCACTCGTAGGTGTCCAACGCGAAGTCGAGCCGGGGCGTGGCGCCCATGCGCACCTCCTGACCGCCGTCGCGTCCAGCCTCGCACGGGGTCGCGTCACCGCGGGGTCGCTCGCCGCAACTGCCCGGGTCACCGCCGGAACCGGGCGTTCGTCCCGCCGTTGCCAGCACCTTCGGGGCATTGATATCTTTCCGCGTGCACATCGCCCGGGGCTCGGCCGCGGCCTCCTCACCGTGGTTGGCCGGCCCGCCGGGCGACGCCGACGTCGACCCGGAGCCGTCCTCACTGGGTCAGGCCCTCCGCGGGTTCGCGACCCGTACGCTCACCGAGTTCGTGACGCGCTACACGCCGCGTTTCCGGGTGCCCCGCGTCTTCGCCGGATTCCCGGTGCAGGCGGACGTGCACGCCGACCTCGCCCACGTCCTCGGGCTGCTGCACGCCGGCGGGGTGACCCGGCTCGCCGGCACGCCGATCGACGACGCGTTGCTGACCGTGCTCGGCGCGGTCGACGGCGAGCGGACCCACACGTTCGCCTCCTACCGGGTGGCGGAGACGCTGCGCCGGTTCGGCCCGTGGGCGGACAACGCGCTGCTCCCCCGGCTGCCGCCGGAACGGCGGGAGCACCTGCGGGCCGCCGTGGACACCGGGCCGCACGAGAGCTGGCTGGACGCCCGGACGCCGCGCAACTACGCGGCGGTGCTGGCCCGGTGCGAGCACGCCCGGTCGGAACTCGGGCTGCCGGTGGACGCCGCGGCGCTGGACGACCTGGTCCGCCGCACCCGCGACCTGATCGAGGAGACCCCGGGTCGGCAGTTGGACGACTCCACCGACGGCTCCGGCCGGTTCGACATCTACGGCCCGGCCCTGTATCCGGTCGCCGAGCCGCTGGCCGCCCGGATCGGCCCGGCCTGGGCGGCGGGCGCCCGCGACGCGCTCGCCCTGGTGGATCTCGTGGTGACCGACAGCGGAAGCGCCGTCGCCTGGGGCCGCTCCGCCGGGGCGCTGGCCCGCTGCCTCACCGTCGAACTGGCCGGGCTCGTGGCGCGTCGTCCCGAGCTGTCCCCGACCGGCCGCGACGAGTGGGCGGCCCGGGCCCGCGACGCGTTCGACGCGCTCCGCCCCTGGTTCGACCAGGGGCTGATCCAGGCCCACCGGCACCGGTCGACCTACGCGTACCGGGGCCCCGCACGGCGGCTCCAGATGACCCTCGACTGCCTCGGCAAGCTGCTGGACGCGGCGAACTCGCTGGACTCCGTCCCGATGCCGGGCCCGACGCCCCGCCGGCCGCGCGACGCGGTCTTCTTCTTCGACCGCGCCCGCCACGCCGGCGTCTGGTCGTACCGCTCGGCGCGGACCGCGTTCGTCCTGCCGCTTGTCGGGTCCACCGTCTCGGACTACCTGCCCGCCCCGCAGTGGCCCGGCCTGTTCGAGGTGCCGGTGGACAGCGCGCTCGCCACCGGCGTGCCCGTGGCGGTGCGGGACGGGCGTACGGTCGTGCCCGCCGGCCGGCCCGACCGGGTGGTCCACCGGCCGGGCGGCCTGGAGGTGGTCCACCACCGCTGGCAGGAGCCCGGAAGGCGGCAGACACCCGCCGACCTCCCGCCGGTGCCCGCGACGCGTCACGCCCGGTACGAGGTGCGCGGCCGGACCCTGCACGTGCACGAGGAGCTGCGCTTCGACCGGCCGCCGGAGGCGGTCGCGCTCCAGGTGACGGAGGCCGCGGCCCGGCCGCTGCGGGTCGAGTTCGGCGTCGGCCCGGCGGACGTGGTCACCACCGTCGAGGTGGCGGGCGTGTCGGCCTACCGCAGCTACTTCGGCGAGCTGCCGGTCGTGCACCAGGTGGAGGTGGCGCCGGCCACCCGGATGGCGTTCACCTGGTCGGTGACGCCCAAGCTGCGGGTGGCCAGCTCGGCGTACGGCCACCACTACGACGCCCTGCTCTACGGTCCGCTGCGGGACCGGGTGCACGAGGTGGCGCTGGGCCGCGGGCAGCTCGACCGGCACCGGGAGATCCTGGCCGACGTCGACGTGTTCCACCTGCACTGGCCGGAGCGGCTGCTCCCGGCGGAGCTGGCCGGGCACCTCGCGCTGATCGACGCGATCCGGGACAGCGGGGTACGGCTCCTGCTCACCCAGCACAACCTCACGCCGCACGACCGGCAGCCGCGGTGGCGGCCGGTCTACCAGGCCTGGGCGGCGGCCGCCGACGGCGTGGTGCACCACAGCGCGCGCGGCCGGGACCGGGCGCGTGACGTGCTGCCCTACCCGGACGATGCCCGCCACTGGGTGATTCCGCACGGGCACTTCGGCGACCTGATGACCGACATCCGCGCCGACGACCGGGCCCGTACCGAGCGGGAGTACGGCCTGCGCCCGGGCGCGCTGCGGCTGGGCGTGATCGGGGCGCCCCGCCCGGAGAAGGACACCGCGCTGGTCATCGACGCGGTGGCCGCGTCCGCCCGCGACGACATCGAACTGCTGGTCCTCTCCGGCACCCCGGACCTGCCCCGGTCACCGGACCCCCGGATCCGGGTGGTGCCCTACGACCTGGTGCCCCGCCGCGAGTACAACCGGCGGCTCGCCGCGATCGACGTGCTGGTGCTGCCGTTCCGCGACGGCGAGATGCTGGCCACCGGCACCGTGGCCGACGCGATCGGGCGGGGGCTGCCGGCGCTGGTGTCGCCGTGGCCCTTCCTCATCGAGATGCTCGGCGGGTCCGCCATCCCGTACGGCCGCACCCGGGAGGACCTGACCCGCTGCCTGGACTCGCTGGACGACGCCCGCCTCGACCGGGCCCGCGCCGCGAGCGGGCGGCTACGCGCCACGTACGACTGGGCCCGGGTGGCGGAGTCGCACCTCGCCGCGCTGGAGTCCCTGGGTCCCGCGAAGCTCTGAGGAGAGTGGATGACCGACCAGACCACCGGCCGGACCGCGTCGCCGGACCACACCGTCGACCACCCGGCCGCGCTGCGCGTCGCCGCCGCCTCGGTGGCGGCCCGGGCCACCCACGCCCGGCCGTCGGCGCGCCCGGTCGACGCCGGCTACCTCGACGAGTTGCGCCGCCAGCCGCCGGTGGAGTCCGGGCTGGCCCGGCTGCCGGACGAACGGACCCGGATCGGCTTCGTGATCGTCCGCGACGCCGTCAACTTCGGCTCCGGCCTGCACCCGCACCTGGTGAAGCTGCCCGGCCTGTCCGGCGCCCGGACCATCGGCCAGCTCCTGCTCGACCGGGTGCGCCGGGACGGCGTGCCGCCCCCCGCGTACCTGGCCGGGCTGGACGGGCGGGCCTGCGCGGAGATGTTCGGCCAACCCACGCGGGGTCCGGCGTTCACCCTGATGACCATGTTCGCCACCGCCTGGAACGAGCTGGGCGCGTACACCGGGGACCGGTTCGGTGGGGAGTACCCGGCGCTGGTGGAGGAGGCGGCCGGGTCGCCGACGGCGATGGTGGCGATCCTGGCCGGGATGCCGCACTGGCGGGACGTCTCCCGCCACGGCGACCTGGACGTGCCGTTCCACAAGCGGGCCCAGCTCGCGACGTACGGCCTGTCGTTGTGCCACGACCCCGGCGGCGCGCGACGGTTCACCGACCTCGGCCGGCTGACCGCGTTCGCGGACAACCTCATCCCGCACGTGCTGATCGAGGACGGGCTGCTGGAGATCGACGCGGAGCTGGCCGACTCGCTGCGGGCCGGCCGGCCGTTGGCGCACGGCAGCCCGGCGGAGGTCGAGCTGCGGGCCGCGGCGGTCGAGATCTGTGAGCGGCTGGCCCACCGGGCGGCGACGGCCGGCGACCCGGTGCACCCGGTGGAGCTGGCCAGCCTGCTGTGGAAGAAGGGGCAGCAGCCGCGCTACAAGGCCCGGCCCCGGCCCCGCAGCGTCAGCTTCGCCTACTGAGGAGGACGCGGATGCTCCCGGCCGCCCTGCTGATGCGCGCGGACCTGCCCGACCAGCTCTTCGCCCCCACCAGCCGGGCCCGGCTGGACCGGCTGGTCAGCCTCCCCCCGGACCCCTGGACCGGCTGGTCCGACGCCACCCCGGCGGCGCTGCGCCGCACCGAGCTGCTGCTGACCGGCTGGGGCTGCCCACGCCTCGGCGTGGCGGAGCTGGCCGCCATGCCCCGCCTGCGGGCGGTGGTCCACACCGGCGGCTCGGTCAAGGAACTGCTGGACCCGGCGGTGTGGGAGCGCGGCGTCCGGGTCACCACCTCGGCGCGGGCCAACGCGGTGCCGGTCGCCGACTACACGGTGGCGATGGTGCTGCTGGCCGGCAAGAACGTCCTCGCCGCCGCCGACCGCTACCGGCGCAGCCTGGACCGCCGCGCCCTGCTCACCGGTTACCCGGCGACGGGCAACGCGGACCGGACGGTGGGCCTGGTCGGCGCGTCCCGGGTCGGCCGGCTGGTGGCGGCCCGCCTGTCGGACCTGGGCTTCCGGCTGCTCTGCCACGACCCGTTCCTGGACCCGGACGACGCGGAGCGGCTCGGGGTACGCCCCGTCGAGCTGGCGCACCTGCTCCGGGAGTCGTCGATCGTCAGCCTGCACGCCCCGCTCACGCCGGAGACGGCCGGGATGATCGACGCGGCCGGGCTGTCGCTGCTGCCCGACGGCGCCACCCTGATCAACACCGCCCGGGCCGGGCTGCTGGACCAGGAGGCGCTGCTCGGGCACCTGCGTACGGGCCGGCTCTCCGCCGTGCTGGACGTGACCGATCCCGAGCCGTTGCCGCTGGACCATCCCCTGCGCGCCCTGCCGAACGTGCTCGTCACCCCGCACGTCGCCGGCGCGCAGGGCAGCGAGCTGCGCCGGCTCGGCGACCAGGCGGTGGAGGAGGTGGACCGGTTCGTCAGCGGCCTGCCGGCGGCGGATCCGGTCCTGGCGGAGCGGTTGCCGTTCCTCGCCTGAGCCGGGGTCGCCTCAGCCGTCCAGCTCCGCGCGGTACTTCCAGTAGCGCCGGCCGAACTCGCTGAAGTCGGGGAACTCGTCGGTCCAGAACTTCTTCGGCCCGACGCAGTGCACCAGGGACGCCTGCGCCGGGTCACCGCCGTAGACCGGCTCCAGCCGCCAGCCCATCATGTGGTTCCACCGGTGCGACAGCCGCAGCCAGCGTCCGAACAGGACGTGGTTCAGCGCGTCCTGGTCGGGGTAGCGCGCGGCGTCCGCGTGCCGCTCGATGTAGTCGAGCGCGCGGCCGGTGACGTCCGCGTCGCGCCACCGCGCGAGGTCGATCAGCAACATGCCGGAGTTGAAGTAGGGCGCCTGCGGGTCCAGCGTGGCCTCCTCCCGCAGCCCCGGGAGCGCGCCCCCGTCGGCCAGCCGCCGGGTGTACGCGTCCCGCACCGCACCGACCACCGCCTCGCCGAGCGCGACGTCGGCGAGCCCGGCCAGCGACCCCGTGCAGAGCATGTCGCAGTCGAGGTAGACCAGCCGGTCCAGCTCGACGGGCACCAGCCACGGCAGAAACAGCCGCAGGTACATGCCCTGGGAGATGTGTCGTGCGCTGTCCCGGGTGGACAGCGGCAGGTGCGCGACCCGGTCCACCGGCCGGAAGCGCACCTCGCCGCGGTCGCCGACCTGCCGGCGGACCGCGTCGCGCAGGTCCGCCCCGAGGTCGTGATCGGTGACCAGCCAGAAGGTGGGCGTCGCCAGCGCGCCCTCGCGCAGGATGCTCTCGATGAGGACCCGTGCGTGCGGCACGTACGCCTCGTCGAAGCCGAGTCCGAAGTGCACCGCGTTCCCATCGTCGTCCGGGCGCACCCGGCGGTGGCGCCGCTGCCAGCTTCGGGCACGGTGGCCGGATTGCCAACCCCGCACGACCCCTATCCGGCAGCGACGGGAGCCGATGTCCGGCCCGCCGGCCGGTAGGCTCGCCAGGTGGTGCCCTTCCCCGTTTTCTGGTGCTTCGCCCTGCTGTCCAACACCGCGGCGTCGGCCCAGTGGGTGAACATCGCCTGGGCGCTTGGCGACAACCGCCTGCCGGCGGCGGTGCTCGCCGTGTGGCAGATCTCCGCGCTGCTGGGCACGATCCCCGGTGTGCTGCTGGGGGCGCGGGCGGCCCGCCGGCTCGGACCCGTCCGTACCCTGGTGTGGTCGTCCGCGGTCGAGGCGGCGAGCTGTCTGGCGGTGGCCGTCGTGGCCTGGGACACCGGCGACGGGCTGTCCACCCGCCGGGCGCTGCTGGTGGCGGTCGTCTGCTCGGTCACGCCGTTCGCGGTCGGCTTCGGCGGCCCGTCCTGGCTGGCCCTGGTCGGCGCCTGGCCGGGCAGCGCGAGCCGGACCCGCCAGTTGCTGCTGGACAGCATCCAGTTCCAGCTCGGCCGCACCGCCGGGCCGCCGGTGGCGGCCCTCCTGATCGCCACCGTCGCCCATCCGGTGCCGGTCGCGGCGGTGGCCAACTCCGTCACCTTCCTCGCCGTCACGGTGATCATGCTGGCCGCGGCGCGCACGTCCGGCGTCGGGCCGCCGCCGCCCCGGCCGGCCGACACGCCGACGGCCCGGCCCTCCTGGCGGCTGTTCGGCTCCACCGCCGTGCTCGCCGCTGCCGGATACGCGCTGGCCAGCGACACGTCCCGGCTCTACGTCGCCCGCCTCATCCGGGCCGCCGACCTGCCCGCCGTGGTCTTCTCGGTGACCGTCTCGGTGGTGGCGCTCACCGCCGCCGGTGCGGCGGCCGTGGCCGCCCGGCGGCGGATACCGGACCGCCGGCTGGCCCAGCTCGGGCTCGGCCTGCTCGCCGTCGGCCTGCTCACCTGGGCGACCGCGAGCACGCTGGGCGTACCGGCCTGGATCGTCGGCGGGGCGCTGGTCGGCGCGTCGCTGCCGCTGGCGCACGCCGCGCTGACCTCGCTGGTGATGGGCGAGGCCGGCGACGCGGACCAGGCGACCGGGGCCGCGGTCACGATGGCGACGAACACCGGCGCGGTGGCGCTCGGCAGCACCGTGGTCGCTCCGCTGGTGAGCCCGCTCGGGCCGCTGGTGTTCCTGCCGCTGGCCGCCCTGGCGGCGATCGCGCTGGCCCGGGTGCGCCGCCGCTACCGGGCCGACGCCCCCGCGCCGCCGCCCGCCGTGCCGGTGCCGGCGGGCGGCGTCAGCGCCGGAGGCAGTCCGCCAGGTCGGCCGCGATGACCGCGGCGCCGCTGACCGGGGCGCGCAGCGCCGCGGGGAGCGGCCGGTCCCGCTGGTCGGGGTGCCGCCACGCCTCGGCGAGCGCCGCGCCGAAGGCCGGATCGGGCAGCACCCGCTCGTTGAGGTCGTGCACCGCCCGGACCCCGTCGCCCTCGGGGAGGTCGGCCCCGATCGGGCGGTACGCGTCGTCCAGCACCCGCCAGGCGGGGCCCAGTTCCGTGCCGTGGTGGCGCAGCAACCGGCGCAGGTTGAGCACCTGCGAGTAGTTCTCCGGCGGCAGCGGCAGCATCGGACGGCCGAGCTGGGCCAGCTCCAGGATCGTGGTCAGCCCCGGGGGTGCCAGGACCGCGCCGGCCCGCCGGAACAACGCGAGCGCCGCGTCGTGGCTGAGCGAACGGGCGTCGACCCCGGCGAAGAGGTCACCGAACCGGTCGATGGCGCCCGCGCTGGTGAGCACCACCGGCGGGCCCGCCGACGCGTCGGCGACCAGGCGCAGCACCTGCGCGAGGTAGACGTGTTGGCTGCCCGGGTACGGGTTGAGCAGGCCGCCGAGGCTGGCCACCCACGGCGCTCCGGCCCGGTCCGCCGGCCCGGCGTCGGCCGGCTCCGGCCCGACGTCGGTGATCGGCGGGACGGCCCGGACGTTCGGCACCCCGGTGCGGGCCATCACCTCGACGGAGTCGAAGAGATCCTGCACCCAGTAGCGGCGCACCGACCGGATGCCGGGGAAACCGGCGAACGAGTCCGGCCGCCACATGTAGGCCAGACTGTCGACGCAGAACACCGGCAGCTCCGGCGCCAGGCGGGCGGCCAACGGCCGGTGCATCACCACGATCATCGCGTCCAGGGTCGGCCGCAGCTCACCGCCGACCTGCTCGGCCTCGTGGACGCTGCCGGTGTCCACGACCCGGGCCGGCAGCCCGGTGCGCCGGAGCAGCTCCAGTCCGAGACCGCTGGACACGAACGTCCAGCGCACCCCGTCGCCGAACCGCCGGTGGACCGCCTGGGCGACGGCGACGGCCTTGCTCGCCGGCCCGTAGCCGAACGGCAGCGCGTACAGCCCGAGTCGCAGCGGCGTACCGCCCGGGCCGCTCATCCGATGGTCCCGGGCGTCCGGGCGGGCACCGGGGCGCCGGCGCCGACCGGGTCGGGACCACCACCGAGGCTGCGCAGCAGCGCCCGGAGTGAGCGGTCGAGGCTGAACCGCTCGGCGACCCAGGCCCGGCTGCCCGCCGGCACCTCCGGCGCGTCCAACGCGTCCCGCACCGCCGCGGTCAGCGCGTCGAGGTCCCCCACGGGCACCGCGACGGCCGCCGGCCCGACGGTCTCCGGCAGGCCCGCGTCGGCGTACACGACCGTCCGCGTGCCGCTGGCCTGCGCCTCGATGGAGACCATGCCGAACGGCTCGCCGATCGACGGCAGGACCACCGCCGAGGCCGCCGCGAACAGGCCGGCCACCTCGGCGGGGGACGACGGCGGCGGGACCAGTCGGACGCCGGGCAGCCGGCGCAGCCGGTCCCGGAACCCGGCGGTCTCCGGGTCGAGCACGCCGGGGGTGACGTCGGTGACCCGCAGCTCCACCCCGAGACGACCGGCGACAGTCGCCGCGTCGGCCAGGCCCTTGTTCGCGACGAGTCGTCCCGCCCACACCACGTGCCGCCCCTTCTCGACGCGGGGCTGCCCGACGAACTCCGCCGCCACGAACGGGGTGACGACGTCCACCCCGGCGGCGACCTCGGCCTCGATCAGCCCGGCCAGCCACCGCGAGCAGGCCTGCCGCGACGGCGCGCCGGCGATGGCGGCGCGCAGCGCCCCGGGGTCGGCGGCGGGCGGCCACACCCGGCCGGGCGTGAAGCACGGCGGGTTGTGCATCATCAGGCCGGCCTGGGGGAGGTACGGCAGCCAGTGCGCCTCCTGGTGCAGCGAGACGAGATCCATCCCGGCCACCACCTCGGCGGCCTCCGCCGGGCTGCCCACCGCGTGCTTGCGGACCCCGGCCAACCGGTGCGCGTGCGCGGCGAACGCCTCGTCGAGGTCGTCGGGCACCGTGTCGTAGACGGCGACGACGTGCACGTCGTAGCGCCCGTTGAGCGCCTGCGCCCAGCCGGCCATGACGTTGGAGATGCCCCCCACCCGGAAGCCGGACGGGTAGTGGCCCATGCTGACGAACGCGATCGATCCGGTCGAAGTGTGCACCGGGTCCCCTCCCCGAGGGCTCAGTAGACCATCCCCATGGCGTCGCGGACCTCGGCCAGCGTGGCGTCGCCGACCTCGTTCGCCCGACGGTTGCCCTCGGCCAGGATCGACCGCAGGTAGCCCTCGTCGGCGGCCAGCTCCGCGCGCCGGCTGCGGATCGGGGCGAGCCGTTCGTTGACCGCCTCGGTGACCACGGCCTTCAGCCCCGCGGCGCCGGCGCCGGCCAGTTCGTCGGCGATGGCCTCCGGCGACCGGCCGCTGCTGAGCGCGGCGAGCAACAGCAGGTTGGCCACCTCGGGGCGGCGTTGCGGCTCCCAGGTGATCGTCCGCTCACTGTCCGTGACGGCCCGGCGGATCAGCTTGGCCGTGACGTCGGCGCTCATCGCCAGCTCGATCGCGTTGCCCCGGGACTTGCTCATCTTCTGCCCGTCCACGCCGAGGATGCTCACCGCCTCGGAGAGCAGGGCGTCCGGGCGGGGGAACACGGCGTGCCGCTTGTCGGCCCGGCCGTAGATCTCGTCGAACCGGCGGGCGACCACCCGGGTCTGCTCGACGTGCGGCAACTGGTCCTTGCCCACCGGCACCAGGTTGGCCTTGCAGAACAGGATGTCGGCGGCCTGGTGGACCGGGTAGGTCAGCATCAGCCCGGACATGGGCCGACCGTTCGTCGCCGCGAGCTCCGCCTTCACCGTGGGGTTGCGGCGCAGCTCGGCGTCGGTGACCAGGGCGAGGAACGGCAGCATCAACTGGTTGAGCGCCGGTACGGCGGAGTGGGTGAAGATGGTGCAGCGGCGCGGGTCGAGCCCCACCGCCAGGTAGTCGGTGACCAGCGACAGGACCCGCTCCCCCACCGGGCCGACCGCGTCCCGGTCGGTGATGACCTGGTAGTCGGCGATGATGACGAACGTCTCCACCCCCGCGTCCTGCAACCGCACCCGGTTCTCGAGCGAGCCGAACAGGTGACCGACGTGCAGCCGGCCGGTGGGCCGGTCGCCGGTCAGCACCCGGAACCGGGACGGGTCCTCGCGCAACTCCTGCTCGATCGCCAGCGACCGCTTACGGGCTGCCGCGAGGGAGGCGTTGTCCGACCCGCCGTCGGCCGGATCGTCCGGACCCGCCGCGGCCGGTGGGTCCATCAGCGAGCTGTCCTGCGCAGCGTGCATGAAACGGCAAGCCTCCCTCGTCACCGACGGCTGGGCGCGCCGTCCGTCCCTTTCGTACCGGGAATTGTAGGTGTTCAATCGACCGCCGGACCGGACGACCCGAGCGCCGCGAGGAAGTCCGCCCGGGTGTAGGCGCCGTGGCGCAGGGTGCGCCGGAGCAGTCCTCGACGGACCAGACCCCGGTAGTCGGCGCTCAGGTCTCCGAAGCGCTCGCTCCAGCGCTGCCACAGGTAGGCGGCGGTGCGCAGGCCGTACCCCTGCATCTCCGGCGCGGCCTGGAGGAAGGCGGCGGCCTCCGGCTGCTCGAACAGCTCGGCCAGGTCCGCGCCGGAGATCCGGCCGGCCGCGAAGCGTCCGACGGCGTGCAGGTACCCGGCGCCGTCGGGGAACGGCATCTTGACCCGGTGCGCCAGGTGGGACGGGAGGAACTCCTCCGCGACCTCCCGGAGCGCGACCTTCTGCCGCACCGGCCGCACCGAACGGTCGATCTTGCGGTCCGGCGGCAGGGCCCGTGCGTGGGCGATCACCGCCGAGTCGAGGTACGGCACCCGCGCCTCGACGTGGTGCGCCATGGCGCAGCGGTCCAGCCGCAGGCACTCCCGCGCGCCCAGGTCCTGCTGCTCGAACCGCATCCACGGCTCGACCATGGCCGGTGGCAGGTCGGCGTAGAAGCCGTAGCCGCCGAACAGCTCGTCCGCGCCCTCGCCGGAGAGCAGCACCTTGACCCCGGCGGCGTGGGCGAGGCGGGCGGTGAGCCAGGTGCCGACGCCGCCGAGCACGGTGAAGACGTCCGGGCTGACCGTGTGCGTGACGACGGCGTCGAGCAGGTCGGGGATCTCCGTCTCGTCGAAGATCACCTCATGGTGGTCGGCGCCCAGGTGTTCCGCCACCTCCCGCGCCGCGTCGAGGTCGGGGCTGCCCTCGATGCCGGCGGTGAAGGTGCTGACCCGGCCGGCCTCCCGGGCGGCGATCGCGGTCAGCAGCGAGCTGTCCAGGCCGCCGCTGAGCATGCAGCCCCACCGCACCTCGGTCGGGATCTGGTCCCGTACGGCGGTCACCACCAGGTCCCGCAGCGTCCCCTCGCGCGGGCGGGGTTCGATGGCGACGACCTCCCCGCGCGAGGACCACACGGTCCCCGGGGCCACCCGGCAGGCGAACGGTCGCAGCTCGGCCGGAATGGTCTCCGGGGTGCTGCTGACGAACGTGGACCCGCCCCCGCGCGCCACGTACAGCGGTTTGATCCCGATGCCGTCCACCGCCACCACCAGGACGTCCTGCTCCACGTCGTAGAGGCAGACCGCGTACATGCCCTCCAGGTGGTCGGCGAAGCGCAGCCCGTACTTCTCGTAGAGGACGCCCACGACGTGGCCGTCGTTGCCCGACGGTGGCCGCACGCCCAGCTCGTCGAGGACCCGGCGATGGTTGTAGACGGCGCCGTTGAACGCCACCCAGGCCCGCCCGCCGGGCGAGCGCAGCGGCTGGTCCCCGTGCGCGACGTCGGTGATGGCGAGCCGGACCACCCCGAGGGTGAACCGCGGGTCGTCGAGCACGGCCGTCGCGTCCGGGCCGCGGTGGCGCATGCCGGCCAGGGCCGCCTCCACGGCGGCCCGGTCGGCGGGGAAGGCGGCAGCTATCCCGCACATGGGACCGTTCCCTCTCTCGTCTCCTCCGACCGGCGCCCCGACCCGCCGGTGATGGTCACGCCGGCCGCCGGCCGGCCGAGGTCGGCGACGAGGTGTCGCCGGCGGTGCAGGTAGTCGAGGTACCCGTCCAGGGCCGGCCCCTCGAAGGTCGGGACGACCACCAGCCGGGGCGGCGTGGGCCGGTGGACCAGGTGCCGCCGCAGCTTCGCCGCGACGGCCGCCTCCAGGGCGGCCAGTTCGTCGTCCCCCGGATCCCGCTCCGGCACGCGCAGGAAGAGCACGTCGTAGAGGAGGCCGAAGCGGAGGCTGCCGGTCAGGCAGTCCTGGAGCGACCGCGTCTTCGGCTCCACGAACCCGCCCGGCAGCTCGGAGAGGAGCGCGGTGGTCACCCGGGCGTTGGCCGACGTGCCCAGCATGGACAGCGCCGGCAGCGCGTACGTGGTCAGCTCCTGGTCGAAGACCGTGCCACCGAGCTCCACGAACAGGTGGTCCGGACGACCCGCGTCGACCCAGGCCCGGTGCAGGGTGAGCAGGAAGAACCGGCTCAGGTGCGGTACGAAGCTGAGATGTTCCCAGTCGGTGCCGCCGAACTCGCGCAGGAACGAGAGCAGGACGTCGCCGCCGAGGATCTGGTTCGGCCAGCCCATCACGGTGCCCGGCAGGAACCGCCGGTAGGTGGCCAGGTCGTCGTTCGGCGAGGGATGGTTGCCGCGCTCGTTGGTGTTGAGGATGCCGTCGAACTTGACCACCGTCGCCGGGCCGGGGGCGAGCGCGGCCAGCCGCGCCACCAGCTGACCCTTGCCGATGTCCGAACGTGGGTGCCCCAGCAGGACGAACACCTGGCAGCCGGCGAAGTCGACGTGCCGGAACGCCTCGTCCAGGCGGTCGGTGACCGGGGTCGGTTCGCTCAACGGCCAGGTGCCGGTCATCGGTCGGTTCCTTCCTGGACGGTCCGGGTGTGCGTGTCGACCCAGCCGAGCGCGCGGGCCCGGGTCACGTCGTACCGCAGGTCGCGGGTGGCGCGGCGGATCCCGTAGCGGAGGTTGGGCCACCGGGCGGGCCGGCCCCGGGCCCGGGCGGCGGACCAGGTCAGCAGGCCCAGCGCCGCGTAGGCCGACCGCGGCACGGGCAGCACCCGCAGGCCGGGCGCGTGCCGGCGGCACCAGGCGCGGGCGAACGGCAGCGCCGGCGCCGGTCGGACCGGCGCGGCGTGGTACACCGCCGGGCGACCGTCCTCCACCGCCCGCCGGACCAGGTCGGCGACGTCCGCCGTGTGGACGAACGGCAGATGGTTGCGGCCGGCGCCGACCAGCAGGCCGACCCGACCGACGGTACGGACGACCGGCGGGGTGCGGTCGTCGAAGAGGATCCCCGGGCGCACCACGACCAGGTTCACGCCGAGCCGTTCCGACGACTCGCGCAGCCGGCGCTCCAGTTCGATCTTCATCGCCGGGTACGGGTCCAGCACCTCGGCGACGTCGGCCGGTGACCGCGTCTCGGGCAGCGGATCCGTGCCGACGCCCGGGTCCAGCCCGTACACCATCACGCTGGACACCTGCACGAAGGTCCGGACCCCGTTCGCGTGTCCGTGCTCCATCAGCCGCAGCGCGGCGTCCAGGTTGTCCCGCCGGTAGTCGGCCGGCGGGTGCGCGGCGAACCGGAAGGCGCAGTGCACCACCGCGTCGACGTCCCGGGTGAGGTCCGCCGCCGTCGCCGGGTCCGCCGGCGTGCCCTGCCGCACCTCGATCCGCCGGCCCGGGACCGGCGTCACCGGACGCCGGTGCTTCAGGGCGCGGACGTCGTGCCCGGCGTCGGCCAGGGCCGCGACGCAGGCCCCGCCCAGCCGGCCCGCGGCGCCGGTCACCAGGACGCGCATCAGCCGACCGCCGCGCGGTCGCGGGCGAGGCGCAGCACGTGCCCGGCGGTCACCAGGTCGGCCCACGGGTCGCCGGTCGAGCTGAAGACGGTGGTGCGGGACGCCAGGTCGGCCGGGACGTCGGCGAGCAGCGTGCCGAGATCCGTCGCGTCCCGGTGCGCCGGGCCCGCCTCGGCCAGGGCCAGGTCGAGATCCTCCACCAGGACCAGGTGCTCCCGCAGCAGGTCGGCGGCGACCTCCCGGCGGTCCGCCGCGTGCGCGCCCATGCAGTTGACGTGCACCGGCCCGGCCGGCAGCCGGGTGACCAGCGGCTCGGCCGAGCCGGTCGCGGTGCAGATCACGTCGCGCCCGACGAGCACGTCGTCCGGCCCGTCGACGACCTCGACCGGGCACCCCGGGCCGACCAGGCCGACCGCCCACCTGGCGAACGCCTCGGCGTTCGCCGCGCGGCGGCTGGCGACCCGGACCGACGCGATCGGCCGTACCGCGCGCATCCCCCGCAGTTGCTGCCGGGCCAGCACCCCGCTGCCGATCAGGCCGACGTGCAGCGGCCGGGACGGGGTGCAGACGTCGGTCACCAGCGCGGTGACCGCGGCGCACCGCAGGTCGGTCACGGCCGCGCCGTCCAGCACCGCCAGCGGTCGCCCGGTCCGGGTCGACATCACCACCGAGAGCGCGTGGATCGCGGGCTCCCCCGCCGGCCGGTCCGGCACCAGCGCGGCCAGCTTCGTGACGAAGAGACCGTCCCGGGCACTGACCGAGGGCATGACGCCGAACATCGCCGGCGGGTCCGTGGTGGTCACGGTGGTCCGCAGCGGCGTACGGGCGGCGGCGCGCCGACCCTCGGCGTACCCCTGGCGCAACTCCTCGACCAGCGCGGGCAGGTCGGCCGCGTCGGTGACCGCGTCGCGGTCGAGCACCAACGGGACGAGACCGGTCTCCCCGCTCACGCCGCGCCGCTCCCGTCGGCGCACGGGATCAGCGCGCTGCGGGTGAAGGTCATGACCGGGGTGCCGTCGGACTTGAGCCCGCGGGTCCGGAACGTCACGACACCGGTGCCGGGGCGGGACCGGGAGAGGCGCTTGGCCACCACCTCGGACTCGGCGGTGAGGGTGTCGCCGACGAAGACCGGCGTGGTCAGGCGGATCTCCTCCCAGCCGAGGTTGGCCACCGCCCGCGCGCTGGTGCCGTTGGTGCTCATCCCACCGACGATGGCGAGCGTCACCAGGCTCGACACGACGGGACGGCCGAACTCGGTCTGCTCGGCGTAGGCGGCGTCGATGTGCAGGGGGTGGGCGTTGAGGCTGAGCAGCGACATCCAGATGTTGTCGGCGTCGGTGACGGTCCGGCCGGGTCGGTGCTCGATGACGTCACCGACGTCGAACTCGTCGTAGTAGAGGCCCCGGGACTCGCGGTACCGCCCCGGCGAGACCTCGGTGAAGGCGCGCGGCGGCCTCACCGCGACCGCCCCGCCCGCGCGAGCGTGCTCTCGGCCTGCCGCAGGAAGGGCGGCCCGAGCATCCGGCCGTCCATGGTGATGATGCTCGCGCCGGTGCGGCGGAACTCCCCCACGATCCGGTCGGCCCGATGGACGTCGGCCGCGCTGGGCGTGAACACCTCGTTGATGGCGTCGACCTGGCCGGGGTGCACGGCCACCTTGCCGGTGTAGCCGAGGCCGGCGGCGCGACGGGCGTCGGACTCGAGCGCGGCGGCGTCGTCGAGGTCGAAGGTCGGCCCGTCCACCGCCTCGATCCCCGCCGAGCGCGCGGCCAGCGCGACCCGGGACCGGGCCATCAACAGGGGCTCCCACTCCATGGCGGTGCCGGTGTCGGCGCAGAAGTCGGCCGCGCCGAAGGTCAACGCCACGAGGCGGGGACGGGACCGGGCGACGGCCATCGCGTTCTCCAGCCCGGACGCGGTCTCCAGGATCGCCCAGAGCACGGTGTCGATCCCCGCGCCGGCCAGAACCTCGTCGACGAGTTCGACGTCGTGCGGCGACTCCACCTTCGGAAGCACGATCATGTCCGGGGCGGTCCGGGCGTCGAGCACCATGTGCAGGTCGCGCACGCCCTCGGGGGATCGGACCGGGTTGACCCGCAGGCTGTATCCGTCCGGCACCTCGGCCGGGTCGAGCAGGGCCACCGCCTGCCGCGCGCCGTGCTTGGCCTCCGCCGGCACGGAGTCCTCCAGGTCGAGCAGGTTGATGTCGGCGGCTCCAGAGGCGCTGCCGAGGAACCGTTCCATCCGGGTGGCCGGCGTGACGAGCAGGCAACGACAGATCCCGCGGGACCGGCTGCGGGGCACGCCCTCGACGAGGGTCATCTCGGGTCCCCGGCAGCCACGGCGCCGTCCGCCCCCACCAGGTGGGGCACCACCCAGTCGACGAGCAGGTCGACGAAGCGGCGCAGGTCGTCCTCGCCGAGGTTGGCCCGGATCATGACGCGGAGTCCCTCGCGGCCCCGGGAGGTCACCGGGAAGTAGACCGGCGCGCAGTAGAAACCCTCGTCCAGCAGCCTGCGGGACAGGTCCACGGCCAGGTCGCGGTCGCCCACCGGGAGCGCCCGCACCGGCAGGATGCTGCCGGCGGACTCGCTGGGCACCCGTGAGTCGAAGTAGTCGAGGTTGGCGCGCAGCCGGGTCTGCAGGACGTTCAGCTCCGGGCCGGCGTGCAGCCGGGCGGCGGCCAGGACGCTGCCCATGTTGGCGACGCTCGGGGACTGCGACCAACACATCGGCCCGGCGAACGTGTTGACCAGGGCGGGGTCGACGGAGTCCGGGAGCATCACCACGCCGCCGGAACACCCGAAGCCCTTCTCCAGCGATCCGGTGATGAGGGTCAGGTCGTTGAGCCGGTCCACCGCCGACCGGATGTAGCCCTCTCCCCGGTCACCCATGACGGAAATGGCGTGCGAATCGTCCATCCACAGGAAAAGGCCGTACCGGTCCTGGAGCTGCAACAGGCCGTCGAGATCCGCCAGGCCGCCCATGGAATAGGCGCCGTCGGCGACGTAGGCCACCCGCCCGTACTTCTTGCACGCGGCCTCGACGAAGTCGATGTCGTTGTGCGGGGCCACCAGCACGGGCGCCTCGTCGGCGCAGATCGGCTTCACGTAGTCCATGCAGAAATGGCTGCGCTTGTCGAACACGGTGACCCGGGGACGGCCGTCGATGAGATGCCCCGAGGACACCAACGGGAGCAGTCCGGCGGTCGCCACGCTGCACGAGATCGCCAGCAGACACTGCGCCCGCCAGATCTCGGAGAGCTGGTCCTGGGCCTGCCGCAGCACCGACGGCCGCATCCGGGTGGGCGTGATGCCGAGGCCGACGCAACCCTGGTCGGTCAGGGCGTCGATCGCCCCCTGCACCACCGCGGGGTGCGTGTTCAGCCCGAGGTAGGAGTAGGAGCTGAGGTTGAGGAACGAGCGGCCCGTCTCCGGGTCGTGCAGGGTGCCGTCGGGCCGGCAGTCGAGGTGCAGGTTGATCAGGCCCCCGCTCTCCGCCTCGCGCCAGTTGCCCTGCGACAGACGCATCATCTTCGCGGTGTCGCGAAAACGGTGGGGACCTTCGGGAACGGCCGCGCCGGAATCGTCCGGCACCGTTTTCGCGGCAGTCTCCGCGACCGATGGACCGCTCATGCTCCCACTCCTTCAGGGGTAGTCGCGCACGAATATAGGGGTCGCGACGCACGCGATAAGGGTCGGCTATAGGGGTGCGAATTCAACACGTGCCGTCGCCGCCATGGGAGGCACTCGGGATGCAATTATCATAAAGCCGGTGCCAGCGTATACCGAATTGAATCGCACGCAAGCATTGACTTGCGACAGTGGATCGGATAAGAGATGACGAATCACCGGGGTGACCCGCCGCCGGTCGCCGGCCCGCCGCGCCGCTGCGACAACACGAGCGTCGGCGTGCTGATCGCCGATCCGGCCGGGCGGCTGTTGCTGCTGCGCCGGGCCACCCCGCCGGTGGGCATCGCCCCGGTCGCCGGTCACGTGGACGACCACGGCACCCCGGCCGACGCGGCCCGCCAGGAGGTCGCCGAAGAGGTGGGCCTGACCGTCCGGACGCTTGACCTCGTGGCGGAGGGTTGGCTGCCCAACGCCTGCCGCCGGCCGGCCGGCCCGCGGGGCACGGGCCACCACTGGTTCCTCTACCGGGCGGTGGTCGCCGGAACCCTCCGGCCGGATCCGGCGGCGGCCCGCGAGGTCCGGTGGCACACCCCGGACGAGGTCCAGGGCCTCGTCCGGCGCACGGTGGCGTACGCGAGCGGACGCCTCACCGCGGAACTGTTCGCCGACGCGCCGGGCATCGAGCCGGTGTGGGTGCGGTTCCTCCACGACCTGGCGCTGGCGGACACGCCGGCCGGGGATCTCGCCGCGGTGGACGCGCTCGCCCGTGGACAGGGCCCCGACCGGACGGCGTGACGATCGCCGCCAGGGCGGGCCGCTGGTACGTTTCGGGTACTGCCGACGTCCACGCCCGAGCGGAGGTCCCGGGTGAGCAGCACCGGACCCGACGACGCCCGGTGGCCGGACGTCCTCGACACCACCGGCGGGGACGCGGGCAGGGCGATCACGGAGCGCGACGGGACGGAGACCCCGCGATCGGCCGACCCCGCCGAACCGGCCGCCGCCCGCGCCGAACTCGACGCCGCCCGCGCCGAACTGGCGGCCGCCCGCGCCGAGCTGCGGCTGTTCCGCGTCCGGTCGGAGCAGGCGCTGCGGCGGGCCGAGGCGCTCGCCCGGCTGGCCGGCGCGCTCAGCTCGGCCCGGGGCCGGGACGCCATCGTCGAGGTGGTGACCACGGTGGCCCCGGCCGTGGTGGACGCCACCACGCTGCGGGTGGCGATCGCCCTGCCCGGCCGAACCATGCTCGACGTGGCCGGCGCCGGCGCGTCGCCCGAGCGGCTGCCGGTCGACGCCGACGTCCCGCTGGCCCGGGCGGTACGCGAGAACGCGGCGCTGCCGCTGGGCGACGGCCGGGCCACCGGCGTCTGCCTGCCGTTGCGGGACGGCGACGGCGGTGCGCTCGGCGTGCTGGAGGTGCGCTGGGCCGACCCGGTCGCCGACGACGAGGCGCTGCACAGTCTCCTCGACGCGGTGGCCGCGCTGTGCAGTCAGGCGCTGCAACGGGCCGAGCTGACCGGGTCGGCGCAGGCGATGGCCGGGTTCGCGGCCCGGTTGAGCATGACCCGGTCCACCACCGAGGCGATCGCGGTGATCCTGGACGCCGCCACCACCGCGTTCGGCGCGGAGCTGCCCGGCCTGGCCATGCGGGACGAGGGCCGCCGGGTCCGGCTCTGGTACCACGACGATGTGCCGGGCGAGCTGGCCGCCACGTTCCGCGACCTGACCGTCGACGACCCGCGCCCGATCGTCCGCGCGCTGCGCCACGGGGAACGCATCGTGCTGCGCGACCGCGCCGACTTCGCCTCCCGGTTCCCCGGCCTGCCCGATGCGGTCGGCCGGCACGGCATGGTGACCACCGTGGCGCTGCCGCTGTTCGGCGCCGAGCGCCGCCCGATCGCCGCGCTGGGCTTCGGCTGGCGGCGGGAGCGCCCGCTGCGGGACAGCGACCTGGCGCTGCTGGACACCGTCGCCGACCTGTGCGAGCAGACGCTGGAACGGGTCCGGTTGGCCGCCGCCGAGCACAACCTGGTGACCCGGCTGGCCGGCCGGCTGCGCAGTTCCTCGCTGACCACGCCGAGGTGCCTGGAGGTGGCCACCCGCTACCGGCCGGCGATGAGCGGCCTGCACCTCGGCGGCGACTGGTACGACCTGGTCCGGCAGGACGGCGACCGGCTGGCCGTGGTGGTCGGTGACGTGGTCGGGCACCAGGTCGAGGCCGCCGCCGACATGGCCCAGTTGCGTACCGTGCTGAACACGCTGATCCGGATGGGCGTGCCGCTGGAGGAGGTGTTCCTCCGGCTCACCGAGCTGCTCGGCGTCGGGTTCCTGGGCACCTGCCTGGTCGTGGTGGTCGATCCGGCGGCCCGCGTGGCGCACGTGGCCCGGGCCGGGCACCCGCACCCGGTGGTGCTGCCGGCCGGGCGACCGCCGCGCACCGTGCAGACCGCCAACGCGATGCCGCTGGGCATGGTCGACCGGCCGATGACGATCACCACTGTCGCGTTCCGTCCCGGGGACGTGCTGGTCGCGTACACCGACGGGCTGGTGGAGCGGCGCGGCCGGCCGTACGACGAGGGCGTCGCGGCGCTGCACCGGTCGCTGACCGCGGTGCGGGACGAGCCGGTCGAGGCGATCGCGGACGCGCTCCTGCACGACCTGGCCGGCTCGGAGGACGACCAGGCGCTGGTGGTGTTGCGACACCTCGGCTGAGCAGGCTTCGGCGGCCCGGTTCGGGGAATGATCCTCCGGTCGGCGGACCACTCATCTCAGGAGGACCATGATGGCCACCAGCAACCAGCCCGCCAAGGCGTCGGGCAGCTACCGGATCGGCGGTGACCTGCGGGTCGACCGTCTCGGCTACGGGGCGATGCAGCTCACCGGCCCGGGCGTCTGGGGCGACCCGAAGGACCCGGCGGAGGCGGTGCGGGTGCTGCGCCGCGCGTACGAGCTGGGGGTGACGTTCATCGACACCGCCGACTCGTACGGGCCGTTCGTGAGCGAGCTGCTGATCCGGGAGGCGCTGCACCCGTACGCCGACGACCTGGTGATCGCCACCAAGGCCGGGCTGACCCGTTCCGGCCCGGGCGACTGGCGGCCGGTGGGGCGCCCGGAGTACCTGCGCCAGCAGTGCGAGCTGAGCCTGCGCCACCTGGGCCTGGAGGCGATCCCGCTCTACCAGCTGCACCGGATCGACGCGCAGGTGCCACTCGCCGACCAGCTCGGTGAGCTGGCGCTGCTCAAGCAGGAGGGCAAGATCCGGCACATCGGGCTCTCCGAGGTGACGGTGGAGCAGATCGAGGCGGCGCGGGCGATCACCCCGATCGTGTCCGTGCAGAACCTCTACAACCTGGCCGACCGCAGCGCCGAGGACGTGCTGACCCACTGCGAGCGCAACGACCTGGCGTTCATCCCCTGGTTCCCGATCGCCACCGGCAACCTGGCCCGGCCGGGCGGTCCGCTGGACGCGATCTCGACCGGGCACGGCGCCAGCCCCGCGCAGCTCGCCCTGGCGTGGCTGTTGCGCCGGTCGCCGGTGATGCTGCCGATTCCGGGTACGTCGTCGGTGGCGCACCTGGAGGAGAACATCGCGGCGGCCGAGGTTGAGCTGACCGACGACGAGTACGAGGCGCTGGCGAAGGCGGCCTGAAACCCGACACTTGCCAACGGTGATCGAGAAACTACTGTCAGAAGGATTCTCGCGAGTGGGGGTCCTGTCAGTGGTGGAATTCGATTACGTCGTGGTCGGCGCCGGCGCGGCCGGGTGTGTGCTGGCCGACCGGCTGACCGAGGACCCGGGCACCCGGGTGCTGCTGGTCGAGGCGGGCGGCTGGGACCGTAGCCCGTTCGTGCGGGTGCCGAAGGCGTTCTCCCGGCTGATGGACGACCCGCGTACCGCCTGGCACTACCCGGCGGCGACCGGGCCGGGCCGGCGCGAGACGTGGCAGCGCGGCCGGATGATCGGCGGCTCGACGTCGGTCAACGGCATGATCTGGAGCCGCGGCGCGCCCCGGGACTGGGACACGCTGGCGCCGCTGGGCTGGGGCTGGTCGACGATGCGGCAGGTGTTCCAGCGGGTGGAGGACCATCCGCTGGGGCCGGCGCCGCACCGGGGCGTCGGCGGGCCGGTGCGGCTCTCCGTCGCCACCGGCACCGACCCGCTCGCCGAGGAGATGGTGGCGACCGGCGTCGAGCTGGGCTGGCGTCGGGTGGACGACCTGGACGCCGACGACGACGAGCGGATCGGCTACCCGACCGCGACCATCCACGCCGGCCGTCGGGTCAGCGCCGCCGACGCGTTCCTGCACCCGGCGCGGCGCCGACCGAACCTGACCGTCGTGGTCGACGCCGTGGTGCTGCGCGTGCTGGTCGAGGGCGGCCGGGCGGTCGGCGTACGGGTGGCGCACCGGGGCCGGGAGGTCGAGCACCGGGCGGCCGGGGCGGTGGTCCTCGCCGCCGGCGCGCTGGCCACCCCGGCGCTGTTGCAGGTCTCCGGCATCGGGCCGGCCGACACGCTGCGCGCGGCCGGCGTGCCGGTGCTGCTCGACCGCCCCCGGGTGGGCGCCGGCCTGCGGGAGCACCGGTCGATCGCGTTGCAGTACCGGCTCGCCGAGCCGGGCGGCTACAACGCCCGGCTGGCGAGCCCGCTCGGGCAGGCCGGCGCCACGCTGCGCTGGCTGCTCACCCGGGGCGGGCCGTTGGCGCTGCCGGTGCTCGACGTCGCGGCGCACGTGAAGTCCCGGCCCGATCTGGACCGGCCGGACGGCCACCTGCTGATGGCGCCGTTCTCGGCCGCCCCGCCCCGCCCCGGCCGGGCGCTGGAGCTGGAGCGGGAGCCGGGCGTGATGTGCCTGGGCACGGTGACCCGGCCGGACAGCGAGGGCAGCCTCACCGTCACCGACGCCGATCCGCGCGTCCCGCCGGCGATCGTGGCGAACTACCTGACCACCGACCAGGACCGACGGACGGCGGTGGACCTGTTCCGCCGGATGCGGGAGTTCTTCGCCACCGGGCCGATCGCCAAGCGGCTCCAGGTCGAGACCGTGCCCGGCCTGACGACGCGGACCGACGAGGAGATCGTCGAGGCGGCGGTGGCGCACGGCTACTGCGGCTATCACGCGGTCGGCACCTGCGCCATGGGCGCGGACGACGATCACGTGGTCGACCCCGAGCTGCGGGTACGCGGCGTCGACGGGCTGCGGGTGGTGGACGCGTCGGTGCTGCCGGCGATGGTGGCGGGCTGGACCAGCGCGCCGGTGACGGCGCTGGCCTGGCGGGCCGCCGACCTGATCCGGGGGTGAGCGCGGTCGGGCCGGGCCCACCCGGGGGCGGGCCCGGGCCGGCTCAGACCGCGAAACAGTTGGGCCGGATCGCGGCGCCGGCCAACGCCTGCCGCACCGCCGTGTAGGTGGTGCCGTCGAGCACCAGACCGAGGTGGCCGACCACCCGTAGCGGGCACCACGCCTGCACCAGCACGTTCGTCGCGCCGTCGGCGAGCACCGCGTTGTCGACCGGCCGCACCAGCTCGTCCTGCCAGGTGCGCAGCGTGGTCCAGCGGACCGGCCCCGGGGTGTCGTCGCCGGCGTTCAGGTCGGCCAGGAAGCTCGACCCGATGGTCATCTGCTGGCAGGCCACGATGCCGGCGCAACTGCCCAGCCCGACGACGGCGAGGATGTTGGCGACGTACGTGCCGTACTGCGGGCTGCCGAGGCTGACGTACTGGTCGACCGCGGCGGCGCCGCCGAGGAACTTCACGTACCAGCGGCTCACCAGCCCGCCCTCGGAGTGGGTGACCAGGTCCACCCGGCTCGCGCCGGTGGCGGCGCGGACCTGGTCCACGTAGGACGACAGGGCCCGGGCGGATTCGCGGATGTCGCCGAAGCCGAGGTTCGGCAGCTGGTAGATGGAGACCCGGTAGCCGTCGGCGCGCAGCCGGGCGGCGATCGGCTCGTACGCGATGGAGACGCCGATCAGGCCGCCGACCACGATCACCGGGTCGGCCGCCGCGGCGGCGGCCCGCTCGGCGGCGGTGACGGTGCTGGCCGGGGCGGCGGGGGCGGTGACCGCGCCCGGCGCGGCGGGTGGCGCGGCGGCGTGGGCGGCGGTGGCCGGGACGAGCAGCGCGGTGGCGGTGACGGTGGCGGCCAGGATCGTTCGGAGCAGCATGGGCTGCACCTCCGATGGGAGGGGCACCCGGCGGGAACCGGGCGGGGCGGGTGGGGTCCGATCGATCGTGGGAACGATGATGCGTGTCTGATTTCACACACGTCAATGAAAAGTTACGCGCCGGTAACCAGTTGTTCCACCTGGCGCACGAACCGGCATTCGGGACGGGGCCGGCGCCCCCCACCGACCGGGGCCGCGATGGCATGCTGGGCGCCGTGTCCACCCCACCACCACCACCGCCGCCGGAGAAGCCGCTGCGGGTGATGCCCTGGTGGTCGGCGCTGCTCGGGCTGTTGCTGGCCGTGCTGCTCGGCTGGCTGGTGCTGGACTGGCTGCTCGCCGAGGCCGACCGGGCCGGTCAACCCGACACCCGGGCCACGCTGCGCGTCGACGCCATCCGCACCGGCCTCACCGTGGTCGCCGGCACCGGCGGCGGGGTGGCGCTGCTGTTCGCCGCCCGTCGACAGTGGATCAGCGAACGCGGCCAGCGGCACCAGGAGTCCGTCGCCGCCCGCGACCAGACGCACCGCGACCGGGTGCAGGCGCACGCCGAAGTGGTCGCCGAGACCGCCGCCCGCCACCAGGACCGGCAGGCCACCGCCGCCGAGCACGACGCCGCCGAACGGCGGCTCACCGAGCTGTACGTCCGGGCCATCGAGCTGATCGGCAGCGACCACCCGGCGGTCCGCCTCGGCGGCCTGCACGCCCTGGAACGGCTCGGTCAGGACAACCCGGCGCAGCGCCCGACAACCGTGGCGGTGATCTGCGCGTACCTGCGGATGCCGGCGCCCGACGACAGGCGCGAGACCGAGGTGCGGCGGACCGCGCAACGGATGCTGACCCGGCACCTGCGCGCGGACCAGGACGGCTGGTGGCCGGGCATCCCGCTGGACCTGACCGGCGCCCGGCTGGACAACTTCGACGCCGCCGGCTGCACGCTCGTGGACCTCGACCTCACCGGCGCGGTCTGCACCGGCACCACCAGCTTCGCCGGCGCGGTCACGCACGGCCGGCTGCGGCTGACCGCCGAGTTCGCCGACGTCGTCCTCGACGACCTCACCGGCGACGCCGAGATCGTCCTCGACGACGCCCGCCTCACCGGTCGGGTGAGCTTCGAGCGGGCCGACCTCGGCGGCGCGCTGTCCTGCCGGGGCGCGAGCCTCGGACCGGTCTCGTTCCGGGACGCCACGGTGCGGCAGCCGATCAGCTTCGACCGGGCCAGGTTCACCGACAGCGCCAGCTTCCGGGAAACGGTCTTCCTCGGCGGGGTGTCCATGGAGCACACCACGTTCGTCGGGTACGCCGGCTTCCACCGGGCGCGCTTCGCCGACATGGCGTTGTTCCGCTGGACCGAGTTCGGCGCGGAGGCCTGGTTCGAGGGCGCCCGCTTCGAGGGCGCGGCCAACTTCGGCCGGGCCGTGTTCCACGGGCGGGCCCGCTTCGAGGGCGCGACACTGGCCCGCCGGGCACTGGTCGACCAGGCCCGCGCCTCGACATCGGTCAGCCACGTCTGGCCGCCCGGCACCGCCGTCACCCGCCGCGACGACGACTGGCTGCTGCTGACCGACCCGTGACGCCCGCCCCGGCCGGTCAGTTCCCCAGCGCCTGGACCTTCGCGATGGTCTCCTGGACGTGCTGGCGGGCCGGCTCGCCGCCCTGCGCGGCCTGGGCGAGCGCCTGCCGGTAGGCGTCGATCACCCCGATCAGCGGCCCCGCCGTCGCGCCTTCGAGCGCGCCGGCCACCAACGCCCGCGCCTCGGCCGCGTCCTGCGCGGCAGCGGCCGTACGGGCCTTCGCCTCGTCCAGCTTCCGGGCCGCCGCCGCCAGCCTGGCAATGACCTCCGCCGCACTCACAAGCCCTCCCCACATCACCCCGCCCAACCCCCCCAACCCTACCGCCCCACCCCCGCCCCACCCACCTCCGCGATCTTGCACTTGCCGCCCCGACAAAAGCCACGAAAGACGCATCACCCGGGCCGAAACTGCAAGATCGCGGGGCGGGGTGGGCGGGGTGGGGGCGGGGTGGGGTGGGGTGGGGTGGGGGTTAGCGGAGGAGGCGGAAGAGGATCAGGTAGAGGCAGAACAGGGACGGGGAGACCAGGGCGCAGATCACGAAGCCCATCGGGACGTACCGGCCGGCCGGGGTCTCGGGGTCGGGCAGCGCGGGGCGGCCCCAGCGGGCCAGCACGACCTGACCGGCCACGAACGACAGCAACGGCACGCCGGCGCAGGACAGCGCCGCGACCAGGTCCATCCCGGACACCGGCAACGGCGAACCGAGCAGCGCGATCAGCATGAACACCGAGCCGACGAGCGCGCACCCGGCGTACACCGCGACCGCCCGGGCCGGCGCGGACCAGGTGGGCAGCAGCACCGGCCGCCGCGCCAACGCCTCCGCCTCCTGCCCGTGCCGGTCCGCCTCGTCGGCCAGCCGCCCGGCCGCCGCCAGCTCCGCCGCCGGGTCGCTTCCCGGCCCGGCGGGCGTACCGGCCGCCGCGTCCGGAACCGACCCCATCGGTACGCCGACCGCCTGCCCGAGCCGGTCCAGGCGCTCCCCCTGCGCGGCCAGCCGTCGCCCGACCTCGTCCACCCCGGACTGGAGGCCACGCCGGCGCTCCGCCTCGGCGGCGATGGCCCGCTCCCCGCCCCGCTGCCGGGTGGACAGCTCCCGGATCAGGGCCGCGTACTCGTCGAATCCACTCATGGGTTGTCGCTCTCGGGGGCGAACGGCACGATCAGGGCGGTCCGGTGCTCGTGCCGGTCGACCAGCAGGGCGCGGCCGTCGCGCGGCTGGTAGGCGAGGTCGTGCACGCCGAGGTGCAGACCGAGGTCGGCGGCCGGCACGTTCAACGCGACCAGCCCGGTCACGTCGTCGCGGTGCCCACTGCCGCCGAGGTCGTCGGCGAGCCGGCGCAGCCCCCGCCACCAGCCGAGCACGTGCACGCCGCGTGCCGGACCGTGCCGCAGCACCGCGCGCAGGTCGTCGTGCCCGGAGCGGAACGTGCCCGGGTCGGTGGCGGCCAGCGTGCCGGCGGCGGCGTCCATCCCGAACACCGTCAGGTAGGTGCGGCCCGGCCCGGACACGTCGCCGGCCAGTTCGGCGAGGAGCGCGCGCAGCGCGTCGGTGTCCAGCCGGCGGACCGGGTGACCGGCGGCGGCCAGCGTCATCGCCAGGTCGTCGGCGAGGTCGGTGGTGCCCGGCGCCAACGGCGCGAACAGGAACCGGGCGGTGCCCGGCGCGTGCTGCCGGGCCAGCGCCAGGACGGCCGAGCGGAGCACCTCCGCGCCGGCCGCGGCGGTGCCCACCACGGCCAGGTGCCGGCCCGGGCTCGCGTCGAGCGCGAAGCCGGCCGGGCTGCCGGCGACGTCCACCACGCGGCCGAGGAGCGCGTACGGCGGGTCGGCGCCGGGTGTCAGCGCCGCCCACGCCGGATCGTCGGCGAGCCGGGGCGTCTCGTGGCCACGGAACACCGCCGGCGGCAGGGCGCCCTCCGGGCGGGCCGCGTGCAGGTCGTGGCGCAGCGCCGCGAGGTCGGCCGCGGCGGCGTGCGCGTCCGGGAAGTCCACCTCGGTGTCCGCACCGGGCGCGCCGGCGGCGGTGTTCACCACGGCGGCGCCGACCGTGAGCCCCCGCGCGGCGTCGTTGCGCGGGTCCAGCACGGCGTCCCCACCGGGCAACGCGATGCGCAGCGGGAACTGACCGAAGATGGCCTCGGCCCGGCCGTACAGGGCCTCGATGCCGGTGGTGCTCTGGCTGGCCAGCACCAGGTGCAGGCCGTACGAGCGGCCCTTGCGGGCCAGCTCCTCGATCAGGTCGACGGCCTGTCGGGCCAGCGCGTCGTTGCCGGCGAACAGCACGTGGAACTCGTCCACGACGGTGACGACGCGGGGCGGGCGGGCGTTGGGCGGCAGGTCGGCGAGGCGGCTGACGCCGTGCCGCTTCAGCAGCTCGGCGCGCAGGGTCAGCTCGGCGCGCAGCTCCCGGAGCACGGCCACGCCGTACTCCCGGTCGGACTCGATGCCGACCGCGCGGGCGTGCGGCAGCCAGGACGGGTCGCGCGGGGTCGGCACGAATTCGGTGAAGCTGACACCCTCCTTGAAGTCGAGCAGCATCAGCCGCAGCTCGGCCGGGGAGTAGCGGGCGGCCAGCCCGTAGAGCACGTCGAGCAGCAGCACCGTCTTGCCGGCACCGGTACGCCCACCGACCAGCCAGTGCGGCGTGGCGTCGTCGAACGCGACGGTCAGCGGCTTCTTCCCGGCGCGGCCGAGCACCGTGCGCAGGCCGGCGCCGGCCGACTCGGTCCACCGCCGCGCCGGGAGCAGGTCGGCGAACGTGACGACCGAGCTGTCGTCGGCGGCCTCGGCGAGCCGGCGGGCCAACGCGGTCACCACCGCGTGCGACGGGTCGTTGTCGAGCACCACCGGCGCGGCCAGCCCGCTGCCGTCGACGCTGAACGGGCGGCCCGGAGGGTCACCGACGAGCGTGTAGCGCTCGGTGACCCGGAGCTGGGTGGTGGCCCCCAGCGGCGGCACGGACACGCCCGGACCGGCCGCTGCGTAGCCGGCCAGCAGCACGCAGACCGCCGCGGCCGGGCCGGCGTGGGTGAGCGCGGCCAGCCGGGCCAGCTCCCGGGCCGGCAGCGTCGACGCGGCGACCACCACGAGCAGCTCCCGGTCCTCCGGGTCGGCCCGCTGGGCGGTACGCGCGTGTCGTTCCGCGGCGTCCAGCAGCGCGGCCGTCTCCACCTCGGTGGTCGCCGCCGCGCCGAGCACCCCGGCGTCGTGCAGCGGGCGCAGCGGCAGGAACGCCGCCCCGAACGCGGCCTGGTCGATGCCGACCACCCGGACCGCGCCGGCCGGGGCGGCGGTGAGCAGCCGGACCACCACGGCGCGCAGCAGCTCGCCGACGCGCGGGTCACGGGCGTCCACGTCGACCGCCAGGTGGGCGCCCGCCCCCACCGGCACCAGCACCGGGAACACGCCGTCGACGGTGGTCGCCTCGCCGAGGCGTACCGGCACGGGGTGGGTCGCGACGCGGGCGGTGCCGGGCACCGCGGCGGCCAGCTCCCCGCCCAGGCGGGCCAGCCGGGCGACCAGCTCGGGGCTGCCGACCGGGGCCGGCCCGGCCGCCCCCAGCAGCCGCCCGGCGGCCGCCCAGTGGCGCCGCGCCGCCCGGTGCCGTTCGACCGCCTGCCGGTACGCCGCCGCGAACCTGTTCACCGTCCGCCCTCCGACGCCGTCTGCGATCGAGGGAACCCTAACGGACGCCCGCCATCGGAGCACGGGGCGCTCGGCACCCGGGATTCGTCCACTGTTCACCCCACCGCCGACGGTCCCGCCGCCCGCCGTTCCCGCGACCCGACTTGCCTGCCAGTGCAACCTCGAGTGCACAGGAAGGCGACGACGTGACCTCCAACTCACCCCTCTCCCGGCGGTCGCTGCTGGGCGGCGCGGCCGGCGGCCTCGGCATCGTGGTGGCCGGCAACCTGGACGCCATCGCCGGGCCGGCGGCGGCCCGCGCCGCGTGCCGGCCCGCGGTCGGCTACGGCGACCTGGTCCCGGAGCCGGCCGGCCTGCTGGCGCTGCCGCCCGGCTTCTCGTACACCGTCGTCGCCCAGGCCGGCGCGACGCTGCTGGAATCGGGGCAGCCGACCCCGAGCGACGCCGACGGCACCGGCTGCTTCCGCGGCCCGCGCGGCTCGGTGCTGGTCAACAACCACGAGATCGGCGGCAGCGAGCCCTACCCGGTGCCGGCGCTGCCCGGCCTCACCTACGACCCGGGCGCACGCGGCGGCACCACCACCATCGAGGTGGACAAGCACGGCCGGCGGCTGCGCGAATACGTCAGCGTGGCCGGCACGCACAACAACTGCGCCGGCGGCATCACGCCGTGGGGCACGTGGCTGACCTGCGAGGAGACCGAGCAGCGGGCCGGCGGTCAGTTCCTCAGGGACCACGGGTACGTCTTCGAGGTCGACCCGCACGACCGGTCCGCCAACACCGACCCGGTGGCGCTGACGTTCCTGGGCCGCTACTCCCACGAGGCGGTGGCGGTCGACCCGTACACCCACTCGATCTACCTGACCGAGGACGCCGGCGGCCCGAACGGGCTCTACTTCCGGTGGACGCCGCCGCCCGGCTTCCGGGCCGGCAAGGGCGCGCTGCGGGCGCTCGCCCAGCGGCCGGACGGCGCCACCGCCGGCACGCTGGAGGCGATGCGCTGCCGGCGCGGCGACGGGCACGTGGCCGACCTGTCCGAGGCCACCACGCCGGGCACCCGCTACCAGGTCGACTGGGTGGAGGTGCCGGACCGGGACGCCCGCACCGTGTCCGTGCGCAAGCAGTTCACCGACGACGAGGTGACCCGCAGCCGCAAGCTGGAGGGCGCCTGGTGGGGCGACGGCGGCGCGTACTTCGTGGCCAGCTACGCCCGCCACGACGACGGCAGCGTCAACGAGCACGACGGCCAGGTCTGGTTCTACGACCCGCGGCGGCAGACCGTCACGCTGAAGACCATCTTCGGCGTGAACCCCGACCCGGAGGCCGACACCGGCAACTACGACGGGCCGGACAACATCACCGTCTCCCCGTACGGCGGGGTGATCCTGGCCGAGGACGGCGAGGGCGTGTCGCACCTGGTCGGCGTCACCGAGCAGGGCAAGGCGTACGCGCTGGCCCGCAACGAGCTGAACGACAGCGAGTTCACCGGGCCGACGTTCAGCGCGGACGGGAAGATCCTGTTCGCCAACATCCAGACCCCCGGCTACGTCTTCGCGATCACCGGCCCGTGGGGCCGGCCGAGCAACGCGCACCGCTGAGGTTGTAGATCTTGGAAGGAATCGGCCCCTCCGGGGGCCCTTTTCTTCCAAGATCTACGAGCGTTGTCCACAGGGGGCGCGCGGCGGGTCCTGGGGGCGGCAGCCTTGGGGGGTGGGGAATTCGTGGGCGGGGATGGGGCGGGCACTGCCGTCGGACGACGCGGACGAGTTGGCCTGGTTGTTGTTCCGTCAGGACGACGTGCTCAGCCTCAATCAGGCACGGGCACATCTCACGCGCAAGGCGATCCGGCACCGGGTGGCCACCGGTCGATGGCGTCAGGCTCACCGTGCTGTTCTCGTCGCGCACAACGGCCCTGTGGGTCCCGCCCAGCGTCGATGGATCGCAGTGCTGGCCGCTGGCCCGTCCGCGCTGCTCGGCGGCATCACCGCCGCCCAGGCAGGCGGGCTGCGTGGGTTTCCGGACCGCGTCGTCCATCTGCTCCTGCCCGCCACCTGCCGTCGCGCTCCGCTGCCGGTCGGGGTACGCGCACACCGGACCATCCACCTGCCCGACGGGGATGTGGTGCGGGTCGGTCAGCCGCCCCGGACGACGGCTGCCCGATCGGTGATCGACGCGGCCCAGTGGGCACCTTCCGACGCGCAGGCCCGGGCGATCGTCGCGGCGGCGTTCCAGCAGCGGCTGGTGGGCGGTGACGACCTGCACGAGGCGCTGGGTCGGATGCCACGGGTCCGCCGCCGGCGACTCCTCCTGTCCACCGCCACGGACGCGGCCGGCGGTGCGCATTCGCTGGGCGAGTTGAACCTGCTCGACCTCGTGCGCCGCGCCGGCCTGCCCGAACCGACCCGCCAGGTGGGCCGGCGCGACCCCGCGGGCCGGCGACGCTACCTCGACGCCTACTTCGACGAGTGGCGGGTGCACGTCGAGGTGGACGGCGGACAGCACCTCGACCCGGCGCACGCCTGGGCGGACATGCGCCGGCAGAACGATCTCTGGGTCGAGGGCGACCGCATCCTGCGGTTCCCCTCCTGGGCCCTGCGCGACGACCCGGAATCGGTGCTCGACCAGTTACGAGCCGCCCTGCGTGCCGCCGGCTGGCCCGGACAAACGACTGGCGACGTTGGCAATCTTGGAAGAAAATGGCCCCCAGAAGGGCCTTCCGCTTCCAAGATCTAGCGTTCTTCCGGGTTACTGCCTTGCCAGGGCCGCCGGTCGATGCCTACCACGGAACGATGCCGTTGTCGTCGAAGAAGCCGCCGCGCGGCCCGTCGTCGGGCAGGGTGGCCAGCCGGAGCGCGATCGCGGCGCCCTGCTCGGGGGTACGCGGCCCGGCGAAGTTGGTGAAGTCGGTGGCCACCCAGCCGGGGCAGGCGGCGTTGACGATGACGTTCGTGTCGGCGAGCCGGCGGGCGTACTGGGTGGTGATGCTGTTGAGCATCGTCTTCGACGGGGCGTATGCCGCCAGGACCGGGCCGGTGGCGAGCGTCAGCGAGCCCATGTTGCTCGACATGTTGACGATGCGCGGTGCGGGCGCCCGGCGCAGCAGCGGCAGCATCGCGTTGGTCACCCGGACCACCCCGAACACGTTCGTGTCGAGGACGGTACGCAGGACGTCCAGGTCCAGCGTCGTCGGGTCCTGCGCGCCCCCGTCGTACCGGCCGGAGATGCCCGCGTTGTTGACCAGCACGTCGAGCCGTCCGGCCGTGCGCTCGACGGTGGCCGCGGCCTCGGCTGCGCTGTCCTCGGAGGTGACGTCGAGCGCCACCCCGAACGCGTCGACCCCGGCGGTACGCAGCCGCCCGACCGCCTCCGCGCGCCGCGCGTCGTCGCGGGCCCCCACCGCGACCGTGAAACCGAGCGCGCCGAGGCCCGCCGCGACGGCGTAGCCGATGCCCTTGTTCGCGCCGGTGACCAGCGCGGTCTTCGTGTCGTTCACCCGACCCATGCTGGCGGGCCGCCGGCCCGACGGCCAAGACCGACAGGGTACGCGGTGATACCCGGCGGGTATCACCGGCGCGTTAGCCTGCATCCGTGGACGATCTGGAGACCCGCGAGCTGCGATACTTCGTCGCGGTCGCCGAGGAGCTGCACTTCGGGCGCGCCGCCGCCCGGCTCGGGATCGCCCAACCACCACTGTCCCGCGCGATCCGGCAACTGGAGCGCCGCCTCGGTGTCCGGCTCCTCGACCGGGACCGGCGCGGCGTGGCCCTCACCGACGCCGGCCGGGTGCTGCTCAGGGAGGCCGGCAAGGTCCTCGACGCGGTGACGGCCGCCGCGAGTCGTACCCGACGGGCCGGGGCCCCGACGCGACCGCTGGTGCTCGTGACGAAGGCCGGGGCCTCGCACGAGCTGCTGCAACGCCTCCTCGACGCGCTCGCGGGCGAGCCCGGCGCACCACCGGTCGAGGTCCTGCTGTGCGAGGTCGGCGAGCAGGCCGGGCTGCTGCGCGCCGGCCGCGCCGAGGTGGCGATCATGCACCGCCCCGTCGACGACCTGGCCGGATTCGACACCGAGGACCTGGTCACCGAAGGGCAGGTAGCGATCCTGCCCGCCGGGCATCCGCTCGCCGCCCGCGACCGGCTCACGCTCGCGGAGGTCCAGCACGTGCCGGACCTGCCGATCGCGCGCTGGCCCCGGCTCGACGGAACCTATCCGGCGGGGCCGGGCCCGGAGGTACGCACCCAGTCGCAGCTCGCCCAACTCGTCGCGCTCGGCCGGACGCTGCTGGTGATCCCGGCCTCCAGCCGCGCCTGGCAGTGGCCACAGCACGTCGCGGTACCCGTCGTCGACGCGCCGCACATCACCACGGTGCTCGCCTGGCCCGCCGGCAGCCGCTCCCGCCCGATCGCCAGCGTCGTCCGCACCGCGGCCAGCCTCCGCGACACCCCGGCCACGCCGATCTTGCACTCACCGCCCCGACAAAGCGGCACATGAGCCGCGTTCCGCCAGCCGAAAGCGCAAGATCGGCGCGCGCTGGAACGTGTCCAGGTCCATGAGACGCTCGCCCGTCCGGCGTTCACGTTTGCACTCCGCGGGGGACATCGCCGAGAGGCGGTATGACACTCGGGCATAAATATGACGCAGAGGCATACCGTCGAGACGCTTTCTATGCCACGTGCCTTACGCAGAGTCACCTGGGGCACTCGACCGGCGAGGCGTCAGGCGGACTCGCCTCGCTCGGAGACGAAGACCCCGAGGCCGTGAACGCCTTCGACGAGCCCCTGCGTCTGGAGCACCAGCACTGCCTGACGCACCACGCCAGCCGACACGCCGTGCTCAGCGCGGAGCTGCGAGGTCGAGGGGAGCTTGTCTCCCGGAGCGAGTTGACCGGACGCGATCTGCTCTCGGATATGGTCCGCGAGCTGCGCCCATTTTGGCTTGGCGGGCATGTCTTCTCCCTGGTCTGCTCCGCCATTCGATCACAGCCAGGTAGTCAGGACAACTACGGACTAGTACATCGTTGACTTGTACAGACTGGTATGACAAAGTTCGAGACGACCTTCTCCTTGGTCTGCAAGCCGGAGTTGGTCCGTTCCCACCGCGTAGAGCGCTCGGCCGGCCGATCCCCCGGACGGCCGAGCGTGCGTACCTGTCCCCGCACGTCGCACCCCGACGGGAGGCCCGATGGGCGAGCGCACCGACGACACGTCCCCCGGCGAACCCTTCCTCTCGGCCCAGGACATCGAGGACGCCGACATCCTCCTCGCGTACCCGCCGCGCCGGGTCGTCCGCTTGGTCAAGGCCGTCGCGACCAGGCCCGACGAGCCACGGTGAGCGCTCGTCCGATTCGGGCGGGAGACCTGCTGCGCCTCGACCGTGCGGCGAGCGTGCAGTTCTGCCGCCCGATCACCGTGCGGGTCATTCGCGAGATCGCCGACCGCTCCACGTTCGACGGTTGGGCGTGGATCGAGGCGTACGAGCTGAACGGCAGGGGCGAGGCGGTCGCCAAGCGGGAGCTGTTCGTGCAGCCGGCGGGGCTGCGCTGGCTGGACGCCAAACCCAGCAGTGGCCCATCCCCCGCCCGGGTGCGGGTGCCGGCATGAGCACCGGGACCCGACCGCATGCACCCGTACGCCCGCTCTGGATCTGCAAGCGCTGCGCCCACCCGTGGCCGTGCGCGGAGGCCCGACTCACCCTGCTGGCCGAGTACGCGGGCGACCGCACCGCCCTCTCCGTCCACCTGTACGGGCAGCTCTACGACGCGGCTGCGGAGCTGCACCGCCTCAACCCGGATGAGGCGCCGAGCCCGCAGGCGCTGTTCGCCCGGTTCGTCGGCTGGGCACCGCTGCGCTCACCGCGCTCGCTCGGGTGACGGGAGCGAGCCAGCGTCCTCCAACGAGGCGTCTCGGTCTCGACCCGTTCGGCGCGGTCCTTGCGTCAGTAGGCGCGGCTGCGGTGCACCACCTCGACGACGAACACCACGAGGCGCTCATCAACCACGGCATACTTGATCCGATGGTCGCCCACCCGGATTCGCCAGAGGTCGGTGGTCACCACTTTGCGGCATCCTGGTGGTCGGGGATCCAAGCCGAGCTTGTCGATCGCCGCCATGATGCGCCGCTGCAAGAGCCTGTCGAGAGCCGCTATCTGCTTCAGGGCCGGACGGTCGATCTCCACCTGCCACGTCACAGATCAAGCTCCCGCTTGGCCTGCTCCCACGGGACGCCGCTCACCTGGCCGGCCCGATAGGCGGCCAGCCGGTCAGCCGCATCGGGCAGTTCCCGGAGATCGTCGAGCACGTCCTGCAACGCCTCGACCATGGCCCGAGCCAGTTCGTCGTCCCGGCCTGCCTGCACGCTGGCGATCCAGGTCTGGAGCAGCCGCTCGCCGTTCGCCGGGTCGCTCTCGACGATCGGCTCCACCACCGCGAGCAGCCCGTTGACGATCACCTCGATGTCGTCCCGGGTGCGTTCGGCTGGCACGACGGCGGCGACACGACGGCCGCTGCGGGTGAGGTAGACGACGTTGCCGTCAACCGCCCGATCCACCGCCTCGGTGGGGGCAGGCGAGTGCTCGGGAACCTCGAATTCATAGGCATGAGCAGCGGACATGCCTGAGATGCTAGTCCGTTCCCCCGTCGCGCCGGGGTCGACAACGCCGGAATGTGTTCACCTGTTCACCGGTCGGTGCTGACCACGCCGACCGCGATCGACCGGAGCGCGGCGGCGTCCACCACCTCCGGGTCCGCCAGCACGTTCACCGCGACTCCGGGTCCGGCGAGCCAGAACGCCTCCGCGTCGCCGATCAGGCCGGGCCCGTCGGGGTGGGTGAAGTCGGCAAGCTCCCAGGTGGCGGGGTCACGCTCCTGGTATTCGGCGAGGAACTCGCGGACCGCGTCCAGATCGACGAGACCCTCGCCCCGGAGCACGTGCACCCGCAGGTCGACGCGGTAGCCGTCCTCGACCTGGCGCTCCCAGACCCGGGTGGCGAAGCTGACGTCCTCCCACTCGGAGGAGAAGTCCGACACCGCCTCACCGATCCCGCCCGGCAGCTCTCCGATGTGGAACCCGTCCAGCACCCCACCGTTCATCCGTCACCTCCATATATCCGCACCAAGATTCACTCACTACCGGGCCGCGGTACGGCAGCCGGGGTCGGGGCCGGCGTCGGCGACGCCACAGTGGAAGACCTCGACCGGGGCGGCCCCGACGTCGGGCACCTTCGCCACGGTCAGCAGCGCCAAGCGCTTGGCGAGCGGCTCGCCGGCGTCCGGCGCGTACCGGATCAGGCCGCTGACCCCCGGGTAGCCGCCGGCGGCGTTCTGTCGCAGCACCTCGGCGTGCACGCCGACCGGGTTGACCGCGCGCGGCTCCCAGCGGCGGCCGGTGTCGGCGTGCCGCAGCCGGGCGGCGAGACTCTCCAGCGCGCGCACCATCATCATCGCGGCGTCGTAGGCGAGGCTGACCCGCTCGCCGACCGGCGGGCCGGTCCCGGCGCGGCAGCGCGGCGGGTCGAGCAGGTCGTCCGCGCCGATCCAGGTGAGGAAACTGCCCCGAGCGTCGTCGCGGGCGGCCTGCGCGGCCCGCAACGCGGTGCACGTGGCCAACGACGCCTTCGAAACGTACGTGACCGGCAGGTTGCCCGGCGCGCTGGCGCGCAGCCCCGGGTTGGCCATGTAGCGGTTCACCGAGTCGTCGGCGACCAGGTGCCGGGGCGGGTCCGCGCCGCACTCCTTGAGCGCCCGCAGGAAGCCGTCGAACTCCGACCAGCGGCCGGCGAAGAAGAGCATGCCGGGGTAGCCGCACTCCTGGGTCAGTCGTCGGCCGCTGCGCCACTCGTCGAGCCGGGTCAGTCGGGTGCCGAACCGTTCCCGCAGGCCGTCGACGAGCGTGGCGACGTAGAGGTCGTCGGTGAGCGAGCTGCCCTCGCCGGTGGTCCAGTAGACGTGCGCCTCCCCGACCCGCAGCACCTGCCGGGCGTACGCCTCGACCATCCGGGCCTGCTCCCGGTTGGGCGCGGACATGGCCAGGTAGAGGCTGGAGTTCTCGTCCATCCGGTCGGCGGACAGCGTGGGCGCGAGCACCGGCAGGCCGACCCGGTTGAGTTCCCGCAGCGCCGCCGCGGTGCTGGCGCGGCTGTCCACCAACCCGACCACGCCGAGCACGGTCGGATCGTCGCGGGCCAGCCCCTCCAGCATGCGTACCGCGTCGTCGGCGTGCCGCATCTGCCGGCCGGCGTTGGCCACCACGATGTGCAGCAACGCCGCGTCGTCCGCCGCCGCCGACTCCTTCAGCAGCGCGTACTGGGCGGTGGCCATGCCCTCCAGCTCCTCCCGCTCGGAGACGTAGGACTCCTCGTCCGCACGCGTCCGGTTGCCGGTGAGGCTGCCCAGGTAGACGAGCGTCAGGTAGGGGCGGCGGTGCTCGCTGCGCCGCCACACCTCCTCGGTGGCCCGGTTCTGCGCGAAGATGCGCCGCTGCACCGCGCGCAGCCGGTCCTGGCCGGGCTCACTGTTGAAGACCTGCCCGGCGGTGTCGCTGTAGCCGACGCACTCACCGCCCACCAGGCGCACGCTCACCCGGTCGGTGGGCCAGGGCCGGCAGTCCGACGCCCACCGCCCGTGCGCCCAGACGCCCACACCGGCGAGCAGCACCAGGGCCACCGCCGCCGGCAGGAACCGCCGCGCCCACCACGGCGGATCCGGCGCCACCAGCGCCGGCGGGGCAACCCCAGGGGGTACGCCGGCAGCGTCCTCCTCCGCCGTCAGCACCAGCAGCCAGGCGCCGGTACGCCGCAGCCGGCGACGTTCCGGCAGCACCTCGGCCCAGTCCTCGTACGCCTCCTCGGCCTGCGCCACCGGCCGGGACGCGGCCGGTTCCGGCGGCGGGTCGGTGGCGACGGCGACCACCAGCAGCGGGTCGTTGCGGCCGGTTTCGTTGCGGACCTCGCCGAAGATCCGGACCAGCGTGTGCCCGACGTTGTCCGGGCGGACGCCGTCGAGCAGCACCATCGGGTAGGCAGTGCGCCGCCAGTCCCCCGGTCGCCAGAACCGCCGCCGGTAGGCCAGCCGCAGGTCCTCCAGGAACGCGTGCAGCAGCAGCTTCTCCACCTGGGCGGGGTGTTCGCCGTCGCGCCAGCCGGCGGTGAGCCGCTCGGCGAAGCCGAGGAACGTCACCGACTGCCGGGGCGCGAGATACTGCTGGCGCATGAACCAGCGGTACTGCCGGCCGACCAGGGGCACCCGCCCGGAGACCGCGATCCGGAACACCACGCTGGGCACCGCCCGGCGCAGCAGCCAGAGCAACACCTGGAGCGCGGTGCCGAGCCCGGAGCCGCCGCCCACCTGCGGGTCCTCGCCGACGCCGACGCGTCGCCCCCGCCAGTCGCGCAGCCGGCGCACCAGCGAGGCCCGGCCGCTGTCCGCGGCGTCCACGTCGACCGTGAGCGTCTGCTGCATCAGCCAGTCGGCGAGCGGATAGTGCCGGAACCGCAGCCGGGGCGCGCCGAACGCCTCCAGCGAGAGCTGCCGGTGCAGCTCGCGCAGCGCGGTCGCGACGTCGTCGGTGGGCGGCCGGTCGGTCAGGTCCAGCACCGCGTGCGGCACCCGGCGCCCGGCGCCCCGGCCGGCGAAGCGGCGCAGCAGGCCGGCCACCGCGCCGTCGTCGGCCGGCCGGAGCAGCCAGAGCAGCGGGAGCCGGCGGTCCCCGCGACGTGGCCGGCGCAGCAGCCGGGCCAACAGGGTGAGCAACTCCAGACCGCCGGCCGGGAGCTGCTCGCGGGCAGGCCGCGGCCGGGTCACCGGTTCGCGCATGGTCACCTCCAGGTGACAGCGAGTGTCGCACCATTGTCGACTCCGCGCGCAACCGCCCAGGGATGTAAGGAGGGGCCCCTTCTTAACGCCTGCGGCATAGGAGGGGGCCCCGGTTAACACCCGCAGCTAGCGCGGCGGCGGACGCAGGCCGTCCAGGGCGATGGTCAGCACGCGGTCGCGCTGTGCCGGGTCCGGGAACTGGTACGCGGCGAGGCCGCTGATCAGGCGCACCACGTCGTCGAAGTCGGCGTCGGGGCGGGCCGCCCCGGCGGCCTGGGCGCGGCGCAGCAGCGGCTCACCGGCCGCGTAGATCTCGGTGCGGCAGCTCCGGAACACGTCGGAGTCGTGCACCAGCTCCTCGGCCAGCGCCCGCTTCGCGCCGACGTAGGCGACGAACCGGTGCAGCCAGCCGACCAGGGCGTCCCACGGGTCCAGGTCGGCCAGGTCGGCGGCGGAGGCGCTGAGCGCGCGCACCTCCTCGACGTAGACCGCCTCGAACAGGTCACGCCGCTGCGGGAAGTTGCGGTAGAGCGTGCCGATGCCGACGCCGGCGCGGCGGGCGATCTGCTCCAGCGACGCGCCGGCGCCGCACTCGCCGAACACGTCGCGGGCGGCGGCGATCAGTGCGTCGTAGTTGCGCCGGGCGTCGGCCCGCTTGGGGCGGCGCGCGAAGACCTCGGTCGACTGGTCGGCGCTGGACATGACGCCTGTCACTCCTTCCGTCTTGCAAACGGAGGCACCCCTCCATTACGTTGGTGGAGGCACCCCTCCGGATAGCGTACTCCGGTGGGCCCCGGCCCGACGCGCCGCCATCGCCGCCCACCGCGCGAGCGGCCACCGACTCGTACCGAACGGGAGTTCTCCCACATGATCGACACCTTCCGGCGCGGCTCGCGCCGGATGACGTTCCTCGTCCTCGCGGCCGGCACCGGCTTCTTCGCGATGCTCCAGTCGCTGATCACCCCGGTGCTGCCCACCATCCAGCACGACCTGCACACGTCGCCGAACACGGTGACCTGGGTGCTGACCGCCTACCTGCTCTCCGCGTCGATCTTCACGCCGATCCTCGGCCGGGTCGGCGACATGGTCGGCAAGGAGCGGATGCTCGTCGTCTCGCTCGCCGCGCTCGCGCTGGGCTGCCTGGTGGCGGCCGTCGCGCCGAACATCGGCGTGCTGATCGCCGCCCGGGTGGTCCAGGGCATCGGCGGCGCCGTCTTCCCGCTGTCGTTCGGCATCATCCGCGACGAGTTCCCCGCCGCCCGGGTCAGCTCGGCGGTCGCGTCGATCTCGGCGGTGGTGGCCGTCGGCGGCGGCCTGGGCGTCGTGCTCGCCGGGCCGATCGTGGCCACGCTGGGCTACCGCTGGCTGTTCTGGATCCCGCTGGTCGTGGTCGGCCTGACCGCGCTGGCCGCGCACCGGTTCGTGCCCCGCTCGCCGGTACGCACCCCGGGGCGGATCAACTGGCTCAGCGCCGTCCTGCTCTCCGGCTGGCTGGTGGCGCTGCTGCTGCCGGTCAGCAAGGGCGCCGCCTGGGGCTGGGCCTCCGGCCGGGTGACCGGGCTGCTGATCGTGGCCGCGGTGCTGCTGGCCGTCTGGCTGGCGGTCGAGGCCCGGGCCGCGAACCCGCTGATCGACCTGCGGATGATGCGCCTGCCGGCGGTCTGGACCACCAACCTGGTGGCGCTGCTCTACGGCGCCTCGATGTTCGCCGTCTACGCCTTCCTGCCACAGTTCACGCAGATCCCGACCAGCGCCGGCTACGGCTTCGGCGCCAGCATCACCCAGGCCGGGCTGCTCATGCTGCCCATGCTGGTCGGCATGTTCGCCGCCGGCCTGCTGGCCGGGCGGTTGGAGTCCCGGTTCAGCGCCAAGGCACAACTGGGCACCGGCGCGGTGTTCAACGTGACCGCCGCCGCGATGCTCACCGCCGCGCACGACACCCGCTGGCAGGTCGGCCTCGCCGGCGGGCTGGTCGGGCTCGGCATCGGGCTGGCGTTCGCCTCGATGGCCAACCTGATCGTGGGGAACGTGCCGGCCTCGCAGACCGGCGCGGCGACCGGCATGAACGCCAACATCCGTACCATCGGCGGCGCGATCGGCGCGGCGCTGGCCAGCACCGTGATCACCGCCAACCCGCAGCCGAGCGGGCTGCCCCGGGAGGCCGGTTTCACCGCCGGCTTCCTGCTGCTCACCGGCATCTCCCTCGCCGCCGCGCTGGCCGCGCTCGCCGTGCCCTCCGGCCGCCGCGCCCGACCCCGGCGGCACACCGGGCCGGCGCCGGAGGTCGCGCTGCCGCAGGCGACGCCCGGCGCCCCCGCAACCGCAACCGCGCCGCCGCAGGCGGCACCCGGCGCTCCCGCCGCCGCGACCGCGCCGCCGCAGGTGACGCCCGGCGCTCCCGCCGCCGCGACCGCGCTGCCGGAGACGGTCGGCGGGCTGGCGCCGGTGGGCCGCTGACCCGGCAGCCGGTGAGTTGTTAAGAGGGGGCCCCTGCTATGCGGAATGCGTTAACCGGGGGCCCCTCCTTACACCTCAGCCGATGGCGGCGGTGAGGGCGGCGAGGTAGCCGTAGCGGTAGCCGTTGGCGTTCGGGTGGTACGCCTCGATCACGCCGCTGACGTCGCGGATCCACGGGTCGGCGGCGCACACCCCGTGCCCGGTGAAGAACGGCCGCGCGTCGACGAACGTGGCCCCGGCCGCGCCGGCCCGGTCGGCCGTGACGCCGTTGAGCACGTCGGCGGCCTGGTTGAGGATGGTGCGCTTGTAGCTGCTCATGGCGAGCAGCCCGCAGGAGCCGGTCTCGAACAGCCGCGGGTAGCCGAGCACCACCAGCCGGGCGTTCGGGGCCCGGTCCCGGATCGCCGCGTAGGTGGCGTCCAGCCGGGCGGGCAGCGTCGCGGTGGCGAACGCCTTGGCCCCGGCCACCGCGGTCTCGCAGCTCGACGTGCTGCCGAAGCGGCAACCGGTCATCACGTCGGCGAAGCCGGCGTCGTTGCCGCCGATGGTGATGGTGACCAGGGTGGTGGCGGTGCTGAGCTGGCCGACCTGGTTGTTCAGCACGTCCGCGGTGACCGCGCCGCCGCAGGCCGGAAAGCGGAAGCTGGTGACCGCGTGGGCCGCGGCCCAGAGCGGGGCGTACGACTTCTGGCTGCGCAGGCAGGTGGAGAGGTCGTACGGCCCGGCGCCGACGCCGGAGGAGTAGGAGTCGCCGAGGGCGACGTAGTTGACGGTGGCGGCACGGGCGGCGCCGGGCAGCAGCACGGCGCCGAGGACGGCCGCCAGGACCGCGGCGAAGACGGTACGGACGCGACGGGGCATGGGGGGACCTCCACGGGACAGGGGTGGTGGAGCCCGTTGACCGCGCGCGTGGTCGAGGGGACGGTGCTTGTTACTAGTCGGTAATGCTACCGAAACATCGACACTATTTGAATAGCCCGGCCACCGGCTCGGGGCAGATCCGTTTACATGTGTCGATTAGGTTGGCGGTGCGTACACCCGACGGAGGGAGTCCCACCCGTGCCACGTGCACTCTCGGCGGCGATCGCCGCCCTGACCCTCACCACCGCCGTCACCACCGTGACCGGCGCACCCGGCCAGGCCGCCCCGACCGGATGGGGCCGCCCGCACGTCTCGGCGGCCACCCCCACGCCGGGCAGTCCCGGGCTGGGCGACAGCTACTTCCCCGACTACGGCAACGGCGGCTACGACGTCGACCACTACGACATCCGGCTGCGTTACGAGCCGGCCACCGACCGGCTCAGCGGCACCACCACGATCCTGGCCACCGCCACCAAGGACCTGTCCCGGTTCAACCTCGACTTCGCGCTGGCCGTCGAATCGGTCCGGGTCAACGGCTGGGCCGCCGGGTTCGCCCGCGCCGGCGACCACGAGCTGGTCGTCACGCCGGCCCGCCCGCTGGCCAAGGGCCAGCAGCTCACCGTCGTGGTGAAGTACGCCGGCGTCCCGTCGGAGACCACCGTCTACGGCTACACCGGCTGGACCCGCACCGCCGACGGCGCGCTCGCCGTGAACGAGCCCGAGTCGGCCTGGTGGTGGTACCCGAGCAACGACCACCCGAAGGACAAGGCCACCTGGGACATCTCCGTCTCGGTGCCGACCGGGCTCGAAGTGGTCAGCAACGGCGTGCAGCCGCGCGACCCGCTGCCCGAGGCCGGCAACCGCACCCGGTGGAGCTGGCGCAGCGTCAAGCCCGGCGCCACCTACCAGGCGTTCCTCGCCATCGGGCAGTACGACATCGTCACCGACACCGCGCCGAACGGGCAGCCGGTGGTGAACGCGTACAGCACCACGCTGGGCGAGCGCCTGCCGGCCGCCCGGGCCAGCATCGAACGCACCGCCGAGATCGTCGACTGGGAGAGCGGGGTGTTCGGCCCGTACCCGTTCGAGGCGCAGGGCGGCGTGGCCGGCCCGGTCGACGGCATCGGCTTCGCGCTGGAGACGCAGACCCGACCGGTCTACGGGCCGGGCTTCTGGCGGCGGGGCGCCAACCCGTACGTGGTGGTGCACGAGAACGCGCACCAGTGGTTCGGCGACTCGGTGTCGGTGGCGGCCTGGCGCAACATCTGGCTGAACGAGGGCTTCGCCTCGTACGCCGAGTGGCTCTGGTCCGAGGAGCAGGACGAGGGCACCGCGCAGGAGCTGTTCGACTTCACCTACGACAGCTACCCGGCCGACTCGGAGTTCTGGCAGGTGCTGCCCGGCGACCCGGGCGCCGGCCGGGTCTTCGACGACGCGGTCTACGACCGGGGGGCGATGGCGCTGCACCAGATCCGGCTGGCCGTCGGCGACCCGGCGTTCTTCCGGATCCTGCGCACCTGGACGGCCCAGCGGCAGTACGGCAACGGCACCATCGAGCAGTTCCAGGCGCTCGCCGAGCGGATCTCCGGCCGGGACCTGGACGCGGTGTTCACCACCTGGCTGTTCACCGCCGGCCGACCCGAGCTGGGCGCCACCGCGCGCACCTCGGCGGCCCCGGCGCAGCCGGCCTCCTGGACGAAGATCCGGTCGGCGCACGACCTGCTCGCCCGCTGACCGGCAGCGGCCGGGCCCGCTCCCCGAGGGAGAGCCGGCCCGGCCGGCCGGTGTTAAGCGGGGCCCCCGCCTCTACCGAATGCGTTAAGAGGGGGCCCCGCCTTACACCTCAGCGGGCGGCGAGCGGCTGGCGGGCCGGGTCGACCGGGGCGGGCAGCTCGCCCGCCCCGCCCAGGTACGCGTGCACGGCCGCGGCGGCGGCCCGCCCCTCGGCGATCGCCCAGACGATCAGCGACGCGCCCCGGTGCATGTCGCCGGCGACGAACACACCGTCGGCGGCCTGCCAGTCGGGCCGGGCGTCGATCGCACCCCGGACGTTGCGGGCCACCCCGAACTGGGCCAGCAGTGGCTGCTCCTCGGTGCCCTCGAAGCCGATCGCCAGCAGCACCAGGTCGGCCGGGATCTCCCGCTCCGAACCGGGCAGCGGCGTGACGATGCGCCGGCCGTCGACCTTCTCCACGGTCACCTCGGCGATCCGCACGGCCCGGACCTGCCCGGTGCCGTCGTCCACGAACTCCTGCACCGCCACCGCGAAGACCCGCTCGCCGCCCTCCTCGTGCGCCGGGTAGGAACGCAGCAGCCACGGCCAGGTCGGCCACGGGTCCCGCGCGCCGTCGCGTTCGGTCGGCGGCTGCGGGTAGAGGTCGAGCTGGTGGACGCCGGCCGCGCCCTGCCGGTGGGCCACGCCGAGGCAGTCGGCGGCGGTGTCGCCACCGCCGATGATCACCACGTGCTTGCCGGCCGCGTCGATCGGCGTGCCGTCCGGCAGCGTGGCGAGCGCGGGCCGCCCGTCGCCGGCCACCGCCACCACCCGGTTCGCGGCCACCAGGTGCGACATCGCCTGGTGTACGCCGCGCAGCGCCCGACCCGGCGTCTGGAGGGTGTCCCGGCCCTGCAACGCGCCGCAGGCCAGCACCACCGCGTCGTGCTCGGCGCGGAACTGCTCGGCGGTCACGTCGACGCCGACCTCGACGCCGGTGCGGAAGCGCACCCCCTCGGCGCTGAGCTGGGCCACCCGGCGGTCGACGTGCTGCTTCTCCAGCTTGAAGTCGGGGATGCCGTAGCGGAGCAGGCCGCCGACGGCGTCGTCGCGCTCGTACACGGTGACCGTGTGACCGGCGCGGGCGAGCTGCTGCGCGGCGGCCAGGCCGGCCGGGCCGGAGCCGACCACCGCCACCGACCGGCCGGTCGACACGGACGCCGGCCGGGGACGCAGCCCGTCCCGGGCCACCGCCGCGTCGGCGATCTCCACCTCGACCTGCTTGATGGTGACCGGCTGCTGGCCGCCCAGGCCGAGCACGCAGGCCGCCTCGCACGGCGCCGGGCAGAGCCGCCCGGTGAACTCGGGGAAGTTGTTGGTGGCGTGCAGCGACTCCACCGCGGCGTCCCAGTTGCCGGTGCGGACCAGGTCGTTCCAGTCCGGGATGCGGTTGCCCAGCGGGCAGCCGTCGTGGCAGAACGGGATGCCGCAGTCCATGCACCGGGTGGCCTGCTCGCGGATCAGCTCCTCGCCGGCCGGCGGGTAGACCTCCCGCCAGTCCGTGATCCGCACCGGGACCGGACGGCGGGCGGGCAGCCGCCGGTCGTAGCGCAGGAAACCGTTCGGGTCAGGCACGGGCCACCTCCTGGGCGACCACCCGCGGCGCGGGCGGCACGGACGCGGTCGAAGGTGTGGTGAGAGCACTCATCACCGCGTCGTCGACGTCGCGGCCGGCGGCTTCGGCGGCCCGCATGATCTCCATGACCCGGCGGTAGTCCCGGGGCACCACGGCGGTGAACTCCTCCACCGCCTCCGGCCAGCGCTTGAGCAGCGCCTCGGCCACCGCCGAGTCGGTCTCGGCGAAGTGCCGCTGGACCAGCTCGTGCAGGCGGTCGCGTTCCTCGTCGCGCAGCGGCGACAGGTCGACCAGCTCGGCGTTGATCCGCCGCCGGTCCAGCCGGTGCACGAACGCGGTGCCACCGGACATGCCGGCGGCGAAGTTGCGCCCGGTCGGCCCGAGCACCACCACCGTGCCGCCGGTCATGTACTCGCAACCGTGGTCGCCGAGGCCCTCGACCACGGCCACCGCGCCGGAGTTGCGCACCGCGAACCGCTCCCCGACCCGGCCGCGCAGGAACACCTCGCCGCCGGTGGCGCCGTACAGGATGGTGTTGCCGGCGATGATCTGGTCCTCGGCGCGGTGGCCGGGCTCGGCGTCGTGATCGACGAACGGCGCGGCGGCGTCCGGCCGGACCACGATCCGCCCACCGGACAGGCCCTTGCCGACATAGTCGTTGGCGTCGCCGTGCAGGCGCAGCGTCACGCCGCGCGGCAGGAACGCGCCGAACGACTGGCCGGCGGTGCCACGCAGCAGGAACTCGACGGTGTCGTCGGGCAGGCCGGCGCCGCCGAACCGGCGGGTCACCTCGCCGCCGAGCATCGCGCCCACGCTGCGGTGCTCGTTGCGCACCTCGACCTCGACCCGGACCGGCGTGCCGTCGCGCAGCGCCGGACCGGCCAGCTCGATGAGCCGGTTGTCCAGCGCCACGTCGAGCCCGTGGTCCTGGGTCCGGACGCCGCGCCGGGCCGCGCCCTCGGGCAGCTCGGGCAGGTGCAGGACCCGACTCAGGTCGAGCCCGTGGCCCTTCCAGTGGTCGATCGCGCCGACCACGTCCAGCAGCTCGGTCTGCCCGATCGCCTCGGAGATGCTGCGGAAGCCCAGCTCGGCCAGGTACCCGCGGACCTCCTCGGCGAGGAAGAGGAAGAAGTTCTCCACGAACTCCGGCCGGCCGGTGAACCGCTCGCGCAGCACCGGGTTCTGGGTGGCGATGCCGACCGGGCAGGTGTCCAGGTGGCAGACCCGCATCATCACGCAGCCCTCGACGATCAGCGGGGCGGTGGCGAAGCCGAACTCCTCGGCGCCGAGCAGCGCCGCGACAAGCACGTCCCGGCCGGTCTTGAGCTGACCGTCGACCTGCACGGTGACCCGGTCGCGCAGCTTGTTGAGCAGCAGCGTCTGCTGCGCCTCGGCCAGACCCAGCTCCCACGGGGTGCCGGCGTGCTTGAGCGAGTTGAGCGGGGACGCGCCGGTGCCGCCGTCGTGCCCGGAGATCAGGATGACGTCGGCCTTCAGCTTGGCCACGCCGGCCGCCACGGTGCCCACCCCGACCTCGCTGACCAACTTGACGTGCACCCGGGCGGCCGGGTTGACGCATTTCAGGTCGTGGACGAGCTGGGCCAGGTCCTCGATGGAGTAGATGTCGTGGTGCGGCGGCGGGGAGATCAGGCCGACGCCCGGGGTGGCGTGCCGGGTTCGGGCGATCCACGGCCAGACCTTGTTGCCGGGGAGCTGGCCGCCCTCGCCGGGCTTCGCGCCCTGCGCCATCTTGATCTGGAGGTCGTCCGCGTTGACCAGGTATTCGCTCGTCACGCCGAACCGGCCGCTGGCGATCTGCTTGACCGCCGAACGCCGGGCCGGGTCGTGCAGGCGCTCGACGTCCTCGCCGCCCTCGCCGGTGTTGGACTTGCCGCCGAGGCGGTTCATCGCGATCGCGAGCGTCTCGTGCGCCTCGGCCGAGATCGACCCGTACGACATGGCGCCGGTGGCGAAGCGCTTGACGATCTCGGTGGCCGGCTCGACCTCGTCCAGCGGCACCGCCGGGCGGACGCCGGTGCGCAGCGTGAACAGCCCGCGCAGCGAGCCCGCCTTGGCGGCCAGCTCGTCGACCTTGGCGGTGTACTGCCGGAACACGTCGTACTGGCGGCTGCGGGTGGCGTGCTGGAGCAGGAACACCGTCTCCGGGTTGAACAGGTGCAGCTCGCCCTCGCGACGCCACTGGTACTCGCCGCCGACCTCCAGCCGGTCGCTGGCCTGCGTGCCCGGCACCGGCCAGGCCAGCGCGTGCCGGGCGGCCACCTCGGCGTGGATCTCGGCCAGCCCGATGCCGCCGATGGTGCTCGGCGTGCCGCGGAAGTAGCGGTCGACCAGGCGGGTGTCCAGGCCGACCGCCTCGAACACCTGCGCGCCGCAGTACGACGACACGGTCGAGATGCCCATCTTGGACATGATCTTCAGGACGCCCTTGCCGAGCGCCTTGACGTAGTTGCGGACCGCCTTCACCCGGTCCACCCCGGCCAGGATGCCTGTGGAGATCATGTCCTCCACCGACTCGAACGCGAGGTACGGGTTGACCGCCGCCGCGCCGTACCCGATCAGCACGGCCGCGTGGTGCACCTCGCGGCAGTCGCCGGACTCGACGACCAGCGCCACCTGGGTGCGGGTCTGCTCGCGCACCAGGTGCTGGTGCACCGCGGCGGTGAGCAGCAGCGACGGGATCGGGGCCAGGTCGGCGTTGGAGTCCCGGTCGGAGAGCACCAGGATGCGGACGCCGTCCTCGATCGCCTCGGAGACGTGCCGGCAGATCTCGGTCAGCCGGGCCTTGATGCCGGCGCCGCCGTCGCGGATCCGGTAGAGACCGGAGACCCGGACCGCCTTGAAGCCGGGCAGGTCGCCGTCCTCGTCGATGGAGAGGATCTTCGCCAGCTCGTCGTTGTCGATCACCGGGTAGGGCAGCACGATCTGCCGGCAGCTCGCCGGGCCCGGGTCGAGCAGGTTGCCCTCCGGCCCGATGGTGGACGCCAGGCTGGTCACCAACTCCTCCCGGATGGCGTCCAGCGGCGGGTTGGTGACCTGGGCGAAGAGCTGGTGGAAGTAGTCGTAGAGCAGCCGCGGCCGGGTGGACAGCGGGGAGATCGGGGTGTCGGTGCCCATCGAGCCGAGCGGCTCCGCGCCGCTGCGGGCCATCGGGCCGAGCAGGATCTTCAGCTCCTCCTCGGTGTAGCCGAACGTCTGCTGCCGGCGGCGTACCGAGTCGTGGGTGTAGACGGTGTGCTCGCGGGCGGGCAGGTCGTCCAGCTCGATCAGGCCGGCGTGCAGCCACTCCTGGTACGGCTGCGCGGCGGCCAGCTCGGTCTTGATCTCGTCGTCGGAGACGATCCGGCCGTTGACGGTGTCGACCAGGAACATCCGGCCCGGCTGGAGCCGGCCCTTCGCCACCACGGTGGCCGGGTCGAGGTCGAGCACGCCCGCCTCGCTGCCCAGCACCACCAGGCCGTCGCTGGTGTGCCACCAACGGCCCGGCCGGAGGCCGTTGCGGTCCAGCACCGCGCCGACGACCTCGCCGTCGGTGAACGCGACCGAGGCCGGGCCGTCCCACGGCTCCATCAGGCTGGCGTGGAAGCGGTAGAACGCGCGCTTGTCGGCGCGCATGTCCGGGTCGTTCTCCCACGCCTCCGGGATCATCATCAGCACCGCGTGCGGCAGGCTCCGCCCGGCCAGGTGCAGCAGCTCCAGGACCTCGTCGAAGTTGGCCGAGTCGGACGCCGCCGGGGTGCAGACCGGGAAGACGCGGCGGATGTTGCCGGACAGGTTGGGGCTGCGCAGCAGCGCCTCCCGGGCCTGCATCCAGTTCCGGTTGCCGCGGATCGTGTTGATCTCGCCGTTGTGCGCGATGAAGCGGTACGGGTGCGCCAGCGGCCAGGACGGGAACGTGTTGGTGGAGAACCGCGAGTGCACAAGCGCGATGGCGCTGACCACCCGATCGTCGGTCAGCTCCGGGTAGAACGCCGGGAGCTGGTCGGGGGTGAGCATGCCCTTCCACACCATGGTGCGACCGGACAGCGACGGGAAGTAGGCGGGCACGCCCCGCTCGGCGGTCTCCCGCTCGACCTGCTTGCGCAGGCAGAACGCCACCCGGTCCAGGTCGAGCCCGGTCAGCGGGGAGCCGGCCGGGCCGGCGGGCGCGTCGGTCAGCCGGTGCGCGGCGACGAAGAGCTGGCGCACCCGGGGCATCGCCGCGAGCGCGGTCTCCCCCAGGCCGGACGGGTCGGTCGGCACCTCCCGCCAGCCGAGCACGTCGGCGCCCTCGACCAGCGCGTACTTGTCCACCACCCGGCGGGCGCGGGCCTCGGCGGCGTCGTCGTCGGGCAGGAAGACCAGGCCGGTCGCGTACTGGCCGGGCGGGGGCAGCGGGAAGTCGACGGTCGCGCGCAGGAACGCGTCCGGCACCTGGATCATGATGCCGGCGCCGTCCCCGGTGTTGTGCTCCGCGCCCCGGGCGCCCCGGTGGTCCAGCCGGCAGAGCGCCCCGAGGCCGTTCGCGACGACCTGGTGCGAACGCCGCCCGTGCAGGTCGGCCACGAAGGCCACGCCGCAGGCGTCATGCTCGTACGCGGGGTCGTACAGCCCCGTCGTCGGCGGGGCCGGTTGCGGGCTGAGAGGGTACGGAAAGGCCACCGGGCCTCCTGTCGTCACTCAGGATGGATCATGGAGGGGACGACGTCGGCCCGCTGGGGTTTATTGAGTCTACGTTAGGGCGTGCCGCGCAAGGCCAGTTCAGATTGATCACACTTCCAGATGCTGGGACATGTAGTCTCGCGCGGTGGATCTCGTGCGTACTGACGTGCTCGACCGGTTGGAGCGGTTCTACGACGCGGTGCCCCGCGACGCGGCCCGGGTGGAGGAGTTCGACACCCTGGTGCTGTTCGTCCGGGACGGGGCCGGTTGGCCGTTCTACGCCCGCCCCCGGCCGGGCGCCACCGAGGCGGCCACGCTCGCCGAGGTGACCGCGGTCCGGGAACGGCAACGCGAACTGGGCCTGCCGGAGGCGTTCGAGTGGGTGCACGAGCACCAGCCGAGCCTGCTGGCGGTGGCCCGCTCGGCCGGGCTGACCGTGCTGGAGGCGCCGCTCATGCTGCTGGAGGCGGAGCGGCTGCCCGACCCGGGCACGCTCAGCGACGTACCGATGCGGGTGCTGGACCCCGACGATCCCGGCTTCGCGGCGGACATCGCGCTGCGCCGGGCCGTCGCGGCGGTCGGCTTCGCCCACGGCGGCACCGCCCGGGGCGACGCCGGGCCGGCCGAACGGGACGCCGCGCTCGCCCGGCTGGACGTCGACGCGCTGGACGAGGAGGCGGCCCGGGTGGCCGACGGCCGGCGCGTCTCGGTGCTCGCCGGCACCCCGGCCGACGGCGCGCTGGCCAGCGGCATGGCGATGCGGGTCGGCGACGTGGCGGAGATCGCCGGGGTGGCCACCCTGCCGTCCGCCCGACGACGCGGGCTGGGTGCCGCGGTGACCGCCACGCTGGCCCGGGAGCTGCGCGCCGCCGGCACCGACCTGATCTTCCTGAGCGCCGGCAGCGAGGACATCGCCCGGGTCTACCTGCGGGTCGGCTTCCGCCGGGTCGGCACCGCCTGCATCGCCGAGCCGGCCGCGGTCATCTGAGCGCCCCCGGCGGCCCTGGCGCAGCCCGCGCCGGGGCGGTCAGGACGGTGGTTGCCAGTCGGCGGCCGCCGCGGCGGCGGTGTTGCGCAGCCGCGGACTGATCGTGCCCAGCGCGGCGTCCCGGGCGCGCAGCGCCAGCCGACCCCGGGTCTGCAACACGGCCGACATCCGGCGGGTCTGCCGGACCATGGTCGCCGCCCGGGGACGGCGCAGCCGGTCGTACGCGGTCACCGCGTCCGGCAGCCGCGACTCGCGCAGCAGCCCGGCGAGCGTGGCCGCGTCCTCGAACGCCAGGCAGGCGCCCTGCCCGAGGTGCGGCGGCATGGCGTGCGCGGCGTCACCGAGCAGCACCACGCCGCCCGGACCGACCGGGAAACCGTACGACCGGGGCAACGGCCGCAGCTCGCGGACCTCCTGCTGCACCACGTCGACCGGATCGGTGGCCTCCAACAGCGTGGCGATCGGCGCGGGCCAACCCGCGAACCAGCGCTTGAGCAGGGCGAGCTGGATCTCCGGCGGCTCGGGCCGGGGTGCGCCGGCGGCGGTCGCCACCCAGTAGATGCCGCCCCGGCGCGACGCCCCGGCGGTGCCCCGCTCGCCGAGCGAGGCGGCCACGAACCGGTAACCGGCGCCCAGCGTCTCGCCGTGCACGGGCTGGTCGTCGGGGAGCTGCGGGGCGCGGTACCAGGGGATGACCGCGCGCCAGGCGGCACACCCGGAACTCACCACGGCGGTCTCCGGGGCGAGCTGCCGCCGGATCTCGCTGTCCGTGCCGTCGGCGGCCACCACCAGGTCGGCGGAGAACGTGTGCCGGCCGTCGTCCACCGCCGGCCGTTCGCCGGCGACCGCGCGCACGCTGCGCACCGTCACCCCGGTACGCAGCTCCACCCGCTCGCCCAACCCGGCGATGAGCGCGTCGTGCAGGTCCTCCCGGTGCACCACCACCGGCATCCGCTCGGCCGGGACGGGGCGGGGCTGCACCAGCCACTGCCCGTCCGGGCGGCGGATCCCGCCGTCGGGCAGCGGCGTGGCGATCGCGTCCAGCCCGTCGCCGAGGCCGAGCGCGCGCAGCGCGCGTACCCCGTTCGGCCAGAGCACCACGGCGGTCGCCTCCGGCCGGACCCGGTCGGCCCGCTCCAGCAGCGTGACCTGCCACCCGGAGCGGGCCAGCGCGCCGGCCACCGCCATTCCGCCGAGGCCGGCGCCGACCACCACCGCGCTGCGCATGACTCCCCCGCTCAGCTGTCCCGGTCCGCCGGGCGCCCGCCGCCGGGCGCCCGCCCGGCGTCCGCGTCGGCCCGGTCGGCGTCGTCGGCCCGCCCGGCGTCCGCGTCGATCCGGTCGGCGCCGTCGATCCGGTCCGCGCCTTCGGCCCGGCCCGCGGCGTCGATCCGGTCCGCGTCGTCGGCCCGGTCCGCATCGTCGAGTGCCGTGCCGTCGGTCGCCGTGGGCTCCGTCGGGGGCAGCGCGCCGGTCTCCCGGTACGCGCGGAACTGGTCCCTGGTCACCACCCGGTAGCCCTCCGGCGCCACCGTGGCCGCGGCGGGCTCGCGGGCGGCGAGGTCGACCTGGGACACGTCGCCGGCCGGCGTCGCCGGTGCCGTCGGCTCACCGATCGGGACGAGGTACTCCCGGGGGCCACGGACCCGGACGAAGTAGGCGAGCGCGCCGAGGAAGACCAGCACCGCGGTCCAGACGTTGAGGCGTACGCCGAGGATGTGGTTGGCCTCGTCGGTGCGCATCAGCTCGATCCAGAAGCGGCCCGCCGTGTAGCCCATCACGTAGAGCGCGAACGCCCGGCCCCGGCCCAACCGCAGCTTGCGGTCGAGCACCAGCACCAACGCGGCGACGCCGACGTTCCAGAGCGCCTCGTAGAGGAACGTCGGATGGTAAAGCCCGGGTTGCAGGACCGGGTTGCCGGCGTCGTCGCGGAGCGCGCGACCCGGATTGTCCGGGTCCATCACGTGCACCTCGAGGCCCCACGGCAGGCTGGTCCGCCCGCCGTAGAGCTCGTTGTTGAACCAGTTGCCCAGCCGGCCCACGGCCTGCGCCAGGGGCAGGCCGGGGGCCAGCGCGTCGGCGACCACGGAGAGCGGGATGCCGAGCTGACGGGCGGCGAGCCAGGCGCCGACCGCGCCGCCGGCCACCGCGCCCCAGATGCCGAGCCCGCCCTCCCAGATGGCGAACGCCTTGAGCGGCTGGCCGTCGGCGCCGAAGTATTTCTCCGGGGAGGTGATCACGTGGTAGAGCCGGGCGCCGATGATGCCCGCCGGGACCGCCCAGACGGCGATGTCGAGCACGGCGCCCGGTGCGACGCCGCGGCGACGCAGTCGGTACTCGGTGACCACGCAGGCCACCACGATGCCGAGAATGATGCAGAGCGCGTACGCCCGGATCGGAACCGGACCGAGCTGCCAGACGGCGGTGCTGGGGCTGGGCATGGCCGCCAGGGGAGTCATCGGGGCGAGGGTCACGGGTGCACACGGTACCGGTGCGGACCGTGTGCGCGGCACCCCGGTCCGCCCTGTCCGGGTGTCGACGCGCCGCAGCCTGCGCGCCCACCACCGGTGCCCCCGGTTGCCTACGAGCTTGATGGCACGGATGGCTCAGCGCAGCCCCGGGGTGGTCCGGCACCGCCTGAGTCGTTCACGCCATCAAGTTCGTAGGCGAAGAACCAGCACCAGGCCCGCCGGTGCGGCAGGATTCGACGACGAGGTCAGCGGGCCGGGTTGCGGACGCCCTCGGCGAGTTCGGCGCTGAGCGTCCGCAGCGCGGCCAGGCCGGCGGCCTCGTCCGGCGCGTCGAGCACGCAGCGGACCAGCGCGCTGCCCACGATCACCGCGTCGGCGTACCCGGCGACGGTGGCGGCCTGCGCGCCGGTGCCCACGCCCAGCCCGACGCCGACCGGCAGGTCGGTGACCTCGCGCAGCCGGGAGACCAGGACCGGCGCCGCCTCGGAGGTCTGGGCGCGGGCGCCGGTCACGCCCATGATCGCGGTGGCGTAGACGAAACCGCGGCAGTGCTCGGCGGTCATCCGCAGGCGCGCGTCGGTGGAGGACGGCGACACCAGGAACGTCCGGTCCAGGCCGTGCGCCTCGGAGGCGGCCAGCCACTCGGCCGCCTCGTCGGGGATCAGGTCCGGCGTGATGAGCCCGGTGCCGCCGGCAGCGGCCAGGTCACGGGCGAACGCGTCGACGCCGTACTGCTCGATCGGGTTCCAGTAGGTCATGGTGACCACCGGCGCGCCGGTCGCGGCCACCGCCTCGATGACGCGCAGCGCGTCGGCGGTGCGCACGCCGCCGGCCAACGCGACGTCGCTGGCCTTCTGGATCACCGGCCCGTCCATCACCGGGTCGGAGTAGGGGATCTCCACCTCGACGACGTCGACGCCCGCCTCGACCATGGCGGTCATGGCGGCGATGCTGCCCTCGACCGTGGGGAAGCCGGCCGGCATGCAGCCGACCAGCACGGCCCGCCCGTCGGCCCGGGCCTTGTCGAAGGCGACCCCGATGCGACTCACGCTCTCACTCCTTGTCGAGGATGCCGAAGTACGCGCCGGCGGTGTGCACGTCCTTGTCGCCACGGCCGGAGAGGTTGACCAGGATCACCGGCTCCCGGCCCAACTCGGCGGCGAGTTCCGGGGCGATCTTGCGGGCGCCGGCCAGCGCGTGCGCGCTCTCGATCGCCGGGATGATCCCCTCGGTGCGGCAGAGCAGCTCGAACGCGGCCATCGCCTCGGCGTCGTCGACCGGCAGGTAGGTGGCCCGGCCCGTGTCGTGCAGCCAGGCGTGCTCCGGCCCGACGCCCGGGTAGTCCAGACCGGCCGAGATCGAGTGCGACTCGATGGTCTGGCCGTCGGCGTTCTGCAGGACGTAGGTGCGGGTGCCGTGCAGCACGCCCGACGAGCCGCCGGTGATGCTGGCCGCGTGCCGGCCGGACTCGACGCCCTCGCCACCGGCCTCGAAGCCGTAGAGCCGCACCCCGGCGTCGGGCACGAAGGCGTGGAAGATGCCCAGCGCGTTGGAGCCGCCGCCGACACAGGCCGCGACCGCGTCCGGCAGCGCGCCGGTCAGGTCCAGGCACTGCTGGCGGGCCTCCACGCCGATGCCGCGCACGAAGTCCCGGACCATCTCCGGGAACGGGTGCGGCCCGGCGGCGGTGCCGATCAGGTAGTGGGTCGTGTCGACGTTGGCGACCCAGTCGCGCATCGCCTCGTTCATCGCGTCCTTGAGCGTGCGCGAGCCGGCCGTCACCGGGATCACGGTCGCGCCGAGCATCCGCATCCGGGCCACGTTGAGCGCCTGCCGCTCGGTGTCCACCGCGCCCATGTAGACCACGCACTCGAGGTCGAACAGCGCGGCGGCGGTCGCGGTGGCCACGCCGTGCTGGCCGGCGCCGGTCTCCGCGATCACCCGCCGCTTGCCCATCCGCCGGGTGAGCAGCGCCTGGCCGAGCACGTTGCGGACCTTGTGGGCGCCGGTGTGGTTGAGGTCCTCCCGCTTGAGCAGGACACGCGCCCCCACCTGGGCGGAGAGCCGCCGGGCCTCGTACAGCATCGAGGGGGTGCCGGCGTAGTCGCGCAGCAGCGCGTCGAACTCGGCGAGGAACTCCTCGTCCCCCATCGCCTTGCGGTACGCCGCGTCCAGCTCGTCCAGCGCGGCGACCAGCGCCTCGGGGACGAACCGGCCGCCGAACCGGCCGAAGTGGCCGGCGGCGTCGGGAACCTGGCCGGCAGCGGGTGCGGCGCTCATCGCGGGCGTCCTCTCGGTTCGGGTGGACCCGGCGCGGGTCAGCGCACCGGGCGGGGCGTGGCCGGGTGGTTCCCGGCGTTGACCAGCTCGGCGACCGCCTCGCGGGGGCTCTTCTGGGTGACCAGGCCCTCGCCCACCAGGACGGCGTCGGCGCCGGCCGAGGCGTACCGGATCAGGTCGTGCGGACCGCGCACACCCGACTCGGCGATCTTGACGACGCGGCTCGGCAGCCCGGGCGCGATCCGCTCGAACACCGACCGGTCGACCTCCAGGGTACGCAGGTCGCGGGCGTTGACGCCGATCACCTGCGCGCCGGCCTCCAGGGCCCGGTCCGCCTCCTCCTCGGTGTGCACCTCGACGAGCGCGGTCATGCCCAGCGACTCGATCCGCTCCAGCAGCCCGACCAGCGCGTTCTGCTCCAACGCGGCGACGATCAGCAGCACCAGGTCGGCGCCGTGCGCGCGGGCCTCGTGCACCTGGTAGCTGGAGACCACGAAGTCCTTGCGCAGCACCGGCACGTTCACCGCGGCCCGGACCGCGGCCAGGTCGTCCAGCGACCCGCCGAACCAGCGGCCCTCGGTCAGCACGCTGATCGCCCGCGCGCCACCGGCCGCGTAGTCGCTGGCCAGGTCGGCCGGGTTCGCGATCTCGGCCAGCCGCCCCTTGGACGGCGACGAGCGCTTCACCTCGGCGATCACGGCCACGCCGGGTCGGCGCAGCGCCGCGTACGCGTCGATCGGCGGCGGTGCGGCGGCGGCCAGCTCGCGGATCCGCTCCAGCGGGAGCTGCTCCTGCCGCCGGGCCACGTCCTCGCGCACCCCGGCCAGGATCTCGTCGAGCACCCCTGCGGACGGCGCCGCTCCGGCGTCGTCCCCCTCCGCGTGCGCATGCTCAGCAGTCACCAACGGACTCCCCTCTCCGGGTGTCATGGGCCGATGCTAGGTGGCGCCACCTGGCGACACGTGCCGGGGGGTATGGCGCACCTCACGACATGGGCTGTGGCATGATGGCCGACTTCGGGTGAACACGGTGTCACGCAGCGCCACCGCATGCATCGACCATCGCCCATGACCCATCTCACCACGCCCGGCCCGACCTCGCAGCCCGACGTCCGGCCCGCTGTGACCAAGGTCAAGGACTTCCGCCCCTGTGCAGGTCGCCCCGCGTGCGGGAGCGTTGACCTGCGCTTCACGGTGGCGAAACGTGAGCCGGACACCATCGTCGCAGGGCAGACTCGACGAGGCCGCTGCCGACCGAAGCCGAACGATCTCGTGTGGGGTGAACCATGAGCGCCAACGGGCCGCACCAGAACATCGGGTTGACCACCGTCTCCCGAACCGTCGCCGCACTCGCCGTCGGCGTGGTGCACACGCTCGAACGCGCGGTGGCCGGTGACGGCCGGACGCGTACCGCCCAGGGCAACGCCTGGGAGGCGGTCTGCGCCGACCGGGCCCGGGCCGCGCAACGCCGCGAGCTGGAGCGGCTGGTGGCCGAGCTGGCCGCCGCCCGGGCCGCGGCCCGGGACCGCCGGGCGACGCGCGAGGCCCAGCCGGTCAGCTGACCGTCGGGTCCTCGCCCCGGTCCAGCGCGTCCCACGCGTCCCGGGTGCCCCGTTCGACCGCCGGCCGGTCCGCGTCGGCGGGGCCGGTCGACCCGGCCCGCCGCTCGTACCGGGCGCCCATCGCCGGCCACCGCCCGGCCCGCCACGCGGTGCACGCCCCGCCTGTCGCGAGCGCCAGACCGCCCGCCAGCACCAGGGCCGGCCAGAGCCGGCTGACCCCGGGCTCGCCGAGACCGACCCCGCCACCGACCGCGACGGCCAGCCCGACGACCGCCAGCAGCACGCCGAGCAGCCGGCGCGGCCGGCCCCCGGTGGCCAGCACCGCCCCGCCGCCGGCCAACCCGACGTAGGCCAGCGCCGACACCCACGGCAGCAGGTCCGCGCCGGTGCGGCCCGACCGCCCGGGCCCGAGGGAACCACCGGCGGTCGGATCGGCCGACCAGCTCCGGGTCACCGCCCAGGCGGCCAGGCCCGCGCCGGCCAGGCAGAGCAGCACCGCGTACGCCAGCTCGCGCCGGCCCCGGACGGCGGGCGGGCCGACCGCGGCGTCGGTCACGGGGTCACTCCCGGCGAACTGACCGGCAGCTCGGTGAAGAAGCAGGTGCGGTGACCGGTGTGGCAGGCCGCGCCCACCTGCTCCACGCTGACCAGCAACGCGTCGCCGTCGCAGTCCAGCGCGACCGAGCGGACGTACTGGTGGTGGCCGGAGGTCGCGCCCTTGACCCAGTACTCCCCCCGGCTGCGCGACCAGTAGGTGGCCCGGCCGCTGGTGAGCGTGCGGTGCAGCGCCTCGTCGTCCATCCAGGCGACCATCAGCACCTCACCCGAGTCGTGGGCGCGGACCACGGCGGCGACCAGACCGTCCGGGGTGCGGCGGAGCCTGGCCGCGATGGCCGGGTCGAGCTGGGAGGGCCGGGCCGGGCCGGCGGCGGAGCGGGCGGAGGCGCCGGTCACGGGCGCGTCAGAGGCGGGCACGGTTGACCATTCTCCCGCACGTGGCGCCGGCACCGTCGACGTGTCCCGGGTCGCCGGTGGCGCCGCGTGCAGCGTCCGGCTGAGCTGACCGAGGTAGCGGTCCACCCGGCCGTCGGCGAGCGCCTCGGCCAGGTCCGCGCCGGCCACCGCGGCGACCTCCCCGGCGTACGGGCGGACCAGCGGGACGATGCCGGTGACCAGGCGGCCGGCGGCGGCCCCGACCTCGGCCGGGGCACCGGCGCGCAGCCCGAGGCAGAGCAGCATGTCGGCGCGGTAGCCGGGCGGGGCCACCGGCAGGTCCAGCGCGGCGGTCAGCGCGGCCCGGCGGGACACCACCCGGACGGCCGGGTTGGCCAGCCGGAGCACCGAGGGGCAGAGCCGGGCCAGGTCGGCCGCCGCGAGCCGGACCCCGGGGGCGTCGCCGGCCCAGTGCGCCCCGGCCACCTTGCCCAGCGTGGCGATCAGGTCCTCCAGGCGCGGCTCGTCGGCGGGCTGGCAGAGCACCGGCAGGTCGATCCGGCGGCGCCACTCCGGGACCGCCCAGAGCAGCCGGGCGGGCGCGGTGACCGGCAGCCCGAACGCCCAGTCGGCGGGCTGGCCGAGCCGGCGCACCCAGGAGCGGACGTCCCGGGAGGCCACCGAGACGTGCACCAGCCGCCCGTCGAACTCGGCCAGGTAGGCGTCCCGGCTCGCGTACGCGCCGGTGGGGCGGGCCGGGGCCGCCGAGGCGGGACGCTCCTCGTCGGTGGCGACGAGCACGTCCACGTCGACGTCGCTGTGCTCGGTGGCGGCCCGTCGGGCGTGGCTGCCGCGCAGCATGATCCCGACGACCGGTCGGTCCGCGGCCCGGCGCAGGCGGGTGGCCCAGTCGTCGAGGAATCCGGACTCGGGCAACGAAGCGGGACCCACCGCGACATGGTGCCGGAAGTCCGATCTCAAGCGCAATGCCCGATGGCGGACCGGGTGTCCGGTGCGGGTGGCTTAGCCCAGTTCCTCTTCGGCCTGCCGGTACGCGTCGATCTTGTGGTCGAGGGCCTTGAGATCCTCGGTCAGCTCGGCCATCCGGGCCAGCACCCGGGCCCGGTGCGCCTCGAACAGCGCCCGCCGCGCGCCGAGCGTACGGTCGCCCTGCCGGGCCAACTCGGCGTAGCGGCGCATGTCGCGCACCGGCATCCCGGTCCGGCGCAGCCGCAGGAGCAGGAACAGCCAGTTGACGTCCGCCTCGGTGTAGCGCCGACGGCCGGCGGAGTCCCGCCCGACCGGCGCGACCAGCCCTTCCTGTTCGTACCAGCGCAGCGTGTAGGTGGTCAGGCCGACCCGCTGCGCCGCCTCGCCGACGCTGAGGCTCTTCTCCCGGATGCCGATGTCCACCGATCCAGGCTTCCAGTTCGAGCCCACTCGAAGTCAACAGCATTGCCCGGCCGGTGGAATTCATCTACCGTTGATTTCAACGGTAGATGAATTGTCGGAGGCGGACATGGACGACGCGGTGTCGGTCCGTGGCCTGGTGGTCGACCGGGGTGGGCGGCGGGTGCTGCACGGCATCAGCTGCGCCGTGCCCCGCGGCACGGTCACCGGGCTGCTCGGGCCCAGCGGCAGCGGCAAGACCACGCTGATGCGCGCGGTGGTCGGCGTGCAGACGGTCGACGCCGGCACGGTCGACGTGCTCGGTCGGCCCGCCGGCACGGCCGAGCTGCGCCACCGGGTGGGCTACCTGACCCAGGCCCCGAGCGTCTACGCCGACCTCACGGTCCGGGAGAACGCCCGTTACTTCGCCGTGCTCCAGGGCCGGAGCCGCGCCGACGCCGACCGGGCGGTGTCCGACGTCGGGCTGGCCGCGGCGGCCGACCAACTGGTCGGCACGCTCTCCGGCGGCCAACGCAGCCGCGCGTCGCTCGCCTGCGCCCTGGTCGGCGACCCGGAGCTGGTCGTCCTCGACGAACCCACGGTCGGCCAGGACCCGGTGCTGCGGGCCGACCTGTGGGCCCGGTTCCATGCCATGGCCGCCACCGGCACCACGCTGCTGGTCTCCAGTCACGTGATGGACGAGGCGGCCCGCTGCGACCGGCTGCTGCTGATCCGCGAGGGCCGGCTGGTCGCCGACGACACCCCGGCCGCGGTCCGCGCCGCCACCGGCGTGGACGACCTGGAGGAGGCGTTCCTGCGCCTGATCCGCGACGGCGAGTCGGAGGCCACCTCGTGAACGGGCGCATCCTGGCCGCCACGACCGGGCGGATCCTGCGCCAGCTCCGGCACGACAGGCGCACCGTCGCGCTGCTCGTCGTGGTGCCGGCGGTGCTGCTCACGCTTGTCTACTTCATGTACGTCGACCAGCCCACCCCGCCCGGCGCGCCGCGCACCTTCGACCGGGTCGCGCTGATCATGCTGGGCTTCTTCCCGTTCATCATCATGTTCCTGGTGACCAGCATCGCCATGCTCCGCGAGCGCACCACCGGCACGCTGGAGCGGCTGCTCACCACGCCGCTGGGCAAGCTGGACCTGCTCTTCGGCTACGGCATCGCGTTCGGGCTGGCCGGGGTGCTCCAGTCCACCGTCGCCTCGCTGGTGGCCTACCAGGTGTTCGGGCTGGACACCGCCGGCAGCCCGTGGCTGGTCGTGCTGATCGCCGGCGTGAACGCGGTGCTGGCCGTGGCGCTCGGCCTGTTCTGCTCGGCGTTCGCCCGCACCGAGTTCCAGGCGGTGCAGTTCATGCCGGTCGTGGTCGCCCCGCAACTGCTGCTCTGCGGGCTGTTCGTGCCCCGCGGCCAGATGGCCGGCTGGCTCCAGGCGGTCAGCGACGCGCTGCCGCTGTCGTATGCGGTCGAGGCGCTCCAGGAGGTCGGCGCGCACGCCGCGCCGACCGGCACCATGTGGCGCGACGTGGCGATCGTGGCCGGCGCGGCGGTGGTCGCGCTGGTGCTGGCCGCCGCCACGCTGCGCCGGCGCAGCGGATGACCCCGCGCCGCGACGCCGAGCCGGCGGCGCAGCCGAGGAGACCGCGTCGCACCGGGCGGCGGCCCGGCAACCCGGACACCCGGGAGGCGATCCTCGCCGCGGCCCGGGACGCGTTCGCCGAGCGCGGCTTCGACGCCACAGCGATTCGGACGGTCGCCGCCGCCGCCGGCGTGGACCCGGCGCTGGTGCACCACTACTTCGGCACCAAGGAGGAGCTGTTCCGGGCGGCCATGGCGTTCCCGGTGGACCCGGCGCGGCTGCTGCCGACGGTTCTCGCGGGCGGGCCGGAGGGCATCGGCGAGCGGCTCGTCCGCACGTTCCTTGAGGTATGGGACTCGCCGGTCGGCGCCGCGGGGGTGGCGTTGCTGCGCTCGGCGGTGAGCAACGAGTGGACCGCCCGCCTGCTGCGGGAGTTCCTCGTCACCCAGGTGCTGCGGCGGGTGCTCGACCACCTCGAGGTCGACCCGACGGAGCTGCCGCTGCGTGGCGGGCTGGTGGCGACCCAGCTCGCTGGGCTGGCCCTGATGCGGTATGTGCTCCGCCTCGAACCGATCGCCGGCGCCGAGCCGGCGACCCTGGTGGCCGCCGCCGGCCCGACGGTCCAGCGCTACCTCACCGGCGACGTGCGCTGATCCTTCCCGGCGGCGATCTTGCGCTTGTTGCCCCGACGAAAAGGGACGATCCACCCCTACCGGGGGCCGAAAGTGCAAGATCGCGGGAGTTCGGGGTGGCCCGGTCAGCGGGTCTGCTCCAGCCACGAGGCGAAGAGCAGGGCGTAGACCGAGTCGGCGTCCCGGACCAGCTCCTCGTGCGGGCCGCGCTGCACGATCCGGCCCCGGTCCACCACGATCACCTCGTCGGCCGACTGCGCGGTGGAGAGCCGGTGCGCGATGGCCAGCGTGGTGCGCCCCCGGGTCACCGCGTCCAGCGTGCGTTGCAGGCGCACCTCGGTGGCCGGGTCGACCGCGCTGGTCGCCTCGTCGAGCACCAGCAGGTCCGGGTCGGCCACGTACGCGCGGGCCAGCGCCACGAGCTGCCGCTCGCCGACGCTGAGCGCCTCGCCGCGCTCGCCCACCGGGGTGTCCAGCCCGGCCGGCAGCCCGTCCAGCCAGTCGGCCAGGCCCAACTCGGTGAAGGCGGCGGTGAGCCGGGCGTCGGACAGGTCCGGGCGGGCGAACCGGACGTTCTCCCCGACCGTGGCGTCGAACAGGAAACCGTCCTGCGGCACCATCACCACCCGGGCGCGCAGCGAGTCGAAGCGGACCTGACGCAGGTCGACGCCGGAGAGCAGCACCTCGCCCTCGGTCGGGTCCATCAGCCGGGTGAGCAGCTTGGCGAACGTGGTCTTGCCGCTGCCGGTCTCGCCGACCACCGCCACCCGGCTCTTCGCCGCGATGTCCAGCGTCACGTCGTGCAGCACCGGCGGCCCGCCCGGATAGGCGAACGTCACCCCGGCGAAGCGGACGTCGAGCGGACCGGACGGCAGCTCCCGGCCCCGCTCGCCCGGGTCGGCCACGTCCGGCTCGACGTCCAGCACGTCGAGCACCCGACGCCAGCCGGCGATCGCGTTCTGCGCCTCGTTGAGCACCTCGGTGGCGATCTGCACCGGCTGGATGAAGAGCGTGACCAGGAACAGGAACGCGGTGAGCTGCCCGACCGACAGCGTCCGGTCGACGCCCAGGCTCACCCCGACCACCACCACGCCGGCCAGCGCCAGGCCGGCGGCCAGCTCGCCGACCGAGCTGCCCAGGATGCTGATCCGGATGGCCCGCTGCTGGGCCACCCGCTGCCCGTCGATCGCCGCGTCCAGCCGGCGGGCGGTGCGCCCGGCGATCCCGTACGCCCGGATCACCGGCGCGCCGACCACGCTCTCGCCGATCGCGCCGAGCAGCGTGCCGGTCCGCTGCCGGACCAGCCCGTACGCGCCGGCCAGCCGGCGCTGCAACTGCCGGATGATCAGCACCGCGGGCGCGAACGCGACGAGCACCACGAGCGTCAACTGCCAGGAGTACGCCAGCATCACGGCGGTGGTCACCAGCAACTGTCCCAGGTTGACCAGGAGGATCACGCCGCCCCACTGGAGGAACTGGGTGATCTGGTCGACGTCGCTGGTGACCCGGGAGACCAGCGACCCGCGCCGCTCGGACTGCTGGTGCAGCATGGACAGGTCGTGCACGTGCCGGAACGCGCGGGTCCGCACGCCGGCCAGCGCGGTCTCGCTGACCGTGAACAGCCGGCGCATCATCAGGTAGCCGCAGGTGGTGGTGACCACCAGCACGGCGACGGTGATCGCCACGGTCAGCGAGATGACGCCCAGGTCGAGCCCGCCGACGATGCCGTGGTCGATGCCGCGCTGCACCGCCACCGGCACCGCCACCCGGCCGACCATGTAGACAAGCGCCAACGCCAACGTGGCGGCCAGCCCGGTCTTCAGCTCCGGGGAGAGCGCCAATCCGCGCCGCAGCGTCCCCCAGGTCGACTCGGCCCGCTCGGCCGTGATCGTGCTCGTGGTCGCGCTCACCGGTCCACCTCCATCTCCAGGCCAGAGGGCACCGGCGTGACCTCGTCGTACGTGCGGTTCTGCTCGCGTTCCTGCTCGGCCTGCTCGTACGCGGTGACCAGGTTGGCGTACCCGGGCACGGTGGCCAGCAGCTCGGGGTGCGTGCCGCGGGCGACCACCCGGCCCTGCTCCACGTAGATCACCTCGTCGGCGAGCGCGATGGTGGCCCGCCGGTACGCCACCACCAGGATCGACGCGCCCCCGTCGCCGGGGGCGCGCAGGCCGGCCAGGATGGCCGCCTCGACCCGCGGGTCGACGGCGCTGGTGGCGTCGTCGAGCACCAGCAGCCGGGGCCGGCCGGCGAGCGCCCGGGCCAGCGTGAGTCGTTGCCGCTGCCCGCCGGAGAGCGAGGTGCCCCGCTCGCCGACCATGGTGTCCAGCCCGTCCGGCAGGGCGGCGACGAAGCCGTCCGCCTCGGCCAGCCGCAGCGCGGCCCACACCTCGTCGTCGCCGATGCCGGCCCGGTCGAGCGTGATGTTGGCCCGGACCGTGTCGTCGAAGACGAACGGCACCTGGGCCACCAGCGCCACCGTGGCGGCGAGCGAGGCGGCGGTCAGCTCGCGCACGTCGACGCCGTCCAGCGTGACGCGGCCACGGTCCGGGTCGACCAGCCGCACGGCCAGCGACGCGATGGTGGACTTTCCGGCGCCGGTCGGACCGACCAGGGCCACCGTCTTCCCGGCCGGCACCGTGAACGTCACCTCGCCGAGCACCTCCGTGCCGGGCTGGTGCGCCTCGGCCGGCTCGTACCCGAAGTGGACGTCGGCGAAGCCCAGCGTGGCCGGCTCCCGGCGGGCCGGGTCGAGCGTCACGTCGCCGTACGGCATCTCGCCGGTGGCGTCCAGGACCCGGCTGACCCGCTCCCAGCCGGCGACGCTGCGCGGCAGCTCGGCCAGCACCCAGCCGATCGCCCGCACCGGGAAGGCCAGCACGGTGAACAGGAACGCGACGCTGACCAGCTCGGTCACCGTGATCGCGCCCTGTTGGAGCCGGACCGCGCCGACCACCAGCACGGCGAGCGTGCCGAGGCTGGGCAGGGTCTCCAGCATCGGGTCGAAGACGCCGCGCAGCCGGCCGACGGAGATCAACGCGTCGCGCAGGTCACCGGCGCGGGCGGCGAAGCGGGCCGTCTCCTGGGACTCCCGGCCCATGGTCTTGACCACCAACGCGCCGTCGAAGCTCTCGTGCGCGATGCCGCTGACCTCGGCGCGCAGCCGCTGGGCGCGGGCCTGGCGGGGCGCCATCCGGCGGGAGTAGACCACGTTGAGGGCGAACAGCGCGGGGAAGACGGCGAGGCCGACCAGGGCGAGCGCCCAGTCGGTGACGAACAGCGAGGCCACGGCGCCGACCAGCATCACCAGCGTGCCGACCGCGAACGGCAGCGGCGCGATCGGGTACCAGGCGGCCTCCACGTCGGAGTTGGCGTTGGACAGCAGCGTGCCGGTGGAGTTGCGGTGGTGCCAGGCCAGCGGCAGGTCGAGGTAGCGGCGGGTGACCCGGCGACGGTAGGCGGCCTGGAGCCGGTACTGCATGTAACCGGCGCCGAGCCGTCGGCCGAAGATGCCGACCACCCGCAGCACGCTGATCCCGAACAGCGCCGACGCGGCGAGCGCGAGAGCGCCGCCGGCCACCGCGCCGCGTTCGACCGCCGGCACCACCACGTCGCCGACCACCGCGCCGACCACGTACGCGCTGGCGATGACGAGGAGGCCGAAGAGCACACTGCCGCTGACCGCCACCGCGAAGATCCGGGGTTGCTCCCGGATCGCCCGGCCGAGCACCCTGAGCCCCTTGCCGAGCACGTCCCGACTTGTCCCGCTCGCCACGCTCTCCCCCGCCGTAAGCCACAGTTTTCTCCCCCATCCTTACCGCTCGTCGCCGCGTACGCCGACCCGGCCGGGATATGTCCGCCGTCACGTTCGCGCCGACCGGGGGCGGACGGCGGGCGGCGACCGGCGGCCCGGGAACGCCGCGTCGGCCATGGCGCGCCGATCGGGCCGGGCGGGCCTACGATCGGGCCATGCCGCGGTACGCCCGAGCGGAGCGCGAGGCGCTCGCCGATCTGATGCTGGAACTGGGACCGGACGCGCCGACGGTCAACGCGGGGTGGAACACCCGTGACCTGGCGGCGCACCTGCTGGTGCGGGAGCGCCGGCCGGACGCGGCCGGCGGGATCCTGCTGCCGCCGCTGCGGGGGTACGCCGAGGCGGTGCGCCTGCGGGTCGCCGCCGGTCCGTACGCCGACCTGGTCGCCCGGGTCCGCCGCCCGCCGGTGTGGAGCCCGGTGAGCAATCCGCTCACCGACGAGCTGGCCAACGGCATGGAGTTCTTCATCCACCACGAGGACGTGCGCCGCGCCCGGCCCGGCTGGCACCCGCGCGACCTGCCGGCCGGGCAGCAGGCGGTGCTCTGGAAGCGGGTCGCCCTGCTGGCCCGGATGGCGCTGCGGCGGTTTCCGGCCGAGGTGCTGGTGCAGGCGCCGGGGCACGGCGAGCTGCGGGTCGGCCGGGGCGGCGAGCGGCTGCGGCTGGTCGGCGCGCCGGGCGAGCTGGTGCTGTTCCTCACCGGCCGGCAGCGGGTGGCCCGGGTCCAGGTGGAGGGCCCGGCCGGGCTCGCGGAGCGGCTGCGCGCGGCCGAGCTGGGACTCTGACCGAGCGTAGGCATCCCGTGACCGCACTATCACGAATAGCGCACATCCCAGTGATGAATGCCGATCGATTCTGCCGTACGCTCCTGCCCGCCGCCCCGCCCCGCGGGCGGCGGACAGGGGGCACGGATGCGTGGCTTCGCGCTCTCGGCGCTGCACGAACCGCCCTTTCCGGCGCGACGGCACCCCGCCGTCGAGCGGGTCACCGCGGAGAGCGCCGGCTGGGTACGCGACCTCGGCCTGGTCCGTGACCCGGCCGGGCGGCGCCGACTGGCCGGCGCGCACGCCGCGGAGCTGGCCGGACGGGCCGGCCCGGAGGCGTCCCCGGCCGGCCTGCGCCTGCTCACCGACCTGATCAACTGGCTGTTCGTGGTGGACGACGCCTGCGACGACGACGGCCTGGGCGCGGACCCCACCCGGCTGGCCCCCACCGTGGCGGCGCTGCTGAGCGTGCTGGACCGGCACGGCGACCCGGCCGCGCCCGTCCCGGCCGGTGGCCCGCTGGCGGTGGCGCTCGACGACCTGTGCCGGCGGGCCCGCGACGCGCAGCGGCCCGCGCTGCTGCTGCGCCTGGTCGGCCAGTTGCGCGAATACCTGCTGGCGCTGCTCTGGGAGGCGGCCAACCGGGAGCACCGGCGGGTGCCCGGGGTGGCCGAGTACGTGCAGATGCGCCGGCACACCGGCGGCGTACGCCCCGGCTTCACGGTGACCGACCTGGCCCACCCGGCGTGCCCCGGCCCCGCCCGGCGGGCCGATCCGGCGCTGGCCGCGTTGGACGTCCTCGCCGCCGACCTGGTCTGCTGGTGCAACGACCTGTTCTCCTACGGCAAGGAGCGCGGCGTCGCCCCGCCGGCGCACAACCTGGTCACCACCATCGCCGGCGAGACCGGTCAGGACGAGGCGGCGGCGCTGCGCGAGGCGGCGGCCCGGTTCAACGCGGCGCTGGCGGCGTACGCGGAACGGGACGCGGCGCTGACCGTCACCGCCGACGACGGGGTTCGCGCCTTCCTCGCCACCCGCCGGGACTGGATCCGGGCCACCTACGACTGGTCCCGCGCCGCCACCCGGTACGCCTGAGCCCGAACCCCGGCCGATCCGCACTAGCCGCTGCCCCGGTGCAGGCAATACTCTTCGGTAACCGCAGACCGGCGTGACCCCCGTCACGTCCCTCCACCCCTGAAGGCGGCTTCCACGATGGCTCTCGATGTACCGTACCGTTCCGTACCGGACATGTTCCTCAAGCGCGTGGCGGACTCCCCCGACCGGCACGCCTTCGCCCACCCCGCACCCGACGACTCGGGCCCGGTCTGGTTGACGTGGGAGCAGGTCGGGCAGCGCGCCAAGGCGATCGCGGCCGGGCTGCACGGGCTGGGTGTGGGCCTCGAGGACCCGGTGGCGATCCTGGCCAACACGCGGCTGGAGTGGGTGCTCGCCGACTTCGGCGTGATGTGCGCCGGCGGGGCCACCACCACCGTCTACCCCACCACCGAGCCCGAGGAGGCGGCGTACATTCTCGCCGACTCGGGGTCGCGGGTGCTGTTCGCGGAGAACCCGGCCCAGGCCGCGAAGATCGCCGGTGCGGAGTTGCCGGCGCTGACGCACGTGGTGCTCCTCGACGGCGCGGCCGACCCGGCGGCCGGCGTTCCCCAGCTCACGCTCGCCGAGCTGGAGGAACGCGGCGCCGCCGCGCTGGCCGCCACGCCCGGCCTGATCGACGAGCTGGTCGCCGGCATCGGCCCGGACCACCTGGCCACCCTGATCTACACGTCGGGCACCACCGGCCGGCCCAAGGGCGTGGAGCTGCTGCACGGCGGGTGGTGCTGGGAGGGCGTCGCGCAGGCCGAGCTGGGCCTGCTGCGCGTCGACGACCTGCAATACCTGTGGTTGCCGCTGTCCCACTCGTTCGGCAAGACGCTGCTCTGCGGCGCCACCCACGTCGGGCTGCCCACCTACGTCGACGGCCGGGTGGACCGGCTGGTCGACCTGCTCGGCGTGGTCCGGCCGACGCTGATGTGCGGCGCGCCCCGGGTCTTCGAGAAGGTCTACAACAAGGCGGTCACCACCGCGCAGGGCGCGGGCGGCGCGAAGGCGAAGATCTTCGGCTGGGGCGTCGCGGTCGGCAAGGAGAAGGTCGCGCTGGAGCAGGCCGGCAAGCCGGTCCCGGCCGGGCTGCGGATGAAGTACGCGCTCGCCGAGAAGCTGGTCTTCAGCAAGCTCCAGGCCCGGCTGGGCGGCCGGATGCGGGTCCTGGTCTCCGGCGCGGCGCCGCTGAGCAAGGAGATCGCCACCTTCTTCGCCGCCGCCAACCTGCCCATCTCGGAGGGGTACGGCCTCACCGAGACCAGCGCCGGCGCGTTCGTCAACCCGCCGGACGGTCTCAAGATCGGCAGCGTGGGCCGGGCCATGGGCGACCTGGAGTGCCGGATCGACACCGACGGCGAGATCCTGGTCCGGGGCCGGCCGGTGATGCGTGGCTACCACAACCTGCCCGGGGAGACCGCCGAGGCGTTCACCGACGACGGCTTCTTCCGCACCGGCGACATCGGCACGCTCGACGACGACGGCTACCTGCGCATCACCGACCGCAAGAAGGACCTGGTCAAGACGTCCGGCGGCAAGTACGTCGCGCCGTCGCACATCGAGGGCATGTTCAAGGCGATCTGCCCGTACACCTCGCAGGCGGTGGTGATCGGGCAGGCCCGCAACTACTGCACCATGCTGGTGACGCTGGACCCGGACGCGATCAAGGGCTGGGCGGCCGGCACCCCGCTGGAGGGGCGCGACTACACCACTATCGTCACCTCGCCCGAGGCGCGGACGATGGTCGAGGGGTACGTGGACGAGCTGAACGCCAAGCTCAACCGCTGGGAGACGATCAAGAAGGTGACGATCCTCCCCCGCGACCTGACTATCGCCGACGGCGAGGTCACCCCGTCGCTGAAGATCAAGCGCCGCAGCGTGGAGACCAACTTCGCCGGCGAGATCGACAAGATGTACGAGGGCACGCTCGCCGAGCTGTGACGTGCCCCCGGCGCCGCGCCGGCCGTGCCCCACCGTCCCGGGGCACGGCCCGCGCGGGACCGGCCCCGGCGGCCCGCGCCGGTCACAGGTGTTCCCGACGCCACCGGCTCTGCTCGGCCTCGGCGGCCACCTGCTCCTCCAGCGCGAGCTGACGCACCCGGCGGCGGCGGCCGTCCTCGCTGCGCGTCTCCCAGGTGACGCCGGCGCCGGCGAGCACCGCCAGCACGCCCAGCGCGGCCACCTCCGGGATCCGGAACGCGAACGGGCCGACCACGACCAGCGCCGCCACCGTGACCAGCAGCGGACGGTGCAGCTCGCGCACCGCCAACCACCAGCAGCCGGCGATGCTGAGCAGGTAGAGCGCCACCCCGCCGAAGAGGACGCCACCCCAGAAGTCGCCCAACGACCACCCCCAGGACGGGGTGTCCGGATCGGCGATCTCGGCGAGCAGGTCCTTGAGGCCGAGCGCGTAGAGGATCGTCCCGGTGACCATCGGCAGGTGCAGGAACGTGTAGACCGAGCGGCTCAGCCGCAGCCGGGCGTCCCGGTCCCGGGCGTGGTGCAGCGCCTGCTCCAGCGCGAACGCCAGCGTGTCGAAGTACGCCCACCAGAGCGCCGCCACGATCGCGATGCCGAGCAGCGCGGCCACCGCCACCGGGCCGGTCAGCGGCAGCCCGGTCTTCGGGCCGAGCCCCAGCGCGATGATCGACTCACCGAGCGCGACCAGCACCATCAGCGCGTGCCGTTCCGCCCAGTGTCCGGCCGAGACCACCACCCACCAGTGCCAGGCCACGGTGGTGCCGACCACGTACTCGACAAGCACCGCCAGCGTCCAGAGCGCCAGTTGCAGCCCGACCGCGAACCGACCCTCGGGCAGCCAGGCCCGGACGGTGCCGGCGGCCACGAGCAGCACGGTGGCCACGACCGGCACCAGGACGCGCAGCAGGAACCGTCGACGACGCACCGGGTCGGCCCGGTCCACCCGGCCGAACACGGTGAGCTGGGCCATCCGGATCACGAAGTAGCAACCGGCGAAGACCAGCGGGCCGGGCAGGCCGCCCGGGCGGTCCTGGAACGCGCCGGGCGCGCTGAGCACGAGCAGGAACGTGGCCGCCACGGTCACGAAGCCGACCAGTGGCAGCATGCCCTGGTCGGCGCGGCAGGCGTTGCCCACCCGCGCGAAGCCGGTCCACGACCACCAGAGCAGCGCCAGCACCAACAGGAAGCGGTAGAGGTTGACCGGGGTCAGCTCACTGGCGGTCAGCGTGGTGACGCTGAGGAACGCGAAGACGAAGACCAGGTCGTAGAAGAGTTCCAACCGGGTGGTGCGGGAGCCGGGCGCGGCTGCGCGTAGCGCCCACGACCAGCGGGCGTCGCTCCGGTTCCCCACCCGGGCAGTCTGCGGTCCCGCCGCCGGGCGGGGATCCGGTTCGGCCGGCAACCACCGGAACGGGCACGGCCGCTCAGGCGATGACGCTCGGCTCCCGCCACTGCGGCCGGCCGGCCCGGTCCAGGTCGTAGCGGACCGCGGCGAGCCGCCCGACCGCCTCCGCCAGCTCCGCGGCGGGCAGCGTGAACGGCAGCCGGAGGAACCGCTCCAGCGTGCCGTCCAGGCCGAACCGGGGGCCGGGCGCCAGCCGTACGCCGACCTCCTCGGCCGCCCGGGCCAACGCGCTGGAGATCGGGCCGTCCAGCTCGGCCCAGAGCGTGACGCCGCCGCGCGGCACCCGGAACCGCCAGTCGGGCAGCCGGTCGGCGAGCGCGGCGACAAGCGCGTCCCGCTGGCCGGCGAGCTGGGTCCGGCGGGCCGCCACGATGGCCGGCGCCTGGGCCAGCAGGTGCACCGCGACGAGCTGGTCGAGGACCGGACTGGCCATGTCCACCCCGACCCGGGCCGCGGCCAGCCGCTGCACCTGCGGCGCGGAGGCGCGGACCCAGCCGATCCGCAGCCCGCCCCAGTAGGGCTTGCTCATCCCGCCGATGCTGATCACCCGGGAGTGCCTGTCGAAGACCGCCACCGGCGGTGGCAGCGGGGTGTCGTCAAGCGGCAGGTCGACGAAGGACTCGTCCACCACCAGGTCGGTGCCGGCGGCGTGGGCCGCGCCGACCAGCCGCTCGCGCAGGTCGGCCGCCATCAGGTGGCCGGTCGGGTTGTGGAACTCCGGGATCACGTACGCCAGCTTGGGCCGGGTCTGCCGGAGGCTGCCGAGCAGCAGGTCGGCGTCCCACCCGTCGTCGGAGAGCCCGTGCGTGGCGATCCGGGCCCGCCGGGCGGCGAGCGCGGCGAGCGCGTTGGGGTAGGTGGGCGACTCCACCAGCACCCCGCCGCCGGGGGACAGCGCCAGCCGGAGCACCAGGTCCAGCGCGTGCTGGGTGCCGCTGGTGACCATGATCTGCTCGGGGCTGGTGGGAAGGCCACGCTCGGTGTAGCCGCGGGCCACCGCCTCGCGCAGCTCGATGATGCCGGTGGGGTGGTAGCCGGCGCCGCCGAGATAGCGGGGCAGGTCCTCGGCCGCCGCGCGGGCGGCGGGGACGAGCTGCGGCGGGGCGGAGAGCGCGGCGACCCCGAGGTCGATCATGTCCCGGTCGTCGAGCGGCGTCCAGAGTCCGGTGCTGGCCACCCGGTGGGTGCCCGGCAGCATGGTCCAGCTCCCGGCGCCGCGCCGGCTCGCCAGGTGGCCGCTCTCCCGCAGTTCCCGGTACGCCGCGGTGACGGTGGTCCGGCTGATCCGGAGCGCCTCGGCCAGTTCCCGCTCGGCCGGCAGGCGTACCCCCAGGGGCAGCCGGCCGTCGGCGAGCAGGCCACGGACGGCGGCGGCGAGCGCGACGTAGTCCGGGCTGCGCCGCCGGCCGGGCAGCGCGTGCCACTGACCGAGCAGCCGCGCCAATTGGACACCGCGCACCTGGCTTGTCATGGCCACTCCTCCCCGATTGGCCTCTCCGGCTGGGCCGATTGGACCCTAGGGTGGCATGCATGGCACAGCTTGGCAATCTCCGGGACCGGCCGGTGCGGCGACTCACCCAGCTCTACGCCGGCCTGGTCCTCTACGGGCTCAGCATGGCGCTGATGATCCGGTCCGGGCTGGGCCTGGATCCCTGGGACGTGTTCCACCAGGGCCTGGCCCGGCAGACCGGCCTCTCCTTCGGCACGGTCACCATCGCCGTCGGCGCCGTGGTGCTGCTGCTCTGGATCCCGCTGCGGCAGCGCCCCGGGCTCGGCACGATCAGCAACGTGGTGGTGATCGGGCTGGTCGTCGACGGCACCCTGACCGTGCTGCCGCCCGGCGAGGGCCTGCCGGTACGCGCCGCGCTGCTGGTGGTCGGCATCGTCGCCAACGGCGCCGCCACCGGCCTCTACCTGGGCGCCGGGCTCGGCCCCGGGCCGCGTGACGGCCTGATGACCGGCCTGGTCGCCCGCCGCCCGCGCCTGTCGATCCGGTTGGTCCGGACCGTCATCGAGGTGACCGTGCTCGCCCTCGGCTGGCTGCTCGGCGGCACCGTCGGTCTCGGCACGGTGGCCTACGCGCTCGCCATCGGGCCGCTCGCCCAACTGTTCATCCCGATCTTCGCGATCCCGGCCCGACCGGTCCGCGCCTACGCTGCGTGAGCGCGTTCGGGCCGACCGCCACCGTACGGGCCGGCCCGCAGCGCGCTGAGCTGCGACGACGCGCGCCGCGAAAACCGGGTGTTTTCTCCGCCGTCGCGGGCGGGCATCATTCGTGCATGGGGGACAACGGATGGCGTTGGAGCGACGCCTGGATCTTCGTGGCGTTGGTCATCGCGAGCGGCGCCGGCCGGCACCGCCGGGCCGCCGCCACACGCCGCCCCGAGGGGGTACGCCTCGCCGACGTCCTCTCCACCGCCGACCACCTCAACCAGGCCATTCCCGAACGACACGAGGTCGAGGGGGCGGTCCGGCGGCTCGTCGGCGCCGGCCTGGTCAGCGTCGCCGACGGCTGGTTCCGGGTCACCCCGGACGGTGAACGGCTCTGGCGCACCCGGCCCAGCGCCGGGCTCGGCACCACTGTCGACACCGTGCAGGGCGTGCTGACCCGCCGGCACCCGCCGGGCGAGTCCGAGTGGCAGCTCGCCGAGGACGACCACGCCGCCGCCGTGCAGGAGTACGTGGTCCGCTCCATCCCGATGCCCCGCCGGTCCCCGGAGGGGCGCTCCGGGCGGCAGTGACCCGTGGGCCCGGCCCGGGTCAGCGCACCGGGTGCCCGGCGCCGCGCAGCGCGTCCTTGACCTCGCCGACGGTCAGCTCGCCGAAGTGGAAGACACTGGCCGCGAGCACCGCGTCGGCGCCCGCGCCGACCGCCGGCGGAAAGTGCGCCACCGCGCCCGCGCCACCGCTGGCGATCACCGGCACCTCGACCACGTCCCGGACCGCCTGGATGAGCGGCAGGTCGAACCCGGCCTTGGTGCCGTCCGCGTCCATCGAGTTGAGCAGGATCTCGCCGGCGCCCAGCTCGGCGCCGCGCGCGGCCCACGCCACCGCGTCCAGGCCGGTGCCGCGCCGGCCGCCGTGCGTGGTGACCTCGAAGCCGCTGGGCGTCACCCCGGCCGGGGCGCGCCGCACGTCCAGCGAGAGCACCAGCACCTGGCGGCCGAACCGGTCGGCGATCTCGGCGATCAGCTCCGGACGGGCGATGGCCGCGGTGTTCACGCCGACCTTGTCCGCCCCGGCCCGCAGCAGCGTGTCCACGTCGGCGACCTGCCGGACGCCGCCGCCCACGGTGAGCGGGATGAAGACCGACTCGGCGGTGCGCCGGACCACGTCGAGCATCGTGCCGCGGTCGCTGGACGAGGCGGTGACGTCGAGGAACGTCAGCTCGTCCGCCCCGGCCCGGTCGTACGCCGCCGCCAGCTCCACCGGGTCGCCGGCGTCGCGCAGGTCGACGAAGTTGACGCCCTTGACCACCCGTCCGGCATCCACGTCCAGACACGGAATGACCCGCACCGCCACCGTCATGCCGGAAAGCCTAGCCAACGCGGAAGCGGCGGTGGCCGGCCGGTGAGGCCGGTCACCGCCGCTTCCGTGGGGTGTCAGAGGCGGACGAGCATCTTGCCGAGGTTCTCGCCGCGCAGCAGGCCGAGGAACGCGTCCGGGGCCTGCTCGATGCCGTCGACCACCGTCTCGTCGTACGACAGGCGACCCTCGCGCAGCCAGCCGGCCACCTCCTGCACGAACTGCTCGCGCAGGTGACCGTGGTCGCCGACGAGGAAGCCGCGCAGCGTCAGCCGCTTGCCGATCACCAACGCCAGGTTGCGCGGGGCGGCCGGCGGCTCGGCCGAGTTGTACTGGGCGATCATGCCGCAGATGGCGGCCCGGCCGTGCAGGTTCATCGCCCCGATCGCGGCCTCCAGGTGCTCCCCGCCGACGTTGTCGAAGTACACGTCGACACCGTCCGGGGCGGCGGCCTTGAGCTGCTCGTACACCGGCCCGTCGTGGTAGTCGAAGGCGGCGTCGAAGCCGAGCGCGGCGAGCCGCTCGACCTTCGCCCGGGAGCCGGCGCTGCCGATCACCCGGCCGGCGCCGCGCAGCTTCGCGATCTGCCCGACCATCGAGCCCACCGCGCCGGCCGCGCCGGAGACGAAGACCGTCTCCCCCGGCTTCATGACGGCCACGTCGAGCAGCCCGGCGTACGCGGTCAGCCCGGTCATGCCGAGCACGCTCAGGTAGGCGCTGACCGGCGCGAGGCCGGCGTCGACCTTGCGGACGGCCGTCGCGTCGACAAGCGCGTACTCGCGCCAGCCCAGGCCGTGCAGCACGACGTCGCCGGGCTTGACGCCCGCGGCCTCGCCGGCCACCACCTCACCGATCGCGCCGCCGTCGAGCGGGGCGTCGAGCGCGAACGGCGGCACGTACGACTTGACGTCGTTCATCCGTCCCCGCATGTACGGGTCGACGGACATGAACTGGTTGCGCACCACGACCTGACCCGGCCCCGGCGTCGGCACCTCGGTGGTGACCAGCCGGAAGTTGTCGGCGGTCGGCCAGCCCTCGGGGCGGGACGCCAGGTGGATCTCCCGGTTCACGCTGCTCACAGGGCCTCCTTCGATCGCGACTGCGGGGCTCGCAGAACCGGCTCGCTCCTCGCGCTCACAGGGCCTCCCGGACGGTCAGCGCGACCTCGATGTTGCCGCGGGTCGCGTTCGAGTAGGGGCAGACCTGGTGGGCCGCCTCGACCAGCTTCTCGGCGGCCGACCGCTCGACGGCGGGCAGGTCCACGACCAGTGTCACGGCCAGGCCGTAGCCGCCGCTGCCGTTCGGGCCGATGCCCACCTCGGCCTCGACGACCGAGCCGGCGACGTCCGCCTTGGCCTGGCGGGCGACGATGCGCAGCGCGGAGTGGAAGCAGGCCGCGTAGCCGGCCGCGAAGAGCTGCTCGGGGTTGGCCGCGCCGCCGGCGCCGCCCATCTCCTTCGGCACGGCGAGGTTCAGGTCGACGGTGCCGTCGGAGGTGCGGACGTGGCCGTCGCGACCGTCGCCGGTGGCCTTGGCGGACGCGGTGTAGAGGACCTGCATTGTCACTGCTCCTTCTGTCGGTGGATCGTCTCGGTGACCCGGGTGAGCGTGTCGCGGAGATTGACCAGTTCGGCCGCCGTGAGGCCGGTGGCCACGGCCACCCGCATCGGCACGTCCGCCATCCGCTCCCGCAGCGCCCGGCCCCGATCGGTGAGGCCCACCTCGACCCGGCGCTCGTCGGCGGCCGAGCGGGTTCGCACCACCAGGCCGGCCCCCTCCAGCCGCTTGAGCAGCGGGGAGAGCGTGCCGGAGTCGAGCCGGAGCCGCGCGCCGAGCTCGGAGACCGTGGGGGCGTCGTCGTCGCGCTCCCAGAGCACCAGCAGCACCAGGTACTGCGGGTAGGTCAGGCCGTGCTCGTCGAGGATGGGCCGGTAGACGTCGGTCAGGGCGCGCGACGCCGCGTAGAGCGCGAAACACACCTGCCGGCGTAGCACCAGATCATCGGTCACCCGTCGAACTGTAGCGCGCAATCAAGTTGTGCACAACTTGATTGCGCGCAGGTGCGCACGCTCACACCGGTAGCCGCTCTTTCCCGGAAAGCGGGCGCACCGCCTCTGCGGTCAGGGGTGCGGGAGCCACGCCTCCAGCTCGATCTCGACCAGGTGCTCCGGGTCGAGCAGACCGGCCACCACCACCATGGTCGCCACCGGACGAACCGGGCCGAACACCGCGTTGTGCGCCCGGCCCACCTCGTCGACGTAGAGCCGGTCGGTCACGTACATCCGGGTCCGGACCACGTCGGCCGGTTCCGCGCCCACCTCGGCCAGCGCGTCCAGGCCGATCCGGATCGCCTGCGCGGTCTGCGCCGCCGCGTCCCCCACGTGCGCCACCCGACCGTCCACCGTGGAGGTGCAGCCGGCGGTGATCGCCAGCGCGCCGGCCCGGACCACCCGGGAGTAGCCGTAGAGCGCCTCCCACGGGCCGCCCGAGCCGAGCCGGGTCACCACCGGCGACCCGCCCACCTCGATCGTCACGCGCCGGCCCGCAGCGTGGCGAGCGCCTGGGCGACCGTGAACGCGCCGGCGTAGAGCGCCTTGCCGGCGATCACGCCCTCCACCCCGACCGGCTCCAGCGTGGCCAGCGCCCGCAGGTCGTCGAGCGTGGACACCCCGCCGGAGGCGATCACCGGCGCGTCGGTGCGCGCGCACACCTCGCGCAGCAGGTCCAGGTTCGGCCCCCGCATGGTGCCGTCCTTGGTGATGTCGGTGACCACGTACCGCGCCGCGCCGGCCGCGTCCAGCCGGGCCAGCACGTCGTAGAGGTCACCGCCGTCGCGGGTCCAGCCCCGCGCCGAGAGGGTACGCCCGCGCACGTCCAGCCCGATCGCCACGCGGTCCCCGTACTCGCCGCAGATCCGGTCGCACCACTCGGGATCCTCCAACGCGGCGGTGCCGATGTTGACCCGGGCCGCCCCGGTGCCCAGCGCCGCCCGCAACGACTCGTCGTCGCGGATCCCGCCCGACAGCTCCACCTTGACGTCGAGCTTGCCGACCACCTCGGCGAGCAGCGCCGCGTTGGAGCCCCGACCGAACGCGGCGTCGAGGTCGACCAGGTGGATCCACTCCGCGCCGTCGGACTGCCAGGCGAGCGCCGCCTCCAGCGGGTCGCCGTACGCGGTCTCGCTGCCGGCGGCGCCCTGCACGAGCCGGACGGCCTGGCCGTCGGCGACGTCCACGGCGGGCAACAGGTCAAGGCTCAACGGTTGTCTCCTCGCATCCTCAACGACGGTCCAACGCGATCACCACGATCGCCGGCAGGACCAGCAGCAACAACACGACCAACGCCAGACGCAGCGCGAGGTCGTCGACGAAACTCCAGATGCCGACCACCGCGACGGCGGTGAGCAGCACGATGGCCGCCCGCTCCCGCCGGCTGTGCCGGCGCAGCCGACCGGTGCGCCCCCGCCGCAGGCGGGGCGTCAGCCGGCGTACCCAGGCCCGGCGCCGCTCCCGACGGGCCACCCGCCGGGCCCGGACGGCGCGTTCCCGCTCCTGCTCGGCCTCGCGGGCCGCCCGACGGCGGGCCCGCTCCTTACTCAAAAGTGCCGAGCCAGTTGCGCAGGAGCGCCGCGCCCGTGTCGGCCGACTTCTCCGGGTGGAACTGGGCGGCGGACAGCGCCCCCCGCTCCACCGCCGCGACGAAGTCGCCGCCGTGGTGCGCGGTGGTCACGACGGCGCCGGCGGCGGCGAGCGCGGCCGGGTCGGTGACCCCGTAGGAGTGCACGAAGTAGAACCGGGCATCGGCCGGCAGGCCGGCGAAGAGCACCGACCCGTCCGGCGGGCACACCGTGTTCCAGCCCATGTGCGGCAGGCGCGGCGCGGGCAGCTTCGTCACCCCGCCGGGCAGCAGGCCCAGGCCCTTGGTCACGACGCCGTGCTCGTCGCCGTGTTCGAAGAGCACCTGCATGCCGACGCAGATGCCGAGCACCGGGCGGCCCGCCGCCACCCGCTCGGCGATCACCGGGCCCGCGCCGAGCGCCTCGATGCCCGCCATGCACGCGGCGTACGCGCCGACGCCCGGCACCACCAGGCCGTCGGCCCCGGCGGCGGCGGTCAGGTCGTCGGTCACGGTGACGTCCGCACCGGCCCGCTCCAGCGCGCGCTCGGCCGAACGCAGGTTGCCCGAGCCGTAGTCGAGCACCACCACCCGCCGGGCCATCAGCCCTCCCCGGGCAGCAGCCAGAGCAGCCCGCCGGCGGTGGCCAGCACGGCCAGCAGGCCGGTGACCACCACGGCGGCGCGGGCGGCGCCCTGCTTGTAGAGCGACCACGTCCCGCCGACCAGCACCCCGGCCAGGATCAGCAGCAGCGTCGGCAACACCTTCACAGGCGGGGCCGCCTTTCATTCGCGACTGCGGGACTCCGCTGCGCTGCGTTCCTCGCGCTCATCAGAGCGCACCCTTCGTGGACGGCACCACGCCGGCGCTGCGCGGATCGATCGCGGTCGCCTCACGCAGCGCCCGGGACACGGCCTTGAACTGGGCCTCGACCACGTGGTGCGCGTCCGGGTGGCCGCCGGGCCGGGCCGCCCGCAGCACGTCCACGTGCAGCGTGACCCGGGCCGACTGGCCGAACGACTCCCAGATGTGCCGGGTCATGCTGGTCGGGTAGACCGGCCCGATGTACGGCGACAGCGCCGGCTCGTCGTGCACCACGTACGGCCGGCCGGACAGGTCGACCGCGGCCCGTACCAGCACCTCGTCCATCGGGACGGTGGCCGAGCCGTACCGCCGGATGCCGGCCTTGTCGCCCAGCGCCCGGTCGAACGCCGTGCCCAGCGCGAGCACGGTGTCCTCCATGGTGTGGTGCGCGTCGATCTCCAGGTCGCCGACCGTGTGCACGGTCAGGTCGAAGCCGCCGTGCCGGGCGATCTGGTTCAGCATGTGGTCGTAGAAGCCGACGCCGGTCTCGATGTCGGCCTTGCCGGTGCCGTCGAGGTCGATCTCGACAAGCACCTTGGTCTCGTTGGTGACCCGCTCGATCCGGGCGGTGCGGTTCATGACAACTTCTCCATCGCGGACAGAAAGGCGTCGGTCTCGGCCGGGGTTCCGGCGGTGACCCGCAGCCAGCCGGGCAGGCCGACGTCGCGGACCAGCACGCCGGCGTCGAGCAGGGTACGCCAGGCGGCGCCCTGGTCGCCGCCGACGTCGAACAGCACGAAGTTGGCGTCGCTGTCGGCCACCCGGCGCCCCCGCGCGCGCAGCTCGGCGACGATCCGGTCGCGCTGGACCATGATCGCGGAGACGGTGCCGAGCAACGCGTCCCGGTGCGCCAGCGCCGCCCGGGCGGCGGCCTGGGTGAGCGCGGAGAGGTGGTACGGCAGCCGGACCAGCTGCACCGCCGCCACCACCGCCGGGTCGGCGGCCAGGTAACCCAGCCGGCCGCCGGCGAACCCGAACGCCTTGCTCATGGTGCGGGTGACCACCAGTCGGGGGTGGCCGGGCAGCACGGCGAGCGCGCTCACCGTGCCGGGCCGGGCGAACTCCGCGTACGCCTCGTCCACCACCACCATGCCGGGCGCCTCGGCCAGCACGGCGGCGACCACGGCCGGGTCGAGCGCGGTGCCGGTCGGGTTGTTCGGCGAGCAGAGGAACACCACGTCCGGGCGGTGCGCGCGCACCTGGTCGACCGCGTCGGCGGCGGTCAGCCCGAAGTCGGCGCCCCGGACGCCGGGGATCCACCCGGTGCCGGTGCCGAGCGCCAGCAGCGGGTGCATCGAGTACGCCGGGGTGAAGCCGAGCGCGGTGCGCCCGGGGCCGCCGAACGCCTGGAGCAACTGCTGCTGGATCTCGTTGGAGCCGTTGGCCGCCCACACGTGGTCGGCGGTGAGGTCGTGGCCCAGGTACGCGGCCAGGTCGGCGCGGAGCGCCACCGCGTCCCGGTCCGGGTAACGGTTCAGGTCACGCAGCTCGGCCGCGACCGCCTTGCCGATCGCCTCGACCACCGGCTCGGGCACCGGGTAGGAGTTCTCGTTGGTGTTCAGCCGCACCGGCACGTCGAGCTGCGGCGCGCCGTACGGGGAGCGTCCGCGCAGGTCGTCCCGGATCGGCAGGTCATCGAGCGTGGTCACGAGTCGTCTCCGGGGAAGCGGACGCGGACCGCCTGGCCGTGCGCCGGCAGGTCCTCCACGCCGGCCAGCGTGACCACGTGCGGGGCCACCTCGCGCAGCGCCTGCTCGGTGTATTCCACCAGGTGGACGCCGCGCAGGAAGGACTGCACGGACAACCCGGAGGAGTGCCGGGCGCAGCCGCCGGTGGGCAGCACGTGGTTGGAGCCGGCGCAGTAGTCGCCGAGCGACACCGGCGACCAGGCGCCCACGAAGATCGCACCGGCGTTGCGCACCCGCAACGCCCACTCGCGGGCGTTCTCGGTCTGGATCTCCAGGTGCTCGGCCGCGTACGCGTCGACCACCCGCAGCCCGGCCGCCAGGTCGTCGACGAGGACCACGCCGCTCTGCTCGCCGCGCAGCGCGGTGCCGATCCGCTCGGCGTGCTTGGCCGCCGGCACCTGCCGGGCCAGCTCGGCGTCGACCGCGTCGGCCAGCTCGGTCGACGGCGTGACCAGCACGCTGGCCGCCAGCGGGTCGTGCTCGGCCTGGCTGATCAGGTCGGCGGCGACGTGCGCCGGGTCGGCGGTGTGGTCGGCCAGGACGGCGATCTCGGTCGGGCCGGCCTCGGCGTCGATGCCGACCACGCCGCGCAGCAGCCGCTTCGCGGCGGTGACCCAGATGTTGCCCGGACCGGTGATCATGTCGACCGGGTCGCAGCGCTCGTCTCCGGCCGGGTCGACAGTCGCGCCGTACGCGAGCATGGCCACCGCCTGGGCGCCGCCGACCGCGTACACCTCGTCCACGCCGAGCAGCGCGCAGGCGGCGAGGACCCGCGGGTCGGGCAGGCCGTCGTTGTCCTTCTGCGGCGGGCTCGCCACCACCAGCGAGCGCACCCCGGCCGCCTGGGCCGGGACCACGTTCATCACCACCGTCGACGGGTACATGGCCAGGCCGCCGGGGACGTAGAGGCCCACCCGGTCGACCGGCACCCACCGCTCGGTCACCGTGCCGCCGGGCACCACGGTCGTGGTGTGGTCGGTCCGGCGCTGGTCGGCGTGGACCTTGCGGGCCCGGGTGATCGACTCCAGCAGCGCGGCGCGGACCTGCGGGTCCAGCTCGCCCTCGGCGGCGCGGATCACCTCGACCGGCACCCGCAGATGCTCCGGCGCGACGCCGTCGAACCGCTCGCTGGCCTCCCGGATCGCCGGGTAGCCATGCTCGCGGACCGCCTCGACGAGGGGGCGGATCCGCTCGACCGCGACGGAGACGTCGAGCTGGGCACGGGGCAGCAGGCGGCGCGGGTCGGGCACCCCGCCGCGCAGGTCGATCCGATTCAGCACACCTGCGAGTCTAGGCCGCCGCCGGTCGGACCCACCGGGGCCGCCCGTACGCCGGGACGGTGAGCCGGGACACGCAGGCCGGGCGCGGGGGAGCTACGCTCGATCACGTGAGCGCACGGCTGCCGGTGTTCCCGCTCGGGACCGTCCTCTTCCCCGGGCTGGTCCTTCCGCTGCACATCTTCGAGGAGCGTTACCGAGCCCTGGTCCGCCACCTGGTCGGGCTGCCCGAGGGCGCGCCACGCGAGTTCGGCGTGGTGGCGATCCAGGCCGGCTGGGAGGTCGCGCCGGCCGGGCCGCCGGGCCGCTCCGGGCTGGCCGGCGGCGAGATCACCCTGCACGAGGTGGGCTGCACGGCCGAGCTGCGGCAGGTCACCGAGCTGGCCGACGGCGGGTTCGACATCGTCACGGTGGGCCGGCGCCGGTTCCGCATCGCCGAGATCGACGACGACGCCGAGCCGTACCTCACCGCCGAGGTGGAGTGGCTGCCCGAGCCGACCGGCCCGGACGAGGTGGCCGACGTGCTGGCGGCCCGGGTGATCTCGGTGTTCCGGCACTATCTCGGCCTGATCCGGCCGGACCAGGAGGATATCTCCGAGCAGCTCCCGGAGGACCCGACCGTGCTGTCGCACCTGGTCGCGGCGACCGCCGCGCTGACCGTCGCCGACCGACAGCGACTGCTCGCCATCGACGACACCCCCGGCCGGCTCCGCGCCGAGCTGCGCCTGCTCAACCGCGAGTCGGCGCTGCTGCGTCAGGTCCGGGCGGTGCCGGTGCCGCTCAGCGAGCTGGCGGGTCTTCCGGCGCCGAACTGAACCCCGGCGGGTCCGCCCGGTCGCCGTCCCCCGGGCCGGCCGGCCCCGGGCCACCGACCTCCGACGCGGCCGGCCACGCAGCGACCTCCGACGCGGGTGGCCGCTCGCCGCCCGGGCCGGGCGGGGCCGGCCAACCGCCGTCCGGGCCCGACGCCGCCGGCCACGCACCGTCCGGGCCCGACGCCGCCGGCCACCCACCGTCCGGGCCGGGCGGGGCCGGCCACGCACCGGGCTCCGGTTCGGGGCGCAGCGACGGCCATCGCGACCAGCCGGCCAGCAGCGTGTACGTGACGGCCGCGCCGAACGCCGCGAGCAGCAGGTTGCCGTGCGGCAGGGGCAGCGGACCGAACCAGTCGATCCCGCCGGCGCGCAGGTCGGCCGGCTTGGTGAAGTCGGTGCCCGGCGGCGCGGTGTCCAGCAGCCGCTGGAAGGTGCCCAGCCCGATCCGCCGGCCCACCTGCCAGGCCACCACCGCCGCGCCGAGGCCGCCCAGCGTGGCCGCGAGCAGGCCGACCGGGCCGCGCCGGCGGCGCAGCAGCACCCACAGCGCGATGGCGGAGAGGACCCCGAAGCCGAGCGCGAGGAGGCTGAACCAGCCGTCGGCCGCGATCGGTTGCTCCGGCTGCGGGACCGCGTACACCGCGCCGTCCGGCGTCTGCCGCACCGGCGTGCCCGGCGCGGCCCACGCCCACAGCAGACCCAGCGGCACACCGAGCGCGGTGAGCAGCGCCACCACGCCGAGGACCGTTGCCACCGGCCGGCCGCCGTCGCGGCGCGGGTCGGGCGTCGCGCCGGGCAGTTCCCGGACGACGTCCGGATGGCCGGCGAGCGGGGCCGCGCCGGGCGCGGTGACCGGGGTGCCGGCGGGCACCGGAAGGCCACCGGGCCAGCCGGACGGCTGCTCGGCGGGCGGCTGCTCCGCGGCGCCGGGACGGTCGGCGGTCCGCTCGGGATCAGGGGTGTCCGGGCTCACCCGGTGATCCTCTCAGGCCCGGGCACGGCGTGGGGCGGTGGTCGGCGCTCAGCGCGCGAACGGCTCCACCATCACCGCCGCCGCCTTGAGCCAGGCGTGCCGGGTCTCGGCCTGGAGCTGGTGGTACTCGATCGAGGAGCCGGTCTCCAGCGCCGGGTCGTAGGGCACCACGGTGACCGCCCGGGTACGGGTGGCGAAGTGCCGTTCCAGGTCGTCCTGGAGCGAGGTGCGCCCCGGCGTCGGGCAGGAGATCAACGTGACCGCGTTGTCGGCCAGCTCGCCCATGCCCACCTCGTGCAGCAGGTCGAGCATCCAGTCCGCGCTGAAGGCGGCGTCCTCACGCGGCACGGTGGTCACCACGAGCTGGTCGGCGGCCTGCATGACGGTGCGCCAGTTCGGGCTCTCCACGTTGTTGCCGGTGTCCACGCAGACCACCTCGTGGGTGCGGCGCAGCAGCTCCAGCACCCGCTTGACGGTGAACTGGTCGAGTCGCTGGGCGAAGCGCGGGCTCTCCTCGCCGGCCAGCACGTCGTACGAGCCGTCGGCGGCGTGCCGCAGGTAGTCGTCGAGGTGGGACAGCAGGGTGTCGCCGTCGAGGATCTCGATCTGCGCGAGGTCGTGGACCAGGTGGCGGATGGTGCGGGCGTGTCGGGCGCTGCCGGCGCGCAGGCCCAGCGTGCCCCGCAGCTCGTTGTCGTCCCAGGCGAGCACGCCGCGCCCGCGCACGCTGCCCACGGTCGCGGCGGCGAGCACGGTGGCGGTGGTCTTGTGCACCCCGCCCTTGGGGTTGGCGAACGCGAGCACCCGGGGGGTGCCCAGCTCGCGGCGGAGCACGCCGGTGGCCCGTTCCAGCTCGGCGTCGGGCGCCGGGGCGCGCCACCGCGCCGGGGCCGCCTCGATCCGACCCGGCCGTGCCTCGACCGGCCGGCGCGGGGTGGGCACGACGGGTGGTTCCGGCGTCGGCGGGATGCCGGGCCGGTACCGGCCGCGGTCCAGCAACGCGTAACGGGACTCGGCGGGCGGCGGTGCGGGCCGGTAGCCGCCGTCGAGCAGGGAGTATCGCGACTCGACGGGCGCCTCGGCCCGCCCGCGCGGCTCCGGCTCGGCCCGCCAGGACGGCTCGGCCGGCGGCTCCGCGGGGTACGACGGCTCGGGTCGCCAGGACGGCTCCGCGCGCGGCTCGGCCGGGGACTCCGTGGCGTAGGACGGGTCGACGCGCCAGGACGGCTCGCGCGGTTCCGGGGTGTAGGACGGCTCGGCCCGCCAGGACGGCTCGGCCAGCGGCTCCGGATCGGTGCGGTACGCCGGTTCCGCCCGGTACGCCGGCTCGCCGTCGAGGCGCGGGTCGGCGCGGAAGGCCGGGTCAACCCGGAACGTGGCCTCGGCCCGGTAGCCGGGCTCGGCGGCGTACGACCCGTCGGCGGCGCGACCGACGGCGGCGGCGCGGCCGGTCCAGCCGGTGCCCGCGCCACGGCGCGGCAGCGCTTCGGGGGGCGGCGGCACGGATTCCTCGGCGTGCCGGTCGGCGTCGGCGTGCTCCGCGCCACGACCGCCGAGCCGGGCCCGGTCGAGCAGCGCCCGCCACCGCGGTGCCGGCTCACCCTGCCGACCCCAGCCGGTCTCGCTGCCGTCCAAGGATTCGCCCTCCCCCAGCCCATCGATCTGACGCCTGACAGGCTACGAACGAAACCCTATTCGGACCACTCCCCGCGCCGCACATCGCCCGGTGGCTCTGCTCACCGTGACACCCGGCGGACCGGCGCGCATCCGGGCGTCTCAGGAGGTGGGAGTGGCATTGGCCGGAGCGGAGCCGGGGACCGGCGACCGACCGGCCGGTGAAGGTCCGCTCACTGTCGGTGCGGCTTCCGACGAATCGCCCATTCCGCCGTCCCCGGTCGGGCCGGTGTCGGCCGGTGGCCGGGCCACGTCCCGCTGCTCGGGCAGCGGCGGGGTGAACACGGTCCGGTCCAACCGGGTCACCTCCGGCGCCGGATCCACCACCCGTACGCCGGGACGGTCGGCGAGCGCGCGCAGCGCGTCCGGTGCGGCCCGGACCACCGCGGCGTAGACACAGGCGCACCCGGCCCGGTAGCCGGCCGCCTCCCGGGCCGCGACCGCCGCGCCGGTGTCGTACTCCCGACGGAGCCCGGGATCGGCGGTGGCCGCCGGGGCGGCGGCGCGGGCCCGGTAGTCGGCGGCCTCCCGGTCCTTGCGTGCGGCGACCCCGGCCATCCCGCCGACCACGTCGTCGGGCAGCCGCAGCGCGGCGATCCGAACGATCTCGGTCTGCCGGCCGGGCAGCGGCACGCGCGCGATCACCGCCGAGACCGGCGTCCCGGCCAACGTGGTCGCCACCCGGGCCGGCGTCAGGTAGGCGGCGAGCGTGACGAGCGCCCAGCCGTCCGGCGCGTCCAGCCGGGCCAGCTCCGCACCGGCGGCCCGCTGGTACGCCGGAACGGAACCGCCGGCGGCCACCCCGACGCGGGTCACCTCGCCGACCGTGCGGTCACCGACCGGCCGGTCCCGCCGCTGCGCGACGGCCACCACCAGCACCAGCAGCGCGCAGCCGAGCGCGAGCCAGGTGAGCGCCGCGGCACGCGCGCGGCACGGCGGCGCGGTGTCGTCGTCGTCCACGGTCAGTCGCGCAGGATCTCCAGCGCCCGGGCCAGGTCGTCCGGGTAGTCGCTGACGAACGTGACCTCGTCGCCGGTGCGCGGGTGCCGGAAACTCAGCGAGCGGGCGTGCAGCCACTGCCGGGACAGCTTGAGCCGGCCCGACAGGGTCGGGTCCGCGCCGTAGGTCAGGTCGCCCACGCAGGGGTGCCGCAGGGTGGAGAAGTGCACCCGGATCTGGTGCGTACGCCCGGTCTCCAGCCGCACGTCGAGCAGGCTGGCCGAGGGGAACGCCTCCAGCGTGTCGTAGTGCGTGATGCTCGGCTTGCCGCCGGAGACCACCGCCCACCGGTAGTCGTGGTGCGGGTGCCTGTCGATCGGCGCGTCGATGGTGCCGCGCAGCGGGTCCGGGTGGCCCTGCACCACGGCGTGGTAGCGCTTCTCCACCTCGCGCTCCTTGAAGGCGCGCTTCAACGCCGTGTAGGCCAGCTCGCTCTTGGCCACCGCCATGATCCCGGTGGTGCCCACGTCGAGCCGGTGCACCACGCCCTGCCGTTCGGCGGCGCCGCTGGTGGAGATGCGGTGGCCGATGCCGGCCAGCCCGCCGATCACGGTCGGGCCGGTCCAGCCGGGGCTCGGGTGCGCGGCCACCCCGACCGGCTTGTCGACCACCACGATGTCGTCGTCGGCGTAGACCACGGTCAGGCCGGGCACCGCCTGCGGCACCACGGTCGGCGGGGCGACCGGCGCGGGCAGCGTGACCTCCAGCCAGGCGCCGGCCTTCACCTTGTGCGAGTTGGCCCGGGCCACGCCGTCGACGAGCGCGTCCCCGGCGTCCACGAGCGCCGCCGCGGCGGTGCGGGACAGCCCGAACAGCCGGGACACGGCCTGGTCCAGCCGCATGCCGTCGAGCCCGTCCGGGACCGGCAGGGAACGGTGGTCGCCACCGGTGGCGTACGCGGCGGTCACGCGCGCTCCTTCTCGTCGGCCCGGGCGGCGTCGTCGGTGGTGGGTTTCGCGCCGGCCCGGGAGCCGTCGCGCTGCCGGCCGGTCAGCTCCAGGAAGACCGCCAGCACCACGCCGCAGACCAGCGAGCTGTCGGCCAGGTTGAACACCGGGTAGTGCTCGCCGTACGGGCCGAACAGGCTGATCATGTCGACCACGTGGCCGACGAAGTGCCCCGGCGCCCGGAAGATCCGGTCGGTGAGGTTGCCCAGCGCCCCGCCCAGCACCAGGCCCAGCGACACCGCCCACGGCAGGGAGCGCAGCCGCAGCGCCATCCAGCCGATCCACCCGATCACCGCGAACGTGATCAGCGGGAAGATCCAGGTGTGGTCCGCGCCGATGCTCCAGGCGGCCCCGCTGTTGCGGGTGAGCGTGAAGTAGACGGCGCCGCCGAGCACCGACAGCGGCTCCTCCCGGCCGGGCAGCTCGCTGAGCGCGAGCTGCTTCGTGCCCAGGTCCGCAAGAAGCGAGAAGAGGGCGACGCCGAGCAGCAGGCCGACCGCCGTGCGGCGGGGCGCGGCGCCGGCCCTCGACTCGGTGGTGCCGGGCCCGGCGGGCGGTGCTGCGGTCATCTGCTCCCCATCGACGTTCGCGACGGTGGCGGTCACCGTCTGCGGTTCGGCCGCCGGGGAGCGGACGACGTCAGCGCCGCTCCGCCAGCTGCTTGCAGCTCACGCAGAGGGTGGCCGACGGGAACGCGGCGAGCCGCTCCACCGGGATCGGGTTGCCGCACCGCTCGCACCAGCCGTAGCCACCCTCGTCGAGCCGCTCCAACGCGCGCTCGACCTGCGTGATCCGCTCCTTGATGCTGTTGGCGAGAGAGATCTCCTGCTCACGCTCGAACGTCTTGGTGCCGGTGTCGGCCTGGTCGTCCCCGGCCGAGTCGGTCAGCCGGTCGCGCTGCAGCTCGGTGATCTCGCTCAGCGTCTGATCGTACTCGGCGTTGAGCTCGTCCCGCCGCGCCGCCAGCGCGGCCCGGATCTTCTCGGTCTCCGCCGCGCTGCGGGTGGCCTTCGCCACCGGCTTGCGACCGGCGGTCCTGGTGTCGGCTGGCTTCGCCATCGTCAGCTCCCTCAGCCGCAGTGGCGCGGCGGTCAGCGGTACGTGGGCAGGGGGCACCGGCGCGTCCCCCGCGAACGGAACGGGGCACACGGCGTCCCGCCGTGCACTCCGGAGGTTGGCAAGAATACGGAACGTACAGGCGTCCGACAACGTGCCGCACCGTCGCTCCGATTTTCCGCCCCGAAGTGCCAACTATCGGGGCAAAAGGAACGCTAGCAGATCAGCCGGTCCGGTCCTCGCCGTACTCCCCAAACCACCGGGCCAGGCGACCGCGACGACTGACCGCCCGCAACCGCCGCTCCGCGGCGTCCCGCACCCCCGCGGTGGCCACGATGAGCAGGCTGTCCCCCACCTTCAGCCGGGTGTCCGGGCCGGGCACGAACCCGACCCCGTCGCGCAGCACCAGCGTGACCGCCGCGCCCACCGGCAGCCGCAGCTCGTCCACGTGCACCCCGCCCAGCCGGGAGCCGGGCGGCACCTCCAGCTGGAGCAGGTCGGCCCGCATCCGCTCCAGCGGCGCGGTCTCCAGCAGGATCTCGCTCGCCTCCGCCGGCGCGGTAACCCCCAACCGGCGGGCGGCCGGAGCGAGCGTGCCGGCCTGGAGCAGCGTGAAGATCACCACCAGTACGAAGACCGCGTCGAAGAGCCGGTCCGCGCCCGGCACCCGCAGCGAGAGCGGGATGGTGGCCAGCACGATCGGCACCGCGCCGCGCAGCCCGGCCCAGGAGAGGAAGAGCTGCTCACGCCGGGAGACCCGGAACGGCAGCGCGGAGACCGCCACCGACAGCGGCCGGGCGAACAACAGCAGGGCCAGGCCGGTGATCACGGCCGGCAGCACCGCCGCGTCCAGCCGGGTCGGCGAGACCAGCAGCCCCAGCAGCACGAACAGGCCGATCTGGGCCAGCCAGGCCAGCCCGTCGGCGAACCCGAGGATGGCCTGCCGGTGCGGCAGGTTCGAATTGCCGAGCAGCACCCCGGCCACGTAGACGGCGAGGAAGCCCGAGGCGTGCAGCACCGAACCGGCCGCGTACGCCAGCACGGTGAAGCCCACCACCGCGATCGGGTAGAGGCCGGCCGAGGGCAGCGCGGCACGACGCAGCGCGTACCGCCCGGCCAGGCCCGCGCCCACGCCGACCGCCGCGCCGGCGCCCAACTCGTACCCGAGCAGCAGCACCTCGTACCACCAGGGGTGGGCCGCCGCCACGCCGGCCCGGGACAGCAGCAGCACCAGCAGGACCACCGGGGCGTCGTTCATCCCGGACTCGGCCTCCAGCGTGGCCACCAGCCGGGGCGGCAGGCGGAGCCGGCGCAGCGTGGCGAAGACCGCCGCGGCGTCGGTGGAGGAGAGCACCGCGCCGTAGAGCAGGGCCAGCCGCCAGTCCAGGCCGAGCAGCAGGTGCACCACCACGCCGACGACCACGATGCTGACCACCACGCCGACCGTGGAGAGCACGGCCGCCAGGCCGAGCACCGGCCGCAGCGTGCTCCACCGGGCGCTCAGGCCACCCTCGGCGATGATCACGATGAGCGCGCAGAAGCCCAGCACCCGGGTCAGCTCGACGTCGTCGAAGCGGATGCCCAGGCCGGCCTCGCCGATGAGCACGCCGAGCGCCAGGTAGACCAGGAGGCTGGGCACGCCGAGCCGGGTGGAGAAGCGCACCGCGCCCACCGCGACCAGCAGCACGGCGGCGCCCACCAGCAGCGCGAGGTTCAGCCCCGGCGTCATCGCGTACCGGCCCGCCGGACCCTCATTCCGCGCTGCCGTCGCGCAGCCGACGCAGCACCTCGGGCAGGCGGTCGGCCGGGCGCTCGACCAGGAAGAGCTTGTCCCGGCTGGCCGCGCCGGACCGCAGCGACACCACCGCCGGCCGGACGCCGAGCGCGTCGGCCAGCGCGCGCCGGGCCGCCTCGGTGGCCCGGCCGTCCACCGCCGGCGCGTGCACGGCGACGACCAGGGCCGGGCCGTACGGCCCGTCGAACCGGCCGCCCACCCGGGCCTGGGCCGCGCCGGGCTTCACGCGCACCGCGACGGTGAGCGGGGCGTCCGCGGTCGTCATGGTCAGCGTGGCCGGGCGTCGGTGAGCAGCGTGGTGGCGGCGGCGCAGTACGCGCACGGCGTGAAGCCGAGCCCGACCGCCTCGGCGACCGGCAACGACTCGGCCGGCCGGCCCACCAGGTGGGGACAGTCGGCCAGGTGGAAGCGGGGATGGCCGTCGACCACCCGGACCTCGTCGGGCAGTCGCACCAGCCGGGCGACCTCCCCGGCGGAGAGGAACTCGGCCGACGGATCGCCGGCGAGCGGCCCACCCGGCGCGGGCGAGGTGGGCGTCGACTCGGCCTCCGACTCGACCGGCGAGTAGGCCACGAACGGCGCGGCATCCGACCCCGTCGGCGACGAGTGGGCACCGGACGACGGGACGTCCGGCCCCATCGGCGAGGAATAGTCGCCGGACGACGGGACGTCCGGGGCGTCCGACGGCGGGAACCCACGGGCGTCCGGCTGTGAGTAGGCGCGGGCGTCCGGCTCGTCCGGCGGTGAGTAGGCGCGGGCGGGCGGCGCGTAGGGCTCGGCCGCCGGCGGACCGGGCGGTTGCCGCCACCCGGGTCCACCGGCACCGACCGTGGACGTGTGATGCGGGACCGGGCTCACCGGCTCGTCCGGGGACGGGCCGGCGGGAACGGTCCGGGAACGCGGGCCGGCCTCCCGGCCCGCCGCGGCCCGGGCCGCGGCCGCCTGGCGGGCGAACACGACGAAGGCGACGGCGGACAGCAGGCTGGCCGCGATCGAGACGATCAGCAGCGAGCTGGACCCACCGGCCAGCCCGACCACCAGCAGCACGACCGCGACGAGGATGAGCAGGACGCTGGCGGCTATCACGGCTCACCCCCGGCCGCGTCGTGTCGGACTGGTGCCGTCGGTGGCCGCCACGGGGACGGCCACCGACGTGGGATCAGCGGCCGGACTCGAGCGAGCCGGCGCCGCGGCCCCCGCCGAAGGAGCCGGCGAGGCCGGCGGTGGCGAGGCCGTTGCTGCCGCCGACGGCACGGGTGCCCTCGCGGTTCATCTCGACCTCGATGCCCTGGCCACGACCGTCGAGGTCCCGCAGCTGGCTCTCCAGGTACGCCTTGAGGCGCGTGCGGTACTCACGCTCGAACTGCTTGAGCTCCTCGATGTGCTTCGACAGCGCGGTGCGCTTGGCGTCCAGGCCGCCCATGGCCTCCTGGTGCCGCTGGCGGGCGTCCCGCTCCAGGGCGTCGGCCTTGGCCCGCGCCTCGCGGGTGACCTCCTCGGCCTTGGACCGGGCCTCGGAGAGCAGGCTGTCGGCCTCGCGCCGGGCGTCGGAGACGTGGTCGTCGGCGGTGCGCTGGGCCATCATCAGCACCCGCAGCGCCTGCTGCTCGCCGTCCCCGGTCACGCCCACCGGGCTGCCCTGGGTGCGGACCTGCTCCAGCTCGGCCTGCATCGCGCGGGCCGCCTGCTCGGCGGCCGCCTTGTCGCGCTGCACGCGGTCGAGCTGGGCCTTGACGTCGTTGAGCTCCGCCGCGAGCCGGGCGTCGCCGCCGGGGCCGGCGGGTGCGCCACCCCGACCGCCGCGCTCCACCTGGGCGCGCAGCTCGTTGTTCTCCTCGATCAGACGGGCCAGCTCACGCTCGACCTCGTCCAGGAAGGCGTCGACCTCCTCCTCGTCGTACCCCCGCTTGCCGATCGGCGGCTTTTTGAAGGCGACGTTGTGGACGTCGGCCGGGGTCAGCGGCATCGAAACTCCTCGGGTCAGTTGCGGCCGCGAAAGCGCTCTGGTCAGGCGAACGCCACGATCAGGCGCTGTAACACGAACTCCATCAGCACGAACAGGATAACCAGGAGCACAAGGGAGGCCAGGTCGATGCTCACGGTACCAATTCGCAGTGGTGGGATCACACGCCTCAACGCTCGCAGGGGCGGATCAGTGACGCTCCACACGACTTCCAGTCCCGCCGATGCCCCCCGACCGGGTTGCCAGCGACGGCCGTAGGCGAGCACGGCCCCGAGGACAAATCGAGCCAACAGGACAAGCAGGAAGAAATACAGCAGCAGGTAGAGCACCTGGAACAGGATCGACAACACAGCAGGCGACGTCCCTCGGTCGTGCGGGCTAGCTCAGGCTGAAAAAGCCGCCCTCAGCGATCTTGGCCTTGTCCTCCGCGGTGACCTGGACATTGGCCGGTGAGAGCAGGAACACCCGGTTGGTCACGCGCTCGATCGTACCGCGCAGGCCGAACGCGAGCCCGGCGGCGAAGTCGACCAGTCGGCGGGCGTCCGCCTCGTCCATCTCGGTGAGATTGATGATCACGGGAACGCCGTCCCGGAAGTGCTCGCCGATGGTCCGCGCCTCGCGGTAGGTGGTCGGGTGCAGCGTGGTGATCTGGTAACGCTGCTCGTCCTCCGGGGCCACCGTCCGCTCGCGCGGCGGGGCCTGCGGCGCCAGGGCCAGATTGTCCCGGGTGTGGTACGACAACGAGCCGGAACCCTCGCCGGCGGAGGACCGGGTGATGGAGCGGACACTGCTGGACCGCTCGGCCCGCTCCGGACGCTCCGGGCGCTCGACCTCGGAGCGGTCGGTGTCGACCGCGCGGCTGGTGGCGCGCTCGGTCAGCCGGCCCCGCTCACCGGACCGGGTCCGAGGCGCCGGCGGCTCCTCCGACTCCTCGTCGTCCTCGTCGGCGAACTCCTCGGCGTACCGGCTCGACCGGTAGCGCGACGAGTCACGGTAGCCACTCTTGTCGTAGCCACCGTCCTCGTACGCCCGCTCGTCGTCCTCCTCGACGAGACCGAGCCAGACCCCCGCCTTGCGCAGTGCACCCATCCCCGCGCCCTTCCGTCCGCCATGCGGCACGCGCCCCCGTGCCGTGTCGCTTGATCACGAGTGGACGATCATGCCCACCGGACCGGACCGGCAATCCCCTGACGTGCGGTTCGCGGCCCGCCCGCCACGGCCCCCGGGCTTCGGGAGACGCCGTCCTGAACAACACTGATGTAATTTGCTTCCGTCCGGGCCAGGCTACCCCAGCGTGGGGCGCATTCCGAGCAACGCGCTGCCGACGCGGACATGTGTCGCGCCGTGACCGATCGCGCTCTCCAGGTCGCCGCTCATCCCCGCCGACAGCACCGTCGCGTCCGGATGGTCGGCACGCAGCCGCGCCGCCACCTCGGCCAGCCGGGCGAACGCGCGGTCCGGCTCCCAGCCCAGCGGGGCCACCGCCATCAGGCCGGCCAGCCGCAGCCCGCCCGCCCCGGCCACCGCGGCGGCCACCGGGTCGAGGCCCCGCTCCGGGTCGGCGACGCCCGGCAGCGCGCCACCCCGGGCCGGGTCACCGTCCACGCTCACCTGCACCAACACGTCCAGCGGGCGGTCCCGGGCACCGGTCGCGGCGGCGTCCAGGGCGGCCGCCAGCCGCACGCTGTCCACCGACTGGACCACGTCGGCGTACCGGACCACCGAACGGGCCTTGTTGCGCTGCAACTGCCCGATGAAGTGCCAGCGCGGCACCGCCCCGGCGCCGGCCACCGCCGCCGCCTTTCCGGCCGCCTCCTGGTCCCGGTTCTCCCCCACGTCCGTCACACCGAGCCCGGCCAGCGCGACCACGTCGGCGGCCGGGTACGTCTTGGTCACCGCGACCAGGGTGACCTCGTCGGCGTGGCGGCCGGCCGCCGCACAGGCGTCGGCGATCCGGGCCCGGACCCGGGCCAGCCCGGCCGCGAGTTCGGCGCGACGCTCGGGTCGCACCGCGGTGGATGAATCCGTCATCGGCGGGGCTCAGGACCCGTTCTTGAGGAAGTCGGGCACGTCGACGTCGTCGAAGAGCACCCGGCGGGACGGCTGCTGCGGCGCCGGCATGGTGGCCGGCGGGTTCGCCGGCGCGTTCGGCTGGGTGGGCGGGTTCTGGTTGCTCTTGCGCGGCGGGTCGACCGCCTTGTAGGCCGGGGTGCCACCGTCGAAGCCGGCCGCGATCACCGTCACCCGCACCTCGTCGCCGAGCGCGTCGTCGATCACCGCGCCGAAGATGATGTTGGCGTCCGGGTGGGCCGCGTCGGTGACCAGCTGCGCCGCGTCGTTGATCTCGAACAGGCCGAGGTCCGAGCCGCCGGCGATGGAGAGCAGCACGCCCCGCGCGCCGTCCATGCTCTGCTCCAGCAGCGGGCTGGAGATGGCCGCCTCGGCCGCCTCGACGGCGCGGTTCTCGCCCCGCGCGCTGCCGATGCCCATGAGCGCGCTGCCCGCGCCGCTCATCACGCTCTTCACGTCGGCGAAGTCGAGGTTGATCAGGCCCGGCGTGGTGATCAGGTCGGTGATGCCCTGGACACCGGAGAGGAGGACCTGGTCCGCGGTGCGGAACGCGTCCATCATGGAGATGTTGCGGTCGCCGAGCGCGAGCAGCCGGTCGTTCGGGATCACGATGAGCGTGTCGCACTGGTTGCGCAGCTCCTCGATGCCCGCCTCGGCCTGCACCTGGCGGCGCTTGCCCTCGAACGAGAACGGCCGGGTGACCACACCGATGGTGAGCGCGCCGAGCTTGCGGGCGATGTTCGCCACCACGGGCGCGCCGCCGGTGCCGGTGCCGCCGCCCTCGCCGCAGGTGACGAACACCATGTCGGCGCCCTTGAGCACCTCTTCGATCTCGTCGCGGTGGTCCTCGGCGGCGTTCTTGCCGACGTCCGGGTTGGCGCCGGCGCCCAGCCCCCGGGTCAGTTCCCGGCCGACGTCGAGCTTGACGTCGGCGTCGCTCATCAGCAGCGCCTGCGCGTCGGTGTTGATCGCGATGAACTCGACGCCCTTGAGCCCAACCTCGATCATCCGGTTGACGGCGTTCACGCCGCCGCCCCCGATGCCGACGACCTTGATGACCGCCAGGTAGTTGTGCGGAGGTGTCATCTCCGGTCCTTTCCCTTCGAGATTGGCATGGGCCGACCCCACACGGCTTGGCCGGACCAGAGGAGAACCCTCACCCTCTACTAGAGGCTTAGAGTTATGTCAACCACTGATCTCTTCGGGGCAACGTATGCGCCGCCGCGCCAGGAGCCAAGGACCCTTTCCGGCGTGTCGCCGACCGAGCGACCGGTCACACACTGCCCGTTCGCTGAGTGACCGGTCACTGGAAGGTGACCACGTCCGGCGCGCTGACGTCGATCCGGTCCGCCCGGCGCGGCAACAACGCGGTCGCCACCGCCGACTTGTCCGCGCTGCGCGCGGCGTCCCCCCAGAAGACCTGTCGGTCGTCGCGCAGCAGCAGCGTGATCCGGGCCAGCCCGGCCACGTCCACCGTGACAAGTTCCGCGCGCAGCTTCTCCCCGAGCGCGGCGAGCACCGCCAGCCCGGCCCGGGTGCCCGGATCGTCCGGCCCCGGCCGGGCCACCCGGACCAGCGGCAACCCGGCCGGGGCCCGGTCCAGGCGCTGGAAGACCACGCCGGCGGCGTCCATCACGGCGAAGCGCCCGCCCTGCGGCACCGCGGCCACCGGCACCCGCTCCTCGACCCGGATCACCAGCGTCGCCGGCCAGTCCCGCTCCACCGTGGCCCGGGCCACCGGCGGCAACGTGCCCACCCGGCGGGCCGTCGCGGCCAGGTCCACCCGGGCCAACGGCGCGTCGTCCGGAACCGCCGCGGCGTCCCGGATCTCCACCGCCGTGACCAGCCGCGCGCCGACCACCCGCACCTCACGGACGCCGAACAGCCCGGTGCCGAGCACCGTCCAGGCGACAAGCGCGGCCAACGCGGCCACCGCCGCGGCCAACGCCCACGGCAACGCGGCGCGCATCCGCCGCTGCCGGGCCCGGGCCATGAACCGACGGGTGGACGGCGGCACGGCGTCCGCCCCGGCCCGGACCAGTTGCCAGCGCCGGACCGGGCTGCGCCGCCCCGCGCCACCGTCCTGGCCGGGCGTGCGGCCCCGGGCCGGGCCGGGACTCATCCGGCGGTGGCCGCCGCGCCGTCCGGACCGACGCCGGCGCGGAGCGCCGTGGCGCCGCCGGCGCGGGCCAGCAGGGCGTCCAGCAACTGGTCACCCATCAGCGAGATCGGCGGCGCGCCCATGGTCACCACCACGTCGCCGGTCCGGGCCCGCCGGGCCACCTCGGCCGGCACGTCGTCCCACGCCTCGACGAAGACCTTCCGGTCCGCCGGCAGCGGCACCGCCTCGATCAGCGCGACCGACCCCTCACCGGGCTGGCGCGGCTCGCCGGGACCGAAGACCTCCAACAGCACCAACTCGTCGGCGATGCCGAGCGCGGCGGCGATCTCCGCCTGGAGGTCGCGGGTGCGGTACAGCCGGTAGGGCTGGAAGACCACGATCAGCCGGCCGTCGCCGGCCACCTCGCGCAGCGTCTGCAACGCCAGCGTCATCGAGGTGGGGTGGTAGGCGTACTCGTCGTAGACCAGCACGCCGTCCGCCACGCCCTTGCGCTCGAACCGCCGCCGCACGCCGGGGAACGCGCCGAGCGCGGCCTCCGCCGCCGCCACCGGCAGCTCCAGCAGGTACGCGGCGAGCACCGCGGCGGCGCTGTTGAGCGCCATGTGCCGGCCCGGCATCGGCAGCCGGATCTCGCCCAGCGACCGGCCCTCGACCTCGGCCAGGTAGCGCACGCCCTGCGCCGAGGAGACCACGTCGCTCATCCGCAGGTCGGCGTCGGCGGACTCGCCGTACGTCCACACCCGACGGCCCTCCGCACGGAGCGTCTCGGCCAGCCGCCGGCCACCGGCGTCGTCGGCGCAGGTGACGACGAAACCGTCCGGGTCGGTGAGCCGGGCGAACTCGGCGAACGCCGCCTCCAGCGTGGCCAGGTCGCCGTACGTGTTGAGGTGGTCCGCCTCGACGTTCGTGATGATCGACACGTACGGGCGGTAGATGAGGAAGGAGCGGTCGCTCTCGTCCGCCTCGACCACGAAGTGCTCGCCGGTGCCGTGGTGCGCGCCGGAGCCGACCTCGGAGATCTCCCCGCCGATGACGAAGGACGGATCGACGCCGGCCTGCTGGAGCACCATGGTCACCATCGACGTGGTGGACGTCTTGCCGTGCGTGCCGGCCACCGCCACCGTGCGCCGACCGGTCATCGCCGCCGCCAGCGCCTCGGAGCGGTGCAGCACCCGCAGACCCCGCCGACGCGCCTCGACCAGCTCCAGGTGGTCCTGCGGGATGGCCGAGGAGTAGACGACGGTGTCCACCCCGTCCAGGTTGGCCGCCTCGTGGGTGGAGTGGATCGTCCCGCCCAGCGCGCGCAGGCCGGCCAGCGACGGCCACTCCCGCAGCTCGCTGCCGGAGACCGGCAGGCCACGGGTGAGGAAGAGCCGGGCCAGCCCGGCCATCCCGACCCCGCCCACCCCGATCAGGTGGATGCGGCCCAGGTCCTCCGCGGTCATCGTGCCGGCGGGCGTGAACTGCGCGGTGTTCATGAGGGGTACCTTCCCGTCGCGGCGACGCCCATCACGGAGCCACCGTTGTTCGCGACTGCGGGGCTCGCAAGCTCACTCCTCGCGCTCACCGGCTCACCGCCTCGTAGACGAAGTTCAGCAGCGCCACGTCGCCGTCGCGGCGACCGTAGCCGGCCGCGGCGTGGCTCATCGCGTGGAGGCGTCGCGGGTCCCGGATCAGCGGGATCACCGTGCGCTCCACCCAGGCCGGGGTCACCTCGGCGTCGTCGACGAGCAGCCCGCCGCCGGCCTCCACCACGGGCAGCGCGTTGCGCTTCTGCTCCTGGTTGCTGTGCGGGTAGGGCACGTAGACCGTGGGCAGGCCGATCGCGGCCACCTCGGCGCAGGTCATCGCGCCGCCCCGGCCCAGCATCAGGTCCGCCGCCGCGTAACCCAGCTCCATCTCGGACAGGTACGGCAGCGTCACGTACGGCACCGGCAGATCGCTGGGGACGGAGACCGGCTCGTTGCGGGCGCCGATCACGTGCAGCACCTGCACGCCGTTGCGGGCCAGCTCCTTCGCCGCGCCGGAGACGGCCAGGTTGATCGAGCGGGCGCCCTGCGAGCCGCCGGCCACGAAGAGCACCGGCAGGTCGGGCCGGAGCCCGAAGTGCGCGCGGGCGGCGTCCCGCAGCGCCACCCGGTCCAGCCCGGCGATGCCGCGGCGCAGCGGCACCCCGACCACCCGCGCGTCGCGCAGCGCCTCGGACTGGGCCGGCTGGTGCGGGAAGCCCACCGCGACGTGCTTGGTGAACTTCATGCCCATCCGGTTCGCCACGCCCGGCGGCACGTTCACCTCGTGGATGACGATCGGCAGGTCGCGCCGCCACGCGGCCAGGTAACCGGGGACCGAGACGTACCCACCGAAGCCGACCACCGCGTCGGCCCGCACCTCGTCGATCACCTTGCCCGCGGCGCGGGCCGCCTTCCACATCCGGTCCGGGGTGCGCACCAGGCTCATGTTGACCGAGCGGGGCAGCTGGTAGGCGGGGATCTGCCGCAGGTCATAGCCGGCCGGCGGGATCAGCTCGTTCTCCAGCCCCTTCGGGGTGCCCAGGCAGGTGATCCGGACGCTCGGGTCGTGTCGGCGCAGGCAGTCGGCGAAGGCGAGCAGCGGGTAGATGTGCCCACCCGTGCCCCCTCCGCAGAGCACCACCGAACGCAGCGGACCCATCAGCGTCTCCTCTCGTTCGCCGCGCCGGCACGCGCCCGGTCGGACCGGGCGCCGCGGGTCGCGGCCTGATCGTCCTGCCGACGCTGTCGGGACCGGGGCACGGGCCCTCGGTCCGCCGGGGGCGGCGCCGGTCGGCGACGCCGGCCGGGAAGCGGCGGCAACGGGGCCCACACTAGTCGGACCCATCGGGCCGGCGGACGGGCGTTCAGGGCCCGGGCCGCGTCCGGCTCGGCGCGGGCGAAGGAGGCCAGCATGCCGATCGCGGCCAGCGTCACCACCAGCGCGCTGCCGCCGTCGGAGATGAACGGCAGCGGCACGCCGGTCAGCGGCAGCAGCCCGGTGACACCGCCGATGTTGATGACGGCCTGACCGACCAGCCAGGCGGTCACACCGGCCGCGGCGAGCCGGCGGAACGGGTCCTCCACCCGGCGGGCGATGCGCATGCCGGTGTACGCCAGCACGGCGAAGAGCACCAGGATCACGGTGCAGCCCACCACGCCCAACTCCTCGGCGACGATGGCGAAGATGAAGTCGTTGTGCGCCTCGGGCAGCCAGTCCCACTTGAAGACGCTCTGGCCCAGACCGACGCCGAACCAGCCGCCGTTGCCGATCGCGTACCGGGCCATGATGGGCTGGTAGCAGTTCTCCAGCTTCAGCTCGATGCAGGTCTGCGGATCGGGCGGGTCGAGCCACATGGTGAGCCGGCCCAGCCGGTAGTTCTCGGCGTCCCGGGAACCGGAGCCGGCGCCGAGCGAGGCGGCGGCGACCAGCAGGCCGATGCCGGCCAGGCCGATCGCGGAGAGCGCGGCGAAGACCCGGGTCCGGACGCCGGCCGCCCAGAGCAGACCCACCACGAGCGCCAGCAGGCACAGCATGCTGCCCAGGTCGTTGTAGCCGACCAGTACGAAGATCAGGCCGACCACCGGGAACAGCGGCGTGGCCAGCTCCCGCCACCAGCCCAGCGCGGCGCCCTTGCGGGCCAGCACGTGCGCCGCCCACAGCACCAGCGCGAACTTGGCCACCTCGGCCGGCTGAAGCGAGATCGGGCCGAGGGAGAGCGAGAGGAGTTCGCCCTTCAACGGCCCGATGGACGCCACCCCGAACAGTGACTCCAGCGCGACCAGCAGGTTGAGCAGGAGCAGCAGCGCCACCGCCACGCCGAGCGCGGGGCGGCTCACCGCCCGGAACGTGCGCGCGGGCAGCCGCTGGCAGGCCCAGAACGCGCCGACGCCGATCACCGCGAACACGGCCTGCTTGGTCAGCGAGGCGGCGGCGTCACCGCCCTCGGCGTAGTCCCGCACGCTGGTCGCGGAGAATACCATGGTGAGGCCGATCAGCAGCAGCAGGCCGGCGCTGGAGAGCAGCAGGTAGTAGGAGGCCAGCGGCCGGGCCAGCAGGCCGCGCAGCGCGGCCAGGCCGCCCGCCGGGTCCCAGCGCGCGCCGGTCGGCGGATCGCCCGGCGGCGTGGCCGCGGGCGCGCGGCGGGCCGGCGGTTCGGTGCTGACCTGGATGTCTCGTCCCTCCCCCACCCGCTCATCATGGCGGCTCGACCCGCCCGCCCGTGGCGCAACCCCACGGTCGGCGTGTCGGATCCGAAGGAGGGGCCCCCGATTTTAAGGACGGTGGTGAAAGGGGGGCCCCCCCGGACACCGAGCGCACCGCCGGCCGGGACACCCGGGAGAA
>NZ_JBNCLA010000005.1:197164-462594 GCF_049841835.1 Micromonospora sp. DT227 | reverse complement strand
AAGCAGGGCGGCGCGCCCCCCCCCCCCGTGGCGCACCCCCCGGGTGGGGGTGGCGGAGCCTATGGCGGGGCCCCCTTTTAACAGACGTCTGTTAAAAGGGGGCCCCTCCTTCACACCTAGCTCACCGCGGCGAGGAACTCGCTGTAGAACAGGCCCAGCGCGATGGCCACACCGATGCCGGCGATGATCCAGAACCGGACCACGATGTTGACCTCGCTCCAGCCGGCCAGCTCGAAGTGGTGCTGGAGCGGCGACATCCGGAACACCCGCTTGCCGGTGGTCCGGAACGAGATGATCTGGATGACCACGGACATCGTGATGATCACGAACAGACCGCCCAGGATCGGCAGCAGCAGGATCGTCCGGGTGGACATCGCCATGCCGGCGATCAGGCCGCCCAGCCCCAGCGCGCCGGTGTCGCCCATGAAGATCCGGGCCGGCGAGGTGTTCCACCAGAGGAAGCCGACGCAGGCGCCGGCCGCCGCGCCGGCGATCAGCGCGATCTCCAGCGGGTCACGCACCGTGTAGCAGTACGCCTCGGTGTAGTTCGGGTCCGCGCACCAGTGCCGGTACTGCCAGAACGCGATCAGCGCGTACGCGGCGAGCACCATCACCGAGGCGCCGGTGGCCAGGCCGTCCAGGCCGTCGGTGAGGTTGACGCCGTTGGTCGCCGCCATCACCACCATGATGATCACGATGACCGCACCGATCTTGCCGATCTCCAGCGCCGGGATGTCCCGGATGAAGCTCAGCGTGGTGCTGCCCACCGTCGCGGTGTTGGTCGCGTTGCCGCTGACGTCGGTCATGCTCGACGGGAAGTAGAGCGCCACCACGCCGAAGACCGCGCCGACCAGGATCTGCCCGGCCAGCTTGCCGCGCTTGTTCAGGCCGCCGCTGTGCCGCTTGCGGACCTTCAGGAAGTCGTCGATGAAGCCGACCGCGCCGGAGAACACCATCAGCCCCAGCAGCACCAGCGCCGTGATGGTCGGCTCGACCTGCGCGATCTGCGCGTCCGGCAGCGTGGTCAGGGCCAGGTGCCCGGCGACGTACGCGATGACGGTGGCCAGGATGAAGACCACGCCGCCCATCGTCGGCGTGCCCTTCTTGCCCTCGTTGCTGGCCAGCCCGAGGTTCGACCGGATCGGCTGGCCGGCCTTCAGCCGGGCGAACACCTTGATCGCGATCGGGGTGCAGAACAGCGAGATCAGGAACGCGACGCCGATGGCGACGATGACCGCCCTCATGCGGCGCCGCCCTCCGTCGCCGTCTCCCGGGGGTCCGCGCGCAGCGCGTCGGCCACGTCCCAGGTCCGGTACCGGGAGCCCTTCACCAGCACCACGTCCGACGGACGCAGCTCGCTCCGCAGCACCTCGACGGCCGCCGCCTGATCGGTGAGCAGCACCGACTCTCCTCCCCAGTTGCCTACCGCTGTCGCGCCCTCGTGGATCGGCGCCGCCGGCTCGCCCACCACGAGCAGCCGGTCGATTCCCAGCTCGGCCGCGAGCCGGCCGACCTGCTGGTGTCCCTCCCGTTCGAAGTCGCCCAGCTCGGCCATGTAGCCGAGCACCGCGACCGTACGCCCCTCGCCGCGCATGCTGGCCAACGCCCGCAGCGCCACGCCGGTGGAGGCCGGGTTGGCGTTGTACGAGTCGTCGATCACGACCACGCCGTCGGGGCGTTCGAACACGTCCATCCGGCGCGTGGAGACCAGGCCCAGCTCGCCCAGCGCCGCCGCCAGCTCGGTCAGCGGCAGGCCCAGCTCGCGGGCGACCGCCGCGGCGGCCAGCGAGTTCGACACCTGGTGCCGGCCGGTCAGCCCGAGCCGCACCGACGCGCTGCCCTCCGGGGTAACGAGGGTGTACGACGGCCGGCCCCGCCCGTCCAGCGTCACGTCCACCGCGCGCACGTCGGCGTGCGCCGACTCGCCGTACCGGACCACCCGGGCCGCGGTCCGGGCCGCCATCGCGTCGACCCGCGGGTCGTCGGCGTTCAGCACCGCCAGCCCGTCCGCGGGCAGCGCCTCGACCAGCTCCCCCTTGGCCAGCGCGATGGCGTCGACCGAGCCGAACTCACCCAGGTGCGCCACCCCGACGTTGAGCACCACCGAGATCCGCGGCGGCACCACGTCGCACAGGTAGCGGACGTGCCCGACGCCCCGGGCGCCCTTCTCCATCACCAGGTAGCGGGTCTCCGGGGTGGCCTGCAACGCCGTGTACGGGTGACCCAGCTCGTTGTTGAACGAGCCGGGCGGCGCCACGGTCGGGCCGAGCCGGACCGCGAGCTGGGCGATCAGGTCCTTGGTGGTGGTCTTCCCGGACGAGCCGGTCAACCCGATCACGGTCAGTCCGGGCAGCCGGTCGACCACCACGCGGGCCAGCCGGCCCAGCGCGTCGAGCGCGTCGTCGACAAGCACCATCGGCACACCCGGCAGCTCGCGGGAGCCGAGCACGGCGACCGCGCCGGCGTCCACCGCCCCGGCCGCGTAGTCGTGGCCGTCCACCCGCTCGCCGGGGAACGCCACGAAGAGCCCACCGGCGGTCACCTTGCGGGAGTCGAACTCCACCATGCCGGTGACCCGGGCGTCCGGGGCGGCCCCGGCCAGCCGGCCACCGACCGCGGCGGCCACCTCGGCCAGCGTCAGCGGGATCATCGGCCACCCACCAGGTCCCCGAAGCGGGCCCGCAGCGCCGCCGCCAGCTCCACCCGGTCGTCGAACGGCAGCACCTCGCCGCCGATCTCCTGGCCGCGCTCCTGCCCCTTGCCCAGCACCGCCACCACGTCACCCGGTTCGGCCACCCGGACCGCCTCCTCGATCGCCGCCCGCCGGCCGGGCACCTCGATGACGCGGGCCGGGGCGGCCGCCGCGTACGCGCCGGCCAGCACCTCGGCCCGGATGGTGGCCGGGTCCTCGGTCCGCGGGTTGTCGTCGGTCACCAGCACCACGTCGGCGCCCCGGGCGGCCACCTCGCCCATCACCGGCCGCTTGCCCCGGTCCCGGTCGCCGCCGGCGCCGAGCACGCAGACCAGTCGCCCACCGGTGAGCCCGCGCAGCGCCGTCAGCACCGCCTCGATCGCGTTCGCCTTGTGCGCGTAGTCGACCACGCCGCGCACCGGGGCGTCGCCGCTGACCAGTTCCAGCCGGCCGGGCACGCCGCCGCAGGCGGCCACGCCGCGCGCCGCGGTGTCCGGGTCGACGCCGGCCGCGACCAGCGTGGCGACGGCCAGCAGCGCGTTGGCCACGTTGTGCCGGCCGGGCAGCGCCACGCCGGTGGGCAGCGCCACCGCGTCCGGGCCGTGCAGCGTGAAGTGTTGCGCGTACCCCTCGCCGGAGACCTGGTCGGCCCACCAGGTCGCGCCCCGGTCGCCGGCCGCCGAGTAGGTCACCGTGCCGGGCTTGTGGAGCGGGCGCAGCGCCGGGTCGTCGTGGTTGAGCACCTCGACCCGGCAGCGCCCGTCGAAGAGCCGGGCCTTGGCGGCGAAGTAGTCCGCCTCGTCGGCGTGGAAGTCGAGGTGGTCGGAGCCGAAGTTGGTGTAGCCGCCGACGTCGAACCGGACGCCGCCGACCCGGCCCATCACGAGCGCGTGGCTGGACACCTCCATCACCACGGCGTCCACGCCGCGCTCCCGCGCCACGGCGAGCATGGCGTGCAGGTCGGTGGCCTCCGGGGTGGTCCGGACGCTGTCCACCACCAGATCGCCGAGGCGGGTCTCCACGGTGCCGATCAGGCCGGTGACGTGCCCGGCGGCGCGCAGCCCGGACTCGATCAGGTAGCTGGTGGAGGTCTTGCCGGCGGTGCCGGTCACGCCGATCACGGTCAGCCCGGCGGTCGGGTCGCCGTAGATGGTGGCGGCGACCGTGCCGAGCACCCCGCGGGCGTCGTCGACGACCAGCACGGGCAGGCCGGCGTCGGCGGCCAGCGGCACGCCGGCCGGATCGGTCAGCACGGCCACCGCGCCGGCGGCGGCCGCGGCGGCGGTGAACTCCGCGCCGTGCCGGCGGGAGCCGGGCAGGGCGGCGTACAGGTCACCGGGGCGGACCTCGTGGCTGGCGTGGGTCACCCCGGTGACGGCCAACTCGGCGGCCCCCGGAGGCGGGACCACGGCCAGCAGGTCGGCGAGGTCGCCGAGCCGGACGGGGAGCACGGTGGCGGGACGTGGATTGCCGGGCACGGCGTCAGACCCTACCCGGTCGTCCGGTTCCGACCGCACAGCCGCCCCGGTGGTTCGTCGCCACCCACCGATGATGTCGCGCCCGGCCCGCTCAGCGCGGAAAGACCTCGAACTTCGGCGACTTGTCGGTCAGCGACGGCGGCACCCGGTAGTGCCGGAGCGTGAAGCCCATCATCTCCCGGAACGCCGGCGCGGCGACCGCGCCGCCCCCGCCGTCGGGGCTCCAGACGAAGACCGCCACCACGTAGCGCGGCTTCTCCGCCGGGGCCATCCCGATGAACGAGCCGACCTCGCCGGGCTGCTGCTTGCCGTTGTCGTAGCGCAGGCCGGTGCCGGTCTTGCCGGCCACCCGGTAGCCCGGCACGGCGGCGGCCAGGCCGGTGGCCCGCCCGTCCGGGCCGTCGACAGTGGTGACCGCCTCCAGCATCCGGCGCAGCGCGGCGGCGTTGGCCGGGCTGAGCACCGAGCGGGACGCCGGGGCGGCGCCCGGCGTCCGCGTGCCGTCCGGCCCGATGGTCTCCTTGATCAGGTGCGGCTGCACGTACGTCCCGTTGTTGGCGACCGCGTTGTACGCGGCGGCCATCTGCAACGGCGTGGCGTCCACGCTGTGCCCGATCGGCACCGACCCGTAGGCCGACCCGCTCCACTGGTCGGCCGGGAGGATCCGGCCCGGCGCCTCGCCCGGCAGGCCCTCACCGGTCGGCTGGCCCAGCCCGAACCGCTTCTGGTAGTCGATCAGCCGGTCCCTGCCGAGCTTCTCGGCGATCTCGATGGTGCCCACGTTGGACGAGAACGCGAGCATGCCGGGGATGCTCATGGTGCGCCCGTTCGCCGGGTGGGTGTCGCGGAACGGGACCCCGCCCCGGACGATCGTGTTCGCCACCGGGAACGTGGTGTTCGGCGTGATCACGCCCTCCTGGAGCGCGGCGCCGTAGGTGATCGCCTTGTGGATCGAGCCCGGGTCCACCACGAAGCTGGTGGCCGCGTCGTCCCGGTCGGCCGGCGAGTTGACCTTCGTGGGGTCGGCCGCGTCGTAGGTGGGCTGGCTGGCCTGGGCCAGCACCTCACCGGTCGGGACGTCCATGATCACGGCGGCGGCGACGCTGCCCTTCACCTGGGCGACCTGCTTGGCCAGGATCCGCTGCGTCATGAACTGGAGGTCCCGGTCCAGGGTGAGCTGCAACGAGCTGCCCGGCCTCGGCTGGGTGGTGCTGCTGTAGCCGCCCGGGATGGGCGCGGCCAGGTCGCCCTGGCCCACCTCGTACGTCCGCTTGCCGGCCTGGCCGCGCAGCAGGTCGTCGTACTTGGCCTCCAGGCCCTCCAGGCCGTTCATGTCCTGGCTGACGAAGCCGAGCAGGTTGGCGGCCAGGTCGCCGCCGGGCACCTCGCGCCGCTCGTCGCGGTGCACGTCGATGCCGGCCAGGTCGAGCGCCATGATCTGCTTCGCGGTGCCGATCTCGACGCCCCGGGCCAGGTAGACGAACTGGAGGTCGGTGTCGGTGCCGGGCAGCTTGCTCGGCTTCATCCTGTCGGCCAGGTCGGAGGCCGGCACGCCGAGCAGCGGGGACAACGCCCGCGCGGTGGCGAACCGGTCCTTGACCCGGGTCGGGTCGGCGAAGACGTACCGGGCCTCCACGCTGTGTGCCAGCGGCTCGCCGGTGCGGTCGAGGATGGCGCCGCGCGGGGCCGGCAGCTCGACCACGGCGAGCCGCTTGGGCAGGCCGCCGTCGGCGTACGCCGGGGTGTCCACGGTCTGGAGGTAGACCAGCCGCACGCCGATGCTGGCGAACAGCGTCAGCGCCAGCACGGTGGCGAGCCGCAGCCGCCGGCGCGGGTCGCCCAGCCGGGGCGGGCGACGTGGCTTGCGGACCGGTCGGCGGGCCGCCGGCCGACGCGGGCCGGGCCGGCGGCGCGGCGGCGCGTCCTCCTCGTCGTCGAACGGCTCCCCGACCGGGCGGGCCGAGACGGTCCGCACCACGCCGGCGCGCCCACCGGCCGCCGTCGCCCGGCGACCGGCGCGGGCGCCCTCGCCGGAGGCGGCCGGCTCCCGGCGGCCGGCCCGCCCGGCCCGGCCGCCGTCGAGCACCTGCAACGCCGGCCGGAACGGGTCACCGGACCGGGTGCTGCGGGGGGTACGCCGCTGTTCCGCGCCGCCCTCGCGGATGGTCCGGCCGCGCGGGGTGTACGCCCGCGCGTCGGAGATCCCGCCGACGCCCGGCTCACGCGGCTCGGCCCCACGCGACGAGCCGCGCCGGGAGCCCGTGGGGTCCCGGCGCGGTTCGTCCGATCTCGGCGGCACCGCTCAGCCTCCGTTGCCCTGCTGGCCGACGCCGGTGGGCGCACCCTCGGCGGGGTGCGGCACACCGATCGTCCGCCCGTCCGGCAGCCGGATGTAGGCCGGGTCCGCCGACTCGACCAGGCCCAGCTTGCGGGCGTTGGCGGTGAGGTTGCCCGGCGCCTTCTGCTCGGCGATCTCCTTCTTCAGCTCCTGCTCGTCCACGTCGAGCTTGGCCTGCTGCTGCTGGAGCTTCTCCAGCCGGAAGGCGTTCTCGTTGATCTTGGTGTTGACCGCCAGGATGCCGAGCACCCCGCCGACCACGAGCACCAGGATCAGCCCGACGAAGGGCGCCCGCGGCACCCGGATCGGCGGCGGCGGGGCGACCCGCAGCCGCGGCGCCGCCGGCGTGGCGACCCGGGTGCGCTCGGCCGGCCGCAGCGCGGCGCTGCCCTCGGTCGGGTACTCGCGCGCCCCCCGGGCGCGGGTCCCCTCCCGACGGTCGGCCGCGGTCGTCGTGGTGTCTCGCATGGTGCGCGCCGTGGTCCGGCCCCCCGACCGCGGTGCGCGCTGCCCGACGGCCCCCCGGCCGTCGCGCTTCTCGACGTTCATGTCCCCTCCCCCTCCTCGTCCGTCCCGTTCCCCGGTTGGTGCATCGCCTTCACCCGGCGGCGGTACCGTTCGCGGTCGGTACGCCCCTGCCTGGTCGCCTCCGGGTCGAGCCGTTCCGCGGCCCGCAGCCGCACCGAGGCGGCCCGCGAGTTCGCGGCCACCTCGGCCTCCCCGGGCAGCTCCGCGCCCCGGCTCAGCAGCCGGAACGTCGGACCCGACCCGGGTAGTTCGACCGGGAGGTCGACCGGGCCCTTGCTGCGGACCCGGTCGGCGAGCGCCTGCTTGGTGAGCCGGTCCTCCAGCGAGTGGTAGGACAGGACCACCAGGCGGCCGCCCACGGTGAGCTTGTCCAGAGCGGCCGGCAGCGCCGTCTCCAGCGCCGCCAGCTCTCTGTTTACCTCGATCCGTAAAGCCTGAAACGTTCTCTTTGCCGGGTGTCCGCCGGTTCGCCGAGCCGGCGCGGGAATCGCGTCCCGCACCAGCTCGGCCAACCGCGCCGACGACGTGATCCGGGACCGCTCCCGCTCCCGGATGATCGCCGAGGCGACCTTCCCGGCGAACTTCTCCTCGCCGTACACCCGCAGCAGCCGGGCCAGGTCCGGGTGGGAGTAGGTGTTGACCACCTCCTCGGCGGTCACCCCCCGGGTCTGGTCCATCCGCATGTCCAGCGGCGCGTCCTGCGCGTACGCGAACCCGCGGTCGGGCGCGTCGAGTTGCAGGGACGAGACGCCGAGATCGAACAGCGCGCTGTCGATCGCCGGGTAGCCGAGCCGGTCGAGCACCTCGGGCAGCTCGTCGTAGACGGCGTGCTCCAGGTGGATCCGGTCGGCGAACCGGGCCAGACGGACCCGCGCGTGGGCGAGCGCCTCGGTGTCCCGGTCCAGGCCGATCAGGACCGTGTCCGGGTGTGCCGTGAGCACCGCCTCGGCGTGCCCGGCCAGGCCGAGCGTGGCGTCGACGTGGACGGTCCGGCCGGGGCGGTCCAGCGCGGGGGCCAGCAGCTCGAGACACCGCTCGAGCAGCACCGGCACGTGCGTGCCGCGAAGCTCCCCCATGTCGACCCCCACCGTTCGAAAACCGTCTGTGTGCACGTGTCCGTCGTCGCCACGACGCCTCGCCATACCGCCAGATCCCCATCCGCTCCCGCCCGCCGGAGGCCGCGGCCCTCCGTCTCGGATCGTGCGCCTGGCACCGGGGAAGGGGTGCCAGGAACTCGAAAGCGGCTGGAGATCTCGCAGTACGTCGGGCGCCGTCACGCCCTACAGACCGCCGGGCAGCACCCCCTCCTCGATGTCGGCGAAGTCGTCTTCGCTCTCCGCGAGGTAGGCCTCCCAGGCCGCCCTGTCCCAGATCTCCACCCGGGTGCTCGCCCCGATCACGACCAGCTCCCGGTCGAGGGCCGCGTACGACCGCAGGTGCCCGGGAATCGTGACCCGACCCTGCTTGTCCGGCACCTCGTCGTGCGCGCTGGCGAAGAAGACCCGGCTGTAGGCCCGGGCCGCCTTGCTGGTCATCGGCTGGGCGCGCAACTGGCCGGCGATCCGCTCGAACTCGGGCATCGGGAAGACGTAGAGGCAGCGCTCCTGCCCTTTGGTGATCACGACACCCCCCGCCAGCTCGTCCCGGAACTTGGCCGGCAGGATCAACCGGCCTTTGTCGTCCAGGCGCGGGGTGTGGGTGCCGAGGAACATCGGCCCAACCCCCTCGCCCTGAGCGGCGTTCGCGGCGCCGCTGACCCCCCGGGCCGGTGTGGCCCTCCCGGCCTCACCATCGCGCCCCACTCTACTCCACTTCCCTCCACCTGCAACCAGAATCGCCTGGTCGGCGCGGCGTTTCCGCGCGCAAAACCGCACGTCAACGCGGGTGGGGCCGAGTGGAGGGGGTGGCCGCCCCCGGCGGGGGTCCGTTACCCGACATCGGACCGCCCCCGTCCGGCCGAACGCGCTCCGGCCGTCCGCCGGACCGTCCTCGGCCGAACGGTTCGCCGTCGGCGGCGATCTGGCGGGAAGCATGGTCCGGTAACCTCGCTCGGGTGACGGACGCGAAGATGCCCTTGCGGGCAAAGGTGGCCAGCTCCGTGTCGCGCACCGCCGCGGCGCTGTCGCGGGCCGCGGGCCGTGGCGACGGCTCGGTGATCGGCGGCTGGATCGGCCTCAAGATCGACCCGGACCTGCTCGCCCACCTCTCGGCCGGGCGGGCCATCGCACTGGTGTCCGGCACCAACGGCAAGACCACCACCACCCGGCTCACCACCGCCGCGGTCGGCGTGCTCGGCCGGGTCGCCTCCAACGCCTTCGGCGCCAACATGCCGACCGGGCACACCTCGGCGCTGGCCAAGGCCGGCAGCACGCCGTACGCGGTGCTGGAGGTGGACGAGCACTACCTGGCCCAGGTGCTGGAGGCGACCGAGCCGCACGTGGTGGCGCTGCTCAACCTCTCCCGCGACCAGCTCGACCGCGCCAAGGAGGTCGCCATGATGGCGCAGCTCTGGCGCGCCGCCCTGGTCCGGCACCCCGACGTGCGGGTGGTGGCCAACGCCGACGACCCGATGGTGGTCTGGGCCGCCACCCCGCCGGCCGACCCGGCCCAGGGTCACGTGCCGCCGCACGTCACCTGGTTCAGCGCCGGCCAGCGCTGGCACGACGACTCGTGGGTCTGCCCCGAGTGCGGCTCCACCATCCAGCGCTCCGGCGGGCAGTGGTGGTGCACCGGTTGCCCGCTGCGCCGCCCCGAGCCGCAGTGGACGGTGGAGGACGACGGTGTGCTCGACCCCACCGGCGCCTGGCACAAGATCCAGCTCCAGCTCCCCGGCAAGGTCAACCTCGGCAACGCGGCCACCGCGCTGGCGGTCGCCGCCGAGTTCGGCGTCCGCCCGGTGGACGCGGTCTCCCGGCTCGGCTCGGTCACCTCGGTGGCCGGTCGCTACGCCCAGGTCGACCGGGACGGGCGCAACATCCGGCTGCTGCTGGCCAAGAACCCGGCGAGCTGGCTGGAGGCGTTCGACATGGCCGACGTCGCGCCGACCCTGCTCTCCATCAACGCGCGCGACCCCGACGGGCTGGACACGTCGTGGCTGTTCGACGTCGACTTCTCCCCGCTGGCCGGCCGGCAGGTGCTGATCACCGGCGACCGGGCGTACGACCTCGCGGTGCGCCTCGACGTCAACGGCGTGCCGTTCCGGCACGTGCGGACGTTCGACGAGGCGGTCCGCGCGGTGCCGCCGGGCCGGCTGGAGGTCATCGCCAACTACACCGCCTTCCAGGACATCCGAGCGGAGCTGGACCGTGTCAACTGAGAGCCTGCGCATCGTCTGGGTCTATCCCGACCTGCTGTCCACCTACGGCGACCGGGGCAACGCGCTGATCCTGGCCCGCCGGGCCCAGCTGCGCGGCATGCCGGTCGAGGTGCTGGAGGTCCGCTCCGACCAGCGGCTGCCCGCCACCGCCGACATCTACCTGATCGGCGGCGGGGAGGACGGCCCGCAGGCGTTGGGCGCCCAGCGCCTGCTCGCCGACGGCGGCCTGCACCGGGCGGTGGCCCAGGGCTCGGTGGTGTTCGGCGTCTGCGCCGGCTACCAACTGCTCGGCACGTCCTTCTTCGCCAAGGGCACCCGCTGCCAGGGGCTGGAGCTGCTCGACCTCTCCTCCGACCGGGGTCCGACCCGGGCGGTCGGCGAGCTGGCCGGCGAGGTCGACCCGCGGCTGGGCATCCCGCACCTGACCGGCTTCGAGAACCACGGTGGCCGCACCCATCTCGGTCCGGGCGTGTCGCCGCTGGCCCGGGTGACCGCCGGGGTCGGCAACGACGGTGCCACCGAGGGTGCGTGGCGGGGCAAGCTGCTCGGCACCTATTCGCACGGCCCGGCGCTGGCCCGCAACCCGGACCTGGCCGACCTGCTGCTGCGCTGGGCGACCGGCATCCACCAGCTCCCCCCGCTCGACGACACCTGGGCCGACCGGCTCCGGTCCGAGCGCCGCGCCGCGGTGGCCGCCGCCGCCCGGGCATGACCGGGGCCGCCCGGCCGGGGCGGCGACCGGCGGTCCGCCGCCTCGTCGGGTTGCTGGGGCAGCCGTCGGCGCGCCGGTTCGGGCTGCTGCTCCTGCTGCTCGCCGGGTTCGGCGTCACACTCCTGCTGGTGCCCCGGCCGGACGCGGCCGACCTGCCCCGGCTCGCCGACTCGCTCGGCGGGTACGCCCCGGTCGCGGCCGTGGTCGGCGGCGCGCTGCTGCTGGTCGCGCTGGTGCCCCGGACGTTCGTCACGCTGGCCTCGGGCGCGATCTTCGGGCCGGTGCAGGGCGCCGCGTACGCGCTCGGCGCGGCGCTGCTCGCGGCGGCGCTCGGCTTCGCGGTCGGCCGGCTGCTGGGCCGGGACTTCGTGGCCGAGCGGGTCCGCGGCCGACTGGCCCGGCTGGACGGCTGGTTCGCCCGGCAGAGCGTGTTCGGGGTGATCACCGTCCGGCTGCTGCCGATCGCCGGCTTCGGGTTGGTCAGCTACGGCTACGGCACCACCGCGGCCCGGGTGCTGCCGTTCCTGGCCGGCAGCGTGATCGCCTCCGCCCCGACCGCCATCGGCTACGCCGCGATCGGCGCGGCGGTGACCAGCCCCGGTTCGATCAACTGGTACGCCGCCGCGCCGGCCAGCCTCGGCCTGATCGCCAGCGTGCTGATCATCCATCGCTGGTGGCGGGCCGAGCGACAACGCCGGCTCGGTCCGAGCTGACGTGGCCGGCACCGGGGAGACGCTGCCCGGCGGATTCATCGCCGAGGTGGTCCGGGTCGGGGACACGGTCCGCCGGACCCGGCCCGCCAACGCCGACTTCGTCGCCGCGCTGCTGGTTCACCTGGCGTCGACCGCGCCCGGGATCGCGCCCGCGTACCTCGGGGTGGACGAACAGGGCCGGCAGGTGCTCTCCCACATCGACGGCGTGGTCCCGTGGCGCGACCGGGAGGAGCCGGCCTTCTTCGCCGACGCGGCGCTGACCGGCCTGGCCGGGCTGGTCCGGGCGCTGCACGACGCCTGCGCCGGCACCGGGCTGGCCGGCGGCGCGGAGACGGTCTGCCACCGGGACCTGTCCCCGAAGAACACGGTGTACCGGGCCGGACCGGTCGGTCCGGTGCCGGTGACGCTGCTGGACTGGGACCTCACCGGTCCGGGTCGGCGCATCGACGACGTGGCGTTCGCCGGCTGGCACTGGGGCACGCTCGGCGGCGACGCCGACCCGGCCGAGCTGGGCCGTCGCTGCCGGCTGCTCTGTGACGCCTACGAGGGCCGGGCCGGTGGGCTGCTCCCCCGGCCCGAGCTGGTCGGCGTCATGCTCGACCAGCTCGACGGCACCTGGCGCGGCATCGACGCCGGCGCGGACCGGGACGCGCCCGGCATGCGCCGGTTGCGCGCCGCCGGGGCGGTCGAGACGGTACGCGGCTGGCACGACTGGCTGCGCCGGCACCGCCCGACGGTCGAGGCCGCGTTGCGCGCGAGGTGACCGCCGGTCCGCCCCGATCCCGCCGTCCGCCGCACCGCCGGGTCCCGGGTCGCCCCCTGCCCCGGGCTGCCCCGCGGGGTTTCCTCGCGTCGCCTGCAAACTTGATGGCGTAGGTGAGTCATCCGGCTCGGCATCCTCCGCGCCGAAAGAGCGACTCATCCACGCCATCAAGTTTGCAGGACGCGGCTACCGACCCGGCCGGCCGGGCTCGTCCCCGCAAGCCCTGACCCGGCCTCAGGCGACGACCGAGACCATCCGGCCCTTCACCACGATCACCTTGCGTGGCTCCTTGCCGGCCAGCACGCCGGCGACCGCCTCCAGCGCGGTCGCGCGGACCACGTCCTCGGGCGCGTCGGCCGGCACCTCGACCCGGCCGCGGACCTTGCCGTTGACCTGCACCGGGTAGGTCACCGACTCGGCCACCAGCAGGGCCGGATCGGCCACCGGGAAGTCCGCGTACGTCAGCGAGGTGTCGTGGCCCAGCCGGCGCCACAGCTCCTCGGCGATGTGCGGGGCGAACGGGGCGACCATCAGCACCAGCGGCTCGGCCACCTCGCGCGGCGTCTCCGCCAGCCTCGTCAGGCCGTTGGTCAGCTCGATCAGCTTGGCGATCGCGGTGTTGAACCGGATCGCGTCCATGTCGACGCGGACCCCGTCGATCACCTTGTGCAGCAGCCGCCGGGTCGCCTCGTCGGCGGGCGCGTCGGTGACCCGCGACGCGCCGGTCCCCTCGTCGACCACCGTGCGCCAGACCCGCTGCAGGAACCGGTACGAGCCGACCACCGCCCGGGTCTCCCACGGACGGGACACCTCCAGCGGGCCCATCGACATCTCGTACACCCGGAACGTGTCGGCGCCGTACGCCGCGCACATGTCGTCCGGGGTGACCACGTTCCGCAGCGACTTGCCCATCTTGCCGTACTCGCGCCGGACCTCCGTCTCGCCGTGGAACCACCGGCCGTCGACCTCGACGACCTCCTCGGCCGGCACGTACGCGCCGCGCGAATCGGTGAACGCGTACGCCTGGATGTAGCCCTGGTTGAACAGCCGGCGGTACGGCTCGAACGAGGAGACGTGCCCCAGGTCGAACAGCACCTTGTGCCAGAAGCGGGCGTACAGCAGGTGCAGCACGGCGTGCTCGGCGCCGCCGACGTACAGGTCGGTTCCCCCGCAGTCGCCGGGCCGCCGCGGGCCCATCCAGTACGCCTCGTTCTCCGGCTCGGCGAAACGGTCGGCGGCGGTCGGGTCGACGTAGCGCAGCTCGTACCAGCAGGAGCCGGCCCACTGCGGCATCACGTTGGTCTCCCGGGTGTACCGCTTCGGCCCGTCACCCAGGTCCAGCTCCACCTCGACCCAGTCGCGTCGCCGCGACAGCGGGGTCTCCGGGTTGCTGGCGGCATCCTCCGGGTCGAACGTCTTCGGCGAGAAGTCGTCCACCTCGGGCAGCTCGACCGGCAGCATCGACTCCGGCAGCGCGATCGGCGCCCCGGTCTCGTCGTACACGATCGGGAACGGCTCGCCCCAGTAGCGCTGCCGGGAGAACAGCCAGTCCCGCAGCCGCCAGGTGGTCGCGCCGACGCCGCGCCCCTCGGCCTCCAGCCAGCCGATGGCCCGGGCCTTCGCGTCGGCCAGCCCCAGGCCGTTCAGGTCCAGGCCGGCCGCGGGCGCGGCGCTGTTGATCCGCGGCCCGTCCCCGGTGTACGCCCCGCCGGTGAACCCCTCCGGCGGCTGCACGGTACGCACCACGGGCAGCTCGAAGACCTCGGCGAACGCGTGGTCCCGCTCGTCCTCGGCGGGCACCGCCATGATCGCGCCGGTGCCGTAGCCGGCCAGCACGTAGTCGGCGATGAAGATCGGCACCGGCGCGCCGGTGACCGGGTGGTCGGCGTAGGCGCCGGTGAAGACGCCGGTCTTCTCCCGGGTGTCGGCCTGCCGCTCCATGTCCGTCTTGGCGGCGGCGGCCTTGCGGTACGCCTCGACCGCCTCGCGCGGGCCCGCGTGCCCGCCGGTCCAGGCGTCCCGGGTCCCCGCCGGCCAGGCCGCCGGCACCAGCGCGTCGACCAGCTCGTGCTCGGGCGCCAGCACCAGGTAGGTGGCGCCGAAGATGGTGTCCGGCCGGGTGGTGAACACCCGCACCGCGGCGGCGTCGGTCGGGAAGTCGATGTGCGCGCCGGTGGACCGGCCGATCCAGTTGCGCTGCATCAGCTTGATCGGCTCGGGCCAGTCCAGCGTGTCCAGGTCGTCCAGCAGCCGGTCGCCGTACGCGGTGATCCGCATCATCCACTGCTTCAGGTTGCGCTTGAAGACCGGGAAGTTGCCCCGCTCGGAGCGACCGTCGGCGGTGACCTCCTCGTTGGCCAGCACGGTGCCCAGCCCGGGGCACCAGTTCACCGGCGCCTCCGAGACGTACGCCAGCCGGTGGTCGTCGACGACGCGGCGGCGCTCGGCCACGGTCAGCTCCGCCCAGGGGCGGCCGTCCGGGGTGGGCCGGGTGCCGCCCTCGAACTCGGCGATCAGCTCGGCCACCGGGCGGGCCCGGCGCGCGTCCGCGTCGTACCAGGAGTTGTAGACCTGCAGGAAGATCCACTGCGTCCAGCGGTAGAACTCGGTGTCGATGGTGGCGACCGAGCGCCGCTCGTCGTGGCCCAGCCCCAGCCGGCGCAGCTGCGCCTTGTACCGCTCGATGTTGGCCACCGTGGTGGTCCGCGGGTGGGTGCCGGTCTGCACCGCGTACTGCTCGGCCGGCAGGCCGAACGCGTCGAAGCCCATCGCGTGCAGCACGTTGTGGCCGGCCATCCGCTGGTAGCGGGCGTAGCAGTCGGTGCCGATGTAGCCCAGCGGGTGGCCGACGTGCAGGCCCGCGCCCGACGGGTACGGGAACATGTCCAGCACGTACAGCTTCTCGGCGCCGGCTCGGGGGTGCCCCGGGTCGGCCAGCGGGCCGGTCGGATTCGGGGCGTGGAAGGTGCCCTCCCGTTCCCAGGTGTCCTGCCAGCGGTGTTCGATCTCCTCGGCCAGGGCGGCGGTGTACCGGAACGGGGGAATGTCGGTGGCCGGTGCGGCTGCCTCACTCATGGCGTCTCCTCAGGTCTGCTGGGGGCACAAAAAAGCCCCTCGCGCAGGAGGGGCGGCCGTGCTGTCGCGCGTTCAGCGCATCAGCACGGCTCGGTAAGAAGCAGGAAGACTCCGGCCATGGGTCGCAGTGTACCCCGGTCCCCCGTCCGGCGAATATTCCGGGCGTAACCGACCGACCACCTGCGGGAGTCGGCGTTCCCGGCAAACATGGTTAGCCTGAGAGGCCAGTGAGATGCGTGCGGCAGACGAGGCTCGGCGTCGCGAACCCAACGGCGGGTCCAGGTGCTCTATACAGAGCTGCCGTTCCGGCGACGAGGAGGAGGCCCGTGACACAACAGACCTGGGACGAGGTGGGCGGTCTGCTGCCGCACGACGAGTTCCGTGCCGCCAGTGAGGCCGTCGTGGCCAACATCGAGCAGGTCATCGAGGGCAAGACGGCCACCGTCCGGCTCGCCCTGGCGGTGCTGCTCGCCGAGGGCCACCTGCTCATCGAGGACGTTCCCGGCGTCGGCAAGACCAAGCTGGCCAAGGCGATGGCCCGTTCCATCGACTGCTCGGTCCGCCGCATCCAGTTCACCCCCGACCTCCTGCCCAGCGACGTCACCGGCGTCAGCGTCTACAACCAGGAGACCCACGACTTCGAGTTCCGCCCCGGCGCGGTCTTCGCCAACCTGGTGGTCGGCGACGAGATCAACCGGGCCTCGCCGAAGACCCAGTCGGCCCTGCTCGAGTGCATGGAGGAGCGGCAGGTCACGGTCGACGGGGTGACCTACCAGCTCCAGACGCCGTTCATGGTGATCGCGACGCAGAACCCGATCGAGATGGAGGGCACCTACCCGCTGCCCGAGGCGCAGCGGGACCGGTTCACCGCCCGCATCGCGATGGGGTACCCGGACCCGAACGCCGAGCTGGCCATGCTGGACGGACACGGCGCCACCGACCCGCTGTCCGGCCTGCGTCCGGTCTCCGACGCGGCCACCGTGCGGCGGCTGATCGGCCACGTCCGCCAGGTGCACGTCGCCGACGCCGTCAAGCAGTACGCGATCGCCCTGGTGACCGCCACCCGGGAGGCGCCCGACCTGCGACTCGGCGCGTCCCCGCGGGCCACGCTGCAACTGCTGCGCACCGCCCGCGCGGTGGCCGCGCTGGAGGGCCGCGACTACGTCCTGCCGGACGACCTCCAAACCCTCGCGGTGCCGGTGCTGGCACACCGGATCATCCCGACCGCGGACGCGCAACTGGCCCGGCGCACCACCGACGCGATCGTCGCCGAGCTGGTGCACCGCCTGCCGTTGCCGCACGACCGGCAGCGCTCCCCGTACGACACCCGGCCCGGCGGTGGCACCGGCAACGGCAACGGCCGGGGGCCGTACGAGCCGCGGAGGCCGTGACGTGCGCGACGGGCTGCGTGGGCTGACCACCCGCGGGCGCTCCTTCCTGGCGGCGGCGGTCGCCGCCGCGCTCTCCGCCGCCATCCTCGGTGAGAAGGACCTGCTCCGGGTGGCCGTCCTGCTCGCCGTCCTGCCGCTGCTGGCCGCCGCGTACGTCGGCCGCAGCCGCTACAAGCTGGCCTGCAACCGCACGCTCGATCCGCACCGGGTGCCGGTGGGCGCCAGCTCCCGGGTGGTGCTGCGGTTGCAGAACCTGTCCCGGCTGCCCACCGGCACGCTGCTGCTGGAGGACCGGCTCCCCTACGCGCTGGGCAGCCGGCCCCGGGTGGTGCTGGAACGGCTCGGCGCGCACCAGGCCAGCTCCGTGGCGTACACGGTCCGGGCCGACGTGCGGGGCCGCTACGACGTGGGCCCGCTGGTGATCCGGCTGACCGACCCGTTCGGGCTGTGCGAGCTGACCCGCTCGTTCCCCAGCACCGACCACCTCACGGTGATCCCCCAGGTCACCCCGCTGCCCGCGGTGCGGCTGCCCGGCGAGTACGCCGGCAGCGGCGACAGCCGGGCCCGCTCGGTGGCCGTGCACGGCGAGGACGACGCGGCCACCCGGGAGTACCGGATGGGCGACGACCTGCGCCGGGTGCACTGGAAGTCGACCGCGCGCACCGGCGAGCTGATGGTGCGCCGCGAGGAGCAGCCCTGGGAGAGCCGGGCGACGGTGGTGTTGGACACCCGCGCCGCCGGGCATCGCGGCGAGGGTCCGACGGCCAGCTTCGAGTGGGCCGTCTCGGCCGCCGCCAGCATCGCCGTGCACCTGCGCCAGGCCGGCTACAAGCTGCGCCTGGTCACCGGCAACGGCGCCGACGTGGGCGCCACCGAGGCCGGCGGCGAGGGGGTGCTCCTCGATCACCTCGCCGAGGTGCACCTCGACCGACGCGGCGAGATCACCACGCTGGTGCAGCAGGTCCGGCAGCGGGCCGACGGCGGCCTGATCATCGCGCTGCTCGGCACGCTCGGCGACGCCGAGGCGGAGCTGCTGGCCGGGCTGCGTGGCAACGGCGCCACCTGCGTGGCGTTCCTGCTCGACAGCAACACCTGGCTGAACCTGGCGCCGAAGGCACGGGCCGAGGCGGAGCGGGCGCACGGCAGTGCCGCGCTCGCCCTGCTGCAGAGCGGCTGGCGGGTGATCGGGGTGGAGCACGGCAGCCGGCTGCCGGCGCTGTGGCCGCAGGCCGGGCGCGGCTCCCAGGGCTTCGCCCTGCGGGCGGCGCTGGCCGAGACCGTCGCCGGAGGCATGCGATGACCGGAAGGGTGGTTCGGTGATCCCGCACCGCAACATCGGCTTCGTCGCCGCGGCGGCGACGCTGCTGGCGGCGGCCCCGCTGTCGGCGATCTTCGAACGCTGGACCTGGCTGGTCCAGGCGGCCATCGTGGTCGCCGTGGTGGCCGGCGCGGCGACGCTGGCCCGGCTGGGGCGGGCCCCGCTCTGGGGCCAGCTGCTGGCCATGCTGGCCGGCCTGACGCTGGGCCTGACGTGGGTCTTCCCGGGCGGCACCGAGGCGTTCGCGTTCGTGCCGACCCCGGCCACGTTCGCCCACTTCGGTGACCTGCTCCAGACCTCGTTGCAGGACATGCGCGGCTACGGCGTCAAGGTGCCCGACGTCGACTCGCTGCTCTTCCTCGCCGTGCTCGGCATCGGCGCGGTGGCCGTGGTGGTGGACGTGCTCGCGGTCGGGCTGCGCCGGCCGGCGCTGGCCGGGCTGCCGATGCTGGCCATCTACTCGGTGCCGGTGGCGGTCTACGTGGACAGCGTCCCGGCCACCCCGTTCGTTGTGGGCGCCGCCGGTTACCTGTGGCTGCTGGTCACCGACAACGTCGACCGGGTGCGCCGGTTCGGTCGCCGGTTCACCGGCGAGGGCCGCGACGTCGACGTCTGGGAGGCGTCGCCGCTGGCCGCGGCCGGCCGTCGGCTGGCCGTGGTCGGGGTGGTGGTGGCGGTGGCGCTGCCGCTGGCCGTGCCGGGGATGACCGGCGGCCTGATGAACAACCTCGGCGCCGGCCCCGGCGACGGCAACGGGCGGCCCGGCCAGGGCGGCAGCACGGGCCGGATCGACCTGTTCGCCGCGCTCAGCGGGCAGCTCAACCAGAGCGAACGGTTCGACCTCGTCAAGGTCACCACCAACGAGCCGAACCCGTTCTACCTGCGCCTCGGCGTGGTGGACGATCTGCGGCCGAGCGGCTTCCAGGCGCGCGTGCCCAGTGGGCAGCCGGTCACCCGCGGCCTGCCCGACCCGGCCGAACGCGCGCCCCGCGGGGTCGAGCAGCAGCGCTACCGCGCCACCGTCGAGGTGACGAAGAACCTGAACATGCCACTGATGCCGGTCTACGCCGAGCCGGTGAAGACCGATGACCTGGCCGGCAACTGGCGCTACGACCCGCAGCAGCAGATTGTGTTCTCCAGCCGCGACAACGCCCGCGGCAAGCGCTACTCCTTCGACTACGTACGGTCGACGTTCAGCCCGGCGGCGCTGCGCGCCGCGCCGTCCCTGCCGTCGGACAGCGCGGTGCTGCGCCAGCAGACCGTCACCCCGTCGGTCCCGGCCGTCGACCGGCTGGTCGAACGGCTGGTGAAGGGCCGGCAGACCGACTACGACAAGGTCCGGGCGGTCTACGACTACTTCTCGGTGGAGAACGGGTTCACCTACGCGCTCTCCACCCGCGCCGGCAGCAGCGGGGACGACATCACCGACTTCCTGGCCACCAAGGTCGGCTACTGCCAGCAGTACGCGGCGGCCATGGCCTGGCTGGTGCGGGCGGCCGGCGTACCGGCCCGGGTGGCGGTGGGGTTCACCAACGGCAGCAACGGCGGCGACGGCTCCTACGTGCTGACCAACCAGAACCTGCACGCCTGGACCGAGGTCTACTTCGGTGGGATCGGCTGGGTGCCGTTCGACGCCACCCCGGCGGCGAGCATCCCGGGTTCGGTGCGGTCGGCCTGGGCCCCGGACACCGACGCCCCGGAGGAGGTCACCCCCGCGCCGGGCAGCAGCGCCGCACCCGACGCGACCGACCCGTCGGCCGGCCCGAACGAACCGGACCGCCTGGACAAGGACGCCGACCAGGGCCTGGCGGTCGGTGAGAACGGGCCGACCCGGCAGGACCGGGTCTGGCCGTGGTGGCTGGCCGGGGTGCTCGCGCTGCTGGCGCTGCTGGCCGTGCCGGCCCTGCGCCGCTCCGCGCTGCGTCGTCGGCGGCGGGTCCGGGCGACCCTGCCGGCGGCCACCGCGGTGGCCGTGCCCGGGCAGCGGGGCCGCGACCCCGAGATGGTGGTCGGGGTGGACGCCGAGGCGGCCCGCGCCGACGCGCACGCCGCGTGGGACGAACTGCTCGACACGCTTGTCGACTTCCAAGTGCCGGTGGACGGCACGGAGACGCCGCGGGCCACCGCCGAGCGGTTGAGCCGGGAGGCGCTGGTCGAGGACGCCGGCGCGGTGACCGGGGTACGGCTGCTGGGTCGGGCCGAGGAGCGGGCCCGGTACGCCCGTGACCCGCTGACCGACGCCGAGTTGCAGCCGGCCTTGCGGACGGTCCGGGGAGCGCTCGCCGCCCGGGCGGACCGGCGGACCCGACTGCTGGCGGCGGTGCTGCCGCCGTCGGTGCTCGCGCGGTGGCAGAACGCCCTGGCCGAGCGGTCGGCCCGCCTGGTCACCGTCACCGGGCAGGCCCGGCAGCGAATGCTGCGCTGGAACCCACGTCGCCTGCTGGCCAACCGCCCCGCCCGCTGACCCCTCCCCTCCCCTCCCCTCGCAGATTCACGGAAAGAGTGGTTATCCGGGCCCGGATAACCACTCTTTCCGTGAATCAGGGGAACAACGCACGGGGTGGGGGTGACGCGGCGAATGCGCTTGCCGGCACACGCCGGCAAGCGTCCGTCGCGGCCCCGCCCGGGTCAGGGGCGGGGCGTGGTCAGCGGTGGCCCTCCGGGCGCTGCCGCCAGCGGTCCTCCATCCGATCGAGGAAGGAGCCCCGGCGGCCACTGCGGCCACGGGGACGACGCCGACTTGTCGTTGTGCCGCCCACCACGTGCAGGTCGGGCGACTGGGACTTGCGGTGCGACTGCACCGCGTAACCCAACGAGGCCAGCATGACGACGAAGCCCGCCACGGCCACCGCAGGAATCTTGATCACGGCACCGTAGATCAACAGTGCCAGACCAGCGACGACCACGCCGGCAGCGACGAGCACGCGACGCCGCGCGTGGAAACGCGGGTCGCTGGCGCGCACGGCCGAGGCGAACTTGGGATCCTCGGCAAGCGACCGCTCGATCTGCTCGAACAGCCGCTGCTCGTGCTCCGAGAGCGGCACGGCACTCCTCCCCGGTCACGTTGGTCGGCCCGGTCGGGCCGACAGACCGTGGCAGCCAACCGGCTGCTTACCCGCAAGTCTACGAGGGGGCTCGCGCGTCGGAAAGCGGGACGACCTACGGCCGGGTCGGTTTTTCGACTTGTCGTGGATCGCGCCGGCCGAGAAGACTGGCCGGACCTATGACGGACCGCCCGAAACGGGCGGCCGCCGCGTCCGCCGCCGCTTCCGCCTCCCGCCACCCCCGCTCCGGCGCACCCAGGGTGAGCTGCTGCGGCGTCTCCTCCGCCGCGGCCAACCCCTCCATCCGTACGCCGACCAGGCGAACCGCCTCGCCAGGGGCGAGAGCGAGCCAGAGCGCCCAGGCCGTGTCGAACATCTCCCGTGCGGTATCGGTCGGCACGCCGAGCGTGCGGGAACGACTGATCGTGCGGAAATCGGCGAACCGGACCTTCAGTGACACCGTGCGACCCACCTGACCGGCCGCCCGCAGCCGGGCGCCCGCCTTCTCGGCCAGGGCGAGCAGCGCGCGCCGGATCTCGACCGGGTCGGTGACGTCGGTGTCGAACGTGACCTCCGCCCCGATCGACTTCTCCACCTGCTCCGGGGAGACCCCGCGCGGGTCCCGCCCCCGGGCCAGCTCGTGCAGGTGCGTCGCGGACGCCTCGCCCACCGCCCGGCGCAGCAGACCGGCCGGCGCCTCCGCCAGGTCGCGCACCGTACGCAGGCCGAGCCGGCGCAACGCCTCCGCCGAGCGTTCCCCCACCCCCCACAGCGCCGACACCGGCAGCGGGTGCAGGAAGTCCAGCACCCGGTCGGCGGGCACCACGAGCAGGCCGTCCGGCTTGGCCCGGGTGGAGCCCAGCTTGGCCACGAACTTCGTCGGCCCCACCCCGACCGAGCAGGTCAGCCGCTGTTCCTCGGCCACCCGGCGACGGATCAGCGCGGCGATGGCCGCCGGTCGCCCGAACAGCCGGCGGGCACCGGCCACGTCGAGGAACGCCTCGTCCAGGGAGAGCGGCTCGACCAGCGGGGTGACGTCCCGGAAGATCTGCATGACCGCCCGGGACGCGGCCGAGTAGGCGGTGAAGTCGGGCGGCAGGTAGACCGCGCCCGGACAGAGCGCCCGCGCCCGGGCGGTGGGCATCGCGCTGCGGACCCCGAACTCCCGGGCCTCGTAGCTGGCGGAGCTGACCACGCCGCGTGGCCCGACGCCGCCCACCACCACCGGCCGGCCTCGCAGCTCGGGGCGGCGACGCACCTCCACCGAGGCGAAGAACGCGTCCATGTCGACGTGCAGGATGGAACAGCCGGTGTCGTCGGCGTCCGGCCCGAAGCGCGGGTCACCGCCGCCCCGGGGCAACGACTGGCTGCGGCCCATGCCCCGCAGGCTAGCCCGCCGGTCCGACAACCCCGCCGGTCAGCCCCGTCCGGCCGGGCGCGGCCGGACCGGTCAGCCCCGGACCACCAGCAGCGGGACGGTCATCTCCGCGGCGGTGTCCGCGCCGTGGTACGCCACCAGCCGCGACACCATCGGCGGCTCGGACCGGGTGGCGACCACCGCGTACGTGTCCCGGCAGACCACCACCACGTCACCGATCCGGGCCAGGTGTGCCTCCGGCACCGGCCCGAACCAGCCGGTGGCCACCGCCTCCGCCCGGGTCAGCACGTCGGCCGCCCCGCCCAGCACCCCACGCCAGGCGGCCACCACGTCGGCCTCGCCGCCCGGCTCGACGTGCAGGTAACGGACCCGGGGCTCGCCGGCCACCACCCGCACCCCGGCCCGCAGCCGGGGATCGGCGTCCAGGTCGATCCGGTGCCCCACGGGAATGTCGAGCTGGCCGTGGTCGGCGGTGACCAGCAGCGCGGCGTCCGGCGGCAACCCGTCCAGCAGGCGGGCCAGCAGCGCGTCCACCTCGGTGGCCGCCGTCCGCCAGGGCGCGGAGTCGACGCCGCTGAGGTGCCCGTGCCGGTCCAGGTCGGGGTGGTAGCCGGAGACCAGCGTGGGCCCGACGCCGGCGGCCAGCGCGGTGAGCATCCGGGTGGCGAGCGCGTCGATCCCGGCCGCGCCCCGGTAGTCGCCGCCCCGGTTGGCGGCCAGCGTCAGGCCACTGCCGGCGAACTCGGGGCGGCTCACCACGGTCACCGCCACGCCGGCGGCGCGGGCCCGCTCGTACCAGGTGGGGACCGGTTGCCAGCGGACCGGGTCGGGGTCGCCGGCCCAGTCGACGTGGGTGAGCACCCGGTCGGTGCCGGGCACCCGGACCGTGAAGCCGAGCACGCCGTGCGCGCCCGACGGGGCGCCGGTGCCGAGGCCGACCAGGCTGGTCGGGGTGGTGGAGGGGAAACCCACGGTGAGCGGCGTGCCGGTGGTGGCGGCCAGCCCGGCCAGCGTCGGCGCGTACCGGGCGGCGGTGGGGATCTGGTGCCAGCCGAGGCCGTCGACGAGCAGCACGGCGATCCGGCGGACCCCGGCGAGCCGGGGCGTCAGGTCGAGCCGGTCGACCGCACCGGGCACGCCGAGCAGCGACAGCGCGCTGGGCAGCACGTCGACCAGGCCGCCGCCGTCGTAGCGGGGCGCGACCCGGTCCAGTGGGGCCGGGACCGGGCCGGTCATGCCGGGCGGCGGGCGAACAGGTGCAGTTGGGCGGCCAGGTCCCGGTACGGCGACCGTCCGGCCAGGGCCCGTTCCAACTCCACCAGGGCGGCCGGCTGACCGTCGGCCACGGCGGCCGGCAACAGGTCGGCGAGCACGCGTACGCCGTGGATCTCCTCGACGACGAGCCCGGCGGCGGTGAGCAGCGCGGTCGCGCCGTCGGCGTCGTAGCGGCGGCGCAGCGTGTCCCGGCCCCCGGCGGTGCCGTGCGGGTCGGCGGCGAGCGCGGCGGCGGCGTCGAGCTGCCCGTTCATCGCCCGGCCGAGCACCGCGGCGGCCCGCGCGGCGACCAGCACGCTGGCCGCGCCGCCGGGACGCAGCGCGGCGACCAGCGCCGCCGTCACCGGCTGCGGGTCGTCGACCACCTCCAGGACGGAGTGGCAGAGCACCAGGTCCACCGAGGCCGGTTCGACCAGCCCGGCGAGCGCGTCGGCGTCGCCCTGCGTCGCGCGTACCCGATCGGCGACCCCGGCCTCGGCGGCCCGGCGGGTCAGCGCGGCGAGCGCGTCGGGGCTGGCGTCGACCACGGTGACCCGGTGGCCGGCCTCGGCGAGCGGGACGGCGAAGCCGCCGGTCCCGCCGCCGACGTCGAGCACGGCGAGCCGTTCGTCGGCCCGCCGGCTCAGCTCGGCCCGGAGCACCGACCAGATCACGGCGGTGCGGGGGGTGAGGGTTCGGGTCTGCTCCACCCCGCCGAGCCTAGGGGTCAGGACTCGCCGCCGCCGGCCGGGTCCTCCTCGGCGCGGGAGCGCTGGGCGTTGGCCACCGGGCCGTCGGTCACCTGGTGCTCGCGCGGCTCGATCTCGTGGGTGGGCGCCCACCCGGCGCCGAGCCGGGTCCGTCGGGCGTTGGCCACGCCACCGGGGTACGTGCTGTGAAAGGTCATCTGGTTCATCCCCCATACCCGGGTGGGCCGCTCTGCCCACCCGTGTCCGGGAGTCTCCCGTGTCCGGCCCCGGGAAACCGTAATGTGGATCACTACGGTCAACGGAAATCCCGGGACGCCGGCGTGACGGGCGGCTCGATCGCGTCCAGCCGGTCCGCGGTGAGGTTCGTGACGCCCTCGTGCCGCTGCAACCGGCCCCGCACCACCAGCGCGCCGCTGGTGCGGGCGATTCGACGGTATCTCTGCCACAGCCCCGGCGAACACGTGACGTTGAGCATGCCGGTCTCGTCCTCCAGGTTGAGGAACGTGACCCCGCCGGCGGTCGCCGGCCGCTGCCGGTGGGTGACGATCCCGCCGACCCGGATCCGCTGCCCGGGCGGCACCTGGCCGAGGCGGGCGATCGGCACCGCGCCCAGCGCGTCCAGCCGGCCCCGGATGAACCGGGCCGGGTGGCTCTCCGGGGACAGGCCGGTGGCCCAGACGTCGGCGACCAGCCGGTCCACCGCCGCCATGCCGGGCAGCGTGGGCGGGTCCGCGCCGGTCACCGTGCCGGGCAGCCGGCCGGGTCGGTCCTGGGCCGCCGCGCCGGCGGCCCAGAGCGCCTGCCGCCGGGTCAGCCCGAAACCGGCGAACGCGTCCGCGGTGGCCAGCGCCTCCAGCTGCGCGGCGGTCAGACCGGTCCGTCGGGCCAGGTCCGGCATGTCCCGGTACGGCCCGTGCGCGGCCCGCTCCGCCTCGATCCGCTCGGCCGCGTCGTCGCCGAGGGTACGGACGCTGCCCAGCCCGAGCCGGACCGCCGGCCCGCCCAGCCCCCAGGCGTGCGGCGGCTCCCCCGGCAGGCTCCCCCACCGGGTCTCCGGCATCGACTCCAGTACCGCCTTGGCGCCGCTGGCGTTGATGTCCGGCCGGCGCACCTCCACCCCGTGCCGGCGGGCGTCGTCGGCAAGCGTCTGCGGCGAGTAGAAGCCCATCGGCTGGGCGTTGAGCAGCGCGGCCAGGAACGGGCCCGGGTGGTAGCGCTTCAGCCACGAGCTGGCGTAGACCAGGTACGCGAAGCTCATCGCGTGGCTCTCCGGGAAGCCGTAGCTGGCGAACGCGGTGAGCTTGCGGTAGACGTCGTCGGCCAGCTCCCCGGTGATGCCCCGCTCGGCCATCCCGGCGTAGAGCCGGTCGGCGATCCGGGCCATCCGCTCCACCGAGCGTTTCGCGCCCATGGCCCGGCGCAACTGGTCCGCGCCGGCCGCGTCGAAGCCGGCCAGGTCGATGGCGAGCTGCATGAGCTGCTCCTGGAACAGCGGCACACCGAGCGTCTTCTCCAGCGCGTTGCGCATCAGCGGGTGCGCGTACGTGACCGGCTCCTGGCCGTTCTTGCGCCGGATGTACGGGTGCACCGAGCCGCCCTGGATCGGGCCGGGCCGGATCAGCGCCACCTCCACCACCAGGTCGTAGAACTCGCGGGGCTTGAGCCGGGGCAGCGTGGCCATCTGGGCCCGGCTCTCCACCTGGAACACGCCGACCGAGTCGGCCCGGCAGAGCATGTCGTAGACCTCGGGGTCGTCGAGCGTCATCCCGCCCAGGTCCAGGCTCATCCCGATCATGTCGTAGCCGTAGTGCAGCGCGGACAGCATGCCGAGGCCGAGCAGGTCGAACTTGACCAGGCCGACAGCGGCGCAGTCGTCCTTGTCCCACTGGAGCACGCTGCGGCCGGGCATCCGGCCCCACTCCACCGGGCACACCTCGATCACCGGCCGGTCGCAGATCACCATGCCGCCGGAGTGGATGCCCAGGTGCCGGGGGAACGTCTGCAACTCGTTCGCGTACGCGACCACCTGCTCGGGGATGTCCGCCACGTCGACCGCGGCGACCGAGCCCCACCTGTCGATCTGCTTGCTCCAGGCGTCCTGCTGGCCGGGCGAGAAGCCGAACGCCTTCGCCACGTCCCGCACCGCCGACCGGGGCCGGTACGAGATGACGTTGGCGACCTGGGCGGTGTGCTCCCGGCCGTAGCGGGCGTAGACGTGCTGGATCACCTCCTCCCGCCGGTCGGACTCGATGTCCACGTCGATGTCGGGCGGGCCGTCCCGTTCCGGGGCGAGGAACCGCTCGAACAGCAGCCGGTGCCGGACCGCGTCCACGTTGGTGATGCGCAGCGCGTAGCAGACCGCCGAGTTGGCCGCCGAGCCCCGCCCCTGGCAGTAGATGTCCTGTTCGCGGCAGAACGTGACGATGTCGTAGACCACCAGGAAGTAGCCGGGGAAGCCCAGCTCGTCGATCATCCGCAGCTCGTGCTCCAGTTGCGCGTACGCCTCCGGGTGCGCCTCGGGCGGGCCGTAGCGCTCCCGGGCGCCGTCCATGGTCAGCCGCCGCAGCCAGCTCATCTCCGTGTGCCCGGCCGGCACCGGGTACGCCGGCAGTTGCGGCGCGACCAGGTGCAGGTCGAACGCGAGTTCCGCGCCGAACTCGGCGGCCCGCGCCACCGCCCCCGGGTACGCGGCGAACCGCGCCGCCATCTCCGCGCCGCTGCGCAGGTGGGCGGTGGCCGCGGCGGGCAGCCAGCCGTCGATCTCGTCGAGGCTGCGCCGGGCCCGCACCGCCGCCAGGGTGGTGGCCAGCCGACGTCGCCCCGGCGTGGCGTAGTGCACGTTGTTGGTGGCCACGGTGGGCAGCCCGGCGGCGGCGGCCAGCTCGGCCAGCGCGTCGTTGCGGTCGGCGTCGACCGGGTGGCCGTGGTCGGTCAGCTCCACCGCCACCGTCTCCGCGCCGAACAACGCGGTCAACCGGTCCAGTTCCCGGGCCGCCGCGTCGACCCCGTCGGTGAGCAGCGCGGCCGGCACGTGCCCCTTGCGGCAGCCGGTGAGCACCAGCACGTGGTCCTTCAGCTCGGCGGCGATCTGCTCCAGCTCGCCGTAGACCGGGCGGCCCTTCTCCCCGCCGCGCAACTGGGCCCGGGAGATGGTGGCGGCGAGGCGCGCGTACCCCTCGTGGCCGTGCGCGAGCACCAGCAGGTGCCGGCCGAGCGGGTCGGGTTCGCCGTTCTGCGGGCCGGGCAGCCCGAGCGACAGCTCCGCCCCGAAGATCGTCGGCAGCCGCAGCGCGCGGGCCGCCTCGGCGAAGCGCACCACGCCGTAGAAGCCGTCGTGGTCGGTGACGGCGAGCGCGGTGAGCCCCAGCCGGGCCGCCTCCTCGGCCATCTCCTCGGGATGGCTGGCCCCGTCGAGGAAACTGAAGTTGGAGTGCGCGTGCAGCTCGGCGTAGGGCACCGTGCCGTCCGGGCGGGTCAGCTCCGGCGGCCGGTACTCCGCACGGCTGCGGCTCCAGGCCGGGGCGTCACCGCCGTCGGCGTCGACCGCGAGCGGGTCCACCACGTGCAGGTGCCGCTCACCCCTGTCCTGCTCGCCCGTGTCCTGCTCACCCGTGCCCCGCCCGGAGAGCACCCGCTCCAGCGTCGTCCAGGGCATCTTCGGGTTGTGGAAGCTCACCCCACGCTCCCTCGCCCGCTGCCTGCCGAGATCTTGGAAGATGCCGGCCCCCCGGAGGGCCACAAACTTCCAAGATCTCCCGTGCCGACCAGACGCGTCGTCCGAAGGCCGACCCACGATTGCCTACAAACTTGATGGCACGGACGAGTCACGGCGACAGCGGGAACAGCAGCCACGGCGACAGTGACGGCAGGCACGGCAGCAGCCGGGCACCGCGATCCGTTTACGCCATCAAGTTCGTAGCCTCCGGCGAGCGGAAGTCGGCGCGGCACGGCGGCACGCCACCGGGCCGGGGCGGGCCGCTCAGTCATAGATGGCCTCCACCAGCCACTGCCCGCCCTCGACGGCGAGCAGCAGGGCCGTGCCGTCGACCAGGCAGACCTGGAACCGCGCCCGGCGACGCGCCTCGGCCGGCGCCCACCAGCGCTCGTCAACCGGCCACGGGCCGACCCATCCGGTGATCTCGGCCGGCCGGCCGGTGCCCACGGTCAGCCGGGCCGGTGCCGCGCTGACCGCCAGCCGGGCGCTCACCACGACCGGTTCACCTGTCGCGTCGTGCACCTCGGCCGCCAACGGGGTGGGCAGCACCACGGCCGGCGCCGGCGGCGGGATCCGCCCCGGCCACGGCGGCTCGGGCACCGCCCTGGCCCGGCCGGCCCGGCGACCGGCCCGCACCGCCCTCCGGCCCGAATCGGCGGACCCGACGGATGGTGTGGCGCCCGGCGGCGGGAGGGCCGGCAGGGGTGGCGGGCCGGGACGGGCGGGCACCCGCTCGTCGCCCCACGGGACCAGACGCACCTGGTCGGCCGGGGAGCGCCCCCCACCCAGGACGGCGGTGACCACCGCCTCGGGGCCGAGGATGCCCTGCACCCGGTTCAACGCGCGGTGCGCCCGCTCCCGCTCCGCGCCGGTCTCCCCCCACAGCCCCGGTTGCAGGCCGGCCTGGGCGAGCACCCCGTCCGGCACCAACCGCAGCCGGATGATGCCGGCGGTCGGGCGGGCCGGGCGGGCCCCACCCCGGCCGTTGCTGCCGGAGAGCCACCCGTCGAGCTGCCAGCGGACCCGGTCGGCGATGGCCGCGGCGGTGAGCAGGCCGTCGTGCCGCCAGACCCGGTGCAGTTCCTGGCCGTGCGCGGTGACCGCCTCGATCCCGAGCCGGGTGCAGGCCAGCCCGTACGCGGCGAGCCGCTCGTGCAGTCGCTCGGCCAGCGTCCGCGCGGCGAACGCGGCGGCGTCGACCCGGTCGATCGGCTCGTCGTGCTCGGCGGTGACGGTCAGGTCGGCGGGTGGTTGCCGGACCGCGAGCGGTCGGTCGTCCCGCCCGGCGGCGAGCCGGTGCGCCAGCGCCCCGTCGAAGCCGAACCGGGCCAGGACGTCCCCGGCGGGCAGCGCGGCGAAGTCACCGAGGGTGCGTACGCCGAGGCGGCGCAGTAGGTCGACCAGGGCGGGCCGGCCGAGCGCCTCGACCGGCCGGGTGGCCAGGAACGCCGCGGTGCCGCCCGGGGGCACGATCCGCCCCTCCCGGGCGGCCAGGCCGGCCGCGAAGACCCCGTCGGCGATGCCGACCTGGCTCTCCACCGCGCAGCTCTGGGCCACGTGCTCGACGATCCGTTCGGCCGCCGCCTCCTCACCGCCGAGGTAGCGGCTCGGCCCCCGGGCGGCGGTCGCGCAGGCGCCGGGACGGATCACCTCGACGCCGGCGACCACCTCCTCGACGGCGGCCACCACCGGCTCGAACGCCCGCGCGTCCCGCCCGGGATCGTGGTCGACCACGGTGACCTGCGGGCAGCGGCCCTGGGCCTCCCGCCGGCGCAGCCCGCGCCGGATCCCCTCGGCCCGGGCCCGCTCGGAGCAGGCCACCACCCGGTTGGCGTGCAGCACCACGACCGGGTCGGTGGCGGGCACGCCGTCGACGATCTCGGCGGCAAGGACGGGCCAGTCCGGGCACCACAGCAGCAGCGCCCGCGCCGGGGCGCTCACGGCCCGGCCACCGGGGCGACCACGCGCAGCCGGCGGCCCGGGGCGGCGGGGATGCCGGACCCGACCGAGCGGGGAATCACCCGGGTCAGCTCGTCGCCGGGCAGCCACACCTTGATCTCCTTGGGCCGGGCGGCGGCACCCCGGCCACGGGCCGAGACGGTCACCTCGCGGCGGCGCAGCCGCCCGCGCCCCGGCCCGAGCCCCTGCCAGACGCCCCGGACCACCTGGAGCGTCACGTCCGCACCGTCCCACCGGCCGTACGGGACCAGCACGCTGCCACGTTGCCGGGCCCGGGCGGCCAGCCGGGCGGAGACCGAGGCGGAGACCGCGGCCGGCACGGCGGTGACCACCACGTCGACCCCGTCGATGAGCGCGGCGACGACGGTGGGCCACTCCGGCCCGGGATCGGGCACCAGGGCGAGCCGGTCCAGGGCGATCCCGGCCTCGGCCGCCGCGCCGGCCCCGAACGTGGGCACGCCGACCACGGCGCACCACGAGCCGGCCCGGGACGCCTCGGCGAGCAGCGCGAGGATCAGCGAGGTGGCGCCGCTGTGCCGGGGTCGGCCGACGCCGACCGCGACGGTGCTGCCGCGTCGCAGCCCACGGTTGGGCAGCAGCCCGGTCAGCTCGGCCCGGACGGGGAGCACCCGGTGGCCACCGGCCGCGTCGGGCGCGCTCGCCGGACGCACCAGCTCGGCCAGGGCGGCGGAGCCGACCACCATGCGGCCCGCCATCGGACCAACCCCCCGTCGTGTTTTCGCCACGGGCCGGCCCGTGGTTGGTGCTGTGGATCATGTGGTGCGCTGGACCGTGTGGTGCGGCGTCCGGCCCCCCGGGTCCCGCCGATGGCGGCCGGACGCCACGACTTCAGGCGGCGGCCGCCCCGGCTCGCGGCGCGGCAGCCGACCCGGGGCGCGGCGCGGCGGCCGACCCGGGGCGCGGCGCGGTGTCGGAGCCGCCGAGGTGCAGGGGCCGGGGCAGGCCGTCGAGTGCCGGCTGGTGCGGTCGGCCGAGTGCGGTCTCCACCACGGTCACGAACTGTTCGGCGGCCCGGAGCAGGTCGTCGGCCTCCCGGGCGGTGACCACCCGGGGGATGCCGGCCTCGGCGGCGGCTCGCTTGCCGGCGCCGGCGGCGAAGTAGGCGGCCCACTCGTCCAGCTCGGGGGCGACGGTGGCGAGCAGCACCCAGACGCTGGTGATCCGGTTGCGTCGGGCGGGCGCGGGCCGGGCCCGGGCGGCCAGCACGGCGGCGGCGGCGCGCAGCGCCGCGAGATGGGCGGCGGCGTACCGGAGACCGTCGGGGCGGGTGCGGGCGGCCTCGGCCAACCCCTCGCGGGCCACCGCGAGCAACTGGGCGGGGGTGCGGTGCGGCAGCACGTGCGCGGGCACCGTGGGCGCCTGGGCCGGACTGGTCGGCATGGGTCTCTCCTCCGCGTGTGGCCGGGGCGGGCGGTCGCGCGACGGGGGAACCGTCGCCCGGTCGCCCGGAGCGGTCGGTGCGGAGGAAGACGCACCTCAGGTGGCGGCCGGCCGGATGTGGACGCTTCCCCACACCCACACCCGGCCGACGTGCCGGCGGGTCCGTCGCCCGCCGCCCGGGGGTCGTGGGCGGCGGGCGACGACCTGCCTGACGGGCTCGGACTCGCGACTGTCCGAAGCCCGGTGCGGCCCGCGGAGCCGCACCTTGTCCGGAAGTCGGCGCCGCGAAACACCGCTTCCGGAGCTGGGGAACGGGTGGGCGACCCGAGCGCGTGCGGAGGGGTCAACCGCGACCCGCGTCAAACGCGATCCAATCGAACACTCGTTCTAACTACCCTGACAGTACACCTCCCCACCGACGAAAACGCAACGTGTGACGTGCCGGGACACGCCGGGTGGGCGGCCGGATTCCCAGCCGGCGCACAGCCGCGGCAAAGGCGGCCCGGAACTCGTCGGACCAGGGTTACCCCCATGAACGTCAGCCGTACCGAAAAGCTCCTCCGGTGACCGCCGCCGTGGCCGACCGGCGCACGGTGCGCCGCACCCCGCCGGCCGCCCCCGCCTGGTGGGCCGACGTCGTCGGCGGTCTCGCGGCGCTCAGCCTGCTGGTCGTCACCGCCCTCTGGACCGCCGACCGTGGCGTGCAGGAGCTGTGGGCCGGCACGGCCACCGGGCTCACCTCGCTCGGCCGGCTCACCGGCCTGGTCAGCGCCGACCTGATGCTGATCCAGGTGGTGCTGATGGCCCGGGTGCCCCTGCTGGAGCGTCGCTTCGGCCAGGACCGGATCGCCCGTTGGCACCGGCTCGCCGGTTTCACCTCGTTCCACCTGCTCCTGGCGCACGTGCTGCTGACCGTCCTCGGGTACGCCGGCACCGCCCGCCAGGGGGTGCTCGCCGAGGCCTGGGACCTGGTCGTCACGTACCCGGGGATGCTGTTGGCCACCGCGGCGCTGGCGCTGCTGGTGCTGGTGGTGGTCACCTCGGTCCGCGCGGCCCGACGGCGGCTGCGCTACGAGTCCTGGCACCTGCTGCACCTCTACGCCTACCTGGGCGTCGCGCTGGCGTTGCCGCACCAGCTCTGGACCGGCGCCGACTTCGTCGCCTCGCCGCTCGCCCGCGCCTACTGGTGGACGGTCTACCTGCTGGCGCTGGCCAGCGTGCTGATCTGGCGGCTCGGCCTGCCGGCCTGGCGCTCGCTGCGGCACCGGATCGAGGTGGCCGCGGTGGTGCCCGAGGCACCCGGGGTCACCTCGGTCTGGCTACGCGGGCGGGACCTGCACCGGCTGCCGGTCCGGGCCGGGCAGTTCCTGCTCTGGCGGTTCCTGGACGGGCCGGGCTGGTCCCGGGCCCACCCGTACTCGCTGTCCGCGCCGCCGCGCGGCGACCTGATGCGGATCACGGTCAAGGACCTGGGCGACGGCAGCGCCCGGGTGGCCGCCCTGCGCCCCGGCACCCGGGTGCTGATCGAGGGGCCGTACGGGCGGCTCACCGGGCAGCACTGGCGGGGCGGCGGGATCACCATGCTGGCCTGCGGCGTCGGCCTCACCCCGCTGCTGGCGTTGCTCTGGGAGCTGCCGTACGCGCCGGGGCAGGCGGTGCTCGCCTACCGCGCGCGTACCGGGGAGGACCTGGCCTTCTCCGCCGAGCTGGACCGGCTCGTCGCGGAGCGCGGGCTGGTGGTGCACCACCTGGTCGGCCCCCGGGCGGCGCGGCCGTCCTGGCTGCCGGCGTACGCCGAGGGGCTCGCCGAGGCCGAGGCGTTGCGCCGGCTCTCCCCCGACGTGGCCGGACACGACGTCTTCCTCTGCGGCCCGGACGGCTGGGTCGACGCCGTCCGCGCCGCGACCCGCGCGGCCGGAGTGCCCGACGCGCACGTCCATCACGAACGTTTCGCCTGGTGACAGGCGCGAAGGGAGGATCCGTGCGACGGATCACCATCTGGCTGCTGTCCACCGTGGCCGCGTTGGTGCTGCTGTTCAGCTACCGGACCAGCACCATGGGCGCCGGGGAAAGCGGCGCGGTCGCGGCCAGGACCGACCCGGGCGGCGGCTCGTGGAGCGGCACGGACGGCGGCACCGGCACCGACCCGTCCGCCGGCGGCGCCACCACCGACGGCGGCACCGGCACCGGCGACAGCGGCAGCGGCAGCGGCAGCGGCACCGGCACTGGCACCGGCGGCGACAGCGGCACGGCCACCGGGTCGGTGGCGCAGACCCGGTGGGGACCGGTGCAGGTGAAGATCACCGTCTCCGGCGGGAAGATCACCGACGTCACCGCCGTGCAGGTGCCCGACGGCAACCGGCGGGACCAGGAGATCAACGACTACGCGGTGCCGATCCTGCGGCAGGAGGCGCTCGCGGCGCAGAGCGCCCGGATCGACAGCGTCTCCGGAGCCACCGTCACCAGCGACGGCTACCGGGAATCACTCCAGTCCGCCATCGACGCGGCGCACCTCGGATGAGCGACCGGCGGGCCTGGGTGGCCCAGGTGATGGGGCTGCCGGTGAGCGTGCACCTGCGCGGCCCGCGGGTGCGTACCGGGGTGGTCGAGGAGCGGGTGGCCCGGCTCTTCGCCGAGCTGCGCGCGGTCGACGCGGTGTTCAGCACGTACCGGCCGGACAGCGTGCTGGGCCGCCTGCGCGGTGCGCCGCCCGGCCCGGCGGCCACCGCCGACCCGCTGGTGCGCGAGGTGGCCGGGCTCTGCGAGACGGCCCGCGTGCGGACCGGCGGCTGGTTCGACGCCCGCCGCCTGCCGCTGCCGCGGGGCGGCACCGGCTACGACCCGTCCGGCCTGGTCAAGGGCTGGGCGGTGGAACGGGCCGCCCGGCACCTGACCGACCTGGCCGACCACGACCTGTGCCTGAACGCCGGCGGGGACGTGCTGCTGCGGGCCGGGCCGGGCCGGCCGGCCTGGCGGATCGGGATCGAGGACCCCGACCGTCCGGACCTGGTGCTCGACGTGGTCGAGCGGGCCGCCGGCGCGGTCGCCACCTCCGGCACCGCGCGGCGCGGCGCGCACATCACCGACCCGCGCGCCGGGCGGCCGGCCGAGGCGGTCCGGTCGGTCACCGTGGTCGGTCCCGAACTGCTCTGGGCCGACGTGTACGCGACCGCGGCCGTCGCCCGCGGCACGGACGCGCTGGACTGGCTGGCCACCCTGGACGGGTACGCGGCCCTGCTGGTGGACGCCGCCGGCCGGGTCCGGGCCACCCCGGGCTGGCCCGGCTCCCGAGCCGTATCTTCTCCGCTGACGGACGGATGCCGGGGAGGATGAACTCGTGGGGACCGGTGAGGTCGACAAGAAGCGGCTGTTCGAGTTGCTCTGGGGCACCCCCGTCGGGCCCCGGCGCGGGCCGCGTCCCACGCTCTCACCCGCCGTCGTGGCCCGCGCCGGCATCGCCGTCGCCGACGCGGACGGGCTCGACGGGCTGACCATGCAGCGGGTCGCCGAGTCGCTGGCGGTGACCAAGATGGCGCTCTACCGCTACGTGCCGGGCCGGGCCGAGTTGGTCGCCCTGATGCTGGACGCGGCGCTGGGCGAGCCGCCCCCGGCCCCGGCCGTCGACCCGGCCGCACCCGACGTCACGGCGCCGGGGGCGCTGGGTGAGCCGACGCCGGTCCCGACGGCCGACCCGGCCGCGCCCGGTGTTCCGGCGCCGGCCGGGGCGGGCTGGCGCGGGCAGCTCGACGACTGGACCCGGCGGCTGGTCGAGCGGTTCCGCCGGCATCCCTGGGCGCAGGCGGCAGCCGTCGGCGCGCGGCTGCCCGGCCCGAACGAGCTGGCCTGGGTGGAACGCGTCGTCGCCGCGCTCGCCGGCACCGGGCTCACCGCGTCCGAGCGGCTCGACGTGGCCACGCTGCTGGTCGGGCACGCCCGCAACCTGGCCGGCCTCCCGCCCGGGTCCGGCCGGGAGGCGGCGTTCGGCGCGCTGGTGCACGGCCGCGAGGACCGCTTCCCGGCCCTCGCCGCCGCCCTGTCCGCCCCCGCCCCCCGCGATTCCCCCACCACCACCCCCGACCCCACCCTGGACTTCGGCCTAGCCCGCATCCTCGACGGCATCCAGACCCTGCTCCACACCCGCACCCCGCACCCGCACCCGCACTCCCACTCCCACCCCCACCCACCGGTCGATCATGAGGTTGACGGTCCGACACGCCGAGGGGCGACACCGCCAACCTCATGATCAACACACCCGGGTCCGGGTGGGGACCGGGTGGGGATCGGGTGGGGGAGAATCGGGGCATGCAGTCACAGGCACATCCGAACGTGCGGGCGGTGCAGCGGGCGCTCGACGACGCGGGAGCACGGGACGGGTCCGGCCGGGGCAGCGCCGTCCGGCTGCTGCCCGAGGCGGTGCACACCGCCGCCGCGGCGGCCGCGGCGCTCGGCGTCGCCGTCGGCGCCATCGCCAACTCGCTGGTCTTCGACGCGGACGGCAAGCCGCTGCTGGTGCTCACCTCCGGCGCGCACCGGGTGGACACCGCCGGGCTGGCCGCCACGCTGGGCGTGACCCACCTGCGCCGGGCCACCCCCGACTTCGTCAGGCGGCACACCGGGCAGGTGATCGGCGGGGTCGCCCCGGTCGGCCACCCCGGGCCGCTGCGCACCCTGGTCGACACCGCCCTCGAGGGGTACCCGGAGCTGTGGGCGGCCGGCGGCGTGCCGCAGGCGGTGTTCCCCACCACGTACGCGGAACTGCTGCGGATCACCGGCGGCGACCCGGCCGGGGTGGCGTGAACCCCGACCTGGTCACGCTGCACGTGTGGCGCGTCCCCCGGCGGGCCGTGCCCGGGGCGCTGGCCCGGATGGCGACCCACCCGGCGCGGCTGCGCCGGCTGTCCGGTGTCCGCTTCGCCAAGCTGCTCGGCACCGGGACCGGCACCGGCTTCGGGCCGGGCGACGCCGACCTGACCCGGTGGGCCGCGCTGGTGGTCTGGGACTCCCCGGCCGACGCGACCCGCTTCGACACCTCCCCGGTCGCCCGTTCCTGGGCCCGGATCGCCGACGCCGCCGTCCGGGTGGACCTGCGCCCGCTGACCAGCCGGGGCCGGTGGTCCGGCCGGGAGCCGTTCGGCGCCCCGGCCGGCGGGCGGGTCACCGGGCCGGTGCTGGCGCTGACCCGGGCCCGACTGCGGGCCCGTCGGGCGGCCACGTTCTGGCGGGCCATCCCGCCGGTCGCCGGTGAGCTGCACGCCGCTCCGGGGCTGCTCGCCCGGTTCGGCGTCGGCGAGGCGCCGCTGGGCTGGCAGGGCACGGTGAGCGTGTGGCGTGATCCGGCGGACCTCGTCGCGTTCGCGTACCGTTCCCCCGAGCACCGCGCCGCGATCACCCGTACCCCCACCGAGGGCTGGTACGCGGAGGAACTGTTCGCGCGGTTCGCGGTGGGCGACGTCCGCGGCGACCGTACGGTGCTCGGCTGGGTCGCCGCCGAGGGCGACCCCGACTCCGCGAGAGGGAACGCATGAGGCTGGTGCGGTGGACGCCGGACGACCTGGTCCGGCGGCTGGACGACGTGGTCGCCGTCTACGGCGAGGCGATGGGCTACCGCGCCGACCTGCTGGAGGCCCGGCGCGGCTACATCGCCACCCACGTCCGCCGACCCGGGTTCCGGGCCGTCGCCAGCCTGACCACCGAGGGGCACCTGGCCGGCTTCGGGTACGGCTACCTCGGCGCCACCGGCCAGTGGTGGCACGACCAGGTGTACCGGGCGTTGAACGCGCAGGCCCGGCAACGCTGGCTGGCCCGCCCGTTCGAGGTGGTCGAGCTGCACGTCCGCCCGCCCGCGCAGGGGCACGGTGTGGGCGCCCGTCAGCTCCGCGCGCTGCTCACCATGGCCGAGGGCGACACCACGCTGCTCTCCACCCCGGAGGCGGACGAGCAGGCGTCGCGGGCGTGGCGGCTCTACCGCCGGTTCGGCTTCGTCGACGTGCTGCGGCACTTCCACTTCCCCGGCGACGAGCGGCCGTTCGGCGTGCTCGGCCGGGACCTGCCGCTGCCCGCCCCCGAGCCGGGGACATGAGCCGCGCCCGGGTGCCCTGGGCGCTGCTGGCCGTGCTGGTCCTCGCCCAGATCTGCTACCCGCTCACCGGCGGCACGACCCGCGCCGGGCTGACCGTGGCCACCGTGGTGCTCGGCTGGCTGCTCTCCGTCGGCCACGCGCTGCTCACCCGGGGCACCCGGGTCGCCGCCGCGCTGGTCGCGCTCGTCACCGGCGGCGGGTTCGCGGTCGAGGCGCTCGGCGTGGCCACCGGGTTCCCGTTCGGCAGCTACGACTACTCCGGCGAGCTGGGCCCGAAGCTGGCCGGCGTACCGCTGATCATCCCGCTGGCCTGGACCTGGATGGCCTGGCCGGCGTGGCTCACCGCGGTCCGGCTCACCCGTTCCCGCGCCGCCCGGGTCGCGCTCGCGGCGGTGGGGCTCGCCGCGTGGGACCTGTTCCTCGACCCGCAGATGGTGGCCGAGGGCTACTGGACCTGGCTCGACGCCACCCCGGCGCTGCCCGGCCTGCCCGGCATCCCGGTCAGCAACTATCTCGGCTGGCTGGGCTTCGCGGTGCTGCTCGCCGCCGCGCTGCCCCCGCTCGCCGGGCCGTCCGTCGACCGGGTGGACCGCCGGGACGGCCCGATGTTCGCGCTCTACCTCTGGACGTACGCCTCCAGCGTGCTGGCGCACGCGGTCTTCCTCCGGCTGCCCGCGTCCGCGCTGTGGGGCGCGGCCGGCATGGCGGTGGCCGCGGTGCCGCTGGCGGTGGTGCTGTGGCGGGCCCGACGCGACCGCGCCGCCGCCCCGGATCCCGCGCCCCGGGTCGACGCGCCGGCATGACCGCCGCGCTCGCGCTGGTGGTGGCGGTCGCCGCGCTCACCGGGCACACGCTCGTCAACGCCGTCGCCTGGCTGCGCCGCCCGACCGGCGGCCCGGCCGAGGTGACCGAGCCGGTGGCGGTGCTGCTGCCGCTGCGCGACGAGGCCGCCCGGGTCACCCCGTGCCTGCGCGCGCTGCTCGCCCAGCGCGGCGTGCCCGGGCTGCGGATCGTGGTGCTCGACGACGGGTCCACCGACGGCACCGCCGACGTGGTCCGCGCGGTGGCCGGCGCCGACAGTCGGGTCACGCTGCTCACCGGCGTCGCGCCGCCGCCCGGCTGGCTGGGCAAGCCGCACGCCTGCTGGCAGCTCGCCACCCGCGCCGACCCGGCGCCGACCGTGCTGGCGTTCGTCGACGCCGACGTGGTGCTCACCCCGTACGCGGTCGCGGCGGCGGTGACCGGGTTGCGCGCGGCCGACGCGACGCTGCTGTCGCCGTACCCCCGGATCGTGGTGCGGACGGCGGCCGACCGACTGGTGCAGCCGTTGTTGCAGTGGTTGTGGCTGACGTTCCTGCCGCTGCGCGCGATGGAACGCTCGCGGCGGCCCTCGCTGGCCGCCGCGGGCGGGCAGTTCCTGGTCGTGGACCGGGCCGGCTACCTGCGGGCCGGCGGGCACGCGGCGGTGGCCGACAAGGTGCTGGAGGACATCGAGCTGGCCCGGGCGGTGAAGCGGTCCGGCGGCCGGATCGCGCTGGCCGACGGCTCCCGGCTGGCCTCCTGCCGGATGTACGACGACTGGCCGCAGCTACGCGACGGCTACACCAAGTCGCTCTGGGCCTCGTTCGGGCATCCGGCCGGCGCGGCCGTCGTGCTGGCCCTGCTGCTCCTGCTCTACACCGCGCCGCCGCTGCTGGCCGTGGCCGCGCTGGTGGCCGGCGCGCCGGCGGTGGCCGGGGTGGCGTTCGGCGCCTACCTGGCCGGCGTCGCGGGACGCGTGGTCAGCGCCCGGGCCACCGGCGGCCGGGCCTGGCCCGACGCGCTGGCGCACCCCGTGTCGGTCGTGGTCCTGGGTTGGCTGACCGTCCGGTCGTACCATCTGCGGAAGCGACGCCGGCTCACCTGGCGGGGTCGCCCGGTCACCTAGGAGGGGCACCCCATGGCGCGCATCGTGGTCATCGGCGCCGGCGTGGGCGGGCTCGCCACCGCCGCCCGGCTCGCGGTCACCGGGCACGAGGTCACCGTCCTGGAACGGGCCGGCACGGTCGGCGGCAAACTCGGCCGCTACACGCACCACACCCCGGAGGGGGCGTGGCGCTTCGACACCGGGCCGAGCCTGGTCACCCTGCCGCAGGTCTTCGCCGACCTGTTCGAGGCCACCGGCGCGAAGCTCGACGAGTACCTCGACCTGGTCCCGCTGGACCCGATCGTGCGGCACGTCTTCCCCGGCGGCGGTCCCGCGCTGGACTCGTGCGCCGACCCGGACGAGTTCGCCGCGCGGATCGGCGCCGTGTTCGGCGACCGGTCCGCCGCCGACTGGCGGCGGCTGTGGCGCCGGGCCGAGCGGGTCTGGGCGGCCTCGCACCGGGACATCCTGCGCCGCACCGTGGACTCGCCGCGCGACCTGGCCGCGCTGGCCTGGCGGCTGGGTGACCTCGCCGCCATCGGTCCCGGCCGCACGCTGCGCGGGTTGGGCCGCAGCTACCTGTCCGACCGACGGCTGCGGATGCTGCTGGACCGGTACGCCACCTACACCGGCGCCGACCCGCGCCGCGCGCCGGCCGCGCTGGTCGCCGTGCCCTACGCCGAGCTGGCCTTCGGCGGCTGGTACCTGCGCGGCGGGCTGGGCACGCTCGCCGACGCGCTGCTGTCGCGCTGCCTGGACCTGGGCGTGCGGATCCGCACCGGCGCGGCGGTCACCGGCATCGACGCGGCCGGCGGCCGGGTGCACGGGGTACGCGTCGCCGGGTCGGCCGCGCCGGTCCCCGCCGACGTGGTGGTGGCCAACACCGACGCGCTCACCGTCTACCGGGACCTGCTGCCCGACCCGCGCCGGCTGGCCGCGCTCACCGACCGCAGCCTGGCCGGTTTCGTGCTGCTGCTCGGCGTGCGCGGCGACTCCGGGCTGGCCCACCACAACGTCTTCTTCCCGCGCGACTACGACGCCGAGTTCGACGCCGTGTTCGGCGCCCCCGGTCGCGGCGTACGGGCCCGCCCGGCGCCCGACCCGACCGTGTTCGTCACCGCCGCCGACGACCCGGCGGTCCGGCCGGACGGCCACGAGGCGTGGTTCGTGCTGGTCAACGCACCCCGGCACGGCACCGCCCCGGACGCGGTGGACTGGCGGCGGCCGGGACTGGCCGAGGCGTACGCCGACCGGGTCCTGGACGTGCTGGCCGAACGCGGCGTGGACGTCCGGGACCGGCTGGTGTTCTCGGAGATCCGCACCCCGGCCGACCTGGACGCGGCCACCGGCGCGCCGGGCGGGGCGATCTACGGCACCGCGGGCGGGCTGCTGCGCCCGGCCAACCGGGGCCCGGCCGCCGGCCTGTGGCTGGTCGGCGGCTCCACCCACCCCGGCGGCGGCCTCCCCATGGTGACCCTCTCGGCCGAGATAGTCGCCACCGCCATCGGCCCCGCCTGGTAAGGAGGGGGCCCCGCTTAACGTTTTCGGTAGAGGCGGGGCCCCCGCTTAACACCTCGGCGGGCGGTCAGCCGGCGTCGACGAGGGCGCGGCGGACCGCGGCGAGCAACTGCCCGAGCCCGAAGCCGGCGAGCAGCACCCACACCGTGGTGGCCATGGTGATGGTGCCGGCGGTCAGGTCGGCGTCGATCAGCCCGGTGAGCCCGGCGACCAGCAGCCCGACCAGGGCCACGGAGACCCGGGTGGGCCGCTCCCCCACGGTGACCGCGCCGATCTCCCGCATCCCGGCCGAGACGGACCGGGCTCGCACGTACTCGTGCAGCCAGGACAGGCCGCCGGCCGCCGCGACCAACGCGCCGGGCGCACCGAGCAGCCAGAACGCGACCAGCCAGGCCACCTCGCCGAGCCGGTCGGCGACCGAGTCGTAGACGTAGCCCAGCCGGGTGGTGCGGCCGGTGGCCACCGCCACCGCGCCGTCGACACTGTCCGCCACGGCGGCCAGCAGCACGAACAACGCGCCCAGGAACGGCCCGTCGCCGGCCCGCCCCACCAACAGGGGTACGCAGAAGCAGAGCAGCACCCCGAACACGGTCACCGCGGTCGGGCCGACGCGCAGCCGGCCCAGCACGAAGCCCACGTGATAGGCGAAGCGCAGCCAGGCGCGCACCACCGGCGCGGCGCTACGGGGATCGAACCCACCGTGCAGCCGCGCCCACGCGGTCGCGTACTGGTCCCAGTTCAGCTGTGTGCCCACCACGGATCAACCGTAGAAGGGTGGCCCGGGTGTCGTGTGTGGCGGGTGGTCGTCACACCCGAGCGTCGGCCCGCAGCCGCTGCCACACCTCGCGGGTCGCGGTGGACCGGTTGAGCGTGATGAAGTGGATCCCCGGCACGCCCTCGTCCAGGAGCTTCCCGCACATCTCCCCGGCCTGCTCGACGCCGAGCCGGCGGACCGCCTCGGGGTCGTCGGCCACCCGCTCGAACCGCTCGGCCAGCGCCGGCGGGAACGGCGCGCCGGAGAGCTGCACCGAACGCGCGATGGTGCCGATCTGGGTCACCGGCATCACCCCGGCGAGGATCGGCGTGTCGCAGCCGGCGGCGGCGACCCGGTCGCGCAGCCGCAGGTAGTCGTCGGCGTCGAAGAACATCTGGGTGATGGCGAACTCGGCCCCGGCCCGGCACTTGCGGACGAAGTGCGCGGTGTCGCTGTCCACGTCCGGCGAGCGCGGGTGCTTGTACGGGAAGGCGGCCACGCCGACGCTGAAGTCACCGCTGTCGCGGACCACGCGGACCAGGTCCTCGGCGTACCGGACGCCCTCGGGGTGCGCGATCCACTCGCCACCCGGGTCGCCCGGCGGGTCGCCCCGCACGGCGAGCACGTTGCGCACCCCGACCGACGCCAGCCGACCGATCACGTGGCGCAGCTCGGCGGTCGAGTGGTTGACGGCGGTGAGGTGCGCCATCGGCAGCAGCGTGGTCTCGGTGGCGATCCGTTCGGTCACCGCGACCGTGGTGTCCCGGGTCGAGCCGCCGGCGCCGTAGGTGATCGAGACGAACGAGGGACGCAGCGACTCCAGCTCGCGGATCGCCTGCCAGAGCAGCTTCTCCCCGGCGTCGGTCTTCGGTGGGAAGAACTCGAACGAGAAGGTCGGTTGGCCGTCACGGATCAGCTCCCCGATGGCCGGCTGGGGGTTGGGGAGGACCGAGGGTAGACCGAGCGCCACGGACCGACTGTAGCCGGACCGGACCGCTGTGCCGAGAACCTTCCCAGTCCACGAACGGGTCGATACCGGAACGTCGCACCCCCGGAGTAGGAACGACGGCAGCGCGGTGGGGCGGCGGGTGGCCGGCCCGGGGGCCCGCGCGGGGGTCGCCCCGACGGCGACGCGCCGGTGCGGCACGGCCGGGCGTCCGCGTCGCCACCGCGCCGTCGCCCCGGAGGTCCCGATGTCCCCGTCCCCGCCGTCCGGCCCCCGCCAGCTCGGGCCGCTCCTGGCCGAGTTGCGGGCCGCCCGCGGCTGGAGCCAGCAGCGGATCGCCGCCGAGCTGTGCGCCGCCGCCGGCGTGCCCACGCTGACCCGGCACGAGGTGTCCCGGTGGGAGCGCCAGCTCCGGCTCCCCGGCGACTTCTGGTCCGTCTGGCTGGCCCGGGTCCTCGGCGTCCCCGGCGAGCTGATCACCGAGGCCGCGGCCCGCAGCCGCCGGCTCCGCCGCGGGCCGGCCGGTCACCGGCCCGGACCGGCCGCCGGCTCCACCGGTGCGACCGACACCGCCGTTCACCGGCCCGAGCCCGCCGCCGGACCCACCGGACCCGCCGGACCCGCCAGACCCACCGGACCCACCAGACCCACCGGACCCGCTGGTGCGACCGAGGTGACCGGTCGGCCCGACCCGACTCGGACCGGCAACCCGGCCGCCGGGCCGCCGCCCGAACCCGCCAGTGCGACCGGTGCGACCGACACCGCCGATCGGTCCGAACCGGCCCCGACCGGCAACCCGGCCGCCGGTCCACCGCCCGGACCCGCCGATACGCCCGATAAGCCCGATACCGCCCGTCGGCCCGCGCGGGGCCGTGGCGGCACCCGGGCCGCCGGTCGCCCGGGTCGGCACTCCGGCGCCCGCCGGGGTCGCCCGCGTCCACCCGCCCGTACCGGCCGGCCCCCGCAGCCGGCCGGGCCGGGGTCGGGGCGGGCACGGGCCGTCCCGCGCCGGACGGCGCGCCGGGGCGGCGACGAGGCGGGTCCGGCGGGAACCGACTAGCGTCGTGGCGTGACCCACGCTGCTCCCGTCTCCCCCGTCGACCGCGCCGGCCTGCGCCAGCGGATCGACAAGGCGCTCACCGAGTTCCTCGCCGGCCAGCGCGCCTGGCTGACCACCGTCGACGACGGTCTGCTGCCGGTCGCCGAGGCGATCGAGGCATTTGTGCTGGGTGGCGGGAAGCGGCTGCGCCCGGCGTTCGGCTACTGGGGCTTCCGGGGGGCCGGCGGAGTCGACTCCGACCAGGTCGTCGCCACCCTGGCCGCGCTGGAGTTCGTCCAGGCCAGCGCGCTGATCCACGACGACCTGATGGACCGGTCGGACACCCGGCGGGGGGAGCCGGCGGTGCACCGGCGGTTCGCCGCCCGGCACCGCGCGGCGGGCTGGGGCGGCGACGCCGACTCCTTCGGTGACGCCGCCGCGATCCTGCTGGGCGACCTCTGCCTGGTCTGGTCCGACGAGTTGCTGCACTCCGCCGGCCTGCCGCCGGCGACGGTGGCGCGGGCCCGGCCGGTCTTCGACGAGATGCGCACCGAGGTGACCGTCGGGCAGTACCTGGACGTGCTGACCCAGGCCACCGGCGACACCTCGCTGGAGCGGGCCGGCAAGGTGGCCCGGTACAAATCGGCGAAGTACACCGTCGAGCGTCCGCTGCTGCTGGGCGCCGCGCTGGCCAACGCCCCGGCCGAGGTGCACGCGGCCTATTCGGCGTACGGGTTGCCGCTGGGTGAGGCGTTCCAGCTCCGCGACGACGTGCTGGGGGTGTTCGGCGACCCGGAGCGCACCGGCAAGCCGGCCGGCGACGACCTGCGCGAGGGCAAGCGGACGTACCTGGTGGCGGCCGCGTTGGAGGCGCTCGACCCGGCCGGCCGGGAGCTGCTGCTGGCCGGGCTCGGCGACCCGGGTCTGGACGCCGCCGGGGTGACCAGGCTCCGCGAGCTGATCACCACGAGCGGCGCGCTGGAGCGCACCGAGCGCCGGATCGCCACGCTGACCGAGAGCGCGCTGGCCGCGCTGACCGCCGTCGACCTGGACACCGAGGCCCGCCAGGCCCTGGTCGACCTGGCCATCGCCGCCACCCGCCGCACCGACTGACCCCCGCCCCGCCCTCTCCCTCACCCCCACCCAAGATCCGCGCAGATTCACGGAAAGCGTGGCTGTCGAGCGCGAAATGGGCACGCTTTCCGTGAATCTGCGGGGCCGGTGGGGTGGGGGTGAGGGAGGGGTGAACGGGGGTGGGTGGGGTTAGAAGGCGACGGCTTGGGCTCGGCGCTTGACCTCGCGGGCCAGGTCGCCGGAGAGGGCGGCGGCGGGCGTGCCGGGGAGGGACGGGTCCTCCCGGTAGAGCCAGCGCAGCGCCTCCTCGTCGTCGTACCCGGCGTCGGCGAGCAGGTTGAGCACGCCGGGCAGGTGCTTGAGCACGATGTGGTTGGCCACCAGGTCGGCCGGGATCCGGCGGACGCCGTCGCGGCGTACCGCGAGCAGTTCCCGGTCCCGGATCATCTGGTGCACCTTGCTGATCGACAGGTCGAGGCGCTCGGCCACGTCCGGCAGCGTCAGCCAGCCGGCCGGGTCGGTCGGTCCGGGCAGGTCGGCACCGGTCTCGGCGGGTACGGAATCGGTCACCAGAACACCCTGCCACGTGCCCGTCGGACCCGGCGCACGGCACCCCCGGACCGGCCCGTGCCGTGTGGCGGTCCACCCGCGTCGCACCCCGGCGGTAGCATCCTGTTCATCCTTCACCCTCCCGACACATAGACTGCCTGCCGATGGACACACAGGTCGCCGACACGTTGCTGGGCTCGCTGATCGACGGGCGCTACCGCATTCGCGGTCGCGTGGCTCGTGGCGGCATGGCGACCGTGTACACCGCCACCGACGAGCGCCTGGAGCGCACCGTGGCGGTCAAGATCATTCATCCCACCCAGGCGCCACAGGCGCGGGCCCGGATGGCCGGCTTCGTCGAGCGCTTCACCGACGAGGCGAAGACCATCGCCCGGCTCACCCACCCGAACGTGGTCGCGGTCTACGACCAGGGCATCCACGCCGGCCTGCCGTACCTGGTCATGGAGTACGTCCGTGGCCGCACGCTGCGCGACGTGCTCGCCGAGCGGCGGCGGCTCCGCCCGGACGAGGCGCTCGCCATCGCCGAGCAGATGCTCGCCGCGATCGCCGCCGCGCACCGGGCCGGTCTCGTGCACCGCGACGTCAAGCCGGAGAACGTCCTGGTCGCCGAGGCGCCCACCGGCGCCGGCGGCAACCTCGTCGACAGCGTGGTCAAGGTGGCGGACTTCGGGCTGGCGCGGGCCGTCGAGGCCAGCGCCGAGGAGGACAACGGCAACCAGCTCATGGCGACCGTGGCCTACGTGGCCCCGGAGCTGGTCACCCAGGGGCACGCCGATCCGCGCACCGACGTCTACTCGGCCGGCATCGTGCTGTTCGAGATGCTCACCGGCCGGGTGCCCTACGACGGCGACCGCCCGGTGGAGGTCGCCTGGCAGCACGTCGACCGGGACGTGCCGGCGCCGTCGACCCTGGTCCCGGCGCTGCCGCCGGTCCTCGACGCGCTCGTCGCCCGGGCCACCCGACGGGACCCGGCGGCCCGCCCGACCGACGCCGGTGCGCTGCTGACCGAGGTGCGGTCCGCCCGCGAGGAGCTGGGCGACCCGCACGCGCACACCGCGGTGCTGCGCCAGCTCAGCGACGACACGGCCGCGTTGAGCCAGCCGACCCAGGTGGTGGCCGCCGTCCGCCCGGCCGAGCGGCCGGCCTGGGCCCGGCTGCCGGAGGGGGGCGGCGCACAGCAGCCGCACCGGCGGCGCGCCGACGAGCCGGCGGGGCCCGGTGAGCGGCTGGCCGCCCTGCGTACCCGGATCATGGGCTCGCCGCGCGGTCGGCTGGCGGTCGCCGCGGTGGTCGTGGTGCTCGGCCTGGTGGCCGCGGGGGGCGGCTGGTGGTTCGGGGTGGGCCGGTACACGGTCGCGCCGCAACTGGTGAGCCTGACCAAGGCCGAGGCGGAGGCGCAGGCCCAGCGCGGCGGCTTCACGCTGCGCTACGCCGACGCCCGCTACGACGAGAAGGTGCCCAAGGACACCGTGCTCGGGCAGGCGCCGGGCTCGGCCGCCCGGATCGTCAAGGGCGGCACCATCACGCTGACGCTGTCCCTGGGGCCGGAGCGACTGCCGGTGCCGGACGTGGTGGGCAAGGACTTCGAACTCGCCCAGACCGAGCTGACCGACGCGAAGCTGGCACCGGCCAAGGGCGCCTCCCGCTACGACGACGCGTTGCCGGCCGGGGTGGTGCTGGCCACCGACCCCAAGGTGGGCACCGTGGTCAAGCCCGGGTCGAAGGTGACGCTGATCCTCAGCAAGGGCCGCGCCCCGGTGACCGTGCCCAACCTGGTCGGCAAGAACATCAACGAGGCCCGGGGCATCCTCGCGAAGCTCGGGCTGACGGCGGAGGAGAACTACAAGGACTCCGACAAGCCGAAGGACGAGATCCTCGGCCAGAGTCCGGCCGACGGCACCGGCGTGGAGAAGGGCGCGAAGGTCAAGCTGGAGATCAGCAAGGGTCCGCCCCAGGTGGCCGTCCCCCGCGTCGTCGACATGCCCTGCCAGCAGGCCAAGCAGACGCTGGAGAGCCAGGGCTTCCCGGTCAACGTCCAGCTCAACCCGAACGGCATCGCCCGGTTGCAGAACCCGGCCGAGAACACGCCGGTGCCACCGGGCACCACGGTCACGGTGACCTGCCTGTGAGCCCGGCGGAGGCGGCCGGCGGGCGCCGGCGGGTGGGCTCGCACACGCCCACCTCGGGTGGGCTGGCGCGGGCGGCGCTGCCGTACGCCGAGGCCACCGCGTCCGAGGTGGTGCAGGTCTACGTCTCCAACTCGCGGGGCTGGGCGCTGCCGGCGGGCGACCCGGCGCAGGACGCGTTGTTCCGCGACGGCTGCGGCGAGCGTGGCCTGCCGGTGTTCATCCACGCCTCGCTGCTGGTCAACCTCGGCTCCCCCACCCCGGCGACGGTCGCCCGGTCGGCCGAGACGCTGGCCCACGCGCTGGGCCGGGGCCGAGCCATCGGCGCCGAGGGCGTGGTGTTCCACGCGGGCAGCTCGGTCGACGCCGGGCACGCGGAGGCGGCGCTGCGGCAGGTCCGGGAGTCGCTGCTCCCGTTGCTGGACGAGACCGCGGCCGTCGGCGGGCCGATGCTGCTGGTCGAGCCGAGCGCCGGGGGCGGCCGGTCGCTGGCCTCCCGGGTCGAGCACCTCGGCCCCTACCTGGACGCGGTCGACCGGCATCCGATGCTCGGGGTCTGCTTCGACACCTGTCACGCCTGGGCCGCCGGGCACGATCTGGCCGCCGAGGGCGGCATGACCGCCACGCTGGACACGCTGGTCGCCACCGTGGGCTCCGACCGGCTGCGGCTGGTGCACGCCAACGACTCGAAGGACCTGTGCGGCTCCACCCGGGACCGGCACGAGAACATCGGCAAGGGCAGCATCGGCGAGCCGGCGTTCGCCGAGCTGATGCGCCATCCGGCGACCGCCGGCGTGCCGGTGCTGGTGGAGACACCTACGGAGAAGCACGTCGGCCACGCCGCCGACATCGCCACCCTCAGGCGCCTGCACCCCTGACCGGAACGAAAACACCCGCCGCCCGCCAGGCCGGCCACAAGGTTGATCAAGGAGTTCGCGTCCCGATCAGCGCCGGAACCGACCCGAACTCCTTGATCACCGAGGAGGCGCGGAGCGCCGGCCAGGCGCGCCGGACGACCGTCAGGCGCGCAGGGCGACGGTCAGGATCTCGGCGGCGCGGTCGACCTGGGCGTCGGTGACGTCCAGGTGGGTGACCAGCCGGGCGGTACGCGGGCCGAGCACCGAGATCAACAGGCCCTCCGCCCGGGCGGCGGCCGCGAGGGCGTGCGCGTCGAGCGGATGCTTGGTGAGGTCCAGCGGCACGAGGTTGGTCCGCACCCCGGCCGCGAGCACACCGTGCGGGGCGACCGCCTCGGCCAGCCGGGCGGCCTTGGCGTGATCGTCGGCGAGTCGCTCGACGTGGTGCGCCAGCGCGTACCGGCCGGCGGCGGCCAGGATGCCGACCTGCCGCATGCCGCCGCCCATCCGCTTGCGCAGGAACCGGGCCCGGGCGATCTTCTCGGCGCTGCCCACCACCAGCGAGCCGACCGGCGCGCCCAGCCCCTTGGAGAGACACACCGACAGCGTGTCGAACAGCACGCCGTACTCGGCCAGCGGCACCCCGTCGGCCACGTGCGCGTGCCAGATCCGGGCGCCGTCGCAGTGCAGCGCCACCCCGTGCTCGTCGGCAACCTCGCGCATCCGGCGCAGCGTCGACAGCGGGATCACCCCGCCGCCGCCCCGGTTGTGGGTCTGCTCCACCGCGATCGCCCGGGTCGGCACCGCGAAGTAGCCGTCCGGCCGGATCATCCCGACGACCACGTCGGGGTCCAGCTCCGCGCCGACCGCCGGCCAGGTCCGGGTGGAGATTCCGGCGTACGCGGCGGCGGCGCCGACCTCGTACGTGACCACGTGCGCGTCGGCGTCGCAGAGCAGCTCGTCACCGGGAGGGACGAGAAGCTGGAGCGCGAGCTGGTTGGCCATCGAGCCGCTCGGGGCGAACAGTGCCGCCTCGTGCCCGAACCGGGCGGCCACCTCGGCCTCGAGCGCGGTGACGGTCGGGTCCTCGCCGTAGACGTCGTCGCCCACCTCGGCGCTGGCCATCGCCTCCCGCATCGCCGGCGTCGGCCGGGTCACGGTGTCCGTCCGAAGATCGATCACACTATCCACGGTATTCCCTTCGGCTGCCGACTGCGGGGCTCGCAAGCTCACTCCTCGCGTCAGCCACGGAGCATCTCCGCCACCAGGAACGCCAGCTCCAGCGACTGCTGGGTGTTCAGGCGCGGGTCGCAGGCGGTCTCGTACCGGTCGGGCAGGTCGAGGTCCTCGATGCCCTGGGCGCCGCCCAGGCACTCGGTGACGTCCTCACCGGTCAGCTCGACGTGCAGGCCGCCCGGGTGGGTCTCCAGACCGCGGTGCACCTCGAAGTAGCCGAGCACCTCGTCGACGATCCGGTCGAAGTGCCGCGTCTTGTAGCCGTTGGAGGACTCGTGCGTGTTGCCGTGCATCGGGTCGCACTGCCAGACCACCTTCGCGCCGGTCGCGGTGACCTTGGCGACGATCGGCGGCAGGGCGTCCCGGACCCGGTGGTTGCCCATCCGGCTGATCAGCGTGAGCCGGCCGGGGACATTGTCCGGGTTGAGCTTCTCGCACAGCTCGATCGCCTCGTCCGGCGTGGTGGTGGGGCCGAGCTTGACGCCGATCGGGTTGGCGATCCGGGAGATGAAGTCGATGTGCGCCCCGTCGATCTGCCGGGTCCGCTCGCCGATCCAGAGGAAGTGCCCGGACAGGCCGTACGCCCGGCGGTCGGAGATCCGGGTGAGGGCCCGGTCGTACTCCAGCGCGAGCGCCTCGTGGGAGCAGTAGAGCGTGACCGTGCGCAGGGCCTCCTCGTCGGTCATCCCGCAGGCCCGGATGAACGCGATGGCACGGTCGATCTCCCGGGCGATCGCCTCGTAGCGCTCACCGGCCGGGGACTGCCGGACGAAGTCCTTGTTCCAGTCGTGCACCGCGTGCAGGTCGGCGAGCCCGCCGGCCAGGTAGGCCCGCATCATGTTCATCGCGGCGGCCGAGTTCGCGTACGCCCGGATCATGCGCTGCGGATCGGCGACCCGCGCCTCCGGCGTGGCCTCCAGCGAGTTGATCATGTCGCCTCGGTAGGCGGGCAGGCCGCGCGCGTCGGTGGGCAGCGACCGGGGCTTGGTGTACTGCCCGGCGACCCGGGCCACCTTGATCACCGGCAGCGACGCGCCGTAGGTGAGCACGATCGCCATCTGGAGCAGGGTGCGGGCGTTGGCCAGCAGGTGGCTCTCGGTGTTGTCGGCGAACGTCTCCGCGCAGTCGCCGCCCTGGAGCAGGAACGCCTTGCCCTCGCAGACCAGGGCCAGTCGCCGCCGCAGCTGGTCGACCTCGTAGGGCGCGACCACGGACGGCACCGTGTCGAGCACGGTGCAGACCTCGGCGACCTGCGCGGGATCGTTCCACGGCGGGGTCTGCGCGCGCGGCAACTCCCGCCAGCGGTCGAGGCCGAGGGCCACGTCCTCGGCGGAGTCGGCGGTCGGGCGGCTGGTCTGCAGACCAGTGCTGCCCACGGCGGGGTGACTCAGCTGATGCCACTCATGGCGCATGAAGGGAAGCGTACGGCGACCGTCCGGGACGCTCCACCCCGAGGGGGACGGTTCCGGTGCGTGGGAGATCCACGCCGGCCGGCGCCTCGGGTCAGGGCGTGCCGGCCGGCTGGGCGGAGTTGCCGCCCTGGGCCTCGCCGGCGATGCACCAGTCCGCGCCGGTGCGGGTGACCGTGAACAGCAGCGCACGGGTGGCCGTCTCGGAGCCGGCGGCGACCGTGATCGAGGCGCTCACCTCCTGGCCACGCGGCCCGGTCCGGACGTCGGTGATGGTGGCCCGCGACACCGTGAAATGGTCGGCGAAGTCGCCGTTGGGCCCGGTGGCGGCCGTGTCGAAGGCGGCCTGGAGCGGGGCGCAGAGCTGGCTGCGGCCGGCGGCGACGTCGCGGGCGGCCAGCGCCTCGAGGTACGCCTGCACCCGCTCCCGGCTCTTGGTGGCCGCCTCCTGCGCCGGCGCCTGCTGGGTCGCGGACGCGGAGCCGTCGGCGCTCCCGGCGCTCTTGTCGTCGCCGCAGGCGGTCAGCGCGACCGGCAGGAGCGCGAGCGCGACGGCGGCGGTCACCACCCTCCGGTGCTGCTGACCCATCGATCCTCCCATCGGCGCCGGGGCACCGTGACGTGCCCGGCCGGCGAGTGTGTCACACCGACCCGCGCCGGTCGCCGGCCTCCCCCATCCTCGCCTCGATCACCCCGTTCGGCCAGGCGGCGCGCCTGCCGGCCGCGACCCGGCCGGACGGTCACTAGTCTCGGGTGGCGCGGCGGGCCCCCGGACCGCGCTTCCCGGAGGTGACGAACCATCCTCACCGTGACATCGGTCGACACCGCGTGGCTGCCCCCGGCCGACCGGTTCGACTTCTGGCAGGACCTCGTCGCGCGGCAGTCGACGACGGCCACGATCCGGAGCGCGTACACGGACGACTTCACCGCCTCGGCCCGCGTGCTCGATCTCGGCACGCTCCGCCTCGGCGTGTGGCGTTACCCGCCCCTGGAGCTCATCCGCTCCGCGCGCATGATCGACAGCGGCGATCCGGAGCTGTACCACCTCGCCCTGCCGTTGTCCGGGCGCGGGGTGGTGACCCAGCAGCGTCGCGAGGCGCCGCTCGACCCGTCGGCGTTCACCCTCGTCGACACCGTCCGACCACACGGCTCCCGGTTGCGGGCGGACGGCGCGACGCCGTCGGCGGCGGTGGAGACGTTGACCGTCCTGGTGCCGCACCGGGCGTTGCCGGTGGCCCCGCACCGGCTGGCGGAGCTGTTCGCCGCCGGGATCCCGGCGCGCACCGGGATGGGCGCGCTGCTCGCCGCGTTCCTGCGGCGGATCGTCGCGCACCCGGAGCAGTACGCGACGGCCGACGTCCCGCACCTCGACCGGATCGCGCTGGACCTGATCGCCGGCGCCCTGGCCGGGCGGCTCGACGTCACGCGGGAGCTGCCGGTCGACACCCGCATCACCGGGCTCCGGGTGCGGGTGGCGGCGTTCGTCCGGCGGCACCTGACCGATCCGGGGCTCTCCCCGGCCGCCGTCGCGGCGGCGCACCACCTGTCGTTGCGGTCGCTGCACCGGCTCTTCGAGGGCACCGGTACGACGGTCGGCGGCCTGATCCGCGCCGGCCGGCTGGAGCGGGCGGCCCGGGACCTGACCGACCCGGCGCTGCGGCGGCTGACCGTCGCGCAGATCGGCGCCCGGTGCGGGTTCACGCACCCGGCGCACTTCAGCCGCGCGTTCCGGAGCGCCTACGGGTGGTCCCCGGGCGAGCACCGGCAACGGGCCGCCCGGGGTTGACCACGCGGGCGGGGAGGGGCTGGTGCGGCCCCTCCCCGCCGGGTGGGTGGTGCGTCGGCCCTCGGCTCAGCCGAGACCGCCCTTGATGGCGCCGATCAGCTCACCGTTGCTGGTGTCTCCGGAGAGCTCCCAGAAGAAGGCGCCACCGAGGCCCTGGGTGTTGGCGTAGCTCATCTTCCCGCCGATGGTGGCCGGGGTGTCGTAGCTCCACCAGTTGCTGCCGCACTTGGCGTACGCCGTGCCGGCGACCGTGGCCGTGGCCGGGCAGGTGTTCTTGAGGACCTTGTAGTCCTCGATGCCGGCCTCGTAGGTGCCCGGGGCCGCGCCGGTGGCGGTGCCGCCGGGTGCGGTCTGGGTCACGCCGGTCCAGCCGCGTCCGTAGAAGCCGATGCCGAGCAGCAGCTTGTTGGCCGGCACGCCCTTGGACTTGAGCTTCTGGATGGCCGCGTCGGACCAGAAGCCCTGCTGCGGGATGCCGCTGTAGGAGTAGAGCGGGGAGTGCGGGGCGGTCGGCCCCTGCGCGTTGAACGCGCCGAAGTAGTCGTACGTCATCGGCATCAGCCAGTTGAGGTTGGTCGCCGCGCCGGCGTAGTCGGTCGCGTCGATCTTGCCGCCGTTGCTGCCGTCGGCGGTGATCGCCGCGGTGACCAGGAAGCTGGAGCCGAACTTGCTCCGCAGCGCCGAGATCACGTTCTTGAACGCGTTCGGGCCGCTGGCGTCGCACTGGAGGCCGCAGGCGTTCGGGTACTCCCAGTCGATGTCGATGCCGTCGAAGACGTCCGCCCAGCGCGGGTCCTTGACCAGCGAGTAGCAGGAGTCGGCGAACGCGGCCGGGTTCTGCGCGGCCTGGGTGAAGCCGGCCGACCAGGTCCAGCCGCCGAAGGACCAGAGCACCTTCAGGTTCGGGTACATCTTCTTCAGCTTGCGGAGCTGGTTGAAGCTGCCGCGCAGCGGCTGGTCCCAGGTGTCGGCGACGCCGTCGACGCTGTCCGCCGCGGTGTACGCCTTGTCGTAGTCGGCGTAGCTGTCCCCGATGCTGCACCGTCCGCCGGTGGTGTTGCCGAAGGCGTACAGGATGTGGGTCAGCTTCGCGGCGGAGCCGCTGGTGTGGATGTTCTTGACGTGGTAGTTGCGGCCGTAGACGCCCCACTCGGCGAAGTAGCCGACCACCTTCTTGCCACCGGTCGGCGGCGTGGTGGTGGGAGGCGGCGTGGTCGGCGGCGGCGTGGTGGGCGGCGCCGTCGTCGTCGGCGGCTTGGTGGTCGGTGCGGTGGTGGTCGGCGGGGCGGTCGTCGGGGTGCCGCCACCGGCGCAGGAGCCGCCGTTGACGGTGCAGTTCAGTGGCCCCTTGTACGCCCCGGTGCCGTTGTAGCCCCAGTTGAAGCTGGCCCCGGGCGCGAGCGACCCGGCCCAGCTCTTGTTCACCGCGACGTAGTGGTCGCCGGTGCGGGTCACGTCGGCGTCCCAGGAGCTGCTGATCGAGGTGCCGGAGGGCAGGTCGAACTCGATGCGCCAGCCGTTCACGCTGGCACCGGTGCCGTTGGTGACGGTCACCCGCCCCTCGTGACCGGTCCCCCAGTCCTGCACCTTGGTGAACGTGGCGGTGACGCTGCCGGCAGCCGACGCGGTGGTCATGGGCACCGCGGCGACCGCGAGCGCGACCACGGCGCCGGTGGCCCAGAGGGCCCGGCGGAGCGATCTCTTCATACGGCGTCTCCCCAAACAGTTAGGAAACTTTCCAGATTGATTGCTGAGACGCTACTCACGCCGTCATCAGTTCGTCAAGATGCAGATGCGTCGATTTCACGGGTGGCGCGGGGCGCGGCCGACGACGGCCCGTAGCCTCGTCGCATGACCGTTTTCGACGTGCAGATCGACGCCCTCAGCGGCGGCCCGGCCGACCTCGACCGCTACCGCGGCCGCGCCCTGCTGGTGGTCAACGTGGCCTCCCGCTGCGGCCTCACCCCGCAGTACGCGGGCCTTCAGGCGCTCGCCGACGCGTACGCGCAGCGCGGGCTCACCGTGCTCGGGGTGCCGTGCAACCAGTTCGCCGGCCAGGAGCCGGGCGGCGCGGCGGAGATCGAGGAGTTCTGCCAGGTGAACTACGGCGTGACCTTCCCGCTCACGGAGAAGGTCGACGTCAACGGCGCGGACCGGCACCCGCTCTACACCGAGCTGGTGGCCACGCCGGACGCCGAGGGGCACACCGGCGACGTGCGCTGGAACTTCGAGAAGTTCCTGGTCGCGCCGGACGGCGCGGTGGTCGCCCGGTTCGCCCCCCAGGTCACGCCCGACGACCCCGAGCTGCGGGCGGCGATCGAGAAGGTGCTGCCGGCCTGAGCGCACGCCGCGGCGGCGTACCTCCCGCCGGAGGCACGCCGCTCGCGGTGCGCGGGTCAGCCGGCCGCGGACCGGAAGACCGGGTAGTAGCCGCCGGACTGCCCGGCGGCCGTCGGGTGGTACGAGATGGTCAGGTTCAGCACGTTCAACGCGTGCAGCCACTTGGTGCCGTAGCTGCACAGCTGGTGCCCGACGAAGATGGACCGGACGTCGGCGAACGTGAAGCCGGCGGAGGTGGCGGCCGTGCGGGTGATGTCGTCGAGCAGGTTGATGCCCTCGTTGATCTTCGCCCGGGAGGTGGCGGTGAGTCCGACGCAGACGGTGCCGAGCTGGTAGAAGACCGGGTAGCCGACCACCACGACACGCGCCGAGGGGGCCCGGCTCTTGATGCCGTTGTAGACGTTGGCGAGCCGGCCGGGCATCTGGGTGCGGGCCACGTTCATGGCCGCGTTCACGGCCGACACGCACTGCGTCTCACCCTGGAGCACACAGGTGCTCATGATGTTGGCGAAGCCGACGTCGTTGCCGCCGATCGTGACGCTGACCAGCGTGGTGGTCGAGGAGAGCGCGGAGAGCTGGCCGTTGATCACGTCCGCCGTGGTGGCGCCGGAGCAGGCGACCGAGCGGTACGAGGCCGGCCGGATGTTGGCGTTGTAGAGCGCCGGGTAGGCGTTGGTGCTGCGTAGGCAGTTGCCGCTCTCCGAGGTGTAGCTGTCCGCGCCGACGCCGGAGGCGTACGAGTCGCCGAGCGCGACATACCGGTCGGACGGGGACGCCTGGGCGGGCGCGGCGGCCAGGGACAGCGTGACCCCGATCGAGGCGGCCAGGGACAGGGCGAGGGTGGCAAGACGGGATCTCCGCACGTCGCACTCCTGGGGGTGGGAAGTGGTGGTGAGAGATTGATATCAATGAGATCACTAAACAGGGAAGATCATCGATTCGCTGTCCCTGCCCATAGAGACTTGTCGTTACAAATCGTTGCCGGCCCGAGAAAGCAACCTGAAGGTTTCCGCCGGGCGAACAACCTACCTTCGCGGTCGGGAATGTGGTGGGGCCTCGACCGGGTTGGGACCGGACATGACAACTGTGGGACTGATCGGCAGCGGTAACATCGGCGGCACCGTGGCCCGGCTCGCGGTGGACGCGGGCCACCAGGTGGTGCTCAGCAACTCGCGGGGCCCCGAGACGCTCCAGGACCTGGTGACCGAGCTGGGCCCCCGGGCCCGGGCGGCCACCCCCGAGGAGGCGGCGACCGCCGGCGACCTGGTGGTCGTCACGATCCCGCTGCGGGCCTACCGCCAGGTGCCGGCCGCACCGCTCGCCGGCAAGATCGTGATCGACACGAACAACTACTACCCGGAACGCGACGGCAGCGTCCCCGAACTGGACGACGAGTCGACCACCACCAGCGAGCTGCTCCAGCGGCACCTGCCGGAGTCACGCGTGGTCAAGGGCTTCAACAACATCTACTTCGGGCACCTGCGGGCGCTGGGCCGCCCGGCCGGCGCCGCCGACCGGACCGCCCTGCCGATCGCCGGCGACGACGAGGCCGCCAAGGCCACCGTCACCGCGTTCCTCGACTCGCTGGGCTACGACGCCGTCGACGTCGGGCCGCTCGCCGAGGGCTGGCGGTTCCAGCGGGACACCACCGCGTACGCCGGTCTCTACGCCACCGACGGCGACTGGGAGCGGCCGGCGCCGGCCGGCGCGCAGCGGTTGCGCGCCGCGCTCGCCGCCGCCCGCCGCTACGCCGACGGCTGACGCACGTCCGTCCGGCGGCCGGTCACACCCGGCCGCCGGGCGGCGCCGGGCCCGCCGGTGACCGGTTCAGACCGGACGACGGCCGGCGAAGCCGCACTCCACCCGGTGGTACCAGCGGACGTCGGTGTCCCCCTCCAGCCAGCACCAGAGCACCGCGCGGCCGTCGCGCTCACCCGGGAAGTCGAGCAGCACCGGCGCGATGCCCTTGACCTCGATGTCGTGCTGGTGGAACTCGTCGACCACGGCGTGCAGCCGGGCCTCGATGGCCTTCACCTCGGCGAGCCCGCCGAGCGTGCTGGCGCCGTGGTCGGCCAGGTCGACCCGCAGCTCGGCGAGGTCGGCCCGCAACCTGATCAGCTCATCGACGCGGGGACGCAGGGTGGCCACCAGGTGTCGCGCCTGGGCGAGAGTGAACACCGGGCCAGTATGCGGCACATGCTCCGCCCCTGTCGCTGGAGCCTTCGCAGGCGATCGGCGGCCCGGAAACACAGGCAGTCGGGGGCCCGGCCTCACACCTGGGCGGCGAGTTCGCGGGCGCGGTCGCGCGCGGCCTCCAGCGCCGCCAGCATGGCCGCGCGTACGCCGTGGTTCTCCAGCTCCCGGATCGCGGAGATGGTGGTGCCGGCCGGCGAGGTGACCGCCTCGCGCAGCTTCACCGGGTGTTCGCCGGAGTCGCGCAGCATCACCGCGGAGCCGATCGCGGTCTGCACGATCAGCTCGTGCGCCACCTGACGCGGCAACCCGAGCAGGATGCCGGCGTCGATCATGGCCTCGACGAGCAGGTAGAAGTAGGCGGGGCCGGAGCCGGAGAGCGCGGTCACCGCGTCCTGCTGCGACTCGGGCACCCGGATGGTGGAGCCGAGCGGCGAGAACATCTCCTCGGCCAGCGCCAGGTGCGCCGCGGTGGCGTGCGCGCCGGGCGAGATCGCGCTCATCGCCTGGTCGACCAGCGCCGGGGTGTTCGTCATCACCCGGACCACCGGGGTGCCCTCGGGCAGCCGCCGGTTGAAGAACGCGGTCGGCAGGCCGGCGCAGAGCGAGATGACCAGCTTGCCGGCGGGGACCTTCGGGCCGATCTCGTCGAGCAGGGCGGCAGCGTCCTGCGGCTTGACCGAGATCGCCAGCACCTGGGCCTCACCCACCGCGGTGAGGTTGTCCACCACGCGTACGCCGTAGCGGTCGGTCAACTCCTGGGCGCGGGCCGGTCGGCGCGCGGTGGCGAGCAGCCGGTCCACCGGCCAGCCGGAGCGCAGCAGCCCGGAGAGCATCAGCTCGCCGATCTTGCCCGCGCCGATCACCGCGACCGTGTGCCCGCCCACCCGCGCCTCCTCGTTCGACTCCCGACGACTGTTAAGCGGGGCCCCCTGCTCTACGCCAGGCGTTAAGCGGGGGCCCCTCCTTGCACCTCAGCTGCCGAAGAAGACTTCGGCCTCCTCGTAGCGCTCCAGCGGGACGGTCTTCAGCTCGCGGGTGGCATCGGCCAGCGGGACACGGACGATGTCGGTGCTCTGCATCGCGACCATCTTGCCCCAGTCGCCCTCGTGCACCGCGTCGATGGCCTGGAGGCCGAGCCGGGTGGCGAGCACCCGGTCGAACGCGGTCGGGGTGCCGCCGCGCTGGATGTGGCCGAGCACCACGGTGCGGGCCTCCTTGCCGGTCTTCGCCTCCAACTGCTCGGCGAGCCACTGGCCGATGCCGCCGAGGCGGACGTGGCCGAAGGAGTCGAGCTCCTGGTTGTGCAGCACCATCTGGCCGTCCAGCGGCTGGGCGCCCTCGGCGACCACGACGATCGGGGCGTACTGGTGCTGGAAGCGCTTCTCGACGTAGCCGGCGACCTGCTCGACGTCGAACTGCCGCTCCGGCAGCAGGATCACGTTGGCGCCACCGGCGAGGCCGGCGTGCAGGGCGATCCAGCCGGCGTGCCGACCCATCACCTCGACGACGAGCGTGCGGTGGTGGCTCTCCGCGGTGGTGTGCAGCCGGTCGATCGCCTCCATGGCGATGTTGACCGCGGTGTCGAAGCCGAACGTGTAGTCGGTGGCGCCCAGGTCGTTGTCGATCGTCTTCGGCACGCCGACCACGTTGACGCCCAGCTCGTGGAGCTTGGTGGCGACGCCGAGGGTGTCCTCGCCGCCGATCGCGACCAGCGCGTCCACGCCCTGCGCGGCCAGGTTCTCCTTGATCCGCTCCACGCCGTTCTCGATCTTGAACGGGTTGGTGCGGGACGAGCCGAGGATGGTGCCGCCGCGCGGCAGGATGCCACGCACCTCCGCGATGCCCAGCGGCTTGGTCAGCCCTTCGAGCGGGCCCTTCCAGCCGTCCCGGAAGCCCACGAACTCGTGACCGTAGGTGGCGACGCCCTTGCGGACCACCGCCCGAATCACCGCGTTGAGACCAGGGCAGTCGCCGCCGCCGGTGAGCACGCCGATACGCATGATCTGCTCATCCTCCTGAAGCATCAGGTGAAGCCCGGATTAAGCCCCAGGATATGTGTCGGATCAGACCATCGGCGCCATTGCCGGCCCGGGGCGGGCCGTCACTGCGAACTGTAGTCGGCGTACGTGTACGCCGGCACCGCGCCCCGGCCCGTCCCGCCCGCCGGACCGGCTACCGGTCAGTAGCCGACCTCGCGGTTCTCCCCCGCCTTCGGCGGCTTCCCGGTCACCGCCGCCTTGGCGAAACCGAGCAGGTTGACCACCGTGCTGCCGGGCGAGTCCCAGTACTCCGCCGAGCCGGCGTGCACCTTGATCAGGGTGATCCCCGGCGTCTGGAGGCCGTCCGGGAACCACGCCTTGAGCAGCGGGTTCCACAGGTCCTTCGCGCGGTCGGCGTCCCACTCCTCGGTGGCGGTGCCGGCCACCGACACCCAGGCGTTGTGCTTCTGGTCGGAGAAGCCGACATTGACCTGCGGGTTGACCCGGATCTGCCGGATCTTGGCGGAGTCGGCGTACGCGAAGAACCACAGGTCGCCGTCGAAGTCGGCCTCCTGGAGGCCCATCGGCCGGCTGACCAGCCGCCCGTCGACGGCGCTGGTGGTGAGCAGGCAGATCCGGGCGTCCCGGATCAGCTCGGTGACCTTGCGCCGGGCGTCCGCGGCGCTGGTCGGTTCGTCGCTCATGGGGCACTCCTGTCTCGGATCGGCGTGATGCCGCCTCCGGTGCCCCGGGCAGAACGGGTCAAACCTGCCGTGCCAACTGGGCATGCGCTCACGGCCCTCGCTGCGCTCGGTGCGTTCGCTCATGCGGTGCCGACTGGGCCTGCGCTCAGCGCGTGGTCATCGCCCGCCAGCGGGCCAGGTTGTGCCGGGCGTCGACGAGCGCGTCGTGCCGGCCGGCCTCGGCCTCCGGCAGCCGCGGCCGGCCCCGGTCGTCCCAGAGTTGCCGCAGCTCCTTGGTGAACCGGGGGATCTCCCGGGGCAGCGCCGGCATGGCGCCCCAGAGCTGGGCCAGCACCACGTGGTCGTACGCGGCGTACCAGGCCCACAGCTCCAACTGCTCCCCCGGGCGGTCCCGCACCGGGGCCAACAGGAACTCGTGCAGGTCGTCCCGGATCCGCTCCCGGGAACGCCAGGCCCGGTCGGCCGGCGAGGGGAGCTTGTCCAGCACGTTGCGCCGCACCCAGGGCACCGCCCGGGAGTCGTCGAACTCGGTGGAGACCGCGTAGAACTCGCGGCCGTACTCGTCGACGACGCCGATCGACACCAGGTCGACGGTGCGGCCGTCCTCGATGAATTCGCAGTCGTAGAAGTAGCGGTAGACCATCGGTCCCATCCTCGCCCATCGGCTCCGCCGGGCCGTCGCCGGGGCGTCCACCGAGGTCGGCGCGGACCGGCCACCCGGCCGGCCATGGTCACGGAAGTGTCTCCGGGGGTGTACAGCACGCTACCGGCGCGTCATGATCTGATGTGTACCGCCGTCGGGCGCCGAACCGGTTGAACTGCCTCGTACCGGGACTGACCGCTTCACCCGGTGTGCGAGCTGGTGACTTCTGACCGGGGAGGGGTTGAGCCGTGGAGTCTCGCCTGCCGGAGCCGGGTGACGCGCTCACGGGCGTGGAGATGTTCGCCGGGCTGGAGCCGGAGGTGCGGCAGCGGGTCATCGCCGCGGCCGTGCCGCGCACGTACCGCAAGGGCCAGCTCCTCTTCGTCGAGAACGACCCGGGCGAGTCGCTGATCGTGCTGCGTCGCGGCGCGGTGGCGGTGTTCCGCACCGCGCCCACCGGCGAACGCGCCGTACTGTCGGTGATCCGACCCCCGGACGTGCTCGGCGAGGTCTCCCTGCTGGACGCCTCGACCCGGTCGGCCTCGGCGGAGGCGATCGAGGACTGCGCCGCGCTGGCGCTGTCCCGGCCCGCCTTCATGGAGCTGGTGCACTCCAACCCGCGCATCCTGGACGCGGTGATGCGCTCGCTCGGCCAGCTCATCCGCCGACTCACCGAGCAGAACGCCGACCACGTCTTCCTCGACCTGCCCGGCCGGGTGGCCAAGACGCTGGTCCGGCTGGCCGGCGAGAGCCAGGCCCCGATGATCACGATCGAGCTGAACCAGAGCCAGCTCGCCGAGATGGCCGGCGGCTCGCGGCAGAGCGTCAACCAGGCCATCGGCTCGTTCGCCAGCCGCGGCTGGCTGCGCACCGAGGGGCGCCGCATCGTGGTCACCGACGTGGCCGCGCTGCGCCGCCGCGCCGGCATGAGCGACCGCTAGCCCGACCAGGGCCGGCAGCCGGCAGGCGGACGACAGCCGGGAGCCGGACGACGAACGGGCCCGCCGGACGACGGCGGGGCCCGGCGGTCACCCGCCGGACCCCACCCGATGGCACCGTCGTGCCGCGTCAGTTGTCCTTGGTGTCCGCCGGCGGCGCGCTCGGGCCGGGCCCGATCTTCGACGGGTCGGTCTTCTTCGGCGGCGTGGTCGTGGTGGTCGTCGTGGTCTCGGTCGATCCGGTGCCCGTGGGCTGCTCCACCATGCCTTTTTCCTCCAGTTCGGCGAGTGTGACGGCGTCCACGTCGACCGTGTCGCCCGAGGCCCACACCGTCCCCCGTGGATCGGTCCATGAGGCGGAAAGCCGGACGTGCACGGCACTCTCCCTGTCGACGGGACTTCCTGCTAGGGGAGACTAGACCCGGCCGAACAGCCGCGACGTCCCGCCGACCCGTCGGGTACCCGACTGGCCGACCGCGCGGGACAATGGGGACCTCACGCGTACGGAGCCGGACATCGACCTCACCTGTGGACACTGCGCCCGGACCGCCGGGCCGGACGACCGCTTCTGCGGCGGGTGCGGCCGGCCGCTCGCGGCGGCCTGTCCGGGCTGCGGGCACGCCAACGACGTCGGCACCAACTTCTGCACCAGTTGCGGCCAGCCGCTGCGCGACCACGCGATCGCGGTGCAGGAGGACCGCCGGCAGGTCAGCGTGCTCTTCATCGACATCGTCGACTTCACCACGTACGCCGAGCGGGCCGACCCGGAACAGGCCCGCGGCCTGCAACAGGTCTACTTCGCCACGGTACGCCGGCTGGTGCACCAGTACGGCGGCGTGGTGGAGAAGTACATCGGCGACGCGGTGATGGCACTGTTCGGGGCGCCGGTGGCGACCGACAACGACGCGCTGCGCTGCGTACGCGCCGGTCTGGAGCTGCAACGGAGCCTGGCCAAGCAGCCGGCCGGCCCGCACCCGCCGCTCGGTTTCCGGGTCGGCATCGCCACCGGCGAGGCCCTTGTCGACCTGGCCGCGGCGCGCGACGGCGGGCAGGCCTTCGTCACCGGCGACGTGGTCAACACCGCGAGCCGGTTGCAGGCGCTGGCCCCGACCGGCGGCGTGGTGGTCGACGAGAGCACCTGGTCCGCCACCCGACGCGAGATGGAGTACGCCGACCAGCCCCCGGTGACGTTGCGCGGCCGGTCGGCGGTGAGCCGGATCTGGCTGGCGGTGCGGGCCCGGCCCCGGCGCGACGGGCAGGGCGCCGAGCTGACCCCGATGGTCGACCGGGACCACGAGCGGGGACTGCTGGTCAGCGCGCTGCACCGCACCGTCACCGAGCGCACCTCCCAACTGCTGACCGTGTTCGGCCCGGCCGGGGTGGGCAAGAGCCGGCTGCTGCGCGAGCTGGCCCGGCACGCGGCGAACCTGCCCGGCGCGCGGGTCACCTGGCTGACCGGCCAGTGCCCGCCGTTCGGCGAGAACGTCACCTACGCCGCGCTCGCCGACATCGTCCGCAGCTGGGCCGGGCTGACCGGCGCCGACGACCCGGCCGGCACCCGGGAGCGCCTGCGCGAGCGCCTGGGCCGGCTCGCCGAGCCGCACGCGGTCCGGCTCGCCGAGGCGCTCGGCCCGCTCGTCGGCGTCTCCGGCGAGCGGCTCACCTCGGCCGAGACCGAGGCGGCGTGGCGGCGCTTCCTGCTGGCGCTGGCCGCGACCGGTCCCACCGTGCTCGTCTTCGAGGACATGCACTGGGCGGACGAGGCGATGCTCTCCTTCGTCGAGCAGCTCGGCGCGGCGGCCCGCAACGTGCCGCTGCTGGTCGTCGCGACCGCCCGGCCGGAGCTGCGCGAGCGGCACCCGGCCTGGACCGGGACGATCAGCGGCGCGATGTCCATCTCGGTGCCGCCGATGCACGACGGGGACATCGACACGCTCTACTCGCTGCTGCTCGGCCAGGCCACGCTGCCCAGCGAGGCCCGCGCGCCGTTGATCGAGTTCGCCGACGGCAACCCGCTCTACGCCCAGGAGTACGCCCGGATGCTGCTCGACGGCGGGCTGGTCGAGCGCTCGGCCGGCGTCGGGCGGCTCGATCCGGCCGCGGGCGCCGGGATGCCGCGTACCGTCCAGGCGGTCATCGCCAACCGGTTGGACCTGCTCGACCCGGCGGACCGCGCGGTGCTCCAGGCCGCCTCGGTGGTCGGCGTGCAGTTCTGGGCCGCGCCGGTGGCGCTGGCCCTGGGCCGGCCGGCGGAGTGGGTGGGGCGGGCGCTGCACCGCCTCCAGCGCCGCGACCTGGTCTTCGAGCTGCCGGTCTCGACCATGCCCGGCCAGTCGGAGTACCGCTTCCGGCACGTGCTGGTCCGGGACGTCTGCTACCAGCGACTGCCCCGCGCGGAGCGGGTCGTCCGGCACCAACGCGCCGCCGACTGGCTGGAACAGCTCGCCGACGGCCGGCAGCACGACCTGGCCGAGGTGCTGGCCAACCACCGGTGGGCGGCGCACGAGATCGCCCGGACGGTGGGGCTGGACCAGGCGCCGTACGCCGTCGCCACCCGGTCCGCGCTGCACCGGGCCGCCCGCCGGGCGTACGAGCTGCACGCGCTGGAGACCGCGGCCACGCTTGTCGCCCGCGCGCTCAGTGTCGAGTGCGGGCCGGACCCGGCGCTGGAGCTGTTCCAGGCCGAGCTGGCGTTCTACACCGACCGCGACGGCTTCCTGGTCGACGGCGGCGCGGAACTCCTCACCGGCCTGGCCGGGCGGCTGGCCGACGCCGGCGACCTGCCCGGCGCGGCGAAGGCGTGGCGGCTGCTGTCCACCGCCGCCTGGGCCCGGGCCGACCGGTCGGAGACGCGGCGCTGCCTGGACCGGGCGATCCGGCTGCACGCCGAGCTGCCGGACAGCGAGGACAAGGTCGGCGCGCTGCTGGAGCTGGCTCGGGCGCACATGCTCGACGCGGAGACCGAGCCGGCCTGCGCCGCCGCGCGCAGCGCCGCCGAGCTGGCCGAACGGCTGGAGCTGCGCGAGGCGCGGGCCAACGCCCGGATCACGCTGGCGGTCGCCCGCTACCAGGCCGGTGCCGAGGCGGCGTACGCCGAGCTGGCCGAGGTCACCGAGGAGTGCCGGGTGGAACGGCTCACCAGCCGCCGCCGCGCGGTGCACAACCTGGCCTGGGCGTTGCAGGAGGAGGGGGACCTGGCCGGCTCGGCCCGTCTGGTCGACGAGCAGCGCTCGCTCGACCTCGCCGACGAGCACGGCCTGACGGCCAGCTTCAGCGACCAGTGGGCCCGCTCGTACTACCGCGGGGACTGGACCGCCGCGCTGCGGATGGCCGAGGGGTCCACGCGGCGGCCGACCGACGAGTGGGACCTGCACATCGTGGCGGTCTCCGGCTGGATCCGGGCGCTCGGCGACGACCCGGACGACGGCGACGCCGCCCCGGACCTGGTGGACCAGGCGCTGGTCGCGGCCCGGCGCAGCGGCTTCCACCGGGTGCTGCGGTCCACCGTGGCGCACGCCGCGCTCTGCCGTGCCGTGCAGGGTCGGCGGGACGAGGCGCTGGCGTTGCTCGCCGAGCTGGACGAGGACTGGCGGCGGACCCGGATGATCCCGTTCGCCGAGTGGGTGCCGGCGATCGGTCACGTCGCCGGCCTGCTCGGCGGCGACGCGGCGGTGCTGGTGCGCGACCTGCTGGGCCGCGCGCCGCGCGCCACCCGCTGGGCGCGCGCGGCCGGGCGGTCCGCCGACGCGGCGCTGGCCCGGCGCGACGGGGACGCCGCCCGGGCGGGCCGGCTGTTCACCACCGCGGCGGCGGACTACGCGGCGATGACCGACGTCACCGACCAGATGATCGCCTCCGCGCTGGCGGTGGGACCGCTGGCCGAGGCGGATCCGCCGGCCGCGGCGGCGACGCTGGCCCGGGTACGCGTGTTCGCGGACCGGCACGCCGCCGCCGGCCTGCTCCGGGTCGCCGGGGCGGGTTGAGCGTCAGGCGGGGACCGGCTGCCGGGGCGGGTTCTTCGCCTTCTGCGCGTACGTGTCGACGTACTCGCGACCGGACAGCTCCATCAACTCGTACATGATCTCGTCGGTGACCGCCCGCTCGACGAACCGGTCGCCGGCCAGGCCGGCGTAGCGGGAGAAGTCCAGCGGCGGGCCGAAGCGGATCCGGACCCGACCCAGGTTGGGCACGATCTGGCCGGTGGGTTGGATGGCGTCGGAGTTGAGCATGGCCATCGGGACCACCGGGGCGCCGCTGGCCAGCGCGAGCCGGGCCACCCCGGTCTTGCCCCGGTAGAGCCGGCCGTCCGGGGACCGGGTGCCCTCCGGGTAGATGCCGGCGATGCCCCCGGCGCGCAGCACCCGGAGCTGGGTGTCGAGGGCCGCCCGGGCGGCCTGGCCGCCGGAGCGGTCGACCGGGATGGTGCCGGAGCCGACGAAGAACATCTTGGTCAGCCACCCCTTGAGGCCCTTGCCGGTGAAGTATTCGGCTTTCGCGATGAAGGTGACTTTTCGCTTGACGATCAACGGTGTGAAGATCGAGTCGGAGAACGAGAGGTGATTGCTGGCCAGGATCACCGGGCCGGTGGCCGGCACGTGCTCCAGCCCCTCGACCTGCGGGCGGAAGACCAACCGCAGCAACGGGCCGAGGATGATGTACTTCAGCAGCCAGTACAGCACCGGGGTCCTTCCGGGAGAGGTGGCGACACGCGGGATCGTGCGGGACGAGGGTACGAACCACGTACGCCGCGCCACAACGCACTCCCGGAACCGGCCTCCGACGTGTCAGGATTCAGGGCACGACGTCAGGCCGTGGCGAAGGGGGTGGCCGGTGTCAGGGGGCGGGGCCCGTCGAGGGCGGCGGGACAACGGGCTCGACGCGGCCGAGTACGCGGTCGCGGGCGACGTGGATCCGCGCGTCGGTGAGCACCTGCTCGACGTGCTGGCCGCCGGCGGCATCGCCGCCTACCTCCAGCCCTCCGCCGACCTCAACCCGGTGACCCGCACCACCACGGTGCCGGCCCGACCGGTCGACCGGCTCTACGTCGACCGGTCCCACCTCACCACCGCCCGGGACTACCTCACCCAGCTCGCCGACGAGGGGGCCGAGCCGTCCCGCGCCGACGAGCCCGACATCGAGGCCGAGTGGGCCAAGATCGTGGCGGGTTTCCACACCGCGCCGGCCGCCGGCAGTCACCCCTGGCCGGCCGCCGAGGACGTCGACGACCCGGCCGCGCCGGGCGGCGCCGCCGCCGGCCGCGCCGAGGAGCCGGCCGGGCCGACCGCCACGGACGTGCGCCGGCTGCCCTACGCCGCGGACGTGTCCGGCATCTCGCTGAGCCGCGGTCGGCACGACGAGCCGTCCCTGCTGGACGGGTTGGACACGTTCGGCGCCGACCTGCCGGGGGACGCGGAGGAGGAGCACTACACCCCGCCTCCGCCGCCGCCGTTGCCGCGCTTCTCGAAGTACGCGGTGCTGGGCGTGCTCTGCATCGTGGTCGGGTTCCTGTTCTTCCTCTCGCCGACCGTGATGTCGCTCGTCGACCCGTCGGTGGTGACCGTGCTCGGCTTCACCGGCATCCTGGCCGGTTTCGTGATGCTGATCTGGCGGCTGCGCCCGGGCGACCGGGACGACCACGACCCGGACGACGGCGCGGTCGTCTGAGCCGCCGCGGCGGTTGCCCGGATCGCGGGACGCGGTACGCCCCGCGGCGATCCGGTAACAGGGGTGTAACTTACGGTCAGTAGGAATACCGCTGAACGTCACGTCCCGCACCGGCTGTCCGGTTTGCGCTTTCTCCGGTGGCCGGTACCCCTGCTGAGCGGATTGCCCGAGATGCGACAGAGCCCCCTCGTGGTGGTGGCCAACCGCCTCCCCATCGACGACAGTGTGGCGCCGGACGGCGCCTTCGAGTGGCGCCGCAGCCCTGGCGGCCTGGTGAGCGCCCTGCACCCCCTGCTCCGGCACACGCCCGCGACCTGGGTGGGTTGGGCCGGCGGCACCGGCCCGGCACCCGCCCTGCCCGACGTGGACGGTGTCCGGATGCGCAGCGTCCCGCTGAGCGCCGAGGACTTCCGCGACCACTACGAGGGCTTCGCCAACGCCACCCTCTGGCCGCTCTACCACGACGCGGTCGAGCAGCCGGAGTACCACCGCCGCTGGTGGGAGGCGTACCAGCGGGTCAACCAGCGGTTCGCCGAGGCCGCCGCCGAGGTGGCCGAGCCGAGCGGGCTGGTCTGGGTGCAGGACTACCACCTGCAACTGGTGCCCGGGATGCTCCGCGCGCTCCGCCCGGACCTACGGATCGGTTTCTTCCTGCACGTGCCGTTCCCCCCGCCGGAGCTGTTCATGCAGCTCCCCCGCCGGGCCGAGCTGCTGCGCGGGATGCTCGGCGCCGACCTGATCGGTTTCCAGCGGGCCCAGGCCGCGCACAACTTCGCCCAGCTCGCCGCCAAGGTGCTCGGCCTGTCCGCGAGCGACCGGCGGATCGGCGTCGACGACCGGGTGGTGCGCATCGGCGCGTTCCCGGTCGCCATCGACACCGCCGAGATGTCCGCGCTCGCCGCCCGACCCGAGGTGGCCGAGCGGGCCCGTCGGCTCCGGCAGGATCTCGGCCAGCCCGAGCAGGTGATCCTCAGCGTCGACCGGATGGACTACACCAAGGGCATCGAACAGCGCCTCAAGGCGTACCGGGAACTGCTGGCCAGCGGCGACGTCAAGGTGCGGGACACCGTGCTGGTGCAGGTGGCGGTGCCCAGCCGGGACCGGGTCGCGCAGTACCAGATCCTGCGCGACCGGGTGGAGCACCAGGTGGGGCGAATCAACGGCGAGTTCGGCCGGGTCGGTGAGCCGGCGATCCACTACCTCACCCAGCCCTTCGACCGGGCCGAGCTGGTGGCGCTCTACCGGGTCGCCGACGTGATGGCGGTGACGCCGCTGCGCGACGGGATGAACCTGGTGGCGAAGGAGTACGTGGCGGCCCGGGTGGACGGCACCGGCGCGCTGCTGCTCAGCGAGTTCGCCGGCGCGGCCGCCGAGCTGGAACAGGCGTACCTGGTGAACCCGCACGACCTGGACGGGCTCAAGCAGGGGCTGCTCGCCGCGCTGCGGGCCGGCCCGGAGGACGTCGCGGCCCGGATGCGCGCGATGCGGGAGCACCTGGCGCACAACGACATCCACGCCTGGGCGGCGTCCTACCTGAGCGCGCTGGAGGAGAGCGGGTCGCTTGTCGGCCGCCGGGCCACCCTGCGGTGACCCGGCGCCCGGCGCTCAGCCCGGGGTGGGCGCCGGGTCCTTGTCCAGCCAGTCCAGGACCGCGTCGATCGGCTCCCGCCAGCGGGCGTCGAGCATCAGGTCGTGACCCATGCCGGGGAAGAGCAGCGGGGCCGAGGCGTACCGGCGGGCCGCCCGGGTGAGCGCCGTCGCCGGCAGCACCCGGTCGTCGGGACTGCCGAGCACCAGCACCGGCGGCCGGCCCACCGCCGGCTCCGGCTGCCGGCCGGTGAGCAGTTGCCACTGCGCGCGGCGGCCGGCCCGGCCGAGCCGCGCCATGTGCCGGCGCGCGTCGGCGTCGGGCAGTTCCCGGCTGAACAGTTGCCGCCGGTTGAGCCGCAGCCCGGCGCCGAAGACCGCCGGCACCGTGCCGGCCGGGTTGCGCCGCAGCGCCGCGCCGAACGTCCCCCAGCCGCCGAGCACCGGCGCCACCAGCACCGCGGCCCGCGCCGGGTAGCGGGACATCGCATGCGCCACCACCCGGGCGCCGGCGCCGTGCCCCACCAGCACCGCCTGCCGCGGCAGGCTCGCCGCCACCTGCGTCACGTCATGGGTGTACGCGCGCAGCGTCGCGTCCGGCGCCGGCTCGCTGTCGCCGTGCCCGCGCAGGCTCAGCGCGTACGCCGGGAAGCCGCGACCGGCGGCGTGGCCCAGCCAGTGTTCGGCGAACGCCCACGCGCCGTGGCCGAAGCCGGGCACGAACAGCAGCGGCGGCTTGGCCTCATCCTGCTCGGGCAGCGCGGCCAGCACCTCGCGGCGTACCGGCCGCTCCGGCCGGGCCCACTCCCAGGCCCGGACCACCCGCACCCGCTCGCTGGTCATTTGTCGTCCTCCAGCTCGTGCAGGGCACGCTGCAACGCGCGCAGGTAGTCGGCGTGCCCGACCTCGAACCAGTGCCGGGTGCTGTCCTTGACCTTTGCCGAGTACCGCTCGCCGAGGCCGGCACGGACCCGGCGGTCGAACGCGGCGACCCGCTCCGGCCGGGCGATGCGCAGGGTGAGCAGCCGGGCGAAGAGCACGCTCTGCCAGTGCGAGATGGTGAAGATGCCGGAGTCCGGCTGCACCAGGCCGACCACGGCCAGCGTGGGATGACCGGCGGTGAACGCGTTCAGCCACAGGCGGGGCCGGCCGGAGCCGTCCTCGTCGCCGAGCACCCGGCCGTGCAGGAACTCGAAGCGCGGCAGGTACCCGGTGGCGAAGACGACCAGTTCCGGGTCGATCCGCCGGCCGTCGCTCAGCTCGACGGTGCGGTCGTGGAAGCGGGTCACGTCCGGCACCGGGGTGATCTCGCCGTGCCCGACGTAGTACACGAGTTGGCTGTTGGCGATCGGGTGCGTCTCGTACACCCGGTGGTCGGGCTTCGGCAGGCCGAACCGGGTCAGGTCGCCGACGGTCAGCCGCAGCGTCCAGTGGTAGAGCCACTGCCGCACCCGCAGCGGCACCCGCAGCGCCAGCAACGTGTCGTTGACCTGGTCGGCCGGGCGGCCGAGGACGTACTTGGGGGCGTACCAGTAGCCGCGCCGGGTGGAGTGCCAGCAGTGGGACGCCTGCTGGGCCGCCTCGACCGCGATGTCACAGCCGGTGTTGCCGGCGCCGACCACCAGCACCCGCTTGCCGCGTAACTGGGCCGGGTCCTTGTAGGACGAGGCGTGCATGACCTCGCCCCGGAACTCCGCCAGCCCTTCGTACTGGGGCAGCTTGGGCGACCAGTTGTGGCCGTTGGCCAGCACCACGCCGGCGTAGCGGGAGGTGCGCTCCGGGCCGTAGCCGCCGGTGCTGCGGGTGGTCACGTCCCACCGGTCCCCCTCGACCGGCTCGACCCGGACCACCTCGGTGCCGAACCAGACGTGCTGGCGCAGGTCGAAGTGGTCGGCGTAGCGCTCGAAGTAGGACAGCAGCTGGCTGTGGTGCGGGTAGTCCGGCCAGTCGTCCGGCATCGGGAAGTCCGGGAACTGGGTGAACGGGCGGGACGAGATGAGGTGTGTGCTGCCGTAGACCGGACTGCGGTCGTGCCGCCAGTTCCACGCCCCGCCGACGCCGGTCTCCCGCTCGTAGCAGTCCACGCCGAAGCCGGCCTCGCGGAGGTTCTTGACGGCGGTCAGCCCGCTGGCACCGGCGCCGATGACGCAGACCGTGTCGCCCCGGTCGGAGACCGGGCGGTCGTCCCGGCTCGGGACGGCCGCGGGGTCCGGTTCGGGGCGGCCGAGATCGGTGGAGGAGGACACCGGGAAATCTCCTTTGTGCGGCACGCGTGCCGGGTCGGTGCGAAATCCTGCCGAGAATGCCCGCCGTTGTCCAGCCGCCCGGAAGTCGGCACGGCTCACCCGGGCGGACCGCCTGACACTGGGTGACCGCCCACCTCTTCACGCACGGTGAGCGCCGCGCGGCGCGGCGGTCCTGTCGGTCCGACGCCTTTGCTCTGCAGCCACGAACGCAGCACGGCCGTGAGCTGGTCAGGTACCGAAGGGCCGCGACGACGAGCCGTGTCACGTCGATCACCCTGGGTAGCCGATGCTTATGCGGCTGCAGAGCAAAGGCGCCGACAGGTCGGCCACCCCGGCCGCCGACACCTCACGTTCCGTCACGGCCGGGTCGCGACCACCAACGCACCCGCTCCGAGCCCCGTCTGCCGGCCCGAGCCACGGTCGGACCGGAGCGGGCCACCGGCCGGATTTCGCCCCGGACCACCGGTCCGGCCGCCGCGGCGGTCAGCCGGCGGCGGGCAGCAGCAGGTCGACCAGGACCGGGAAGTGGTCGCTGGCCCGGCGGGTCCGCGGCGTGTCCACCACGTCGTAGTCGACCACGGTGATCCGCGGGTCGACGAAGAGCGCGTCGATGCGGTGCCGGGGATCGGCGCAGGAGAACGTGTGCCGGTCGGCCCGGTCGGCGGCGACCGCGGTGTCGGTCAGCCCCTCGGCCACGGTCCGCCAGGCCGGTCCGTCCGGCCCCTCGTTGAGGTCGGCGCCGGCCACCACCGGCAGCGGGGACGCGGCCAGCTCCCGCTTGAACGCCGCCGCCTGGGCCGGCCGCTCCGCCGGGTCGGTGGACAGGTGCGAGCCGGCCAGCAGGAAGTCGACGCCACCCACCCGGCACCGCGCGTACGCGGCCCCGCGCAGGTGCCGGCCCGGCGTCAGCGGGTAGCGCGTGCACCGGGTCTCGGTGACCCGTACCCGGAGGCTGGTCAGCAGCAGGTTGCCCAGCGACGGCAGGCCGCCGGCGGCGACCACCAGGCCGAACGAGTCGGCCAGCGTGGCGCACTTCTGCCGCCACCGGAACCGGCGCGGCCCCTCCTGGACGATCACCACGTCCGGCGCGGCCTCGCGGACCACCTCGGCCAGCGCGGCGGTGTCGTCGCGCTGGCTGTGGACGTTGTAGGACAGCACCCGCAGCGGCACACCCGACACGTCAGATCCTCCGGGCCAGGTCGGCGGCGCCGATCACGCCGGCGGTGTTGCCCAGCTCGGCCGGGCGCACCTCGGCGACGGGCAGGCGGCTGCGCTGGGCCAGCGCGTCGGTGAACGACCGCCGGGTCGGGCCGAGCAGCAGGTCGCCGGCGTCGATCACGCCACCGCCGACCACCAGCACCTGCGGGTCCAGGATCTGCGCCATGTCCGCGAGGCTGGTGCCGAGCCAGCGCCCGACCTGGGCGAACGCCTCGGTGGAGACCGGGTCGCCGTCCTTGGCCGCGGCGGTCACCATCGGACCGGTGATCGCCTCCGCCTCGCCGTCGGCCAGCTTCAGCAGCGCGGTGGCCCGGTGCGGTTCCTGCCGGGCCGCGGCGCGGGCGAAGCGGACCAGCGCGCTGCCGCTGGCGTACTGCTCGATGCAGCCGAGCCGGCCGCAGCCGCACTGGTGGCCGTCCGGCACGGTGAGCATGTGCCCCAGCTCGGCGGCGATGCCGTTGGCGCCGCGGACCAGCTCACCGCCGAGCACGATGCCGCCGCCGACGCCGGTGCCGATGGTGAACATGACCATCGAGTCGTCGGCGTCCCGGGCCGCGCCGTAGCGGAACTCCGCCCAGGCGGCCACGTTCCCGTCGTTCTCCACGATCACCGGCAGCCCGGTGGCGTTGCTGACGTACTCGCGCAGCGGCTCGTCCCGCCAGGCCAGGTTGGGCGCGAAGAGCACGGTGGAGCGGGTGGCGTCGATCCAGCCGGCCGCGCCGATGCCGACCGCCTCGACGGTCCGGCCGGAGGTCAGCTCCGTGACCACCTCGATGATGACGTCCCGGGTCTTGGCCACGTCGTCGGCGGGGGTGTCCCGTCGCGTCTGCACGAGTACCGCGCCGGTGTCGTCCACGACACCGCCGGCCACCTTCGTGCCACCGACGTCGACTCCGATGGTCAGCGTCACCGCTGCCACTCCCCTCTGCTGTGCTGCCCCGGGCGCCGGCCGAACCGGCCGTGCGATCCGGGATGTCCGGTGGTCAGGCCCCGTCGCCTGGTGCGTCCGCGTCCGCGCCCGCCTCGTCGGGCGCCCGCGAGGCGGGCACCGTGGGACGGCCGGCCGGCGGCCGGCTCGTCGCCGGCCCCGCCGGCCCGGCGGCGTCGACGGGCGGCTGCGACGGCTCCGGCTCGGCGTGCCTGCCGCCACGCCGCGACCCCGAGCCGTCGGAGGCACCCGGATCGGCCGCGCCCTCCCCCCGGGTGGCGGCGGACCACACGTCCTGCTCGGGTGCCGGCTGAGAATCATGCCCGGTACGGGTCGCCTCGCGCCACACGTGGTCCCCCGCCCCGGTCGGCGCGGGGCCGCCGGGGCCGGTCGGCGTCGCCTGGCCCGGCGGGTCGGCCGGTGTCGCCGGACCGGCCGGTTCCGCCGGGGCGAACGCCCGCAGCAGGCTGGCCACACCGGCCGCCAGGTCACCGGCGCCGGTGGCGAGCCGCTCGGCGAATTCCGGACTCGGGTCCCGCAACGCCGCGATCCCCCGGCAGACCGGGCAGACGCAGCATTCCGGCGAGCCGGTGGCGAAACCGGCGCCGGTGCCGGTCGGGATGTGACCGAGGACACCCGAGAGGATCCCACCGAGCGGGCTGCGGCCCCCGGCGCCGGACGAGGCGGCGGCCATCCGCGCGGTGGCCAGCAGCGTGACGACGAGGCGCTCGGCCTCTTCCCGGGCCGAACCCGGATCAGTGGTGCCCATGGTTCGGCTCCTCCAGCGTGACGACCGGGACGGCGATCGGATCAGTTGGCCGCACCGGGTGCTTCTACCCGGCGCTTGAGCTGCTTCAACGCCGTATCCATGATCATTTTTTCGGCCTTGCGGCGGAACATGCCGAGCATCGCCACGGACAGCTCCACCTCCAGCGTGTAGGTCACCGTGGTCGTCCCGTCCGGGTTGCCGACCAGGTCGTACGACCCGCGCTGGGACCGCTGCATCGTCGACGGCGCGACCAGGTGCCACTCGATCCGGGAGATGTCCTCGGCGTACTCGTACGCCAGCACGTACTCGTCGGCCAGCACGCCCGCGTCAAGCGTGAACCGGACCTGGCTCGCGTAGCCGTCCTCGTACTCCTCGATCACCTCGGCCCGGCGCACCGACTCGGTCCACTCCGGGTAACGGGGGAAGTCACAGATGACGGCCGCCACCTGCTCCGGTGACGCGCCGACGATGATCGACTGGGTGGAGGAGTCCGCCATGGGGGGAGGCTACCCGGCTCTCCACCGGGGCGGGCGGGTAGGTTTCGACAGAGCCGACCAGGCCGGCCCGGCGCCGGTGCGAGCACGAGGGAGTGCAGGTGCGCGAGTTCTCCGTCCCGCCGATCGTCACCGTCGGCGACGCGGCCAACCTGACCGACCCGGTCTGGGAAAACGCCGAGGTCGCCCCGGACACCGTGCAGTTCGTCCGGCCGGCCGGCGACGCGGGGCCGATCGAGGTGACCTGCCGGCAGTTCCGCGACGAGGTGGTCGCGGTGGCCCGGGGCCTGATCGCGGCCGGCGTGTCCCCCGGCGACCGGGTCGCTCTGATGAGCCGCACCCGCTACGAGTGGACCCTGCTCGACTACGCCATCTGGGCGGCCGGCGCGGTCACCGTGCCGATCTACGAGACCTCCAGCGCCGAGCAGGCCGCCTGGATCCTCGGTGACTCGGGCGCGGTGGCCGTGGTGGTGGAGAGCACCGCGCACGCGGCGCTCGTCGCCGGCGTCCGGGACCGGCTGCCCGACCTGCGCGAGGTCTGGCAGATCGAGCTGGACGCGGTGCACGAGCTGGTCACCGCCGGCGCCTCGGTGGACCCGGCCGAGGTCGAGGTGCGCCGCTCGACGCTCAAGGCCGACGACCTCGCCACGATCATCTACACCAGCGGCACCACCGGCCGGCCGAAGGGCTGCGTGCTGACCCACCGCAACATCTACGCCGACATCGCCAACGCGGTGCCGGTGCTGCCGAACCTGTTCCGCCAGGGCGCCTCCACCCTGCTCTTCCTGCCGCTGGCCCACGCGTTCGCCCGGCTGATCCAGGTCGGCGTGGTGCAGGCCCGGGCCACCATGGCGCACTGCGCGGACACCAGCGACCTGGTCGGCGCGCTCCAGGAGTTCAAGCCGACGTTCGTGCTCTCCGTACCCCGGGTCTTCGAGAAGGTCTACAACGGCGCGCGGCAGAAGGCCGAGGCGGACGGCAAGGGCAAGATCTTCGACCGCGCCGAGAAGGTCGCCATCGCCTGGAGCGAGGCGCTGGAGACGCCGGGCGGGCCGGGCCTGGCGCTGCGTGCCCAGCACGCGCTCTTCGACCGGCTGGTCTACGGCAAGCTGCGGGCGGCGCTGGGCGGCCGGTGCCGCGACGCGATCTCCGGCGGCGCGCCGCTCGGCGCCCGGCTCGGGCACTTCTTCCGGGGCGTCGGGGTGACCGTCTGCGAGGGGTACGGCCTCACCGAGACGTCGCCGGCCGCCGCCGCGAACCTGCCCACCGGCACCCGGATCGGCACGGTCGGCCGCCCGCTGCCCGGCGTCACCGTCCGGATCGACGACGACGGCGAGATCCTGATCTCCGGCGACATCGTCTTCCAGGGGTACTGGCACAACGAGGCGGCCACCGCCGAGGCGCTCACCACCGACGGCTGGTTCCGCACCGGTGACCTGGGCCAGCTCGACGCGGACGGCTACCTCAGCATCACCGGCCGGAAGAAGGAGATCATCGTGACCGCCGGCGGCAAGAACGTCGCCCCGGCGGTGCTGGAGGACCAGGTCCGGGCGCACCCGTTGATCAGCCAGTGCGTGGTGGTCGGCGACCGGCAGCCGTTCATCGCGGCGCTTGTCACCATCGACGAGGAGGCGCTGCCGAAGTGGCTGGCCGGGCACGGGCGCCCGGAGACCACGAGCGCCGCCGAGCTGCGCGACGACGAGGCGCTGCGGGCCGAGGTGCAGGGCGCGGTCGACCAGGCCAACCAGTCCGTCTCCAAGGCCGAGGCGATCAAGGTGTTCCGGATCCTCCCCCGGGACTTCACCGAGGCGACCGGCGAGCTGACCCCCTCGCTCAAGGTCAAGCGGCAGGTCGTCCACAAGACGTACGCCACGGAGATCGCGGAGATCTACCGGCGCTGACTACGATCCGTCAGGTGCCCGCCTCCACATCCGGACAGCCGCAGACGCAGCTCCTCGCGGTCGCGGCCCGCGCGGTTCTCCTCGCGCTGGTCGCCGCCCTGACCCTGTTCGCCACCCGCGACGCCACCGAACTCTGGTGGATCGCCCTGCTCGGCGTCGCCGGGCTACCCGCCGTCCTGGCCCCGCAGCACCGGCTGCTCACCCCGATCAGCCGCTTCGCCGAGGTGGTGGTGCTCGGGCTGGCCGCCAGCCAGGTCGCCGCCGGCGCCCACCTCACCGGCGTCACCGACGGGCTGGGCGCGTCGGCGGTGCTGCCGTACCTGGCCGTGCCGGTCACCGTGACCGCGCTGCGCCGCCGGTTCTCCGAGGGCGCCGCGCTGCTCGCGGTCACCGCGGCGACGCTGCTGGTCAGCGCCGCGTTCACCGAGGTCGGCGGCGAGCCGCAGCTCGGCCAGCTCGGTTACCTCGCGGTCTGCGCGCAGTGGCTGATCCTGGCCGGCCTCGGCCTCTACACCGCCGGCACGCTCCAGCGGGTGATGCGGGTCCGCGGCGAGGGCAAACCCCAGCCGTACGCCGAGGCCACCCGGCTGTTGACCCAGCTCCGGACGGTGGCCCGGCAGCTCCCCGGCGCCACCCTGGACCCGGGCGGCATCTCCGAGCACCTGCTGGAGGAGCTGCGGGTGGTGGCGAAGACCGACCGGGGCGCGGTGCTCTCCGCCAGCGGCGGCGGCCGGCTGGTGGTGCTCGCCCAGATCGGTGCGGACCGGGTCGACTGGGAGACCACGCTCGACGCCGACTCCGCCATCGCCGACGCCTGGGCCAGCCAGCAGCCGACCGTCTCGGCCCGCTCGCAGGCCCGGTCCCGGCACTCCGGCGAGGTGTCCGCGCTGATCGTGCCGCTGGTCGCCGGCGTACGCACGGTCGGCCTGGTGGTGATCGAGGCGGACACCGGCGCCGCGTACCCGCCGCCGGTGGTGTCCCGGGTGACCGCGCTGACCGGCCCGGCGGCGCTGCGGCTGGAGGCGGCGCTGCTCTTCGACGAGGTGCGCTCGCTGGCCACCAACGAGGAGCGGCAGCGGCTGGCCCGGGAGATCCACGACGGGGTCGCGCAGGAGCTGGTGATGGTCGGGTACGGCATCGACAACGCGCTGGCGTACGTCGACGAGGACCCGAAGGAGACCGCCGAGGCGCTGCGTACGCTGCGGCACGAGGTCACCCGGGTGATCCAGGAGCTGCGGTTGAGCCTGTTCGAGCTGCGCAGCGAGGTGGACCGGCACGGTGGGCTGGCGGCGGCGATCGCCGAGTACGCCCGCACCGTCGGCGCCTCCGGCGGCCTGCGGGTGAACCTCTCCCTGGACGAGTCCACCGCCCGGCTGCCGGCCGCCACCGAGGCCGAGTTGCTGCGCATCGCCCAGGAGGCGGTGACCAACGCGCGCAAGCACGCCGGCGCGTCGAACCTCTGGGTCACCTGTGAGGTGGATCCCCCGTACGCCCGGATCGAAGTGTCGGATGACGGTCACGGCATCGGTGACCAGCGGCCCGAGGGGCACTATGGTCTTGCGATCATGGCGGAGAGGGCGGAACGTATCCGAGGCCGGTTGGAGATCAGGCCGCGGCAACCCAGCGGCACAACCGTGGCGGTGGTACTCGGCTCGTCGCCCCGGCGCGATAAGGTGCGCGGCAGCGCCGCAGCAGCAGAAGGGGAGTAACCCGAGGATGACCACTAGCCCGACACCGGCCACCCGGACCAAGGTCCTCCTTGTCGACGATCACGACCTGATCCGCAAGGGTCTGCGGCACGCCTTCGAGCGGGACCGGCAGTTCGAGGTCGTGGGTGAGGCCGCCACGGCCGCGGAGGGCGTGCGCCAGGCCGGCGCGCTCCAGCCCGACGTGGTGATCATGGACCTGCGACTGCCCGACGGCAGCGGTCTGGAGGCCACCCGCGCGCTGCGCAAGTCCAGCGCCTCGATGGGCATCGTGGTGCTCACCATGTACGCCGGTGACGACCAGCTCTTCGGCGCGCTGGAGGCGGGGGCGAGCGCGTTCGTCCCGAAGACCGCCCCGGCCGACGAGGTGGTGGCCGCCGCCCGGCACGCCGCCTCCTCCCCCAGCGCGTTCACCGCGGCCGACCTGGCCGAGGCGATGAAGCGCCGGCTGGCCCCGTCCGGTCCGCAGCTCTCCCCCCGCGAGGGGCAGGTGCTGCGGCTGCTCGCCGACGGCATGAGCGTGGCCGGCATCGCCAAGCAGCTCTTCGTCAGCGAGTCGACCGCCAAGACCCACATCTCCAAGCTCTACGAGAAGCTGGGCGCGGCCAACCGGGCCCAGGCGCTGATGACCGCGCTGCGGCTGGGGCTGCTGGAGGCCCCCGACGCGCCGAAGTTCTGACGGCACCGCCGGAGAGGCCCCGTCCGCACGCCGGACGCGGGCCTCTCCGGCATTCCGGGCGCGGGTCGACCGCGTACGGTGAACGGCCGGACGCGGAACGGCGGCGGTCTTTGCACCGCGACAGCGGCCGGGCAGAATACCCGGGTGATCCGCGCGGCGGTGACGCCGCGCGTCGCCGACACCCAAGGGGCAGGGACATGCAGCGGCCGGACTGGGCACCCGAGACGATCGACATCGAACGCCCGAGCGTGGCCCGCATGTACGACTACTACCTGGGCGGTTCGCACAACTTCGCGGCCGACCGGGTCGCCGCGCGGGCGATGGTCGAGGCGGTGCCGGAGGCCCCGCTGATGGCCCAGGCCAACCGCGCCTTCCTCCGCCGGGCGGTGCACTACCTGGCCGAGACCGGGGTGCGGCAGTTCCTGGACATCGGCTCCGGCATCCCGACCGTGGGCAACGTGCACGAGATCGCCCAGGGCATCGACCCCGACTCCCGGGTGGTCTACGTCGACGTGGACCCGGTGGCGGTCGCGCACAGCCAGGAGATCCTGGCCGGCAACGAGCGGGCCGCCGTGGTCCGGGAGGACCTGCGCGACCCGGTGGCGATCCTGCGCCATCCGGACGTCACCCGGTTGATCGACTTCACCGAGCCGGTCGCGGTGATGATCGTGGCGGTGCTGCACTTCATCCCGGACTCCGACCGCCCGGAGGAGATCCTGCGGACGCTGCGCGCGGCGCTGGCGCCCGGCAGCCACCTGGTGCTCTCCCAGGCCAGCGACGACGGCCGGGACGGCACCGGCGAGCGGGCCGAGGCGGAACGGGTCTACCGGCGCACCGACAGCCAGCTCTTCATCCGCGGTCGGGCCGAGCTGACCGCGCTGTTCGCCGGGTTCGAGCTGGTCGACCCGGGCGTGGTGTGGGTGCCGCAGTGGCGACCGGACGCCCCCGACCAGGCGGAACACGCCGAACGGGCGGTCTTCATGGGCGGGGTCGGGCGGCTCGGTGCCTGACGACGTGGCCACCGTGACCGCCGCCGGCCGCTGCCGCCCCGGCGTCTTCGCCCGGGCCTGGGCCAAGGCGGTCTCCGGGACCAGCTACCTGCCGATGACCCAGGCGCAGCTGGAGGAGATGCTGCAACGGCTCACCGAGCGGCTCGCGCAGGCGATGCGCGCCGACCCGTTCGACCTGCGGATCGGCCAGCAGGTGGGCGCGGAGCTGGTGCAGTCGCACATCGCCTCCGCCGAGGGCCTGGGTCGCACCGTCGAGGTGATCCAGCTCCGGCTGGTCCGCGACCTCGACCTGGACGTCGACGACGTCGAGGACCGGATGTCCCGGCTGCTCGCCACCGTCGCCACCGGGTACGCCCGGGCGCTGCGCGACCGCACGCTGGACGAGCAGGAGTCCATCCGGCGGGCCGCCATGATGGCGCGCGCCCAGGCCGAGCGGGCGCTGCGGGACAGCGAGGCCCGGTTCCGGCACCAGGCCACCCACGACCCGCTGACCGACCTGCCGAACCGCACGCTGTTCACCGAACGGCTGACCGCCGCGATCGTCGCGCCCGGCCGGGGCGCGGACCGGATCGGGGTCTGCTTCCTCGACCTGGACCGGTTCAAGGTGGTCAACGACTCCCTCGGTCACCAGGTCGGCGACTCGTTGCTGGTGGCGGTGGCGCACCGGCTGCGCCGGACGCTCGGCGAGCACCTGGTGGCCCGCCTGGGCGGCGACGAGTTCGTGATCCTGGTGGAGCGCACCGCCGGCACCGACGACGTGGTCAAGGTCGCCGAGGCGGCGCTGGAGGCGGTACGCGAGCCCGCGCTCGTCGACGGGCACGAGCTGACGGTGTCGGCGAGCATCGGCATCGTGGAGCGGCCGGTGGCCGGCACCTCGCCGATGGAGCTGATGCGCGCCGCGGACAGCACGCTGCACTGGGCCAAGGCCGCCGGCGGGGCCCGCTGGTCGTTGTTCGACGCCGACCGTAACCGCCGCGAGCTGGCCCGGTACGCGCTCTCCGCGGCGATCCCGGCCGCGCTGGACCGGGGCGAGTTCTACCTCGACTACCAGCCGCTGACGTCGCTGCGTGACGGCCGGGTGCTGGGCATGGAGGCGCTGGTGCGCTGGCGCCACCCGGAGCTGGGGGTGCTCCGGCCGGACAGCTTCATCCCGCTGGCCGAGGAGACCGGCCTGATCGTCCGGCTCGGCAGCTGGGTGCTGGCCGAGGCGTGCCGCGAGGCGGGCACCTGGTCGGCGGCCGGTGGCGACGCGCCGTTCGTCAGCGTCAACCTGGCCGTACGCCAGTTGCACCGGGCCGACCTGGTGCCCGAGGTGCGGGGCGTGCTCGGCCGCACCGGCCTGCCCCCGGAACGGCTGCAACTGGAGGTCACCGAGAGCACCATGATGAGCACCGTGGTCGAGCCGGTCCGGGCCCTGCGGGTGCTCGGCGATCTGGGCGTCCGGGTGGCCATCGACGACTTCGGCACCGGCTACTGCAATCTCGCGTACCTGCGGGACCTGCCGGTGACCGAGTTGAAGGTGGCCGGCGAGTTCGTGACCGGGCTGCGCGCGCCGGCCGGCGACCCGGGCGGCCGTACCGACGAGCGGATCCTCGCCTCGCTGGTCTCGCTGGCACACGCCCTGGACCTCACGGTCACCGCCGAGGGGGTGGAGACGGCCGGTCAGGCGGACCGGCTGCGCGCCATCGGCTGCGACGCCGGTCAGGGCTGGCACTTCGGCCGCCCCGGCTCGGCGCTGCAACACCTCACCCGCGCGCCCGCGGCGTAAGGAGGGGCCCCTTCTTAACGCTTCAGGTATAGGAGGGGGCCCCGCTTAACAACCTGGCCGAGCGTTTCCCGACCCCGGAGGCACCCATGACCGGTCAGCGCGTTCTCGCCCTCGTTCTCTTCGTCGTCGCGTTCCTGACGCTGGCAGCCTCCCGCGCCTTTCCCTTCCTGGACGACGTCCCCGGTGCGGCAAAGGTTGGCGTCGCGGTGGCTGGAGCCGCCTGCCTACTGGTGGGTGTCTGGCTGTGGCAGCGAGCCAGCCCCGGATCCGAGGGCTGAGCGGACGTCTGGTTCACGTACCACACCCGGTCGCCGCACGCGGTCAGCCTGCCTGGCGGCGGGTGTCCGCCCCGTCCAGATAGGCCAGCACGGCCAGCACCCGCCGGTTGTCGTCACCGGACGGCGGCATCCGCAGCTTGCTGAAGATGCTGTTGATGTGCTTGTCGACGGCCTTCTCGGTGACGAACAGCCGGGCCGCCACCGCGGCGTTCGACCGGCCCTCGGCCATCAGGCCGAGCACCTCGCGTTCCCGCGCGGTCAGCTCGGCGAGCGGCCCGGCGCCGTCGCGGCGGGCCAGCAACTGGGCCACCACCTCCGGGTCCATCACGGTGCCGCCGGCGGCGACCCGGCGCACCGCGTCGACGAACTGGTCCACGTGCGACACCCGGTCCTTGAGCAGGTAGCCGACGCCGCCGCGCCGGTCGGCGAGCAGCTCACGGGCGTAGAGCTGCTCGACGTGCTGGGACAGCACGAGCACCGGCAGCCCGGGCAGCTCGGCGCGGGCCCGCACAGCCGCCTGCAACCCCTCGTCGCTGAACGTCGGCGGCAGCCGTACGTCGATGACCGCGACGTCCGGCCGGTGCGCGGCCAGCGCGGGCAGCACTGACGGCCCGTTGTCGACGGCCGCCACCACCTGGCAGCCGAACGCCTCCAGGATCCTGGTCAGCCCGTCTCGGAGGAGGGCGAGATCCTCGGCGATGACAACGCGCACGGCAGCTCCATGCTGATGACGGTGGGTCCACCGGCCGGACTGGTCACTGCCATCGTCCCATCGAACGCGGCCAGCCGGCGACCTGTCCCGGCCAGACCGCCGCCGGCCGCCGGCGCCGCCCCGCCCCGGCCGTCGTCACCGACCACGGCGGTCAGCCGCCCGTCGGCGTGCCGCAGCTCCACCCAGGCCCGGGTCGCCCCGCTGTGCTTGCCCACGTTGGCCAACGCCTCGGCGACCGCGAAGTAGACGGCCGACTCGACCGGGGCGGCGGCCCGGCCGGGCAGGTCGACGGTGACCTCCACCGGCAGCGGCACGGCCAGCGCCAGCGCCCGTACCGCGCCGGGCAGGCCGCGCTCGGCGAGCACCGGCGGGTGGATGCCGCGAACCAGACCGCGCAGCTCGGCCAGGGCCTGGCCGCTGGTCTCCCGGGCCTCGGCGAGCAGCCGGCGGACCGCCTCCGGGTCGTCACGGACCAGTTGCTCGGCCAGCCCGATGCTCATGCTCAGCGCGACCAGCCGGGCCTGCGCCCCGTCGTGCAGGTCCCGTTCGATCCGGCGCAGCTCGGCGGCCTGCGCGTCCACCGCCTCGGCCCGGGTGACGGTGAGCTGACGCACCCGCAGCGCCAGCGCGGCGCCGCGGGTCGGGGTCAGGAAGAACCCGGCGAACGTCACGTGCAGCCAGACCAGCCAGCGCCCGGCGGCGACCCCGGCGGCCAGCAGCAGCGCGCCCAACGGGACGCAGAGCACCGCCTCGACGAGGTTGTCGAGCGGCCAGAACGGGCCGTAGCCGTACCAGACGCCGACGGCACGCAGCACCAGCGGCACGCCGATCAACCCCTCCAGCCCGTACAGCGGGAGGACGAACGCGGCCAGGCACACCGCGCCGGTGACCGCGCCGGGCAGCAGCCAGGCCAGATCCCGCCAGGTCGCCGGGTCGCCCACCACCCACCGGAACCGCCGCCAGGTGCCGAACTGGGCACCGGCCGGCGCGGGCAGGTAGGGCGTGGGCATCTCGACGCCGCTCCACCGGGCCAGCCGGCGGTGCAGCCCGGCGCAGATCCGGACCGCGCCGGTGACCACCGGGAAGAGGGCGAAGCCGACGCCGAACGCCGGGATCAGCAGCAGCGCGACCAGCGACAGCACGAACAGGGCCACGTGCGTGGTCAACGACAGCAGCGCGGTCAGCAGCCCCTGGGCGGCGGTCACCGCGGCGGGCCGCAGCCGGGTCCGGAGCAGTACCCGTACCGATGCGTCCACGAGTTCCATTCTCCGGTATCACCGCCGGTCCGCCGGTGGTGCTGGCACCACCCGTGGAGTCGGGGCGGCACCCCTGACCGGCGGGCCGCCGGCCCGAAGGATCGAGTCAGGGCCCGCGGTCCGCGCCGGGCGACGAGTGAGAGGAACCCTGATGTCCCCGCACCGAACGGCCCGGCTGCCCGCCGGCCGCCGCGGCAAGTACGCCGTCCTCGTCCTCTGGCTGGCGCTGCTCGCGGTCGCCGGGCCGCTCGCGTTGAAGCTGGGCGAGACGCAGGACAACTCGACGCTCGGCGCGTTGCCGCCCGGCGTCGAGAGCAGTCGCGCCGCACAGCGGGCCGAAGCCGCCTTCCCCGAGTCCCGCCGGCAGTTGGCCGTCGCCGTGTACGTCCGCGACACCGGCCTCACCGCCGCCGACCGGGCCCGGGTCGACGCCGACCGGGCGGCCTTCGCCGGGTACGCCGACGGCGGCGTGGTCTCCGCGCCGGCGCCGAGCGCGGACGGCCGGGCGCTGCTGTTCTCGCTCCCGGTCACCCTCGACGAGGAGCGACGCGCCGACGCGGTGCGCGCCATGAAGGACCGGCTCGCCGACGCGGCGCCCGGCCTGCGGACCGCGCTGACCGGCGACGCGGTCGCCGAGAGCGACGTCTGGGACGCGTTCGACGGGATGGACGGCGCGTTGCTGCTGGCCACCGCCGTCACCGTCGCCCTGCTCCTGCTCGTCACCTACCGCAGCCCGGTGCTGTGGCTGGTGCCGCTGCTCGCGGTCGGCGTCGCCAACCAGCTCGCCGGCGCCACCGTCTACCTGCTGGCCCGGCACGCCGGCCTGACGGTGGACTTCCAGAGCCAGACCATCCTCACCGTGCTGGTCTTCGGCGTCGGCGTGGACTACGCCCTGCTGCTCATCGCCCGCTACCGCGAGGAGCTGCGCCGGCACGCCGACCGGCACGCCGCGATGGCGGTGGCGCTGCGCCGGTCGTACGGCGCGGTCTGCGCCTCCGCGGCGACTGTCGCGCTCGGGCTGCTCTGCCTCGTCGCGGCGGACCTGCCCGCCACCCGCGGCCTGGGACCGGTCGGCGCGGTCGGCATCGTGGCCGCGTTGCTGGCGATGACCACGCTGCTGCCGGCGGTGCTCGTGGTGTGCGGGCGGTGGCTGTTCTGGCCGTTCGTGCCGCGCCACACGCCCGGCGCGGACGAGCGCGACCTCGGCGCCGACCACGGGGTGTGGCAGCGGATCGCCGGCCTGGTCGGCCGCCGGCCGCGCCCGGTCTGGGTGGGCACCGCCGTCGCCCTGGTCGCGCTGACCCTCGGGATCGGCAATCTCACCCTGGGCCTGCCCGACGACGAGTCGTTCACCACCGAGGTCGGCTCGGTCGCCGGTCAGCGGCTGGTCGCCGCCCACTACCCGGGCGGGTCGGTCGCGCCGGTCGAGGTGTTGGCCGCCGCCGGCACGGCCGATTTGGTCACGGGCGCGGTCCGCGCGGTGCCGGGCGTCGCGGACGTGGGCGGTCCGCAGCGGTCCACCGACGGTCGTTGGGTACGCGTCACCGCGGTGCTCGCCGCCGCCCCGGACAGCGCCGCGGCCCGGGACACGGTGGGCCGGCTGCGCACCGCCGTGCACGCGGTGCCCGGGTCGCAGGCGCTCGTCGGCGGGCGCACCGCGACGCTGCTCGACGAGCGACGCACCGTGGACCGGGACAACCGGGTGGTCATCCCGCTGGTGCTCGCCGTGGTCCTGGTGATCCTGATGCTCCTGCTGCGCGCGCTCGTCGCGCCGCTGCTGCTGATGGCGAGCGTGGTGCTGTCGTACGCGGCGGCGATGGGCGCCGCCGGGCTGCTGCTCGACGCGTTGGGCCACCCGCGGCTGTTCGTCGGCGTGCCGTTGCAGGCGTTCCTGTTCCTGGTCGCCCTCGGCGTGGACTACACGATCTTCCTGATGACCCGGGCCCGGGAGGAGACCGCGTCGATCGGGCACCGGGCCGGGACGCTGCGGGCGCTCACCGTCACCGGCGGCGTGATCACCAGCGCCGGGGTGGTGCTGGCGGCCACCTTCGGCGCCCTGCTGGTGCTGCCGCTGGTGCCGTCGGTGCAGATGGGGGTGATCGTGGCGGTCGGGATCCTGCTCGACACGCTCCTGGTTCGCAGCCTGCTGATCCCGGCGCTGACCCTGGACCTGGGCATGCGTGTCTGGTGGCCGGGACGGCTGTCGCGTCGCACGGCCGAGCGTCCGGAGGAGGCCCCGCCCACCGCGTCGAGGAGAGCAGCGGCCCCCGCCTGACACGTCGCCGCCGGCGAGCCCGCGCCGTCCGCCCGGAGTGCCACGACCTCGCCCTCGGGGCGGGGCGCGGTTCGGGGGCGGGCGGGCGGCGCGCTCGACGTGTCCGGGCGGGAAGCGGCGCCCGGGTGAGGCGGAGACGGGACGGCGGTGGCCGGTGCACCGCTCGGGCGCCGGTCACCCGGCGAGCAGTGTGGCCATCCGCTCGGCCTGGGTCTCCCAGCGCCACTCCCGCTCGACCCAGGCCCGGCCGGCCGCGCCGAGCTGGCGGGCGAGGTCGCGGTCGGCGAGCAGGGTCGCCACCCGGTCGGCGAGCTGGGCGACGTCCCGGCCCCGGACCACGTACCCGGTCTCCCCCTCGCGGACCGCGTCCGGCGCGCCACCGGAGTCGCCCGCCACCACCGGCAGCCCGGTCGCGCTCGCCTCCAGGTAGACGATGCCGAGGCCCTCCACGTCCAGCCCACGGTTGCGGGTGCGGCAGGGCATCGCGTAGACGTCGCCGGCGGCGTAGTGCGCGGGCAGTTCGGCGCTGGGCACCGAGCCGGTGAAGACCACGTCCCGCTCCACCCCGGCCTGCCGGGCCAGCTTCTCCAGGGTGGCCCGGTAGGGCCCGCCGCCGACCACCAGCAGCGCGGCGTCCGGCACCCGGCGGCGGATCTCCGGCAACGCCCGGATCAGCGCGTCCTGCCCCTTGCGCGGCACCAGTCGCGACACGCACACCACCACCGGCCGGTCGGCGAGGCCGAGCCGCGCCCGGACCGGCTCGCCGTCGACGCCGGGATGGTAGGTCTCCACGTCGACGCCGGGCGCGAGGCGGCGCAGCTCGGTCAGCCCGTCCAACGCGCGGGCCAGCCGCACCCGGGTGTACTCGCCGAGGTAGGTGGTCACGTCCACGCCCCGGCCGATGCGTCGCAGCGCGGACCGGGCACCGGGCAACGCGGCCCAGCCGACCTCGTGCCCGTGCGTCAGCGCCACCGCCCGGCGGATCCCGGCCCGGCGGCACAGCCCCGACGCGAGCAACCCCAGCGGCGCCGCCGCGCCGAACCACACCGTGTCGCAGTCGTACGCCCGGGCCAGCCGGGCCGCCCGACGGGCGATCAGCGGCGTGGGCAGCAGCACCCGGGTGCGTTCCCGGACCACCTCGAAGGGCTGGTCGGCGTCGAACTTCTCCGCGTCCCGCCAGCTCGACGCGTAGACCACCACCGAGCCGGGCGGCTGGCGCACCGCGAGGTTGTGCACGAAGGACTGGATGCCGCCGGGGCGGGGCGGGAAGTCGTTGGTGATCAGCAAGGTGCGGCTCATCGGCCGTGCTCCCTGGCGTAGGCGCGGGCGGCGGCCATCCGCTCCACGGTGGACGGGTGGGACGCCGACCACAGGTACTCCCAGCGCGGCGGGTCGGGGTCGGCCAGGTTCACCCCGGCCAGCCGGCGCTGCATCGCCTCGAACGTCGTCGGGTCGCCGGTGAGCGCCAGCGCGTGCGCGTCGGCCCGCGCCTCCACCCGTCGGGAGACCAGCGCCTGCACCGGGGTGGCCACCAGCCCGACCACCGTGACCAGCGCGACGAGCAGCGGAAACGCCCGCGGCTGGACGATGGAGTCGACGCCGGCCAGCCGCAGCAGCGGGGCCCAGGAGCCGACCAGGTACAGCGCCACCACCGCGGCGGCGGCGCCGAACGCGCCGATCAGCGTGCCGGTCCAGACGTCGCGGTCCTTGGCGTGCCCCAGCTCGTGGGCGACCACGCTTGTCACCTCCGCCGGTTCCGCCTCGCGCAGCAGCGTGTCGTAGACCACCACCCGCCGGGTCGGCCCGAGCCCGGAGACGTAGGCGTTCACCGCCCGGGTCCGCCGGGACGCGTCGGCGACCAGCACGTCGCGGACCGGGACCCCGTCCCGGGCGGCCATGGTGGTCAGCTCGGTGCGCAGCGGGCCCGGCTCCATCGGGGTGAACCTGTTGAACACCGGTTCGACGAGCACCGGCAGCACGAACGACAGGATCACCACCAGGGCGGCGGCGCCGGCCGCGCCGTACGCCCACCACCACCGGGGGGCGAGCCGGACCACCGAGTAGAAGGCGAGCAGGACGAGCGCGCCGATGACCGCGCTGACCGCGTACGACTTGAGCAGGTCGACCGTCCAGCCGCCCCAGTCCTGGGTGCTCAGCCCGTAGCGGACCAGCACGGTGCGCCGCCAGGCCGCGAACGGCAGGGTGAGCAGATCGGCGAGGAACATGACGCCCAACCCGCCGAGCACGGCCTGGGCCACCCAGTGCCCGCCGAAGGGCCGGCCGGCCAGCTCGACCAGACGCCCGCCCAGCGGGGTGAGCCCGAGCAGCAGCGCCACCACCAGACCGACCACGAGCGCCGACCAGCCGGCCGGGCGCAACGCGCCGCTGAACGCCCGGCCTCGGGCCACCTGCTCGACGGGGAGCGCCCGCAACGCGGCGAGCTGGTCGGCGCGGGGCGCCGGCGGCCGGCTCCACGGCACCAGCAGCGCCACGGTGACGACGAGCGCCACCGCCAGCCCGGCCAGGGTCAGCAGCGCCCAGCCGCGCGGGCTCACCACCCCACCCCGCCGTCGCCACCCGTCCGCGTCATGCCGTTCCCCTCCCGCCGTGACCGCCCATCCTATGGCCCGGGCGCGGCGGGACGGCCCGGTGCCCGGGCGGCGGGTCAGGCCACCCGGCGGCGGGTGGCGCGACGGGGTGCGGGGGCGGATGCGGGGGTGGCCGCCGGTGGCAGCACCTCCACGTCGAAGCCGGCCCGGGCGAACACCTCGATCGCCCGGTGCTCGGCCGGGCCCAGGTCGGCCGCCGGGGATTCGGGGTCGAGCAGCGCGGTCACCAGGCACCCGGCGCAGCCGGCGCCGCGGATGCCGCAGCCGTCGCAGTCGATGAGCATGAACGCCTCCTGACGCGGTCGCCGGTGGCGGTCGGGGAAGGGACCACCACCGTCGGTCACCGCAAGGCTATGCGTCGGGTACGACAGAACCGGACAACGAGGCAGCACCCACCCCGAAAACGATCATCCGGTCACCAGTCCGCCGAAGCGGCGCGAGCGGGTCAGGAGCGGGCGAGCCGGCGCAGCAACGAGTCGGCGCCCAGCGGGTACGCGCCGTGCCGGCGTACCCCGTCGGCGACCTCGCGGTCCGACGAGACGACCACCACCGGCCGGCCGGCCGGCTCGGCGCGGACCAGCCGCCGGATCAGCTCGTCCGCGGTCTCGCCCTTGCGGGAGAAGAGCACCCGCACGCCGCGCGGCGCCGGCGGCAGCCCGTGGATCCGCTCGGCGCCGTCGAAGACCACGGTGACCTCGTCCCCGGTCTGCGCCGCGATCCCGCCCAACCCGGTGATCAGCCGCTTGCGCTGCTGCTCCAGCGACATCTCCCCGAAGCCGCGCTTGGTGACGTTGTAGCCGTCCACCACCAGGTGCGCCCGGGGCAGCGCGAGGAGCTGGTCGAGCCGGGCCGGGTCGTCGGTGTCGCGGGCCCGGGTCGCCGGTCCGGCCTGGACGGCGCCGGGCTGGTCGGCGAACGCGTCGGCGACGAAGTCCGCCGGCAGCGTGTCCACCGGGTCGAGTGCCAGCTCCCGGCGCAACCCGACCGCGGCCTGGCCGATCGTCTCCAGCAGCAGCCACAGCCGGGCGTCGTCGACGGAGCGGGCCTCCTTGGCGCTGGCCCGGGCCACCCCGGCGGCGGCCTCCGCCTCGGCCAGCCGGGCCCGGGCGCGGCGCAGCTCGGCGTCCGCGTCGGCCGCCGCGCGGGCCGCCCGACCCCGTTCGGTGGCCAGCAGCTCGGTGGCCCGGCGCTCCCGGGCCTGGGTCTCCCGCAGGGTACGGGCCAACTGCCGGGCCTCCTCGCGGAGCTGGCCCAGCTCCTCGCGGACCCGGGCCAGCTCGTCGCGGAGCTTCTCGGCCTCGACCCGGGCCACCGCCCGGTCGTGCTCGGCGCGGGTGGCCCGCTGCTCGGCCTCCCGGACCAGCTCGGCCACGACCGCGCTGTCCGCCTCGGCGCGCACCGCCTCGCCGCTGGCCTCGATCAGCTCCCGCCAGCCCCGGGGCCGGGCCAGGTAGGCCAGCGCGGCCACCTCGACCGGGTCGGCGGCGGCCGGCGCGGTGCCCTCGACCACCGCCGCGCCGAGGTCACCGGCGTCGGCCAGCACCCGGGCGGTGACCCGCTGCCGGAACAGCGGGTCGGCGGTGAGCTGGGCGGCGATCACCGGAGCGCCGAGCCGGGCGCGGCGGTTGGGGGCGAACTTGGCGACCCGGCGCAGCGGCACCGGCACCTCGTCGGCGGGCAGGCCGGGCAGGACCGCGGCGGTCAGCGTGACGATCCGCTGGCGGACCGGCTCGGGGAGCGTGGGCTCGGGCTCGGGCGGCGACGGGTCCTCACCGGGCTCGGGCGCGCCGACCACCGGCTCCTCCGCGGAGGAGCGGTCGTCGTGCGGCTCGGTGAGGGGCATGTGGCAAGTCTCCCACCCCGAACGGGCCCACCGCCCGGTGAGTGAGCCGATCTCTCATCGTACCCCCGTGGTATCAGCGGGGCCGGAGTGACGCGAGTGTCGGACCGAGCCGTTACCGTCCCGCTGGTGACGGGAACGGAGTACGTCCAGGAGTCGCTGGCCGGTCTGGACCGGGCGGCGGGCAGCGGCGTCGACCCCGCGCTGCCGCTCTACGCGACCACCTTCGTGGTCGTCGACCTGGAGACCACCGGCGGCGCGCCGGACGGCGGCGGGATCACCGAGATCGGCGCGGTGAAGGTCCGCGGCGGCGAGGAGCTGGGCGTGCTCGCCACGCTCGTCAACCCGGGCGTGCCGATCCCGCCGTTCATCACCGTGCTGACCGGGATCACCCAGGCGATGCTGGTGCCCGCCCCGCCGATCGAGCAGGTGCTGCCGAGCTTCCTGGAGTTCCTCACCGACGCCGTGCTGGTCGCCCACAACGCCCCCTACGACGTGGGCTTCCTCAAGGCCGCCTGCGCGAAGCACGGCTACCGCTGGCCCAACCCGCGGGTGCTGGACACCGCCGCGCTGGCCCGGCGGGTGCTCACCCGCGACGAGGTGCCCAACCGCAAGCTGGGCACGCTGGCCGGCTACTTCCGCACCGCCACCCAGCCCACCCACCGGGCGCTCGACGACGCCAAGGCCACCGTCGACGTGCTGCACGGGCTGATCAGCCGCCTGGGCGGGCACCGGGTCGACACGATCGGCGAGGCGATCGAGTTCGCCCGGGCGGTCACCCCGACCCAGCGCCGCAAGCGGCACCTCGCCGAGGGGCTGCCGAAGGTGCCCGGCGTCTACATCTTCCGGGCCGCCGACGACCGGCCGCTCTACGTCGGCACGTCCGGCGACATCGCCACCCGGGTGCGCAGCTACTTCACCGCCGGCGAGAAACGGGCCCGGATCTCCGAGATGCTGGCCGCCGCCGAGCGGGTGGAGGCGGTCGAGTGCGCCCACTCGCTGGAGGCCGAGGTCCGCGAGCTGCGGCTGATCGCCGCGCACGCCCCGCCGTACAATCGCCGGTCCAAATACCCGGAGCGTCAGGTCTGGCTGAAGCTCACCGACGAGGCGTACCCCCGGTTGTCGGTCGTCCGCGACCTCGGCCCCACCGACACCGCCTACCTCGGCCCGTTCCGGTCCAAACAGGCCGCGGAGCTGGCCGCCGCCGGCTTCCACGACGCGGTGCCGCTGCGTCAGTGCACCCATCGGCTCTCCCGGCGCACCACCATGCCGGCCTGCGCGCTGGCCGAGCTGGGTCGCTGCCCGGCGCCCTGCGAGCACCGGATCACCCCGGAGGAGTACGAACACGCCGCCGCCACCCCGTTCCGCACCGCCACCCGCGCCGATCCCGCCGTGGTGGTCGACGCCCTGCTCGCCCGGATCGAGGTGCTTTCCGCCGCCCAGCGCTACGAGGAGGCGGCGGTGGCGCGCGGCCGGCTGGTCGCGGTGCTGCGCGCGGCGGTCCGGATGCAGCGCCTGGCGGCGTTGACCGGCATCGCCGAGCTGGCCGCCGCCCGGCCCGCCGCCCGGGGCGGCTGGGAGCTGGCGCTGGTCCGGCACGGGCGGCTCGCCGGGGCCGGCGTGTCGCCACCCGGTGTCCACCCACGACCGACCATCGCGGCGATCCGGGCCACCGCCGAGACGGTGCTGCCCGGGCACGGTCCGGTGCCGGCGGCCACCGCCGAGGAGACCGAGCGGATCCTGTCCTGGTTGGAACGGCCGGAGACGCGGCTGGTCGAGAGCACCGCCGGATGGGCCTCGCCGGTGGCCGGCGCGGGGCGCTTCCGTGACCTGCTGGCGAAGGCCGAGAACGGCGGATCCCACCAACTCTCGACCGAACGCTCATGACCAAGTGTCCGATCGGACGACGCCGACTCCCTTAGGCTGTTAAAGAAGTGCAGCACTGCCCGATTCGCGGGTCTGCTCCCGGTCACCGGCCCCGGTGACCGCGGGCCGGGTGAGGAGGTGTCCCAGGTGGACGTCGACGCCGGACACGGCGCCGCCCTGGGCGGCGCCCTTCCGAACCAGGGCGAGCTACCGCTCACCCGCCGGCTGCGTTCGCTGCTCACCTGGCCCACCGCCGACGGCGACCCGGTCACCGCGCTGGTCCGCGCCCATCGTGGCATCCACGCCAGCGCCGACGTCTCGGTGCTGCGCCGGGCGTACACGATCGCCGAGAACATGCACCGCGGCCAGTTCCGCAAGAGCGGCGAGCCCTACATCACCCACCCGTTCGCGGTGGCGCAGATCTGCGCCGACCTCGGCATGGACACCACCACGCTGGTCGCCGCGCTGCTGCACGACACGGTGGAGGACACCCGCTACACGCTCCAGGCGCTCCAGGAGGACTTCGGCCGCGAGGTGGCCCACCTGGTCGACGGCGTGACCAAGTTCGACAAGGCGTTCTACGGCAAGGCCGCCGAGGCGGAGACCGTCCGCAAGATGATCGTGGCGGCCGGCAAGGACGTCCGGGTGCTGGTCATCAAGCTGGCCGACCGGCTGCACAACATGCGGACGCTCGGCGTCCGCTCCGCCGCATCGCGGGAGCGGATCGCCCGCAAGACCCTCGACGTGCTGGTCCCGCTCTGCGACCGGCTGGGCATCCAGACGCTCAAACGCGAGCTGGACGACGTGGTGCTGTTGCACCTGCGGCCCGAGGAGCACGCGCGGATCGCCCGGTTCGTGCACGACCGGCCCGGCTGGGACGCCTACCTCGCCGACGTGGTGGCCCGCACCCGGGCGGCGCTGCGCCGCAGCCGGGTGGACGCCGACGTCTCCCCCCGCCCGCGGCACCTCTACTCGATCTGGAAGGACACCGTCGCCGGCGGCCACGCCGCCCCGTACGACCTGCCCCGCATCGCCATCGTGGTGGACGGCCCGGCGACCGACTGCTACGCCGCGCTGGGCGCCGTGCACGGGCTCTGGCGACCGGTTCCGGGCCGCTTCAAGGACTTCATCGCCTCACCGAAGAACAACCTCTACCGGTCGCTGCACACCAGCGTCTGCGGCCCGCAGGACCGCACGGTCGAGGTGCTGATCCGCACCACCGAGATGCACCGCTCCGCGGAGTACGGCGTGGCCGCCCACTACCGCTTCCCGCGCGCCGCCGGCCGGGCCGCCGACCGGACGGACGAGCTGTCCTGGCTGCGCCGGGTGCTCGACTGGGAGCAGGACACGGTCGACCCGACCCAGTTCATGGCGTCGCTGCGCTGTGACCTGGCGGAGGCGCAAATCCAGGTGGTCGCCGACGGTCGGCAGTTGGTGCTGCCGGCCGGGGCCACCCCGGTCGACCTCGCGTACGAGCTGGGCACCGAACGCGGCGACCACTGCCTCGCCGCCCGGATCAACGGCCGGCTGGCCCCGCTCTCCTCCGAGCTGGAGGAGGGCGACGTGGTGGAGATCTTCACCGAGAGCGACGCGGAGAGCGGCTTCGAGGCCGACGTCGCGCCCCGCGGTCCACGCCGGGAGTGGCTGGGCTTCGTCAAGTCCCCGCACGCCCAGATGCAGATCAACAGGTGGTTCGCCGAGCACACCGAGCCGGGCATCTCGATCGCCGACAAGGTCCGGCTCGGCCGCGCCTCGATCGGCCTGGCGCTGCGCAAGCACAACCGGGGCCTGGCCAGCGACCTGCCCCTGCTGCGGCTCTCCGAGGAACTGGGCTATCCCGACCTGGAGACGCTGCTGGTCGCGGTCTTCGACCGCTCGGTCGAGCCGGACGCGGTGGTCCAGCAGCTCATCGACCTGGTCGACCACCGGCAGTAAGGTGAAGGGCCTTCGCCCCCGCCGACCCGCCGGCCACTAGCCTGAACGCATGATCCCCCGCGCGCGTGCCACCGGACGGGCCTTCGGCTACCGCCTCTTCTACCGGTTGCCGGTCCCGCTGCGGCGGCGGCTGGTCCGGCTGGCCGTGCCGAAGTACATCGTCGGTGCGGTCACGCTGGTCCGGGACGCGGAGGCCACCGGCGCGGGACGGATCCTGCTGCTGCGCCAACCCCCCGGCCACAGTTGGAGCCTCCCCGCCGGCCTGCTGCAACGCGGTGAGCCCCCGGTGGTCGGCGCCGCCCGGGAGCTGCACGAGGAGTCCGGCGTCCGGCTCTCCCCCGACCGGCTCCGGCCCGCGGTGCCGAACGCGGTGGTGCACGCCAAGGGCTGGGTGGACGTGGTCTTCGAGGTGACGGTGCCGGCGTCGAGCACCACGCTCAAGGTGGACGGGGCCGAGGTGTTGGAGGCCGCCTGGCACCCGCTCGACGATCTGCCCCGGCTCAGCCGCGCCACCGCCAACCTGCTGGCCCACTACGGCATCGGCCCGCGCGCCGGCGAGGTCCCGCCCGCGACGCCACCGAGCGCGTGAGCGCACCGGTCCCCGACTCGTCCGGCCCGGCACGCGGGGTCGAGGTGTGCGCGGTGGTGCTGGCGGCCGGCGCCGGCACCCGGTTGCGCCCGCTCACCGAGCGGGTGCCCAAGGCGCTCTGCCCGGTCGGCAACGTGCCGCTGCTCGACCGGGCCCTGGCCCGGCTCGCCGGCCTCGGCCTGACCGGCCCCGAACTGGTCGCGGTGAACGCCTGCCACCTGGGCGACCAGGTGACCGCGTGGGTCGGCGACCGGGCCCACCTCTCCGTCGAACCGGGCGAACCGCTGGGCACCGCCGGCGGCGTCGGCCGGCTGCGCGACTGGATCGCCGGGCGGGGCGTGCTGGTCGCCAACGCCGACGCGTACCTGGCCGACCCGGCGGCGCCACCCGGCCCCGACGTGGCCGCGCTGTGCGACGGCTGGGACGGGCGGAGCGTACGCCTGCTCGGTCGGCCGGCGGACGGCCCGGCCGCCCCCGGCACCTTCGCCGGCCACCGCTTCGCCGGTCTGTCGCTGCTGCCCTGGCGGCTGGTCCGGGACCTGCCGGCCACGTTCGACGAGCTGGTCCGGGCGGTGTGGCGGCCGGCGGAGGCGGCCGGGGCGCTGACCGTGGTCCGCTACCCGGGGACGTTCTACGACACCGGCACACCGGCCGACTACCTGGCCGCCAACCTGCACGCCGCCGGTCCGGCCGGGCTGGTCGACCCGTCCGCGACGGTGGCCGGGCCGGTCACCCGCTCGGTGGTCGGCGCCGGCGCGCGGGTCCACGGCGCGGTCGACCGGTCGGTGATCTGGCCGGGCGCGACGGTCGCCGCCGGGGAACGCCTCGACGGCGTGATCCGGGCCGGCGCCGACCTGACCGTCCCGGCCGCGCGGTGACCGGCGTGGGCTCTAGCATGGGGCTCGTCGCCGACGAACGGAGAAACGTCCCGTGATCACCGCGATCGTGCTGATCGACTGCGCCACCGACTCCATCCCCGAGGTGGCCGAGAACCTGGCCGCCCTGCCCGGCGTCAGCGAGGTCTACTCGGTGGCCGGGCACGTCGACCTGATCGCCATGGTCCGGGTCCGCGAGTTCGAGCAGATCGCCCAGATCATCGCCGGGAGCATCTCCAAGGTGCCCGGTGTGCTCAACACCGAGTCGCACATCGCGTTCCGGGCCTACTCTCAGCACGACCTGGAGGAGGCGTTCGCGATCGGGCTGGCCAGCGCCGACTGAGACGCCGGTGGCCGGCCCACCCCGGCGAGGGGCGGACCGGCCACCGCCGGTCGAGCGGTCGGGTCAGCTCTGCGCGGGCGCCGGGGTCTCCGTGGTGCCCGGAGCGGGCTCCTCGGTCCCGGTGCCGCCCGGCGCGGACGACTCGGTGCCGCCCGGTGCCGGCGACGTGGTGCCGCCCGGGCTGGCCGTGCCGCTGGCGCTTGTCTGCGGCACCGGGACGCCCAGCGTCTGGGCCAGCGCCACCAGCGCGTCGTAGTGTGCCTGCAGGACCGGCAGCGCGTCCTGGGCGAGCTGCACCACCGACTGCTCGGAGCCCTGTGAGATCTCCGTCTGGGTGGCCTGGATGGCCTGGACATGGCCGGCAAGCTGGGCGGTCACCCACGCCTTGTCGAACTGGGCGCCGTTGAGCCCGTTCAGCTTGTCGAGGACCTTCTGCTGGTCGGCGGTCGGGTCGGCCGGCAACTGCACGTTGAGCTGCTGCGCGGTCGACTTGACCGTCTGGTCCAGCTGGGTGTGGTCCGTGACGAACATCTTGCCCAGGTCCTTGACCTGCTGGTTCTGGCCCTTCTGCTGGGCCAGGTTACCGGCGGTGATCTCGAACAGGTTGACCTGGTGCACCGCCTGCAGATACTGGGTGTCCTGCGTCGACGGCTGCGCCGCGGCCTGTGCCGCGGCGGCGGGCGCCAGCCCCACGACCACCAGCGCGGCCAGCAGACCCAGGCGTTTGATTCCCCACATGCGTTCCTCCCCCATGAGACGTCGGACCGCACGGATACCCGGCTGACCGGGGTTATTCCTGCGATTCCACCCGTCCGGGGCGCACCGAACCGCCGATCGGGGCGGAACACGGACGTGGCGCCCGCCGGAGGATCCGGCGGGCGCCACGGTCAGTCGTACCGGGAAGGGTCAGCGTCGGCTCTCGCCGCTGCCGATCTCCTCCCGTTCTCCTCGGGGCTCGACCGGCGGGTGGCCCGGCGAGACCGGCGCCTCGGCCGGCTTCTCGATCGGGTAGAAGAAGCCCCGGATGGCGGGCCCGAGGGCACCGAGCCGGTTCATCTTCTTGGGCACCACCCAGCCGACGTAGTCCAGCGCCGGCGCGTGGCCGTCGTGCCCGTCCGCCGACGTGAGCGGCTGGTGGACCTCGACGAACCGGCCGTCGGGCAGCCGCTTGATGATGCCGGTCTCCACGCCGTGGGCCAGCACCTCCCGGTCGTGCTGCTGGAGACCCAGGCAGATCCGGTAGGTGACGTAGTAGGCCAGCGGCGGGATCACCAGCAGACCGACCCGGCCGGCCCACGTCATCGCGTTCAAACTGATGTGGAACTTGTCGGCGATCACGTCGTTGCCGCCGGAGAGCGTCAGCACGACGTAGAAGGCGACCGCCATCGCGCCCACCGCGGTCCGGGCCGGCACGTCCCGGGGCCGCTGGAGCAGGTTGTGGTGCTTGTAGTCCTTGAGGCGGCGGGCCTCCAGGAACGGGTACATCGTCGACAGGCCCACCAGGATGCCGGGGAGCACGACCGTCGGCCAGAACAGCGGCGGGATGACGTACCCGTTGCCGATCGGGATGTGGATCTCCCAGCCCGGCATGAGTCGGGTCGAGCCGTCGAGGAACATGACGTACCAGTCGGGCTGGCTGGCCGCCGAGACCACCCACGCCTCGTACGGGCCGAAATACCAGATCGGGTTGATCTGGAAGAGGCCACCCATCAGCGCGATCACGCCGAAGACGACCATGAAGAAGCCGCCCTGCTTGAGCGCGTAGCGCGGGAACATCCGCTCGCCGACCACGTTCTCGTTGGTCCGGCCGGGGCCGGGCCACTGGGTGTGCTTCTGCTTGAACACCAGGCCCAGGTGCACGCTGATCAGCGCCACCAGCAGGCCCGGGATGAGCAGCACGTGGGCGATGAAGAAGCGGCTGATGATGATCATGCCGGGGAACTCGCCGCCGAAGATCGACGAGCTGACCCAGGAACCGACCACCGGGATCGACAGGATGATGCCGGAGGCGATCCGCAGGCCGGTGCCGGAGAGGCCGTCGTCGGGCAGCGAGTAGCCGGTGAAGCCGGCCAGGAAGCCGACCCAGAACAGCAGCGAGCCGATGATCCAGTTGGTCTCACGCGGCTTGCGGAACGCGCCGGTGAAGAAGACCCGGAGCATGTGCACCACGATCGCGGCCATGAACAGCAGGGCCGCCCAGTGGTGCATCTGCCGCATGATCAGACCGCCCCGGACGTCGAACGAGATGTCCAGGCTGGAGGCGTACGCGGCCGACATCGGGGTGCCCCGCAGCGGCGCGTAGCTGCCGTCGTAGGTCACCTCGGTCATCGCCGGCTCGTAGAAGAAGGTCAGGAACACACCGGTCAGCAACAGCACCACGAACGAGAACAGCGCGATCTCGCCGAGCAGGAAGGACCAGTGGTCGGGGAAGACCTTGTTCAGCAGCTTGCGCAGCGGCGTGGCGACCTGGAAACGGTCGTCCACCGCCCCGGCGGTCTTGGCCGGCAGCGCGGCCGCATCGAACTTTCGGCGCTTCATGGCCGCTCCCAGAAGTCGGGACCGATGGTCTCGGTGTAGTCGGACCTCGCCACGAAGAAGCCTTCCTCGTCCACCTCGATCGGCAGCTGCGGCAGCGGCCGGTTCGCCGGGCCGAAGATCGGCTTGGCGTTGTCGGTGATGAGGAACTGGGACTGGTGGCAGGGGCAGAGCAGGCGGTTGGTCTGCTGCTCGTAGAGGCTGGCCGGGCAACCGGCGTGCGTGCAGATCTTGGAGAACGCGACGTAGTTGCCCCACATGTAGTCGCCGCGGCCCTTGCGCTCGTTGGCCGCGCGCGACTTCTGCGCGTCGTCCTCGCGCAGGTGGATCAGCAGGGTCGGGGAGTCGGCGTGCCGGTTGCTGACGCCGCCCTCGATGCCCGGGAACACGGTGAGCTGGCCGCCGACGCTGACGTCCGCCGGGCGGATCGGCCGGCCGTCCTCGCGGATCAGCCGGATCTTCTCACCGCCCTCGGCCGGCGCGAAGCCGGTGGTGAACATCTGGTTGTTCTTGTGCGGCTGCTCGATCAGACCACCGATCAGCGGCGCCGCGGCGACCGCGCCGACCGGCGCCAGGCCGGCCAGCAGCGAGATGCCGAGCAGCGGACGCCGCTTCACGCCCAGCTCGTCGGCCAGGTAGAGCATGGTCTCGCCGGTGATCTTGCGATCCTCCGGGTTGCCGCCCTGGTCGTGCCGGTCCTGGATCGAGACCTCCTTGGGCAGCAGCTTCTTGCCCCAGGTCAGGATGCCGAAGCCGACGCCGAGCAGGGCCAGGCCCAGGGTCAGGCCGAGCAGCGGCGTGTAGAGCTTGTCGCCGCCGCGACCGGCCTCCCACTGCCACGGCCACCAGATGTAGATCACCAGGAAGGCGGTGGCGGCGACGCCGGTCAGCAGGAACATCAGCGCGACCGTACGGGTCAGCCGGCGCTCCGCCTTGCTGCCCGGGACGACCTGCTCCTCGTAGTGGACGATCTCGATGTCGTCCCGCCGGGCGCCCTCCTGGACGATCTCGAACCGGGAGAGCCGGGGGTCGTACACGTCGACCGGCTCCGGACCCTGCGGGGCCTGGTGCTCGGTGTGGGTGCTCATGCCGTCACCTCGCTACGCGTGGCACCGGTGGCCGGCACCAGGGCAATGATACAGATGTTCGCCTGGGTCACGACTTGCCCGCAATCCACAGGCTCGCGAAGACCAACGCGACGATGCCGACCAGGAAGATCGCCAGACCCTCGGTCGACGGGCCGTACCGACCCAGGTTGAAACCGCCCTGGTCCTGGTCGCTCTTCAGCGTCTCCTGGATGTAGGCGATGATGTCCGCCTTCTCCTGCGGAGTGATCTGGTTGTCGCCGAACACCGGCATGTTCTGCGGGCCGCTCAGCATGGCGGCGTAGATCTGCCGGTCGCTGGCCGGCTTGAGGCTCGGGGCGTACTTGCCGGAGGAGAGCGCCCCACCGCCGCCGCCGAACGCGTGGCACTGCGAGCAGTTGATCCGGAACAGCTCGCCACCGGTGGCCATGTTGGCGCCGTCACGCAGGTTGCCCGACGGCACCTGCGGGCCGCCACCGAGCTCCTGGATGTACTGCCCGAGCTGGCGCACCTGCTCGTCGGTGAACTGCGGAGGCTTGCGCATGGCCTGCGCCTCCTGGCGGGCCATCGGCATGCGGCCGCTGCCGACCTGGAACTCGACCGAGGCCGACCCGACGCCGATCAGGCTCGGGCCCCGACCCTCGACGCCCTGGGCGTTGCGACCGTGACAGGTCACGCAGCTCACATCGAACAGCGCCTTGCCCTCGTTACCGGCGGCGGTCAGCGGCGGGTTGTCCTGCGCCTGCACGCCCGGGGCGAAGACGGTGTAGGCGCCGCCGGCCAGCATCAGCGCGGCGGCCAGCCGGACCGCGGCACCCAGCCGGCGGCGGCCCCTGCTGCGCGCCACGGGCCGCCCGCGCAGCCGCGCGAGCAGACCGCGTCGGCGGTCGTTGTCAGAAGTCATGACCTGTGTCCTTAACCGGTTGGACCTTGTCTCAGGGGACGGAGCAGCGGCGCGGTTCGGAACGCGCCAAGATCACTGAAGCCAGTAGATCATGGCGTACAGCGCGATCCACACGACGTCGACGAAGTGCCAGTAGTAGGACACCACGATCGCCGAGGTCGCCTGGGCCGGGGTGAACCGACCCATGGTGGTGCGGACCATGAAGATGATGAAGGCGATCAGCCCGCCGGTCACGTGCAGACCGTGGAAGCCGGTGGTCAGGTAGAACATCGACCCGTAACCGTCTCCGTTGATCTTGACGCCCTCGTGCACCAGGGTCCGGTACTCGTTCGCCTGGCCGAGCACGAAGATCAGACCCATCACGAAGGTGATCGTGAACCACCGACGCAGGGCGTGGACGTCACCCTTCTCGGCCGCGAAGACACCGAGCTGGCAGGTCACCGAGGAGAGCACGAGGATCACCGTGAAGGTGGTCGCGTACGGGATGTTGAGAACCTCGGTGTGCTTCTCCCACTGCTCCGGCGCCGCCGCGCGGATCGAGAAGTACATCGCGAACAGCGCCGCGAAGAACATGAGTTCGCTGGAGAGCCACACGATCGTCCCGACGCTGACCATGTTCGGCCGCGTCAGGGAGTGGATCCGGCTCTTGTCAATGGCTGGGGCCGCAGTCACGCGGTCATTATTGCCCTTGACCGGGACCGACGATCAGCGGGGTGGCAAACCGGTGCCCGCAGTGGCCCGATCGTGGTCGTCCGCTTCGCCTGACCTACCCTGAAAAGCGTGCTGCACGTCGATCAGATCCTCGCCGTCACCTCGGCCGCCGCCCCGGCGACCCTGGCGGCGGGAGGCGAGGCCGCCCCACCGCCGTTCACCGTGGCCCGGGTGCTCACCGAGACCCGGCTGGAGAGCTGGCTCACGCTGGGCCTGGTGCTCGCCGCCGGGCTCTACCTCTACGGGGTGCACCGGTTGCGGCTGCGCGGCGACCGGTGGCCGGTGCTGCGTACCGTCGCGTTCCTCGGCCCCGGGCTCGGCGGCATCGCCGCGGTCACGGTCAGCGGGCTCGGCGCGTACGACACCGCCCTGCTCTCGGTGCACATGGTGCAGCACATGGTGCTGTCGATGATCGCGCCGATCTTCCTGGCGCTGGGCGCCCCGGTGACGCTGGCGCTGCGCACGCTGCCGGTGCGGCCCCGCAAGCGGCTGCTCGCGGTCGTGCACAGCCGGGTGGCCCGGGTCTACACCTTCCCGCTGGTGGCGTTCGCCATCTTCGTGGCGAACCCGTTCGTGCTCTACTTCACCAACCTCTACGGGTTCACGCTGCGCCACGAGTGGGCGCACGAGCTGGTGCACGCGCACTTCATCATGACCGGCTGCGTCTTCTTCTGGCCGCTGCTCGGCCTGGACCCGCTGCCCGGGCGCTGGCCGTACCCGGCCCGCGCGCTGCTCATGCTGCTCTCGGTGCCGTTCCACACCGTGCTCGGGCTCACCATCATGCAGAGCACCACGCTGCTCGGCGGCGACTGGTACCCGTCGCTGAACCTGGCCTGGTCCGACCCGCGCAACGACCAGGTGGTCGCCGGCGGCGTCCTCTGGGCCGGCGGGGAGTTCGTCAGCGTCACCATGCTGGCCGTGCTGGTCGTGCAGTGGATCAAACAGTCGGAGCGTGAGGCCCGCCGGCTGGACCGCGAGCTGGACCGCCAGGAGGCCCGCCAGCGCGCGGCCGAGGCGAACGCCGGGGCCGGGACCGGGCCCACCGGCGGAATGTGACGACCGCTACGATCAGCGGGCAGCTACGAGGTGGGAGCCACGTCACGATGAGCGATCGTCTTTGCACCGTCCTGCTCTACAGCGACGACCCGAAGGTCCGGGACCGGATGCGGCTCGCCGTCGGCACCCGGCCGGCGCCCGGCATCGAGATCGAGTTCGTCGAGGCGTCCGACTACGCCGGCTGCGTCCGGCTGGTCGACGACTACGAGATCGACCTGCTCCTGCTCGACGGCGAGGCGAGCCCGGGCGGCGGCATCGGCATCGCCCGGCAGATCAAGGACGACCGGGACGACGCGCCGCCGACCTGCGTGGTGCTGGCCCGCGCCGCGGACCGCTGGCTCGCCGCGTACGCCGAGGTCGACGCCACGCTGACCCACCCGCTGGACCCGGTGATCGCCGGCAGCACCGTGGCGGAGCTGCTGCGCCGCACCCACGCCGCGGCCTGATCCACCCTGCGGCGCCACGGCGACGCGGCCGTGGCGCGCCCCCAACCGCTTCACTTCACGCCGCTCGGGAGGCCCGCCATGGGCGAACGGACCTGGCCGCTTCTGCTCAACGCGCTGCTGCGCGGCGAGGAGCTCTCCGCCGCCGACACCGCCTGGGCGATGGGCGAGATCATGGCCGGCTCGGCCACGCCGGCGCAGATCGCCGGCTTCGCCGTGGCGCTGCGCACCAAGGGTGAGACCCCGGCCGAGCTGGGCGGCCTGGTCGAGACGATGCTGACCCGCGCCGTGCCGGTCGAGCTGCCCGAGGAGGTACGCGCCACCGCGCTCGACGTGGTGGGCACCGGCGGCGACCTCGCGCACACGGTCAACATCTCCACCATGGCGGCGCTGGTGGTCGCCGGCACGGGTGTCCGGGTGGTCAAGCACGGCAACCGGGCCGCCTCCTCCTCCTGCGGCACCGCGGACGTGCTGGAGCAGCTCGGCGTACCGCTCGACCTGGCTCCGGAGCAGGTGGCCCGCTGCGTCACCGAGGCCGGGATCGGCTTCTGCTTCGCCGCCCGTTTCCACCCCGGCATGCGGCACACCGGCCCGGTCCGGCGCGAGATCGGCGTGCCCACGGCGTTCAACTTCCTCGGCCCGCTGACCAACCCGGCCCGGCCCCGCGCGGGCGCGGTGGGCTGCTTCGACCGGCGGATGGCGCCGGTGATGGCCGCCGTCTTCGCGGCCCGCGGCGACTCGGCGATCGTGCTGCGCGGCGAGGACGGGCTGGACGAGTTCAGCACCGCCGCGCCGACCCGGGTCTGGGTGGCGCAGCAGGGCACCGTCAGGGAGTCGGTGCTGGACGCGGCGGAGCTCGGGGTGCCCCGGGCCACCCTCGCCGACCTGCGGGGCGGAGACGCCGTCCACAACGCCGACGTGGTCCGGCGGCTGCTGGCCGGCGAGACCGGCCCGGTACGCGACTCCGTGCTGGTGAACGCTGCCGTCGCGCTGGCCACCCAGGGCCCGCTCGACGGCGACCTGCACGAGGCGCTGCGGGTCAACCTGGACCGGGCCGCCGAGGCGGTCGACTCGGGCGCCGCCGCGAGCACGCTGGAGCGCTGGCTGGAGGTCGCGCGCTCCGCCTGAGCCGTGGCTGTCGGACCCCCGTGCCAAACTACAGGGGAGTAATTTTCCGTTTTCGGTCGATAGCTCTGTCGGTCGGTGGCGTCCCGCCCCGGCCGGCGCCGGAGCGAAAGGAGACGCCCGTGTCGGACCGCGAGCTCTACTGCGACATCTGTGAGGGCGTCGTGCTGTTCGAGACGCCGCACTGCGGCGACGGGCACGGCGCCGACTGCCCGGAGCTGGCCTGCACCGGCTGCGGCGCGGCGGTGCTGACCGCCGCCGGCACGCTCCGTCCCGCGACGCGGTCCCGCCGGCGCGTGCCGCGCCCCGCCCACCGCCACGCCGCCTGACCTGACCCCGCATCGCCCGGTCGACGTCCGGCCCCGTCGACCCGCCACCCCGGACCGATCAGCAGCAACGCCGGGAGCCCGTAACCCGCCGGGTCCAGACGGCGAGCCCCGGGCACCCCACCGCACCCCATCTCGGCGGTCCCACCACTCCGGTGACCAAGGACTCCGCGTCGAAACCCACCACCCAACCCCGGCGGGCCGGGGGCGGTGATCATGAGGTTGGCGGCGACAATTCGGACAGTCGACGCCGCCAACTTCATGATCGACTAGGCAGGGGAGGCGGAGGGTGGGGACGGCGGCAGGCCCGCGGCCCCGGAGGGGGCGCGGGCCTGCGGCGGAGCTGGTGCGGGTCAGTGCTCGGCGGTGCGGCGGGTGCCCGAGTAGTACTCGAAGAGCAGCCCGCAGGCGGCGAAGACCACCGCCACCAGGCCCAGGCCCAGCAGCCAGAACTGCCAGAACACGAGCCCCAGGCCGGCGATCGCGGCGGCCAGCGCCAGACCGAACGGCCAGTAGCTGCCCGGGCTGAAGAAGCCGATCTCACCGGCGCCGTCGGCGATCTCGCCGTCGGCCCGGTCCTCCGGACGCAGGTCGATCCGCCGGGAGACGAACCAGAAGAAGCCACCGCACATCGCGCAGAGCAGGAAGGAGAGCAACAGCGCCACGGTGCCGACCCACTCGACGTGACCGCCGCTGTCGCCGTACGTCCAAGCGCCGTAGAGCACGGTCGCGCCGAGAAGGAACGTGGCGATGGTGAGGAAGATCTTCCACTCGGTCTTCATGCCGAACCCCTCAGCTTCCCGCGCCGGCCGACGCGTCGGACGGGTTGAAGTTCGCGGTGTTGCGCCGCGTGTCGAACGGCTTGGTCTCGGTGGCGTACTCGGGCTCACCGATCGCCTTGAGCGCGTCCTGGGTCGAGTTGCCGGCCTTCTTGGCGGCCAGGAACTGGTCGAACTTCTCCGGCGAGACGACCCGCAGCTCGAAGTTCATGAACGCGTGGTAGCTGCCGCACAGCTCGGCGCAGCGGCCGACGAACGCGCCCTCCTGGTCGATGCTGGAGACCTCGAAGGTGTTACGGACGTTGCCCGGCATGACGTCGCGCTTGAACAGCAGCTCCGGCACCCAGAACGAGTGGATGACGTCGCGGCTCTGCTCCTCGAACCGGATGGACCGGCCGCTCGGCAGCACCAGCACCGGGATGACCTCGCTGGTGCCCAGCGTCGAGGCGACCGTGTTCGCGTCCCGGCCCTGGCCGTCGCGGTAGTTGAACTGCCAGTTCCACTTGAACGCGACGACCTCGACGGTGACGTCGGGGTTCTTCGTCTCCTTGTTCACGTCGGTCTGCACGACCGCGGTGTAGTAGAAGAGCACGGAGACCACGAGGATCGGCGCGATGGTGTAGAGGAACTCCATCGGCAGGTTGTAGCGGGTCTGCACCGGCAGCTCGTTGCCGCGCTTGCGGTAGCGGACCACGCACCAGAAGATCAGGCCCCAGACGAACACGCCGACCGCCAGCGCCGCGATGCAGGACGCGATCCACAGGTCGTACATCCGGTGCGACTCGGGCGTGATGCCGCCCTGCGGCCAGCCGAAGCCGCCGAAGGTCTTGCCGACGTCACAGCCGGTGAGCGCAACCAGCAGCGCCGCTCCGCCGAGACCGAGCCCGGCGAGTCGACCAGCACCACGCCGCCGACGCCCACCGGCCCCCGGGGAAGCGCTGTGCCGTACGGCCGACGGCCGTACCTCCGAACTCCTTGCGACCACCTGGTCCTGCCTCCCTAGCGCGCCGCGGCGGTTGTTTTCCTGACACCGACGGCAAAGGCGTCACCGACGGTCGCAGATTACTCGACCATGGCGGGCCAGGCGGTCTTGGGGTCACTGTCCGCCCCCTTCGGGGAGATCGTGGGCGGGCCCGGGCGATAGCGTGCAGGACCATGAGCGCCTCCCCCGTCTACCTGGACGCCGCCTCCGCCGTCCCGCTCCATCCGGTCGCGCGGCAGGCGCTGCTGGCCGCCCTGGACGACGGCTGGGCCGACCCGGCCCGGCTCTACGCGCCGGCCCGCCGGGCCCGCCAACTCCTCGACGCCGCCCGGGAGGCCGCCGCGCAGACGCTCGGCGTCCGCGCCGACGAACTCTCCTTCACCCCCAGCGGTACGGCCGCCGCGCACGCCGCCGTGCTGGGCGGACTGGCCGGGCGACGCCGGGCCGGTACGACTCTGGCGCACTCGGCGATCGAACACTCGGCGGTGCTGCACGCGGCGGATCGACACACCGCCGGCGGGGGCGACGCGGTCTCCGTACCCGTGGACCGGCTCGGCCGGTTGGACCTGGACGCCTGGGCGACGGCGGTGACCGCCCCCGGTGTGGCGCTGGCCGCGCTGATCGGGGCCAGTCACGAGGTCGGCACCGTGCAGCCGGTGCCGGCGGCGGCCGAGGTGTGCGCCGAGGCGGGCGTCCCGCTGTACGTGGACGCGGCCCAACTGGTCGGCCGGGCGCCGCTGCCGGCGGGCTGGTCGGTGCTGACCGCCAGCGCGCACAAGTGGGGCGGACCACCCGGCGTCGGGCTGCTGGTGGTGCGCAAGGGCACCCGGTGGGAGTCGCCGTACCCGGCCGACGAGCGGGAGTCGGGGCGTACCCCGGGGGTGGTGAACCTGCCGGCGGTGGTGGCCGCGGCGGCGAGCCTGCGCGCGGCGGCGGCCGACGCGGCGGCCGAGGCGGCCCGGCTGGCGCCCCTGGTGGACCGGATCCGGGCCCGGGTGGCGGCGGAGGTGCCGGACGTGGAGGTGGTCGGCGACCCGGTGGACCGACTGCCCCACCTGGTGACGTTCTCCTGCCTGTACGTGGACGGCGAGGCGCTGCTGCACGCGCTGGACCGGCGCGGCTTCGCGGTCTCCTCCGGCTCGTCCTGCACCGCGTCGACGCTGCGCCCGTCGCACGTGCTGGAGGCGATGGGGGTGCTGTCGCACGGCAACGTGCGGGTGTCGCTGCACCGAGAGACCACCGAGGCGGACGTGGAGCGGTTCCTGGCCGAACTGCCCGGCATCGTCGCCGACCTGCGCGCCGAGGCGGGGGTGACCGGCCTGTGAACTCCGGAAGCGAGCCGGACGAGGTGCTGGACTGTCGGGGCCAGCGCTGCCCGCTGCCGGTGATAAACCTGGCCCGCCGGCTGCCCGACCTGCCGGCCGGGGCGGTGGTCCGGGTGCTGGCCGACGACCCGGCGGCGGCCGTGGACATCCCGGCCTTCTGCCGGATGCGCGGCCACGAGTTCCTCGCCGCCCACCCCGACGCCGGCCCCGCCTACGACATCCGCCGCACCCCCTGACCCCCCACCCCGGCGGATGGGTGGGGGGTGAGGGGTGGAGAGGAAGGTCAGGTGAGGTAGGCGAGGATGCCGGGGAGGGGGTCGGCCGCCACGGCGGTGTCGACCACCAGGCGGGGGCCGATCAGCGGCTCGTACTCGGCGCGGCGTACCAGCGTCTGCTCCCAGGTCGCGGGGGCCTGCCCGGCGGCCGGGCGGGCCTCGACCCGACGCCGGTGCTCCGCCTCGTCACCGCAGTGCACCTCGATCACCCGCAGCGGGACGCCGGCCCGTTCGGCCAGGTCGTGCCAGAGGCCGCGGGCGGACGCGACCGGGTTCACCGCGTCGATCACCACGCTCAGCCCGAGGCCGAGCTGCACCTCGGCGAGCCCGGCGACCGCACCGTACGCGGCCATCCCGGGCACGTCACCGACCAGTCCGTAGCGGCCCAGGGCCCGCTCGACCGGGTCGACCGGCAGGACCGGGGCGCGCAGCGCGGCGCCGACCCGCACGGCGAGCGTGCTCTTGCCCACGCCGGGCAGCCCGGCGAAGGCGACAAGCACCGGCCCCCCGCCCGAGCCGGGGCGGACCGCCGCGCCGGTCGGGCCGGTCGGGACGCTCACAGCAGGTGCGGCCGGACGTCCTCGGCGGCCGCGTCCCCGTACGACTCGGCGAGCCGCTTCACGAACAGGTCCCGCCGGACCTCGTACTCCTGGCCGCCGAAGTTCTCCAGCACCAGGGTGGCCAGCAGGCAGCCGACCTGGGCGGCGCGCTCCAGCCCGACGCCCCAGTCGAGCGCGGCGAAGAAGCCGGCCCGGAAGCCGTCGCCGACGCCGGTCGGGTCGACCGCCTGGATCTCCCGCGCGATCGGCACCCGGATGGCGCCGATCTCCCGGCCGGCGATCTCCACCCCGTGCTTGCCCAGCGTGGTGACCCGCACCTTGACCCGGTCCAGCAGTTGCTCGTCGGTCAGGCCGGCCTTGCTCTGCAGCAGCGACTTCTCGTACTCGTTGGTCATCAGGTACTCGGCGCCCTCGACCAGGCCGAGCACGTCCGCGCCGTCCATGCGGGCGAGCTGCTGGGACGGGTCGGCGACGAAGGCGTAGCCGCGGTCCCGGCACTCGGCGGAGTGCCGGATCATCGCGGCCGGGTCGTTGGCGCTGACCAGCACCAGGTCGAGGCCGCCGAGGCGCTGCGCCACCGGGGCCAGCTCGATGTTGCGGGCCTCGCTCATCGCGCCGGCGTAGAAGGACGCGATCTGGCACATGTCGGTGTCGGTGGTGCAGACGAAGCGGGCGGTGTGCGCCACGTCGCTGACGTGCACCGAGTCGCAGTCGACGCCGTGCCGCTCCAGCCAGGACCGGTAGTCGGCGAAGTCCGCCCCGACGGCGCCGAGCAGCACCGGACGCAGCCCGAGCTGGGCCATGCCGAACGCGATGTTGGCCGCGGTGCCGCCGCGCCGGAGCACCAGCTCGTCGACGAGGAAGGAGAGCGAGACCTTGTCGAGCTGGTCCGCGAGGAGCTGGTCGGCGAAGCGGCCGGGGAAGCTCATCAGGTGGTCGGTCGCGATCGAGCCGGTCACGGCGATCTTCATGTCAACCCTCGTGGTCGGGAGCACGGCGCGGTCAGACTACCGGGCGTCCCGGCGCTCCGGTCGATGTCGGTCGTGAACCGGCCGTTCACCGCACGTTCGCGTAGTAACGAAAACGGCGGAACCATCCCGGAAGGGATGGTTCCGCCGTTCGGCAGGCGTTTCGGCCCGTCGACTCAGCTGAACGAGTCGCCGCAGGCGCAGGAGCTGCCGGCGTTCGGGTTGTCGATGGTGAAGCCCTGGGCGTCGATCCGGTCGGCGAAGTCGATCGTGGCGCCGGTCAGGTACGGGGCGCTCATCCGGTCGACGACGACCTCGACACCACCGAAGTCGGTGACGACGTCACCGTCGAGCGACCGCTCGTCGAAGAAGAGCTGGTACCGCAGGCCGGAGCAGCCACCCGGCTGCACGGCGACGCGGAGCCGCAGGTCGTCGCGGCCTTCCTGCTCGATCAGGGCCTTGACCTTCTGCGCCGCGACGTCGGTGAGGACGACGGTGCTGGGGGCCTCCTTGGCCTCGGTCGACTCGGTCTGCGCTGGCGTGGTCACGTGGAAGTCTCCCTGCGCGGTATGAGGTCCGGACGTACTGGCCAACGCCGCACGTCCGCCAGTATTCCCGGTGGTCCGCCTCCGATCGTACGCCGCTGTCGGCGTGATCACCCGGCGGCGTGACCAGCGGTACGCCTCAGCGGCTCCACTGGCCGGCCAGCCGGGCGCCGAGCGCGTGCAGCCCCTCGGCCGGCCGCTCCATCGCCGCCGCCACTCCCCCACGCTCCTCGCCGCCGAAGTGCTCGACCAGGCTGTGCGCCTCGGTCACGCCGGCCGCGGCGGCCTCCCGCCGCCCGGTGCTCACCCGTCCCGCCAGCACCACGCACGGCACACCGCGGTCGCGGGCCGCCCCGGCCACGCCGGCCACCACCTTGCCGCGCAGCGACTGGTGGTCGAAGGAGCCCTCGCCGGTGATCACCAGGTCGGCGGCGTCCAGCGCGGCGTCCAGGCCGACCGCGCGGGTGACCAGGCCGATGCCCGACTCGCGCCGGCCGCCGAGGGCCAGCACCGCCGCGCCGAGGCCGCCGGCCGCGCCGCCGCCGGGCCGCGCGCCGAGGTCGGGCGGGCACCCGGGGAGCGTCTCGACCAGCACGGCCGCCCAGCGCTCCAGCGCGGCGTCCAGCAGCAGCACGTCCGCCCGGTCGGCGCCCTTCTGCGGCCCGAAGATGCTGCTCGCGCCGTGCAGCCCGAGCAGCGGGTTGTCCACGTCGGTGGCGGCGACCAGCGTCGCGCCCCGCAACCGGGGTACGCCGTCGAGCGCGGTGACCCCGGCCAGCGCCGCTCCGCCGTACGGCAACGCCCGGCCGCCCGCGTCGAGCGCTGTGACGCCGAGCGGGACGAGCATCCCGGCGCCGCCGTCGTTGGTGGCCGAGCCGCCCAGCCCGAGCACCACGGTCCGCGCGCCCGCCTCGACCGCGGCGGCGACCAGCAGTCCCAGCCCGTACGACGTGGTGGCCTTCGGGTCCCGTTCGGCGGCGGACAGCAGGTGCAGGCCGCACGCCTGCGCGCTCTCCAGGTACGCCACGCCGTCGTCGGTGAGCAGGATCTCACCGGCGGCGGGACGGCCGAGCGGGTCGACCGTGGGCACCGGCAACCGCCGCCCGGGCAGCACCCCGGCGAGCACCTCGACGAACCCGGGCCCGCCGTCGGCGAGCGGTCGGAGCAGCAGGTCGTCGTCTCCGGCGACGGTCCGCCAGCCCTCGGCCACCGCGGCGGCCACCTCCGGGGCCGACAGGGTGCCGGCGAACTTGTCCGGGCAGAGCAGCACGCGCATGCCGAGCAGTGTGGCAGGCCACATCCGTGGCGGCTGCGCGGCGGCCGGGCTGTGGGACCATGGGGACGTGACTTCGACCTGGGTTGAGCCCTCCAACACGGCCACTGCGCTGCTGCTCCTCGGCCGCGGCAGCGATCCCGCCACCGAGCGTGGCGTGGAGTGTCCGGGCGACCTCCCCGCGCCGAGCGATCCCGACCTGGTGGCCCGCGCGACCGCCGCGAAGGCGGCGCTCGGCACGAAGGTGTTCGTGCTGGGCCACCACTACCAGCGCGACGAGGTGATCCAGTTCGCCGACGTGACCGGCGACTCGTTCAAGCTGGCCCGGGAGGCGGCGGCCCGCCCGGACGCGGAGTACATCGTCTTCTGCGGCGTGCACTTCATGGCCGAGAGCGCGGACATCCTGACCTCGGACGCGCAGAAGGTGATCCTGCCGGACCTCGCCGCCGGTTGCTCGATGGCCGACATGGCCGTGTTGTCGCAGGTCGAGACCGCCTGGGACACGCTGACCGACCTGGGTGTGGCGGCGGACACCGTCCCGGTGACGTACATGAACTCCTCGGCCGACATCAAGGGTTTCGTCGGCCGGCACGGCGGCGTGGTCTGCACCTCGTCGAACGCCGAGCGGGCGCTGGACTGGGCGTTCGAGCAGGGCCGCAAGGTGCTGTTCCTGCCCGACCAGCACCTGGGCCGCAACACGGCGGTGCTGGAGATGGGCTTCTCGCTCGACGACTGCGTGCTCTACGACCCGCACAAGCCGGGCGGCGGGCTCACCGCCGAGCAGGTCCGCGACGCGAAGATGATCCTGTGGCGCGGGCACTGCTCGGTGCACGGCCGGTTCACCCTCGACAGCGTGCACGACGTGCGGGCGCGGGTGCCCGGCGTGAACGTGCTGGTGCACCCGGAGTGCCGCCACGAGGTGGTCACCGCCGCCGACCTGGTGGGCTCCACCGAGTTCATCATCAAGGCCATCGAGGCGGCCCCGGCCGGCTCGGCGTGGGCGGTGGGCACCGAGCTGAACCTGGTCCGCCGGCTCGCGCTGGCCCACCCGGACAAGCAGATCATGTTCCTCGACCGGGCGGTCTGCTACTGCTCGACGATGAACCGGATCGACCTGCCGCACCTGGTGTGGGCGTTGGAGGAGCTGGTCGCCGGCCGCGTGGTCAACCAGATCACGGTGGACCCGGAGACCGCCGGCCACGCCCGCGCGGCCCTGGACCAGATGCTGGCGCTGCCCGGCGCCTGATCACCCTCGGTGAGATCGCTGGCACGGAAACGTACCGGACACCCCGGTTCGTGCCCCCGCTGGCGATGTGACCGATTCCATTCTCGTCACGGAGGGCTATGCTGCCGGGGCGACGACATACGCGTGCCGGTTTTCCCATGGCCGCGATCCGGGTAGCGATGAGCAATCGCGAGCCCTCACCTACACGGCAACACCCAACGCGCTGGAGGTTGCGTTGACCGACGACGTCCTGGTCGTACACGGAGGCACTCCGCTCGAAGGGCGGATCCGCGTGCGCGGCGCGAAGAACCTCGTGTCGAAGGCGATGGTGGCCGCCCTGCTCGGCGACACACCCAGCCGGCTGTTCGACGTGCCGCGGATCCGTGACGTCGAGGTGGTCCGCGGGCTGCTCGGCCTGCACGGGGTGAAGGTGACCGACGGCACCGAGGACGGCGAGCTGGTCTTCGACCCGTCCAACGTCGAGAGCGCCAGCACCGACCAGATCAACGTGCACGCCGGGTCCAGCCGGATCCCGATCCTGTTCTGCGGCCCGCTGCTGCACCGGCTCGGCCACGCGTTCATCCCCGACCTGGGCGGCTGCCACATCGGCCCGCGCCCGATCGACTTCCACCTGCAGGCGCTGCGCGAGTTCGGCGCGACCGTCGACAAGACCCCCGAGGGTCTGCACCTGTCGGCGCCGAACGGGCTGCACGGCACCAAGTTCGCGCTGCCGTACCCGAGCGTCGGCGCCACCGAGCAGGTGCTGCTGACCGCGGTGATGGCCGAGGGCGTCACCGAGCTGCGCAACGCCGCCGTCGAGCCGGAGATCATCGACCTGATCTGCATCCTGCAGAAGATGGGCGCGATCATCAAGGTCCACACCGACCGGGTGATCGAGATCCAGGGCGTCAAGAAGCTGCACGGCTACACGCACCGGCCGATCCCCGACCGCATCGAGGCCGCGAGCTGGGCGGCGGCGGCGCTGGCCACCCGCGGCCACGTCGAGGTGCTCGGCGCGCAGCAGGCCGACATGATGACGTTCCTGAACATCTTCCGCTCCGTCGGCGGCGAGTACGAGGTCACCGACAGCCGGCCGCCGAAGCTCGGCGACCCGGGCCAGGAGGGCGGCATCCGGTTCTGGCACCCGGGCGGCGAGCTGAACGCGGTGGCCCTGGAGACCGACGTGCACCCCGGCTTCATGACCGACTGGCAGCAGCCGCTGGTGGTCGCGCTCACCCAGGCCCGGGGCCTGTCGATCGTCCACGAGACGGTCTACGAGCAGCGGCTCGGCTACACCGAGGCGCTGAACACGATGGGCGCCAACATCCAGGTCTACCGGGACTGCCTCGGCGGCACGCCGTGCCGTTTCGGCCGGCGCAACTTCAAGCACTCGGCGGTGATCGCCGGCCCGAGCAAGCTGCACGCGGCCGACCTGGTCATTCCGGACCTGCGGGCCGGGTTCAGCCACCTCATCGCGGCGCTCGCCGCCGAGGGCACCTCCCGGGTGTACGGCGTCGACCTGATCAACCGGGGCTACGAGGACTTCGAGGCCAAGTTGGCTGACCTGGGCGCGCACGTCGAGCGTCCCTGATCCACCCGGTCACCGGCCCGGCGCACCGCGATGTGCGCCGGGCCGCACCGGTTGGCTACCCTTGCCGGCGTGCCGTCGCTGTTTCGCCGCAAGTCCGCCGACCCCGTCGAGGAGTCCGTCACCACGGTGACGACCGACGAGGAGTCCGCCGCCGCCCGCCCCCGGGGCTACACGCCCAGCAAGAAGGAGTTGGGGCGGACCACTCCGAAGCGTCCGGCCGCCGGTCGCCGGGCCGCCGCGCCGGTCCGCCCGCTGACCAAGGAGGAGGCCCGGGAGCAGCGCCGCGCCACGCGCGCCGAGGCCACCGCCGAGTTCCGCCGCGAGGGCGGTCCGCGGGACCGCGGGCCGGAGCGGCTGCTGGCCCGCAACGTGGTCGACTCCCGGCGTACGGTCGGCACCTGGTTCTTCGGCGGCGCGCTGATCGTGCTGGTCGGCTCCAACCAGGCCATGCCGCCGGTCGTGCGGCTGGCGTCCAACCTGCTCTGGGGCGCGCTGGCGCTGGGCGTCCTGATCGACTCGGTGCTGATCTCTCGGAAGATCAAGAAGCTGGTCCGCCAGCGCTTCCCGAAGAGCACCGAGAAGCTGGGCTCGCTCTACTTCTACGCGATCATGCGGTCGATCACGTTCCGCAAGATGCGCGCCCCGGCCCCCCGGGTCAACATCGGCGACAAGGTCTGAGCAACGCGTTGAGAAGGGCCCCCTGCTATACGCCAGGCGTTAACAGGGGGCCCGTCCTTTCGCTCTGGTAGAGGCGGGCGACGACCTCCTCGATGTCCGGCTCCACGATCGAGATGTCGCGCAGCGTCGCCAGGCCGGCCAGCCCGGCCACCACCTCGGCGACGCTCGCCCGCTCCAGCGCGAACACCAGCCGCCGCCCGTCCGCCTCCACCCGCTGCACCGGCGCGCCCGGCAGCACCGGCGGCTCGGGCAGCGCGGTGTCCAGCTCGGCGACCACCATCCGGCGTGAGCCGTACCTGTGGTGCAGCTCCGCGATCGACCCGTCGTGCACCACCCGGCCGTGGTCGATGACCACGAGCCGCCGGCAGAGCCGTTCGATGTCGGCCAGGTCGTGCGTGGTGAGCACCAGCGTGGTGTCGCCGGCCCGGCCCAGCTCGGCCAGGAAGCCGCGGACCGCCTGCTTGCTGACCACGTCCAGCCCGATGGTCGGCTCGTCCAGGAAGAGCACCTCCGGGCCGTGCAGCAGCGCCGCGGTCAGCTCGCCGCGCATCCGCTGACCCAGGGAGAGCTGCCGGACCGGGGTGTCCAGGAACGCGTCCAGGTCGAGCAGGTCCCGGCAGCGGGCCAGCCGGGCCGCGTGCGCGCCGGCCGGCACCCGGTAGACGTGCCGCAGCAGGTCGAACGAGTCCCGCAGCGGCAGGTCCCACCAGAGCTGCGACCGCTGCCCGAACACCACCCCGATGCGCAGCGCCAGCCGGGTCCGGTCGGCCACCGGCCGCAGCCCGCAGACCCGGGCCCGGCCCGCCGACGGCATGAGCACACCGGTGAGCATCTTCAGCGTGGTCGACTTCCCGGCGCCGTTCGGCCCGATGTAGCCGAGCATCTCGCCGCGCTCCACCCGCAGGTCGACGCCGTCGACCGCGGTCACCGTCCGTTTCTCGCGGCGCAGCGTCCCGGTCCTGACCCGCACCGTGAACTCCTTGCGCAGCCCGTCCATCTCGATGACGTTCATGACCCCGTACTCCGGTAGTGACGGACCCCGACGCGCCAGGCCACGGCCGCGACCGCCGCCGCGACCAGCGCGACGCCCGGCGCGGCCCAGCCCACCCAGGCCGGCAGGCCCAGCGGGTCGGCGCGGCCGAGCAGCGCCAGCGCCGGGTGGTAACTGACGAACGCGAACCCCATCCCGTACGCGAACAGCGCGCGGAACCACCCGCCGTAGACGGTGACCGGGTACGAGGTGAAGTCGCGCCCGCCGTAGGTGACCGAGTTGGCCAGCTCGCCGGAGTCGACCCAGTAGAACGACACCGTGGCGGTGGTGACGAAGACCGAGGCGAAGAAGACCACCGCGGCCGGCGGGGCGACCAGGGCCAGCGCGACCCGGCCCGGGGTCCAGTCGATCCCGGCCGAGGCGAGCGCGAACCCGAGCACCGCCAGGCCGAACACCGCGCGGGACACCTTGCGCAGCGGCAGGTCCATCAGCAGCAGTTGGGGCAGCGCGGCGAGCGGGCGGACCAGCACCGCGTCGAAGAGGCCGGTACGAACGTACCGGGGCAGCCGTTCGACGTTGCCGACCAGCAGGTCGGCGGCGGCGAACCCGCACGACGACAACCCGACCACGACAAGCGCCTCGCGCAGCGTGAAGCCGCCCAGCTCGCGCGTCACCCCGAAGATCACCAGGACGGTGACCACGTCGAACACGGTCGCGCCCAGGTTGCCGACCAGGTCGACCACGAACGACGTGCGGTAGGCCGCCTGCGAACGCGCCTGCGCCCCGAGCAGCGCCCGGTACGCCCGCAGCGCCCCGCCGCCGACCTCAGCCACCCTGGGCGCACTGCCGTGCTCAGCCACCCTGCACCACCAGGCGACGCTCGGCCCGGCGCTGCACCAGCCGGCAGAGCGCCAGCAGCAGCACCGCCCAGCCGAGTTGGAGCCCGACCAGGCCGAGACCCGTCGACATCGGCTCCCGCTCGACTAGCACGTCCAGCGGGACCTGGAGGAGGCTCGGGAACGGGGTGGCGTAGCGCAGGGTCGCCTCCAGCCAGCCGGGCAGGAAGCCGAGCGGGAAGTAGAGCCCGGCCAGCACGCCCGAGCCGAGCGTCCAGAGGATCATCGGGCCCCGGACGTCCTGCAACCAGTAGGCGGTGGCGTTGACCAGGTAGCGGCAGCCGAAACAGACCACGACCGCGAGCAGCGCGGAGAGCAGGAACAGCGGGACGGTGGCCCAGTGCCGGGGCAGGTACACCGCGAAGAAGAACGGGCCGACCACCAGCGGGGGCACCAGCCGGGCGAGCGCGGCGAACCCGGCCCGGCCCACGTCGACGGCGAGATAGTTGGTCACCGGGTGCACCGGTCGCAGCAGGTCGGCGGCCACCTCGCCGGAGCGGATCCGGTCGGCCAGCTCCGTCCAGCCCCAGATCGCGATGACCGCCAGCAGCCCCTGCCCGGCCCAGACGAACGTGGCGAGCTGCGCCCGGTCGTAGCCGGCGACGGTGCCGGCCGCGTCGGTGGCGGCGAGGAAGATGTAGCAGCGCAGGAAGCCGAAAACGGTGTTGGTCACCACGCCGGCCACGGCCGCCTGGCGGTAGGTGGCGTGTCGCCGGAACCCGGCCGCCACTATCGCGCCGAATGTCCGAAACCATGGGGTAACGTGTCCATCGGTGGGTGACGCCACAGTGGCGGTGACCGAGCCCACGCCGTTACCCTCCTTCCGCAGCCAAGACGTGCTGGCCGGGCGACTCTACCGGCACGTCCGCCGCCCCAGCGCGACAATTTCCAACGAGGTGACACCGCCGTGAGCGAGCGACGCGAGCCGGTTCCGGGGCCGCGCCGCGCGAGCCACGGAAGGGGCTGCCGATGAGTGGCTGGGGCAGCTGGCGTGAGCCGGCCGAACCGGCCTGGGCGCTGGAGCCCACCCACGAGTGGCAGCCACAGTTCCCCGGGCAGCGCTACCCGGGTGACATCGGCCTCGAACACCTGACGCCCCCGCCGCGTCGCCGGGCCGTGGTCGGACGCGCCGAGGTACGCCCGGTCAGCCCCGCGCCCGAGGACGCGCATCCGATCAGCCCGGCGCCGACCGACGCGTACCCGGCCGGCCCGGCCGACCCGCGCGGGACGTACCCGGTCAGCCCCGCCGGACGGCGTGAGACGTACCCGGTCAGCCCGGCCGGCCCACGCGGGACGTATCCGGTCAGCCCCGCCGGACGGCGTGAGACGTATCCGGTGAGCCCGGCCGGCCCACGCGGGACGTACCCGGTCAGCCCGGCCGGGCCGGACGAGCCACGCGGGCAGCGGCCGGTCGGTGCGGCGGGCGAGTGGCGCGGCCGTCCGGACCGCCCCGGCGCGGACGGCCGACCGCCTCGGCCGGCGGACCGGACCCCGCCCGGCCCGCCCCCGACACCCGAACGCTTCGACCAGCGCTGGACCCACCCCGGGTCGCCGTCGCACCGGTCGACCCCGCCGGCACCGGGCTGGATGCCGGAGCCGAGCGAGGCCCCGCAACCCGCCGCGGGCTGGTCCGAGCGCCGCCGGCCGCCGGACGACCGCCGCGCCCCGGTGGACGGTCGCGAGGCCGGACCCGACCGTCGCGAGGCCGGACCCGACGGTCGCTGGGCTCCGGCGGCCGACGCGGGGCGGAATGCCGTACCCGGCCGACCCACGGAACGCCACGGCCAGGTCGGTCCCGCGCCCGATCGTGGCACCGCGGCACGCGGCGAGCCGGGTCGTGACGGTTGGCGCGAACCGGGACCGCCTCCGACGGACCGGCGCGAGCCGACCGGTGGACGGTGGGCCGACGGCACGCCGCGCCGGGACGCCGCCGGCCCCACCGGGACCGACCGGTACGGCACCCCGCGCCCCGCCGTCGACCAGCGGTGGGACGGTCAACGCCCGCCACTCGACCGGACCCACGCGCCGCAGGGCGAGTGGCCGGTGATCGAGCGGCGGTCGCGTACCGAGCCGGCCGCGTACCAGCCCGACGAGCGGTCCCGCCCGCACGCGGAGCGGCCGGCGCGGGACGGGTACCCGGGCGGTCCGACCGACGACCGGCGCCGCGACGGCCACCGTCCGGAGCAGGACGGCCCGGCCCGCCCCCGCCCCGAGTCCCGGGAGGCCCGACCGCCCGCCGTGCGCCCCGACCACCGGCCTCAGCCGGCCCAGTGGCCGGCACGCCCCGACGAGCACCCACCGGTCCGTGCCGGTGACGCCCCGACGCGGCCGGTACCGCCGAGCCGACCCGACGAGCCACGGCGGTCCGCTCCCCCGGCCCCCGGTCGCTACGACGAGATCCGCCGGCCGGCTGCCGAGCAGGATCGCCGGGTCCCCACCGGACCGGCCGCCACCGGACCAGCCGCCACCGCTCCGGTTTCCGGCGTGCCCGGAACCGGCGTGCCCGGAACCGGCGTGCCCGGGACCGGCCGGTCAGCGGCACCCGCGGCACGGGCGTCCGCGCCCGGGGTGGCGGCCGACGCGCCGGCTCCGACCGCTCCCGCTCGTCCGGCTCCGACCGCTCCCGCTCGCCCGGCTCCGCCTGCCTATTCCGGCCCCGCGTCCGGGCAGACATCCGGAAGTGGCCCGGCCCGATCCGGCCCCTCCGGTCCGGCGGAGGTTCGAACGCCACACACCGGGCCCGCCACTTCGGCCGGGAATGAACGCCCGACAGCCGGCGCGACAGCCGGCGGCACGGCTGCTGACCCGGATCAGGACCGGCGGGAGCCTGCCCGGTACCGCCCGCCGGTACCCGAGGCGAATCCGGCACCACAGCCGAGGGACTCCGGTGCGGAGGCATGGTTCCGGCCGAACAAGCCGGCGACGACCGGCGGGCGTGACGGCCAGCCCGACGACACGGCCCGTGCCGAGGCACAGGCTGCGCCGTCCGTTTCCGCCGGGCCGACCTTGCCCGCAGAGCCGGTCACCGCCACTTCCCCGACCGGCCACACGCCGACGGACCGGCTTCAGACTGCCGTACCGACCGGCCCGGCCCGGACTGCCGCACCGGCGGATCAGGACCCGGGTGTCGTGCCGGCGGACGAGGACCCGGCTGCCGCGCAGGCCGGACCGGAGCGGCGGCTCGCTTCGATCGCGCCCGCCGAACCGACGGGTGTGACAGGCGACCGCTATCGACCTGGGAGCGTGAACGACTCGGCGGTCGTATCCGGGATCGGCACCGCGTCCCGGACCACCGAACGAGCCGAGGACACCGGGCCCGCCTCCACCTCCGTCGACCATGTCGACCCGCCGGCCGAACCGGTTGCCGCCACGGCAACCGAGGTGACGCTTCCCGACGCGCACCCGGCGTCGATGCCTGCCGAATCCCCGACGCCGACACCGCCCACCCCCTCCGCCGCCCCTCGAACCTCCACGCCGGCTGTCCCGGCCACCGGCTCCGTACCATCCGCCGGTCACGACCGGCCGGCACCGGCCGAAGCGTCGACCGCGGACCACACCGTCAGGCCCGGCCAGGTCGACGCGTTGACCGACGACCAGGACGCCCGCACCACCGCCCGCAGCGACGCGTTCACCGACGACCGGGACGCCCGCACGACCAGCGATGCTGCGGCCGCCCGCACCGGGGCCGACGCCGCGCCGGTCACGGTGGCCGACGATGAGCCGCTCACGGGCACGGGCACGGGCACGGGCACGGGCACGGGCACGGGCACGGGCACCGATGAGACGCCGAACGCAGCGGCCGACGATGAGCCGGTCGCGCTGGCCGGTGACATGCCGCACACGGGCACCGACGACGCGCCGGTCACGGTGGTCGACGACGCGCCGCACGCGAGCCCGGGCACCGACCTCGGGTCAGACGCGGTGACCGACGACCCACCGCACGCCGGCACCGGCGCCCCGTCACACGCGATCGTCGCCGACGAACCGCGCGCCGAGACCGACGCCACGGCATACGCGGTCGCCCACGTCCAGCCGGGTACCGGAACCGACGCCGTGGCGTACCCGGATGCCATGTCGCAGGTCACGGCGGTCGCGGGGATGACGCGCCCGGCGGGAGCGACAGCTGACCCGGCCACGCCGTCGAAGTCCGGGAGCACCGGTGCGGACGGCGACGGGCGCGGGCACGTGGTGCCGGGCGACCTGCCCGCTGACGCCGCCGCACCCGGCTCCGCGCCGATCATGGACGCCCCGACCGGTGACGAGCGGGCCGGCGACGGCCCGACCCTCGACGAACGGGCCGCCGACAACGCGACCGACCACAGCTTGACCGACGACGTCCCGACCGATGACAACCTGACCGGCGACGCCCCGAGCGACGACAAGGCGGTCGAGGACGGCGCGCGCGGCAGTGAGCCGGGAGACATCTTCCGACCGGTACCGGACCGACGGGTCACGATGGCCGGCGAGGAGCGACCCGTCGGGGCGACCCGCGCTGACGAAGAGCCGCGTCGTCCAGTCGCTGCCGAAGAAGATTCGGTCTCGCTGCGGCCGGCCGCCGTGAATTCCACCAGCGCCGCCTCAGCCGAAGAAAATACGGCTGGGCCGTCCGCGAGTCCGCCCGACGCCGCCCGGAGCGTCGCCGCGACCGACCCGGAGCCTGCCGGCCCGACCCGGATGGACGGCGCTACCACCGGCTCACGTGCCACCGGCACGACCCTGGCGGACAGCTCGACCCCGACCGCCACGAGCCCGACCGGCACGCCCCGGACCGGCGACATCGGCCCCGACACCGGCAGCGCCGACCCGGCCGGCGGAGGGCGGGGCTCACCTGAGCCGACCGGTTCGGCGTCGACACGTGCCGACGCCGAACCGGCACGTGTGGACGAGGCCGACGGGCCGGCTGACGCGCGTACCCCGGAAGAGGGGCCGGCGGGCGACGAACCGGCGCCGGCGCGACCGGTGGACCCGGAGCGGGCCCTGGCCGCGGTCGGCTGGCGGCTGCACCCGGAGACGCTGCGCGAGGAGGCGCCCGATCCGGCGGAGCTGCGGCGGATCCGGGACGGGCTCACCGGCAAGCTCGACACCGCGCTGGACAACCGCAGCCGGGCCCGGCTGCTCAGCCTGCGTGCGGTGGCGTCCCGGGTCCTCGGTGACGCCGACGACGCGGTCGCCGACGCGCGGCTGGCCCTCACGTACGCGGAGGCCACCGGTGAGTTGCGGCGGACCGCGCTGGCCCGCGCCCGGCTGGCGGAGGTGCTGCGGTGGCGGGGCGAGTACGCGGAGGCCGACCGGCTCTTCGCCGAGGCGAACTCGGCGGAGCTGCCGGACCGGTTGCGTGCGCTGCTGCACGAGCACGCCGGTCGCTGCTGTTACGACCAGGGTCGGCTGACCGAGGCGTGCCTGCACTTCGAGCGGGCGCTGGACCTGCGCCGGGGCGAGGACGCGGCGCTGAACGCGCGGACAGTGGTCGCGCTGGACGCGGTCGCGGCGCGGGCGGCGCGCGACGGGTTCGGGCCGGCGCCGCGTGGGCGGGCGGAGGTGCTCGGCACGCCGCGGTACCCGGTGGCGACGTTCGACGAGGAGCAGGAGCTCTGGGGGTACGCGGACGCCGACGGTGAGCTGGTGATCCGGCACCGGTACGCCGAGGTGCAGCCGTTCCACGAGGGACTGGCCTGGGTCCGGCGGCCGGAGGCGTCCCGCTGGGCGTTGATCGACACGTCGGGGGCGGCGCTGATCGAGGCGAACAACGGCTACCGCTCGGTGCGCGCGTTCGCCGAGGGTCTGTCGTGGGTGAGCATGGACGGCAAGGGCCGGTGGATGGCCGTCGACCGGACGAACATCGTGAAGATTCCGCCCGGTTACGAGGAGGTCCGGTCGTTCCGCAACGGTCTGGCCGCGGTGCGGCAGAACGGCGGCTGGGGGGCGGTGGACCACGCCGGCGAGGTGGTGGTGCCGACCCGCTACCACGGCCTCGGCACGGCGCTGGCCGACGGCCGGGACCTGGACGGCTTCACCGAGGAGGGGCTGGCGGTGGTCGAGCTGGCCGGCCGGCGGGGCGTGGTGGACCGGAACGGCCGGGTCCGGGTGGCGCCCGCGTACCCGACGCTGGTGATCCACCCGGTGGCGTTCCTGGTCGCCACCGAGGCGGGTCGCTGGGGCGCGCTGGACCGGCACGGCGACCCGCTGATCGACCCGGTGCACCCGGGCCGGGCCGCGGTGTCCGCCGAGATCGACCGGCTGCTCGCCGACGCGAACCCGGTGCTCTGAACCGGCGGGTCAGGGGAGTCGGGGCTAGGGTCGGAGCATGGAATTCCGACACCTGGGCCGTTCCGGCCTGATGGTCAGCGAGATCTCGTACGGCAACTGGATCACCCACGGCTCGCAGGTCGAGGAGGACGCGGCGGTCGCCTGCGTGCGGGCCGCCCTCGACAGCGGCATCACCACGTTCGACACCGCCGACGTCTACGCCGGCACCCGCGCCGAGTCGGTGCTCGGCCGCGCGCTGGCCGGCGAGCGCCGCGAGGGGCTGGAGATCTTCACCAAGGTGTACTGGCCGACCGGGCCGGGCCGCAACGACCGTGGCCTGTCCCGCAAGCACATCATGGAGTCGATCGACGGCTCGCTGCGCCGCCTGCAGACCGACCACGTCGACCTCTACCAGGCCCACCGCTTCGACGTCAGCACCCCGCTGGAAGAGACGATGGAGGCGTTCGCCGACGTCGTGCACGCCGGCAAGGCGCACTACATCGGCGTCTCGGAGTGGACGGCGGCGCAGCTGCGCGAGGCGCACGCGCTCGCCCGTGAGCTGCGCATCCCGCTGGTCTCCAGCCAACCGCAGTATTCGATGCTGTGGCGGGTCATCGAGGCCGAGGTGATCCCGGCCAGCGAGGAGCTGGGCATCGGCCAGATCGTCTGGTCGCCGATGGCGCAGGGCGTGCTCTCCGGCAAGTACCTGCCCGGCCAGCCGCCGCCGGCCGGTTCCCGCGCCACCGACGAGAAGTCCGGCGCGAACTTCATCGCCCGGTGGATGTCCGACGAGGTGCTCACCCGGGTGCAGCAGCTCAAGCCGCTCGCCGAGCAGGCCGGGCTGACCATGGCGCAGCTCGCGGTCGCCTGGGTGCTCCAGAACCCGAACGTGTCCTCGGCCATCATCGGCGCGTCCCGGCCCGAGCAGGTGCACGACAACGTGAAGGCGGCGGGCGTGAAGCTCGACGCCGGCCTGCTCAAGGCGATCGACGACGTCGTCGAGCCGGTCGTCGAGCGGGACCCGGCGAAGACGGACAGCCCGGCGCGGCGTCCGTGACGTCAGTCGTCCCCGGGCCGGCGTCGCCGTCGGCCCGGGGACGACCGGCGCACATCCCGCCGGGCCGGTCGCCCGTGCGGCGGGCCCGTCAGCCCTGCCAGAACCGGATCAGGTGGAGGCCCAGCCGGTAGAGGTCCGGTGGGAGGCCGAGCGCGTCGCCGACCGCGAAGACCCCGCCGAAGAACGCGCCGCCGATGCGCGGGCTCCACAGCAACGCGAAGAGCAGGATGAATCCGTACGGGGCGAACAGGTCGTACATCCGCCGGTAGGCGGGGCTGAGCCAGGGCTGGATCATGTTGCCGCCGTCCAGGCCCGGCACCGGCAGCAGGTTGAGCACGCTGGCCATGAGCTGGAGGAACGCGAGCAGCCCGACGCCGGCCCAGAACTCCAACGGCCCGCCCAGCGCCGGCCCCCACGTCACGGCCGCCACCAGCACCAGCGTGAACACCACGTTGGTGGCCGGCCCGGCGAGGCTGACCAGGGTGTGCCGCAGCCGCCCGGGAATGGCGTGCCGCTCCACCCAGACCGCGCCGCCGGGCAGGCCGATGCCGCCGAGCAGCACCACGACCACCGGCAACACGATCGACAGCAGCGGGCTGGTGTACTTCAGCGGGTTGAGCGTCAGGTAGCCCCGATGGGCGATGTCCCGGTCGCCGGCCCGGTACGCGACCACGGCGTGCGCGTACTCGTGCAGGCAGAGCGAGACCAGCCAGCCGGCGACCACGAAGAGGAACACGTCGAACCGGACGTTGCCGTACCGGTTCCAGGTCATCACCCCGCCGGCCGCGAAGAGCGCGACCAGGGCCAGGAAGATGGGGCTGGGCCGGAACGCCGCCCGGGGCACGCCGAGGATCAGCGGGTCGCCCGGGCGGTCGTAGCCCGTCATTCGGCCGGGGGTTGCAGGCTCATCCGGTAGTCCACCCGGTCGTCCTCGACCAGCACGACGGAGGTGACGCCGGATGTCGCGAGCTCCCGCCAGGTCTGGCCGATCCAGGACTCGGCGTCCGCCTGGCTCGGGAACGACTCGCCCGGCCCGTCGACCGGGTCGCCGTTCGCGCCCTCGTACCGCCAGCTCCACGCCATGCCGCGTCTCCCCTCGCCGCCCGTCGCCCCGCAGGACCGGAAACCCCCGCAAGCCTAGTCGGCCCGTCGCGCCACAGCCCTCACCGCTCCCGCGATCTTGCGATCACTGCCCCGACAGACCGGGGCATTTGCCGCGTACGGCGGGCAGCAACCGCAAGATCGGCGCTGGGAGGGGGTGGGGCGGGACGGGGGCGGGAGAACTAAGGTACGGGCATGTCCGTTGACGGGTGGCACACCCTCCTGGTGCTCGGCGGTATCCGCTCCGGCAAGTCCGAGTTCGCCGAGTCCCTGGTCGCCGACGCGCCCATGGTTCGCTACGTGGCCACCGCCCCCGCCGGGGATCCGGATGACACCGAGTGGGCGGCCCGCCTCGCGGCGCACCGCGCCCGGCGGCCGGGAAGCTGGACCACCGAGGAGACCGCGACGGATCCGGGCCGGCTGGCCGAGGTGATCACCGCCGCCGGCCCGAACGACACGCTGCTCGTGGACGACCTGGGCGGCTGGGTCACCGTGCTGCTCGACCCGGCCCACCAGCCGGCCGACGACACCGCCACCGTCGCCGAGCTGGCCGCCGCGGTGCGGGCGAGCGAGGCCCGGCTGGTGCTGGTCAGCCCGGAGGTGGGCCTGTCCCTGGTGCCCACCACGCCGTTGGGCCGGGCGTTCACCGACGCGCTGGGCGCCACCAACCGGGCGGTGGCCGACGCCTGCGACGCGGTCGCGCTCGTGGTGGCCGGGCAGACCGCCTGGCTCAAGCCGCCCGCCGCGTCGCTCCCGACCGTGCCGGCGCACCCGCCGGCGGCCCACGCCCACCCGGCCGGGGCGGCAACCGACGCCGCCGTGGGCGGATCCCACCCGGACACCACGGTCGGCGCGCCGCCCGAGCCACGGCACGCGGCCGGCGGTCGGGGCGTCGACGACGTGGCCCTGCCCGAGGTGCTCACCCCGGCCGCGACGCCGGCACCGGCCGGCGCGTCGGCCGGCCCGGCCGGGGCCGGCGACTGGGCGGCACCCACCATGGCGCTGCCGATGATCGCCACCGGCCTGGTCATCCAGCCGGGCATGGAACTGCCGATGCCGGACGACTACACCGGCCCGCAGGCGGTCGACCGGCTCGCCACGCTCGACGTTCCCGGCGCCGGTCTGGGCGTGCTGGAACAGGTGGTCGGCTTCGCCGCCGCCACCCAGGGCAGCGCGAACCCCCGTCCCTGGGCCAGCGTCCGGGTGCTGCTGCTGCACGGCGACCACGAAGGCGGCGCGTCGGCCGGCGCGGTGGCCGGCGAGTCGGCGCGGCGCGCCCGACAGGCGCGCGCCGGCCGGGGCGCGCTGGCCCGGCTGGCCGCCGAGAACGGCGCCAGCCTCCAGGTCGTCGAGGCGCCCGCCTCGGCGCCGTTCGAGGACGGCCCGGCGCTCACCGGCGAGCAGGTCGAGGCCGCGCTGCGCTACGGGTGGCGGTTGGCCGAGCAGGCCGCCGACGCGGGCGTACAACTGCTGGTGCTGGCGGCGTGCGGGGCCGGCGCCGAGGCGGCCGCCGCGGCGGTGCTGGCGGCCACCGCCGGCGCGGAACCACCGGCGGTGCTCGGTCGGGTGGTGAACGACCAGGGCGAGATCGACGACAACGCCTGGATGGTCCGCTGCGCGGCGGTCCGGGACGCGCTGCACCGCACCCGACGCTCCCCCCGGGAGGCCAAGGACATCCTGGCGGAGCTGGGCGGCGGCGACATCGCGACGGCCACCGGCGTGCTGCTCGGGGCCACCGCCCGGCGCGTCCCGGTGCTGCTCGACGGGCCGGTCGGCACCGCCGCCGGCATGGTCAGCCGCGACCTGGCCGGGCAGGCCCGGCACTGGTGCCTGCTGCCCGACCACGGCGGCCGGCCCGGGGTGCGGCTCGCCGCCGACGTGCTCGGCCTGACTCCGCTGCTGGATCTGCGCCTCGACCTGGGCGAGGGGGCGACCGCGCTGGCCGCGCTGCCGCTGCTGCGCTCGGCGCTGACGCTCGCCGCCTCGCTGCCGGTGCACCCGTCGCTGGGCGGCGCCGACTCCGAGGCGCCGGCCGGACCGGCGGACGAGCCGGACTTCGCCGAGCCGGAGCCGGCCGGACCGGGTCCGACGACTGTCGGGTACGACCAGCCGGTCTCGCCCGGCCGACGTGCCGACTGAGCGCCGGCTCGCCGACGGCGTCCGGCTGGCGCTGACCACGTTCACCACCGCGCCGGTGCGCGCCGGCCGGGTCGACCGGGCCACCGCCGGCACCGCGATGGCGCTGGCCCCGGCGGTCGGCGCGCTGCTCGGCGCGGTGCTCGGCGGAGCGTTGCTGCTGGCCGGGGCGCTCGCCCCGCCACTGGTCGCCGCCGGGGTGACGGTCGGGCTGGGCGCGCTGCTCACCCGGGGTCTGCACCTGGACGGGCTGGCCGACACCGTGGACGCGCTCGGGTCGTACCGGCGCGGGCCGGCCGCGCTGGCGATCATGAAGCAGCCGGACGTCGGCCCGTTCGGGGTGGTCGCGTTGGTGGTCGCCCTCCTGCTCCAGACCGCGGTGCTGGCGGAGCTGGTCGGGCGGGACGCGGTCGCGGCGCTCGCCGCGGTGGTCGCGGCCACCGCGGCCGGACGGCTGGCGGTCGGCCTGGCCTGCCGCCGTGGTGTGCCGGCGGCCCGGCCGGACGGGCTGGGCGCGCTGGTCGCCGGCACGGTGGGGTGGGGCGTCGTGACGCTCGGCGCGCTCGCCGTCGCGCTGCTGGCCGTGCCGGCGGCGCCGGGCCGCCCGTGGCAGGGGCCGCTCGCCGTGCTCGGCGCGCTCGCCGTCGCGGCCGGGCTGCTCCGGCACCTGGTACGCCGCTTCGGCGGCATCACCGGCGACGTCCTCGGGGCCCTGGTGGAGGTCGTCACCACGCTGTCCTACCTGGGACTGGTGCTGACCGGCTGATCGCCGCCCGGTCGGCCGGGTAGCGTTCGGGTGAGTGCACCGGCGTGGTCGAGGGAGACGGCATGCTCATCACGGACGACTTCCTGCCCGTACCGGTGCCGGAGTCGCTCGACGCGACCTACCTGGTGCCGATCGACGGGCTGCCCCGGGTGAGCCCGAAGACCGCGGTCGAGGGGCTGACCGGCCGGCTGGCCGGGCCGGTGCACGGGCTGGCCAAGCAGATGCTGGACAGCCCGCTGATGAGCGTGGACACGCGATCGATAAGCGAGTTCCCGGAGCTTCCGCCGGACCTGCTGGCCGCGTTCGGCGCCACCGACGAGCAGCTCGCCCGGCTGGCCGCCGCCACCCACCTGGTGGTGGTGCAGGCGGAGTACCGGCCCGGCTGGCCGCCGGCGCACGAGTGGGCGGCCCGGGCGGTGGCCGCGGCCATCGCCGAGACGGTCGGCGGGGACGTGGTCGACGTGTTCGGTCTCCAGTTCCTCGACCCGGCGGCGGCGCTGCGCTCGCTGCCGGACGAGCAGGGCCGGATCCGGCTGGTCGACTGGGTGCTCGTGCCCTACTCGTCCGACGCCGACGGGCTCTGGTTCACCACCAAGGGGCTGCGCCGGTTCGGGCTGCTGGAGTTGCAGGCCCAGGGCGTGCCGGACCACCTCACCCGGGCCTGGGGCGCGGTGATGACCGGCGCGGCCCGGCGGCTGCTGCGGGACTGGACCGACGGGCTGGCCGGCGAGGAGGTGCCGGCGTTCGTGCAGCTCCCGGTGCTGGCCACGGTGACCGGGCACGACATCGCGGTCGCGTACGGCAATCCGGAGCAGCACGGCGCGACCGCGCCGGTGTTGCTCCGGCTGGAACTGGACCCGGCCACCGACCCGGACGCCGACTCGTTCCTCAGCCTGAACCCGCCGCCGGGGCATCCCGGGCCGCCGGGCCGCTACTTCGCCGCCGCCTGCGCGACGCTGTTCAACGGCATCCAGCCCGACGTCCGCTACACCCGCACGGACGACGCGATGAGCCGGGCGGTGGCGACCGCCCGGGCCGCGCTCGGCGACATCCGGGCCCGGTTCCTGGCCGGCGGGCTGCCGGCGGAGAGCCAGCTCGTGGTCAAGTACGGCCTGCCCGGCGACGACGGCCCGGAGTACGTCTGGGCCGGGGTGACCTCGTGGGACGCCCCGGAACGGATCGTCGGCGCGAGCGCCACCGACGCCACCACCGACCCGAGCGTGCGGATCGGCTCGCCGGTCGTGGTCGAGGCGTCCGACGTGGTCGACTGGGCCGTGCTGGACGGCACCGGTGTGCTGGAGGGCGGCTGGACCCAGGCCGTCCTCGACGCCGGCGAGCGCGGCGAGGGCTGACCCGGGCCGGTCAGCGCACCGAGGGCTGGACGAACGGCGGCCTGGTCAGGCGCATCCGGGCCCGCCGGCCACGGATGTCCACCGTCAGCTCCTCGCCGTCGGGCAGCTTCGGGTCGGTGTCGACGAGCGCGAGCGCGATGCCGTGCTTGAGCGTCGGGCTGAACGTGCCGCTGGTGACGGTGCCGACCCGGCGGTCCCCGGCGTGGACGGCCATGCCGGGGCGCGGGATGGCCCGGTCGACCGCGGCGAGCCCGCGCAGCGTACGGGCCGGTCCGGCGGCCTTCTCGGCGCGCAGCACGTCCCGGCCCCAGAAGGCCGGCTTGTCCCAGCCCACCGCCCAGCCGGAGCGGCCCTGCACCGGGGTGATCTCCAGGGACAGGTCCTGCCCGTGCAGCGGGTACCCCATCTCGGTGCGCAGCGTGTCCCGGGCGGCCAGCCCGCACGCCCGCACGTCGTCGCCCGCGGCGAACAGCGCGTCCCAGACGGCGACCGCGTGCTCGGCGGGCACGACCAGCTCGTAGCCCAGCTCACCGGTGTAGCCGGTGCGGCAGACGGTCAGCTCGACGCCGGCCGACGTGGCGGTGGAGAAGCTCATGTAGTCGTGGGCGGTGGGCAGCCCGAGCGCGTCGAGCAGCGCCGCCGAGCCCGGTCCCTGGACCGCGAGCACCGCGTACGCCTCGTGCTCGTCGGTGACGGTCACGTCGGCCGGCGCGGCGGCGCGCAGCCGGCGGGCCACCTCGGCGGTGTTCGCCGCGTTGGGCACCAGGAAGACGTGGTCGTCGGCGTGCAGGTAGGCGATGATGTCGTCCACCACGCCGCCGGTGGCGTCGTCGCAGCAGAGCGTGTACTGCGCCTGGCCGGGCATGATCCGGCCGAGGTCGTTGCTGAGGCAGGCGTTGACGAAGTCGGCCGCGCCGGGCCCGGTGACCCGGACCTTGCCCAGGTGCGAGACGTCGAAGACGCCCACAGCGGTCCGCACGGCGGTGTGTTCCCTGAGCACGCCGCCGCCGGCGTACTCGATCGGCATCTGCCAGCCGCCGAAGGGGGCGAACTTCGCGCCGAGCGCGGTGTGTCGCTCGTACAGCGGGGAACGGCGCAGCCGGGTCTCGGCAGCGTCGGAGGTCACCTCGGTCATGGTGGCAACTTACCGGCCGGGACCCCGGTGGTTAGCATCGGCGGGATCCCGTCGGTACGCATCGGCGGGACAGCCACGCCTCCGGCGGGTAGGTTGCCGCCGGAGAGACCTTCATCGCCGGTACGCGACGACGCGGCCGGCCCGGCCCGCCCGGAGTAGCTTTCGTGACATCGCCCCGCACCACCCTCAGCCTGGTCGACACCGACCCCGCCGAACTTCCCGTCGACGCGATCGTGATCGGCGTGCACAGCCAGCCGAACGGACCGGGCGACGGCGCACCCGCCGGTGCCCTGTTGCTGGCCAGCGGCGCGGAGAGCATCGCCGCCGCGTTCGACGGAAAGCTGACCGAGACGCTGGCCCTGCTCGGCGCGACCGGTGGCCCCGGCGAGGTGATCAAGCTGGCCACGCTCGGCACGGTGACCGCCCCGGTGGTCGCCGCCGTCGGGCTGGGCCCGGAGCCCGCCGGCGCCGCGCCCGCCCCCGAGTCCCTGCGCCGGGCCGCCGGCGCGGCGGTCCGGGCGCTGGCCGGCGCTGCCCGCGTCGCCCTCGCCCTGCCGCTGCCGGACGACGCCGACGCGCCGGCCGCGCTGCGCGCGGTCGCCGAGGGCGCGCTGCTCGGCGGCTACCGGTTCGCCGGCTACAAGACGAAGCCGCAGCCGGCCCGGCGCGAGCCGGTGTCCGAGCTGCTGGTCGCGGTGCCGGACGCGGCCGACGCGGCCGCCCTGGCCGAGGTCGAGCGCGCGCAGACGGTGGCCGGCGCGGTACGGACCAGCCGGGACTGGGTCAACACCGCCCCGAACGAGCTGCGCCCGCCGGCGTTCGCCGACGCCGTGGCGACCGCCGCCCGGGAGGCCGGGCTGGAGGTCGAGGTGCTCGACGAGGCGGCGCTGGCGGCCGGCGGGTACGGCGGCATCCTCGCCGTCGGCCAGGGCTCCGAGGCACCGCCGCGGCTGGTGAAGCTCACCTGGACGCCGCCCGGCGGCGGCAACGGCAAGCGGGTCGCGCTGGTCGGCAAGGGCATCACGTTCGACACCGGCGGCATCTCGATCAAGCCGGCGCAGGGCATGTGGGAGATGAAGTCGGACATGGCCGGCGCGGCGGCGGTCGGCGCGGCCATGCTGGCGGTGGCGGCGCTCAAGCCGAACGTGACGGTCACCGCCTACCTGCCGATGGCGGAGAACATGCCGTCGGGCGCCAGCTACCGGCCGGGCGACGTGATCAGCATGTTCAACGGCAAGAAGGTGGAGGTGCTCAACACCGACGCCGAGGGCCGGATGATCCTGGCCGACGCGATGGCCCGGGCCTGCTCCGACGGCGCCGACTACCTGTTCGAGACCTCGACGCTGACCGGTGGCCAGGTGATCGCGCTGGGCAAGCGGATCGCCGGCGTGATGGGCAGCCCGGAGCTGTGCGAGCGGGTCCGGGTGGCCGGTGACGCGACCGGCGAGCCGGCCTGGCCGATGCCGCTGCCGGACGACGTGCGCAAGGGCATGGAGTCCGACGTCGCGGACATCTCCCAGGTCAACGCCGGGATGGACCGCGCCGGTCACATGCTCCAGGGCGGCGTGTTCCTGCGGGAGTTCGTCACCGACGACGTGGCCTGGGCGCACATCGACATCGCCGGTCCCAGCTACCACTCGGGCGAGGCCACCGGCTACTGGACCAAGGGCGGCACCGGCGTGCCGGTCCGCACCCTGCTCCACCTGGTCGACGACGTGGCCGCCAACGGCTGAGGTGCAAGGAGGGGCCCCCTGTTAACGCATTCCGCATAGCAGGGGGCCCCTTTTAACACCTGCGGCCCGAGGCGCTCAGAACAGCTCGGGACGGCGCTTGCGGCGCTCGTTGTAGTCGCGCATGCGCTGGGGGTAGCCCATCAGCCTCACGTCGTAGATCGGGATGGCGGTCCGGTGCGCCCAACGCCGGGCGTCCTCCGGGCTGCCGACCCGCCGCCGGGTCCACTCGCCGTCGTCGGCGATCAGCATGACGGTGGTCTCGGTGACCGTCGTCCGTGGCTCCAGGAACGCCTCGACGCCCCGTCGGGTGCGGACGAAGTTCTCGAGATGGTCCAGATCGGCGCGCTCGGCGGCACGGTCACGGCTCACCGCGGCCACCCGCTTGCGTCGTCGGAACAGCGCCACCGGACCCACTCCTCCCCCGGACGTCATCGAAGACGATGCCAAGGGTACGTGCCGCCGACGTGTCGTTGGGCACCTCGGTACGCGCTCGGTGCGAGGTGGTGACAAGATGACCGAGGTGGGGTGTGCCTGTTACTCCGCCGTAACCCCCGATGCAGCGACGCGACCTGGGAGTTGGATGTGAGCGAGCCGAACGACACGACCTTCGACATCGTCATCCTCGGAGGTGGTAGCGGCGGCTACGCGGCGGCGCTGCGTGCCGCCCAGCTGGATCTCTCCGTCGCGCTCATCGAGAAGGGGAAGCTCGGCGGCACCTGCCTGCACAACGGCTGCATCCCCACCAAGGCGCTGCTGCACGCCGCCGAGATCGCCGACCAGACCCGCGAGTCCGAGCAGTTCGGCGTGAAGGCCGAGCTGGTCGGCATCGACATGGCGGCGGTCAACTCGTACAAGGACGGCGTGATCTCCCGCCTCTACAAGGGCCTCCAGGGCCTGGTGGGCAGCGCCAAGAAGATCACCTTCGTGGCCGGCGCCGGCAAGCTGGTCGGCAAGAACGTGGTCGAGGTGGACGGCAAGCGCTACACCGGCCGCAACGTGATCCTGGCCTCCGGCTCGTACGCGAAGAGCCTGCCCGGCCTGGAGGTCGACGGCGAGCGGATCATCACCAGCGACCACGCGCTCACCCTGGACCGCGTCCCGTCGTCGGCGATCGTGCTCGGCGGCGGCGTGATCGGCGTCGAGTTCGCCAGCGTCTGGAAGTCCTTCGGCGTGGACGTGACAATCGTCGAGGCGCTGCCCCGGCTGGTCGCCGCCGAGGACGAGGAGTCGTCGAAGGCGCTGGAGCGCGCGTTCCGCAAGCGGAAGATCAACTTCAAGGTCGGCAAGCCGTTCGAGAAGGTCGAGAAGACCGACAACGGCGTCAAGCTGACCATTCAGGGCGGCGACACGGTCGAGGCCGAGCTGCTGCTGGTCGCCGTCGGTCGTGGCCCGACCACCGCCAACCTCGGCTACGAGGAGCAGGGCGTCAAGATGGACCGCGGCTACGTCCTGACCGACGAGCGGCTGCGCACCAGCGTGCCGAACGTCTACGCGGTCGGCGACATCGTGCCCGGCCTCCAGCTCGCGCACCGCGGTTTCCAGCAGGGCATCTTCGTCGCCGAGGAGATCGCCGGGAAGACCCCCGCCGTGATCGACGAGGCCGGCATCCCGCGCGTCACCTACTGCGACCCGGAGCTGGCGTCGGTCGGCCTGACCGAGGCGAAGGCCAAGGAGCAGTACGGCGCCGACAAGGTCAAGACCTACAACTACAACCTGGGCGGCAACGGCAAGAGCCAGATCCTCAAGACTGCCGGCCACGTGAAGCTGGTCCGGGTGGACGACGGCCCGGTGGTCGGCGTGCACATGGTCGGCGCCCGGGTCGGCGAGCTGATCGGCGAGGCCCAGCTCATCTACAACTGGGAGGCCTACCCGGCCGAGGTGGCGCAGCTGGTGCACGCCCACCCGACCCAGAACGAGGCCCTGGGCGAGGCGCACCTGGCCCTGGCCGGCAAGCCGCTGCACGCGCACGCCTGACACGACAACCGCGGCGTCCGGCGACGGGCGATGATCCCACCAGGGGAATGAAGGAGTCTGGAGAACATGCCGGTATCGGTCACCATGCCCCGGCTCGGCGAGAGCGTCACCGAGGGCACCGTCACGCGCTGGCTCAAGCAGGAGGGTGACACCGTCGAGGTCGACGAGCCCCTGCTCGAGGTGTCGACCGACAAGGTCGACACCGAGATCCCGTCCCCCGCGGCGGGCGTGCTGAGCCGGATCGTCGTCGGCGAGGACGAGACCGCCGAGGTCGGCAGCGAGCTGGCGGTCATCGCCGGCGAGGGCGAGGACGCGGGCAGCGCCCCGAAGGAGGAGGTCGAGCCGGCCACCGAGCCGACCGCCGCCGCCGAGGGCACCGGCCCCGAGCCGGAGCAGGCCGCGCAGGCCGCCGCGGAGCCCGGGGCCGAGGCCGAGCAGCCGGCCGTCGAGGAGCCGGCCCAGCCCGCCGCGTCGTCCGGCGAGGGCACCCCGGTGACCATGCCGGCCCTGGGCGAGAGCGTCACCGAGGGTACGGTGACGCGCTGGCTCAAGCAGGTCGGCGAGACCGTCGAGGTGGACGAGCCGTTGCTGGAGGTCTCCACCGACAAGGTGGACACCGAGATCCCGTCGCCGGTCGCCGGCACCGTGCTGGAGATCAAGGTCGCCGAGGACGAGACCGCCGAGGTCGGCGGCGTGCTCGCGATCGTCGGGGCGGCCGGCGCCGCGCCGGCCGAGCCGAAGGCCGAGCCCAAGCCCGAGCCCAAGGCGGAGGCGAAGCCCGAGCCCAAGGCGGAGGCGAAGCCCGAGCCCAAGGCGGAGGCGAAGCCCGAGCCGAAGCCCGAGCCGAAGGTCGAGGAGCCCACCCCGGGCGTGTCCTACAACGAGCCGTCCGCCGAGGCGGAGCAGGCCGCCGAGCCGGCCAAGGCGGAGCAGGCCGCCCAGCCGGCCGCGCCGACCGCCACGCCGCAGCGCCCGACCGCCCCGGCCCAGGGCGGCGGCGAGGAGGCCGCCGGCTACGTGACGCCGCTGGTCCGCAAGCTCGCCGCCGAGCACGGCGTCGACCTGGGCTCGGTCAACGGCACCGGCGTGGGGGGCCGGATCCGCAAGCAGGACGTGCTGGAGGCGGCCGAGAAGGCGAAGGCCGCCAAGGCCGCGCCGGCCGCCGCCGAGCAGCAGCCGGCCGCGAAGGCACCGGCCCAGCCGGCCGCCAAGCCGCAGCCGAGCGCCAAGCGGGGCACCACGGAGAAGCTGCCGCGGATCCGGGCGACCATCGCCAAGCGGATGCAGCAGTCGCTGCACGAGACGGCGCAGCTGACCACGGTCGTCGAGGTCGACGTCACCAAGGTCGCCAAGCTGCGGGCCCGGGCCAAGGAGTCGTTCCAGGCCCGGCACGGCGTGAAGCTGTCCTTCCTGCCGTTCTTCGCGCTCGCCGCCATCGAGGCGCTCCAGACCTACCCGATCATCCAGGCCAGCATGGACCTGGACGGCGGCACCATCACCTACCCGGCCGCCGAGCACCTCGGCATCGCCGTGGACACCGAGCGCGGGCTGCTCGTGCCGGTCATCCACAACGCCGGTGACCTCAACATGGGCGGCATCGCCAAGCGGATCGCCGACCTGGCCGAGCGCACCCGGTCCAACAAGATCACTCCGGACGAGATGGCCGGGGCGACCTTCACGCTGACCAACACCGGCAGCCGGGGCGCGCTCTTCGACACCCCGATCGTGCCGTCGCCGCAGTCGGCGATGCTCGGCACGGGCGCCGTGGTGAAGCGCCCGGTCGTGGTCAACGACCCGGAGCTGGGCGAGGTCATCGCGGTCCGGTCGATGGTCTACCTGGCCATGTCGTACGACCACCGGCTCATCGACGGCGCGGACGCCGCCCGCTTCCTGACCGCGGTCAAGGAGCGGCTGGAGGGCGGCAACTTCGAGGCCGAACTGGGTCTCTGACGCCTCAGGCACACAAGGGGTACGCGGCTCCGGCCGCGTACCCCTTCGTTGTTTCCGCCCCGGCGCGGACCGCACGCTGACAGACTCGGCCGGTGGGCGGGTACGGGTGGCGGGGGCGCCTCGGGCCGGCGGTACCGGTGGCCCCGGGGGCCCGGGTGGACCGGTTCGAGATCTTCTTCGACCTGGTCTTCGTCTTCTCGTTCTTCATCATCACCCGGGCCACCGCGCTCCAGGTGACCGGCGGCGCGCTGCTGCACGCGCTGCTGGTGCTCGCCGTGCTGTGGTGGTCGTGGGTGGTGCACAGCGTGGTCGCCACCCGGGTCCGGCTCGGCGAGGGTTTCGTCCCGGTGCTCATGACGGTCGGCATGGCGGCGCTGTTCACGTTCGCGTTGTCGCTGCCGAACGCGTTCCGCGACCCGCGCGGCAACGCGGCCGGACCGATCGTCGCGGCGGTCAGCTACACCGTGCTGCGCCTGGTGCACCTGCTGCTCTACCGGCACGTGGTTCGGGACAGCCCGGCCGAGCGCCGGCAGTTGATGCGGTTCGCCCCGGAGGTGGTCGGCAGCACGCTGTTGCTGCTGGTCGCCGCGCTGGTGCCGCCGAAGATCGACGGCCTCTTCTCGGCGTCGGTGGTCCGCGACGGGCTGTGGATCATGGTCGCGCTGCTCCAGTACGGCACCGGCATACTGGCCGGCACCTGGGGCTGGGGCGTCGCCTCGGCCGAGCACTGGGCCGAGCGGTACGACCTCATCCTGATCATCGCGCTGGGCGAGTCGGTCATCTCGGTCGGCGTGGGCAGCAACCTGCTCGGGCAGCCGCCCACCTGGCCGGCCGTGGCGGCGGCGGTGCTCGGCATCTTCTTCACCGCCGCGCTCTGGTGGGCGCACTACGACATGGTCGGGCCGGCCGCCCGGATCGCCCTGCACGCCGCCCGGGACGGGCCCCGGGTGGCGATGGCCCGGGACGCGTACGCGTACCTGTTCCTGCCGATGATCGCGGGCATCATCCTGTTCGCGCTCGGCGCCGAGATGATCGTGCACGACATCGCCGATCCGCAGGTGCCGACGGACCGGCCCGCGCACTGGCCGGGCGTACCGCTGCTCTTCGGCGGGGTGGCCTGCTATCTCTGCGGCAACATGCTGTTCCAGGCGCGGACGTTGCGGACGCTGAGCTGGACCCGGGTCGTCACGGTGCTGCTGCTCGGCGCGAGCATCCCGCTCGCGCAGCGGGTGCCGGGCCTGGTCGCGATGGCGCTGCTGACCGTCATCACGGTGGGCATGGTGGCGACCGAGGTGATCGTCTTCGACGAGGGCCGGCGGGCGCTGCGGAAGCTCGTCTTCGAGGAGCGGACCAGCCACGAGGCGCACGAGGCGGCCTGGCGGGCCCGCTGGCACGAGCAGCCCGACGAGGGTGAGCGGCCCGGCGGTTGAACCGTTCCCGGACGGCCTGCGTGTCACTGCTCGGCCCCACCATGGGGCCTTGACACGAGGAACGGGGACCCGCATGACCATCGACACCGTCCATGCCGACGCGGCCGGCACCTGGCAGCTCGGCGACCTGACCGTCAACCGGATCGGCCTCGGCGCGATGCGGTTGACCGCGAACGCCGACGGCAGCCCGAGCGACCGGGACCGGGCCGTCGCCGTGCTGCGCCGCGCGGTCGAGCTGGGCGTCAACCACATCGACACGGCCGCGTTCTACTTCTCGCCGTTGCGCTCGGCCAACGAGCTGATCAACCGGGCGCTGTCGCCGTACCCGGAGGATCTGGTCATCGTTACCAAGGTCGGGCCGGGCAAGGACCCGTCCGGCGAGTGGCTGCCGGCGGCCCGGCCGGAGCAGCTTCGCGGGCAGGTCGAGGAGAACCTGCGCCAGCTCGGCCGGGACCACCTGGACGTGGTGAACCTGCGGGTGCACGGGCCGGAGCCGCTGGCCGAGCACTTCGGCGCGCTCACCGAGCTGGTCGACGCGGGGCTGATCCGGCACCTCGGCGTCTCGGCGGTACGCCGGCACCAGGTCGCCGAGGCGCGCACGATCGCCCCGGTGGTCTGCGTGCAGAACTCGTACGGCCTCGGCTACCGCCGGATCCACGACGAGCTGATCCGGGACTGCGCCGCGCACGGCACCGCGTTCGTGCCGTTCTTCTCGCTCGCCACCAGCGGGCGGGAGGCCGGGGCCATCGGCGAGGAGCACCCGGAGGTGCTCGCGGTGGCACGGGAGCACGGCGTCACCGCCGCCCAGGTCCGGCTGGCCTGGACGCTGGCCCGGGGCCCGAACGTGCTCGCCATCCCGGGCACCGGCGACCCGGCGCACCTGGCGCAGAACGTCGCGGCCGGCGCGCTCCGCCTCTCCGCCGCCGACCTGGCGCGGCTCGACGCGGTCTGAGGTGTGTAAGAAGGGGCCCCTTCTCTACCGGATGCGTTAAGCAGGGGCCCCTCCTTACACCTTCGGCCCTGGGCAGAAGGGGGCGGCGGGGGGCGGCGGAGGGCCGGAGACTGGGGGGATGGCGATCTTCTCCGTACAGGCCCGGCCCACGGGCGGGGCGAGCTGGGGTGAGCTGGCCCGCACCGTCGAGGCCGCCGGCTTCGACGCGCTGCTGGCCGCCGACCATCCGGGTTTCGGCCCGGCCCCGTTCGTGGCGCTGGCCGCCGCCGCGGCGGTGACCGGCACGCTGGGCCTCGGCTCGTACGTGTCGAACGCCGGGGTCCGGGAGCCGATGCTGCTCGCGGCCGATGTGGCCACTCTGGACGTGGTCTCCGGCGGCCGGGCGCGGCTCGGCCTGGGCGCCGGGCACACGCCGGGTGAGTGGCGGGCGGTCGGGCGCGAGCGCCCCGACGTCGCCGGGCGGGTCCGCCGCTGCCTGGCGGTGGCCGGGGCGGTCCGGGCGCTGCTGGCCGGCGACGAGGTCACCGTCGACACGCCGGAGCTGGCCGCGTACGCCGCCCGCCTCGACGATCCGCGGCCGGTCCAGGACCGGATCCCGCTCACCCTGGGCACGGCCAACTCCACGTTGCTGCGGTGGGCCGGCGCGCACGCCGACGTGGTCGGCCTGACCGGCTTCGGGCGCACGCTGGCGGACGGGCACGCGCACGAGGTGCGGTGGCGGGCCGACCAGCTCGAGGCGCAGCTCGCCCACGTGGCGGCCGGCGCCGCCGGTCGGGACGCACCGCCGGCCCTGGAGGCGCTGGTCCAGCACGTCGCGATCACCGACGACGCCGAGGCGGTCGCCGCCGGGACGGCCGCCGAGACCGGCCTCACCCCGGCGGAGGTGCTGGCCACCCCGTTCGTGCTGATCGGCACCACCGACGAGATCGTCGCGGCGGTGGCCGGGCACCGCCGCCGCTGGGGCGTCACCCGCTTCGTGGTACGCGCCGGCGCCGTCGACGCGCTCGCGCCGCTCCTGCCCCGGCTGACCGAAAACGGGTCGACTTCGAGCGCACTCGAGACAGGACACTGATTCCATGACGACGACACGACGGTTGGGCCGCAGCGGCATCGAGGTCAGCGCGATCGGCATGGGCTGCTGGGCGATCGGCGGCCCGCTCTGGGCGGGCACCCAGCCCCTGGGCTGGGGCGAGGTGGACGACGACGAGTCGATCCGTACCATCCACCGGGCGCTGGAGCTGGGCGCGACCCTCTTCGACACCTCCAGCAACTACGGGGCCGGGCACAGCGAACGGGTGCTCGGCCGGGCGCTCGCCGGCCGCCGGGACCAGGCGGTGATCGCCACCAAGTTCGGCTATCCCACGGACGAGGCGACCCGACAGGCCACCGGCGAGGACGGCAGCCCGGGGTACGCGCGGCGCAGCCTGGAGGGCTCGCTGCGCCGGCTCGGCACCGACCACGTCGACCTCTACCAGCTGCACCTGGGCGGCCTGCCGGTGCCGCAGGCGCTGGATCTGGTCGAGACGCTGGAGGAGCTGGTCGGTGAGGGGAAGATCCGGGCGTACGGCTGGAGCACCGACGACCCCGCCTCGGCGCGGGCGTTCGCCGAGGCCGGCCCGCACTGCGCGGCGATCCAGCACGACCAGTCGGTGCTGCGGGACAACGCCGCGATGCTCGCGGTCTGCGCGGAGTTCGACCTGGCCAGCCTGAATCGCGGTCCGCTGGCGATGGGCCTGCTCACCGCCAAGTACCAGGACGCGCCGACCGCCCGCGGCGGTGACGACGTGCGCGGGGTGGCGCCCGAGTGGCTGGACTGGTTCAGCGACGGCGTCCCGCGCGCCGAGTGGGCCGACCGGGTGGCCCGGGTCCGGGAGGCGCTCACCGCCGACGATCGTACGCTCGCCCAGGGCGCGCTGGGCTGGCTGCTCGCCCGCAGCCCGCAGACGCTGCCGATCCCCGGCTGCCGGACCGTCGACCAGGCCGGGGAGAACCTCGGCGCGCTGGCGCACGGGCCGCTGCCGGAGGCGGCGTTCGCCGAGGTGGAGCGCCTCCTCGCCGACCTGCGCAGCACCCCGGCGACCGCGTGAGTGCGGCAGGTGACGAGTGCGCGCGACCGCTGCGGGGCCGGGCGTGTCGCGGACGGGAGGCATGTCTCGGCGAATGCGGTATGCCTCAGCGTCATAATTATGACGCTGAGGCATACCGCTGCCGAGGCGTCCCGGCTGCGGGCGCGACACGCCCGTGCGACGCCGCGCCGCGCGGCAGGCATGACGCGTGAGTGATTTCGCTCCACGCATCCGGATCGCGTCGCGTACCCGAAGATGTGAGTATGCGGATCCTCATGGCCGGCGTGTCCGGCTTCCTCGGCACCCGACTGGTCGACCGGCTCAGCGCCGACGGGCACCAGGTCATCCGCCTGGTCCGCCGCCCGCCGCGCACCGCGGACGAGCGGCAGTGGAATCCGTCCGCCGCGCAGCTCGACCCGCAACTGGTCGCGGACGCCGACGCGGTGGTGAACCTGGCCGGCGCGGGGGTGGGTGACAAGCGCTGGAACGACGACTACAAGAAGCTGATCCGGACCAGCCGGGTGGACAGCACCTCCACGCTCGCCATCACGATCGCCGGCCTGCCCGCCGCGGACCGGCCGGCGGCGCTGCTGAACTCCTCCGCGGTCGGCTGGTACGGCAACACCGGGGACCGCACGGTGGAGGAGGACGCGCCGGCCGGCGAGGGGTTCCTCGCCGACGTCTGCCGCGTCTGGGAGGCGGCGACCCGGCCGGCCGAGGACGCCGGCGTACGGGTGGTGCGGTTGCGGACCGGGCTGCCGCTGCACCGCGACGGCGGCCTGCTCAAGCCGCAGCTCCTGCCGTTCCGGCTGGGCGTCGGCGGCAAGCTGGGCAACGGCCGGCAGTGGCTGCCGTGGATCTCGATGCCGGACTGGCTGGACGCGACCGCGTTCCTGCTGGCCCGCGACGACGTGGCCGGCCCGGTGAACGTGGTCGGTCCGGCGCCGGTCACCAACGCCGAGTTCACCCGGGAGCTGGCCCGCCAGTTGCACCGGCCGGCGATCATGCCGATCCCGGCGCTGGCGTTGCAGGTCGTGCTCGGCGGGTTCGCGCACGAGGCGCTCACCAGCACCCGGGTGCTGCCGGGCGTGCTCGGCAAGGCGGGCTTCACCTGGACCCACCCGGATCTGCCGGGCGCGCTGCGCGCCGCCCTCGCCGGGTGAGCCGGCGGGGACGGCGCGGCGCGGGGCGGTCGGGTCAGCAGCCGATGACCCAGTAGCCGGGCCCGGTCTGCTTCAGCGCGGTGGTGTAGAACGTGTTGTAGAGGCCCATCCGCTGGCCGCTGCCGAGCGCGTAGGCGTACCCGCCGGACTGGTAGGCCCGGCCGGCGGTGACGTGCGCGTAGTTGCTGGCGGTGACGCAGACCGGCGCGGTGGTCGGCGTCGGCGAGGCGGTCGGGGTGGGCGACGCGGTCGGGGTGGGCGAGGCGGTCGCGGTCGCCGTCGGGGTCGGGCTCGGCGTGCCGCCGCCGCCCAGACCGAAGAAGAGCGCGTCACGGTACGTCGAGCAGATGGTGTCCAGGAAGTACGCCCCGGCGGTGCCGCACTGGTCCGCCGCCGAGCCCGGGTCGACCGGGGTGCCGTGGCCCATGCCGGAGACCCGGTAGACGCGGACCTGGTCGCTGCCGTAGACCTCCAGGCTGGTGCCGCCCGGCAGGGACGAGGTGCTGGTCGGGGTCGTGGACACGCCGAGCACGTTGGTCCACTGGTCCCGCGACTCGGTCGCGTTGGCCACGTTGACCGTGTAGTCGCTGGTGCCGTGCCAGACGGCCACCCGGGGCCGCTTGCCGGCGTAGCCCGGGTACGCGTTGCGGACCAGGTCGCCCCACTGCGCCGGGGTCTTGTCCACGCCCGGATTCATGCAGCTGTACGCGCTCGTGGTGCTGGTGGCGCAGCGGTACGGGATGCCGGCGATGATCGAACCGGCGGCGAACACGTCCGGGTAGGTGGCCAGCATGACGGCGCTCATCGCGGCGCCGGCGGAGAGCCCGCTGACGTAGACGCGGCCGGCGTCGGTGCCGTAGGTCGTCTTCGCGTAGTCGACCATCTGCTTGACCGACAACGCCTCGCCCTGGCCCCGGGCGGTGTCGCCGGTCTCGAACCAGTTGAAGCAGGAGTTGGCGTTGTTGCCGGAGGGCTGCTGCGGCACGATCAGCGCGAACTTCCACTGGTCGGCGTACTTCTGCCAGCCGGAGTTGGTGAAGTAGGTCGAGGCGTTCTGGGTGCAGCCGTGCAGCAGCACCACGGCCGGCGCGTTGCCGGGCAGGCCGTCCGGCCGGTAGGCGTACATGGCCAGGTTGCCGGGGTTGGAGCCGAAGCCGGTGACCTGGGTCAGCGAGGCGGCCTGCGCGGGCAGCGCGGCGGTCAGGACGCCGGCCGCGGCCAGCACGACCCCGGCCGCCGCCCCGACGAGGCGGGTGATGAGGGATGAGGAGCGGGACACGGGGACCTCCCGATCATGGAATGTGAACTGGGTCACTCTCCGAGTTGCCGGAACGTTACGTCCGTGTTTCATCGACGGGAATGGCTGTCGGTCACACATTCACCGTCCGGGCGGTGTGCCCGGGTCCGGTTGGTAACGTCCGCTGCGTGCCGTCCTCCCCGGTCGCCGACCCGCCGCCCGCCACCGCCGCCCGCGACCGGCGCGTCGACCTGCTGGTGACACTCGCCGCGGTCGCGCTGGCGCTCTGGGTCACCAGCGGCATGTGGCGGGACCCGAACACCCGCACGATCACCGTCAACTCCAGCGACCAGGCGCTGTTCGAGTGGCTGCTGGCGTTCGGCGGGCACGCGCTGACCCACGGCCAGAACCCGCTCTTCACCCACCTGATCAACGTCCCGGACGGGGTGAACCTCGCGGTCAACACCTCGATCACCGTGTACGCGGCGGTCTTCGCGCCGCTGACGTACCTCGTCGGGCCGCCCGCGACGTTCCTGGTGATCCTCACGCTCAACCTGGCCGCCACGGCGGTGGCCTGGTACTGGCTGCTCAGCCGGCACCTGGTCGGCAGCCGGCTGGCCGCCGGGGTGGGGGCGTTGTTCATCGCCTACTGCCCGGCGATGGTGTCGCACGCCAACGCGCACCTGAACTGGACCGCCGGCTGGCTGGTGCCGCTGCTGATCTGGGGCGTGTTCCGGCTGCGCCGGCCCGGCCGCGCGGTGACCGGCGGGATCGTGCTCGGCCTGCTGGTGGCCGCCGCGTTCTCGATCGCCGCCGAGGGGCTGTTCTTCACCGCGCTGGCGCTCGCCGTGTTCCTGCTGGTCTGGGCGCTGCAGCCGGCCCGGCGCGCGGAGGCCCGGGCCGCGCTGCCCCGGATGGCGGCCGGGCTGGGGGTGACCGCGCTGGTGGCCGGCGTGCTGCTGGCGTACCCGCTGTGGCTGCACTTCGCCGGGCCGCAGCGCTTCCACGGCACCGGCTTCGACCCGCTGATCCACTCCGAGGACATCGCCGCGTACCTGTCGTACCCGCGCCGGTCGCTGGCCGGCTGGGCCGGGTTCGGCACATCGCTGGCGCCCAACCCGACCGAGGAGAACTCGTTCTTCGGCGTGCCGCTGCTGCTGCTCGCGGTCGCCTGCTTCGCCCTGCTCTGGCGACGCGCCGACCGGGCGTTCCGGGCCACGCTGCTCGCGCTCGGTGTGACCGCGGTGGTCTTCGCGGTGCTCTCCTGGGGGCCGACGGCGAAGTGGAACGGCCGGCGCACCGACCAACTGCTGCCGTTCGGGGTGCTGGACAACCTGCCGGTGATCAACGCGGCGCTGCCGTCGCGGCTGGCGCTCGTCGTCGCGCCGGTGATCGGGCTGCTGCTGGCGTACGCGATCGACACGCTGCGCGCCCGGCCGCCCCGGCGGCGGGTGACCGGCGCGGCCTGGGTCGTCGGATTCGTCGCCGCGCTGCTGCCGCTGCTGCCCACCCCGCTGCTGACCAGCGTCCGCGAGCCGGTCCCGGCGTTCGTCACCACCGGGGCCTGGCAGCGCTACGTCCCGCCCGACGGGGTGCTCACGCCGCTGCCGTTGACCGTCGACGTCTATCCGGACGGGCAGCGCTGGCAGGCGTACGCGCTGGCCCACCGGCAGGGCGAGTTCCGCATCCCGGCCGGCTTCTTCCTCGGCCCGGGCGGCCCGGACGGCCGGGGCCGGATCGGCCCGGTGCCGCGCACCTTCGACACGCTGATGGACCAGGCCGGGCGGACCGGGCTGGTGCCGATCATCACCGAGGGCAGCATCGAGGAGTCCCGGGCCGACCTGCGGTACTGGGGGGTGCGGGTGGTGGTGCTGGCCGACCGGGTGCACGGCGCCAAGTACGACGTCGACGAGGAGGCGCTGCGTCGCACCGCCACCGCGCTGCTCGGCCCGCCGGAACGGGTCGAGGACGTCTGGCTGTGGCGGGTGCCCGGCGCGTGACGCGACGAGCGTCACGGGTGGGCGGCCGGGCCGGCGGGACTAGGCTGGACGGGTGAGCGTGACGACTTCCGGGTTGACCACCGTCCGTGCCGGCCGGCTCGACTACCAGGCCGCCTGGGACGAGCAGCGCCGGCTGCACGAGGCCGTGGTGGCCGGCGAGCGGGGCGACACGGTGCTGCTGCTGGAGCACCCGAGCGTCTACACCGCCGGCAAGCGCACCGAGCCGTGGGACCGGCCGATGGACGGCACCCCGGTGGTGGACGTGGACCGCGGCGGCAAGATCACCTGGCACGGTCCGGGGCAGCTCGTCGGCTATCCGATCGTCCGTCTGCCCGACCCGGTCGACGTGGTGGCGTACGTCCGGCGCACCGAGCAGCTCCTGATCGACGTCTGCGCCGAGGTCGGGCTGACCGCCGGCCGGGTCGAGGGGCGCAGCGGCGTGTGGGTGCCGGCGGACGACCGGGGCCCGGCCCGCAAGGTGGCCGCCATCGGCATCCGGGTGGCCCGGGGCGTGACGCTGCACGGCTTCTCCATCAACTGCGACTGCGACCTGGGCTTCTTCGACCGGATCGTGCCCTGCGGCATCCGCGACGCCGGGGTCACCTCGCTCGCCGCCGAGCTGGGCCGGCCGGTCACGGTCGCCGACGTGCTGCCGGTGGTGGAGCGGCACCTCCCCACGCTGACCCGGGTCTGACCGCTGTCACCTGCGCAGACTCCATCAATGCGGACAAAGATATAGATGACCATTGATATCTAGAGTCATAAATGCGACGCTGGGCATGGAAGCGCTCCCACTCCCATCCTATGCGCCGAAGGAGGACGTAACCGTGCGTTCCCACCACCAATCCGGACGACCGCGATCAACCGTCCGCGCGCTCGTCATGGCGCTCGCCCTGATCGCCGGCGTCCTGGCCGTGCCCGGTGCCGCCCAGGCCCACGGCACGATCGTCAGCCCGGCCACCCGCGCCTACAAGTGCTGGCAGACCTGGGGCAGCCAGCACACCAACCCGGCCATGCAGCAGCAGGACCCGATGTGCTGGCAGGCGTTCCAGGCCAACGCCGACACCATGTGGAACTGGATGAGCGCGCTGCGCGACGGCCTCGGCGGGCAGTTCCAGGCCCGCACGCCCGACGGGCAGCTCTGCAGCAACGCGCTGTCCCGCAACGACAGCCTGAACCGGCCCGGGGCGTGGAAGACCACGAACATCAGCCGCAACTTCACCGTGCAGCTCTACGACCAGGCGAGCCACGGGGCGGACTACTTCAAGGTCTACGTCAGCAAGCAGGGGTTCAACCCGACCACCCAGACGCTCGGTTGGGGCAACCTCGACTACATCACGCAGACCGGCCGGTACGCGCCGTCGCAGAACATCAGCTTCAACGTCTCGACCTCCGGCTACACCGGACACCACATCCTGTTCGTCATCTGGCAGGCATCCCACCTCGACCAGGCGTACATGTGGTGCAGTGACGTCAACTTCACCTGATCGCGTACCGCACGTCGCTCCGGCCCAGGACCCCGTGTTCCTGGGCCGGAGCCGTGCCTCACGGGGTGAGGCGGTGCAGGTCGCGCGGGAAGGCGGTCACCTCCCGGACGTTCGCCGCGCCGGTGAGCCGGGCGACGAACCGCTCCAGACCGATCGCGAACCCGCCGTGCGGCGGCATGCCGTGCCGGAACGCGTCCAGATAACCGGCGTACGGCTCGACCGGCTCGCCGCGGGCCGCCAGCGCGGCCCGGTAGTCGGCGTACCGGTGCAGCCGCTGCCCGCCGGTGACCAGCTCGATTCCCCGGAACAGCAGGTCGAAGCCGTTCGAGTACGCCGGGCGGGCCGGGTCCGGGTGGGTGTAGAAGGGGCGCTTCGCCATCGGGTAGCCGGTGACGAACAGGAAGTCGCTGCCGTGCTCGGCCCGGGCCCACTCCCCCAGCGCCCGCTCGTGCGCGGGAGCCAGGTCCGGCTCGTCGGCCGGCGCCCCGGCGATCGTCAGCGCGTCGGTGAAGTGCACCGCGGGGATCTCGGCGGGCACCTGCGGCACCGTCACACCGAGCGTGTCGAGCGCGCCACCGGCCCGGTCCGCGACGCCCGCCAGCATCCCGGCGAGGGTGTCCCGCAGCACGGCCATCACGTCCCGGTGGTCGGTCACGAAGCCCAGCTCCACGTCGAGCGAGGTGTACTGGGCCAGGTGGCGCACCGTGTCGTGCGGCTCGGCGCGGAACACCGGCCCCACCTCGTACACCCGCTCGAAGACGCCGACCATGAGCTGCTTGTAGAACTGCGGCGACTGGGCCAGGTAGGCGGGCCGGCCGAACCAGTCCAGGGCGAAGACGTTCGCCCCGCTCTCGGTGGCCGAGCCGACCACCTTGGGCGTGTGCACCTCGACGAAACGCCGCCGGTCGAGCGTGGCCCGGAAGCCGGCCACCGCCGCCGCCGAGATCCGCAGCGCGGCGGACCGGGTCGGGTGGCGCAACGCGGTCGACGCGTGGTCGAGCTGGGTGGGCAGGCTCGCGGTCAGCACCGGCCGGTACAGGTCGAACGGGGGCGGCACGGCGGGCGGGCCGAGCGGACGTACCGTCGGCTCGACGACCTCGACCCCGGCGGGCGCGGCGGGGTTCGCGACCACCGTGCCGACCACCTCGACGACGGTCTCCTCGCCGAGCGCCTCGACCTGCGCGCGCACGGCGGGCGCGGCGACCACCACCTGGGCGAGCCCGGTGGCGTCGCGGACGATCAGAAAGGCCACCGACTTGAGCAGCCGGCGGCGGTGGACCCAGCCGGCGAGCCGGACGGTCGCGCCGACCTGGGCGGGGAGTTCGGTGGACAGGATGCGTTGCACGGCGGTTACCTCCTCGATCAATCGCAACGCGATCCCCAAAGAGGTGTGGGCGAGCGGGAGCCTCGCGGTGCCACCACACCTTCGCCCCCGCCGCAGCGGGAGCCTCGTTCGTCGCCTTTTCACCGGGGCCAGCCGGGCGGGTTCTACTGGGCGCGGGTGTTAAACGGGGGCCCCGCCTCTACCGGAGGCGTTAATAGGGGGCCCCGCCTTACACACAGCCGTTCTTCCCGCAGCTCGGGAGGGTCTTCGCGGGGCCGGCGCCAGACCGCCTCGCAGCAAGGTGGCGGCTCTCTGGGCTGGCGGTCGGTCCGCTACTCGGCTCCGTCGCAGCTCTGCCGGCACGCTAGCACCGCGACCGCCCGGTGTGACGGGGATTTTTTCGGTATCCGTGTCCGGCGTCACAACGTTTCGGGCGTGACGGCCGTCGCCTGACGTTCATCGACCGTCGCCGACCGGCGTAGGCTCGGTTTTGTGACGATCGAGCATTCTGCGCCGACGACTCAGCAGCCCGCGTCCACCGCGACCGTCGCCCCCGAGGGGCGCCGCATGCTGCGGATCGAGGCGCGCAACGCCGAGACGCCGATCGAGCGCAAACCGCCGTGGATCAAGGTCAAGGCCAAGATGGGCCCGGAGTACACCGAGCTGCGCGGGCTCGTCTCGCGCGAGGGGCTGCACACGGTGTGCCAGGAGGCCGGCTGCCCCAACATCTACGAGTGCTGGGAGGACCGGGAGGCCACCTTCCTCATCGGTGGCGACCAGTGCACCCGGCGCTGCGACTTCTGCCAGATCGACACCGGCAAGCCGGCCGAGTTCGACGCCGACGAGCCGCGCCGGGTCGCCGAGTCGGTCGCCGCGATGGGTCTGCGCTACGCGACCATCACCGGCGTGGCCCGCGACGACCTGCCCGACGGCGGCGCCTGGCTCTACGCCGAGACGGTCCGGCAGATCCACGCCCTGCGGTCCGGTTGCGGCGTCGAGCTGCTGATCCCCGACTTCAACGCGGTGCCCGAGCAGCTCGCCGAGGTCTTCGGCTCGCGCCCCGAGGTGCTCGCGCACAACGTGGAGACCGTGCCGCGCATCTTCAAGCGGATCCGCCCGGCGTTCCGCTACGAGCGCTCGCTCGACGTGATCCGGCAGGCCCGGGCCGACGGCCTGGTCACCAAGAGCAACCTCATCCTCGGCATGGGCGAGGAGCGCGCCGAGGTCTCCCAGGCGCTGCGCGACCTGCACGAGGCCGGCTGCGAGCTGATCACGATCACGCAGTACCTGCGCCCCACCCCCCGGCACCACCCGGTCACCCGCTGGGTCAAGCCGGAGGAGTTCGTCGAGCTGCGCGAGGAGGCCGAGGAGATCGGCTTCGCCGGCGTGATGAGCGGCCCGCTGGTCCGCTCGTCGTACCGGGCCGGTCGCCTCTACCAGCAGGCGCTCGCCGCCCGCGAGGGGATCGCCGTCGCCGGCTGAGGCCGGCCGTCGACCGCGTCACCCACCGCCGGCCACCCGCCGGATGCCATGATCGCAGGCATGACCGCCGGGGTACGCCAGGAGCCACGCGAGGCCGACCCGGCGCGTACGCCCCGGCGACTCCGCCTGCCGACGCTGCTCGCCCTGCTGATCGGCGGCGTCGGCGTCGGCTACCGGTTGGCGCTGCTGCTCGCCGACGCGCCGCCCACCAACAGCGACGAGGCGACCATGGGGCTGGCCGCCCTGCACATCGCGCGGGGCGACGCGTTCCCGGTCTGGTTCTACGGCCAGGCGTACATGGGCACGCTGGAGGCGTACCTGGCCGCGCCGCTGCTCGCGGTCGCCGGGCCGTCCGTGCTGGTGCTGCGGCTGCCCACGCTGGCGCTGTACGCGCTGTTCCTGCTGCTGTCCTGGCGGCTGACCCGCCGGCTCGGCGGCGACCGCTGGTACGCCCTGCTGGTCGTCGCCGTGCTCGCGCTCGGCGCGGACCGGGTGGTGAAGAACCAGCTCATCGCCGGTGGCGGCTACCCGGAGCTGAATCCGGCCGGGGCGGCGCTGGCGCTGCTCACGGTCGGGCTGTGCGTCGGCGGGCCGGGCGCGCGGCTGCCCCGCTGGGCGGCCTGGGGGCTGGTCGCCGGGGTGCTGCTCTGGGTCGACCCGCTGATCCTGCCGTACGTGGCGACGCTCGGCGCGCTGCTGCTGGCCTGGCGACGGCGGGAACTGGCCGGCCGCGCCGGGGCGGTGCTCGCCGGCGCGCTGCTACTGGGCGCCGCGCCGATGGTGCTGGACAGCCTGCGCCACGGTCGCAACCCGCTCACCGCGGTGCTGCGGGCCAGCGGCTCGGACGTGGCGGCGGGCTGGGCCGAGCGGCTGCACGGCGGGCTGGTCCTCGGCCCGTCGCTGGCGATGGGCTTCTGCTCCCCCGGTCACTGCGCGCCGTGGCAGCTCTGGTGGGCGGCGGTCTTCCCGGTCCTGCTGCTGATCGCCGCGTGGGCCGCATGGCGCACCCTGCGCGGCGCGGTTGCGCGCCCAGGTCTTGGACACGTTCCGTCCGCGGCGAACGCCACCTGTCCACGATCCGGTGACGATCCCGCCGGACCGGCGGATCGGCGGGTGTCGGCTGGCGTGCGGTTGGCGCTGCTCGCCGGCGCGGCGACGGTGCTGGCGGCGTACACGGCGAGCAACGCAGCCGGGCGGACGCCGATCGAGAGCAGCCGCTACCTGTCCTGTCTGGCGATCGCTGTTCCCGCCCTGCTCTGGCCGCTGTGGCAGGCCGCCCGCCCACTCGCCCGGCCGCTCGGCGGGCGGCTGGCCGGGCCGCTCGGCGGGCGACGCCAGTTCGGCGAGGTGGCGGTGTCGGGGCGGCCGGGATACCGCCACTTCCCCGACCTGGAGTCGATCAAGACCGCGGCGGCGACGGCCACTGTCGGCGGGGCGGCGGCGGTCGCGGTGCTGGCCGGGGTGCTCGGCACCGGGGCGAGTGCCACAGTGGACGTGATCCGGGCGGTGCCGGCCGTGCACGCCGAGGCCGACCGGCACCGGGCGCTCGTCGACATGCTCGGCGCGCTCGGCGTCCGGCACGTGCGGGGCGGCTACTGGACCTGCAACCGGATCGCGTTCGCCACCGGCGAGGACGTGGTCTGCGCCGTGGTCGACGACCGGCTGCGTCCCGGCTTCGACCGGTTGCCGGCGTACCGGCGGGCCGTCGCCGCGGACCCGGACGCGGGCTGGGTGGCCCCGGACGCCTCGCCACTTGCCGCACTGCTCGACCGGCGGCTCGGCACCGCACCGGGCACGCTCGACGTGGTCACCGTCGACGGCTGGCGGATCTACCTGCCCCGTCGCTGAGCGGGCCGAGCGGTCGTGGAGTGACCGGCCGGCACGGAACGGGTGGCCACGGATCAACCGGCCGAGCGCCGACCACTAGACTCTGCGGCATGGCAAAGCCCCAGGAGAAGGTCTCGTTCGGCCAGCGGCTGAAGCAGATCGGGATGGTGTTCAAGTTCACCGCCAAGCAGGACAAGTGGTTCGCGCCGCTGACCGCGGCGGCGGTGCTGATCCCGCTCGCGCTCACCGTGGTCGCGGTGCTCGCCTGGGGCTGGCTCTTCCTGCCCATCGGCATCCTGCTCACCCTGCTCGCCGTGCTGATCGTGCTCAACCTGCGCTCCAACAAGGCGATGATGAACGCCGCCGAGGGGCAGCCCGGCGCGGCGGCGCAGATCATGGAGAGCATGCGCGGCGACTGGCGGGTCACCCCGGCGGTCAGCTCCACCACGCAGATGGACATGGTCCACCTGGTGGTGGGCCGCCCCGGCGTGATCCTGCTGGCCGAGGGGAACGCGCAGCGTGTCCGGGGCCTGCTCGGCCAGGAGAAGCGCCGGCTGGCCAAGGTGATCGGCTCGGCCCCGCTGCACGACTACGTGATCGGTCAGGGCGAGGGCGAGCTGCCGGTCCGCAAGCTGCGGATGACGCTGATGCGGCTGCCCCGGTCCCTCTCGCCGAAGGACGTCAACGCGCTCGACAAGCGGCTCAAGGCGCTGACCGCCCGGCCGCAGATGCCCAAGGGCGCGATCCCGAAGAACATGCGGCCGGCGCGCGGCGCGTTCCGGCAGACCCGGGGGCGCTGACGCCCGGCGTACGCGGAGAAAGGAGCCGGCCCCGCGCGGGGTCGGCTCCTTCTCGTGTGCGGTCAGCGACGCGGCGCGTCGGCGACGACCGCGCCGGTGAGCCGGTCGTGCAGGCCACGGCGGTGCTGGTCCATGATCAGGGCCGGCACGACGAGGGACAGCAGCAGGCCCCGCAGCAGCCCGCGGACCAGCCCGATCCGGCCGCCGTCGGCCCAGGCGACGCAGCGCAGCCGGGTCAGGTACATGCCGGGGGTCTGGGCGAAGAGGCCGAGGAAGAAGCCGTACTCCAGGATCAGCACCAGGACCGGCGGCCACCCGTCGCGGACCGGGTCGGCGAAGGACCGGGCGACCATCAGGCAGAGCACCCAGTCGATGATCAGCGCGCCGAACCGGCGGCCGAGGCTCGGGGGCGTGAAGGCGGGATCGCTGGCGGGTGGCACCGGTGCGGCGGCGGTATCGGTCACGCGGCCAGGGTAGCGCCGCCTCGACGCCCACCGAAAAATCCGACAAGGCAGTCAAGGTCGGGCAGACCTCGCGGGCGATGACGCTCCGCTAGCGACGTAACACGGCGGAAACAGAGGAGACATGGCCGGGCAACCCCCCGGCCATAGCGTCGCCAAGAGTCAGCCACCGGAGTGGACCTGCCAGGAGGACGTGTGTTCGCCAATTCCGAGGAACTCCTGCGATACCTCAGCAACGAGGACGTGAAGTTCGTCGACGTACGTTTCTGTGACCTGCCCGGCGTGATGCAGCACTTCAACCTGCCGGTCGAGTCCTTCGACGACAGCGTCTTCACCGACGGCCTCGCGTTCGACGGCTCGTCGATCCGCGGCTTCCAGTCGATCCACGAGTCGGACATGCTCCTGCTCCCCGACGTCGCCACCGCGTTCATCGACCCGTTCCGCGCCCAGAAGACCCTCGCGCTCAACTTCTTCGTCCACGACCCCTTCACCCGCGAGGCCTACTCCCGCGACCCCCGCAACGTCGCCAAGAAGGCCGAGGCCTACCTCGCCGCCAGCGGCATCGCCGACACCGCCTACTTCGGCGCCGAAGCCGAGTTCTACATCTTCGACTCCATCCGCCACGAAACCTCCGCCCACCAGTCGTTCTACTACATCGACTCGATCGAGGGCGCCTGGAACACCGGCCGGATCGAAGAAGGCGGCAACCGCGGCTACAAGACCGCCTACAAGGGCGGCTACTTCCCCGTCCCCCCGGTCGACCACTACGCCGACCTGCGCGACTCGATCGTGCGGCGGCTCGTGGACAGCGGCTTCACCGTGGAGCGCTCGCACCACGAGGTGGGCACCGCCGGCCAGTCCGAGATCAACTACCGGTTCTCGACGCTGCTGCACGCCGCCGACCAGCTCCAGCTCTTCAAGTACATCGTGAAGAACGAGGCGTGGGCCGGCGGCAAGACCGCCACGTTCATGCCCAAGCCGCTGTTCGGTGACAACGGCTCCGGCATGCACACCCACCAGAGCCTCTGGCTCAACGGCGAGCCGCTGTTCTACGACGAGACCGGCTACGCCGGCCTGTCCGACACCGCCCGCTGGTACATCGGCGGCCTGCTGCACCACGCCCCCTCGCTGCTGGCCTTCACCAACCCGACCGTCAACTCCTACCGGCGCCTCGTGCCCGGCTTCGAGGCCCCGGTCAACCTGGTCTACTCCCAGCGCAACCGCTCCGCCTGCACCCGCATCCCGGTCACCGGCAGCAACCCCAAGGCCAAGCGCGTCGAGTTCCGCGTCCCCGACCCCTCGGCCAACGTCTACCTCGCCTTCTCCGCGATGATGATGGCCGGCCTCGACGGCATCAAGAGCAAGATCGAACCCCCGGCCCCCATCGACAAGGACCTCTACGACCTCCCCCCGGAGGAGTGGGGCGACGTCAAGCAGGTCCCCGGCTCGCTGTCGGCCGTGCTCGACTCGCTGGAGGCCGACCACGACTACCTGCTCGACGGCGGCGTGTTCACGCCGGACCTGATCTCCACCTGGGTCGACTGGAAGCGGGCCAACGAGGTCGACCCGGTGCGCCTGCGCCCGACCCCGCACGAGTTCGCGATGTACTTCGACTGCTGAGCACGCTCTCGTCAGCACCGGCCGGGCCGCCTCCGCCTTCCGCGGGGCCGGCCCGGCCGTTCCGCTGGCGGGCCGGTGTCAGCGCGGCAGGTGCCGGCGGCGCAGGCCGGCCCGGACACCGGCCACCACGACGACCACCACCAGCACCGTCATCAGCACCGCGCCGGGCGCCTTGGTGAACCGGGCCAGGTTCGTGCCGTCGGGCAGCGTGAGCACCGAGGCCACCGCGCAGGGCGCCACGAACCAGACGGTCCGGGCCGGCGACACCACCGCCACCGCGAGCAGGGCCAGCGGCCAGACCGCGTACCAGGGGTGGAAGACCGGGGCGAGCAGCACGGTGGCGGCCAACGCCAGCCCGGCCCCGAACAACGTCACCCGCTGCCGATCCGCGCCCGACCGGCGCAGCGCCGTCCACGCCCCCCACCAGAGCGCCACCAGCAGGCCGGCCAGCAGCACCAGCCCGACCATCCGGGTCACCGGCACCGCGTGCGGGTCACGCCCGACCCACTCGCCGGCGTAGTCGATCACGAAACCGACAGCGGTCGGCGGCGAGGTCCACTGCTGCGAGTCGCCGCTGCGGCCGAGCCCGTCCACCCAGCCCAACCCGAGGCCGGTGGCGAGCGAGAGGACCAGCAGCGTGCCGAGTACCGCCGCGGCCAGCCGGCCACCGTCGCGCAGCAGCGCCCGCCAGGTGTGCCGGCCGGACACCGCGGCGAGCGCCGCGAACGGCAGCACCACCACGGCGACCGCCTTCACCGCGACCGCCAGGCCCAACAACACGCCGGCCACCAGCAGCGCGCGCGGCGTGCCCGGCCGGCGGACGAGCGCCAGCAGCCCGAGCAGGAGCAGCCCGAGCGCGAGCGCGTCGTTGTGCGCGCCGGCCACCAGGTGCACCCCGACCAGCGGGCAGGCCAGCACCAGCCAGGCCGCGCGGCGGGCCGGCACCCCGGCGGCCCGGGCCAGGCCGGGCAGGGCGGCGGCGACCAGCAGCACCCCGGCCACCGCGACCAGCCGCAGCAGCACGATCGCCCCGACCAGGCCACCGCCGGCGAGCACCGCCAGCCCGGCCAGCAACACGAAGAACGGCCCGTACGGCGCGGGCGTGTCCCGCCAGATCGGCGACACCGAACCGGTCCACGGGCAGCCGGCCGCCGCCACCCCCACCCGGTACGGGCTGACCCCCTGCGTCCAGGTCCAGCCCTGGCAGGCGTACGAGTAGACGTCGCGGCTGCCCAGCGGCGGCGCGGCCAGCAGCGGCAGCGACCAGAGCCCGGCCGTCAGGTACGCCCACCGGCCCGACGGGGCACCCCAGCGCAGCGACCACCAGGCGCCGACCAGCAGCACGGTCCCCACCAGCCAGCAGGCGAGCGTCACCGGCCCGTGCGGGGCCTGCCAGAGACCGGCGAGCGTGGTACGCGGCGGCGCGTCGGGCAGCGCCCCGCCCAGCCAGCCGGCGGCGGTGAGCAGGACCGCGCCGACGAGTCCGGCGTACCGGGCGAGCGCGGCGGCCACCGGCCGCACCGGCGCGTCGGGCTCGCTCACCGGCACACTCCTCACTCCACCGGAACCGGCTGCCGCCCCTTCCGAGCCGACCGTACCAACCACACGACCAGCACTATCACGAACAGCGTCATCAGCGGCGCACCCGGCATCTTGGTGTAGCGCGGCAGGCCCGTGCCGTCGGGCAGGATGAGGAACGACGCCACCAGGGCGACCACGAGGTACCACTTCTGCCGCCCCGGAGCGGTGGCCGCGAGCACAGCCAGCGGCCAGGTCCAGTACCAGGGGTGGACCACCGGCGAGAGAGCCACCGTCAGGGCCAGAGCCAGACCTGCGTGATACAGCGGGTCACGGGTGCGAGCGCGCCACCAGAGCCAGACCAGCAGCACGGCCAGGAGCGCCACGGCGATCCCCCGGGTCACCGGGAGCGCGTCGACGTGGACACCGAACGGTGCCGTGACGTACCCGACGGTCTGTCCCACCGCCGTCGGCGGTGAGGTCCAGGCGACCGCAACGCCGCCCTGCGACAGTCCGCCGACCCAGCCGAAGTCCAGGCCACCGGCAATCGTCACGCCGACGACGGTGGCCACCGCGCCGCCGACCACCCACCCGCCGTCGCGCACCAGCGTCCGGATCCGGTACGGCCCGACCATCGCCACCAGCGCGGCGAACGGCACGACGACCAGCGCGGTCACCTTGATGGCCACGGCGATGCCGAGCAGCACCCCGCCCGCGAGCAACGGGCCGGGGCGACCCGGCCGGGACGCCACCACCGCCAGTCCGGCGACCAGCATGCCGACCATCAGCGCGTCGTTGTGCGGCCCGCCGATCAGGTGCACGGCGACCAACGGGCAGGCCAGCACCAGCCACACCGCCCGCTCGGCCGGTACGCCGCAGCGGCGGGCCAGCACCGGCACCGCGTACGCCGTCAGCACCACCCCGACCAGGGCGAGCAGCCGAAACGACACGATGCTGGCGGTGAGCGAGCCGGTGGCCTTCACCACCGCACCGGCGATGACGACGAAGAGCGGACCGTAGGGGGCCGGGCTGTCCCGCCAAATGTAGGAGACGGTGTCCAACCACGGGCACGGCAGGGCCGAGACACCCTGCTCGTACGGGCTGATCCCGGCCGCATAGCTGGCTCCCTGGCACGCGTACGCGTAGACGTCCCGGCTGCCGAAGGGGGGTGCGAGCAGGAGCGGCGTCAGCCAGAGCGCGGCGGTGACCAGAGCCCACCGCACGGACGGCACCCGGTCGCGTAGCGACCACCAGGCCCAGGCCAGCAGCGCGGTGCCGACAAACCAGGCCAGGACGATCAGCGAGCCGTGTGGCCCTTGCCAGATCTTTACCGGGTTCGTCCGCAACGAAGAATCGGTCAGGGCCCCCCCGAGCAGGGCGGCCAGTGCGAGCAACAGGGCCCCGGCCAGGCCGGTCCAGCGTGACAGGTGGGGAGACACGTCCGTCATGCTGCCAGCCCCGCCCCGTCCACCCATCATCAGGATCGACCAAGGCGACCCCGACGGGGCAACCCCGCCTCAGTGCTGTGGCTGACCGAGGTGGGGGGCCTTCGCGACCTCCTCCCACAGTGCCACCAGGTCGGAAGTCTCTTCGGAACACGCAGCCACCAGGTAGAGCACAGCGTGTTTCGGCAACGGCTGCTGACCGTTCAGCCAGCGCTCCCAGGTGTGTCGACTGACATCGGTGAGCTCTTCCAGTCGAACCGCGTCCAGCCCTGACCTGTCCACCAGACCATGGACCCGGATCGCCAGCCGGCAGGTGGTCCCGGACAGGGCACCACCCCGCCGTGGTCCGTGTTTCGAAACGGCGGTCTCCGAAGTCCGCGCCCGGGGTCTGGCCGCATGCGACCTGGCCGCCTCCCGCCAGAGTGCGACGAGTCGGGCGGCGTCCCCGCCACACACGGCACTCATCCGCTCCACCGCCTGCCTCGGCGGCAACTGTTTGCCATTCAGCCATCGTTCCCAGGATGACCTGCTGTAACTGGTTCGTTGACCAAGTCGAGTAAGGCTCAGGGAGGCACTGTCTTTGAGCAACCGCAACTCGACGAACAGGCATTCCGCCGCTACAGAAAGGCCGGCAGGCAAACTCTTCCATCGCATCCCAATCCCCCGCCCACATTTGCCACGCCACGAACAAGCATGGCGTCCCTCGATGTCCCGGAACGTTCCGCAAGTGTAGCGGCATGGCAGCCACAGTGCCATACTCTGATGCATCGGTCAGCAGATGAAACGGGGTTCTCCTGCCAGGAAGCATCTGGAAAGAATTGGCAGCAGACAGTTTCCATGAAGCGCCGAAGGCAGAAGTAGGCTATCCAGAATGGAGTTCCAACATGTCGAAGAAGGGTCGCTTCGCCTTGGCGGGCGCGGTGCTCACAGTCCCGTTCGTTCTCGCCGCACCGGGCGCGGCGCAGGCGCACGCCACGTGTCTGGAACTCCCCGGCCGCGCAACCGGTTGCGTCACCACCAGCCATACCGGCGTCTCGGTCTGTGATTCCGCGGCGGACGGCTGGGGCGCGCGGACGTGGTACAAGACCACCAATGGCGTCACCGACCACGTCGGCGACGCCGACGGCTCGGGTGGCTCCTGCGGCTCCGAGTCCCCGCTGGGTGGCGGTTCGATCACTTCGTATCGCGTGTGTGCGGGCCCGAACAACACTGACCGGGAATGCACGCAGTGGGTTACGGCGTAACCAGCGACTACGCATTCAGGCATCTGCCACAAAATACGCCCGCCAACGGATTCAATCTGTTGGCGGGCGCCGCTTTACCATATCAGGAACCCCATTTCACGCCGGATGCGCCACGCTGATCAACAGTGATTTTTCGCCCGGACATCGCTGGAAACCGAAAAGGCACCGGGAACGCGCACCTGGACGTCTGTCCAGCCGTCCGGGCCCGGCCGCAGGCACCCGCCCGGCCCGTCAAGGGAAAGCCAGCGCGACCACCGTATGCGGATCGGCACGTTACCGACGCGGTCCACGGTGAACCGCAGCCGGGCCTGACCCGAGGCCGCCAACGAGCCCGGTGCACCCACCAACGGTGTGGGGTCGGACACCGCGTACAGTCGCCAGTTCGCGTCACGCCAGACCTCACGCAGGTAGGACTGACTGGCGAGCACCAGTTCGGCCTCGTCCCGACCCCACCGGTCGGGCGGCGCGTCCGGTGCCACCGCGACGTACTGGACCGCGTTGCGGCGCAGCCACTCCTCGTACGAATCCGGGGTGAGACCGTCGGAATAGAAGAGAGCATTGCGATCGGTGTCGACCTGCCGTTCCCAGCCACGTGCCAGCGGTACCGCCGGCGGCAGATACGCCGACTCCCAGTGGTCGCGCAGCGGCACCACCTCGACCCGACCTACCGGCTGCCGCCGGCCCAGCTCCTCGGCGAGCGGGCGGTGGAACTCGGCCGCGCTCTCCGGCGAACCGGCGCGGGTGACGTCGCTGACCATGATCGGGTTCTGCCACCAGACAGTGGCCGCGAGCAGGCCGGCCAACCACCGGCCGGGCAGCGGAGCGAACCCGGCAATCAGCGGCAGCGTGAATAGCATTGGCAGACGCAGCGCGTTGGACCCGACCGGGCTGGGCAGGTAGTAGGCACCGACCAGCAGCAGCACGGCAAGTACCGCGCCGATCCGTAGGGCGCGGCGCCGGGGCACCGCGACGAATGTCAGCACCGCCAACGCCACGTTGACCCGCATCGACTCGGCCGAGTAGGGCTGGGTCCCGCCGTTGCCGAACAGCACGGCCATCGGCCCGAGCGCGATCGCCGGTGCGAGACAGAGCACCAGGCTCTCGGCCAGCGGGCGGTCGGCCCGCCAGCCGCCAACAAGCGGCCGGCCCGGTCCGTCGCCCCGGCGCAGCGCGGCCAGCACCAGCGCCGCGCCGGCCAGCCCGGTGAAGAGCCCGGCGACCGGGCTGGCCCAGGTGGCGGAGGCGGCGAGCAGGGCGGTCAGGGCCAGTCGCGCCCTCCAGGCGGGCCGCTCGGCGCTGGCGGCGCAGAGCGCGAGCAGCCCGAGCGTGAGCCCGACGGCGAAGGTGACCCGGCCGCTGGCCAGGTTACCGACCAGCACCACTCCGCCGAGCACCCCGGCCAGCGCCGGCCGGCGGGCCCGGTGCCGGACAAGCAGCCAGCCCAGGGCCGCCGCCCCCAGCACGGCGGCCAGGGCGCCCAAGGGCCGCACCCCGAGCCAGGCGCCCAGCCGGGCGGTGAACAGGCTGTAGCCGTACTGGTTCACCCCGCCGTACCAGCCAAGGTCGATCGGCGCGCCGCCGTGCCGGGCGACGAACCCGGCGCGGGCTTCCTGCGCGGCGAGGTCGGTGCCCATGGGCGGGGCGAGCAGGAACGCCACCGAGAGCAGCAGCGCCGCCGCGACGGCCGGAAACCAGCCAGGCAAAAAACGATGGTCGGCCCGCGCCGGGCGGTCGAACTCGTCAGACATCGAGGGCCCGCTCCATCGCGGTCCGGGCGTGCCGGGCGGTGCGGAGATATCCGTCGAGGAACTCGCCCGGGTCCTCGTGGCCGAGCAGGCGCACCACGCCGGCCAACTCCACCCCGTGCCGGGGCAGTTGGTCGCCGGCCCGGCCGCGCACCAGCATCAGCGCGTCGCGGACCTGCGCGGCGAGCGTCCAGCCGGCGGCCAGCTCGGCCGCGTCGTCCGGGTCGAGCAGGCCGGCCTCGCGGGCCGCCGCGAGGGCGTCGAGGGTACGGGTGCCGCGCAGCGCGGGCAGCCGGCCGGCGTACCGGAGCTGGAGCAGTTGCACGGCCCACTCGACGTCGGCGAGCCCGCCCCGGCCCAGCTTGGTGTGGGTGGCCGGGTCGGCGCCGCGGGGCAGCCGCTCGGTCTCCACCCGCGCCTTGATCCGGCGGATCTCCACCACCTGCTCGCGGCTCAGCCCGTCGGCCGGGTAGCGCACCGGCTCGACCATCGCCTCGAACTCGGCGCCCAGGTCGGCGTCGCCGCAGACGAACCGCGCCCGCAGCAGCGCCTGCGCCTCCCACACCTTCGACCAGCGCGCGTAGTACTGCGCGTACGCGGCCAGGCTGCGGACCAGCGGGCCCTGCCGGCCCTCCGGGCGCAGGTCGGCGTCGACGCCGAGCGGCGGGTCGGGCGCCGGCGCGGAGAGCAGCCGGCGCAGTTCCTCGGCGATCGCGTGCGCGGCGGCGCTGGCGGCCCCGGCCGCGCTCTCGTCCGCCCCGGGCGGCGGGTCGTAGACGAACAGCACGTCGGCGTCGGAGAGGTAGTTGGACTCGTACCCGCCGAGCCGGCCCATGCCGATCACGGCGAAGCGCAGGCCCGGTGGCCCGGGTTGGGCGACCCGGGCGGCGCGCAGCGCGGCGGCCAGCGTGGCGTCGGTGACGTGGGAGAGCGCGGTGCCGACCGCGCTGACGTCCACCACCGTGGGACGGCGTGCCCCGCCGCCCGGCGGGCGTGGGGTGAGCGGGGCGAGCGACCCGGCCCGGCTGAGCACGTCGGCGGCGGCGATCCGGACCAGCTCGCGGCGGCGCAGCGCGCGGACCGCCCGGGTGGCCTCGACCGGGTCGTCGTGTCGGGCCGCCGCCGCCACGAAGCCCTCGACGAGCGTCTCCCGGGGACGCGGGGTCAACTCGCTGTCCTCGGCCAGCAACCGCAGCGCCTCCGGCTCCCGGGCCAGCAGGTCGGCCGCGTACCGGGAGGAGGAGAGCACCCGGGCCAGCCGGCGCGCGACCGGACCGGAGTCGCGCAGCAGGCGGAGATACCACGGGGTGCTGCCGAGCTTGTCGGACACCTGCCGGTAGTTGAGCAGGCCGCGGTCCGGCTCCGGGGCGTCGGCGAACTCGTCGAGCAGCACCGGCAGCAGCGTGCGCTGGATCGCGGCGGTGCGGCTGACGCCGCCGGTGAGCGCCTGGAGGTGCCGCAGCGCCCCGGCCGGGTCGGCGAAGCCGAGCACCTCCAGCCGGTGCCGGGCCGCCTCCGGGGTGAGCCGCAGCCCCTCGGCCGGCACCCGGGCCACCGACTCCAGCAGCGGCCGGTAGAGCAGTTTCGCGTGCAGTCGGCGTACCTCGGTGGCGTGGGTGACCCACTCGGCGCGGAACTCCTCGACGGCGCTGCGGCCCGGGGTGGCCGCGTAGCCGAGCGCGGCGGCGAGCCAGCGCAGCGCGGCCGGCTCGGTCGGCACGGTGTGCGTGCGGCGCAGGCCCTGGAGCTGGAGCCGGTGCTCGACGGCGCGCAGGAAGCGGTAGCCGCGCAGCAGCGCCTCACCGTCGGCGCGGCCGACGTAGCCGCCGGCGACCAGCGCGCGCAGCGCCGGCAGGGTGCCCGGCACGCGCAGCGACTCGTCGCCGCGGCCATGCACGAGCTGGAGCAGTTGGACGGCGAACTCGATGTCGCGCAGCCCGCCCGGGCCGCGCTTGATCTCGCGTTCCAGCTCCTTCGGCGGCACGTTGTCGAGGATCTTGCGGCGCATGGACCGGACGTCGGAGACCGCCTCCGGCCGCTCCGCAGCGGTCCAGACCAGCGGGGCGAGCGCCGCGATCCACTCCCGGGCCAGCGCCACGTCACCGGCCGCCGGGCGGGCCTTGAGCAGCGCCTGGAACTCCCAGGTTCGGGCCCAGCGCTTGTAGTAGGCCAGGTGGCTGGCGAGCGTGCGGACCAGCGGACCCCGGTTGCCCTCCGGGCGCAGCGCGGCGTCGACCGGCCACGCGACCAGCCCGCAGATCCCGATCAGCCGGGTGGCGACCTGGGTGGCGGCGATCAGGTCGTCGTCACCGGCGGCGACGAAGATGACGTCGACGTCGGAGACGTAGTTCAGCTCGTCGCCGCCGCACTTGCCCATCGCGACCACCGCGAGCCGGGGCGGGGCGGTGCCCTCGGGCAGCTCGTCGACCGCGATGTCGTAGGCGGTGGCCAGCGTGGCGTCGGCCAGGCCGGACAGCGCGGCCATGGTCTGCTCCAGGCCGCGCCCGCCGGTCAGGTCGGCCGCCGCGATCCGCAGCAGCGCCAACCGGTACGCCTGCCGCAGCAGCGGGACCGCGCCGGTGAGCGTGGTCAGCTTGGCGGCGGCGGTCAGGTCGAGCCGGCCGTCGGCGGTCGGGGCGAGCCCGTCCGGCTCGGTGGCCAGCACCGCCCACTGCCCGGGGTTGGCGACCAGGTGGTCGCCGAGCGCCGACGACGCGCCGAGCACGGCGACCAGCCGGCGGCGCAGGCCGGGGTCGGCGGCGAGCGCGTCGCGGACGGCGACCTCGTCGCCGTGCTGCCGTTCCGCCTCGACGAGCCGGTGGAGCTGGCGCAGCGCCAGGTCCGGGTCGGCGGCCCGGGAGAGCGCGGTGAGCAGCTCGACGGCCTGGTCGTCGGTGGGTTCCTGGGTGTCCGGCCGCCACAGGCCGAGCCCGTCCGGGCCGAGCAGGTCGACGGCGCGTGGGCCGGTGTCGCTCTCGGCGAAGCCGTAGCGGGCCAGGCGCCCGCGGGCCGGCCGGGTCACCTCACGCCCCGAGCAGCGGCAGGCTGCGGCGCGGGCTGTCGTCGCCGAGTTCGCCGAGCGCGAGCGCGGCGAACCGGACCGCGAACGGCTGCCAGGCCTCCTCGACGTCGGCCATCGCCCGGTCGCACGCGGCCACCACCAGCTCCGGGTCGTACCCCAGCTCGGCGAGCGTGGCCGAGTCGCGCGACCACTCGGCGATCATCGCGGTGTCGCACTCGATGTGGAACTGCAAACCCCAGGCCCGGTCGCCGAGGCGGAACGCCTGGTGCGGGTAGCGGGTGGACGCGGCGAGCAGCGTCGCGCCGTGCGGCAGCTCGGTGATCTCGTCGGCGTGCCACTGGAGCACGTCGGGCATCAGCGGCACGAAGCGGAACAGCGGGTCGGTCTCGGCGGCGTCGCGCCGGCCGACCACGGTGGGGCCGACCTCCGGCCCGGACGGGCTGCGCTCCACCCGACCGGCGTGCGCGGTGGCGAGCAGTTGCGCGCCCAGGCAGATCGCCAGCGTGGGCAGCCGGTGGCGGACCGCCTTGCGCAGCAGCCCCTCCAGCGCCGGGAACCAGGGCGCGCCCGGGCTGTCGTCGGCCAGCGGATAGGCCTGCTGGTCGCCGCCGAGCACCACCAGGGCGGCGTACCCGTCGAGGTCGGCGGGGAGCGCGTCGCCCGCGTGCGGGCGCAGGACGTGCAGCTCCAGACCCCCCTCGGTGAGCCACTCCCCCAGTCGGCGGAGGTCGTCGGTCGGGTCGTTCTCGATCACCAGCGCGGTCGCCACGACGTCGAGGCTAGCCGGTACGCCCGACACCGGACGGTCCGGCTCGGCCGCACTAGGCTCGCGGTCGTGCCCACCGACGACTGCCTGCGCCCACCGGTCCTGCGTCCCGGCGACGCGGTGATGCTGGTGTCGCCGTCCGGCCCGACCCGGCCCGAACGGGTGGCCCGCGGCATCGAGCTGCTCACCGGCTGGGGGCTGCGGCCGGTGCCCGCGCCGAACGCGTACGCCCGGCGGGGTTACCTGGCGGGCGACGACGCGCTGCGGGCCGCGGACCTGAACGCCGCGTTCGCCGACCCGGAGATCCGCGGCGTGCTCTGCACCCGGGGCGGCTACGGCGCGCAGCGGGTGGTGGACCTGATCGACATGGTGGCGGTACGCCGCGACCCGAAGGTGGTGGCCGGCTTCTCCGACATCACCGCGTTGCAGTTCGCGCTCTGGCGGGGCGCCCGGCTGGCCGGGGTGCACGGTCCGGGCGCCGCCTGGCGGGACGAGCGCACCCCGATCCGCTCGGCGGAGTCGCTGCACGCCGCGCTGATGACCACCGAACCGGTGACGGTGGCGGCGGTCGAGGCGGAGGAGACGTACCCGGTGCGGGTGCCCGGGCGGGCCGAGGGCCGGCTGCTCGGCGGCAACCTGTGCCTGCTCACCGCGTCGATCGGCACGCCGGACATGCCGGACCTGACCGGTGCGATCCTGCTGGTCGAGGAGGTGCAGGAGCCGCCGTACAAGATCGACCGGATGCTGACCCACCTGCGCCGCTGCGGCGCCCTGGCCGGGCTCGCCGGCGTGGCGGTCGGCCAGTTCACCGAGTGCGCCGACGGCTGGGACACCACCGTGGTCGACGTGCTCACCGACCGCCTGGGCGACCTGGGCGTCCCGGTCCTCGGCGGCCTCCCGATCGGCCACGGCCCCGGCCAGCTCACCGTCCCGGTCGGCACCCCCACCGTCCTGGACACCACCACCAACACCCTCACCATCACCCCCGCCGTCCGCTGACGGCCCCTCCACCCCGTCGATCATGAGGTTGGCGGCAGTTGTGGATCTCCAGACTGCCGCCAACCTCATGATCATCGGGGTCAGGCGGGCGGTCAGGCGGGCGGGGACGGAGGGGACGGGGGGAGGTGGGCGAGCGCGCCGGTTTCCAGGGCGACCCAGACCGAGCCGTCGGGGGTGACCGTGAGGCCGTGCGGCTCGGAGTTCGGGGTGGGCAGGTCGTGGTGGGTGAACGTGCCGTCGGGCGCGACGTGGCCGAGGCGGTTCGCGGCCCACTCGGTGAACCAGCAGCCGCCGGCCGGTTCGGCGACGATCGCGTGCGGCCGGGCCGCCCGGTCCGGCAGCGGGAACTCGTCGATCCGCCCGTCCGGCGTGATCCGGCCGAGCTGCCCGGCGAGGATCTCGACGAACCAGAGCGCGCCGTCGCCGCCCCGGGTGATGCCGACCGGCCCGGCCGCGTCGGTGGGCAGCGGATGCACCGCCACCGACCCGTCCAGGTCGACCCGGGCGACGGCGTTCGCCTGGTTGAGCGTCAGCCAGAGCGCCTCGTCCGGCCCGACGGCCAGCATTGACGGGAAACCCTTGGCGACCGGCAACGGGAACGTGCTGACCTCCCCGTCGGCGGTGACCCGGCCGACCGTGTCGTCGCCCATGCCGGCGTACCAGAGCGCGCCGTCCGGCCCGGTGACCAGGCCGCACGGGGCGCAGCCGGGCGGCAGCGCGACCGAGCCGCCCTCGCCGTCGACGGCGAGCCGGCCGAGCCGGTGGTCGCCGGAGCGGGTGTACCAGAGCGCGCCGTCCGGGCCGGTGGTGATGATCAGCGGCCGGCTCTCCGGCGGGTCGTTGCGGTAGGCCCGCACCGCGCCGTCCGGGCCGAACCGGGCGACGCCGCCGGAGCCGGCCAGCGTCAGCCAGAGCGCGCCGTCCGGCCCGACCGTGATCGCGTACGGGCCGGAGCCCGGCCCGGTGAGCGCGACCTCGCGGATGACGGACTGTGTCATGGGGGATGCCCTTCCGTCGGAATTTTCGCCAAGCGTCGCGGCCCTCCCGGCGGGATGGCAACCGCATTTGTCCGGATCCTCGCCCGATTCCCAGCTCGCTGACAGGGTCGCCACGGGTTGCCCCCAGCTCCGACCGTCACTGTCGGTGACGTCATCGCACCACCACCGAGAAGGAGAACCGCATGATCCGCACGACGAGGAAGCGCCTGCTGGTCGGCCTCGCCGCCGCCGGCGTGCTCACCGTCGGGATCGCCGCCCCGACGGTGGCGCTCGCCGACGACAACAAGCCGAGCGCCAGCACGAGCACCGACCAGGGCGGCGACCGCCAGCAGCGGCACGCCGACCGGCAGGCCGAGTTCGCCGAGTCGCTCGCCAAGGAGCTGGGTGTCCCGGCCGACAAGGTCACCGCGGCGCTGGAGAAGCTGCGCGAGCAGCGGCAGGCGGACCGGCCGGAGCGGCCGACGCCGCCGTCGGCGCAGGACCGCCAGGCCGCCCTGAAGGAGCGGCTGGACCAGGCCGTCAAGGACGGCAAGCTGACCCAGGAGCAGGCCGACGCGGTGCTAAAGGCCGCCGAGGCGGGCGTCTTCCCCGGTCCGGGCGGCCCCGGCATGGACCACCGCGGCTGGCACGGCCAGGGCGGCAAGTGACCCGGTGGCCCCGCCACCCCTCGCCGGCCGCACCTCCCTCCCGGCCGGCCCCGGCGGGGCCACCCAGATGAAAGGCGGGGCCCCCTCCTAACGCATTTCGCATAGGAGGGGGCCCCGCTTAACACCTCCCGCTCAGCGCAGGTACGGCCCGTCCGCGCCGATCTTGCCGGGCGCCGGGTTGCCGGGCAGGTCGAGCACGTACACCCGCAGGTTGCCCTTGCCGCTGACCGAGGCGGTCAGCGTGCCGTTCGTGACCGTCCGCACGTCACCGGTGACGGCGTCCACGTACCGGCCGTTCGGCACGCCGCTGAAGGTGGCCGAGCCGGACACCGTGACCAGCGCGAAGCTGTCCACCGCGCCCTGCGTGAACCGCCGCTTGTACGCCATCGCGCCGCTCACGCCCTCGGTCGAGTACTGCCCCTTCTGCAACGCCGGCACGGCCCGCCGGATCAGGTTGAGCCGCTGCACGTGCTTGACCAGCGGCTTGGCGAGCGTGGTGGCCACCGCCCCGCTGGCCGACCCGACCACCCCGAAGTCGGCGGCGGTGACGCTGCCGGCCAGGTGGTCGCCGTAGTAGGCGCGGCCGGTGGTGGCCAGCGGACAGGTCGGCCCGCAGTCGATCCGGGCGCCCTTCTGGAACTCGATCTCCGAGCCGTAGTAGAGCGTCGGGATGCCGCGGAACGTCCACATCAGGCTCATGTTCTCCGCCCAGGCGTCGGTGCCGCCGGTGTAGCGGGTGCCGGACTTGTTCGGCCCGTAGTCGTGGCTGTCGACGTAGACGACGTTGTAGGTGGCGTCGTTGTAGCTGTCGTCGGAGTCCTTCCCGTTGCCGAACGCGTTGCCGGCGTCGGAGAAGTTCATGTGCATCCGCATGTCGATCACGTTCATGCCGGAGAATTTCGAGTGGTCCGGCGCGTGGTACGCGTTGCCGCGCAGGAACGCGTTGTCGGTGGTGGGCTGCCCGGACGGCCCGAGGAGCTGCTCGTAGTCGTACTGCTCGATCGCGGCCCGCACGTCGTCCGGGCTGTACTCCTTGCGCTCCTTCCAGGTGAAGAACTGCGCGGAGTGGTTGACCGAGCCACGGTTCCACTTGTCGTTGACGAACGCGGCGACCTCGCCGAAGACGTAGAAGTCCTTGCCCTTCTCGCCGAACTTCGACACCGCGTGCTGCCCGATGGCGGGCAGGAAGCGCCGGTTCCAGGTGACCCGGGGGATGTGCACGGCAGTGTCGATCCGGAAGCCGTCCACGCCCATGTCGATGTACCTGTTGTACGCGTTGATCAGGTATTCCTGCACGGCCGCGTTCTCGGTGTTGAAGTCCGCCAGGTCCTCGTGCAGCCAGCAGCTCCGCGCGTCCTCGCCCTCCCAGTTGCCGATCCAGCACTGGTGGTACTTGTCGGCGGGGAACAGCTTGCTGGTCGGGGTGGGCCACTGGCACTGGTAGAGCGAGTAGCCCTCGGCGCTGCGCCCGCCGGTCGGCGTACCCCAGTTCAGGCACTGGTTGCCGGCCGGCGCGGCGGACGACCACACGTCGCCGTTGTACGGCCGGCCCTTGGCCTTGGCGTTCTGCGCCGGGGTGAGCGCCGGGTCGTTCCCGGTCGCCTCGACCATCGGGGCGTACTCGCGGCCGGCCTGCTGCTGGTCGTAGTACCACTTCCACTGGTCGTCGCGGGTGCCGTAGACGGTGGGTGTGAACAGCCCCTTGGCGCCCCACCGGGAGCTGTGGTTGTAGACCACGTCCTGGAAGATCTTGATGCCCTTGGCGTGCGCCGCGTTGATCAGGTCCTGGTAGGACGCTCCGGCGCTCTCCAGCCGGGGGTCGACGCGGTAGAAGTCCCAGCCGTGGTAGCCGTGGAAGTCGTAGTCGGAGCGGTTGAGCACCACCGGCGTGATCCAGATGGCCGAGAAGCCGAGCGCCTTGACGTAGTCGAGCTTGTCGACCAGCCCCTTGAAGTCGCCCCGGAACATCGGGTCGTTGTTCGCCGCGTTGCCGGAGGCCACATGTTGGCTGCCGCCCCGGTTGTTGGCCGGGTCGCCGTCGGCGAACCGGGCGGTCATCACGAAGTAGATGCTGTCCTCGCGCGGGTCGCCGCCGAGCGGGGCGCCGCCGGCCGGCGCGCTGCCGGTGGTCGCGGACGCCGGCGCGCTCGCCGCCGACCGGTTGCCGGCCGCGTCGAGCGCCCGCACCGTCCAGGTGTACGCCGTGCCGGGCCGCAGGTCGTACGCCAGGTAGCGGGTGGTGGTGCTGGTGACCGTGACGGTGCCGGCGCCTCCGGTGCGGGTCAGCTCGTACCCGGTGACGGCCCGGTCGTCGGTGGCCGCCGTCCAGGTCAGGGTGACCGCCAGTCCGTCGGCGACGGCGGTCAGGCCGCCCGGCGTGGACGGCGGGGTGGTGTCCGGGACGGCCGGCGCGCAGGGGTCGGCGGCGGACGCGGTGACCCGGCCGTTGTCGACGGTGCTGCGCCCGGCGCCGAGGGTGTAGTCCGCGCCGCCGTTGTTGTCCCAGGTGCCGGCGGTGTTGTTGAACGCGGCGGTCAGCCCGGTGGCCGCGCCGAGGTCGACGATCCGGCGGGCCCAGCCGGCGCAGCGCGTCTCCATGGCGACGCCCGGCGCGGTGGTCCAGGTGCCGCCGGTGGGCCGGTAGTGCAGGTTCGCGGCGGTCCAGCCGCGCGGCGTGAGGTGGTACCAGACCTCCGCGGTGTTCCCGCCGCCGTTGCTGCTGGTCGGCGACGGCGTCGGGGTGCCGGACGGCGACGGGGTGGCCGTGGCGCACGGGTCACCGGTGCCGATCCGCCCGGCGGCGACGGTCACGGTGCCGGCGCCGAGACGGTAGTTGGCGCCGTTGTTGTTGTCCCAGACGCCGCTGCCGTTGGTGAAGACGACCTGGGCGCCGGTGGCCGCGCCCAGGTCGACGACCTTGCGACGCCAGCCGGCGCAGGCGGTGTCCATCGGCACGCCGGGCACCGGCGTCCAGGCCTGCCCGTCCACGCCGTAGTGGATGTTCACCGCGGCGCCCCAGGCGGCCGGCGGTTGGTAGTAGACGGTGACGGTGTTGGCCGCCGCGGCGGCGGTGAACGGCAGCAGCGCGGCGAGCACGCCGGCGGCGAGCGCAAGCGCTCCCCACCGGCGGCGGGTGGTGGTCCTGCCTCTCATGGCGGCTCTCCTGACACCCCGGCCCAACTCAGCGGACGCAAGGGGATGAAGGCGTTGCAAGAACTTGCGACGCGTGGTGCCAGGAAGTTACCAGCTTCGATCAGATGAAACCAGACGTTCATCGTTGACGATGTGTGCAACCCCTTGCACCGACCGCCCACCTCTTGCACCCGGACCGCGCTCAGCCTCCGGCGGGCGGGGTGAAGACGCCGAGCAGGTTGCCGGACGGGTCGCACAGCCGCGCGTGCACCAGGCCGCTCGGCGCGGTCACCGGCGCCGCCAGCACCGTGCCGCCGGCCGCCTCCGCCCGCCGGCACGCCTCCGCCACATCCGTCACCTGGGCGTAGAAGATCGCGTAGTTGTCGGCGGCGGCGTCGGTGCCCCGGATCGCGCCGCCGATCCCCCGCTCGCCGCCGGCCGCCGTCTGCCGGTACGAGTTACCCGGGCCGCCCTGCTCCTCGAAGCTCCAGCCGAACAGGTCGGCGTAGAACCGCTGCGCCTCGTCCGGCCGGTCGGAGCCGATCTCGAACCAGGTCACCGGCGTGCTGGACATGCTGCCTCCTCACCGCACCGGCCGGCCGGCCGACGTCGTCAGGAACCAGCGTCAGGGGTGCCCCCGACAGTGTCCTGTCGGTGTTTCGGCGACAGATTCTCCGGATCGTCCACCAGCGGAACCAGCCGGCGCACCAGGTCGGGCCGCCGCCCGCCGTGCTGCCGATCGATTCTGTCGAGAAGCGACGCCGCAATCCGCGTGGTCATCACGCCGATCTCGTGCAACCGCACCATCACGTCGACCACGACCTCTTCGGAGAACAGACCGAGCAGCGGCACGTGCTTCTCCAGCACCGCGTCGACGAGTGCGGCGAGTCGCTGGTCCACCTCCCGATCCATGCCGAGGACCCGCTGCACGCAGCGCAGCATCGCCGACAGATCGTTGACGGACGCCAGCAGGTTCAGCCGCCACACGGCCTCCACCACGTCGGCCACCACCTCGGCGGAGGCCTCGTCGTCACCGGCCACCCGGTCGAGCAGCAGGCGGAGGAAGGCGAGCCGGTCCCAGTCGGGGACCACGCCCGCGCCGTGCTCAGCCAGGAACACACACCGCAGGTACACCCGCCGCCGCTCCTCCGGGGACGCCGCACGCAGCGGCAGCAGCCACGCCTCGAGCAACGCGTGGGCGGCGGACGAGGAGCCGCCCGAGTCCGACCCGACGACCAGGGCCAGCGCCGTGGCGAACTTGTCGAACATCGGCTCCAGCGCGCCCGCCAGCACCGCCCCGTCGACGTCACAGGCGAGGTGGGCGGCGCGGCGGACCCGGGTCAGCATCTCGGCCGACAGGCCGATGCTCGCCTCCTGCGGCGCACCGAGCGCCCACAGGGGGTCGGCGTTCGGCGGCACCGCGCGGCGGTCACCCAGTCGCAGCCGGACGTCCCGCTCCGGTCCCGCCCCGAGCCGATCCAGGGTCAGCACGTCGCTGAGGCTCTGCCACTCCTCCGCTGGGAGCTGGGAACGCCACAGCCCCACCTGGGCCCGCCACTCGGCCACCGGATCCTCCGGAAACAGCGTCCGTCCGGACGTCTCCCACACCGCCACCAGGATCAGCAGCAGCAGGTTGGCGGTGTAGGCGGCGCATCGAGCGGGCTCCCGCAGGCGACGGGGACGGTAGTCGTCGAAGCGGCGGCCACCGGTCGCGAAGAACGCGGCCCGGAACAACCGCACCAGGAGGTCGGCCCAGGCGTCCCGGACGGGAATCTGCCGCCCGCGCAGGTTCTCCTCGATGAAGACGAGCACCGTGCTCCGGCTGCTGAGCACCGCGTACGAGAGCAGGGCGTGCAAGAGGTCGTCCTCGACCGGTTCGACGGTCAGCGTGAGGCTGGCCGCCCCACGCCGCGTGACCAGGTCGTCGACCACCTGCGCGGTTAGCCGGGCCACCAGGTACTCGCCGAACGTGGCGTGCAGGAACTCGTACGTCTCGCGGCGCTGTGCCTCATCCTCGACGCGGGCGCGATGGATGAAGAAGAACCGGCCCAGCACGACCTCAGCCGCCGCCAGCGGGGCGCGCAGCCCGTCCCGCCGGCCAGCCGCCGACCCGCCGAAGGGCAACGCGGCCAGGTCGGCGTCCAGCTCGACGGTGCTCACCCACTGCACGCCCCGGTTGAACATCGCAAAGGCGACCACCGCCAGGCGGCACAGCTCCTCCTCGACCGCCCGGTCCAGCTCCGGCTCGGGCAGGCCGGCGCGTTGCTTGACCACCTCCCGCCGGGCGAAGCGGCGCAGCAGCCGCTCGTACAGCTCGCCACGGCGCAGCTCGCCGGCCTGGCGCAGGTCGTGCCCCTCGGCGTCGTAGAGGGCCAGCATCAACAGCAACAGCGGCTGCTCGGCGAGTTCCCGGTGTGACAGCACCGTGGCCGGGTCGAGCGGCCGGGCACCCGGCACCCGGAACGCCGTGGCGTTGACCCGGTTCCAGGTGCGCACCCAGGCGTCGATCCGGGGCTCGTCGAACGGTTCCAGCCGCACCGCGACCGTGCCGGGCGGCGGCTGGGCGCGGTCGGCCACGCTGGTGCGGCTGGTCACCACGACCGCCACCGGCCGCCCCTGGTCGGCCTCCCGCCGCTGGAACTCGGCCACCCGGCGCAGATAATCGGTCTGGCTGACGCCGGTGGCCTGCAACAGCTCGTCGAAGCCGTCGAGCAGCACCATCGGCAGCGCGTCGCCGGCCGAGCGGGACAGCGCCGGCCACTCGACGCGCTCGCCGGTGTCCTGCCGCACCGCCTGTTCGATCTGCTCCTGAATGTCGCCGGCCGCGTACACGTCGCGGAGCGCCACCCGGACCACCAGGAAGTCGGCGGCGGGCAGGCGGGCGGCGATGATCCGGGTGAGCACCGACTTGCCCGAGCCGGGTTGCCCGAGCACCAGCAGCGGGGCCCGGACGGCCCCGGGCGAGGTGAAGTGGACGACAAGCGCCTGCCAGAGGTCGTCGCGGTCCGGCCGGTCGGCCCACCAGCTCTCGTCGCTGGGCCGCGCGGCCCGGCCCAGGCCGGCGATCCGGCACAGCGGCGGCACGTACGCCTCGCCGAGCGTCGGCACGGTCAGCCCGGCCGGCACGTCGCCGGAGGTGATGATCGGTCGGGTCAGTTCGGCGGCGTACGCGGCGGCGAGGCCGGCCCGCCGCCCGTCGGGAGCCGAACCGGTGGACAGCTCGGCCAGGGCCCGGTGCAGGTCGGCCAGGCCCAGCGACAGCCGACGGACCTCGACCCGGGTGGCCTCGTGCTCGTGCAGGCCGATCCAGAAGGACACCTCGGGGAAGTCCACGGCGAGCCGGTGCAGCAGGGCGACATACCGGTCGGCGGCGACGTCGGGCATACCGGCGAGGGCCCGCTCGGTGACCCCCCAGCTCGCCTCGGAGAGCGTGTCGCCGGTCGCCATCCCCTCAAGGAACTGCAGGAAACCCGCGGCCAGTCGCGCATACCAGCGGACCAGCGTCAACCGCAGCGCCGGCTGGGGCAGGTGCGGGCCGGGCACCGGCGCGGCGGTGGCGAACAGCGCGTCGGTGAGGTGGTCGGCGACCGACCAGGCACCGGCCCAGCGGAGCTGGTCGGCGCGGTCGATCGCCAGCTCTCCGAGGTCGAACGGCAGGTCCAGGCCGTCGAGCGCCTCGAAGAAGGCGGTCACCGCGATCACCGCGTGCGCCGCCTCCAGCCGCTGCGTCCGCCCGTACCGGGACAGCCCGGAGCGCTTCTCGGACACGCCGCGCACCAGTTCGTGGCCGAGCCGGACGAACTCGGCCTTGGCGTCGAAGATGCCGAGTAACGCCGGCACCGGCACCGACGCGACTAGCAGAGCACCCCCGGTCAGCTTGTCGACCCAGTCGACGACCTTGCTCTTCTCCCCGCCGAGCAGGCGTACGGCGTCGGCGTAGCTGAGCGTGTTGGGCACCGGCGTTCCTCCCCAGGGACGGCAGACCCACCAGGATCGCCGAGGCAGACGACCCGCGCTGTCGGGTTTCAGACCAGGGTCAGCGGACGCAGCCGGTCGACCGGAAGGTCGAGATCGTCGAGGTGCAGCTCCCGGGTCACCGGCTCGGCCAGCGGGCGCACCGAGCGGATCCGGTCGGTGCGGAAACAACGCAGCCCGTCGCGCAGCCGGCACCAGGCCACCACATACCAGTGCGTCGCGTTGCCCAGGTAGGCCAGCGGCTCCACGTCGCGCGCCGAATCCGCGCCGTCGCGGTCGGCGTACCGCAGGCGCAGCACCCGCCCGGCGGCGACCGCGTCGGCGACGGCGGCCGGGACCGGCGTGCCCGGCCCGTCGCCCACCAGGTGCACCCGGCCGGCGAGCCGATGCGCCTCGGCCACCGCGGCCGGCGGCATCACCGCGACCAGTTTGCGCAGCGCGGCGCCGGCGGCCGGGGCGAACGGCGAGCCGCCCAGCCGATGCAGCGCCACGGCCATCGCCACCGCCTCGGCCGGGGTCAGGTTGACCGGCGGCAGCGTGCGGGCGCGGTCGACCACGTAGCCGCCGGTGCGGCCCGGCTCGGCCCAGATCGGCACCCCGGCGCCCTGGAGCGCGGAGATGTCGCGCTCGACGGTGCGGGTGCTGACCTCGAAGCGGCGGGCCAGCCAGCGCGCGCTGCGCGGGCGCGGCGACACCGCCCGCAGCTCCTCGACGAGGGCGTAGAGACGGTCGGTGCGGTTCACGTCCCGGACGCTATGCCCCGGGTCCGACAATCGGTCAGGCGATGCAGGCGCAGACGATCAGCGCGGCGCCGAAGTGGGTGGCGGCGCTGACCCGGGCCGCCGGGTGCGGCTCGTCGGCGGCGATGACGTCGCCGAGGCGGCCCGGCGTGAGCAGGTCCAGCACCAGGAAGGCCAGCGCCATCACCAGCAGGCCGACCAGCCCGAAGATGACCGTGGAGGCGAGCCCCTTGGCGAACGAGCTGTAGCTGGTCAGCACCGCGGTGAAGACGATGCCGGCGATGCCGAGCTGGTTGGCGGCCAGCAGCAGCGCGGCGTTGCCGTTGCGGCGCGTCCAGATCAGCTCGCGCAGCTTGCCCGGGGTGAGCAGGTCGACAAGCAGGAAGCCGGCGGCCATCAGCGCCACCCCCACCACCCCGAACACGATGCTCTGCCACGCCCCGTTGAGCAGGTCTTCCAGCACCGAACGCCTCCCCGGCTCCACCCACCCGGGCGCGGTGCGCGGGCGGTGCCGCAGACGATAGCGGCACCGCGCAAACTCGATCTAGAGGGAGAGGTAGCGCTGCCGCTCGTAGGGGGTGACCTCGCGGCGGTACTGCTCCCACTCGGCCCGCTTGTTGCGCAGGAAGAAGTCGAAGACGTGCTCGCCGAGCACCTCGGCGACCAGCTCGGAGCCGGCCATCACGTCGATCGCCTCGGACAGGTTCTCCGGCAGCGCCTCGTATCCCATGGCGCGGCGTTCGGCGCTGCTCAGCGACCAGACGTCGTCCTCGGCGCCCGGGGGCAGCTCGTAGCCCTCCTCGATGCCCTTCAGGCCGGCGCCGAGCATGACCGCGAAGGCCAGGTAGGGGTTGGTCGCGGAGTCCAGCGAGCGGACCTCGACCCGGGCCGAGTTCGGCTTGCCGTACGCCGGCACGCGGACCAGCGCGGACCGGTTCAGGTGACCCCAGCAGACGTACGCCGGGCTCTCGGTGATCCGGTCCGGCAGCGCCTGCGGGAACAGCCGCTTGTACGAGTTGACCCACTGGTTGGTGACCGCGGTGTACTCCCGGGCGTGGGTGAGCAGCCCGGCGATGAACGACTTGGCGACCTTGGACAGCTTCATCGGGTCACCGGCGTCGTGGAACGCGTTGCGCTCGCCCTCGAACAGCGACAGGTGGGTGTGCATGCCGTTGCCCGGCTGGTCGGTGAACGGCTTCGGCATGAAGCTGGCCTGCACGCCGGTGGAGAGCGCCACCTCCTTCACCACGTGCCGGAACGTCATGATGTTGTCGGCGGTGGTGAGCGCGTCGGCGTACCGCAGGTCGATCTCCTGCTGGCCGGGGGCGACCTCGTGGTGGCTGAACTCCACCGAGATGCCGATCCGTTCCAGCGCCAGCACCGCCTGGCGGCGGAAGTCGCGCGCCACGGCGTGCGTGGTGTGCTCGAAGTAGCCGCCGGTGTCCACCGGGATCGGCACCGAGCCGTCCTGCGGGCCGTTCTCCAGCAGGAAGAACTCGATCTCGGGGTGGGTGTAGAAGGTGAAGCCCTTGTCGGCCGCCCGGGACAGCATCCGGCGCAGCACGTGCCGCGGGTCGGCCCAGGAGGGGCTGCCGTCGGGCAGCAGGATGTCGCAGAACATCCGGGCGCTCTCGCCGCTGACCCCGCCCTCGAACGGGAACACCTGGAACGTGGTCGGGTCGGGCATGGCGACCATGTCCGACTCGAAGACCCGGGCGAACCCCTCGATGGCGGAGCCGTCGAAGCCGATGCCCTCCTCGAAGGCCGCCTCCAGCTCCGCCGGGGCCACCGAGACGCTCTTGAGCGTGCCGAGCACGTCGGTGAACCACAGCCGGACGAAACGGATGTCCCGCTCCTCCAGCGTACGGAGGACGAACTCCTGCTGACGGTCCACATCCACCCCTCGTGACACGTACGTTCTCCACCGATCGGGTCGGACCGGCTGACCGCTCAGTCTCCACCGACCCCGTTACGCCGACGTTACGCCCTTCCCCCGCCCGCCGCCCTATCGTGTCCCGGCCCGGGAGACGGTGGCCGGGTCCGGAGCATCCGGCCGGATCCGGGCCGGACGGCTGGGGCAAGATGGGGGACATGCCCACCCTGCGTCTCGCCCTGTGCCAGGTCAACCCGACGGTCGGCGACCTCACCGGCAACGCCGACCGGGTCCGCGCGTGGACCCGCAAGGCCGCCGACTCCGGCGCCCAGCTCGCGCTCTTCCCCGAGCTGATGCTGACCGGCTACCCGGTCGAGGACCTGGTCTTCCGGCGGTCCTTCGTCGCCGCGTCCCGGGCCGCGCTGCACCGGCTCGCCGCCGACCTGGCCGACGACGGCCTCGGCGAGCTGCCGGTACTGGTCGGCTACCTGGACGCGGACGGGCCGCCGCAGGTCAGCGCCGACGCCGAGCCGGGCCGGGGGGCCCGCAACGCGGCGGCGCTGCTGCACCGCGGCGAGGTGGTGGCCACCTACTTCAAGCACCACCTGCCCAACTACGGGGTGTTCGACGAGGACCGCTACTTCGTGCCCGGCGACACGCTGACCGTGGTCCGGTTGGGCGGCGTCGACGTGGCGCTGACCATCTGCGAGGACCTCTGGCAGGCCGGCGGGCCGTTCGCGGTGGCCCGGCAGGCCGGCGTCGGGCTGGTGCTCAGCATCAACGGCTCGCCGTACGAGCTGAACAAGGACGACGCGCGGCTGCCGCTGGTCCGCCGGCGCGCCGCCGAGGCGGGCGCCGCCATCGCGTACGTGAACATGGTCGGCGGCCAGGACGAGCTGGTCTACGACGGCGACTCGCTGATCGTGGCCGCCGACGGCACGCTGCTGGCCCGGGCGCCGCAGTTCGTCGAGCACCTGTTGGTGCACGACGTGGAGCTGCCGCCGGCGCCGGCGGCGCGCGGTGGCGCCACCGACCTGGCCGACGGGATGCGGCTGGTCCGGCACGAGGTGCCGGCGGTCCCGGCCGCGCCGACCGGGCCGGCGGCGACCGGCGGGATCATCGAGCCGGTCGCCGACGAGGCCGAGGTGTGGCAGGCGCTGGTGCTGGGCCTGCGCGACTACGCCGACAAGAACCGGTTCCCCTCGGTGGTGCTCGGGCTCTCCGGCGGCATCGACTCCGCGGTGGCCGCGGCGCTCGCGGTGGACGCGCTCGGCCCGCGCCGGGTGGTCGGCGTCTCGATGCCCAGCCAGCACTCCTCCGAGCACTCCCGCACCGATGCCGAGGAGCTGGCCAAGCGCACCGGCCTGGACTACCGGATCGAGCCGATCCAGCCGATGGTCGACACGTTCCTGGCCAACATGTCGCTGTCCGGCGTGGCGGTGGAGAACCTCCAGGCCCGGGTCCGCGGCGTGATCCTGATGGCGCTGTCGAACCAGGAGGGCCACCTGGTGCTGACCACCGGAAACAAGAGCGAGCTGGCGGTGGGCTACTCGACGCTCTACGGCGACTCGGTGGGCGGCTACAACCCGGTCAAGGACGTGTGGAAGACGCTGGTCTGGCGGCTGGCGAAGTGGCGCAACGCGGACGCGGAACGGCGCGGCGAGACGCCGCCGATCCCGGAGAACTCGATCGGCAAGCCGCCGTCGGCCGAGTTGAGCCCCGGCCAACTCGACAGCGACACGCTGCCCGACTACGACGTGCTCGACCCGATCCTGATCGGCTACGTCGACGGCGACCTCGGCCGGGACGGCCTGGTCGAGTCCGGTCACGACCCGGCGGTGGTCGACAAGGTGCTGCGGATGGTGGATACCGCCGAGTACAAGCGGCGGCAGTCCGCGCCCGGCACCAAGATTTCCATGAAGGCGTTCGGGCGGGACCGGCGGCTGCCGATCACCAACCGCTGGCGCGAGGACGGCTGAGCGCGCCCGCGCCGGGAGTGAATTCCTCCACTCCGGCCTGCCCCCGACCGGCCGCCCGGTGCGACGATCGCGGGGAACCCGGGGACCGCGTGCGCGGCCTCGAGGAAGGAGATTGTCATGGTGGAGTCCACCCCGACCGAGGTGACCGCCCTCTACGGCGGGCCGGCCACCCGGCGGATCCGCACCCGCGACCTGATCGCCGCCAAGGAGCGCGGCGAGCGGTGGGCCATGCTCACCTCGTACGACCAGTACACCGCCTCGATCTTCGACCGGGCGGGGATTCCGGTGCTGCTGGTCGGCGACTCGGCCGCGAACAACGTGTTCGGCTACGAGACCACCCTGCCGGTGACCGCCGAGGAGCTGCTGCCGCTGGTCCGCGCCGTGGTACGCGCCACGACGCACTCGCTGATCGTCGGCGACCTGCCGTTCGGCTCGTACGAGGAGGGGCCGGCGCAGGCGCTGCGGACCGCGGTGCGGTTCATGAAGGAGGGCGGCTGCCACGCGGTGAAGCTGGAGGGCGGCCGGCGCTGCGCGGCGCAGATCGAGGCGATCGTCGGCGCCGGCATCCCGGTGATGGCGCACATCGGGTTCACCCCGCAGAGCGAGCACACGCTCGGCGGGTACCGGGTGCAGGGCCGGGGCGACACGGCCGAGGAGGTGCTCGCGGACGCGCGGGCGGTGGCCGAGGCGGGCGCGTTCGCGGTGGTGCTGGAGATGGTGCCGGGCGAGGTGGCCAAGCGGGTCACCGGTGAGCTGTCCATCCCGACCGTGGGCATCGGGGCCGGCCCGGACACCGACGGTCAGGTGCTGGTCTGGCAGGACATGGCCGGATTGCGCACCGGCCGCGCGCCGCGCTTCGTCAAGCGCTACGCCGACCTGGCCGGCGCGTTGACCGACGCCACCCGCCGGTTCGCCGACGAGGTACGCGGCGGCGAGTTCCCCGCCGCCGAGCACACCTTCTGACGGAGGTAAGGAGGGGCCCCTGCTTGACGCCTGGCGTATAGCAGGGGCCCCTTCTCAACCAGCGCGCACCGGCGCGCTCAGAGATCCGTCACGCGGATGCCGGCGTGCGCCTTGTAGCGCTTGTTGATCGCGATCAGGTTCGCGGTGAACGCCTCGATCTGGTGGGCGTTGCGCAGGCGGCCGGCGTAGATGCCGCGCATGCCGGGGATCCGGGCGGCCAACGCGGCGACCACGCCGACCAGGTCCCGGTCCTCGGTGCAGATCAGCACGTCGAGGTCGATCCGGTCGACCTCCGGGTCGGCCAGCAACGGCGCGCTGACGTGGTTGAACGCGGCGCAGACCCGGGAGGCGGGCAGCAGCGCGGCGGCCTGCTGCACGGCGCTGCCCTCGGCCACGGTGAGCGCGTACGGGCCCTGCTTGTCGAAGCCGAGCGGGTTGACGCAGTCCACCACGATCTTGCCGGCCAGCGGCTCGGCGAGCGCGGTCAGGGTGGCGGCGTGCCCGTCCCACGGCACCGCGACGATCACCACGTCGCTGCGCCGGGCGACCTCGTCGTTGCCGGCGCCGGTGACCGTGGCGTCGCCCGGCACGCCGGGCAGCGCGGCGATCTCGGCCGCGGCCTCGGCGGCCCGGTCGGCCGTGCGGGAACCGATCAGCACGGTCTGCCCGGCCCGCGCGAACCGGTAGGCGAGCCCTCGGCCCTGGTCACCGGTGCCCCCGATGATGCCGACGGTGAGCCCGGAGATGTCGGGCAGCGTGGTCGCGTCGTAAGCCATGCGGCCATCCTCGCAAAGAGCGGCGGCGCACCGCGCGCCGAGACGCTGTGACAATGCCCGCGCGCGAGGGCGACACCGGCCGGGCGGACGCGCGGGCGACCCCGGTCAGGCGCGCTCGAAGGCGACCTTCCGCTCGGCCGGGTCGGCCACGGTCAGCCGGACCCGGACGCGCTCGCCGAGCGGCAGTTCCCCGGTGCAGCGGGCCCGTACCGGCGGCTCGTCCAGCGCGACCGTGCCGCCCGGCGGTCGGCCGGGCCGGCCGTTGCCCGCCGGTCGCGGCTCGTCCACGTCCAGCACCGCCGCCTCGAACGTCTCCCCCACCCGGGGCGCCAGCAGCACCGCCTCGGCCAGCTCGATCGCGCCGCGGGTGGCCGCGCCGGCCGTCCGGTCGGTCGCCGCCATCACCTCGGGCAGCTTCGGCAGCGCGGCACGGACGTGCGCGGGCACCTCCCGGCCGTCGTGCAGGGCGAGGCAGACCTCGGTGGCGTACCGGTCGGCGAGCCGGCGCAGCGGCGCCGTGACGTGCGCGTACGCGGCGGCCACCCCGCCGTGCTCCGGCTGCTCGGGCACCGCGCCGTCGAAGGCGGTGTACGCGGCCCCGCGCATCAGCTCGGCGGCCTGGTCGACGAACGCGGCGGCCCGGGGCTGCGACGCGTCCAGCCCGGCGAGCACCCGACCGACCGACGTGCCGTCCGGCCAGGGCACGCCGAGCGGGCCGGCGGCCAGCCGCAGCCGGTCGACCGCCTCCGACCGGGGGCGGGGCATGGTCCGCAGCAGCCCGATCCGGCCGGCGAGCATGATGTCGGCGGCGGCCATGCCGGTCAGCAACGAGATCTGGGCGTTGTGCTCCTCCATCGGGCCGGGGCCGCGCAGCACCAGCCGCCACCCGTCGCCGTCGGGCTCGACGTCCTGCTCGGGCAGCGGCAGGTTGATCGCGCCGCGGCGCAGCCCACGCTCGGTGAGCAGCGCGCCGATCTCGGGCAGCAGCGCGATCGGCTCGGGCAGCCGGCCGGCGTCGGCGTCGCGCTGCACGCCGCCGTAGTCGAGTTTGGCGCGGCTGCGGACCCGGGCCCGTTCGAGTGTGACCGCGACGGTGCCGCCGTCGGCGTCGAGGTCGATGGTCCAGAGCACGGCGGCCCGGTCGACGTCGGGCAGCAGGCTGGCCGCGCCCTCGCTGAGCGTGTGCGGGTGCAACGGCACGTTGCCGTCCGGCAGGTAGACGGTCTGGCCGCGCCGCCAGGTCTCCGCCTCCAGCTCACCGCCGGGGCGGACGTGGGTGAGGACGTCGGCTATCGCGTACCGGACGCGGTAGCCGCCGCCGGCGCGGCGGGCGAGGTGCATGGCCTGGTCGAGGTCGCGCGAGGTCGCCGGGTCGACGGTGACGAACGGGACGTCGGTCCGGTCGGCGACGGCCGGCAGCGGCGCGGCTGCGGCGTCGTCGGCCTCGCGCTGCGCCGCGGGCGGGAAGCTGTCGGGCAGTCCCAGCTCGCGGCGCAGCGCGCCGAAGTCGATGCGGGGCGCCAGTACGCGTCGGATGACCACGCGGTCAATCCTGACAGCGCCCCGCCCGTTCCGCTCACCGGGCCGGCGGGTCGGCGGGCGGCCCCTCCCCGCCGGCGGCGGCAGTGGTCAGGCGGAGGCCCGGCGGGCCGGCGCCTTCCGGGCGGTGGTCTTGCGCGCGGTGGTGGTCTTGCGGGCCGGCGCCTTCTTGGCCGCCGTGGTCTTCTTCGCGGCGGTGGTGGTCTTGCGCGCGGTGGTGGTCTTGCGCGCGGGCGCCTTCTTGGCCGCCGTCTTCCGGGCCGTCGGCCGGGTGGAGGCGGTGGTCTTCTTCGCCGCCGTCTTCTTCGCGGCCGTGGTCCTGCTGGCGGTGGTCTTCTTGGCCGCCGTGGTGACCTTCCGGGCTCCGGTCGTCTTCTTCGCCGCCGTGGTCTTCTTCGCCGCCGTGGTCTTCTTCGCCGCGGTGGTCTTCTTGGCGGCGGCGGTGGTGGTCTTCCTGGCCGGCGCCTTCTTCGCGGCGGTGGTCTTCTTCGCCGCTGCCGTCGTGGTCTTCTTCGCGGGGGCCTTCTTCGCCGCCGTCTTCTTCGCGGTGGCCTTCCTGGCGGGCGCGCTCTTGGCGGTGGTCCTGGTGGCCGGCGCCTTACGCGCCGCCGACACGACCTTCTTGGCCGCCGCCTTCTTCGCGACCGCCTTCCTGGCCGGGGTCCGTCCGGCGCCGGCGCCCGAGGCGTTCGGCGACGCCTTGGTGACCGTCGTCGTCCTGCCCGCGGTGGTCCTCTTCGCGGTCGTCCGTTTCGCGGCCGGGCGGGTGGTGGCCTGCTGTGCTACGGCCATCTCGGTTCCCTTTCCTGGGGACGTGCTCTCGCCCTCGCGGAGCACGGATAACCTCGACGCGGTCCGTCCCGCGCCGTCTATCGGCCCTCCCCGGCCCAACGGGCGTCCTCGGCGTCCCACGCGTCGTTCCGCTCCCGCACCTGTTGCAGGGCGTTCTCCGCGTCGGCGGCTGAGGCATACGGTCCGAGAACGTGCTTCGCGGGGCACACGTCGGCATCGGTCTCGACCCGGTGGTGTCGCGTGCACCAGTAGTAGTGCCCACCACTTCCGTCGTCGCTCATGCGATCACTGTGCACCGGGAACCGCCCGGCCGCCACCGGAACGCCACAAATAGTCGTCGCCTTCTCCACATTAGACCTGATCGGGGCCGTTCCGAGGGGGAACGGCGGAAGACCTCCGCCGGGCGTCAGACGGGTGCCGCGACGGGCTCCGGACCGGGTGCCGAAGCCCGGGGCGGCCGGGCCGCCGCGACCGCGTACGCCACCGCGTAGGGCGTGCAGGCCAGGTAGAACATGGGCTCGACCACCACCCGGTCGGTGATGAGGAACCGTTCCCACGCCGTCGGGCGGGGCAGCCCGAACGACGAGTCGGTCCAGCAGGTGAACAGCCAGAGCGGCGCGGACATCCGGTCCACCGCGTCCGGCGGCAGGTCGGCGACGGCGGGTGCGGTCGCCGGGATCGCGGCGACCACCGCCGCCGTCGCGGCGATCGGCAGCCCACAGGCGCCCGCGCGGCACGGCCCGGTCGACGGGCGACGTGGCCGCCCGGCTGGTCGCCAGGCTGGCGGCGAAGCGGAGCATCGCCCACCGCCGCCCCGACCGGGCCAGCTCGTGCAGCTCGGCGGCCCACTCCCGGCCCAGCTCGGCGCGGGATGCCGCCGGCCAGCGGCGTACCGCCGCGCGCAGCAGGAGCGCGGCGGTACGCCGGGTCACCACGCCGGGGCTCCGGTCGGCCCGACGCCGCCGGAGCGCGGACGGTGCCCGGGTGCCGGTGCGCGCAGCTCGGCCAGGGCCAGCCGGGCGGCGCGGATCCCGTCGCCGGTGAGGCGGTAGTAGCGGCGGGCGGGCCGGCCGGCCGCGACCGGGTCGACGTCCTCCCAGTCGGCGGCGAGCCAGCCGGCCGCCCGGAGGCGGTGCAGCACCGGGTAGAGCGTGCCGCTGGGCAGGCCGGTGAGGCGCATCAGGTCGAGGCCGTAGCGCGGCTCCTCGGGTGCGGTGAGCAACGCCGAGAGCACCTTCACCACGGGAATGGTCAGTCGCACCGCCGCACTGTATCGGTCTACTACATAGGGTGGTGGCACCCGCCGGCTCGACGGCGCTTAGCAGGTGGGTCCACGATCGACCATCGGCCGGCGAGTCCCATATACGGGACCAGGGGCCGGCCGGGGCGGACCGGACAGGTGGATCACCGGCCACTCGGGTGCAGGCCGGACCTCCTTGTGGAAGCCTTCGACGAAGCATATTCACGGGAGGCGCCGGCTGTCAGCCCGCACGACACCCCGAGCGGAGACCGGCCCACCCGGCCAACACCCTGGGGAGAACACCGTGGGCAACCTCGACGTCGCGTTGAAGAACGCGATGAGCATCGACGGCGCGATCGGAGCCGCGCTCGTCGACTACACCAGCGGCATGACACTCGGCGTGGCCGGCGGCACCGGTGAGATCGACCTGACGGTCGCCGCCGCCGGCAACACCGACGTGGTCCGCGCCAAGCTGCGCACCATCGAGATGTTGAAGCTCGACGACGAGATCGAGGACATCCTCATCACGCTCGGCAGCCAGTACCACCTCATCCGGCCGCTGAGCAACCGCACCGGCAAGGGCCTGTTCCTGTACCTCATGGTGAGCAAGAGCCGGGCCAACCTGGCGATGGCCCGGCACCAGCTGCGCGCGATCGAGGAGAGCCTGGAACTGTGAGCCGGGTGGACGATCTCCCCCGCCGTACGCCGGCCGCGGCCGGCACGCTGCCACCGGCGCGGAGGTTGCCGCCGTCGCTGGCGGGCAACCCGACGCTGCCGTACCCGGCCATCGGCCGGGAACTGTCCGCCCTGCGGCTACAGATCCCCGGTGTGCACGGCTGCGTCCTCGGCGGCGTCGACGGTCTGCTGATCACGCACAACCTGCAGAACGAGGCCAACCCGGACGACCTGGCGGCGCTCGCGGCGACCATGTTCGGGCTGGGCCGGCAGGTCGGCTTCCGGCTGGGCCAGGGCGACTTCCAGCAGTCCACCGTGCGCAACGAGAACGGCTACCTCAGCGTGTACGCGGTCAGCCGGCAGGCGTTGCTCGCCGTGGTCGGCACGGACAGCATCAACGTGGCGCGTCTGCACCTGCACGCCCCGGACACCGCGGCCCGGCTCGCCGACCTGCTCGACGGCGTCACCCCGGCCACGCCCTGACCGACCGACCCGGTCGCGCCCGCCCCGAGGCCCGGCGCGGCCGGGTCGTCGTCTCGCCGGCGGCGAACGTCCCGCGGTTCTACCGGGCCGCCTCCACGAGCCGCTCGACGAGCAACGCCACTCCGACGAGCACCATCGCCGTGCCGGCGACGTACGTGGTGATCCGGGCGACGCAGGGCCGCACCCCGAGGATGCGATCGGCGGCGTAACCGAGCGGGAGGTAGAAGAGCGCGACGATGAGCACGAAGACGCCGCCGAGGGTGGCGAGCTGCGCCGGCGGCGGCCATCCGCCGGCGCTCCGGGTGAACTGCGGCAGGACCGACAGGAAGATCAGGAGGCCCTTGGGGTTCAGGGCGCTCACGCCGACCCCCCGGATGAAGTAGCGGGCCGGGGAGGACGCGGTCACGGCGTACGCGTCGACGTCGCCGACCCGCCCGGTGCCGCGTAGGGTCCGGACGCCGAGGTGGATCAGGTAACCGGCCCCGGCCACGGTGAGCCCGGTCAGGGCGAGGGGCAGGCCCGCGACGAGCGGACCGACACCGGCCGCGACCAGGAGCGTGATGAGCGCGTAGCCGGCCATGAGGCCACCCACGGCGGGCGCCACGACGCGGTCGTGCGTGCCGGCCGCGAGCACGAACGCCCAGTCGGGACCGGGGACGACGACGAGGGTGAACGCGATGGCGGCGAACGCGAGCACGGCAGCGGGTTCCACGGTGCCTCCCTCCTGCGAGGAAACCTATCGACCAATCGCCAGAATGTGTTTCCGTCTTTTGCAGCCCCAATCGCAGGTTGTGGAAGAATCTCGACGATGGATGCGTCTGATCGGAAGATCCTTGCTGAGTTGCAGCAGGACGGGCGGTTGAGCCTGACCGACCTGGCGGCACGGATCGGGTTGACGGTGTCTCCGACGCATCGGCGGGTGCGTGACCTGGAAGCGTCCGGGGCGATCGTGGGCTACCGGGCGGTGGTGGACCCGAAGAAGCTGGGGTTGGGCTTCGAGGCCCTGGTGTTCGTCACCATGAAGCAGGAGGACCGGGCCACGCTGCTCGCCTTCGAGGAGGGCGTGGCAGCCGTCCCGAACGTCCTGCTGGCCCAGCGCCTGTTCGGCGACCCGGACTACCTGCTCCGGGTGCGGACGGCCGACCTGGACGCGTACGCGCGACTGGAGGACGACGTGTTGTCGGCGCTCCCCGGCGTCCAGCGGCTGAACTCCACGCTCGTGATGAAGAGCTTCGTGCTCGACCGCCCCTACCCCACCGACCTCGGATAGCGCGCGGGCAGTCAGCCGCCGAAGCGCGCGGTCCAGGCGGTCACGTCCGCGACTGTGGTGTTGCCGCCACAGACCACCAGGCCCAGCCGGGCGTCCGCACCCACCCGGTCGCGGACCCGACGGGCCGCCGGCAGCAGACATCCGGCGGCCGGCTCGGCCCAGACCTTCGCGTGCTCCGCCAGTTCCACCGTGCCGCGCACCGCCTCCGCGTCGGAGACCACGAGCACGTCGGTGACCAGCGCCGTCACGTGGTCGTAGGTGAGCTGCGAGACGGTCGGCGCGCTGAGCGTGGTGACGATCGACGACAGCGGCACCTCGACCGGCCCGCCCTTGGCGAGGGCCTGCGACATGGCCTGCGCGCCTTCGGTCTCCACGCCCCAGACGCGTACCCCCGGCCGGCGGGCCCGCAGCGCCGCCGTCACCCCGGAGATCAGCGCCCCGCCACCGATGCTGACCAGCACGTCGGTCAGCTCACCGGCGTCGTCGGCGAACTCCAGCCCGACCGTGCCCTGACCGGCGAGCACCACCGGGTCGTCGAACGGGTGCACCAGCGTACGACCGTCCTCCCGCAACCGGGACATGAGCGCGAACGCGGCGGCCATGTCGTCGGTCAGGCGGACGTCCGCGCCGGCCGCGCGGGAGACCTCGACGGCCCGCGCCGGCGCGGTCCGCGGCATCACCACGGTCGCCGCCACGCCCAGCGCGCCGGCCATCACCGCGACCGCGATGCCGTGGTTGCCGCCGCTGACCGCCACCACGCCGGCCGCCCGCTCGGCGTCGTCCAGCGCGAGCAGCTTCGCCGCCGCGCCCCGGGCCTTGAACGACCCGGTACGTTGCAGCAGCTCCAACTTGGCGGTGACCGGCACGCCGAACAGCTCGGACAGGCCGGGGCTGGGCACGGTGGGCGTGTGGACCACGTGACCGGCGATCCGGTCCGCGGCGGCCTCGATGTCCGCGAGCGCGATCATCACCGCAGCGTGCCACAACCCCTCGCGCCAGGACCGCGAGGGACCGCCGGCCGACCGAGGCGGCCTCCCCGCACCGGTCGGTCAGTCGGTCGCCTAGGCTGCGCGCATGTCGTTGCCGGTGGCCGGTGGTGGCGCGGTGCGGGGCGGTCGCGCTCGCCGTCCACCCGACGGAACGGTGAGCACGATGACCGAACCCGGGTCCGCGCTGCCGTGGGGGATGCTGCACACCATCGGCGTGGTGAGCACGACGTCCAGCATGACCCGGGCCGCCGAGCTGCTGCGGGTCTCGCAGCCGGCGCTGAGTCGACGGGTGAACGCCGCCGAACAACTCGCCGGCACCGACCTGTTCGACCGCACCGGCAGCGGAGTGCAGGTCACCGCCGCCGGTCGGGCGCTTGCCGACGCCGCGCGACGCATGGCAGGCCCGCTGCGCGCCGCCACCGCTCCCCCGGTCGCCGGCCCGCCCGAGTGTGCCTTCGCCACCTATGTGACCTCGCTCGGCGAGCTGGTGCGGTGGTTCTCGCAACGCTGGCCGGCGAGCCGTTGGCACGGGGCCGAACTCCGGCCGGAACTCGCGATGGCCGACCTGGCGCAGGGCGCCCTCGACATCTTCCTCGGGGTGCACACGCTGCACCACGCGCCGGTCGCCGCCTCGGTACGGCGGCACGTGGCCGTCCGCGATCCGCTGCGCCTGGCGATGAGCACCCGGCATCCGCTCGCCGCGAACCCGGTGCTGACGCTCGCCGAACTCCGGCACGAGCCCTGGCTGACCAGCAACGATCCGGCGGTCGAGCAACTCCTGGTCGAGGCGTGCCGGGGCCACGGCTTCCACCCGCGGATCGCGTACCGGACGGACCGCACCCGCAGCATCCGGGACCTGGTGGCGGGCGGGCACGCGGTGACGCTCTGCGTGCCGGTCGCCCGCACCGACGACGAGGTGGTGGTCCGCCCGGTGATCGGCCTGCCCAGCCTGGACCTGGTGGTGGCCTGGAATCCCGAGCGTCTTCCCGCCGCACTCGCCGACCGGTTCTGCGGCGTCCTCATCGGCTGGTATCTCTCCCGCGCGTGGTCCGTGCCGGCATTCCGGTCCTGGTTGGACGCGCATTACGCCGAGGTGATCAGCGCCGTGACGATCGGCGTTGACGAGGCCGGCGACCCCGACCCGGCTCGCGACGTCATCGACTGGAACGACCTCCAGGCCGCCTTCGAGGTGCTGCGCACCGGCTCGGCCCCGCAGGCCGCCTCCCGGCTGGGCTGCTCGCCGAGCACCGTGCAGCGACGCCTCCACCGGCTGGAGCGCCAGGTGGGCGACGCGCTGCTGGAGCGGTCCGCCGAGGGCCGGCCGGAGCCGACCGTACGGGGGTTCCTGTTGCTGCACCACCTCTACCGGGCACAGGCGGCGCGCGATGCGGAACTGACCGCCGAGACACCGTCGATCTCCAACAACACATAGCCGCAGGCTAAATTGTCTTAGCATTGGCGGAATGGCTTTTCCGGAGCGGGAAAGCCGGATCCTCGCTTCGCGCGATTCACCTCTGGTTGCTAACGTCCGATCTCATCGAGCGTTCGTCGTCAATGTGACGGCGAGCAATTATCCACGCTCCGAAGTTGTCCGCGAACTGGAGGTAAGACGTATGCGGAAACGCGTTCCCCGCCGGATGGGAGCAATGCTGCGGCACGGACTCGCCGCCCTGGCCGTGCTCGGCCTGACCGTCGTCGGCACCGTCGCCGGCAACACCGAACCCGCCCGCGCCGACTCGACGGTCGTCTGCGCCAACGCCGGGGTGCCGGCCGGCTACGTGGTCACCGGCGTCGGGATCAACCAGTGCGCCGGTTACCACCGACTGGCCATCACCAACGACCTCTACGAGGGCATCCCCGTCTGCAGCCTGTGGGGAATCCCCGGGGGCTGGTACGCCACCGGCGGCGCCGCCAATGACGCCACCTGCGGATACAGCAACCGTTTCCAGATCAGGGCCGGCCTCTACGACGGCATCTCCGTCTGCGCGGCGACCGGCATTCCCGGCGGCTGGATCGCCACCGGCGCCCGGTCCAACGACCCGAACTGCGCGAACCTCAACCGCTACCAGATCACCTCCAGCCTGTACGACGGCATCTCCATGTGCGCGGCGTCGGACGTCCCCGGCGGCTGGGTGGTCACCCAGGTGCTGGCCAACGACCCGAACTGCGCATACCTCAACCGGTACGTCATCCGACGACTCTGAGTGCAGTTCGACCTTCGGCGTAATTCCATTCCGCACAGCTCGCATCCCGCACTCGAGAAAGGCGGCAGACAATGGACAGAAGACACTTCAGAACGTGGGCGACGACGGCCCGGAACGGCGCGGTGGCCCTGACCGTCACGGTGGCCGGGGTGGGCGCATCCCTGGCGATCGGCAGCCCGGCCCAGGCCGCGACGACCTCCATCTGCGCGGTCGGCTCGATTCCCGCCGGGTGGGTCGCGACCCTGGGCCGCTCCAACGACCCGAGCTGCGGCTACCTGAACCGTTGGCAGATCACGAACGAGATCTACCCCGGCATGAGCATGTGCGCGGCCAGCAACGTGCCGGACGGCTGGTACGTGTCCCAGGTCCTGGCCAACGATCCCAACTGCGCCTACCTGAACAGGTTCACCATCTACCCGTACTGACCGGTGCGACAGGGACGGGCCCGGCCGGACGGCCGGGCCCGTCCCCGCCGGCTGCCGAATGCGGTGGTCCCGGGGAAGGCCGGGCCGGTACCGTCCGGGCTGATCAGCAACGCGGACGGCGAGGTGGACATGAGCGGCGGTGACGGTACGACGGTGCTGTGGCGCCCGACCGGGCCGGCGGAGCTGGACCTCGTCCGTGAGTCCGGCTGGCGGGCGTGGCCGCCGCGCCTGCCGGACCAGCCGATCTTCTACCCGGTCCTGAACGAGGACTACGCGGTCAGGATCGCCCGGGACTGGAACGTGCCCGCCTCCGGCGTCGGCTACGTGACCCGCTTCCACGTGGAGTCGGAGTTCCTGAAGCGCTACCCGGTGCGACAAGCCGGCGGGCAGACCATCCTGGAGCTGTGGGTGCCCGCCGAGGAGCTTGCCGAGTTCAACGCGCACATCGTGGGTCCGATCGAGGTCGTGCACGAGTTCCGTTAGTCACTGACTGTCAGTCGTCGAACTCGAACCCGCGCGCTTCGGCGTCAGTGACCAGGCGCCGCATGCGTTCGCCGTTGGTCGCGACCGCGTTCATCAGAGCTTCCAGCTCTTGCAGCGCGCCCCGATCGGTGCCGTAGGCGCAGAACATGCCACCCTCCGGGTCGTAGGCGAACCGGCCTTCGAGCGTCGGGGCCTCGGTGCTGACGAGAACCTCCGCGACGCCTTCCCAGAAGTACCCGTTGGGCTCGTGACCGAGTTCCTCAACCAGGGCGTCAACCGGCGTGGTCCCCGCATCCAGCAGCAGCGAATACTGTCCTGGAGTCGTCTCGATGAGCCTGAGCAAGGTCATCTTCGAAGCCTGGCACCGGTCGGGGATCGGCGCAAGATCCGGAAGAGTCAGCCGCCGGGCACCGCCCCACGTCGTCGGTTGTCACACGGACGGGTCCCAGGCGGCGAGCTGATCGAAGACGCGACGGTCGCCTTCGAACTCCAGCGAATCCAGCGGTATCCGGCCGTAGAAGAACAGGACGAGGTCGCTCGCCGTGCCCCGGGCGGAGACGTCGACCGTCGTGGGATCCTCCCCGGCAGCGGACGTGAGGCGGACGACCTGTGCCCCGTCGCGGGAGAGCCGAAGGCGCCAGGAGTGGCCCTCGGTGGCGTGGTAATCGACGACGGCGGGGTCGTGTGGCCAGGCGACCGTGGTCGCGCAGAGGGTGAACTGACAGTCGTCGAACCCGTCGAGGGCGACCTCGTCCGGCAACGGCTGCGGGGCACCCAGGGTGAGCTGGACGTCGTAGGTGTACACCGCGATCTCGGGAACCTGTCGCCGCGCCCAGGCTCCAGACGTCTGCGGTGACGGCGAATCATCCCACCACGTCCAACACCTGCGATCCGGGCCGGCCGTACGCAGTGCGCTCGTCAGTTGCTCGATGGACTCCGTCCACCAGGCCAGCAGTGCCTCGCGTTCCCGAGGCGCACCCGTGCCGTCGTCCCAGACCGACTTCTCCGGGGGCGCGTCCGCAGGCCCGGCGGCGACGATGGCAGCCGATTTGCGGCGGGCCAGGCCCACGTGTTGCACGAGATCGAACAGCGTCCGCTCGGGATGGGTCGGAACCTGCACGTCGAGACCGGGTGCCGCAGCGACCGCAGCACGGAAGGCGGTCGACCGTTCGTCGATCAGCCGCAGGTGATCAGAGAACGTAAGAGTCCTATGCACGCGGTTTTCTACCACTACGCTCCGAAGACCGGACAACGAATTTCGCCACCGCCGAGGTGAGAAGTTGCCGTCGCAACACGCCCTCGTCGAACGGTTCAGCATCGCCCGCGAGACCATCAAGGCCGCCTTGCGGAAGCTGCAAGACGGGCGGCTGATCGTGACCCGTCAGGGCAGCGGCGCCTTTGTCCGCGCCAATACCGAACGCCCGGGTGGGGCTCCGGCCGCACATCGAGCGAGCGTTCGAGGCCTCGAACGTCACGATCGACTTCGCCGGCTTTTCCGGAGAGAGCCGTGACGGAAGCCAGCGGGGCCGCTCTGGTCGAATGGACTGGGCTTCGCCTGCCGCGCCGGTCCAACCCCGGGACTGGCTTGCCACCGGATCACCGGTCGCGGCACCAGCTCCACCGCCAAGAGGTGCCCGGCCTTCCCCCACAGCCGCCGGCTCCGCTCCGGAACCATCGAACGCCGGCCCTCAGCGGCATAGCCAGCCCGACTAGGGAAGAGATCCCACTAGCTGCCGACACTGATGACCTTCCCGCCGAGCCCGGACCGGGACGTGGGCTGGCCGACCAGTTCGACGAGCACTTCGTCGCGACAATCCTCGCCGAACACGGCAGTAACGGCTTCGGTGAAGGCGGAGACAAGTTGTGCGATGACTCTGGCTGCGTCCTCTCGCGCGAACACTTCCTCCCGCATGCCGAAGGTGACCGAGGGGGCGGCTGCAGCGACCGCCGCTCCGCCGCGGGCCCATCGACCGGTAGGAACGCCAATCAGCCTGACATCCACCGAACTTCTAGCCCATGCGCCATACACGGAGGCGACCGCATTGGTCAGTTCCTCGATGAGGTGGGGTTCATGCCCGACCAGTTCCTCTTCAAGCGCGTAAAGCGTCACGTGGGGCATCGGCAACTCCTCGGTGTCGGATTGCGGCGGCGGGCCGGTGACCGGATCGTCTGCGAGCAAGCAGGGTAGGGCCCGTGTCCGTATGCCGGAAGCGATTTCCATCCTGTCGCCGAACTGAGCCGGCGCTCAGGCGTCTCCAAGGCGTCAGGGCGTCAAACGCCGCCGGCCAAAGTTAGCCAACGACAACCATCGATGCCCGAACACGGAACCAGCTCAGAGCCTTGATCACGGCTCTGAGCTGGTGGGCGACGGACGAGTCGACCTGCACGCTGGATTGTGAAGGGCACACGCACTCTGAGCAGGCACTTTACACTCCTGACACCCTCTCAGGGCGTCGCCAGGGCGTCAGGGGTCTACCAGCCCTTCTCCGACGGGCGCCTTGCTGACTGGCTCCACAGGCGGGCCTCGCCCGACAAGTACGTCATCATTTCTTCCTTCGCGGCCCCGTACTGGGCCCGGCTGTAGGGGTGCAGCTCGGCCGCACGCCTCTTTGCCGCCTCGTAGCGACGGGCAGCGTCGGGGGTGGCCGCGATGTAGGCGCGAAGGACTCGGTTCGCCGCGGGCACCAGCGACGTGACGCCGAAGATATGCAGGTGGTGGCTCCGAACGCCAGCGGTGTCCTTCGCGAAGAACAAGTGGTCATGGTCCTCAGGAAAGGCCATCGGACGATAGACGTACCCAAGCCTTTCAAGCGACCGGAGGTCAGTGACGACCGCATCGGCCTTGGGCACGACCGCCATGATGTCGATGATGGGCTTGGCCGCTAATCCAGGAATGCTGGTAGACCCGAAGTGCTCGACGCTCAGCACCGTAGGCAGCGCCTCAGACAACAGCCGTTGTTCGACCCTGAACCGCTCCGACCAGGCCGGATCGTAGGCCACCACCTCGACTACAGGCTTAGCGTCCGTCACGTCGGCCACCGTAGCGGCTCGGTAGAGCCGTCCGTCCAGTCGCGCCGCCGGCTGATGCCCAGACCGTCCGGTTCTGGGTCGTGAATCAATCTGTGGACGAGGGTTCTTGGAAAGATCATCGATTGCACGACGGGTGCGCTCCTCGCTGGCCGGCATCAGGTGCGTGTAGACCCGGAGCGTGAAGCCGGGGTCGGCGTGGCCGAGGTACCACGCCGGGGCCTTGATGCTCTCCCCCGCGTCGAGCAACAACGAGGCGTACCGGATGGTCCGCTCCGCGGCGGCGGTGCCGGGCGTGACGCCACGAGCGTCGACCTCCACGGCGGCACAGCCAGCCCGACCCGAGATGAGGTCAACTGAGCCGGCGCTCAGCGCGTCGTCAGGGCGTCAAACGCCGGCCAATGTTGACCATGAACGACCATCGACGCCCGGACATAGAACCAGCTCTCAACGTTCGACAGCGAGGAGCTTCACGTGAGTGCCAGCGACAGACCCGTCAGGACGGAACCTGGGCAAGCCTGAGCACGTATTCGAAGCCGCGTTTCTGCGCGGGCGAAGCCACCATTGGCAGGATCAGCGCTGGTATGCCGGCGGAAACCGATCCGCCGTCGCCGGCGGGATGATCACCGACCATCAGGGTCTGGCCCGGTGTGGAATGGAGGGCTTCGAGGGCGGCGCCCCAGATCCGAGGGTCCGGTTTGACGAAGCCGACCTTGTAGGACAGTACGAACGCATCGACATAGCCGTCGAGTCCGTGCCGCGCAAAGCATTTGCGGATGTCCCAGCCGACGTTGCTGACGACGCCGATGCGAACACCGCTATCACGCAATGCGGACAGGGTGGCGACGGTGTCGGCGTACGGCTCGATCGCTTCGGCGTGTGTTTCGTGCAAGACCGATGCCAGCGCCTGGTCCACGCCAGGAATCTGTTCCAGCACGGCGATGATCGCCCGATCCCAGACTCGCGGATCCAGATCTCGGGCGATGTGGGCCGGATCCGTGGCCGTCTCCCGCAACAGTTCCGCGAAGTGGCCAGCAATACGGTGCGCCTCGCCGGCAGCCAATGTCTGATCGATCGATGCTGCCGCGTTGCCCACCCAGCGCTCCGAGTCCCTGGCGAACAGAGTCCAGGCGAAGTCGAACAGTACCGTCGTCACGGGCTTGGCGGTCATCGCATCACCCTAGATCAACACGACGAGTTCTGTGGGCCGCGACGCAGTAGCCGAAGCCGAGCCAACACGGCGCATGTCAGAACTTTGATGATCGCGAGGAAGCGGCCAGCAACTTCGCTTCGTGATCATGTCAAGCATCTGGTGGGACGCGAGTGTCAAGCATGTGCCGTGACACGACAAAGCGCCAGCTCACCCACTTGCCGAATTGATCTGTCTTAGATCAAGGCACCGCGCTCCGCGCGGTGCGGGGCGGCAAGCCCGGCCGGCGGCAAGCCGCGGCGGTGAGCCACCGACAGCCGCCGGGACACCGCCCCCACGGGTGAAAGAACCAGCCATCAGCGAGGCCGTGACGGAAGCCGGCGACGCGACCTGACCAAGTGGTCGGGGCTTCCGACTGCCGCGCCAGTCCAACCCCGGGACTGGCTTGCCACCGAGTCACCGGGTCGCGGCGCCAGCTCCACCGCCAGGACGTGAACAACCCTCCCCCGCTGCCGCCGGCCCCGACTCCGGAACCACCGAGCGGCGTCCCAAGAGGCCCTCCGACGGCACAGCCTGGCCGACCCGAGACGAGGCCAACTGAGCCACCGCTCAGGGCGTCTCCAGGGCGTCAGGGCGTCGTCAGGGCGTCAAATGCCGGCCAAAGTTGACCAACGACGACCATCGACGCCCGGACATAGAACCAGCTCAGAGCCATGGTCAGGTCTCTGAGCTGGTGGGCGACGGACGAGTCGACCTGTACGCCGGATTCTGTGCCCGACACGCCCGTAGGCGCGCCGGCGGCGGCCATCCATCTAGGCCTGCCGTCGCCGGCAGGCTCCAGCGGCCTACCCGCAGACATCGGGCGGGCAGCCCTCAAGCGTCTGCGCGGGTCGTCATCTTGCGGTGACGGCCCTTTCTTGGCCTTGCTCCGGGTGGGGTTTACCGAGCCACCCCGGTCACCCGGGGTGCTGGTGGGCTCTTACCCCACCGTTTCACCCTTACCGTCCCTTGACGGGCCGGCGGTCTGTTTTCTGTGGCACTGTCCCGCGGGTCACCCCGGGTTGCCGTTAGCAACCACCCTGCCCTGTGGAGTCCGGACGTTCCTCGGCGGCGGGCTGTAGCCCGCCGACGCGACCGCCCGGTCGACTCGTCCGTCGCGCCCTCATTCTAACGACGCGACCGCTGCGCCCATTTCCGCCCCGACGCCTCGCGGCGCGTCACCCGGCCTCGGCGAGGATGACCTGCTCCAGCAGTGCGAGCGGGGTCCGCCACTGCTCAGGGTCGTCGTAGTTGCCGGCGGTGACGGCCACGCTGAGGTCCAGGTCGGGCAGGACGTAGAGGCGCTGGCCGCCGTTGCCCATCGCCGCCACCAGATCGTGGCCCGCGACGGAGTCGAGGTACCAGTGGTAGCCGTACCGCGCGCCCCATTCGGTCTGGAGGCGCGGCTGGAGCATCGTGCGGAGCCAGTCGGCCGGGACGAGCGGGCGGCCATCCCACACCCCCTCGTGCAGCACCAGCTCGCCCAGCCGGGCCAGGTCGCGGGGTGTGAGCCGTAGCCCGGACGCGGCGGAGGCCACTCCGTCCGGGCCGGCCAGCCACTCGTGACGGTCGATGCCCAGCGGGCCGAACAGCTTCGCCTGCGCGTATTCCGGCAGGGGCTGCCCGGTGCCGTCGGCGATCAGTCGGCCGAGCAGGGCGGTGGCGCCGCCGCAGTAGGCCCACCGGGTGCCGGGCGGCTCGACGACAGGCCGTTCCAGGATGTAGCGGTACCGGTCCGGGGCCAGTTCCATCGCGATCTCGGCGTTGGCCGGGCTGTCGTACGGAAGATCCTCGCGCCATTCCAGCCCGAGCGACATGGTCAGCGCGTGCTCGACGGTGAGCCGGGCACGCACGGGATCGGCCGCCAGGTCGGGATAGCTCGGGAGGTGCGGCAGCAGCGGCTCCCCCGGTGCCGGGACCAGCCCGTCGCCCAGCGCGATGCCGTACAGCAGCGCGGTCACGCTCTTGGTGACCGAACGGATGTCGTGCAGCGTCCCGGGCCCGAACTCCACGACGCCCAGCGAACGCTCCCAGGTGAAATCGTCGCCGACGCCGTAGTGTGCCAACACGATCTCGTCGCCGCGAACCGCCACCACGGCGTGCAGGCCGTCGAGTTGGCCGGCCCGCAGCGCGCGGTCCAGTCTGTCCCGCATCGATGCCTCCCCGTGCCCCCGTCACGCCTGGTTATACCGGAATCCGGGCCGCACAGTGGTCCCCCCGACTCGTACCCGGACAGCCGGACCCGGGCGTACTAGCCTCGGGGATCATGGACCTCTCCGACGTCGCGCTGCTGCTGGTCGCCGGTCTGGCCGCGGGCACGGTGAACGCGGTCGCCGGCGGCGGCTCGCTGATCACGTTCCCGGCGCTGATCGCGACCGGGCTGCCGCCGGTGGCAGCCAACGTGTCGAACTCGGTGGCGGTCTTCCCGGGGTACGCGGCGAGCGTGGCGGGCAGCCGGACGGATCTGCCGCGCGGTCGGGCGTTGTGGTCGTTGCTGCCCACCGCGGCGGTCGGCACGGCGTTGGGCTGTGTGCTGCTGCTGGCCACGCCGGCGCGCGCGTTCGAGGTGGTGGTGCCGTTCCTGGTGCTCGGCGCGACCGCGATCCTCGCGTTCCAGGATCCGCTGCGCCGGCTGGTGGGCCATCCGTCGCGGTTGAGCCCGCGCCGCCGTACCGTCACCGTGCAGACCATGGTCCTGGTCGGCACGGTGTACGGCGGCTATTTCGGTGCGGCGCTCGGGGTGATGCTGGTGGCCGGGCTGGCCCTGGTGCTGGACGCCACGCTGGCCCGGGTGACGGCGGTGAAGAACCTGCTCTCGGCCGTGGTGGGGCTGACCACGCTGGTGATCTTCGCGTTGTTCGGCCCGGTGCAGTGGGTGGCCGTCGCGGTGGTCGCGCCGGCCACCGTCGTCGGGGGGTACGCGGGCGCCCGGCTGGCCCGCCGGCTCCCGGCGGTGGTGTTGAAGACGGTCATCGTGCTGTTCGGCACCACGATCGGCCTCTACCTGCTGTGGCGCGCGCTGACCTGACGATCGGTCAGTACGCCTCCCCCACCGGCTCCTCCGGGGCGTGTTCGGCGGCGCGGGCGGCCCGGTTCCAGATCACCCGTTCGCCGTAGCCGGCGGCCATCAGGTGACCGAACGCGAGGTAGACCAGCACGCCGACGGCGAGCACCCCGAAGCCGACCCAGAACGGCAGCGCCAGGCCGTGTTCGGCGAGCTTGCCGGAGATGATCGGCGCGGGCGCGGCGGCACCCCAGCGGACCAGGTTGAACGCGCCGGTGGCAATGCGCCGATCGGCGGAGCCGAGGCCGAGCGCCAGGTCGGTCAGGTTGGCGTTGGCCAGGCCCATGAACAGGCCGGCGATGACCAGCACGACGAGCGACATGGCGGTGCCGGTGGAGGTGGCGAACAGCACCATGCAGACCAGCAGGCCGAGGATGGCCACGCCGACGGTCTGCACCGCGCCGATGCGGTGGGCGAGCCGGTGGCCGATCAGCAGGATGCCCGCGGCCAGGCCGAGGCCCCAGCCGGTGAACGCGAGGCCCAGCGGGATGACGTCGAGGCGCAGGAACAGCGGCGTGTAGCCGAGCACCACGAAGAACACGAAGTTGTACGCGGCGGTGACCACGCAGAGCGTGATGAACGCCGGCCGGCGGTAGGTGGCGAAGATCTGGCCGACGCGTACCGGAGGCTGTTTGTTCGTGGGTTCGCGGAGCTTGCGGGCGGCGACGCCGAGCGCGAGCACCATGAACACGCCGCAGACGAAGAACGGCAGCCGCCAGCTCACCTCGCCGAGCAGGCCGCCGATGAGCGGGCCGACGGCGAAGCCGAGGCCGAGCGCGGTCTCGAAGAGGCCGACCACCCATTCCCGGTCGTTGGCGAGGTTGACCAGCACCACCATGGCGGTGGCGAAGAACATCGCGTTGCCCAGCCCCCAGACGCCGCGCAGCACGGAGAGCTGGACGATGTCGTTGCTGAACGAGGCGAGGATGGCGGCCAGGCCGACCACCGAGACGCCGGTGATGAGCACCGGTTTGAAGCCGAACTTCCCGCTGGCCAGCGTGGCCGGGATCATGCCGACGGCCATCACCGCGATGTACGCGGTGAAGAGCAGTTCGACCTGCCAGGCGGTGACGCCGATGGCTTCGCCGATGGCGGGCAGGATGGGGTCCACCACCGCGATGCCGGCGATGGCGAGGAACGCCACGAGCGTGGTGGCGTAGATGGCACTGCGGTTGGGTTCGGATCGCCGATCCACTCCGCAACCTCCCAGATAGCTGTATCGTACAGATAATTTCCTTGTATCATACAGCTATGAGCGACGACGACCACGCGAAGGAAGTCACACTCGGCCGCATCGAGACCGAGGTCGCCCTGCTGATGCGGCTGGGCGAGGCCACCCGGCGCGGCACCGGCACCATGGAGCACCGGCTGCTCGACCGCGCGGCGTACGTGATCCTGCGGCACCTCGACGCGGCCGGTCCGCAGAACGTCTCGGCGCTCGCCGCCCGGCTGAACCTGGACGGCTCCACGGTCACCCGGCAGGTCTCCGCGCTCCAGCGCGACGGCCTGATCGCGCGTACTCCCGACCCGGCCGACGGGCGCGGCACGGTGATCTCCACGACGCCGGCCGGGCTCCAGCGGATGGCGGCCGTGCGGGCCGCGCGGACCCGGCTCTACGGCGAGATGCTGTCCTCCTGGTCCGACGACGACCGGGACACGCTCGCGGAGCTGCTGCACCGCCTCAACGAGGCGCTGGACGCGCGCAACCGTCGCCGCTGAGGTGTTAGGAGGGGCCCCTTTTTATGCAGAATGCGTTAAGCGGGGCCCCCTCCTTTCACGCGACGGGTTCGGGGGCGGGGTCGGCGCGGTCGGCGGAGACGCGGGGCGTGCCCTCGTCGGCGAAGTAGTCGTCCGGCGTGGTGCCGTCCGGACCGTCGGCCACCTTCGCGGCCCGCAGCACCAGCGTGCCCAGCGCGGCCACCACCAGGTTCACCAGCACCGCCACGATCCCCACGTAGATCGTCTTCTTGGTGTCGAAGCCGAACTCGGAGAGCGGGAACGCCGAGCCGGCGAAGTGCTTCTTCCCGGTCGCCGGGTTGCCGATCTGGTAGAGCATCCACATGCCCAGGCCCATGCCGGCCACCCAGCCGGCGATCAGCGCACCCCGGTGGAACCAACGGGTGTAGAGGCCCAGCGCCACCGCCGGCAGCGTCTGGAGGATGATCACGCCGCCGATGAGCTGGAGGTCGATGGAGAACTGCGGGTCGAGGAAGACGATGCAGGCCACCGCGCCGACCTTCACCACCAGCGAGGTGATCTTCGAGACGTTCGCCTCCTGCGCCGGCGTCGCGTCCCGCTTCAGGTACTCCTTGTAGATGTTGCGGGTGAACAGGTTCGCCGCCGCGATCGACATGATCGCCGCCGGCACCAGCGCGCCGATGCCGATGGCCGCGTACGCGACGCCGGCGAACCAGTCCGGGAACTGTTGGTCGAACAGCAGCGGCACCACCGTGTTGCCGTCGACGCTGCCGGCCTTGGCTCCGGGCAGCGGCTTCACGTTCGCCGCGATGGCCATGTAGCCGAGCAGCGCGATCAACCCGAGCAGCAGGCTGTACGCCGGCAGCGCGGACATGTTCCGCTTGATCACGTCCCGGTTCCGGCTGGCCAGCACGCCGGTGATGCTGTGCGGGTAGAGGAACAGCGCCAGCGCCGAGCCGAACGCCAGCGTCACGTACTGGAGCTGGTTGTTGGCGTTGAGCAGGATGCCGTCGTTCGGGTTGTTGGCCGTCGCCTGGAACTTCGCGTCGGCGGCGTCGAAGATGCTGCCCCAGCCGCCCAGCTTGTAGGGCAGGTAGACCACCGCCACCAGGATCACGACGTAGATCAGCGAGTCCTTCACGAACGCGATGAGCGCCGGCGCGCGCAGCCCGGACTGGTAGGTGTAGGCGGCCAGGATCGCGAACGCGATGATGATCGGCAGGTGCCGGGCCACCGCGCTGTCCCCGGTGACGCCCATGGTCTTGAGCACCGCCTCGATGCCGACGAGCTGCAACGCGATGTACGGCATGGTGGCGACGATGCCGGTGATGGCGACCAGCAGCGCCAGGACCGGCGAACCGAACCGGTTGCGGACGAAGTCGGCCGGGGTGACGAAGCCGTGCCGGTGCGAGACCGACCAGAGCCGGCACAGCACCAGGAACACCAGCGGATAGATGACGATCGTGTAGGGCACGGCGAAGAACCCGGCCGCGCCGGCCCCGAAGATCAGCGCCGGCACCGCCACGAACGTGTACGCGGTGTAGAGGTCACCGCCGACCAGGAACCAGGTGATCCAGCCGCCGAAGCTGCGCCCGCCCAGCCCCCACTCGTCGAGGTGGGCCATGTCCTGCGGCCGGCGCCACCGGGCGGCCACGAAGCCCATGGCGCTGACCAGCAGGAACAGCACGGAGAAGACGATGATCTCGGTGAGGTGGTCACGCCACATCAGTGGTCACCCCGCTTCTTCTTGGTCATCTGGTAGACCAGCGTGGTGGTGCCGACGCCCAGCAGGATCCAGGCCAGTTGCAGCCAGTAGAAGCGCGGGAACCCGAACAGCCGGGGCGAGTCGGCGTTGAAGAAGGCCGGGATCAGCGGCACCACGATCGGGATGAAGAGCAGCCAGTTCCAGGGGCTCTTGTCTTTCGCCCGGGAACGCGCCGTGTCCAGCGCCTCCGGTTCCGGTGTGGCCATTGACAACCTCCGGGAAGTCGTAGCGGGCCAGGTGACGGCCGGAGGCTACGACCCGGTGAACCCGGTCACATTCGACAGGCGGACGTCGATGCGCCGAACGGCCGCCCGGCTGCGCCGAACGGCCGACTCCCGGTCAGAGGTCGGTGAGGTGGGCGGTGTCGTTGACCGAGCGGACCGCGACGCCGCCGTCCGGGTACAGGTCGAGCACCGAGACGCCGGCGGTGTCCAGGTAGAGCCGGTGCAGGAACGCGTCACCGGCGGCCAGCGCGTCGCGCAGCACCAGCTTGATCGGCGAGACGTGCGAGACCACCACCACGGTCTCCCCCGGGTACGCCGACCGCAGCCGGTCCACCGCCCGGCCGGTGCGTTCGGCCACCGCGGCGAACGACTCCCCCTCCGGCGGCGCGACCCGGGTGGAGGCGAGCCAGGCGTCCAACTCGCCCGCCCAGCCGTCCCGCACCTCGGCGAACGTGCGCCCCTCCCAGACCCCGAAGTCGCACTCGATCAGGTCGTCGTCGGTGCGTACCGGCGGGTTGCCGACCAGCGCGGCGACCGCCCTGGCGGTGGCCGTACACCGGGACAGCGGTGAGCTGACCACGGCCGCGACGGACGGCGCCAGCGCGGCCACCCGGGCGGCGGTGGCCCGGGCCTGGGCCCGGCCCCGCGCGGTCAGCGGCACGTCGCCGCGACCGGAGTACTGCTTCTGCACGGTGCGGTCGGTCTCCCCGTGCCGCACCAGGATCAACCGGGTGCCCTCCTCGGTCGGGCGCGGCTCCCAGGAGGCCGGCGTGGTGGCCGGGTCGGTGCCGGTGGCCTTCGCGGTGGCGGCGCGGGCGGCCACCTCGCGGGCGGCGGCCCGGGCCGCCGAGTCGGGGCCGGCGACCTCGCGCGGCGGCTGCGCGGCACGCGGCGCCGCCGCCGTCGGGCCGCGGCCGGCGGCGGCGTCCATGGCGGCGTTGGCCAGCGCGTCGGCGTGCTTGTTGCGCTCCCGGGGGATCCAGGTGAACCGGACGGCGGTGAACCGGCCGACCAGCCCGGCGGCCTGGGCGGCCAGCGGGCGCAGCCCGGGGTGCTTGATCTGCCAGCGGCCGCACATCTGCTCGACCACCAGCTTGGAGTCCATCCGCGCCTCGACCTCGGCCGCGCCCAGCTCGGCGGCGGCCTCCAGCCCGGCGATGAGGCCCCGGTATTCGGCCACGTTGTTCGTCGCCGTGCCGATTCCCGCCGAGCGTTCGGCCAGCACCTCACCGGTCTCCGGGTCCCGGACCACCGCGCCGTAGCCGGCCGGGCCCGGATTGCCCCGGGAGCCGCCGTCGGCCTCGATCACGACCGCGCGTACCGCCACGGCGGCTACAGCCCCGACTCGTTGGTCCGGACCATGATCCGGCGGCACTCCTCGCAGCGGACCACGTCGTCCGGGTCCGACTTGCGGATCCGGGCCAGGTCGGCGCCGGACAGCTCCAGCCGGCAGCCGCCGCAGCGACCGCCGGTGAGCAGCGCGGCGCCCATCCCGGTGTCCTCGCGGATCTTGTCGTAGAGCGTGACCAGGTCCGCCGGCAGGTCACCGGCGAGCGGCTGCCGGGAGGTGCGCTTGAACTCCTCCTCCTTGGCGATCTCGGCGAGTGCGTCGTCGCGGCGCTGCTCGGTCGCGGCCCGGCGCTCCCGGGCCTCGGCGATCCGGCTCTCGATGCCGTCGAGCACGCCCTGCGCGGTCTCCCGCTGCTCCATCAGCTCCAGCTCGGCGTCCTCCAGGTCGCTCTGCCGGCGGTTCAGCGAGACCAGCTCGTGCTGGAGCGCCTCCAGCTCCCGGGCCGGGCCACTGCCCGAGGCCAGCCGGGCCTCGTCCTTGCTCTTGCGCGCCCGTACCTGGTCGACGTCCTTCTCCAGCCGGGCGATGTCCCGGTCCAGGTCGTCGACGGCCACCTGGGCGCGGACCCGCTCGTCCTCCAGCGCCGACAGCTCGCGCGCGAGCGCCTCCAGCTCGGCCCGTTCCGGCAGGCTGCGGCGACGGTGCGCCAACTGGGCGAGCGTGGTGTCGATCGCCTGGAGGTCGAGCAGGCGACGCTGCACCTTCGGGTCAGCCTTCACGGTCGGGGCTCCTTGTCGTCCGGTCGGGGCGCGGCGGCGTGCAGGGTCCAGGGGTCGGTGTCCAGGTCGGACACCACGGTCTCGACGCCGAGGTCGTCGGCCAGGTGGGCGGCCAGGTCGTCCAGCCAGGGCCGTTCGGTCGCCCAGTGGGCGGCGTCCAGCAGGGCCGGGCCCCCGGCGGCGAGGTGCTCGCCGGCCGGATGGTGGCGCAGGTCCGCGGTGAGGAACGCGTCCACCCCGGCCGCCGCCGCCTCGGCCAGGAAGGCGTCCCCCGAGCCGCCGCTGACGGCGAGGGTACGAACCATACGCCCGGGATCCCCGGCGGCGCGAACGCCCCAGGCGGTGACCGGAAGCACGTCGGCGGCCAGCCGGGTCAGCTCGGCCAGCGTGACCGGCGTGGGCAGCTCGCCGACGCGGCCGATGCCCCGGCCGGGCGCGTCGGCCGGTGAGCCGGGGCGGGGCCGGTGCAGCGGACGCAACCCGGTCAGCCCGAACCGGGCGGCGAGCGCGTCGGACACGCCGGGGTCGGCCACGTCGGCGTTGGTGTGCGCCACGTACAGGGCGACGTCGGCCTTGATCAGCCGGTGCACGATCCGGCCCTTGAACGTGGTGGCGGCCACCGAGGAGACGCCGCGCAGCAGCAGCGGGTGGTGCGCGACGATCATGTCGGCGCCGGCGGCGAGCGCCTCGTCCACCGTCTCCGGGACCACGTCGACCACGCAGGCGACCCGGCGGACCGGCTGGTCGGGCTCGCCCACCACCAGGCCGACCCGGTCCCACTCCTCCGCCCAGGCGGGCGGGTAGCGGCGGTCCAGGGCGGCCACCACGTCGGCGACCGTGGGCGGCGATCCGGTTGTGCTCACGGCCGGCCAGCTTACCGGCCGTCCGGCGGTTTCCACGCCCACGGCGTTAAGCGGGGCCCCCTGCACCACCGAATGCGTTAACAAGGGGCCCGTGCTTACACCTCAGGCGGCCAACGGGCGGGCCGCGCCGCGCAGGGCGGCCAGGCCGGCCTCCCAGGGGAACGCGTCCAGGTGCTGCTCGCCGGTCCCGGGCGGGTGCAGGCGTACGACGTGGTCGCCGAAGACCACCCGGACGCCCCACTCGGCGAGCCGGTTCAGGCTGGCCCGGAACGCCGGGTGCCCGGCCATCGCCACGTTGGTGAACGGGACCGCCGCGATCGGCACGCCGAGCCCCTGCGCCTCGATCAGCAGGCCGAGCGCGAGCGTGTCGGTGATGCCCGCCGCCCACTTGTTGACCGTGTTGACCGTCGCCGGGCAGACCAGCATGGCGTCCGCCGGGGGCAGCACGTCCGGGTCACCCGGGTGCTTGTAGTGCGTACGGACCGGGTGGCCGGTCTGCCGCGCCAACGCCGCCTGGTCGACGAACTTCGCGCCGTCCGGTGTGGTGACCACGCAGACCGTCCAGCCGTCGGACCGGGCGAGGTCGACCAGCCGGCCGACGTGACGGGCCAGCGGCGAACCGCAGGCGATGACGTAGAGCACCCCGCGGTGCCCGTCGCTGGTGTGCGGGTCGCTCATCGGCCCCGGCCCGCGCTCATACTCCGACTCCCATGTGCTCAGCCAACTCGGCAATCGGCGGTGGCGGCGCACCACGTGTGCGACGGAGCACGTTCGACATCAGTTCGTGGGCGATCGGCCGGCACCGGATGTCGGAGGGCGCGAGTCGGTCGCCCTGCAACAGCATGTCGCCGGCGCTGGCGATGTCGCCGATCTGGGCGTACCCCCGGGCCAGGTCGAGCAGGTGGTGCGCGCGCCGCTCGGGCAGCAGTGCGTTGAACGCGGCGACGTCCAACCGATTGTGGGTCTCCACCGCCCGGCCGCCGTCGCCCAGCTCGACCGCCGCGGCGGCGCGGTGCAGCTCCAGGTTGGTCGGGCCGAACGACGTCCAGTAGTGGTTGTGGTCACCGCCGAGCCGGTCGGCCGCCTCGGCGGCGCCGCTGATCAGGTCGTCCACGGTCGCCGAGTCGCCGGTGCGGGCGGCGGCCATCGCGCCCTGGAGCAGCAGCGAGCCGTAGACCGAGAGATGCCGGGGGTCGGCGTCGTTGTCGCCGCCGGCGGCGAGCCGGTTGGCGATCCGCACGTTGAGTTCGAGCGCGGGGCGGGGACGGCCCATCGCGACGAGCGCGTTGCAGACCCGGGTGGTGGCGATGCCGGCGAGCAGCGGGTCGTCGGCCCGCTGGGCCACCGCCATCGACCGGTCGGCGGCCAGCCAGGCCAGGTTGCACTCGCCCAGCTTGCGCAGCACCGAGGAGGCGATCTGGTAGACCTGCCCGAGCAGGTGGGCGGCCTCCCGACCCTGGTCGTCGCCGCCGTAGACGGCGTCCGCCGCCTGGGCGTCGCGCAGCAGCTTGGGCAGCGCCCGGGTGAGCATGCCGTAGCGGCCGTACTGGTAGGTGAGCCAGGCGTGGTTGACCGCCTTGCGCATGTCGGCGAGCGGTGGCGGGTACGGCGCCGCGTCGAAGTAGGCGCTCATCGAGTCGTAGCGCTCCAGGGCGGAGCGGATCTCCTCCACCTCGACCTGGTCGATGCAGTTGAGCGCGTCGCTGCGGCGCTCCGGGTCCTTGCCGTGCAGCAGTTGCACGTCGATCTGGAGGATGTCGGCGATCTCGTAGAGCACGGAGAACTTGTCCAACCGGCGGACCCCGCGCTCCACCTTGTCCACCCAGCTCTTGGACTTGCCGAGCCGGTCGGCGAAGACCTGTTGGGACATCTTGCGACGGCTCCGCCAGTACGCCACCCGCCGGCCTATGGGTAGTTCGTCCATCCCCACACCCTCCCCCTGTCGGCGCCGGCCGGTCACCGCACGTTCACCAGATTTGCCCTGGTCGCACAGGTTGTACGTCAGCCGTCCAGCCAGTTCTCATAGTTTTCGTGCAAGTTGCACCGGCCATTCGTCAGGTCAACGATCCCGGGTTACGGCAGTGACGGTTCTCGACGCGTGGCGGTGGACGATTCGGTGGGGCGAGAGGGGATGGCACACATGTGGGGGAACGTCCGACCGCGCGTCGCTCACCTGTCGCCGCTGGAGCGGGTGCGGCTGCGACGGGTCGCGATCCGGTACGCGCTGCACGGCTGGCCGGTCACGCCCGGCGCCTGCCTCGCCAACAGTCGCTTCGTCTGCGGCCGGGCCGGCTGCCCCACGGTGGGCTGCCACCCCGCGCTGGAGGAGTGGGACGACGCGGCCAGCGCCGACCCGGCCCGGGTGGCCACCTGGTGGCGCAGCCGCCCACACGGGGTGCTGCTGCCCACCGGGCGCGCGTTCGACGTGCTGGAGGTCGCCGCTCACCTGGGCCGGCAGGTGCTGGAGACGGTCGCCGCCCACCCGGCCGGCTTCGGCGTACGCGGGCCGGTGCTGGTCACCCCGACCGGCCGCTGGATGTTCCTGGTCCGCCCCGGCGACCCGCTGCGACCGGAGCTGGAACACTGCTTCCACGTGGTGCGGCACGGCCCCGGCTCGTGGATCCCGGCCCCGCCCACCCGACTGCCCGAGGGCGCGGTGCGCTGGGCGGTCGCCCCGGAACAGGCCCGCTGGCAGCTCCCCGACTCCTACCTGGTGCAGAACGCGCTGATCGCGGCGTTGCGGGCAGCCGGCGTCACGCTCACCCCGGAGCTGTTCCCCGGTCACCTCCCGCTGCCCCGTCGGGGTCGCTGACCCGACTGTCGCCGAGAGCGACTCCCCGGCACCGGGCTCGTTGAGCCTGGCGAGAGCGCGTACGCGCCAGAGCGGGGGTTGAGGATGTCCAGGGACGACGCGGCCCGCCACACCGGCGGCACGGAACCAGCACGGCACCGCCGGCGCCCGCACCCGTGGGGCTTCACCCGCCCGCGCGGTGCCCGCCCCGGCCGACCCCGCCCCACCGGCTCCCGCCCCGCCATCCTGCACCGCCCGCTCCGCTGATCCCGCCGACCCGGCCCCGGCCGGGCGGATCAGGGGAGCACCGGCAGGGCGTGGGAGCGGAGGAGACGGGCGTCGTCCGTCACCACGGCGTGCCGCCAGGGCGCGGGAAGCCGGTCCAGCCAGGCGATGCCGGGCTCGCCCATGGCCACCGCCGCCGTCGCGTACGCGTCCGCCATGCCCAGGTCCGGGCCGACCACGGTGACCGAACGCAGGCCGACCGCCGGCGTGCCCCGGCGCGGGTCGACCACGTGGTGGCCGCGCTCGTAGACACCCGAGGTGGCGACCGCCAGGTCGGTGCCGGTCAGCACCAGACAGGTGGCCGCCGGGTCCCACGGATGCCGCACCCCGATCCGCCACGGCTCGCCGGTCGGGCTGTGCCCCCGGACCCGGACGTCGCCGCCCGCGTTCACGCAGTGGTTCGGGGCGCCGGCCGCCGCCAGCCGGTCCGAGGCGATCTGTGCCGCCCACCCCTTCACGTAGCCGGACGGGTCCAGCCGCCCGGTGGCGTACGCGTCGAAGAAGCCGTCCGTGGCCGTCCACAGGTCGGCGCAGCGCGCCAGCACCGCGCGCAGGTCGCCGGAGGCGTCGACCGCCCGCAGCTCGCCCCGGTCCAGCCGGCACACCTCGCTGTCGTCCCGGTACGTGCTGAACCGGGCGTCCACCTCGCGCAGCCAGTCGAACGTGCGCTCGGCCAGCTCGTGCGACGTGGCGGCGGGCAGGTCGTCGGCCAGGTCGAGGCTGATCGCCGTACCCATGATCTGCTCGACCCGGCGCAGGCCGGGCCGGCCGGCGGCGGCCAACCGCGTCACGCCTTGTCGAGGGCGGACTGCAACGACTGCTTGTACGCGGTGCTGGTGTACGTGGCGCCGGAGACGGTGTTCAGGTTGGCGCTCTGCTTCGCCACCACCTCGCCGGAGCTGCCGCTGTAGCGGGCCTGCACGTCGTCGGCGCGCTGCCCCTCCTGCCCGCCGACCGGCATGTCCAGCCCGGTCGCGTCGACGATGCGGCTGCCGCTCAGCGTGATCTGCACCCGCAGCGACCCGTACCGGTAGGTGACGGTCGGCCCGGTGACCGTCCGCGTGGTGGGCTTCGGTGCCTTCGTGGTGGTCTTCGGCGCGGCCGGGGCGGTCCGGGTCCGGGTGCTGGTCCGGGTCGCCGGGGTCCGGTCGGCGGAGGGCTTCGCGCTCGGCTTCGCCGAGGTGTTGGGCGCCGCCGACGGCGTCACGCCGGCCGCGGTGGGCGGCGGGGCGTCGGGCGCGGGTGAGCCGCCCGGCGCGACCGGGGCCGACGCGGCCGGCACGTCACCGGCGGTGGCCTGCCCGGCGCCGGGGCCGCCCTTGAGGACCACAAGCGCGGTGGTGCCGGCGGCCAGTCCGGTGATCGCGATCAGCGCGCGACGCATGGTGGGTGCCTTCCTACAGCTCGAACGCGGTGAGGTGGATCTGGCGGCGGGGCACGCCGGCCGCCCGCAGCGCCCGCACGGTCTCGTCGACCAGGCCGCCCGGCCCGCACAGGTAGACGTCGCGGCGGGTCAGGTCGGGCACCAGGCGGCGCAGCCCTTCCGGGTTCATCACCTGGCGGGGCCCGGGGTCGTCGCGGCGGCCGATGACGTACCAGACCGAGGTCTGCCGGGCCTGGGCGAGCCAGTCCAGCTCCTGGTGCAGCAGCACGTCGGCCGGGGTACGCGCGCGGTAGATCAGCGCCGCGCCGGGCGGCAGCTCCTCCAGCATGGCCCGCAGCGGCGCGATGCCACTGCCGCCGGCGATGAGCAGCGCCCGCTCCCGGGTGCGGTGCGCGGCGGTGAACGTGCCGGACGGGCCCTCCGCCCACACCCGGGTGCCCGGGGTGAGGTCACGCAGGTCGGCGGTGTGCCCGCCGACCACCTTCACGGTGAGCCGCAGCCAGCGGCCGTTGGCCGCCGCCGAGACCGAGAACGGGTGCGACTGCCACCAGCCGCCGGGGTTGAGGAACCGCCAGCGGAAGTACTGGCCGCCGAGCATGTCGATCTGGTTGAGCCGCTGCCCGGTCAGATAGACCGAGACGGTGTCCGGGCTCTCCGCCACCACGTCGGCCACCCGCAGCCGGTGCCGGAGGTTGAACACCAGCGGCGCGATGATCCGGCCCCACGCCAGCGCGGCCACCACCAGCAGGTACGCGGCGATCCAGCCGGTGCGCACCGGCCCCGGCTCGTAGAGCTGGGCACCGTTGCTGAACTGGTGCGCGTAGCCGAGCAGCAGGGTGAGATAGCTGGTCAGGTGCAGCACGTACCAGAGTTCGTAGGGCAGCCGGCGGCGGATGCCGCGGACCGCGGTGAACCCGACCACCACCATGATCCCGGCGGCCACGAACGCGGAGAGCATGTCCTCGTAGTCGGTGAGCAGCGCGCCGACCTCACCGAACACCGAGTTGCGCTCCTGCCGGGCGTAGCCCACCACCAGCAGCGCCATGTGCGTGAGCACCGCCACCAGCAGTGTCGCGCCGAGGTCCCGGTGCAGCCGGGAGATCCGCTCGCCGCCCAGCGCCCGTTCCAGCACGCCGAGCCGGCTCATCGCCAGCACCTGCACCAGCAGCAGGTAACCGGCGATCAGGCCGGTGATCCGGCCACCGGCGGTGAGCAGGTCGGCGGTGTCGGCCAGCGAGCCGGCCGGGGTGTCCAGCCACCACGGCAGGACCGCGACGACCAGACCGAGCCAGAACGCCGCCGCGAGCGCCCGCCGGCCGCCGGGCCCGCGACGCGGCCGGCCCGGTGGTACGGGAGCAGCCGGACGGCCGCCGTACGGGGCGGAGTGCCCGGTACGACGGCCGGCGGCGTCGGTGTGCTGATACGTCACGCGTACATCTTGATCGGGGTGAACTTCTGCCGGGGGAAGACCTTGTCCACCTGGGCGGCGGTCAGGCCGAAGCGGCCCTGCGCCACCGACCCGTAGACGTTGAACATGTTGTTGTACTCCGGCACGTCGCCGCTGTCCAACTTGTCCAGGCCGTTCCAGGTGCCCAGCAGCGAGCCGGCGAGCTTGCGCCCGGACAGCACGGTGACCACGCCGCCGTGCCCGTGGTCGGTTCCGCCGCTGTTCGAGGCGACCCGCCGGCCGAACTCGCTGGACACCATGACCGTCACGTCCGCGGCCTTGTCACCCAGGTCGGTGAAGAACGCGGCCATGGCGTTGGCCAGCTCGTTGAGTCGCCGCCAGAGCTGGCCGCCCTCGCTGGTGCCCTGGTTCTCGTGGGTGTCGTAGCCGCCCATGCCGACGGTCGCCACCCGCACGTTCGCCCCGCCCTTGATGAGCTGGGCGAGCTGCTGGAACGCGTTCCCGACGCCCTCGTACTTGACGCCGGCCGCGGCGGCGTACGGCTTGGCGGCGAGCTTCTGGGCGGTGGACAGCGCGCCCATGCCCTCGATGACCGCCTCCTCCACCGGGTGGTTGATGCCGGTGAACAGGCCGCGGATCGCCTTCTCGGTGGCCGCGCGGTACTTGTCGTCGCCGTTGAGCCGCAGCTCACCGACGTTGTTGAGGGAGATCGCGCCGTTCACGCCGACAAGCGAGCGGGGCAGCGTGCTGCCGATCCCGACGCTGCGGAACGCGGTGCCCTTGCCGAGCGTGTCGACCAGGCTGTCCAGCCAGCCCCGGCCGCCGGTCTCGCCGGGCAGGCCACCCAGGTTGCAGGCGTCGGCGGCCTGGAAGTGGCTGCGGGACAGCCGCGGGTCCGACACGGCCGGCACGAAGCCGAGCTGGCCGGCCTTGAGCCACTTCTCCAGCGGAGCGAACGCGCTGGTCAGCTTGAAGCCGCGGGCCAGGGCCAGCGAGTCGTTGCCGAGCAGCAGGTCGGGGCGGGACTTGCCGAGCACCGGGTCGTTCGCCGGGGCGACCAGGCTCAGACCGTCCAGCCCGCCGTAGAGGAAGACGTGGATCAGCGTGCCGGTCTTGGTCGCCGCGAACGACGCCGAGGTGGTCACGAACTGCGCGGTCGCCAGCGCGGTCGCGGTGGCCGCCGCGCCGGCCACGAAGGTACGCCGGGTGACGCCCCGGCCGTCCTGCTGGGCCTCCTCGACCTCCTCCAGGCGGCGGTACCGGTCGGCCTCGGCCGCGTTCTCGGCCGCGACGATGTCCGCCTCCGCGCGCAGCAGCGCCTCGGCCGGGTTGTCGGCCAGTCGCCGCACGTCGGGGCATTCGGGGTGCAGGGGGTACGGGTTCACGGTCATCTCCATCGAATGCCTCACCGGAGGTGGTGCTGGGGGGACGCGAGGATCGTCCGCGCGACCGCGGCGATGGCCCCGTTGAAGGTGGCGTCGACCTTGGCGCCCTCGGACACCCCGGCCACGGCGAGCACGAGCTTCTTCTCCTTGGCGCTCAGCTTCTGGTGCACGAGCTTCTGCGCCAACGCGTCCACGTACGCCCCGGCGGTCGTCGGCGGCTTCGCCACCAGCTTCTCCGGCTTCACGTAGGTGAACTGCTTGCGCCAGCCGCCGAGCAGGTCGCCGGCCTCGTTCCAGCCGTCGACCATGGTGCCGGCCGAGGTCCAGGCGAGGTAGACGTCGGCGTAGCCGTCCGGGGTGGGCTTGCCCATCGGGTACTGGCCCAGCTCGCGCATCTTGTCCTGGATCTGCCGCAGGCCCTGCGCGAACGGCGTACGCCGCTGGTCGCCCTCGAAGCCGGCGGTCGCGTCCGGGCCCACGCCCAGCGACCGGTACGTGGCGACCAGGTACTCCATCGGGCGGCGGACCTTCTGGCCGACGGCGGCCCAGAACTCCGAGGAGCTGAACAGCGTCGCCAGCACCGGCCGGATCTGGCCCTTGTTGGTGGTGTACGCCTTCGCCAGCCGGTCCACGATCGACTTCGGCGGCGTGTCGGAGACGAACCGGGTGGCCAGGTTCTGGGCCACGTACTTCGCGGTCGAGGGGTGCAGCGCGATGTACCTGATGTACGAGTCGATCACCTTGTCGGCGACCTTCGGGTCGTTCGAGTTGTTGGCGTGGCTGAACCCGAGGATCTTCACCTTGCCGACGTAGTGCCGGTCGCCGAAGAACATGTACTTGCCGTCCGCGACGCCCCGCCCGGTCTGGAGCATGGCGGCCTGCCGCACGTCCTTCTCGGTGTAGCCGCCGTCGACGCCGACCGAGTACAGCTCCAGGTTCTCCCGGGCCAGGTTCTCGTTGATCGCGTCCTTGCGCGAGTCGACCTGGTTCAGGTAGAGCAGCAGCGCCGGGTGCTTGTTCGCGGCGACCAGCATCTCCGGGTAGCTGCCCAGCGCGTGCTTGCGGATGACGTCCTTGTCGAACGAGTTGCGGTACGTCTCGCCGCCGTCGAAGTCGGCGGCGACGTGCAGGAAGTCGTTCCAGAAGTCGACCATCACCTCGAAGAGCTGGCGGTCGGACCAGATCTGCCGGGCGATGGTGGCGTCCACCGTCTCCCGGGCCGGGTCGACGCCGCGCTCGTTGAGCTGGTCGCGCTGGTCGCGGAGCTGGGTCGGGCTGAGCTTCAGCGAGGGCAGCTCGGCCAGCTTCAGCTCGGCCTTGGTCGGGGCGATCTTCTCCGGCTCCAACTGCTGGCGCAGCCAGTTGTCGATGCCGAGCTTCTTGATGTCGGCGATCACCTTGGGCGTCGGGCCGAACGTGGTCCGGCTGGCCAGGTGGCGGATCGGGTCCTTGGCGAGCACCGTCTTCACGGTCACCTCGGTCGCCGCCGCGGCAGCCGCCGGGCTGCCGAAGATCCGGCCGCCGGTCGGGGCGTTGCGCTTGAGCGCCGCGCCCGCCCGGGAGCCCATGTAGCTCTCGTTCTGCTCGGTGTAGGTCCGCACCGTGCTGGGCTGCTGGCCGCTGGGCCGCGCCTGGGTGCCGTCGGTGGTCACCGTGCCGGTGGCGTCACCGGCCGCCACGTCGTCCGAGAACAGGCCGCGAAGCTGCGGGGAGAGCGCGAAGGCCGCGCCGCCGGCGACCACCGCCGCGCCGCCGAGCGTGGCGAGGGCACGACGCCGGCCACGACTCGGGGCGTCGTCGGAGTCGTCGTCCAGGTTGGGCAGTCCCGGGCCGGCCGGCGGCGGGTACCCACCGGCGGGCTGGGCGTAGCCGGGGTGCGGCTGGGGGTGACCCGCGCCGGGCGCGTGGCCGGCCGGGGCGAAGCCGTTCGGTCCGACCCACTGGGGGCCCGGGGCGGGCTGCGGCGCCGGGGCGGGGTGACCGCCGGCGTACGGGGCGGTGGCGCCCAGGTCGCGGTACCCGTCCGGATGGGGGTGCTGGTATCCGTCCCAGCCGCGGTCGTCCCGAGGTCGACGCGGTGGCACGTTCAGGTCGGCCATGTAGCTATCCCGTTTTCTTCGAGCGCCGGCACGACTGCCACCCGGGGGTTGGGTGGGAGGGGCGGCGACGGTTGCCGGAGAGTTGCTACGGGAAAGTAGCCAGGCCGGACCGGCTGCTCAAGGCGGCCCGGAGCGGCTCCTGAGCACACTTAAGACGGTGCTCAGACCCAGCGCGGGGCCCTCGACGTCGCCCCCTCTCCCCGGCACCCCCCGGAGCAGGGCCGACTCACCCGGCGACCACCTCGACGCGAGGTTTCGCCCGCCATCGGGCCCCAACCCCCCGTTCACCCCCACAGGCAAACTTAAGACACCGCTAAGCCTCCCCTACCCCTCTCCCCCACCCCGCCTCCCCCGCGCCTCCCCTCACCCTCCCTCACCCGCCCGCCGCGCAGATTCACGGAAAGAGTGGCCATTCCGCCTCGGATGGCCACTCTTTCCGTGAAACCGGGCGCTCGTTGTCGGGGGCGGAGGGAAACGAGCAGGGGCAGGGGGGCGTGACGGGCGGGGAATCCGGGTAAGCCGCCGAACCGCTGAAGCCGTGAGGGGAAGGCATCGCCATGCTCAGCCAAGAGGATCAGCGCAGGTTCGAAAAGATCACCCGTCAGCTGCGGGAGAGCGATCCGCGGTTCTTCGCCCGGTTGGACAATCGGATCAGGGGTCGCCGGGGCCGGTACCTGATGCTGTTGACGATCACGCTGTGGGCCTCGCTGCCGGCGATGACCGTGCTGGCCGGACGGTTGGCCGGGGCGATCTGCGCCACGGTGCTGGTCGCCAACGCGGCCCTGATGTGGCGCTTCCGCCACCGCCTGCGGTGAGCGCAAGGAAGGGCCCCCGCTTAACGCCTCCGGTAGAGACGGGGCCCCCGCTTAACCGGTCGGTCCGCGGAACTCCCGGTACGCGCGGCGCAGCCGCTCGACCAGGCCCGGCCCCCCGATCTCGGCGCCGGGTGGGCCGAGCTGCCGCAGCAGCAGCTCCGGGCCGGTGTCCAGGGTGGGCGGACGGTCGGGCAGCGCCACCGGTGAGAGCCAGAACCGGTCCAGCTCCGCCGCCGGCTCGATCGGCGTCAGCCCGGCCAGCACCCGCCCGGCGCCGGTCAGCGACACCGCCGCCGCCCCGGCCGGCTGGTCCACCGACCCGGCCGACGACACCGCTGCCGCCCCGGCCGGTTCGTCCACCGGCCCGGCCGACGACGCCGCTGCCGTCCCGACCGACGGGTCCGCTGACCCGGCCGACGACGCCGCTGCCGTCCCGACCGGCGGGTCCGCTGAACCGGCCGACGACGCCGCCGACCCGTCGGGCCGGACTCCGCGTAGCGTCCGCAGCCGGTCCAGCAGGTCGGCCCGGGACCGGCCGCGCCAGTGCAGCAGCCGGAACGGGTCCGCGTCGAACGCCTCGGCGAGCAGGTAGAACGTGGCCGCCAGGTGCTTGCACGGCACCGCGAAGTCGGGGCAGCCACAGCGCTGCGCCAGCTCGCCCACCTCGGCCGGGAACAGCGGCGCGCCCGCCGCGGCGAACAGCTCCTCCAGCTCCGCCGGCAGATCACCGGCGAGCAGCCGGGCGCTGAAGAACGCCTGCCCGGCCAGCTCCGCCTCGATCCGACGCCAGACCTCTTCCGGGTACGCGGACAAACCGATCCGCACCGGGTACGGAGTCGGCCGCGACCCCTGCACCTCGGCGGTGACGAGTCCGGGCGCGACGTCCAGCCGGAGCACCTGCCCCCGGCGCGCGTACGCCCGGCCCCGGGTGAGCCGGGAGCCGAGCGCGAACGACTCCAGCACCTCCAGGAACCGCCGCGACCACCAGGAACGCCCGATCGCACCCCGGGTGCTGCGCGCCCGCAGCCCACCCTCGACCCGCAGCGGCGGCCCGTACTCGTCGAAGCGGGGACCCGTGCTCACTCGACCACCGCCCCGGCCTCCAGCGTGAACAGCTCCCGCAGCGTCTCGGTGGACAACTCGGTGACCCACTGCTCGCCGCTGCCCACCACCGACCGGGCCAGGTTCCGCTTGTCGGCGATCATCGCGGCCACCTTCTCCTCCACCGTGCCGGCGCAGACGAACTTGCGTACCTGCACGCGACGACGCTGGCCGATGCGGAACGCCCGGTCGGTGGCCTGGTCCTCGACCGCCGGGTTCCACCAGCGGTCCACGTGCACCACGTGGTTGGCGGCGGTCAACGTGAGCCCGGTGCCGCCGGCCTTGAGCGAGAGCACGAACAGCGGTGGGCCGTCCGGCGACTGGAACCGGGTGACCATGGCGTCCCGCTCGGCCTTGCCGACGCCGCCGTGCAGGAACAGCACCTCCCGGCCGGTACGCGCCGACAGGTGCCCGCGCAGCATCCCGCCGAACTCGGCGTACTGGGTGAAGAGCAGCGCCCGCTCGTCCGCCGCGAGCACCTCGTCGACGATCTCGTCGAGCCGTTCCAGCTTGCCGGAGCGGCCGGCCAGCGCGGAGCCGTCGTGCAGCAACTGGGCGGGATGGTTGCAGACCTGCTTGAGCCGGGTCATGGTGGCCAGCACCAGCCCCCGGCGCTCGATCCCGTCACTGGACTCGATCTTCGCCATCATGTCGTCGACCACGGCCCGGTAGAGCGCGGCCTGCTCGGCGGTGAGGTTGCAGAGCACCTCCATCTCCAGCTTCTCCGGCAGGTCGGTGATGATCGACGGATCGGTCTTGAGCCGCCGCAGCACGAACGGGCCGGTGACGCGGCGCAGCCGCTCGGCCACCTCGGCGTCGCCGTGCCGCTCGATCGGCTCGGCGAACCGCTTCCGGAACGTCGCGGCCGGGCCGAGCAGCCCCGGATTGGCGAACTGCATGATCGACCAGAGGTCGGCAAGCCGGTTCTCGACAGGCGTACCGGTGACTGCGACCCGGTGCCGCGCGGGCAGCGCGCGGACCGCCTCGGCCTGCCGGGTCGCGGCGTTCTTGATCGCCTGTGCCTCGTCCACCACCACCCGGTGCCAGTCCACGCCGGCCAGGTCGACGGCGTCCCGGGCGGCCACCGAGTAGGTGGTGAGCACCAGGTCCGCCTCCCGCACGGCGGCGCCGAACTCCTCGCCCCGGGTCCGCTCCGCGCCATGGTGCACGTGCACGCGCAGGTCGGGCGCGAACGTCGCGGCCTCCCGCTGCCAGTTGCCGACCAGCGACATCGGGCACACCAGCAGCGTGGGCCCGGCCTGCGGCGGGTCGCCGGCGAGCAACGCGAGCAGCTGCACCGTCTTGCCCAGCCCCATGTCGTCGGCGAGGATCCCGCCCAGCCCCAGCGACTGGAGGAAGGTCAGCCAGGCCAGGCCGCGCCGCTGGTACGGCCGCAGCGTCCCGACGAAGCCCGGTGGCGGGTCGGCCGGGGTGAGCCGCCGCTCCGCCTCGCCGGCCAGCAGCTCGCCGAGCGCCCCGTCGGCGACCACGTCCAGCACCGGCAGCTCGCCGCCGCCCTCCTCGCCGGAGAGACCCATCCGCAGCAGGTCCGCCACGGTCAGCTCGCCGGAGGAGCGCAGCAGGCGCAGCCCGGCCTCCAGCCGCTGCGGGTCCAGCTCGACCCAGCGACCCCGCAGCCGGACCAGCGGCGACTTCAGGTCGGCCAGCGAGGCCAACTCCTCGGCGGTCAGCGGCTGGTCGCCGAGCGCCACCTCCCAGCGGTAGTCGACGAGCGCGTCCATCCCCAGTGTGCCGGCGGCGGTGGCGACCGCGCCCGGCGCGGTGCGGCTGCGCGCCCGCAGCCGGGCGCCGAGACGGGACGAGGAACGCCGCCACCAGGACGGCAGCAGCACCCCGAACCCGGCCGCGTGCAGCACCGGCGCTCCCTCGCGCAGGAACCGGTGCGCGCCCTCGGCGTCCAGCTCCATCCCCTCCGGCGCGGCGGTACGCAGCGCCGCGTCCACCTCCGGCCAGAGCCGGCTGGCCCGGCCCAGCTCCGCCAGCAGCGTCTCCTGCGGGTCGATGCCGCGGGCGGCGAGCGCGGGCACGGGCCGCTGCCAGATGTGCCCGGCGTCGACCACCAGCCCCGGCTCGTCGGTCGGGTGCAGACCGAACTCCACCCGCCACGCGCCGCCCTCGACCAGTTCGGCGACCGGGTCGACGGCCGGCTCGACCAGGCGGAACGTGGCCCGTACCGCGCCGCCGGCGGCGTCGTGCTGCCAGGCGTCCAGCTCGCGCCGCAGCGTCGCCAACGCGTCCGGCTCGGTGGTGAAGGCGCGCTCCGGGCCGGTGAGCGCGGCCAGCCAGCGCGGCACCGGACCGCCGGGTCGCATGCCCCGGTGCAGTCGGGTGTCGGCCACCGCCCGGGCGGCGGCGTCGACGAGCGCGTCCAGCGCATCCGCCACCAGCTCGCCCGGCCCCACGCCCTCGTGGGCGGCGCGGGCCGCCGGAGGCAGGGCCAGCGCAAGGTCGCGGGCCCAGCCCGCGTCCGTGCCGGTGAGCAGTGGCCGCCAGAGCGCCAGCGCGGTCACCACGTCGGCCTCCGCCACCGCCCGGAGCCGGCGCCGGGCTCGCGCCGGGTGGTGAGAGGGGGCCCCATCTCTACCGGAGGCGTTAAGCGGGGGCCCCTCCTTGAGGGCGAGCACGCCGGGGAGCAGGCGGCCACGGGTGACCAGGTCGGCGGCGAAGTCGGCCAGCTCGGCCAGGTGTCGCAGGCTGGCCCCGACCGGGTCCGGCCGGGGCGCGCGCAGCAGCGCGTACGCGTCGTCCGGGGCGTACGCCAGCGCGGGGACCCGCCAACCGGCGCGGGTGACCGGGCCACGGACCGGATCCCCGACGGCGGCCCGGACCAGCTCCGGCGAGTCCACCGGCGAGCCGGCGCGGGTGGGCAGGCCGAGCAGCACGGAGATCGGCTCACCCGGCAGCGGATCGAGCGCGGCGGCCAGCGTGGCGTGGTCGGCGGCGAACGGGTGCGGCCGTTCCCGGGGCGCACGGCCGGGCCGGCGCGGCGCGGCGGCCGGCAGCGTTCCGTTCTCGGCCCAGAGGGCGAGCCCCGCGCCGGGCAGCCACAGCCCGTGGATGACCAGCACGCTCTCCCCCTCGCGACGTCCGGGGCCAGGATAGGCGGCTCGGCGCGGATATCGTCGGCGCCATGGCCGACCTCCTCGTGATCGGCGGGCTGGGCGTGGACGTACGCGCCCGGGTGCCCGCGCTGCCGCTGCCCGCCGCCGACTCGCTGACCGTGCCCCCGGTCGAGCTACGGATCGGCAACACCGGGGCCGGGGTGGCGCTGGCCGCGCACGCGCTCGGCCTGCGGGTGACGCTCGTCGACGTGCTGGGCGCCGATCCGACCGGCGACGTGGTGCGGGCGGCGCTGGCGCGTACCTCGGTGCGGACCGTGCTGGTGGACGCGCCGGCCGGCACCCGCCGGTCGGTGAACCTGGTCGACCCGGCCGGCCGGCGGATGTCGTTGTACGACCCGCGCCCGTGGTCCGGCCCGGCGGCGCCGTTCGCCGAGGCGGAGCTGGCCGCGCTGGTCGCCGGGGCCGCCCACACCCACGTGTCGATCATGGATTGGGCGCGGGACGCGCTGCCGACGCTGCGTGGTGCCGCGTCCCTCTCCACCGATCTGCACGACTGGGACGGCGAGAACGACTACCACCGGCCGTTCGCCGAGGCCGCCGGGCTGGTGTTCGTCAGCGACGTGAAGCTGGGCGATCGGGCCGGCAAGGCGGCGGCCGGGCTGGCGCCGCGCACGGTGCTGGTCACCGGCGGGGCGGCCGGCGCGACGCTGCACACCCCGGACGCGCCGCCGGCGCACGTGCCCGCCGCCACCCCACCGGCGCCGGTGGTGGACACCAACGGCGCCGGGGACGCCTTCGCCGCCGGCCTGATCGCGGCCCGGCTGCGGGGTGCCGACCCGCTCGACGCGGCCCGCTACGCCGCCCGGGTGGCCGCCGCCGCGTGCACCCACGACGGGATGGAGTATCCGGACGGGCTGCTGCCCCGCGGGTGACGCCCGCGGGCCGGCGGCTCGACGGGTGCCGCCGCGCCCGGAGCGTGCCCACCGGCCGGGACGAGGCCGCTCCGACGCTCAGATCGCGCCGGTCTCGCCGCCGCTCAGATCGCGCCGGTCTCGCCGTCGGTCAGCTCGCGCAGGATGTCGGCGTGCCCGGCGTGTCGGGCGGTCTCCTCGATCAGGTGCACCAGCACCCAGCGCAGCGACACCTCGCCGAGCTGGGGATGCGGCACCACGTGGTCGAGGTCGAAGCGGGCGGCGACGGCGCGGGACCGGGCGCAGGCCGCCTCGTAGGCAGCGGCGAGCGCCTCGACCGTGTCGTCGGGGCCGAGCGTGAAGCTGGCGTCGGCGTCGGCCTGGGAGGTGCGGTAGACGTCGCCCGGCTCCGGCGCGAACAGCCGGACGAACCAGTTTCCCTCGACCAGGGCGAGGTGCTTGAGCAGCCCGGCCAGCGTGGTCGCCGAGGGCACCAGCCGTCGACCGGCGTCGGCGTCGGCGAGGCCGCGCGCCTTGCGCAGCACGGTGGCGCGGTGGAAGTCGAGGAACGCGTCGAGGATCGCCCGTTCGTCGCCCGTGCGGGCGAGGACCGGACCGAGTGTCGGGTCGATCGTCGGGGTCGCCATCCTGAGGACGCTAGTCGCCGGACCGGCCGCCCGCTGCCCCGCTATCCGCTGCGCGTGCCCGCCGGCCGGGGCAGGATGGGCGCATGGCTTCCACGGTGCACATTCCCCTGGTCGGCGGCGCGGCCGACGGCGAGACGGTCACGGTCGAGCTGGACAGCAACGGCCGTCCGCCACTGACCCACCACCACCTCGGGGCGGGTGGGCTGGCGGAGGCGCAGATCTACGAGCTGGAGTCGGACGACCGGCCGGAGCACGAATGGGTCTACACCTGGCGCGGCCCGGCGGTCTGAGCGCGCCGGCTCAGGCCACCGGGGCCAGCGCGCGGGCCCGGATGCTGTCCAGCACGCTACGGGTCACCTGCGAGGTGCCGCGCGCCTGCTCGCAGACCTCGGCCACCCGGCGGGCGGTCTCGTCGGCGCGGGCCGCCCGCTCGTCCCACAACCGGTCCACCTCGGCCAGCAGCGGGCCCTCCACCTCCCGCTCCATGCCGCGCAGCGCCGGCACACCGAGCCGCTGGGCCAGGTCGAAGACCTTGCCGGCGTACGGCAGCGGCAGGAACGGCGTGTTCATCATGGCGGCGAAGATCAGGAAGTGCAGCCGCATGCCGACCGCCAGGTCGAAGTGGCGCATCAGGCCGAGGATCTGCGTCGGCCGGTAGTCGCCGTGCAGGATCCGGCCCCGATCCGCGGCGATCATGTGCGACAGCACGCCGTGCGAGTGCCGGATGTCGTCGCGTTCCATCGGGACGAAGAGCACGTGCGCGTCGATCCGGTGCACCAGGAAGTCGCCGATCTGGGCGAGCAGCCGGTGGTAGCCGTCCACGTCGAGGCGTTCCGCGGCCCGGCCCGGCTCACGCACGCTCAGCCCGACCAGTCGCGAGCCGGCCGGCACGCCCTCCTCGCGCAGCCACTGCGCGGGGAACTCCTCGGGCGTGAGCAGGAACGCCGGGTCACCGGTGACGGTGATCGGGTTGACCAGGCCGGCCTCCTCCAGCACCATCCGCGACTCCTGGTCCCGGACGGTCACCTCGACGGCCTGCGCCAGCGTCTCACGGACCATGCCGGTGTCCACCCCGTCGCTGAGCGGACCGACGCCGACCGCGTACGTGAGCAGCGGCAGGCCCCGCTCCTGGGCGACCCGGACCACCCGCAGGTAGCGCCGGGCCTCCTTGTCGTAGAGGATCCCACCGCCGCCCAGGATGAGCAGGTCGAGCTGGTTGAGCACCTGGGACGAGTCGACCCGGCTGACGCCCTCCCACGGCACCGCCTCGACCTCGGGGTGGGCCAGCGCGGTGTGCGCCGGGTTTCGGGAGAACACGATGATCCGCGCGTTCGGCTCGTGCTGGCGCAGGTCGGCCAGGAGACCCGTGAGGATCGCCTCGTCGCCGAGGTTGCGGCCGCCGTACGAGCCGAGCACGCCGATGGTCAGTCCGGCGCCTCCGGTCATCCGATGCTCCTTTCCGTGGCGTCCGGACGTGCTTTCCCCCGGCTCTGGGACACATACCTACGGGCGAGGTGACCGAACCAGACAGCCGGTCGAGAAGTTCTCCGCTACCGTGTGCGGCCTGGCGAAGATCGAGGGCGGGGTGACATGACGGGGATGTCGGCCGGCGGGATACGGCATGGGCGCCTCTGGTTGCTGTTGGTGGGTGTTCGTGGGTGGTGGCAGCTCCGCCTGGCACTCGCCCGCCACCGCTGGACCTGGTATGCCGCCGTCGCGGGCTTTCTGCTGGGTGTGCTGGGCCTGGCCTCGACTCCGATCGGATCGCTCCCGGCCCTGCTGTCCGGCGTGGCCGGAGTCCTGCTCTCGGTGATCCTGCTGGCACCGGAATGGTGGGCGTTGCGTCGGGGCCGTGTCCGGCTGGTGCGTCGCCGAGGCGTGCCGACACCTCCCCTGACCGCACCGGAACGTCTGGTGCGGCTTCCCACGGACCACCGCGAGGTGGCGTGGTGTCGACCCGACGTCGACGAGGCGCTGCCGCAGGCCGGGGCGACCTACGGCTGGTCGAACAAGCGGCACGAGTTGCCCCGACGGCTGGCCGCCCACGCCGGGCCGATCCTCACCGCCCGCGTACACCGACGGCGGACGTTCAACGGACGGCTCGTTCGCCAGGACGACGACCTGACGCCGAGCCTGCTCCGGCACGGGGAGGTGCGGCTCAGTCGCACCGACTACTACACGCTTCTCTGCAGCAACTACCTGTTCGGTTGGCGGGTGCTGGACCGGGCGACCGGTGCGACGCACCTGGACGGCAGCCGGCTGCCGTTCGCGGAGGACGGCCGGCTGCTGCCGTTGTCGCAGAGTCGGCTGGCGAACGTGATCGGGGTGTCCACGCTGGCGTTGACGACCGATCGACGGCTGGTCCTGGGGTGGCAGCAGCCGGAGGCCGAGGCGGCGACAGGCGGGCTGGCTGCGCCGGCCGGTTCGGGCTCGGTTGACCTGATCGACATACACGATCGGCCACCGGGCGCGCGCTTCACCGATTTCATCCGCTCGGCCATGCGCCGGGAGCTGATGGAGGAGAGCCATCTCGCCCCGCACCAACTGGGCAACACCCGCGTGCTGGGCTACTTCCGGTGGCTCAACCGGGGCGGCAAGCCGGAGTACGTCGGCCTGACCGAACTCGCCGTCTCCTCCGACGATCTGGTCGGTACCGAAGTACAGCTGGTGGAGACGCCGTACGTGCAGGGCCTGACCCACGACTGTCCGCTGGACCTGGAGCTGCTCCGCCGTGAGCCGGACTCGCTCGACTGCCTACCCGAGGATGTGGCGGTCGCGGCGTCCATGCCGCTCTACATGTGCCTGCGGGCTCTGGGCGCGCTGCTCCGTCGGGACGACGACTTCTTCCGCCGGCTCTCCCGGCCCGCCACGGTCGGTTAGGCACGGTCGCCGGCGGCGCCGACCAGACGGGAGACCAGGGTGGAGACCACCTGATCGGGGTCGAACCCGGCGTCGATCGAGGTGGTGAGCAGGTCGAGCAGGAGCCCGTCGACCGCGTAGTGCAGCAGCGCGATCTCGTACGCCCCGCCGGGCAGGCCGGCGGCGACGTGGAAGGCGACGTCGTCGGCGTACCCCCGGCGGAGCACGTCGCCGAGCGCGGCCCGCAGTTCGGGACGGCGGCCGGCCTCCAGCCGCAGCTCCCACAGCGCCCGGGTGAGGTCGGGCTCGCGGGTGGTGCGGGCGACGATGTCGCGCAGGTAGTCGGTGAACAGCGCGAGTGACGGCTCCCGGCGGCCCAGGTCGGCCACCACCGCCGGGTCGGGCGCTATCCGGTCGAAGATCCGCTCGGCCAGGCCGGCGAGCAGCGCCGACCGGGACGGGAAGTAGTTGGAGGTCGTGCCGGTGGGCACGCCCGCCTCGGCGTCGACCGCCCGGTGGGTCAGCCCCCGCGCGCCGGCGGCGGCGAGGATCCGCAGGCCGGCGTCGGCGAGCAGGGTACGGCGTTCCGGGTTCCTGGCCACGCCGGACACCCTAGCAACAACCACAACAGGTGTTGTACATTCGTCGCCGAACCACGACGGCCGTCGTGGTTACCCCGGACATCGGAGTTGGTTTGCGCACGCTCGTCTACTTCGTCGCCAGCACGCTCGACGGCTTCATCGCCGCCCCCGACGGGTCGTTCGACTTCCTCCCGCTGGAGCCGGACGTGGCCCCCTACCTGGTGTCCGACTGGCCGCAGACGCTGCCCACGTTCGCCCACGCCCAGCTCGGCGTCCCGTCGCCACCCACCGGCCGCTTCGACGCCGTGCTGATGGGTCGCGCCACCTACGAGCCGGCCCTGACGGTCGGCGTCACCAGCCCCTACGCCCACCTGGAGCAGTACGTCTTCAGCCGTTCCCTGGACCCGGCCGACCACCCGGACGTCTCGGTGGTGACCGGCGAGCCGGGGGCGTTCGTCCGCGAGCTGAAGACGCGCCCCGGCGGCGACATCTGGCTCTGCGGCGGCGGCAACCTCGCCGGCCAACTCCTCGACGAGATCGACGAGCTGGTGGTCAAGCTCAACCCGGTGGTGGCCGGCAGCGGCATCCCGCTGGTCGACCGCGGCTTCGACCCGAGGCGGTTCACGCTCACCGCCACCCGCCCGTTCGACAGCGGCGTCGTGGTGCTGCGCTACGCGCGGTGAAGGAAGGGCCCCTGTTAACGCTTTCTGCATAGGCGGGGGCCCCGCTTAACACCGCGGCGTCAAGCGGGGGCCCGGCTAACTCGATTGCCCAAGGGGAAGACATCGCGCACGGTGGGACGGTGAGCAGCCCGACGAAGACCCGCATCACCTGGCGCGACCTGCCCGCCCACGTCCGTACCGCGGCCGAGGCCATCCTCGACGACCGGGTGGTGTCGGCGAAGTCGCAGCCGGGCGGCTTCTCCCCCGGCACCGCCGACCGGGTCCGCACCACGCGCGGCGGGCGGGCCTTCGTCAAGGCGGTCAGCCCCGCGCAGAACCAGCACACGCCGGCCATGCACCGCGCGGAGGCCCGGATCGCCGCCGCCCTGCCGCCGACCGCGCCGACGCCCCGGCTGCTCGGCAGCCACGACGACGGTGAGTGGATCGCGCTGGTCTACGCCGACGTCGAGGGCCGGCACCCGGTCACCCCGTGGGACGCCGGCGAACTGGCCGCCGTGCTGTCCACGCTGGAGACGATGGCCGCGACGCTCACCCCGGCCCCCGGGGTCGCGACCACCACCGCGACCGATGCGCTCGTGCACGACTTCGCCGGCTGGCGACGCCTCGCCGACGATCCGCCCGCCGATCTCGACCCGTGGGCCCGCGACCACCTGCCCGAGCTGTGCGCCGCCGCCGACCGCGGCCTCGCCGCGCTGGCCGGCGACACGCTCTGCCACCTCGACATCCGCGCCGACAACCTGCTGCTCGGCCCGGACGGCCGGGTCACCGTGGTCGACTGGCCCTGGGCCTGTCGCGGGCCGGCCTGGCTGGACACCTTGCTCACCGTCATCAACGTGCAGGTGTACGGCGGCCACGACCCGGACGCCCTGCTGGCCTCCCGGCCGCTCACCGCGCACGTCGACCCGGCCGATCTGACCGGGGTGCTGGCCGGTCTCACCGGCTTCTTCCTCGACGGCGCCCGTCAACCGCCGCCGCCCGGCATCCCGACCGTGCGGGCGTTCCAGCGACTCCAGGCCGACGCCCTGCTCCCCTGGCTGACCCACCGACTGAACCCCTGACCTCCCCCTCCCGTCCTTCCCTCCCCACCCTCCTCGTTGATCTTGCAGTTGCGGCCCCTCGAAGGCCCGATACGCCACTTCTGCCCGGGCCACTTCTGCAAGATCAACGAGGAGGGTGGGGTGGGTTAGGGGCGGAGGGCCAGGGGGTTGGTCAGTAACGGGGTGAAGGCGAGTTCGGCGGCGCCGATCAGGGTGGCGTCATAGCCCAGCGCGGAGACGCGCAGCTCGGCCTTGTCGCGCGAGACGGGGAGCACGTTGGCGGCGATCCGGTTGCGGACCTGCTGGGCCGCGATGCCCGGGAACACCTCGCGCAGCGTCCCGCCGAAGATCACCACGCCGGGGTTGAACAGATTGATCAGGTTCGCCACGCCGATGCCCAGCCAGTCACCGATGCGCCGCAGCGCCTCGCGCGCGGCGGCATCCCCCTGCTCGGCGGCGGCGACCACGGCCCGCACCGCCTCGCGCCCCCGGTGGTCGGCCGGGCGGCCGGCCTCGTCGAGCAGCGCCCGCTCACCCACCTCGGCCTCCAGGCACCCGCGCGAGCCGCAGCCACAGGGCCGCCCCTGGTACGGGTTGACCAGCATGTGCCCGACCTCGGAGCCGTACCCGCCGTCGCCGTCGAGCAGGTCCCCGCCGACGATGATCCCGCCACCCACGCCGACGTCACCGTGCAGGTAGATCAGGTTCTGCTCGCCGACGCCGGCACCGCGTTGGTGCTCGGCCATCGCGCCCAGGTGGGCCTCGTTACCGACCAGCACCGGCAGGCCGAGATCCAACCGCCGGGCCAGTTCCGCGCCGAACGCCTGGTCCACCCAACCCAGGTCCGGCCCGAACCGCACCATCCCGTCCCCGGGCCGGATCATCCCGCAGTAGGACGCGCCGATGCCCACGCAGACCGATGTCGGCGACGCGTCGTGGTGCAGCGCCCGCCCGAAGTCGGCGAGCACGGACACCACCGCGTCGAGGTCGGCCCCGGCCCGGGGCCGGGTCGCCTCGAGCCGGGCCGAGACCGTCCCGCCCAGGTCGACGCGGGCGGCCACGAGCCGGTCCACCGCGATGTCGAAGGCGAGGACGTGAACGGCTTCCGATTCCGGGCGGACCACGAAGGACGGGCGGCCCGCCCGTCCGCTCGTCGTGGCGGGCACCTCCCGGACCAGGCCGGCCGCCGCGAGATCCGCCGTGAGCGCCATCACCGTGCTGCGGTTGACGCCCAGCCAGTCGGCCAGCTCGACGCGGGAGACCGCGCCCCCCAGGTGGACCCGGCGGAGCAGCGCACCCAGGTTACGGCGACGGGTGTCCACCTGCGCATGCCGATCCGCAGCCAGATCCTTCAGCATCGACCACCCCGTCAGCTGACACACGGCCTGTCCTCCGAGGATAGACCTCAACCATCGGCCGGTCGGCGTTCGCTCCGACCGGGGGCCACCGCCTCGCCGAGGCCCTGTTGCGGAGCGGTCCGACGCGGACGTACCGGCACCGGCGGCGGGTGGCGTGGCCGCCCACCGAGTCGTCCACCGCCGTTCCCGCTCCTCGGAGAACATCGACCGCTAGGGTGAGTCAACATATTTTGTCCGCTTTGAAGGGTTTGGCAGATGAGACGGGTGCACGGGATCGGCGCCGGAGCGGCGGCACTTCTTCTGGTGGTGGCGGCCACCCAGGACGCCGGCGCGGTGGCCCGACCGCCGACCCGACCGGCACCGGCGGCGGCACCCGTGGCGGTGAACGCGGCGGCACCTGTCGCGAGCGACACGGCGACCACTCCGGACGGCCCGGTCGGCGCACTCGCGGCGGCGCTCACGGTCAGCAAGACCGTCACGCCCAACCCGCTGACCGTGGGCGGCACCGGGACGTACACCGTGGTGATCACCAACACCGGCGACGAGCCGGCGGCGGACGTGACGCTCAGCGACACGCTGGACCCGGGGGTGACCGTCGGCGCGCTGCCGCCCGGCTGCTCCGCGTCCGGACAGATCGTCACCTGCGGCGCCGGGACGCTCCCACCGGGCGGGTCGACCACCGTCGAGGTCCCGTTCACCGTGGACCCGAGCCTGTCGGACGGCTACAACGTGGTGAACCGCGCGGAGGCCACCAGTTCGACAGGCACCGGCGGGTCCACTCAGCTGATCACGCAGGCCCAGACGCTCGCCGACGTGACAATCACCAAGGACGGGCCGGCCACGGTCCACCCGGACGGGACGATCACCTGGAGTTTCGCGGTCACGAACCTCGGCCCGTCGGACGCGGTGGACGTCACCGTCCAGGACCCCACCGACGGCAACCTGACCACGATCGTCGACCGCCCCGCCGAATGTCCGGGCGGCGGCCTGACCATCACGTGCCCGCTCGGCACGCTCTCCCCCGGCCAGACCGAGACGTTCACGGTCACCGTGGCGGTCAACGCCGGCGTCCCGATCGACACGGTGATCACCAACTGCGCCACCGTCTACACCGGCACCCGAGAGCCCGACCCGGACAACAACCGGTCCTGTGTCGACACCGTCGTGTCACCGCCGCAGCCCCCGAGCCCGACACCGACGCCCAGCCCGACCATCACGCCGACGCCGACACCCACGCCGACCGTCACGCCGACACCCACGCCCACCGTGACGCCGACGCCGACGGGCAGCCCGACGGTCACGCCGTCCAGCAGCCCGACGTACGGGCCGGCGCCCTGGCCGACGAGGACCGGCGGCGGCGGTCACCATCTACCGGTGACCGGTTTCCCGGTCACGCTCGCCGGCGGCCTGGCCCTGGCCCTCCTGGTGGCCGGTCTGCTGCTGCGCCGACTCGCCCGCAGGTGATCCCGGGAACCTCGCGGGCGCCTGCCGCCCGAGGCCCGGCCCTGGCAGAGCCGGTCGCTCAGCCGGGGGCGCGTACGGTGTGGGTGAGGAACGGCAGCACCGCCGCCGGCAGCGCGGGCGACGCCACCACCTCGTCGTGGGTCAGGCCGGGCAGCACGGCCAGCCGGGACGCGGGACGGCCCGATCCGTCGTCGCCCGGGTCCCGGTGGCCGCCGCCGAGCAGGCCGAAGAACTCGGTCACGTGGCTCATCGGGATCGCGTCGGCGTCCGCGAAGACCAGCAGCACCGGCATCGGCAGCGCGGCCACCTCGGCCGACCAGTCGTAGTCGCGGCGCAGCAGCTCACCGCTGCGCGCCCAGAGCGTCGGCCAGTCCTGCGGCCGGGGCGCGACCTCCGCGTACCGCTCGTACGGCGGGGTGCCCCGCATCCGCTCGGCGGCGCGTTCGTCGTGCGTGGACATCGCGGCCAGCACCCGCGGGTGCCAGCCGCCGCGCCGGAACGGCGTGGAGACCAGGACCAGGCGGCGGACCAACGCGGGATGCTGGATCGCGGTACGCAGGGCCACGCCGCCGCCGAGCGAGTAGCCGAGCAGGTCGACCTCGGGCAGGTCGAGGTGCCGCAGCAGCTCGGCCACGTCGTCGGCCATCGACTCGTACCGCAGTGGCCGGTCCACGCCGGCGGTGCGGCCGTGGCCCCGCAGGTCGACCGCGATCAGCCGCCGACGCGCCGCCAGGGCGGACCGGACCGGGGCGAACGTCCCGGTCGACCCGTATCCGCCGTGCAGCAGTACCAGCGGCCTGCCGGCGCCCTGCACCTCGTACCAGATCCGCAGCCCGCGCACGTCCGCATAGCTCACCGTCCGATCGTCGCGCCGCCGACGGCTCGACGGGTGCCGCACGCGGTGATGATCAGGCCGGGCTCACTCCCGAGCGCGCGGGCGGGCCCGCAGGTGGGCCCGCTCGCCCTGGCTGCCGAAGAGGCTGAGGAACTCCACGCCGTCGGCGTCGGCGCGGCCGAACCAGTGCGGGACGCGGGTGTCGAACTCGGCCGCCTCGCCGGGGACGAGCACCAGGTCGTGCTCGCCGAGCACCAGGCGCAGCCGCCCGTTGAGCACGTAGACCCACTCGTACCCCTCGTGGGTCTTGGGGTCGGGCTCGGCCCGGCCGCCGGCCGGGATGATCAGCTTGTACGCCTGGATGCCGCCGGGCCGCCGGGTGAGCGGCAGCATGGTCATCCCGTGCGCGGCGACCGGCCGCAGGTGGATCCGCGGGTCGCCGGTGGGTGGCGCGCCGACCAGTTCGTCCAGGGCGACGCCGTACGCCTTGGCCAGTGGAAGCAGCAGCTCCAGCGTGGGCCGCCGGCCGCCGGACTCCAGCCGGGACAGCGTGCTCACCGAGATGCCGGTCGTGGCGGAGAGGTCGGCGAGCGTGGTCTCCCGCTCGCGGCGCAGCGCGCGCAGGCGGGGGCCGACCGCGTCGAGCGCCTGGTCGAGGTCGTCATCCATCCCGCCAGTTTGCCACGGTGGCAACAAGGTTTGCTTCCGCGCCCGGGGTCGTCGCACGCTGGGCGCGGAGGTGGTCACGATGACCGAGGTACGACAGGACGGCTACGAGGTGTTGGTGATCGGCGGCGGAGCGGCCGGTCTGAGCGGCGCGCTGATGTTGGCCCGGGCGCGCCGGTCGGTGCTGGTGGTCGACGGGGGCAGCCCGCGCAACGCGCCGGCCGACGGGGTGCACGCGCTGCTGGGTCTCGACGGCGTGCCGCCGGCCGAGCTGCTGGCACGCGGGCGCGACGAGGTCCGCCGCTACGGCGGTCACCTGCTCACCGGCGAGGTCGAGGCGGTGAGCCGCGACGGCGAGGGATTCGACGTGGCGCTGGCCGACGGCCGTCGGGTGCGGGCCGGCCAGGTGCTGGTGGCCACCGGCCTGGTCGACGAGCTGCCGGCGGTGACCGGGTTGCGCGAGCGCTGGGGCCGGGACCTGGTGCACTGCCCGTACTGCCACGGGTGGGAGGTACGCGACCGGCCGATCGGGGTGATCGGCAGCGGTCCGCTGTCGGTGCACCAGGTGCTGCTGTTCCGGCAGTGGAGCGACGACGTGGTCTATCTCCGCCACACCGCGCCGCCGCTCACCGACGAGCAGGCGGAGCAGCTCGCCGCGCGCGGCGTGCCGGTGGTCGAGGGCGAGGTCGCGGCCGTCGAGGTGGTCGGGGACCGGTTGACCGGGGTACGCCTGCGCGACGGCCGCACGGTCAGCCGGGAGGTGCTGACCGTCGCGCCGCGGATGGTGGCGCGGGCCGGGTTCCTGGCGACGCTGGGGCTGCGCGTGGCGCCGCACGAGAGCGGTTCGGGCGAGTACGTGCCGGCCGACCCGGCGGGGCGTACCGAGGTTCCCGGGGTGTGGGTGGCGGGGAACGTGACCGACCTGTCCGCGCAGGTCGGAGCCGCGGCGGCGGTCGGTGCCCGGACAGCCGCGATGATCAACGCGGATCTGGTGGCCGCGGAGACGCGCGCGGCGGTCGAGGCGCGTCGGCGGGCGGCGGACCGCGAAACGGCCCTAACCTGACAATTCTTCCCCTAGGTTGGAATGCGCAGGAGGCAGTCGACACCGGGGGGCGACGTGGAGAGCTATCCGGCGATCGAGGATCACGGGCTCATCGGCGACCTGCAGACCGCCGCGCTGGTGACCTGCGACGGGACGATCGACTGGTTCTGCGCGCCGCGCTTCGACTCGCCGAGCATCTTCGCCGCGCTGCTGGACCGGGAGAAGGGCGGCTACTTCCGGATCGCCCCGCACGACGTCCGGTACGTCACCAAGCAGCTCTACCTACCCGGCACACCGATCCTGATCACGCGGTTCATCAGCGCGGACGGCGTCGCCGAGGTGATGGACTTCATGCCGGTCACCGGTGAGCGGGCGACCGACACGCACCGCCTGGTCCGCATGGTCAACATGGTCCGGGGCAGCATGCGCTTCCGGGTGGAGTGCCGCCCCCGGTTCGACTACGCGCGCCAGCCGCACACCCTGGAGCGGCACCAGAACGGGTACGTGTTCCGCAGCCGGTCGGCGACGCTCACGTTCAACCCGGTCGACCCGGTGCGGCAGCTCCTCGCCCAGGGCGGTGACGTCCGACTGGAGGACGGTGACCTGATCGCCCACGGCACGCTCAACGAGGGCGACACCGGCGGGGTGGTCCTGGAGACGGAGGGAGCCGAGCCCCGGGTCATCCCGCCGGAAGAGGTCCAGGGCATGTTCGAGTGGACCCGCGACTACTGGCGGCGCTGGGTCGAGCGGTCCCGCTACACCGGCCGCTGGCGGGAGATGGTCGAACGGTCCGCCATCACGCTGAAGCTCATGACGTACGCGCCGACCGGCGCGATGATCGCCGCGCCCACCGCCGCGCTGCCCGAGCTGGTCGGCGGCACCCGCAACTGGGACTACCGCTACACCTGGGTACGCGACACGTCGTTCTCCGTGCACGCGCTGCTCGGCCTCGGGTTCACCGAGGAGGTCAGCCGCTACATGGACTGGCTGGACGAGCGGATCCGCGAGGCCGGCGACCACCAGGATCCGCTGAAGATCATGTATCGGGTGGACGGCTCCTCCGACCTGCACGAGGAGGTCCTCGACCACCTGGAGGGCTATCGCGGTTCCCGGCCGGTGCGGATCGGCAACGGCGCCGCCGACCAGCTCCAGCTCGACATCCACGGCGAGGCGCTCTACGCCATGCACCTCGCCGACGAGCAGGGCATCCGGGTGTCGCACCAGGTGTGGAAGAGCACCGTCCGGCTCGTCGACTGGCTCTGCCACAACTGGGACCAGCGCGACGCCGGCATCTGGGAGAGCCGCCACCACCCCCGCAACTACACGTTCGGGCGGGTGATGTCCTGGGTGGCGCTGGACCGGGCCATCCGGCTGGCCACCCGCACCGGCCGTCCCGGGGACATGTCCTGCTGGACCGAGCAGCGCAACCGGATCTACAACCAGGTCATGGCGCGCGGTTACCACCGGGAACGCGGCAGCTTCGTGCAGGCGTACGACGAGAACGTGCTGGACGCCGCGCTGCTGGCGATGCCGGCGGTCGGCTTCATCACGCCGAGTGACCCGCTCTGGAAGTCCACGCTGGCCTCCATCGAACGGGACCTGGTCTCCGACAGCCTGGTCCACCGGTACGACCCGGAGCACTCCCCCGACGGCCTCCCCGGCCACGAGGGCACGTTCAACATGTGCACGTTCTGGTACGTCGAGGCGCTGGCCCGCACCGGCCGGCTGGACGACGCGAGGCTCACGTTCGAGAAGATGTTCACGTTCAGCAACCACCTCGGCCTGTACGCCGAGGAGATCGCCGCGACCGGCGAGCAGATCGGCAACTACCCGCAGGCGTTCAGCCACCTCTCCCTGATCAACTCGGCGCTGGCGCTGAACGATCTGCTCGACGCCGAGGCGGAAGCCCGACGCCGCCAGTAGGAGGACTCACGCCGGCACGGTGCCGACCCGGATCCGGTTGCCGTCCGGGTCGGTGACCACGAAGTCCCGCCCCCAGTCCTGGCTGCCGACCTCGACCCCGCCGCACGCCGCCGCCAGCGCGTCCACGTCGTCGACGTAGAGGTAGACCAACGTCCCGGGCCGGGCGTCGCCGGCGTGCTCGGACAGGTGGATCTCCATGCCGGGTCGGGCGATGCTGACGTAGCGTGGCAGGTCGGGCGCGAACCGGTGCTCCCACTGCCGGGCGAACCCGAGGCGGGCGTACCAGGCCACGGCGGCGTCGGCGTCACGAACCCGCAGGACGGGTGCCAGTCGTTCGGTCATGCCGCGATTGTGACCGACGCCTACGACACGCGGTTCGACCGCCGCCGATCCGGGCAGCAACGAGAGATGGCTGAGGAACGGGGACCCGGCTCGGAACCGACTGTGTTGTTCGCGTCGCGGTGGTGGCCGGCGGTGCTCGCCCCAGCCGGTGTGCTCGCCGCCGCAGTCGTCGTCGGCCTGCTGCTGTCCTCCTTCCCCTACGGGCCGGCCGCGCTTCTCGTCGCCACCGTCGTCGCGGCGTGGATCCAACGCGACGGCGCGTTGCTCGCCGACGACACCGGGCTGCTGGTCCGGCACCGGGGCCGCGTCACCCGTAGTTACCGCTGGTCGGAGATCCGGGAGGCGGGGGTGACCCGTCCCGGTTTCGGCCGGCTCGCGCTCGCCGTCTATCCCGAGGGCGGCCCGTGGGACGTGCCCGGGCCGAACAGCGCGGTCGTGGTCGGGCGCGTCTGGCGGCTACGCCAGCCGGACCTGGCGACCCGCGAGCGGGTGGAGGCGTTGCTGCGCTCCCACGGCGTCCGCATCACCAACCCACTCCCCTGACGAGGGTGGCATGCGGTTACTCCGCGTCATGTCCGGCAAGGAGCATCTGCTTGTCGGCGTCATACCCCTGAGTCATAAATATGACGAGGAGTCATGTCGTGCTCAGGTAATGCCTTTCCCCGCTCCCGTGTTCCAATCCCAATCATGCATGTCGTCGTCATCGGGGCGCTCGTGGAGAACGGCGCGGTCCTGCTGGTGCACCGCAGTCCGACCCGCCGGGCCTACCCGGATCTCTGGGATCTCCCCGGCGGGCATGTCGAGGCGGGTGAGTCGGAGCGACAGGCCCTCGCGCGGGAGATCCACGAGGAGATCGGTGTCCACATCGTGGCGGAGTCCTCGTCACGCGTGGGCGACCTGCACCTCGGCAGCGGCGAGGACGCCGTTCACGTGGCCGTCTGGCACGTCGGGGCCTGGGTCGGCGCTCCGACCAACTGTGCGCCCGACGAGCACGACGACATCGCCTGGGTTGCGACAGGCGAACTGGGCGACCTACCCCTCGTGCACGGCGGCGTGGTGGGGCTGGTCCGGAAAGTGGTGGGCGCGGCAGGTTTCGAACCTGCGACCCCTCGCTTGTAAGGCGAGTGCTCTCCCACTGAGCTACGCGCCCGGAACGCCCGTACGGCGGGCCGGAGCGGCAAGCTTACCTGCCGCCTCCGGCCCGGTCGAACGACGTGCTCGGGGTGGCTCAGGCGGCGACGGCCTCGGCCAGCGCCTTGCGCCAACCCTGCTGGTCGCGCGCCTCGCCGGGCATGTTCATCTCGGCGAAGCGGACCACGCCGGCCTTGTCGATGACGAAGGTGCCCCGGTTGGCGATGCCGGCGACCTCGTTGAAGACGCCGTACGCCTGGGCCACCGCGCCGTGCGGCCAGAAGTCGGCCAGCAGCGGGAACTGGTAGCCCTCCCGGTCGGCCCAGATCTTGTGGGCGTAGACCGAGTCGACGCTGACGGTCAGCACCTGGACGTCGTCGTTGACGTACTCGTTGAGGTTGTCCCGCACCTCGCACAACTCACCCTGGCAGATGCCGGTGAAGGCGAGCGGGTAGAAGACCAGCAGCACGGTCTTGCGACCGCGCAGGTCGGAGAGTCGAATCTCCTGGTTGTTCTGGTCCTTGAGCAGGAAATCCGGCGCCTCGGCGCCAACCTCGATGGGCATGTGTGCTCCTACTTCTTGCTCTTGGACCCGCGCCGGAGCACGAGGCGGGCGCCGCTCCAGTCGCGGCCCGCGTTGATGGTGGAGGTCTGCTGGAGGCCGGCGGTCTGGGCGCTCTCCGCGACCTCGCTCGGCTCGACGTGGCCGTCCCGGCCGGCCTTGGGGGTCAGGAGCCACACCACGCCGTTGTCCGCCAGCGGGCCGAGGGCGTCGACGAGGAGCTCGAAGAGGTCACCGTCGCCGTCCCGGTGCCAGACCAGAACCGCGTCGACCACCTCGTCGGTGTCCTCGTCGACCAGTTCTCCACAGCGGTCGGTCAGGGCGTCCCGGAGATCGGAGTCGACGTCTTCGTCGTAGCCCATCTCCATGACGACCATGCCCGGCTCGATCCCGAACCGGTCCGCCAGGCTGCGTACCCCGTCGGCGGCCTGACCAGCGGTCGCGCTCACTGTCGCGTGCCTCCTCATCTCATCCCTGCCGGCGGCGTCGTGCGACACCGCCGCGCCCAGTCCACACAGTTGCGGCTCGCTGCGCAAGTGGCGCACCGGGTGGAACGGAATTTACCGTGCCAGCAGCGTACGGGCACCCTCGGTAATGGCTTCCTCGGACACCAGAACCTGATGAGCAGCCGGACCTAATGGTACAAACGAGTCAAGAGCGGCCACCCGTCGCGCCGCGCCCACGTAACCGGTGTCGACAAGCGTCGCCAACACTCCCTCGCCCACCCCGCCGGAGCGCCGCGTCTCGTCCACCACCAGCACTCGGCCGGTCGCCGACGCCTCCCGGATGATGTCGGCCACCGGCAGCGGGGCGAGCCAGCGCAGGTCCACCACCCGGGTGCCGACGCCCTCCTCGGCCAGCGTGGCCGCGGCCCGCAGTGACATCCGCACCCCGTTACCGAAGGTGATGATGGTGAGATCGTCGGCGGAGCCGATGCCGTACACCCGGGCGCGGCCGATCGGCACGTGCCGGTCCGCCCAGGCGCCCGGCTCGGCGTACTCGGCCAGCCACTCGCCGTCGCCGTCCGCGTGGAGGTCGCGGGTGTGGTAGAGCGCGATCGGCTCCAGGAAGACGCAGACGGCGCCGTCCACCCGGGCCGCCGCCAGGCAGGTACGCAGCATCGGCGCGGCGTCGTCCGGCCGGGCCGGTACGGCGATCACCAGCCCCGGCACGTCCCGCAGCACCGCCACCGAGTTGTCGTTGTGGAAGTGACCACCGAAGCCCTCCTGGTACGCCAGGCCGGCCACCCGCACCACCATCGGGTTCCGGAACGCACCCCGGGAGAAGAACCGCATGCTGGCCGCCTCGCCGCGGAGCTGGTCCTCGGCGTTGTGCAGGTACGCCAGGTACTGGATCTCCGGCACCGGCAGCATGCCGGCCAGGCCGGCGCCGAGCCCGAGCCCGAGGATCGATGTCTCGTCGAGCAGCGTGTCGAACACCCGGGCCACCCCGAACCGGTCCCGCAGTCCCTTGGTCACCCCGTACACCCCGCCCTTGGCGGCCACGTCCTCGCCGAACACGGCCATCTGCGGGTGGTCGAGCATGCCGTCGGCCAGCGCCGCGTTGATGCTCTGCGCCAGCGTCAGCGGCCCGGTCAGCTCCGGCGGCTTCCCGCCGAACGCCTCCGCCCGCGCCCCGGCGCCCGGACCGGCCGCGTGTGCCGCCGCGTCGGCGACCGCCCGGGACACCCGCAGCGGCCGGCGCGGCGCCAGCTCCGCCACCACCTCGACCGGGGTGGCCAGTTTCGGCTCGTCCAGCACCTCCTCGGCGATCCGCCGGAGCTGCCAGCCCCGCTCGTCGTACCGGGCGAGCAGTTCCTCGCCGCTCGCGTAGCCGCCCGCCACCAGCCGTCGCGCGGTGACCAGCAACGGGTCCCGTGCCACGTCCGCGGCGATCTCCGCCGGGCTCCGGTACGCGGTCTCCGCGTCCGCGCCGGCGTGCCCCATCAGCCGGACCGTGCGCAGGTGCAGCACGGCGGGCCGGCGGTGCCGGCGCACCCAGGCGGTCGCCTCCGCCGCCGCCCGGTGGCTCGCCACCACGTCCGTGCCGTCGGCGTCGAAGTAGCGGATGCCGGGCCGGGAGCGCAGCATGGCGGCCACCCAGCCCTCGGGCGAGCGCACGCTGATGCCCAGCCCGTTGTCCTCGCAGACGAACAGCACCGGGATCCGCAGGCCGGTGTGGTCGTACCAGCCGGCGGTGTTGAACGCGGCGGTGGCCGTGGCGTGGTTGACCGAGGCGTCCCCGAAGGAGCAGACCACCACGGCGTCCAGCGGCCAGGACGCCACCTCCGGGTCGCCGTCGACGCGCCGTCCGCCCCGCCGGAGCCGTTCCAGGGCCAGCCCCAGGCCGACCGCGCGGGGCAGGTGCGAGGCGATGGTCGAGGTGGTCGGCACGACCGCGAGGTCGGCCCGGCCGAAGACCTTGTGCCGGCCGCCGGCGATCGGCTCCTCGGCGGAGGCGACCATGCCGCGCAGCATGTCCCGCGCCGCGCCCGCGAACGCGTCGTCGAGCGACGGCGACGGCAGACCGGGTACGCCGACCGTCGCGTCGCCGACCGCGTCCACGGTCACCCCGGCCCCGTCCGGCAGCAGCACCGCGTCGACGTCGCCGGAGTCCGCCGGCCCGGCCGCGCCGCTGGCGGGGTCACCCGGAGCGGGATCCTGGTGGGAGACGGCCCCGGTGGGGTCGCTGCCGGCCGGGCATGCGCTCCCGGCCCTCGCTTCCGCTTCGCTCGGTGCGGTCGCCCATGCGCTGTCGGGCCAGGATCCGTCCGAGTCCCGCGGATCGGAATCCTGCTCCCGGCCGGCGGGCACGGGTGGCGCGTCGGGTGGGAACTCGCCGGCCGCCTGGGCGGCGCGCAGGCAGTAGAACGCGCCGGACCGGTAGTGCAGCAGCGCCGGGTCGGTCGGCCGCAGCGCGGCGGCCACCGCCGCGTTGCCCTCGTGGCCGGCCGAACCGATCGTGTAGTACCCCTCACCGAAGCCGCGCAGCCAGCGCCCGGCCAGGTCCACCAGCCGGCTGGTGAGCTGCGCGTCGAACAGGGCCAGCGCCTGCGCCCCGGTGAGCGACCCACCGTCGGGCAGCGGTTCGCGCAGGTCACGCCGGTGGTCCGGCGCGTCGAGCGCGGCCAGGTCGGCTCGGAGCCGGTCGTCGAGATCGTGCGGGGAGGTCACGTCGGACAGCATTACCGAATCAGGGCCGCCTCGCCCAGTCGGACACGTTACGCCCGGCGCGGCTCAGACCTCGCCGCGCTCCTCCGGGCAGCCGCCGTCGGACACCTTCCAGACCAGGTCACGCAGCGTGGCCAGCTCCGCCGTGCTCAACCCGTCGAGCAGCCGTGAGTCCGACATCACCTGGCGTACCCGCTCCCGGACCTGCCGGCCCCGCGCGGTGACGACGAGCGCCCGCTGCCGCCGGTCGGTCGGGTCGGCCCGGCGCTCGACCAGCCCGGCCTGCTCCAGCTTGTCGGCCAGCCCGGTCACGTTGGAGCGGTCGCAGCCGAGTCGCACGGCCAGGTCGCGGGCCGGCGACGGGTGGTCCGGGTCCAGCTCGTGCAGCGCCCGGGCCGCCGCCGGGGTCAGACCCAGCGCGGCGATCTCCTCATCCTGGTGGTGCCGCAGCGCGGCGGCGACGTGCTGGATCCGGCGCACGGTGTCCCCGGCCAGCCCGAACCGGTCGTCGGCCGGGGACGGCGTGCGGGGGACCGGGCGGTGCGCCATGCCGACAATCATACGTGACAGATCAACAATTGACTTCCTCCACTATTGCGCCGACTGCTCGGCTGACGTCACCACCTTTCATCCGCCGACCGCTGTCGAGGACGGCCTGGGCGGCATGCCGTCCCGGGCGGTGCCGGTGTCCTGGGAGGTGGCCGCCGACGAACGGTTCAGGCACGTGGTGCGCCGAGGGGTACGGCTGGCCCGGCCGGAGTCGGCGCACAGCGTGCACGTCGAACTGGACGGTCTGCCCCCCCGGCCGGGAGTACTTCTACCGGTTCCGGGCCGAGCGCTGGCTCTCGCCGGTCGGCCGCACCCGCACCGCGCCGCCGCCCTGGCTGCTGCCCTCCGCGCTGGCCATGGGCTTCTTCTCCTGCTCGCAGTACGAGCACGGCTACTTCACCGCCTACCGGCGGCTGGCCGAGACCGAGCCGGAGCTGATCCTGCATCTCGGCGACTACCAGTACGAGTACGCCAAGGACACGTACACGGTGCCGGGCGGCAACCCGCGCGACCACGAGGGCCCGGAGACCCGGACGCTCGCCAACTACCGGCAGCGGCACGCCCAGTACAAGACCGACACCGACCTCCAGGCGGCGCACGCGGTCGCGCCCTGGGTGGTGGTCTTCGACGACCACGAGGTGGAGAACAACTGGGCCGACGAGGTGCCCGAGGCCCCGGACCCGGACTTCCTCGCCCGGCGGGCGGCGGCGTTCCAGGCGTACTACGAGAACATGCCGCTGCGCCGCACCTCGATCCCGCGCGGCATCGACATGCAGCTCTACCGGCGGGTGCGCTGGGGCCGGCTGGCCACGTTCCACCTGCTCGACACCCGGCAGTACCGGGACGACCAGGCGTGCGGTGACGGCTACCGGGACTGCGCGGACGCGTCCGACCCGGCCCGGTCGATCACCGGCGCCGCGCAGGAGGCGTGGCTGCTGGACGGCTTCCGCCGCTCGGCGGCCCGCTGGGACCTCCTCGGCCAGCAGGTCTTCTTCGCCCAACGCGACAACAACGCCGGGCCGCTCACGGTCACCAGCATGGACGCCTGGGACGGGTACGTCGCCTCGCGGGACCGGATCACCCGGGGCTGGGTGGCCGCCGGGGTGCGCAACCCGGTCGTGCTCACCGGCGACGTGCACGCGCACTGGGCCAGCGACCTGAAGCTGGACTACGCCGACCCGACGTCGCGCACGGTCGGCAGTGAGCTGGTCTGCTCCTCGATCACCTCGACCGGGGACGGCGCGGACTCGCCCACCGGGTCGCACCCGTGGCTGGCGTTCAACCCGCACCTGCGCTTCCAGAACAACCTGCGCGGCTACGTGCGCACCACCATCACACCGACGGAGCTGACCGCGAACTTCGACGTGCTGCCGTACATGAGCCGGCCGGACGCGCCGGCGTACACCCGCGCCACGTTCGTGATCGAGGACCGGGTGCCCGGCCTGAACCAGACGTACGACCGCCCGCCCACCCCCGCACGAACCACCGCCCCCGAGACGGACCAGGGCCGCCAGACCATAGAGACGGAAACCACCCGCCCCTAACCTCCCCCCTCCCCCGTCCCCTCCCCCCTCCCCCCGCCCCTCCTGGGCGCTGATTCACGGAAAGAGTGGCTATCCGACGCGGAATAGCCACTCTTTCCGTGAATCTGGGGCCCGCTTGGGGTGGGGTCAGGCGGGGAGGAAGGAGAAGCGGATCCGGCGGTCCGGGTTGTCGCCGTTCGGGTCGACCAGGCAGATCGACTGCCAGGTGCCGAGCTGGAGCCGCCCGCCGAGCACCGGCACCGTCGCGTACGGCGGCACGAACGCCGGCAGCACGTGATCGCGGCCGTGTCCGGGCGAGCCGTGCCGGTGCCGCCACCGGTCGTCGGTGGGCAGCAGGTCGTCGAGCGCGCGGAGCAGATCGTCGTCCGACCCGGCGCCGGTCTCGATGATCGCCAACCCGGCGGTGGCGTGCGGCACGAAGACGTGCAGCAGCCCGTCGCCGGACCCGGCGACGAACCGTTCGGCCTCGGCCGTGATGTCCCGGACGGTCGGCCGGGACCCGGTCCGGACGCTGATCACCTCACTACGCATACGGCGCATTCTGCCGCAGCGCGTCAGCTCTCCGCCCGGCCGGCCGGCACGTCCGTGATCGCACAAAGTTACCGGCGGGTACCTGTGTTCAGCATCGCGTCTGGGGGAGCCGGAGGTGACGACGAGCGCCACGAGGGGGCAGGATGGCGCTAGAGACCTATCCCACACAGAACCGAGGGAACGCCTGTGGCTACGGAACGCAAGCGCCCGGTGATCACCGCTGGTCTGCCGAGCCAGCTTCCGGACATCGACCCTGAAGAGACCAGCGAATGGGTCGAGTCACTCGACGGTGTCATCGACGAGCGCGGAACCAAGCGCGCCCGGTACGTCATGCTGCGCCTGCTGGAGCGGGCCCGCGAGCGCCAGGTCGGGGTGCCGTCGCTGACCACCACCGACTACATCAACACCATCCCACCGGAGCGGGAACCGTGGTTCCCCGGTGACGAGCACATCGAGCGACGGCTGCGGGCGTACATCAGGTGGAACGCCGCCATGCTGGTGCACCGGGCCCAGCGCCCGGAGATCGGCGTGGGCGGTCACATCTCCACGTTCGCCAGCTCGGCGTCGCTCTACGAGGTGGGCTTCAACCACTTCTTCCGCGGCAAGGAGCACCCGGGCGGCGGCGACCAGATCTACTACCAGGGTCACGCCTCCCCCGGCATGTACGCGCGGGCGTTCCTGGAGGGCCGGCTGAGCGCCGACCAGCTCGACGGCTTCCGGCAGGAGTTGTCGCACCGCGCCGGCTCACTGCCCTCGTACCCGCACCCGCGGTTGATGCCGGACTTCTGGGAGTTCCCCACCGTCTCCATGGGTCTCGGCCCGCTGAACGCCATCTACCAGGCGCGGTTCAACCGCTACCTCCAGCACCGGGGCATCAAGGACACCTCCCAGCAGCACGTCTGGGCGTTCCTGGGCGACGGCGAGATGGACGAGGTCGAGTCGCTCGGCGCGATCGGCGTGGCCGCGCGCGAGGAGTTGGACAACCTCACCTTCGTGATCAACTGCAACCTCCAGCGCCTGGACGGTCCGGTCCGCGGCAACGGCAAGGTCATGCAGGAGCTGGAGGCGTTCTTCCGGGGCGCCGGCTGGAACGTGATCAAGGTGGTCTGGGGCCGGGAGTGGGACCCGCTGCTCGCGGCGGACACCGACGGCGCGCTGGTCAACCTGATGAACACCACGCCCGACGGTGACTACCAGACCTACAAGGCGGAGTCCGGGGCGTACGTCCGGGAGCACTTCTTCGGCCGCGACGCGCGGACCCGCAAGATGGTCGAGCACCTGAGCGACGACGAGATCTGGAACCTCAAGCGGGGTGGCCACGACTACCGCAAGCTCTACGCGGCCTACAAGGCGGCGATGGAGCACACCGGTCAGCCGACGGTGATCCTCGCCAAGACCATCAAGGGCTGGACGCTGGGCTCGCACTTCGAGGGCCGCAACGCCACGCACCAGATGAAGAAGCTGACGCTCGACGACCTGAAGCTGTTCCGCGACCGGCTCTACCTCGACATTCCGGACAAGCAGCTGGAGGAGAACCCCTACCTCCCGCCGTACTACACGCCGGACGAGAAGTCGGACGAGATGGAGTACCTGCGGGAGCGGCGTCGCCAACTCGGCGGCTTCCTCCCGTCGCGTACCACCGAGCGCAGGACGCTGGCGATCCCGGGCAGCGAGCGGTTCGCCGACGTCAAGCGCGGGTCGGGCAAGCAGAAGGTGGCCACCACGATGGCCTTCGTCCGCCTGCTCAAGGACGTGATGAAGGACAAGGAGTTCGGCAAGCGCTGGGTGCCGATCATCCCGGACGAGGCCCGCACGTTCGGCATGGACTCGCTCTTCCCGACCCAGAAGATCTACTCGCCGCACGGCCAGCGCTACACCTCGGTCGACCGGGAGCTGTTCCTGTCGTACAAGGAGTCGACGACCGGGCAGATCCTGCACGAGGGGATCAACGAGGCCGGTTCGGTCGCCTCGTTCACCGCCGCCGGCACGTCGTACGCCACGCACGGCGAGCCGATGATCCCGATGTACATCTTCTACTCGATGTTCGGCTTCCAGCGCACCGGCGACGGGTTCTGGGCGGCGGCCGACCAGATGGCCCGGGGCTTCGTGCTCGGCGCGACCGCCGGCCGGACCACGCTCAACGGCGAGGGTCTCCAGCACGAGGACGGGCACTCGCTGCTGCTCGCCGCCACCAACCCGGCGGTGGTCGCGTACGACGCGGCGTTCGCGTTCGAGCTGGCGCACATCCTGGAGAACGGCCTGCACCGGATGTACGGCGAGGCGCAGGAGAACGTCTTCTACTACCTCACCGTCTACAACGAGCCGATCTTCCAGCCGGCCGAGCCGGAGGGCGTGGACACCGAGGGCATCGTCAAGGGCATCTACCGCTACTCGCCGGCGGCGAAGGTGGGCCCGGACGCGCCGAAGGCGAACGTCCTCGCCTCCGGCACCGGCATGCAGTGGGCGCTCAAGGCCCAGCAACTGCTCGCCGAGGACTGGGGCGTGGCCGCCGACGTGTGGTCGGTGACGTCCTGGACCGAGCTGCGCCGCGACGCGGTCGAGTGCGAGGAGCACAACCTGCTCAACCCGGGTGAGGAGCAGCGGGTGCCGTACATCCAGCGCAAGCTGGCCGACGCCGAGGGCCCGAAGGTCGCGGTCAGCGACTGGATGCGCGCGGTACCGGACCTGATCGCGCGCTGGGTACCGGGCGACTACACCTCGCTCGGCACCGACGGCTTCGGCATGTCGGACACCCGGCACGCGTTGCGTCGCCACTTCCACGTGGACGCCGAGTCGGTCGCGGTCGCCACGCTGCGGCAGCTCGCGCTGCGCGGCGCGGTTCCGGCGCACGTGCCGGCCGACGCCGCCCGCAAGTACGCGCTGGACGACGTGAACGCCGCCCCGGTCGGCGAGACCGGCGGCGACAGCTAGACGTGCAAGGAAGGGCCCCTGCTTAACGCCTGCGGTAGAGGAGGGGCCCCCGCTTAACACCGACGGACACGACGATGGTCCGGCGTCCCTGGTTGGGATGCCGGACCATCGTCGTTGCGGGCGACGCCGGGACTGGACCCGGTCAGCCGACGGCGGCCAGGTCGGTCAGCCGGGCCAGCGAGTCCTCCAGGTCGGCGCCCACCCGGCGCAGGCCGAGCCGCAGCATTGCGGCCTTGACCGGCCCGGCGGGCCACCGGACGACGATCAGCCGGACCACGGTGCCGCCGGCGTCCTCGTCCGCGGTGAGCTGGACGTAGATCTCGGTACGCGCCTCGGCCCGGGCGCCGGCGCCCTTGGCCCGTTCGCGCCAGCCGATCAGCGTCGGCTCCTGATAGGCGATCACTTCGGCCTCGTGCGCGGCGCCGCGCCCGGCCTGGACGAGCTGCCGCCGACCGAACCCCTCCCCGGAGAGGACCTCGGCCGCACGGACCCCCGCCAGCCAGGCCGGCAGTTGCTCGGCGCGCTGCACGACGTCCCAGACCACTTCCACCGGCGCCACCACGTGTGCGCTGCGTTCCACGAGGATCATGAGCGTCTTTCCCCCACTTAAAACTACATCCGCGATATTCGGCACTCTATGTGTAAATCGGACTTAAGTGGACGGGATCGTCGAAGACACGCCGAAACGCCCTGGTGTCACCCGCCGTCCCGGCCTATGGCGTGGCGTTCGCCCGAGCCCTAGAGTCGCGAACACGCTTCACGTATTGGGAGGGCGAATTGACGACCGTGCCGATGCCCGACTTCCCCGCCGGCTTCCGCTGGGGGGTGTCCACCTCCGCGTACCAGATCGAGGGCGCGACCACGGTCGACGGCCGGGGACCGTCCATCTGGGACACGTTCGCCCGGGAGCCGGGCCGGATCGTCGACGGCAGCACCGGCGACGAGGCGTGCGACCACTACCACCGGCACGCCGAGGACACCGCGCTGCTGGCCGGGCTGGGCGTGTCCGCGTACCGGTTCTCGATCGCCTGGCCCCGCGTCCAGCCCACCGGCGCCGGCCCGGCGCACGCGGCCGGGCTGGACTTCTACGACCGGCTGGTGGACGGCCTGCTCGCCGCCGGCGTCGACCCGGTCGCCACGCTCTTCCACTGGGACCTGCCGCAGGCGCTGGAGGACGCCGGCGGCTGGCTGAACCGGGACACCGCCGCCCGCTTCGCCGAGTACGCCGACCTGACCGCGGCCCGCCTCGGCGACCGGGTGAAACTCTGGATCACGCTCAACGAGCCGTTCATCCACATGAGCCTCGGGCACGGCATCGGCACCCACGCGCCCGGCCGGATGCTGCTCTTCGACGCCTTCCCGGTGGCCCACCACCAGCTCCTCGGGCACGGCCTGGCGGTGGCCGCGCTGCGCGCCCGCACCGCGAGCCCGGTGGCGATCGCCAACAACTACTCGCCGGTGCGGCAGGTCGGGGACACCGACGCCGACCGGGCCGCCGCGCAGGCGTACGACGCGCTGCACAACCGGCTCTTCACCGACCCGCTGCTCGGCCGCGGCTACCCCGACGCGCCCGGCCTCGACCCGGCCGTGATCCACGACGGCGACCTGGACGTGCTGGCCGCCCCGATCGACGTGCTCGGCGTGAACTACTACAACCCGACCGGCATCCGGGCCCCCGAGGAGGGCTCGCCGCTGCCGTTCGAGATGGTGCCGCTGGACGGGTACCCGCGCACCGCGTTCGACTGGCCGGTGGCCCCGGACGGGCTGCGCGAGCTGCTGCTCCAGCTCCACGACCGGTACGGCGACGCGCTGCCGCCGATCCAGGTCACCGAGAGCGGCTGCGCGTACGACGACGTGCCGGACGCGCAGGGCCGGGTGGACGACCCGGAACGGATCGCGTACCTGGACGGGCACGTGCGCGCGGTGCACGAGGCGATCACCGCGGGGGTGCCGGTGACCGGGTACTTCGTCTGGTCGCTGCTGGACAACTGGGAGTGGGCCGAGGGGTTCACCAAGCGGTTCGGGCTGGTGCACGTCGACTACCCCACGCAGCGGCGTACCCCGAAGTCGTCGTACGCCTGGTTCCGGGACCTGGTCCGGCGATGACCACCGTCAACCCGACGCCGGCCTCGCTGCCGGCGGCGCTCGCCGAGCCGACCGTGCCGGTCCGGCGGAGCTGGATCGCGCTGATCTTCGCCGCCAACCTGGGCGTCTGGATGGCGTTCTTCACGCCGATCCAGGTGCTGCTGCCGCAGCAGGTGGAACGCATCGCGCCGGGCGACAAGGAGGCCATGCTGGCGGTGGTCACCGGCCTCGGCGCGCTCGCCGCGGTGCTGGCGAACCCGCTGGCCGGGGCCCTGTCCGACCGGACCTCGCTGCGGCTGGCCAACCGGCACTTCGGCCGCCGGCACGTCTGGACCGCGACCGGCGCGGTGGTCGGCGCGTTCGCGCTGGTGCTGCTGGCCCGGCAGGACAGCATCGCCGGCGTGGCGGTGGCCTGGGTGGCCGCGCAGGTCTGCTTCAACGCCATGCTGGCCAGCCTCACCGCCGCGATCCCGGACCGGGTGCCGGTGGCGCAGCGCGGCGGCGTCTCCGGCTGGGTGGGCATCCCGCAGGCGCTGGGCCTGGTGCTCGGCGCGGTGCTGGTCACCGCCGTGGTCACCGGCAACGCCGCCGGGTACGCCGCGATCGCGCTCGCCGTGCTGCTGCTGTCGCTGCCGTTCGCGCTGCTCACCCAGGACGACCCGCTGCCCCGGGAGCACCGGTCGCCGTTGCGGGCGCGCGCCCTGCTCGCCTCGATGTGGATCAGCCCGCGTCGCCACCCCGACTTCGCCTGGGCCTGGTTCACCCGGTTCCTGGTGCAGTTGGGCAACGCGCTCGGCACGCTCTATCTGCTCTACTTCCTCACCGACGGGGTGCGGGTGGCCGACCCCGAGGGCTCGCTGCTGGTGCTGATCCTGCTCTACACGGTGGGCATGATGCTCACCGCCGTGGTGGCCGGGCGGCTCTCCGACCGCTCCGGCCGGCGCAAGGTCTTCGTGATCGTGTCCGGGCTGATCATGGCGGTGGCGGCGACGCTGCTCGCGGTGGCGCCGGTCTGGTCGATGGCGATCGTCGCCGCGCTGCTACTCGGCGCCGGTTACGGCGTCTACCTGGCGGTGGACGCCGCGTTGATCACCCAGGTGCTGCCGGCCGCCACCGACCGGGCCAAGGACCTCGGGGTGATCAACATCGCCAACTCCGCGCCGCAGGTGCTGGGGCCGGCGCTCTCCGCCCCGATCGTGGTGCACCTGGGCGGTTACCCGGCGCTCTACGCGGTGACCGCGGCCGTCACGCTGCTCGGCAGCGCGCTCGTCGTGAAGATCAGGGCGGTGCCCTGACCGGGCCCCCTGCCGGAAAGCGGTCGCGGCCCGCCGTAGGCTGGGGGACGTGACGGTACGTGTACGCTTCGCCCCCTCCCCGACCGGAATGTTCCACGTCGGCGGCGCCCGCTCGGCGTTGCAGAACTGGATCTTCGCCAAGCAGCAGGGCGGGGTGTTCGTGCTCCGCGTCGAGGACACCGACGCGGCCCGCAACCGGCCCGAGTGGACCGAGGGCATCCTCTCCGCGCTCGACTGGATCGGCATCACCCGCGGCAGCTACGAGGGCCCCTACTTCCAGTCCTCGTACGCGGGCGAGCACCGCGCCGCCGCGCAGCGGCTGTACGAGGCCGGCCGGGCGTACTACTGCGACTGCACCCGCGACGACGTGCAGGCGCGTACCGGCTCGCAGCACCGGGGCTACGACGGCTTCTGCCGCGACAGGGGCCTGTCCGCCGGCGAGGGCCGGGCGCTGCGCTTCCGCACCCCGGACGAGGGCGAGACCGTGGTGGTCGACCTGATCCGGGGCGAGCCGACGTTCGAGAACAAGCTGATCGAGGACTTCGTCATCGCCCGGGGCGACGGCTCGCCGGTCTTCCTGCTGGCCAACGTGGTCGACGACATGACCATGGGGATCACCCACGTGATCCGGGCCGAGGAGCACCTGCCGAACACCCCGAAGCAGCAGCTGCTCTGGGACGCGCTCGGCGTCAAGCCGCCGGTCTGGGCGCACGTGCCGGTGGTGGTCAACGAGAAGCGGCAGAAGCTGTCCAAGCGGCGGGACAAGGTCGCCCTGGAGGCGTACCGGGACGAGGGCTACCTCGCCGACGCGATGCGTAACTACCTGATGCTGCTCGGCTGGGCGCCGTCGGGTGACCGGGAGATCGTGCCCTGGTCGGTGATCGAGGACGAGTTCCGGCTCGACGAGGTCAACCTCTCCCCCGCCTTCTTCGACGAGAAGAAGCTGCGCGCCTTCAACGGGGAGTACATCCGGGCCCTGCCGGTGGAGGAGTTCGCCGCCGCGTGCCAGCCGTGGCTCACCGGCACCGACACGATCGCCCCGCCGCCGTGGCAGCCGGCCGAGTTCGACCCGGCCGCGTTCGCCGCGGTGGCCCCGCTGGCGCAGACCCGGATCGCGGTGCTGAGCGAGATCGTGCCGAACGTCGACTTCCTCTTCCTGGCCGACCCGCTGATCGACGAGGCGGCCTGGGCGAAGGCGATGAAGGAGGGCGCCGCCGAGCTGCTGGACGCCGCGATCGCCGCGTTCGACACGCTGGAGAGCTGGGATGCCGAGTCGCTGAAGGCCACGCTGGAGGCGGTCGGCGCGGAGCGCGGGCTGAAGCTGGGCAAGGCGCAGGCGCCGGTCCGGGTGGCGGTCACCGGCCGCACCGTCGGGCTGCCGCTGTTCGAGTCGCTCGAGGTGCTCGGCCGCGACCGTACGCTGACCCGGCTGCGCGCCGCCCGGGTACGCCTGGTCTGAGCCCGCGGGTGACGCCCCGGCGTGTCGTCCGGGCGTGTCGCGCGCCGGAAACGTTGCCCTATCGGGCGTCATGCCTCCTGGTCATATTTATGACCAGGAGGCATGACGAGACGCGGTAGAGGTCTCTCCCGTCCCGTCACGCACGGTGACCGGGCGAGCGGGCGCCCGCCGCGGATCCGGCCTGCCGTCGAGTGCCCGGCCCGGCCTGCCGTTGAGTGCCCGGCCCGGTCAGCCGTTGAGTGCCCGGCCCGGTCAGCGGCGGGCAGCGCGGCGACGCAGCAGCAGGCCACCGCCCAACGCGGCCAGCAGCACGACCGTGCCGGCCGCCCAGAGCCAACCCGTACCCCCGTCGTCGTCCCCGTCGTCGTCCCCGCCGGCGGCCGCGGGCGTCGGGCTCGCCGGCGACGGCGCGGCGCTCGTGGGCGGCGTCACGGTGGTCGGTGGGGCGCTCGCGGACGTCGACGGCGTCTCGGCCGGGGTGCCGGTGGTCAGCGTGAACCGGATCTCCCCCTTGATCGGATGCCCGTCGTCGGACGCGAGCTGGTAGGCCACGATGTAGAGCCCGGCCGCGGCGGGCTTGAACGGCACGCTCACCCGCTTCCCGGAGAAGGCCGGCGGTCCGCCCGCGGCGACCACGTTGTCCGGCCCGGTGACGGTGACCGTCGTGCCGGACTCCTTCGGCGTGGCCAGGAACCGCAGCTCGATGCGCTTCGGCGCGGCGGCCACCCGGGCCCCGTTGGCCGGATCGCTGCCGGTCAACGAGTTGTGCGCGGCGGCCGGCGCGGCCGGCAACAGCAGCGACACCCCCGCCGCCAGCCCGAGCACCGCCAGCCAGGTACGTGTCGTACGGGCAACCCTGCCCCCCATGAGCCCCTCCGTCCGGGTAAGATCCGGCCGCTGATCTTCGACCGTTCATTGGTCGGTCTCAGCTCGCAGATAGTTCCAAATACTCTTCCACCTACTGCAACCACGCGACGTTCTGCGGAGTCTTTGGGGTGGGCGGGTCCAGTGTGACCGGCAGCGGAAGCCAGCCATCGAACGGGGCGAGGAGGCGGCGATGGTCCGGAAGGTGAGGCGGCTGCTGACCGTCGTGGCCGGGGCGGCGGTGCTGGCGTGCACACTGGCCCTCACCGGCACGACGGCGGCCCAGGCCGCGCCGAAGCCGAAGCTCGCCCCCGCCGGGGTGGACATCACCGGCGACCAGCTCGACCAGCCGTTGCAGTTGCGGGCCGACACCAAACCCGCCGAGGTCACCATGATCGTCGACCAGGTCAAGTGGCTGGGGACGACCGGTCAGCTCCGCGGCCCGGCGGCCAAGGACCTCGGTCCGAAGTACACGGTGGTGGTGCTCGCCGCCGGCAGCCCGCAGCACACCTACGACCTCTTCCCGCTGGCCAAGGGCGGCCCCCGGGTCTACCGGCCGGCCAAGCAGCCCGACCTGAGCCACCCCCGGGCCGGCTGGTTCCTCGGCCGCCTCAACATGTCCGAGACGCTGCGCGCCGTCGGGGTGCCGCTGGCGCCCCGGTTCGACACGCTCTCCGGCGGCATCGGCGGCGGCGAGCGCGTCCTGCCGGAGGAGGCACTCGACCCGGCGGAGGGCCTCGACACCGCGCTCGGCGAGTTGCAGCGGCTGCTGCTGCTCAACATCGGCGTGGTGCTGGTCATCACCGTCGGGCTGGCCGGCATCGCGCTCCTGGTGCGCCGCCGCACCCGCTGAGCCCGGCTCAGAGGGTCAGCACGACCTTGCCTCGGACGTGCCCCGCCTCCACCAGCCGCTGCGCCTCGGCGGCCCCGGTGAGCGGGAACGTCCGGGCCACGTGCACGGTGAGCCGGCCGGCGTCGACCAGCCCGGCGAGCACCCCCAGGTCGGCCGAGGACGGCTTGACGAAGACGTACGCGCCGCCGAGGCGGGTCACGTGCTCCGGGTCGGCGGTGGAGACCAGCCGCCCCGGCCGGCCGATCAGCTCGGCGGAGGCGTCCAGCGCGTCGCCCCCGAACAGGTCCAGCACCACGTCGACGCCGTCCGGCGCGACCGCGCGGACCCGGTCCGGCAGGCCGTCGCCGTAGCTGACCGGCTCCGCGCCCAGCGACCGGACGAAGTCGTGGTTCGCCTCGCTCGCCGTGCCGATCACCCGGTCGGCGCCGAGCGCGCGGGCCACCTGCACCGCGAGGTGTCCCACCCCGCCGGCCGCGCCGTGCACCAGCACGGTGTCACCGGCCCCGGTGCGGGCGAGTTGCAACGCCTGGTAGGCGGTGAGCCCGGCCAGCGGCAGACCGGCCGCCTCCGGCCAGGACGCCCGCACCGGCTTGTCGGCCAGGCACCGCTCCGGGGCCGGGACCAGTTCCGCGTACGTGCCGTGCTGCACGTCGTCGCGGCGGACGTAGCCGATCACCTCGTCACCGACGGCGAACCCGGACACCGCCGGACCGACCGCCTCCACCACGCCGGCGGCGTCCCACCCCGGCACCAGCGGGAAGTGGGTCGGGAACGCGCCGGCCAGGTGCCCCGCCCGGACCTTCCAGTCGACCGGGTTGACCCCGGCGGCCCGCACCCGCACCAGGACCGTGTCCGGACCGACCGGCGGGGTGGGCAGCTCACGAGCGGTGAGCAGGTCGGCCGGGCCGTACTCGTCGATCGCCATCGCCTTCACCCCACCCACGCTAACCGCCGGACGGGCCCCGCGTGGTCAGCACCAGCGGCGCGGCGGCCGTTCCCGGCGGCTCGTGCGGTTGCCGGGGCGCACCGCGCCGTGCCGGTGGCCACCCGCCCAGCCGGCCTGGTCGCTGCGGCAGCCCTGGATCGACGCCGGGTCGGCCGTGGGACCGGCCGGCTCGACGACCCGCTGACGCGGCGCCGCCGGCTCGTCGTCGGCGCGCTCCGGCGACCGCCCGGCGGCCGGCTCACCCGGATGGGTCAGCCCTGCCCGGCGCTGCTGGTCGTGGCCCGGCCGACAGTGCTCGTGCTGGGCGCAGCCGTGTTCGGCCTCCCCGTGCGCCATCCCGGTCCCCCTCACCCTTCGCCCTCGCCCGTCGGACGGAACGCCCCGACGCGCTCTGACACCGTACTGGCCCGGCCCGACGAGATCGTCAGCGCGTACCGGTGGAGATCACCCGTCGGCGGCGCTGCCGCGGACTCGGAGTGGATCCGCTGGTCAGGCCGTGTCAGGCTGGTGCGGTGAGTGAACCGGGCGGTACCGAGACGTCGGCCACGCTTCGCCGCATCGAGCGGGCCGCGGGAAGCCTGGCCACCGCCAGCGTGGCCCGGATGGACGAGAGTCTGCTGTGGTTCCGCGAGCTGCCCGCCGACCAGCGTTCCTGGGTGATGCTGGTGGCCCAGGCCGGCGTGCGGTCCCTGGTCCAGTGGCTGCGCCAGGGCGGCGGCGCGACCGACCGCACCCAGGAGGTGTCGGACGAGGTCTTCGCCGCCGCGCCGGTGGCGCTCGCCCGCTCGATCAGCCTCCAGCAGACCGTGGCGCTGATCAAGGTGACCATCGAGGTCGTCGAGGAACAGGTGTCCGAGCTGGCCGTGCCGGGCGAGGAACAGTCGCTGCGGGAGGCGGTGCTGCGCTTCTCCCGGGAGATCGCGTTCGCCGCCGCCCGGGTGTACGCCCGGGCCGCCGAGACCCGCGGCTCCTGGGACGCCCGGTTGCAGGCGTTGCTGGTGGACGCGCTGCTGCGCGGCGACTCGCCGGACGTGCTGGCCAGTCGCGCCGCCGCGCTGGGCTGGTCCGACGCGCCGCCGGTGGCGGTGGCGGTGGGCCGCTCCCCCGGCGGTGAGGTGTCGGCCGTCCTGCACACCGTCTACCGGCAGGCCCGCCGGATCGGTGTCGAGGTGATCGGCGGCGTGCACGGCGACCGCCTGGTGATCGTGCTGGGCGGGGCGGCCGATCCGCTGGCGGCTGCCGGGAAGCTGCGTACCGCGTTCGGCGACGGGCCGGTGGTGGTCGGTCCGGCGGTGCCCAGCCTCGACGAGGCGACCGAGTCCGCGCGGGCGGCGCTCGCCGGGTTCCGGGCCGCGCCGGCCTGGCCGACCGCGCCGTGCCCGGTCGCCGCCGCCGAACTGCTGCCCGAGCGGGCGCTGGCCGGCGACACCGAGGCGCGCCGCCGGCTGCGCCACGACGTGTACGCGGCGCTGGCCCGCGCCGGCGGCGGCGAACTGCTGGAGACGCTCGACGCGTTCTTCGCCGCCGGCGGCACGCTGGAGAGCGCGGCGCGGGCGCTGTTCGTGCACCCGAACACGGTGCGTTACCGGCTGAAGCGGATCGCCGAGGTGACCGGATTCTCGCCGCTCGCCCCGCGGGACGCCTTCGCGCTCCAGGTCGCGTTGACCGTCGGTCGGCTCGACCCGGTGGTCCCGGCCGTCACGCCGGTCCCGAACCAGACAGCGAGCCCAGCCGGTCGGAAAGTGGCCCAGAGCGGCGACGACCGGCGCCGATCTTTGTAGGTTTCCTCTAAAGCTTCTAGTGCGGTTTGGTGCCGTGCGTTACAGCGCGACCCGCGAGTATCCGTCAGAGTCGTACACGTGCTCGCCGTACTCTCCCCCGGACAGGGTTCACAGAAGCCCGGTTTCCTGAACCCATGGCTCGACCTCGCCGGCGCCGAGGCGCGCCTGCGCTGGTGGTCGGCGCTGGCCGGGGTCGACCTGATCCACCTCGGCACCGAGGCGGACGCGGACGAGATCAAGGACACCGCCCGCACCCAGCCGCTGCTGGTCGCCGCCGCGCTGCTCGCCGCCGAGCACCTCCCGATGCACGACGTCCGGGTGGTCGCCGGGCACAGCGTCGGCGAGCTGGGCGCCGCCGCGCTGGCCGGGGTGCTGCCCGCCGAGGCGGCCGTGACGCTCGCCGGCGTACGCGGCCGGGAGATGGCCGCCGCCTGCGCGCTGGAGCCCACCGGGATGGCCGCCGTGCTCGGCGGCGACCCGGACGAGGTGCTCGCCGCGCTGGAGACGCACGGCCTGCACCCGGCCAACCGCAACGGCGCCGGCCAGATCGTCGCCGCCGGCGCGATCGCCGGGCTGGAGAAGCTCGCCGTCGAACCGCCGACCCGGGCGCGGGTGATCCGGCTCAAGGTGGCCGGCGCGTTCCACACCCCGTACATGGCCCCGGCCGAGGCCGCGCTGGCCGGCGTGGCCGGGGGCGTCACCGTGGCCGACCCGGCCCGCGTCCTGCTGTCCAACCTCGACGGCGCCCCGGTCGGGTACGGCCGGGAGGCGGTGCAGCGGCTGGTCCGGCAGGTGACCGCCCCGGTCCGCTGGGACCTGTGCATGCGCACCCTGGTCGACCTCGGCGTCACCGGCGTGGTCGAGCTGCCGCCGGCCGGCACGCTGGCCGGTCTGGTCAAGCGGGAGCTCAAGGGGGACGGGGCACCGGAGATCGTCACCCTGAACACGCCCGACGACCTGCCCGCCGCGCGGAGCCTGATCGCCCGGCACGGCGGTGGCGGCGTCGCCCGCCCGTCGGCGTCCGGTTTCCGGGTGGTGGTCTCCCCCGCCGCCGGTGTCTTCACGCCGGTGGCCGAGCTGACCGAGGGCGCCGGTGTGCACGCCGGCCAGGTCGTCGGCCACGTCGCCGCCCGGCAGGGGCGGGTCGAGGTGACCGCGCACGACAGCGGGCTGCTCACCGAGTGGCTCGCGCACCACGACGACCCGGTCGCCCCGGGCCAGCCCCTCGTCCGCATCGGAGGATCGCACTAAATGGCCGGCAGCCGGATCGCCGCGATGGGGCACTACCAGCCCTCCCGCGTGGTCACCAACGACGAGCTCGCGCAGTTCGTCGACACCAACGACGAATGGATCCGGGACCGGGTCGGCATCGCCACCCGCCGGATCGCCGGCGAGGAGACCGTGGCCGACATGGCCACCGCCGCCGCCGGCAAGGCGCTGGCCAGCTCCGGCCTCACCGCCGCCGACATCGACCTCGTCGTGGTGGCGACCTGCACGTCGGTGGACCGCAGCCCGAACGTGGCCTGCCGGGTCGCCGCGAAGCTGGGCATCAACGCGCCGGCGGCGTACGACCTCAACACCGCCTGCTCCGGTTTCGCGTACGCGTTGGGCACGGTGGATCACGCGATCCGGGCCGGCGCGGCGCGCAACGCGCTGGTGATCGGCGCGGAGAAGCTCTCCGACGTGACCGACTGGACCGACCGGTCGACCTGCATCATCTTCGGCGACGGCGCCGGCGCGGCGGTGGTCACCGCGACCGCAGACGACGAGCCGACCGGGATCGGGCCGGTGGTGTGGGGCTCCGCGCCGGAGAAGGGCGACGCGGTGCGGATCGAGGGCTGGCGTCCGTACATCGCGCAGGAGGGGCAGTCGGTGTTCCGCTGGGCCACCACCGCGCTGGCCCCGCTGGCGCTCCAGGCCTGCGAGCGGGCCGGGGTGGCCCCGTCGGAGCTGGCCGCGTTCGTGCCGCACCAGGCCAACGCGCGGATCATCGACGGCATCGCCAAGCGGCTGAACATCCCGGACGCGATCATCGCCAAGGACATCGTCGAGTCCGGCAACACGTCGGCGGCGAGCATTCCGCTGGCCCTGTCGAAGATGGTCGAGCGACGCGAGGTGCCCGCGGGCGCCCCGGTGCTGCTGTTCGGCTTCGGTGGCGGCCTGACCTACGCCGGTCAGGTCGTGCGCTGCCCCTGATGACCCCCTCGGGCGCGAACGCGCTCCAGGTGCGGTGGCCGGCGTCGCCGGCCGCCGAGAAACCCCGATGAGAGGAACCAACCGCAATGACCCGTGACGAGATCACCGCCGGCCTCGCCGAGATCCTCGAAGAGGTTGCCGGGGTGAGCCCGGACGACGTGGCCGAGGGGAAGTCCTTCACCGACGACCTCGACGTCGACTCGCTCTCCATGGTGGAGGTCGTGGTGGCGGCCGAGGAGAAGTTCGGCGTCAAGATCCCGGACAACGAGGTGCAGAACCTGAAGACCGTCGGGGACGCGGTCAGCTACATCGAGGCGCAGTCCTGATCATGAGTCGCCCCGACGTCGTCGTCACCGGGCTCGGCGCGACGACCCCGCTCGGCGGGGACGTCGCGTCGACCTGGGACGCCATGCTGACCGGCCGCTCCGGGGTGAGTGCGCTCACCCAGGAGTGGGCCGGGCAACTGCCCGTCCGGATCGCCGCCCAACTGGCGGTGGACCCGGCCGAGGTGCTGGACCGCGTGAAGCTGCGCCGGCTGGACCGCTCCCAGGCGATCGCTCTCATCGCCGCGCGGGAGGCCTGGGCGGACGCCGGGCTGGCCGACGCCGGGCCGGACCCGGAACGGCTGGCCGTGAGCGTCGGCTCGGGCATCGGCGGCGCCACCACCCTGCTCGCCCAGGACGACATCCTGGAGGCGTCCGGACCGCGACGGGTCTCCCCGCACACGGTGCCGATGCTGATGCCGAACGGCCCGGCCGCCTGGGTCGGGTTGGAACTGGGCGCCAAGGCCGGGGTGCACTCGGTGGCCAGCGCCTGCGCGACCGGCGCGGAGGCGATCTCGCTGGGGCTGGACATCATCCGCGCCGGCCGCGCCGACGTGGTGGTGGTCGGCGGCACCGAGGCGGTCATCCACCCGCTGCCGATCGCCGGCTTCGCCTCGATGCGGGCCATGTCGACCCGCAACGACGAGCCGGAGAAGGCGTCCCGACCGTGGGACAAGGCCCGGGACGGCTTCGTGCTCGGCGAGGGCGCGGGCGTGCTGGTGCTGGAGCGCGCCGACCACGCCGCCGCCCGCGGCGCCCGCGTCTACGCGCGCCTGGCCGGCGCCGGGGTCACCTCCGACGCGTACGACATGGTGCAGCCGCACCCGGAGGGCGAGGGCGCGATCCGGGCCATCACCCGGGCGCTCGCCGACGCGGACATGGCCGGACGGGACATCGTGCACGTCAACGCGCACGCCACCTCCACGCCGGTCGGCGACATGCTGGAGATCGGCGCGCTGCGCGAGGCGATCGGTGACCACCCGCTGCTCACCGCCACCAAGTCGATGACCGGGCACCTGCTCGGCGCGGCCGGCGCGTTGGAGTCGATCGCCACCATCCTGGCCATCCGGGACGGGGTCGTGCCGCCCACGGTCAACCTGGACGACCCGGACGACGGCCTCAGCCTGGAGGTGGCCGCGCACAAGGCCCGGCACCTGGAGATCCCGGCCGCGCTGAACAACGCGTTCGGCTTCGGCGGGCACAACGTGGCGCTGGTCTTCACCCGCCCCTGAACCAGGTCTGCAAGGAAGGGCCCCTCCTTAACACTCACGTGTTAAGGAGGGGCCCTTCCTCTACCGGAGGCGTTAAGCGGGGGCCCTTCCTTACACCTTGCAGGTGGTGGCGGGCAGGCCGGGGACCGGGACGGGGGCGCGGCCGGTGGGGCGGGCCTTGCCGGCGAGCACCGCGGCCAACGCGGTCATCGAGGCCCGGGTGGACGAGTAGGTCGCCAGCACCGTCGGCGACTTCGCCCCGGCCAGCACGTACGGCGTGTCCATCGCCACCGTCACGGCCGCGTCGGCGTTCAGGTCCTTCGTGCCGTCGCCGTACCCGACGAGGTGCACGACGGTGCCGCCGGAGGACACCACCTTGACACCGGCGGCGGTGAGCGCCTCGGTCAGCAGGGCCCGGGTGCGGTCCCGCCCACCGGAGGAGGTGACCCGGACCGGTCCGGTCACCGCGCCGCCGCACGTGCCGCGCAGCACGGTCACCGCGGCGGCGGCCAGGTCGGCGGCGGCCTTGCGGTGCTCGGGGCCGTCCAGCGTCGACAGCGCCGGCTGCGGGTGCCCGGCCAGCCGGAACTTCATGGTGAGCACCCGGGTGACCGCCTCGACCAGGCGGGTGCGGGGCAGCGAGCCGTCCGTCAGCGCGGCGCGCAGCCCGTCGTACGCCTGCCCGACGTTCGGCGTCATCAGGATCAGGTCGTTGCCCGCGTTGAGCGCGCGGACCGCCGCCTCGCCGGGCGACCACTTCTTCACCGGCGCCATGTTCATCCCGTCGGTGATCACCACCCCCTGGAAGCCGAGCTGGCCGCGGAGCACGTCGGTGAGCAGCTTGCGGGAGAACGTGGCCGGGGTGCCCGGGTCGACCGCCGTGACGTTCAGGTGGGCGGACATCACCGCCATGGCGCCGGCGTCGATCCCGGCGCGGAACGGCGGGAACGCGGTGCGGTCCAGCACGGCCCGCGACTGCCCGACCACCGGCAGTTCGGTGTGCGAGTCGGCGGCGCTCAGGCCGTGCCCGGGGAAGTGCTTGACCGCCGCGCCGACCCCCTCGGCCTGGAGGCCGCGGACCGCGCCGGCCACCTGGGGCGACGCGGTGGCCGGGGTGGCGCCGAAGGACCGGGAGCCGATCACCGTGCTGCGGGTGGCCAGCACGTCGGCGACCGGGGCGAAGTCCAGGTTGATCCCCATCGCGGCCAGTTCGGCCCCGGCGGCCCGCCAGGCGGCCTCGGTCAGCGCCGGGTTGCCGGCCGCGCCGGCGGCGAGCGGGCTGGGCAGTTGGGTCACCCCGTCGGTGATCCGGGTGACCACGCCGTACTCCTGGTCGGTGCCGACCAGGAACGGCGCGGCGCCGGCGGGCAGCTTGCCGGCGGCGGCGCGCAGCCCGTCGGTCAGCGCGCGGACCTGCTTCGGGTTGTCGACGTTTGTGGTCTCCTGGTTGCCCGAGGTCGGGTCGTCGGCGCTGAAGCCGACCAGGATCACGCCACCGAGGCGGTACTTCGCCACCATCTCGGCGGGGGTGTCGACACCGGCCAGCGCCCGGTTGCCGGCGGCCGAGCCGGCGGAGACCTGGGTGGCCGAGCTGCCGTACGCGTACGGCATCAGCACCTGGCCGACCAGGTCCTCGTCGGAGAGCGTGGCGACGAGCGCGGCGGCCCGGGCGGCGGGATCGGCGGCGGCCGGGTCGGTGGACCCCGACGCGCTCGCGCCCGCCGACGGCGTCGCTGTCGACGGCGTCGGCCGGGGCCGGTCCGGCCCGTCCGAGCAGCCGGTGAGGACCAGCGCGGTCAGTGCGGCGAGCGCGACGGCGGAACGCCGCGAGGGAATCGACACGGGACCCACCGTATCGGGGCAACTCGCCCGGCGTCACCCCACCCGGGTGAGCAGCGTCACCGGCGCGCCGTCGCCGGCGTACCGGTAGGGCTCCAGCTCGGCGTCCCAGGCGGTGCCGAGCGCCTTGTCGAGGGCGTGTGCGAGCGCCTCCGGGGCGCGGGCGGCGGCCATCAGGGTACGCAGCCGGTCCTCGCCGAGCTGGATGTCGCCGGCCGCGCCGACGGTGGCCCGGAACAGGCCCCGCCCGGGGACGTACATGAAGCGCTCGCCGTCGGCGCCGGGACTGGGCTCCTCGGTCACCTCGAAACGGATCATGGGCCACTGCCGGAGGGCAGCGGCCAGCTCGGCGCCCGTCCCCGGGCTGCCGGTCCAGCCGCACTCGGCGCGCCGCGCGCCGGGGTCGACGGGCTGCCCCGTCCATTGCAGGTTGACCGGCGCGGCGAGGACGCGCGCGATCGCCCACTCGACGTGCGAGCACACGGCGAGCGGGGTCGAGTGGACGTATACGACGCCACGCGTTGGCACGGTGACCTCCCGGTGAGCCGAGGTGCGTCTTCCCCTACGACCTCGTCACCCGAGTGGCCTCTGGCACACATGATGACCGCTGTGACAGGTGGTGCGCCAGCGAATCGGAAAATTCGCCGCGGTCGGTCGGCCGGAAATACCCGGGTGGGCGACCCGGTTGTGTCCCGGTGACGGCGCGACCACCAGCCAGGCGTCGCGTTCGTGTACAGTTCTCTGGGCGGTTCTGTGCCGCCGCACGTCTTCGCGGGCCGGCGCTCAAACCCGGGCGTCACTCGCACAGCCCCCGGACGGTTCCCGTCCCCACCGTACGTCTGCAAGGAGTACCTCCGTGGCGAGCAACACCTCTAAGACCGCGCGCGCGTCAGTCCGGGCCGGCCAGGCTGGCCAGGGTGGCGCCCTCAGCGTGCTGGGCGAGTTCAAGTACCTGATCCCGCTCAACGGCGGCAAGCACGCCTACGTGCGCAACCTGACCAACGGCAAGACCGCGCACCTGCGCACCGACTCCGACGCCTTCGTCGAGGAGATCCGGACGCTGGCCGCCGCCGGCCACGCCGCCAAGATCCGCGCCGAGATCAACGGCCTGGCCGCGTCCTACCCGGACCACGGCTGGGACGCGACCGAGAAGCGTCTCGTCGAGGCCGGTGTCTTCGAGGGCTGAGCCGCCCTCACCCGCACCACCGCGACCGCCCGTCGGGGATCACCCCGGCGGGCGGTTCCGTGTCTCCTCCGCCGGCAGCAACGTGACCTCACCGGTGGCCAGGTCGTAGAGCGCGCCCACCACGGCCAGTTCGCCGGTGGCGACCCGGTCGGCGAGCAGGTCGTCGGCGCGCAGCACGGCCACCGTGCGCCGCACGTGCCGGCGGATCGCCAGCGGGTGGACGGCCGGGTCCGCCACGCCGACCTCCCGCACCGCCGGGGTGATCCGGTCCACCACGTATCCCAGCGCGCCGCCGGGCCGCCGCCCGGTGCGCACCGCGTCGACGGTCGAGCCCACCGCGCCGCAGCGCTCGTGGCCGAGCACCATCACCAGGCGTACGCCGAGCTGGCCCACCACGTACTCGATCGAGCCGCAGACCGCGCGGTCGAGCACGTGCGCGCCGGTGCGGATCACGCAGATCGAGCCGAACGTCTGGTCGAAGATCGCCTCCAGCGGCACCCGGGAGTCGATGCAGCCCAGCACCACCGCGTACGGCTGCTGGTCGCCGGAGGCCACCGCCGCGGCGGCGGTCACGTCGTGCCCGTGCAGCGGTTGGCCGCTGACGAAGCGGCGGTTGCCGGTGAGCAGCTCGGCCAGGGCGGCCCGGGGGCTCCGGGCGGCGGGCGGGGACGGCATGCCTCCAGCCTGGTCACCGATCGGACCGCACGGGAGCGGACGGCGAATCTTCTCACCGGCCCGGTTGCCGTGGTGTCATGACGGGTAACGCCGGTGTCACCACCGGGTAACGCCCCGGTGGCCGGACACCGGGCGGCCCGGGGAGGTGGACCATGTCGGAGCACCAGGAGCTGCGGCTTTCCGACGACGTACGCCTGCACGTCACGGTGACGGGGCCGGTCGACGCCGACGTCACCGTGGTCATGCTGCACGGCTGGACGCTGGACGGGCGGAGCTGGCACCGGCAACTCGCCGACCTGCGGGACCGCTTCGGCGACCGGGTCCGGGTGGTCGCCTACGACGCGCGCGGTCACGGCCGGTCGAGCTGCCTGACGCTGCGCGACGCGACGCTGGCCCAGCTCGGGGACGACCTGGCCGCGGTGGTCGACGAGTTCGCCGCGTCCGGTCCGGTGGTGCTGGTCGGGCACTCGATGGGCGGCATGACGGTGATGGAGTACGCGCACCGCCACCCCGACCGGTTCGCCGAGCGCACCGCCGGTCTGGTCTTCGTCTCGACCACCGCCGAGGGGCACACGCACACCGTCTACGGGCTCTCGCCCCGGATCGCCCGGCTGATCCGGCTGGCCGAGACCACCGGCGCCGGGGTGCTGGCCCGCTGCGGCGGCTGGCGTCCGCCGTACGCGTTGCTGCGCGCGCTGCGGCCGAGCATCCGCTGGATGTTGTTCGGCGACCGCTGCGACCCGGCGGACATCCGGCTGGTCACCTCCGCGGTGGCGCGTGCCACGCTGCGCTCGATCGGTGGGTTCCGCGCCTCGATCGGCGCCCAGCACCGGCTGGAGACGTTGGCCGCGTTGGGCGGGTTGCCGGCCGCCGCGCTGGTCGGTGACCGGGACCGGCTCACGCCGCCGCCCTGCGCCGAGTCGATCGCGGCGGCGCTGCCCACCACGGAGCTGACCGTCTGCCCCGGCGCGGGTCACATGCTGATGATGGAACGGCCCGACGTGGTGAACGCCGCCGTGGCCGGGGTGCTGCGCCGGGTGCTGGCCGGCATCGCGGTCCCGGGCCCGGCCGCGGCCTGACGGACGGTCCCGGCGCCGGTCCGGGCCGGCGCGGAGGCGGGCCCCGACGTGCGGCTTGCCGGCGGCCCGTACCCTCATTCAGCCCGTCGTGCCGTCCGACCACAGGAGCACCGCGTTGACCGACCAGACCACGCTGGACCGGGAGATCGCCGCCGAGCAGCGGCATCTCGACCGGGTGTACGCCCGGCTGGCCGTACTGCGCCGGTCGGCGGCCGACGCCGAGCGGGAGGGCTACCGGCTGGCCCGGGTCGGCACGTTCGGCGCGCTGGTCGAGCGGGACGCGATGGTCTTCCACGCCGCGCAACGCCGGCACGTGCTGGACGCCGAGCACGAGGGGCTGGTCTTCGGGCGGCTGGACCTGCGCACCGGGCAGGTGCTGCACGTGGGCCGGCTCGGGGTGCGCGCCGACGACGCGGAGACGCTGGTGGTGGACTGGCGGGCGCCCGCCGCCGCCGCGTTCTACCAGGCCACGCCCGCCGAGCCGCGCGGCGTGGTGCGCCGGCGCACGATCCAGTCCGCCGCCGAGCGGGTCACCCGGATCGAGGACGACCTGCTGGACCCGGAGGCCGCGCCGGCGGACATGGCGGTGGTCGGCGACGGCGCGCTGCTGGCCACGTTGTCCCGGGCCACCGGTCGCGGGATGCGGGACATCGTCGCCACCATCCAGCGGGAGCAGGACGAGGCGATCCGGTCCCCCGGCAGCGGCGTCACGATCGTCTCCGGCGGCCCGGGCACCGGCAAGACGGCGGTGGCGCTGCACCGGGCCGCGTACCTGCTCTATTCCGACCGGGCCCGGTACGCCGGCGGCGGCATCCTGGTGGTCGGCCCGTCCGGCGTGTTCGTCGAGTACATCGCCTCGGTGCTGCCCTCGCTCGGCGAGGAGACCGCCACGCTGCACTCGCTCGGTTCGCTGTTCCCGGGCCTGTCGGCGACCCGGACCGACCCGCCGGAGGTGGCGGCCGTGAAGGGTTCGCTGCGGATGCGCCGGGTGCTGGAGCGCGCCGCGCGGGACGCGGTGCCGGACTCCCCGGCCGAGCTGCGCCTGCTCTACCGCGGTGAGCTGCTGCGGCTGGACCGGCCGGCGCTGGACGCGGTGCGGGACCGCACGCTGACCCGGGGCGCGCGCCGGAACGAGGTGCGTCGGGCCGCGTTCGACGCCGTGCTCGCCGCGCTCTACGCGCAGGCCCGGACGCTGCGGGTGGGCCGGCTGCCGGAGCAGCCCGCGTTCGAGGACGAGATCATCGAGCGGCCGGAGTTCCGCGAGTTCCTCAGGGCCTGGTGGCCCCGGCTGCATCCGCGTCACGTGCTGGGCTGGCTGGCCCGGCCCGAGCGGCTGCGCCGGTACGCCGGCGGGGTCCTCTCCACGGCCGAGATCCGGCTGCTCACCGACGCGTACCGGACGCTTGACACCGACGGGTTGACCGTCGCCGACATCGCGCTGCTGGACGAGCTGGACGCGCTGCTCGGCACGCCGGTGCGGCGGGCGAAGCCGAAGCGGGACCCGTACCAGTTGGCCGGCGGCGTGCGCGAGCTGAGCACGTACGCCGATCGGCAGCGCGCGGCCCGGGCCGCCGCCCGGGAGCGCCCGGAGGACTACCGCGACTTCGCCCACGTGGTGGTGGACGAGTCGCAGGACGTCTCGCCGATGCAGTGGCGGATGGTCGGGCGGCGCGGCCGGCTGGCGTCCTGGACCGTGGTCGGCGATCCGGCGCAGACCGCCTGGACCGGCGATCCGCAGGAACTGGACCGGGCGCGTGACCAGGCGCTGGGGCGGCGGCCCCGGCGTTTCTTCGAGCTGACCACCAACTACCGCAACTCGGCGGAGATCTTCGCGGTGGCGGCGGCGGAGATCCGCCGGCGCTATCCGGATCTGGCGCTGCCCGTCGCGGTGCGCTCCACCGGCGTGCCGCCGGTGGAGCGGACGGTGGCCGCGGCCGAGCTGCCGGCGGCCACGGTCGAGGCGGTCCGGGCGCTGCTGGCCGAGGTGGAGGGCACGGTCGGCGTGATCACGCCGGTGCCGCGCCGGGACGAGGTGGCCGGTTGGCTGGGCGGGCTCGGCGACGGCCGGCTCCAGGTGGTCACCAGCCTCCAGGCCAAGGGCATGGAGTACGACGGGGTGGTGTTGGTCGCGCCGAGCGAGATCCGGGCCGACCCGGGTTCGGGTGTCCGCACGCTCTACGTCGCGCTGTCCCGGGCCACCCAGCGCCTGACCACGCTCGATCCGGTGGGCTGACGCCACAGTCACTTGCACACATAGCGATGTGAGCATAGATTGGGCTCGTCCGGGACCCGGGGCGGGAGGGTGTGTGCGTGGGCGCAGGTCATGACCACAGCGGCGCGGTGGCCAACGCGGCGCACCGGCACTCCGGCCGGCTCTGGGCGGCGTTCGTGCTGCTCGCCGTGCTGATGGTGGTCGAGGCGGTGGCCGCCGTCACGACCGGTTCGCTCGCGCTGCTCTCCGACGCCGGCCACATGTTCACCGACGTGCTCGGCATCGGCATGGCGCTCGCGGCGATCACCGCCACCCGGCGCGCCCGGACCGACCCGCAACGCACGTTCGGGCTCTACCGGCTGGAGGTGCTCGCCGCGCTGGCCAACGCGGTGCTGCTCGGCGCCGTCGCGGTCTACGTCCTGATCGAGGCGGTACGCCGGTTCGGCGAGCCGCCGGAGGTGCTCGCCGGACCGATGCTGGTGGTGGCCGTGCTCGGCCTGCTCGCCAACATCGCCGCGTTCGCGCTGCTGCGCTCCGGCGCCCAGGAGAGCATCAACCTGCGCGGCGCGTACCTGGAGGTGCTGGGCGACCTGCTCGGCTCGCTCGGCGTGATCGGCGCCGCGCTGGTCATCGCGGTCACCGACTGGTGGTGGGCCGACCCGCTGGTCGCGGTGGCGATCGGCCTGTTCATCCTGCCGCGCACCTGGCGGCTCGGCCGGGCCGCGGTACGCATCCTGGTGCAGGCCGCGCCGGAACACCTCCAGGTGACCGCGGTGCACGACCGGCTGACCGCCGTGCCCGGCGTGGCCGAGGTGCACGACCTGCACGTCTGGACGCTCACCTCCGGCATGGAGGTGGCCTCGGCGCACCTGACCACCGATCCGGGCGCCGAGGTCGCCACCGTGCTGGCCGCCGCCCGGGCCGCGCTGCACGAGGACTTCTCGATCGATCACGCGACGTTGCAGATCGAACCCGGAGCGTCCACCGGCGCCTGCGGCCCGTCCGGCTGGTAATTAGGACAGACTTAAATCCACGTGGTTATTGTTAACTTATGCCGGTTATGCCCGGTATCCGGTTCCGGGTGGCGGAGCCGGCTCCGGGCAACGCCGGTAGGCTCGGTCGCGGCCGACCCGCAGGCGTCATCCGGCGCCGACGGAGCGGCCGTCGCCTAATCGCCCGCAGGGCGAGCCGGGGAACCACGTACGTGGGGTGCATCCGCGTCAGCGGTAGGGATCTTCCGTCCCGAACCCGTCAGCTAACCCGGTCGGCGGTTGACGGAAGGACACGTGAATGCCCCCAGTGGCACCTGTACGACGGACGGCCGCCCGGATGGCGGCCCTGCTCGTCGCGATGCTGACCCTCGGCCTCGTGACGGCACCGGTCTCCCCCGCCTCGGCGGCGCCCCCGACCGGCCGGCTCGCCGCCGCGCCCGGCGACGACGACGAGGGCGGCACGCCGGCGCTGCGCGCCAAGCTCGACGCCGCCAGCAAGGGCTGGCTGGAGGCCAAGGCCGCGCTGAACCGGTCGGTGACCCGGCAGAAGCAGCTCAACGAACGACTCGTGACAATCGACGCGGAACTGACCGAGCGCAACGCCAAGGTCGGTGAGATCGCCGAGGTGGCGTACCGCACCGGCCGGATGGGCACCGCCGCGGCGCTGCTCGGCAGCACCAGCCCGGAAGGCTTCATGGACCGGGCCGCCGCCCTGGAGACGGTCGCCGCGCACGAGGACCGGACGCTGCGCGAGCTGATCACCACCCGCGACGAGGCGATCCGCACCCGTACCGCGCTCGACGGCGAGGTCCGGGAACAACGCAAGCAGGTCACGGTGATGGCCAAGCGCAAGGAGCAGGCCGAGCAGGCGCTGGAGGAGGCCAACAACCGGCCCTCCGCCAGCAGCGGCGGCGGCAGCAGCGGCAGCGGGATCCGGGGCACCTCCACCGCGAACGCGAAGCCGGCCAAGCGCAACTCCGACGGCTCCTGGCCGGCCGAGTCGTGCAGCGTCAACGATCCGACGCCGGCCAGCGGCTGCATCACCCCGCGTACGCTGCACGCGCTGCAACAGGCGAAGGCCGCCGGCTTCACCCGGTACGTCTCCTGCCACCGACCCAGCGGCTCCGGCGAGCACCCGAAGGGCCGGGCCTGCGACTTCGCGGCCCAGAAGAGCGGCTTCGGCGGCGTGGCCAGCGGCGGCGACCGGACGTACGGCAACAACCTGGCCGCGTACTTCGTGCGCAACGCCGACCCGCTCGCCGTGCTCTACGTGATCTGGTTCAAGCAGATCTGGCTGCCCAGCAGCGGTTGGAAGTCGTACAGCGGGGGCAACGGCGACCCGTCCAGCGACCACACCAACCACGTGCACCTGTCGGTCTACTGAGCCCTACGCCCCACGACGTACACCGGGTGTCGGGGGGCGCCCCCGGCGGCCCCAGTCCCCGACGCCGGCGTCAGCCGCACCGAGAAGAAGCCAACCACCAAGATCC
>NZ_JBNCLA010000005.1:0-197154 GCF_049841835.1 Micromonospora sp. DT227 | reverse complement strand
ACCGGCATCGCCCCGCCTCCCGGCACCGACCCCCCCCCCCCCCGCCTCCCCGGGGGGGGGGGCGCCGGGCCCACGACGTGGGCCGCGCGACGGGGCGACGATCGGGACATGAGACGACTCTCCCCGCCGGCCGCCGCGCTGGCCCGGGAGCCGTGGGGCGGATCAGGCGGGCCGGCCCTCCAGCGTCGCGCCGAGGCGGGCGGCGAGGCCCAGGTGAGCGGCCCGTGCCTGGCGGAACGCGTAACCGAACAGCGGCGCCGGCGCGGTGAGCGTGATCTCCACGTCGATCCGCACCACCCCGTCGGGCTCGTCGCGCAGCCGGGTGTGGTTGCGCACCGTCGTGGCCGGCTGCTGCCGGGCGACGGTGACCACCTCGTCCTCGGTGGCGACCAGCACGTCCGCCTGGTAGGTGACCGGGAAGTGCAGCGGACCGAGCTCCAGCCGGTCGGTGATCGCGAAGCTGGCCAGCGCGCCCGGCCGGGGCGGCAACTGCCGGACCCGCACGATCAGCGGATGCAGCTCGCCCTGCCGGCTCAGGTCGCCGAGCAGGGCCACCGCGTCCGCCCGGCTGCACCGGGCCTGCACGGTGTAGCTGAAGCTGTCGCTGCTCTGCAACCCGTCCCCCTCGCCGTCGTGGGTCCGGACGATCGTCCCGTACCGGGGCCGACCTGGCAACGGGTCGAAGGTCCCCCGGCCGGCGAGGGGCCGGACGCAGGATCGGTGCGGGCGGGTGGCGCTCAGGCGCCGGGGAGCACCTCGGGGGCGTCGTCGGCGAACCAGGGCTCCGGCGCACCGAAGAGACCGAGCAGGCCGGTCACCCAGAGCTGCCGGTGCACGAACCGGCTCGGCTCGGTGACCACCAGCTTGACGCCGCTGACCTCGCAGGTCTGGAAGCCGGCGACCATGGCGCTGATGCCGACCGAGTCGATGAACGTGACGAGCCGCATGTTCAGCTCGATCCGGACGGGACGCGCCTTGGCCAGCACCTCGGCGATCGCTTCCCGCACCTCGTACGCGGTGTCGACGTCGATCTCCCCACGGGGCGCGATCTGGACGACACCACCCGGACGCACCGATTTCACGATCGACAGGCTCACGCGAGCACCTCCACTCGCCCCAACGGGCGCCTCATCAGTACGCGGGCCGCGACCGAGAGTATTCCTCCAACGGCCCCGGTCGCCACCCCCCGGGATGAGCAATTCGCGGACTGGGCACACCTGGGCGAGCCCAAACCGCACCTCCGGGTTCCGATTTCCGCTTCGACGCGGACCAGTGACCGGCCGAACGACCGGACCGGGTCGGCCGATCCGCCGACCCAGGGTAGCGGGCCGGCGCATCCCACCGGGACACCCGGTCCCCGGCGCGTACGGGTGATTCCGCCCACCCCGTCCGTTTCCCCACCGCTCGACTGACGGAGCGGGCGGGGTTTGGCGCGGGAGCGGGCGGGGCACTGCCCTCGGAAGTGAACCGTGACGCGCCGGATGACCACCGGAGTCCGACGTGGCCGCCGGGCTTCGGCACCCGAGGAGGTAGAACGATGTTCGGATCCAGCCTGTTGGACCGCCGCAGCAAGCCCGAGCGGGTCGCGGACCAGGCCTGGCAGCACCTGCTCGACGCGGTCGGCACCGCCGGTGACAGCGTGCGGGACGCCACCCGCGTCGCGCGCCGCAGCTCCTCCGGCCTGGCCGACGAGGCCACCGACCTGGTCGGCTCCGCCGCCGACGAGGCGCGCCGCCGGGCCGGCCTCGCCTTCGAGGCGCTCGCCGGCCGCCGGCCCGCGCTGCCGTGGACGCTGCTGATCGCGGCGGCCCTGGCCGGCGCGGCGATCGGCTGGGCCGCCGGCACCGCCGCCCGCGCCGCCGGCAGCCGGGAGCGTGCCGGCGACGAGATCGAGTTCGTCGACGTCGACCGTCCCAACTCCCCCGCCGGCCTGGACAGCTGACCGCACCCGCACACGACGAACGGTGGCCGTCCCCCGACGAGGGGGACGGCCACCGTTGCGTCAGCGGGCTCCGGTGATAATGAGGTTGACGGGCGGAAGAGCGCTGTCCAGTCCGGCCAACCTCATGGTCATCTCGTGGTGCCGCCCGCGGAGCCGGTCAGCGCGCGGCGCAGGAGACGGTCGGTGTCCGGTTGCCGTTGGGGGCGGTGCCGGTGAAGCCGACTGTGGTCGACGCGCCGACGCCGACGTTGCCGTTCCAGCCGGCGTCGGTCACCGTGACCGCCGAGCCGGTCTGCGTGTACGTCCCGCTCCAGAGCTGGGCGATCCGCTGACCGTCCGGATAGGTCCAGGTCAGCGTCCAGCCGGCGATCGGCGTGGTGCCGGAGTTGCGCACCGTCACCTCGCCCTGGAAGCCGCCGGGCCAGGAGTTCGTCACCGCGTAGGTGGCGGCGCAGCCGCGTCCGGTCGGCGTCGGGGTCGGTGACGTCGGCGTCGGTGACGGGCCCGTCGGCGTCGGGGTCGGACTGGTCGGCGTCGGCGACGGGCTCGTCGGGGTGGGCGACGGGCCGGTCGGGGTGGGGCTCGCCGACGTCGGCGTGGGCGTGGGCGTGCCGCCGAGGCGGTCGGCGACCAGGATGCCCCGGCCGTTGGTGCCCAGGTAGACCCGGCCCCAGACGCGCGGGTCGCCGGTGAGCGCCTCGCCCGCGTTGCCGTACTGGTGCTGGTCGTCGTTGATCCGGACCCAGGTCGCGCCCGCGTCGTCGGAACGGTGGACCCCGTGCGTGCCGTTCACCGTGCCGACGGTGAACAACGCCGGGTACGTCTTCCCGGGCGCCGCCTTGCCGAAGCCGACGTTCACCGCCGTGGAGACGCCGGTCAGCTTCGTGAAGCTCGCGCCGGAGTTGGTGGAGTGCCAGAGGCCACCCTCGCCGGCCAGCCAGACGTCGCCCTCGACGCCTGGTAGCGCCTTGAACTTGACGCCGGTGGTGGGCAGGCCGGTCGCCGCGGTGGCGGTGAACGCCGCCCCGCCGTTGGTGCTGACGTAGAACTTCCCGGCGCTGACACCGTAGAACTTGTTCGGGTTGACCCGGTCGGACTCGACGACGGCGTTGGCCGGGATGCCGGTGGCGGCGGTCCACGAGTTGCCGAAGCCGACCGAACGGACCACCTGCTGGCCGGCGTCGCCGGGCGACCAGACGAACTGGCTGCCGTCGGCGGACGCGGCCACCGTGCCGCCGTTGTTGATCCCGCCGGGCTCGGTGCCCTGGAACCAGTTCGCGCCGCCGTCGGTGGAGAACGCCACGTGGCTGTCGTTGGGGCGGTCGGCGTCGGTGAAGTTACCGGCCCGGACCATGACCGCCGGCTTGGTCTCCGCGTAGTCGAGGCTGGTGGTGCTGGTGAAGCCCGGCTGGGTGAACATCATCGGCGGCACCGCCGCGAGGTCGGTGTGACGGAAACCGCCGATGTCGCCGAGACCGCTGATCAGCGGCGCGCCCGACGGCGGGCTGATCAGGTCGAGCACGGCGGTCTCCTCCAGCCCCTTCACCATCGGCGTGATGGTGAACGTGCCGCCGGTGTCCCACTTCGTCAGGCCGGTGGTGCCGTAGATCGTCGCGCCGGTGCCGTACATCATCCGGTCACTGTCGAACGGGTCGATCTCCAGCGACTCGTTCATCCAGCCCAGCTTCGGGGACTCCTCCGGCGGCGCCGGATTGGTGCCGAACGTCAGCCACGGCACCGAGCTGACGTCCATCGTGTACTTCTTGCTCCGGTTCGGATAGCTGGTGAACTCCCAGATCCGGGTCCAGGTCGCGCCGCCGTCGGTGCTGCGCCAGAAGATCGCGTCCGGCCACCAGGAGACCTGGGTGGCGACCATCAGCGTGTTCGGGTGCTGACGGTCGATGGTCAGCCCGGAGTAGCCGAAGTACGCGTCGCCGCTCGACGACGGCACCGGGCTGATCTGCGTCCACGCGCCGGTGGCCCGGTTGAACTTCCACACGTCGCCCTTGCCGCCGTCGTACGGGCCGCCGGTGTCGCTGGTGGCGAGGTAGAGGAAGCCGCCGACCGGGTCGACCACGCCCTTGTGCGCGAGGTAGCCGGTGGGCTGGCCGGGGATCCGTTCCCAGGTCGCGCCGGCGTCGGTGCTGCGGTAGACCGGGTTCTGCTTGTCCGCCACCCCGACGTAGATGGTCTTCGTGGCGGTGCCGGCCGTGCCGGTGCCCTTGTCGAAGCTGACCCAGGTGAGGCCCTGGTTCTGGCTCTGGTAGCCGCTGCTGTCGTTCGGGTCGGCCCGGTAGTTGCCCACGTTCGGGAAGTTGGCGACCTTGGCCCAGGTCGCGCCGTAGTCGGTGCTGCGCCACAGGCCGTTGCCGCCCTCGGCGCCGTAGTAGAGCACGCTGTTGCGGTTCGGGTCGACCGCCAGCCGCTCGCCCATGCCCCGGCCGGGCATGTTGCCGCCGTTCTTGAACGGCAGCTCGGTCGCCTGCCAGGTGGCGCCCTTGTCGGTCGAGCGCAGGATCGCCCCGTGGTTCGGGTCCCAGTCGTTGGTGTACATGCCGACCGCCGCGTACACCCGGTTGGTCTGCACCGGGTCGGTGGCGAGGCTGACCACCCCGTTCCAGCCCCACCGGTCCGCGCCGACCCAGTCCAGCAGCGGCGTCCACGACCGGGTGGCCTGCTCCCAGCGGTACGCGCCGCCGATGTCGGTCCGCGCGTAGATCAGGTTCTTCTCGGTCGGGTTGAAGACGATGCCGGGGACGAAGCCACCGCCGTCGATCCGGACGTTCTTCCAGGTGTACGGCTCGGCGGCCGCGGCGGCGGCCGGGGGTACGCCGGTGGCGACGAGCGGCACGACGACGGTCGCCACGGTGGCGGCCAGCGCGACGGCCGCCAGGCCGGCGAGTTTTCTGCGCATGGGGCGGATCCTCTCGGTTGCCCTTGGGGGCGGGGAACGGGAGCAGGGGGTGGCGCTTCGAGGAGGGGAGCTGCCCGGGCTCCCCGTCGGCGTACTGGCTCCCGCAGCCGAGGGACCCTCAGCGTACGCCGATCAACCGCGCCATGGAAGCGCTCCCACGTCACCCGTTCCGGGTGGGGTCGGATCACCCGGTCGCGCGCAGGATCGCAGGGTGCGGGGACCGCCCCGCGCGCCGACCACCCACCGGAAGGAGAACCGGATGACCACCGGGACGATGACGCGTACCGACCGGGAGATCCGGTCCGCGGTACGCGACGAACTGGCCCGGGCCGGCTTCGACGGGATCGGGGTGACCGTCGACGGCGGCGTGGTGACGCTGACCGGCGCGGTGGACGACCCCGCCGCGCGGTGGGCCGCCGAACGGGCCACGCACCGGGTCGCAAGGGTCCGCGCGGTCGCCGACGACCTCGCCGTCCCGACCGTCCCCGCCGGCGCCGGCCGGGACGACGCGGGGCTCGCGCTCGCGGCCGTCCGGGCGTTGGAGTGGGACGCGTTCCTGCCGGTCGGGGCGCTGCGGGTGACCGTCGCCGACGGCTGGGTCACGCTGTACGGCGAGGTCGAGTGGGAGTACCAGCGGCGGGCCGCCGAGCGGTCGGTCGCCCGGCTCACCGGCGTACGCGGACTGAGCAACGGGATCACGGTGCGGCCGTGAACCGAACCACCCGGCCCGGGTGAGCCCGGCTCACCCGGACGCCCGGCAGGGTGGACGGTATGAGTGATCCGAACGGGCTGATCACGCCCGGGCAGACCGCGCCCGGGTTCACGCTGCCGGCGTCGCCCGACGCGCGGGAGGTGGGCCCCGGGCAGTTCCGTGGCCGGCCGGTCGTGCTGGCCTTCTACCCGGCCGACTGGACGCCGGTGTGCGGTGACCAGATGGCGCTCTACCAGGCGGCGCTGCCCGAGCTGGAACGGTACGACGCGGTGCTGCTGGGCATCTCGGTGGACAGCGTCGACTCGCACCGGGCGTTCGCGCAGAGCCGGGGCATCCGGTTCCCGCTGCTCGCCGACTTCGAACCGAAGGGCGAGGTGTCCCGCCGCTACGGCGCGTACGCCCCGCGCGGGCAGTCGGACCGGGCGCTCGTGGTGATCGACCCGGACGGCCGGGTGGCCTGGAGTCACCTCTCCCCGCCCGAGGTGAACCCGGGCGTGGACGGCATCCTCGACGCCCTGGAGCAGCTCGGCACCGACCGGCGGGTGAGCGCGCGATGACCACCCCGTTGCAGGTCACCACCGCCCGGCTGCGGGTCCCGGTCAGCGACCGGGACCACGTCCGCGGTCCGGCCGACGCCCCGGTCACCGTCGTCGAGTACGGCGACTTCCAGTGCCGGTTCTGCGGCGCCGCCTACCCGAACCTGGCCGAGGTGCTGCGCCAACGGGCCGACGTGGTGCGGTTGGTGTACCGCCACTTCCCCATCACCAACGTCCACCCGTACGCGGAGAACGCGGCGGAGACCGCCGAGGCGGCCGGCGCGCGGGGCCGGTTCTGGGAGATGCACGACTGGCTCTACGAGCACCAGGACCAACTCGACCCGGTGCACCTGTCGCTCGGCGTCGAACAGATCGGGCTGCCGCCGGACGAACTCGGCGCGGAGGTGGGGCGGCAGACCCACGCCGACCGGGTCCGGCAGGACTTCGTGGGCGGCATCCGCAGCGGCGTCAACGGCACGCCGACGCTCTTCGTCAACGACATCCGCCACGACGGCGGCTACGACCTGGCCGAGCTGCTGGCCGTGGTGGATGCCGTCGCGCCCACCTGACCGGCCCGCCCGCGACCGGTCAGATCAGCCGCAGCTCGCGCGCCCGCCGGACCGCCTCCCGCCGGCGGGTCGCGTCGAGCTTGCGGTAGACGTTGCGCACGTGCGTCTTCACCGTGTTGACCGAGAGCGACAGCTCGGCGGCGATCTCCACGTTGGTCAGGATGCTCTGGAGATACCGCAGGATGGTCAGCTCCCGTTCGGTGAGCGGCTCGTCCAACGCGCGCGCCGGGCTGTCCGGTGCCCCGTCGGCCCCGGACGCGTCCACGCCCCGGACCAGGTCGCTGACGGTCGCCCAGTACGCGGTGCCGGAGTCCAGGTGGGCGGCGAGCAGGTCGCGTACCCCCGGCTCGGCCCGGGTGAACACGCGCCGGCAGCCGTCCGGCTCGGCCAACGCCAGCGTCTCCTCCAGCAGCCGCCCGGCCCGCCGATCGTCGCCGGCCGCCCCGGCCAGCACCGCGTCCAGCAGCCCCGCGCCCAGCCGGACCGGCAGCGGCCAGCCCGCCGCGCCCGGCCCGGTCCAGTCCGGCAGCGCCCGCTCGGCCGCCCGGGCGTCGCCGGCCCGCAGCCACAGCCGGGCCGAGACCAGCGCGAGCGCCGGATCGGTGGAGTCGTCGCCGGTCGCGTCCAGCAGCGCGCGGGCCCCGCCCGGGTCGCCCACCGCGGCGCGGAGCTGGGCCTCGCCGGCGGTCAGCCACGCGCCCAGCTCGGGCCCGGGCGCGACCGACCGGGCCGCGGCGAGCGTGTGCAGCCCGGCGGCCGATTCCCCGCCGTCGGCCAGCAGCCCGGCCCGGCAGAGCGCCGCCAGCGCCGCCCCGCCCGGCTCCGCGCCGGCCGGACCGGCGAGCGCGAGCTGCGCCGCCGCCTCCGCCGGCCGGTCCCGGTGCCAGGCCACCAACGCCAACGCCAGGTACGCGTAGCCGCAGTCCAACCGCGACGACCAGCCCTGGCAGGGCGGCATCGACAGGGCCGCCCGGGCGCGCTCCTCGGCGGTACGCAACGCGCCCCGGGCCGCCTCCAGCAGCGCCGACCGGCTGGCGCAGAGCAGCTCGACACGGGGCCGGCCGGCCCGGCGCGCCGCGACGAGCGCCGCGGAGAACCGCCCGCCCGCCTCCCGCAGGTCCCCCTCGGCGAGCGCGACCAGCCCGTGCGCGGCCCCGGCCACCGCCCGCACGTCGTCGACGTCGACGGTCCCGACGTCGGCGAGGTCCGGGCCGGCGGGGTCGTCGTGCGGGGCGGTGGCGAGCAGGCGGTCGGCGGCACGGCGTACCTCCGCGTGGTCCCCGGCGAGCCGGGCCAGGCTCAGCTCGACCGCGGTGGCCAGCCGGCGGAACCGGTCGCGGCGCGGTGCCGGCAGGTCCGTCGCGTGCCCGACCGCGCGCCGCAGCAGCGCCTCGGCGGCGGCCGGATCCCCGGCGTACGCCCGTTCGGCCGCCGCGGCCAACGCCAGCTCCGGGTCCCGGCGTACCGCCTCGGCCGGCGGCTCGGGCGGCGCCGGCGGGACGGGCCGGGCCGGCTCGTCCGGGACCAGTTCCGGCCAGCGGGTGACCAGCAGCTCGGTGGCGTCCGCCCACTCGCCGGCCGCCAGCGCGTGCCGCAGCGCCTCGGCCGGCCGGTCGTGCGCGGCGAACCAGCCGGCCGCCCGCCGGTGCAGTTCGCCCAGCTCGCCAACGGGCAGCCGGGCCAGCTCGTCGCGGAGCAGGTCGGCCAGCAGCGGGTGCGGCCGGTACCAGGGCGGGCTGCCCCCGTCCTGCTGGACGAAGCCGCCCTCCCGGGCCGCCTCGGCCAGCAGGCGTCCGGCGTCGGCCCGCCCGGTCACCGCGGCGGCCAGGTCGGCGCGGACCGCGACCGCCACCGCGCTCCGGCGCAGCACGTCACACGCCGCCGGGTCCAGCGGCGCGAGCACCTCGTCCCGCAGGTACGCGGCGATGTCCGGCTGGTCGCCGGCGACGTGCGCCACGGCCCGCGCCGGGTCGGTGCCCAACGCCAGGGTGGCCAGGCGCAGCCCGGCCGGCCAGCCGGCGGTCCGCTCGGCGAGCTTGGGCACCGCCTCGGCCGGCACCGGCACGCCGTACGCGACGAGCAGGTCGGCCACCTCGTCGGCGGTGAACGCCAGCTCGTCCGGGCCGAGCACGGTCAGCTCACCGGCCAACCGCCACCGGTGCAGGGCCAGCGGCGGTTCCCGGCGCGCGCCGGCCACCAGCCGGAGCCGCCCGTCGCCGTGCCGGAGCAGGAACTCCAGCCCGGCCAACGCCTGCGCGTCGGTCACCCGGTGCAGGTCGTCCAGGACCAGCAGCACCGGGTGCTCGCGGGCGGCCAGCACGGCGGCGAGCGCTTCGAGCTGCGCCGGCCGGGGCGGGTCCACCGGGACCGGCGGGTCCGCCCCCGGGTCACCGGCGACGGCGGTGCGCAACGCCGCGGCCAGGTACGCCCACAGCCGCTCGGTGGTGTCGCCCTCCGCCACGGAGACCCAGACCGGCGCCGGACCCGCCCGTTCCGCCCGCGCCCAACCGGACAGCAGCGTCGTCTTGCCCCACCCGGCCGGGGCGAGAAGCAAGGTGACCGGTCCCGCCGCGCCCCCCTCCAGCCGGTCCAGCAGCCGGGGACGCCGCAGCAGCGGCTCGGGCGGCGCGGGCGGCGCCAGCCGGGACGCCAGCAACGGCGGGCCACCGGCCACGGTCGGCGCGGCGGCGAAGCGGACCCGGTCGACCTGCTCCGGCATACGTCCCTCCCCCGTCGGTGCGGGGGGCGGTTACCCGGACCGCGCCGGTTCACCCCTTCCGGGCGAACCCGCGTCACCCGGGCCGCCGCCACGCTGGGGACACGCGGACGGCCGGCCGCGCACCGCCGGCCGCCCGGGTGACCGCGACCTCGGGGAGGGCCTGTGACCCGGACCGGACGGCTGGCCGACGGCGTACGCGACCTGGCGGCCGGCGCACTGGCACTCGTCCACCGACGGCGGGCCGCGACCGGGGCCCGGCCCGGGCGCTGGCAGGTGGTGACCGTGACCGGACGGCCCGAACAGGTGCTCCCGGGCGGGCGGTGGCCCGAGCCGCTGCGCCGGCTCGACGGCGCGGTGGAGGTCTGGGCCCGCCCGGCGCCCGGCGGGCGCGGCACCGAACTGGCGGTCCGCCCGCTGGGCGGGACACCGGCGCTGGCCGGGTTCGCCGCGCACCTGGTCGGCGACGACCCCGGCCGGTACCTGCGGCAGGTGCTCCGGCAGACCCGGCAGCTCCTGGAGACCGGGGAGGTGCTGCGGGCGGACCGCTCGCCGCTGGACCGCCCCGCGGCGCGGCGGCCCCGCCGACCCGGATCGGAGGCGACCGGGTGAGGGCCCTGTGCTGGGAGGGCACGGACGCGCTCGCCGTGCGCCAGGTCCCCGACCCGGAGCTGCGCAACGCCCAGGACATGATCGTCCGGGTGCGGCGCAGCGCCACCTACGGCGGTGACCTGCCGCTGCTGGCCGGCCGGGTGCCCGAGGCGGCCACCGGCGAGGTGCTCGGGCACGAGTTCGTCGGCGAGGTGGTCGAGGTCGGTCCGGAGGTACGCCGGCACCGGGTCGCGGACCGGGTGGTGGTCGGCGCGGCGATCGCCTGCGGGGCCTGCTGGTTCTGCCGGCAGGGGCTGCTGGCCTGCTGCGACAACGGGACCAGCGACGTGGCCACCGAGCCGGCGTGGGGGGCGCCCGCCGCCGGGTGCTACGGCCGGCCGGCCCGCCTCGGTGGTTTCGCCGGCGGCCACGCCGAGTTCGTCCGGGTGCCCTACGCCGACGTGGGCGCGTTCGCCGTACCGGACGGGGTCGACGACGACCGGGCGGTCTTCGCCGCGGACGCCGCGCCGGCCGGCTGGCACGGCGTCGAGCTGGCCGGTGTCGCCCCCGGGGACGTGGTGGCGGTCTGGGGCGCGGGCGCGGTGGGACAGCTCACCGCGGCGGCGGCCGTGGCCCGCGGCGCGGCCCGGGTGATCGTGGTGGACGAGCACGCCGACCGGCTGCGGATGGCGGCCCGGCACACCGGCGCCGAGCCACTCGACCACCGCTCCGTCGACGTCCTCGCCGAGCTGCGGGAACGCAGCGGCGGCCGGGGGCCGGACGTGTGCGTCGACGCGGCCGGCCCGCCGACCGGTCCGACCCGTTGGCCGGCCGGCGGACCGGACGCCGGGGTGGCGCTGCGCGAGGCGGTGCACGCCTGCCGCAAGGGCGGCACGGTGGTGGTGCTCGCCGGCGGGGCGACGTTCGTGGACCGGTTCCCGCTCGGCGCGGTCACCGAGAAAGGGCTGGCGGTACGCGGCGGCGCCCGGGTCGGCCCGGACGCCATCCCGGCGCTGCTGGACCGGATGGCCCGGGACGAGCTGGTCACCGAACACCTCGCCACCCACCGGCTGCCGCTGGACCGGGCCGCCGAGGGGTACGCGTTGTTCCGGGACCGGGCGGACGGCTGCGTCCGGGCGGTCTTCACGCCGTGAGTCGGGCCGGCGGGTGGCACACTCGGCGGATGCCCGCAGACCGCGCGTACGACCTCGTCCTGTTCGGCGCCACCGGCTTCACCGGCGGCCTCACCGCCGAGTACCTGGCCCGGCACGCGCCGGACCGGCTGCGCTGGGCGCTCGCCGGCCGCAACCCGGCCAAGCTGGCGGCCGTCCGCGACCGGCTGGCCGCCATCGACAGCGGCCTGGCCGAGCTGCCCCTGCTCACCGCCGACGTCACCGACGCGGCGTCGCTGCGTGCCGTGGCGGAGAGCGCCCGGGTGGTCGCCTCCACCGTCGGCCCGTACGTGCACCACGGCGAGCCGCTGGTGGCCGCGTGTGCCGCCGCCGGCACCGACTACCTGGACATCACCGGCGAGCCGGAGTTCGTCGACCTGATGTACGTACGGCACCACGCCGAGGCGGTGCGCACCGGGGCACGTCTGGTGCACGCGTGCGGCTTCGACTCGATCCCGCACGACCTCGGCGTCTGGTACACCGTCAAGCAGCTCCCCACGGACGGGCCGGTCACGGTGGACGGCTACGTGCGGGCCGGCGGCCGGTTCTCCGCCGGGACGTACCACTCGGCGCTGACCGCGTTCTCCCGTACCGGTGAGACGAGCCGGGCGGCGAAGGCCCGGCGGGCGGTCGAGCCCCGGCCGGACGGGCGGCGGGTGCGGGCGGTGCCCGGCCGGGTCGGGCGGGTCCGCGAGTTCGGCCAGTGGGCGGTGCCGCTGCCCACCATCGACCCGCAGATCGTCCGCCGGTCGGCGGCGGCCCGCCCGGAGTACGGCCCGGACTTCCGGTACCGGCACTTCGCCGCGCTGAAGCGGCTGCCCACCGTGCTGGTCGCCGGCGTGGGCCTGGCCGGCGTGGTCGGGCTGGTGAAGGTGCCGCCGACCCGGCGCTGGCTGCTCGGCCGGCTCGCCTCCGGTCAGGGGCCGAGTGCCGCGCAGCGGGCGAAGTCCTGGTTCCGGGTGCGGTTCGTGGGCGCCGGTGGCGGCCGGCGGGTGGTGACCGAGGTGGCCGGCGGCGACCCCGGCTACGACGAGACCGCCAAGATGCTCGCCGAGTCGGCGCTCTGCCTGGCCTTCGACGAGCTGCCCGACACCGCCGGCCAGCTCACCCCGGTCGCCGCGATGGGCGACGCGCTGCTGGACCGCCTGATCCGCGCCGGCATCACATTCCGCACGCTGAAGGCGTAAGGCCGGGCCCCTTCTTAACGCTTTCGGTAGAGGCGGGGGCCCCTCTTAACAACCCCGGGCGTTGACCCTCGACCTGGTGCAGGGCACAGGATGGCGGCCGTGGAGAGCGAGCTTCGCAGCATCGGTGAGCTGGCCCGGGCCAGCGGGTTGACGGTCAGCGCGTTGCGGTTCTACGACCGCACCGGCGTGCTGACGCCGGCCCGGGTGGACCCGGTGACCGGCTACCGCTGGTACGCCGACGACCAGGTCGGCCCGGCCCGCCTGGTCGCCGGCCTGCGCCGGGTGGGCATGCCGCTGGCCGGCATCGCCGAGGCGCTGCGGCACCGGCGTCACCCGGCCGAGGTGCACCGCCTGCTGGACGCGCACCTGCGCCGGCTGGAGGACGGCCTCGCCGACGCGCGCCGCGAACTCTCCCGGATCCGTAGCCTGATCGACCCGGAGGAGACCACCGTGACCACCCGACTCGTGCTGTCCCGCACCGACCTCGCCGCCGCCGTGGACGCCGTACGCTTCGCCGTCGGCGCCGACCCGGACCTGCCGGTCCTGTCCGGCGTGCTGCTGGAGGTCGAGGCGGCCGGCGTACACCTGGTCGCCACCGACCGGCACCGGCTGGCGGTGGCCCGGGTCGACGCCACCGTCGACGGCCCGCCGGTGCGCGCGCTGGTGCCGGTGGCGGCGGTCGACGAGCTGCGCGCGCTGCTCGACGGCGACGGGGCGGGCGCGGAGGTGGTCGTCGCCGCGGACCGGGTCACGGTCGCGGTGGCCGGGCGCACGCTGACCACCGCCCCGCTGCCGTACGACTTCCCGGACCACCGCCGGCTGCTGGGCGCGCGGCTCGGGGCCGCGCCCGCGTACCGGATCCCGGTGGACGGCGCGGCGCTGCGCGCGGCGCTCACCGCCGACGACGTGCGGGTCTGCCACCAGACGCACGACGGCGTCGCGCACCCGGTGGTCGCGCTCGGCCTGGACCACGGCGGCGAGCTGCGGCTGGTCGACCCGGCCGCCGTCGGGGACCCGGACGGTGGGTTGCGGGTCGGGTTGAACCGGGAGTACCTGCTCGACGCGCTGGACGCCGGCGGCAGCCAGCTCGTGCTGGAGCTGGACGGCCCGATCACACCGCTGGCGGTACGCCGGGCGGACGACGCGCACGCGTTCTCGGTCCTCATGCCGGTACGCCTCTGACCGCTTCGTCGCGCACGACGGGCCGGTCCGGGCGGGAGAGCCCGGGCCGGGCCGGCGGGGCCGCGACGGTAGCATCTGTGGGTTCCACCTGACGGCCCGGACGAAAGGCGTACGAGCAGCATGCTCGACATGGAGTTGATCCGGAAGGATCGCGAGGCGGTGGCGACCGCGCTGGCGAAGCGTCTGGATCCCGCCGAGGTCACCCGGGCGCTGGACGACATCCAGCGACTCGACCAGGAGCGGCGCGCCCTGATCACGGAGATCGATGCCGAGCGGCAGCGCCGCAAGGCCGAGGCGCGCGCGTACGCGGAGGCGAAGCGTTCCGGCGCCACGCCGCAGCCCGCCGCGCCGGAGGCCGAGCGCAAGCAGCTCGCGGAGCTGGAGTCCCAGCTCGACGACGTGCAGTCCCGGCTGCGCTCGGCGATGAGCGAGCTGCCCAACCTGCCCGCCGACGACGTGGTCGCCGGTGGCAAGGAGGCCAACCGGGTGGTGCGGACGTTCGGCGAGGCGCCGGCCATCGAGCAGGTGCGCGACCACGTGGAGCTGAGCCGCGCGCTGGGCCTGGTCGACCACGAGCGGGGCGTGAAGCTGGGCGGCTCCGGCTTCTGGATGTACACCGGCGTGGGCGCCCGGTTGGAGTGGGCGCTCGTCAACTGGCTGATCGAGCGCAACATCGAGGCCGGCTACGAGTTCCTGCTGCCGCCGCACCTGCTGCTGGACACTGCCGGCTTCGCGTCCGGGCAGTTCCCGAAGTTCTACGACGACGTCTACCGCATGGACAAGCAGTCCGCCCCGCGTGGCCAGTTCCTGCTGCCCACCGCGGAGACGGCGATCCTCGGCGCCTACCAGGACGAGATCCTGGAGACGCCGAAGCTGCCGCTGAAGGCGTTCGCCTACACGCCGTGCTACCGGCGCGAGGCGGCCGGCTCGCACTCCGACGAGCGCGGCACGGTGCGCGGCCACCAGTTCAACAAGGTGGAGATCTTCCAGTTCACGCTGCCGGAGCAGGCCGACGCCGCGCTCCAGGCGATGGTGGGTCACGTCGAGGGGCTGGTCGGGCAGCTCGGCCTGCACTTCCAGACCAGCCTGCTCGCCGCCGGCGACGCCAGCGCCTCGATGAAGAAGACGCTCGACATCGAGGTGTGGATGCCGAGCACCGGGAAGTACAAGGAGGTGTCGTCGGTCTCCTGGGCCGGCGACTACCAGGCCCGCCGCGCGGCCATCCGCTACCGGGAGCCGGGCGGCAAGCAGACCCGCTTCGTGCACACGCTCAACGGGTCGGCGCTGGCCACCAGCCGGCTGTTCCCGGCCATCCTGGAGCAGTGCCAGCAGCCCGACGGCTCGGTGGTGGTCCCCGAGGTGCTACGCGACAAGCTCGGCACCGACCGCCTCACCCCGACCCGCTGACCGCCTTCCGCGCTGCGGCGTCGCTGCTCGCCGCGGCCACGCCGCTCGCGGGGGCCACGCCGCTCGCGCTGCTCGCGGGGGTCTCGCTGTCAAGCGGGGCCCCCGCCTCTACCGGAGGCGTTAACAGGGGGCCCCGCCTTACCAGCAACCCTGCGGCGAGCAGGGTGAGGGAGAGGGCAGCCAGGGGGGCGGGGCCGGCAGTGTGCAACGCGCTCACCAGGGTCTGCTGCACACGGGCGGCGGCTGTCACCACCGGGTCGCCGAACGCGTCGTGGCGGCCCAGGGCCAGCCGCACCTCGTACCAGCCGTACCAGGCGACGTAGCCGCCGGCGACCAGCAGCACCAGGCCGCTCAGCCGGGACACCCACGCGCCGGCGCCGCGCAGCCCGGCCACCACCCGCCCGCGCAGCAGCGCCACGGCGAGCGCGGCCACGCCGACCACCAACGCCATTCCGAGCGCGTACGCGCCGAACAGCGCCAGCCCGCGCAGCGGCGAGCCGGCCCGCAGGCTGGTCACCACGATCGCCAGGAACGGCGCGATCGCGCAGGACAGCGACGTGAGCGCGTACGCCGCGCCGAACAGCGCCATGGACGGCCAGGTGCGGATGAGCCGGGGCGCGGTGCGCCACGGGCGGGGCGTGGGCAGCCGCCGGCCGGCGAGCAGCCACAGGCCGGCCAGCGCCAGCAGCACGCCGAGCGTCACGGTCAGCCAGGGCAGCCGGGGGCGCAGCCAGTCCGCCGCCGGCGCCACGGCCAGCCCGAACGCGCCGAAGACGGCCGCGTACCCGAGCGTCAGCCCGGCCGTCGCGGTGAGCGCGCGGCCGACCGCGCCGCGCCCGTCGCCGGGGCCGGCCACCAGCACCGACAGGTACGCGGGCAGCATCGCGAAGCCGCACGGGTTGACCGCGCCGAGCATGCCGGCGGTCAGCGCGAGCAGCAGCGCGCCGGTCATCCCCGGGCCAGCGTCTCGACCTGCCGGGTCAGCGCCTCGCCGTCGAGGAAGCCCTGGTGGACCACCGTGCCGTCCCGGTCGACGATGACGAACGTGCTCTGCTCGGTCACCTTGAACCGGCGCCACAGCGTGCCGGCGCGGTCGTCGAGCTGCGGCGTGCCGGCCAGGTCGAACTCGGTGACGAAGTCCGTCATGGCCCGTTGCTGGCCGAGGCCGGCGACGCCGACGATCGGCACGGTGTCCCGGTAGGTCGGGGCGATCTCGGCGACCGTCCACGCCTGGCTGGCGCAGGTGGCGCACCAGGGGGCCCAGAACCACAGCACGACCGGCCGCCCGGCGAGGGCGGCGGCGGAGAATGTCGTACCGTCGAGCGTCTTCGCGGTGAACGCCAGCGTCTGCGGCACCCGGGCCGGCGGCGTCGACGGCGCACCGGCGGACGGGGGCGGGGCGGACGCGGTCGGGGCGGCGGCGGACCCGGCGGTCGCCGCGCCGGCCGGCGTGGCCCGCTCGGGGCCGACCGCGCAGGCGGCCGTGCCGACGAGCGTGGCGGCCAGCACGGCGGCGACGCCGAGACGGCGGGCGGTACGGGGTGGCATCGGCGCCTCCTGGGCGGGCCGGCTACTCGGCCTTGACCAGCCGGAGCGCGAGTTCGGGGCAGACCTTGACCGCCTTGAGCGCGCCCTCGCGCAGCCAGGTCGGCACCGGGGTGGGCGGGAAGGCCGGGTAGCCGTTGCCGTCGAGCCGGATGAAGTCCGGCACCACGTGCGCGCAGAGCCCGTGCCCGTCGCAGCGGGACCAGTCCAGGGTGAGTTTCTGCGGGTTGCCGTCGGGCGCGCCGGGCAGGCCCATGGTGCCCTTGACGCGTTTGCCGCAGCCCTCCCCGGTGGAGTGCAGCCGCAGGTCGTCGGCGAACACCTCCATGGCGGACAGCGCGAACCGGGCGGTGCCGTCCGGGTGGCTGCACGCGCCGCGTCCCTTCACGTCGCCGGCCGCGGCCCGGACCAGCTCGATCGGCGCGCTGCCGGAGACCGCGAGGTCGACGGAGCGGGCCAGGTCGGGCAGGCCCATCTTGCACGGGCCGCACTGGCCGGCGGACTCCCCGGCCAGGTAGCGGACCACCTGGGCGGCCTCGCCGAGCGGGCAGGTGTCGGTGCCGAGCGGCACGATGATGCCGGCGCCGAGCGTGCCGCCGACCGCGGCCAGCCCCTTGCGGGAGACCTCGGCCCGCTCCGCCGCCTCGGCGGTGATCCACTTGCCGTGGTAGCCGCCCATCAGGATGCCCGGCCCGGGGGGCACCTCGCACAGGTCGAGGATCTCGCGCAGCGGGGTGCCTGCGGCACACTCCACCACGGCTGGTCGCTTCGCCGACCCGGTGACGGTGAGCAGCACGGTGCCCGGCTCGTCGTCGGTGCCGAGCGCCGCGTACTCGTACGGGCCGATCCGGGCGGCGACCGCGAGCTGGGCGTACGTCTCGGCGTTGGAGAGCAGGGTGGGCAGCCCGTTGACGCCGGAGTCACTTGACCGTTTCTTGGTGCCGGGTGGGATGTGCGGCAGCCCGTTGATGCCGTTGACGAGCGCGCCGCCCTCGCCGGAGATGAACCGGTGCGGCACGGTCACGATGGTGGTCGGCACCGGCATCCGCCGTTCCTGCAACGCCTCGGTCAGTGAGGGCCGGCCCACGTCGTCGTCGGCCACCCCGATCACGATCTCCTCGGCGTCCAGCGCGAACGCGGCGAGCGCGGCGCCGTCCAGGACGAGGTGCGGGGCCCGGGTGAGCAGCACCTTGTCCTTCCAGCTCGCCGGCTCGCCCTCGGTGGCGTTGACCACCACCACGGCGGCGAGGTCCTGCCGTTCGGCGGACTCCAGCACGGCGCGCATCTTGCGGGCGAACGGGAAGCCCGCCCCGCCCTTGCCCTTGAGGTCGATCGCCTCGGCGAGCCGGAGCAGCGCGGCCGGCTCCATCGGGCCGATCGGGCCGTGCACCTCCTCGTGGGCGAGCAGGTCGAGCCGGCCGAACTCGGCGAACCCGGCGGTGAGCCGGGGCTCGCCGACGCAGGCGACCGGGGGGATGGCCGTCCGCTTCACCGGGCCTCACCCCGCAGCCCGGCCCAGTACGCCCCGTCGACCGCGTCCGCGTCGGCCTTGCGCCGGCGGCTGGGGCGGCTGTCCTTGGTGGCCCGCATCGCCCGGCGGGAGGCGAGGTCGACAAGCGTGGGGGTGTCGTCGACGAACGCGTCGTCGTCGGCGGTGTATCGGGCCGGCGGACGCCAGTAGTCGGGCTCCTCCGGCACGTCCTCCTCGTCCCGGTAGCGTCGCCCGGTCCCGCTGCGCGGCTCCGCCGAGAGCGGGGTGCCGGAGATCGGGCCGGCCGAGACCGGGCCGGCCGAGATCGGCTCGCTCGCCCAGCGGCGCGGGCTGTCCCACGGCTCCTCGGCCTCGTCGCTCGGGCGCGGCGGGGCCGAGTAGCGGGCCACCTCGGCGGGGGTGGCGTACCGGCTGCTGTCCGGCGGGGCGGAGTGCCGACCCCCGGTGTCCGGCGGCGCGGAGTGCCGGCCGCCGTTTTCCGGCGGCGCGGAGTACGGGGCGGCGGCCTCCTCGTCGACCCGGGACCGGCGGCTGACCCGCTCCTCGGTGTCCCGGCGGCGCCGACGGGACCGTTCCCCGTCGCGCCGGCCGGCGACCGGCTCCAGCTCCTCGTCCCGGCTCCGGCGCACCGGTTCGCGTTCGGTGTCGCGGACCCGGGTGGAGGCGGTCACCCGCTCGGTGTCCCGGCTCCGGGTGGACCGCCGGGCGGCCGGGACCTCCTGCGTGCGGGCGCGCCGCGCCGGCTCGGCCGGCTCCTCGGCGCGTCGCCGGGCGGCGGCGGCACGGACCGGCTCCCGCAGCGATCCGGGCTCCGGCACCACCGGTACGGCGAACCGCTCGGGGTCCCGCTGCCGGGCGGTGCCGGCGGGCGCGGTCCAGGTGGCGGTGGCCTCGGCCCAGCGCCCGCCCCGAGCCCGGCCGGTGGCGCTCTCGTCCTTGTCCGCGGTCTTCTTGCGGGCCAGCGCCGCGAACACGCCGGTACGTTCCTCGCCCTTGCCGGCCATCGCCTTGTTCAGGGCGGCGGCCTGGTGCTGTTCGCGGCTGCGCTTGCCGAGGTGGACGGAGAGGCGCACCAGCAGCGCCATCACCACGAGCAGCACGCAGGCGAGGTAGCTGAGCACCACCCAGCTCTTCGCGGCCCGGCCGGCGTTCAGGCCGTGGAACAGCGCGAACGGCCAGGACACGTACGCCATCGAGTGCAGCGCGCGCCAGAACCACTTGGGACCGACGCCGGCGAACCGGACCCGGATCAGCCCGGTCCAGAGCACGCCCACCATGAGCAGCGCGGCGACGGTGCCCAGCCCGACGTAGAGGCCGCTGCCGCCGAGGAACGGCACCACCGCGTCGGTCGGCCCGGCCCGGCCGATCGCGATCTTGGTGATGACGTGGAAGACCAGTCCGACCATGCCGAGCACGCCGGTGGCGCGGTGCGCGGACTGGAGCAGCACCCGGTGCCGGATGAGCAGCACCAGCCGGTCGGTGGCGAGCAGCCCCAGCATCACGGTGAGGCTGAGCGAGACCAGGGTGACCACCCCGGCGAAGAACTCGGTGAAGAAGAATCCGTACGCGTACATGGCGCCGCCGGCGCCGGCCAGCTCCACACCCGCCCACGCGAGGCCGAGTGCGGAGGCGGTGAGTGCCACCATCGCGGACTTCGACACGGTCCGGACACCACGGCTGCTGGTGGTGGTCCGGACGGTCGTCGCCTTCTCGTTCTGCTGTGCCCGGGCCATCTGCTCCTCGATCGTCTCGCGGCGGCGCCCCCACCGGCCGACCCTGCTCCCACCTCAGGTACGGAGCGGCGGGCCGGACGGATCACCTCCGGTGGCGAATTTCTCGACCGGTTCCTCGAACCGTCCCGGTCGGACGCGCGTGTAGCGGTGCACGCAACGACGGATGCCCATGCGTTGACATTTCTTGCAACATGCTCGTAACCTTGCGGAAAATTTCAGCACCGGCTGCAAGAAGCCGGCACTGAAGCCTCCCCAGGCTCCACTCCCCCACATCCCCCGTCCCGTAGGAGTCCTGATGCAACGACGTCGACGCCGCGCCGCGGCGCTCGTCCTCGGCCTCGCCGCCGGCCTGCTCGTCCCGACCACGGTGGCGGCACCCCCGGCCGCCGCCGCCACGCCCGGCAGCAAGAAGGTCATCGTCCAGCTCTTCGAGTGGAACTGGACGTCGGTGGCGAGCGAGTGCACCAGCACGCTCGGCCCGAAGGGCTACGGCTACGTCCAGGTGTCCCCGCCGCAGGAGCACGTCAACAGCAGCCCCTGGTGGGTGTCCTACCAGCCGGTCAGCTACCGGATCGAGTCCCGCAAGGGCACCCGCGCCCAGTTCCAGTCCATGGTGAACACCTGCCACAACGCCGGCGTCAAGGTGATCGTCGACGCGGTGGTCAACCACATGTCCGGCCAGGAGAACGGCGGCACCGGTTGGGCCGGCACGTCGTACGGCCACTACAACTACCCGGGCACCTACTCGGCGCAGGACTTCCACTACTGCGGTCGCAACGGCAACAACGACATCGCCAACTACAACGACCGGTACGAGGTGCAGAACTGCGAGCTGGTCAACCTGGCCGACCTCAAGACCGAGTCGGACTACGTCCGCACCCGGCTCGCGACGTACCTCAACGACCTGCTCTCGCTCGGCGTGGACGGGTTCCGGCTGGACGGCAGCAAGCACATGCCGGCCGCCGACATCGCCGCGATCAAGGCCAAGCTGTCCCGGCCGGCGTACCTCGTGCAGGAGGTCATCTACGGCGCGGGTGAGCCGGTCCAGCCGACCGAGTACACCGGCAACGGCGACGTGCACGAGTTCCGGTACGGCAAGGACCTGGCCCGGATGTTCAACAACGAGCGGCTGGCGTACCTGAAGAACTTCGGCGAGTCCTGGGGCTACCTGCCGGGCGGCTCGGCGGTGGTCTTCACCGACAACCACGACACCCAGCGCGACGGCGGCGTGCTCACCTACCGCGACCGCGGCGAGTACGCGCTGGCCAACGCGTTCATGCTGGCCTGGCCGTACGGCACCCCGGCGGTGATGTCGAGCTTCACGTTCAGCAACAAGGACCAGGCCCCGCCCTCGGACGGCAGCAACAAGATCACCAACACCACCTGCTACTCGGGCTGGGAGTGCGAGCACCGCTGGGCGGTCATCGCCAACATGGTCGGCTTCCGCAACGCCACCGAGGGCGCCGCGGTCGCCAACTGGTACGACAACGGCTACCAGCACATCGCGTTCAGCCGGGCCGGCAAGGGCTACCTGACGATCAACGACGAGGACTCCGCGGTGAGCGGGCGGTCCTACTACACCGGGCTGCCGGCCGGCCGCTACTGCGACGTCATCCACGGCACGTTCAGCAACGGGTCGTGCAGCGGTCCGGTGATCACCGTGGACTCGTCAGGTTGGTTCGCCGCGACCGTCAACGCGCACGACGCCATCGCCATCCACGTCGGAGCGAAGGTGAGCTGACCTCGCCCGTACCCCGAGTGAAGCCCCCGTGCCGGCAGTTCCCGGCGCGGGGGCTTCGTCTCGGTTACAGTCACTTTCGTGCATTATGACCACGTTACCGGGCGGCGGATCCCCGGCTGGCTGTTCGCCGCGCTCGGCGTACCGCTGCTGTTGGCCACCGCGCTGCTGGTCGGTCACGCGCTCACCGGCACGCCGGCGCCCAGACCGGTCGGCGCCGGACCGGCCCCGACCGGGCCGGCGTCACCACGGCCGTCGCCTGTGGAGTCCGTGCCGCCCGCCGCGCCCGCGCCCGCCGACCTGCCGGTGGTCACCTACGACCCGGCGCCGCGCGGCTTCCCCGCCGACCCGACGCCGGCCGACACCCGGCAGCTCCGCGAGGGGGCGCGGCCGGACCGGAAGATCCCCGCGTACGACGCGCCCGGCGGCCGCCCCCGGGCCTTCCTCGCGCCGACGATCAACGACGTCCCGCTGACCGTGCCGATCGTCGAGCGCCGCACCGGGTGGACCGCGGTGCTGCTCCCCTCCGCGAACCGCACCGTCGCCTGGCTGCCGGAAGGCGGCTGGACCACGGTCGCGCTGCGCGACCAGATCGTGGTGGAACGCCGCACGCACCGGCTCACCTGGCTGCGGGACGGGCGCGCGGTGCACACCTGGCCGGTCAGCCTCGGCATGCCCGGACAGCTCACCCCGCTCGGCCGCACGTTCATCCTGGGCCGCACCCCGCCGCCGCAGGACGTCTACGGCGGCGTCGACATCTTCGCGCTCGGCGCGATCCCCGACGACCCCGACGCGGTGCCGACCGGCCTGCGGGGCGCGCACATCGGGCTGCACACCTGGTACAACGACGACACGCTCGGCAAGAACGTCACCAACGGCTGCATCCGGCTGACCCGCGCCGCCCAACGCCAACTCCTCGCCGAACTGGCCCCCGGCACCGGCTTCGTGGTCGTCGACCGCCTCCCCTGACCGCCCCGCCGCCCGCTTGTTAGGCGGGGGCCCCGCTTAACAAGCGGGTGTTAAGCGGGGCCCCCGCCTCTACCGAATGCGTTAAGCGGGGCCCCCGCCTTCTACCCCAGCAGCCAGCCGTTGGCCTCCGCGACCCGGACCGCGTCGGCGCGGTTGCGGGCGCCGGTCTTGCCGATGGCCGACGAGAGGTGGTTGCGGACCGTGCCCTCGGACAGGTGCAGCGTCGCCGCCAGCTCGGCCACCGTGCCGCCGCCCCGGGCCGTGCGCAGCACCTCGGTCTCCCGCTCGGTGAGCGGGCTCGCGCCGGTGGCCAGCGTCTCGGCGGCCAGCGTCGGGTCGACCACCCGCAGGCCGGCGTGCACCCGGCGGACCGCGTCGGCGAGCTGGCGGGCCGGGGTGTCCTTGACCACGAAACCGTTGGCGCCCGCCTCCATCGCCCGCCGCAGGTAGCCGGGCCGACCGAACGTGGTCACCACAAGCACCTGGCAGCCGGGCAGCGCCTCCCGGAGCGCCACCGTCGCGGCCACCCCGTCCAGGCCGGGCATCTCCACGTCGAGCAGCGCCACGTCCGGGTGGGTGCGCAGCGCCGCCGGCACCACCTCGTCACCGCGGCTCACCTCCGCCACCACGGTGAGGTCCGGTTCCAGCGACAACAACGCGGCCAGCGCGCCCCGGACCAGCGCCTGGTCGTCGGCGAGCAGCAGTCTGATCGACGCGGTCATCCGGGTGTCCTTCCGTCGGGGTCCGGCACCGTGACCCGGAGCAGGAAACCGCGCCCGCCGGACGCCCGGGCCACCGTCACGGTGGCGTCCAACCGGGCCGCCCGCTCCCGCAGCCCGACCAGCCCGTGCCCGGCGCCCGCCGACTCGCCGGCCGGTCCCCGGCCGTCGTCGCGGACCTCCACCGCCGCCGGGTCCACCCGGATCACGCAGCGCCGCGCGCCGCTGTGTCGCACCACGTTCGTCACCCCTTCGCGGACCGCCCAGCCGAACAGTTCGTCCCGGTCCGCCGGCAGCTCCGGCACCGTCTCCGGCAGCTCCGCGACGACGCCCGCGGCGGCCAGCGCCGACCGGGCGCCGGCCACCTCGGACGCCAGATCCACCCCGCGGTACGCCCCGACGGTGCCCCGCACGTCGGCCAGCGCCTCCCGGGCCAGCCGCTCCACGTCGGCGATCTCGACGGCCGCCCGCGCCGGGTCCAGCTCCAGCAGCCGGCCGGCAAGCTCGGCCTTCACCGCCACCACGGTCAGCGAGTGCCCGAGGATGTCGTGCAGGTCCCGGGCGGTGCGGGCGCGCTCCTCGGCCACCGCGAGCCGGCGGATCTCGGCCTGCGCGGCCTGGAGTTCGCCGTTGCGCTGGGCCAGCCGGCTCACCCCGAACATGGCGAACGAGGCGAGCAGCACCGCGAAGACGACAGTGCTCTCCGACTCCCAGCCGGGCACCAGGCGCGACGTGACCGGCGGGGTCGCCGCGGCCAGCACCACCACGACCAGCGCCTCCACCGACGGCAGCAGGAACACCGCGGCGGCGGCCACGAAGACCAGTGTGGTCAGCCAGTCGCCACCGGTGCCCGGGATGCCGGCCAGGCCGATCGCGAGCAGCACCGCGATCAGCAGCCGGGCCCGGTCGGCCGGGATCGGGCGGTGCTGCTGCCGGCGGGCCCGACCCCACTCGAAGATCAGCACGTACGCCACGGCGAACGTGATCACCGAGACGAGCCCGAGCAGCCGCCGCCACAGCTCCGGCTGGTGCAGAGCGGTGACGAACGGGATGTTGAGGAAGAACAGCCAGACCGCCGCCAGCAGCCAGCCGGTGAACCGCCAGTGGGGGCGGTTCACCGGCCGGGCCGGGGCGGTCGGCGACGTCACACCCACCACGCTAGTGCCCGCCGCCCCGGTCAGACCCGGGTGGTGTCGCGGCGGAACAGGCGGGCCGCGCCGAGACCGAAGAACGCGGTCCAGGCGGCCACGTTGCCGACCGCCGCCCAGTCCACCCCGGTGCCGGTCAGCGGCGCGCGAGCGAGCTGACCGACCCCGTACACCGGGGTGAACTTGGCGATCTGCCGCATCACGTCGGGCAGCAGATCGAGCGGAACGAACAGACCACCCAGCATGGCCAGGATGGCCAGCGCCGGGCCCATGAACTGCATGACGTTCTCGGCCGGGGCGAGGTAGCCGACGAACAGGCCGAACGCGGCGAAGACCAGCGAGCCGATCCACGCGGTCAGGCCGGACTCCAGCCACACGTGGGCCGGCAACCGCACCCCGGAGGCGGCGCCGACGCCGAACTCGACGAGCACGCCGAGCAGCCCGAGCACCATCGCGGTGGCCACCTTCGTCGCCACGTACGCGGCCGGGCGCAGCGGCGTGAGCCGCAACTGCCGGCTCCAGCCCAGCGCACGCTCGGTGGCGACGGCCGCGCCGGCGCTGGTGGTGGCCACCATGGCCGCGTACACGGCCAGGCTGATCATGATCCAGCCGGTGACCGGCAGGCCGTTGTCGAGCTTCTCGCCGCGCGACGGCAGTCCGAACAGGAGGAAGAAGACCGCCGGCATGACCAGGATGAACATCAGCGTGCGACGGTTGCGCAGGACCCGGCGGATCTCGATGGCGAGCACGGCGGCGGAGAAGCCACCCAGGGCGGGCGGCCGGCGGTCGGCCCGGCGCGGGCCGGTGGTGGTGTCGGGTGAGGTGGTGGCGGTCATGCGAGGCTCCCGGGCAGGTCGGTCAGGCGGCGGTCAGGGCGAGGAACGCGTCCTCGAGGTTGCGTGAGGTGATCTCCAGGTCCCGGGCGTCGGTGCGGGTCAGCAGGTGCCGGGCGACGACGTCGGAGTCCTCGCTGTGCACCAGGATCGCGTCGCCGCGTACCTCGACGGAGCGGACGCCGGGCAGCGCGGCGAGCGCGGCCTGGTCGGCGCCGGGCAGCGTGGCCCGGACCACCCGGCCGGCGGCCAGGTTCTTGATCTCGGCGGTGGTGCCGTCGGCGACCACCCGACCGGCCCGGACCAGCACGATCCGGTCCGCGTACGCGTCGGCCTCGTCCAGGTAGTGGGTGGCGAACAGGACGGTCCGGCCGGAGCGGGCGTCGGCCCGGATCGCCTGCCAGAAGTCGCGCCGGCCCTCGACGTCCATGCCGGTGGTCGGCTCGTCCAGCACCATCAGGTCCGGGTCGGGCAGCAATGCCAGGGCGAACCGCAGCCGCTGCTGCTGGCCGCCGGAGCACTTGCCCACCGGCCGGTCGGCGATCTCGGCGATGCCGGCGCGCTCCAGCACCTCGGCCACCGGCCGGGTGTGGCCGTAGAAGTGCGCGGTCATCCGTACCGTCTCGGCGACGGTGAGGTCCTTGAGCAGCCCGCCGGTCTGCATCACGGCGGCGACCCGGCCGTGCCGGACGGCGTCGGTCGGGCTGCCGCCGAAGAGCCGGACCGTGCCGGCGTCCGGTCGGGCCAGCCCGAGCAGCATGTCCACGGTGGTGGTCTTGCCGGCGCCGTTGGGGCCGAGGAAGGCCACCACCTCACCGGGTGTGATCCGCAGGCTGAGCCCGTCCACGGCGGTCACCGGGCCGTAGGTCTTGGTGAGTCCGGCGAGTTCCACTGCCGGTGCGGTGTCGGTCATGCCCATGATGCTCCGGCCCGCGACCCTCGGGTCCCGGGAGCACCCGTCACCTCTCGCCCGTGACATTTGTCAGGTGTAAGCAGGGGCCCCCTGTTAACGCCTCCGGTATAGAAGGGGCCCCCTCTTAACGAGCCGCGTCGGGAGTGAGGGACGCCGGGCCGGGTAACCCGCGACATGGGCGTACCGACCGGACGCGTCGACACGATCGTGCTCATCCACGGGCTCTGGATGACGTCGCGAAGCTGGGAGCGCTGGGCCGACCGCTACACGGCGCGCGGCTTCCGGGTGCTCACCCCGGCCTGGCCCGGGATGGACCGCGAGGTCGAGGACCTGCGGGCCGACCCCACGCCGATCGCCGGCCAGCGGATCGCCACCATCGTCGACCACTACGCGACGATCATCCGGGAGCTGCCCCGACCGCCGATCATCATGGGGCACTCGTTCGGCGGTCTGATCGCCCAACTGCTGCTGGACCGCCGGCTCGGCGCCGCCGTCGTCGGCGTACACCCCGCGCCGGTCAAGGGCGTGCTCAAGCTGCCGCTGAGCACGTTGCGCTCCGGGTTCTCCATCCTGCACAATCCGGCCAACCGGCACCGCGCGGTCCCGTTCACCGCCGAGGACTTCCGGTACGCCTTCGGCAACACGCTCACCCGCGCGGAGTCCGACGCCGCCTGGCAGCGGTACGCCGTACCCGGCGCCGGGCACGTGCTGTTCGAGGGCTCGTTCGCCAACCTGGACCCGGACTCGGCCACCGAGATCGACAAGAAGCGCGGCGACCGGGCACCGCTGCTGATCACCGCCGGTGGCGAGGACCACGTGATCCCGCCGTCGCTGGCCAGCAGTCTCGCCAACCTCTACCGCGGTTCCACCGCGATCACCGGCTACCGGGAGTTCCCGGGCCGGTCGCACTTCGTCGGCGGCGAACCGGGCTGGGAGGAGGAGGCCGACCACGCGCTGGAGTGGGCGGTCGAGGCGGCCAACGAGTTCTCCCCGACCGTGGTCAGTGAGGCGCCCCGCCGCAACCGGGCCGGGTAGCGGTCATCAGGTGGCCGGGGTGAAGCCGTACTTCTGGCTGGTCGACGGCGGCACGGTCGGTACGAACACGCACCTGGCCTTCACCGTCGACCCGGCCAGCTCCCACCGCGAACGGCACGCTCACGGGCCCAACTCCTCACGCAGTTCACTGAGCGGGACGGGGGGTGTCGCCGGCGTCGATCCGGGCGAGGACGTCGCGGGCCGCCGAGACGTCGGCAGCATCCTCTGCTCGTTCGATCGCCTCGGCCGAGGCGGGCTCGTCGCCGAACTGGCGCAGCCACCGCATGTTCCGGTCGTGCTGCTCATTCGTGATCGACGGTTGCGCGGCCAGGCGGCGACGCGCCCGCTCCACGTCCTCGTCGGTCACCGCGTAGCCGTCGTCGAGCCGGCTGATGCTGGTACGCCGCGTCATGCACTCAGCATCGCGGGTGCCCGCTTCGTGACGAGTGCGACGCGCTGGGCCATTCGGGACTGGTGTGGGGGTCTGCGAGGCGGGTATCACTGAACGATGAGGGCGAGTTTCCGGCTCGGTCGGATCGCGGGCGTACCCGTCGGCGTCAACTGGAGTGTCCTGGTCATCTTCGTGCTGATCGCCTGGACGCTGTCGGCCAGCCTGTTCCCGCGCTCGTACCCCGGTCACTCCACGATCGCCTACGTCGCGGCCGGCCTGGCCGCCGCGGTGGTCTTCTTCCTCGGGCTGCTCGCCCACGAGGTGTCGCACGCGGTGGTGGCCAAGCGCAACGGCATCGAGGTCGAGGGCATCACGCTCTGGCTCTTCGGCGGCGTCGCCGAGCTGAAGGGCGAGGCGAAGGATCCCGGCGCCGAGCTGCGGATCGCCGGCGTCGGGCCGCTGGTCAGCCTGATCATCGGTGTGGTGTTCGGCGCGATCGCGGTGGCCGTCGCGGTGGCCGGCGGGCACGGTCTGCTGCTCGGCGCGCTCTCCTGGCTGGCCGGCATCAACGTGCTGCTGGCGCTCTTCAACGTGCTGCCGGCCGCGCCGCTGGACGGTGGCCGGCTGCTGCGGGCGGCGGTGTGGAAGGCCACCGGCGACCGGACCCGGGCCTCGGTGGTGGCCGCCGGCGCCGGCCGGGTGCTGGGCATCGTGCTGATCGGGCTCGGGCTGTGGCGGTTCCTCAGCGGCGCCGGGTTCGGTGGGCTCTGGCTGGCGCTGATCGGTTGGTTCCTGATCGGCGCGGCCGGGCAGGAGGAGCGGCAGGCGCGCGTCGGTGACGCGCTGCGCGGCGTCCGGGTCGGCGACGTCATGACGCCGCAGCCGCAGACCGCGTCCGGTGACCTGACCGTGGCCGACTTCGTCGACCACTACCTGTTCGCGTACCGGCACTCGGCGCTGCCGCTGACCGTCGACGGCCGGCCGGTCGGTCTGGTCACCCTCGACCGGGTACGCGGCACCGCGCCGGACCGCCGCGCGTCCACCACGCTGGCCGAGGTGTCCTGCCGGGCCGACGAGCTGGTGCTCGCCCGCCCGGAGGAACAGCTCACCGACCTGCTCCCCCGGCTCAACGAGTGCACCGACGGCCGGGCGCTGGTGGTGATCGACGACCAGTTGGTCGGGATCGTCTCGCCCAGCGACATCAGCCGCGCGGTGCAGCGCGGCAGCCTGCGTCGGCAGACCTCCACCGGTCGCTGAACTCAGTCGCGGGGGAAGTAGCGGTCCAGCTCCGCGGTGCGGAACTTCCCGGCCGGGTCGAATTCGCGCAGCAGCGCGACGAAGTCGGCGTGCCGGGGGTACGCGGCGGCCGGGTCCCGGTCGAACAGCTTGCCCCAGTGCGGGCGCGGCGCGAGCGGGGCGAGCCGCTGCTCCACCTCGGCCAGCACCGGCGCGACCGCCGCCGGGTCGCCGATCCAGGTGAAGTGCAGCGCCAGCGTGTCCCGGCGGAAGTTCGGGCTCAGCCACAGCTCGTCGGCGGCCACCGTACGCAGCTCGCAGATCTGGAGCACGGCGGCGATCCGCTCGGCGACCGGGTCGAGCGCGGCGAGCGCCGCCGCCGCGTCGGCGCGGGCCACGTGCCACTCGGACTGCAACTCGTCGCCGCTGCTCGGGGTGAAGCCGAGCCGGAAGTGCGGCAGCCGCTCGTGCCACGGCCCGGGCTCGCCGAACTGGGCGGTGCAGTGCTCGGGTGACATGCCGGGCACCGGGTGCTGCGGCGTCTCGGCCGCCGCCGTGTCCAGCCAGTCGGCCGGCGGCGGCGCCTGGTCGGCAAGCTGCTTGATCCACACCTGGTCGAAGCGCGCCGACCGCCAGCCGGTGAAGACGCTGACGCTGTACGCGGCGTCCAGCGCCTCGTCGAGCGCGGCGCGGGGCAGGCCGAGCCGGACGTACTGCCGCACCGTGAACGTGGGGACCACGTCGAGCGTGAGCCGGGTGACCACGCCCAGCGCGCCGAGGTTGACCACCAGGCCGGCGAACCGGCTGTCGGTCCGGTCGACGGTGAGCAGGTCGCCGTCGGCGGTGACCAGTTCCAATCCGGCGACGGCGGCGGCCAGGTTGCGGTTGGCGACGCCGGAGCCGTGGGTGGCGGTGGCGGTGGCGCCGGCCACCGAAATGTGCGGCAGCGAGGCGAGGTTCGCCAGCGCGTACCCCTGGGCGTGCAGGGTGGTGGCCAGGTCGCCGTGGCGCAGGCCGGCGGCGACCTTGACGGTGCCGCGGTCGGGGTCGAGCGCGACGGTGGGCGGCAACCCGTCCAGCGCGACCTGGACACCCGTGGTGTCGCCGAGCCGGTTGAACGAGTGGCCGGTGCCGACGGCCCGGACCCGGTCCGCCCCGGCGACCAGCCGGCGCAGTTCGTCGAGGGAGGTCGGCCGGTGCCGGGTCCGGGCCGACCAGCGGACGTTGCCGGCCCAGTTGGTGTCGGTCATGCGCTGCATCATCCGCCATCCGGCGCGGGCAGGGTTGCTTCGGGGTCGCAGCGGGAATCCTGGACGGATGAGCAGCTACCGCGACCCGAGCCTCCGCGGCGACGTGTACCCGTCGGAGGAGGAGATCGACCCGACCGGCGTCGGCCCCGACCTGACCGAGGCCGGTCCGGACCTGACCGCGCCGGTGCCGACGCCGGAACCCGAGCCGGACCCGGTGCCCCACCCGGGGCCGCCGCCACGCGAGGGGCCGGGCCGGTCGATCGTGACCCGGCATCTGGACGGCTCCGTCGAGGTGGTCACCGACCTGGACGGCGACGGCGTGGCCGACGTGGTGCAGGTCGACCTGGACGGCGACGGTGTCCCGGACCTGACGTACCTGGACAGCGACCGCGACGGCCGGCTCGACACGATCCGGCGGGCGCCGGCGGGCTGACCGCCCCCGGCCCTGGTCGCGGTTCCGTGCTCAGAGCTGCGGCATCACCTCGGCGGCGACCAGCTCCAGGTGGTCCAGGTCGGCCAGGTCGAGCACCTGGAGGTAGATCCGGCTGCTGCCCGCCTCGGCGTACCGGCCGAGCGTGTCGACCACCTCGGCGGGCGTGCCCGCGGCGCCGTTCGCACGCAGTTCGGCGGGCTCCCGGCCGATCGCCTCGGCGCGCCGGGCCACCTCGGCGTCGTTCCGGCCGCAGCAGAGCACCAGCGCGTTGGACCAGGTCATCGTGGCCGGGTCCCGGTCGATCTCGGCGCAGGCGTCCCGCACCCGTCGGAACTGGGCCGTCGTGTCGTCGACCGAGGCGAACGGCATGTTGAACTCGTCGGCGTACCGGGCGGCCAGGCCGGGCGTGCGCTTCGGGCCGCGACCGCCGAGCAGGACCGGCGGGCGGGGCCGCTGCACCGGCTTGGGCAGCGCCGGCGAGTCGGTGACCGGGTAGTACGTGCCGGGGAAGTCGAACGTGGCACCGGCCGGGGTGGACCAGAGTCCGGTGATGACCGCGAGTTGCTCCTCCAGTCGGTCGAACCGCTCGCCCACCGGCGGGAACGGGATGCCGTACGCGGCGTGCTCCTCGGCGTACCAGCCGGCGCCGATGCCCAGCTCGACCCGGCCGCCGCTCATCTGGTCGACCTGCGCCACGGTGATGGCGAGCGGGCCGGGCAGCCGGAACGTGGCGGCGCTCATCAGCGTGCCGAGCCGGATCCGGGTGGTGTCCCGGGCCAGGCCGGCGAGTGTGGTCCAGGCGTCGGTCGGTCCGGGATCGCCGCTCACCGAGCCCATTTTCAGGTAGTGGTCGGAGCGGAAGAACGCGGCGAAGCCGGTCTCCTCCGCGCGGCGGGCCACGGCGAGCAGCTGGTCGTAGCTGGCCCCCTGCTGGGGTTCGGTGAAGATCCGCAGTTCCATGCCCCGAGCATAGGGACACCCTCTATGCCCCCACAGACATATAACCGGTGTGGCATATTGAACGGGTGCCCGTGGACGCCTTCGCCGTACTGGCCGAGCCCGCCCGCCGCCGCATCCTCGACCGGCTGCGCCGGGCGGAGAGCAGCGTCGGCGACCTGGTGGACGCGCTGGGCATGAGCCAGCCGACCGTCTCCAAACACCTCCGGGTGCTGCGCGAGGCGGGCCTGGTCACCTGCCGCAGCGCGGCCCAACGGCGGATCTACCGGGTCGACACCGGGCCGCTGCGGGCGATGGACGACTGGCTCGGGCCGTACCGGCTGATGTGGACCGAACACCTCGACGCCCTGGAGCGCCATCTCGACCGTCAGGAGTGACGATGCAGCGTGACAGCTTCCGCCCCGGCCCGCTCGCCGACGTCGACCGGGTCCCGGTCGACGACCGGTGGGACCTGGTCCTCGTCCGCGGCCTGCGGCACCCGCCCGAGCGGGTCTGGACCGCGCTGACCGACCCGGCGCAGCTCGCCGAGTGGGCCCCGTTCCTGGCCGACCGCGACCTGGGCAGCCCCGGCGAGACCACACTCCGCACGGTCGACGGCGACCGGGCGCACCCGACGCCGGCCACGATCCTGCGCGCGGACCGCCCGCGCGTGCTGGAGTACACCTGGGGCACCGCCCTGCTCCGCTGGGAGCTGACCCCGACCGACGCCGGCACCACGCTCACGGTGCGGCACCGCGTCGACCGGCCCGACCTGGCCCCGATGGTGGCCGCCGGCTGGCACCTCTGCCTGGACGTCGCCGGGCACCTGCTCGACGGCGACCCGGTCGGCCCGATCCGCGGAGCGGAGGCGAAGGAATTCGACTGGGCGGCGCTGCGCGACGCGTACGCCGAGCGCCTGGACCGCCCCTGAGGCTCAGGCCGCGCGAGCGGCGTCGCCCACGACGTCGAAGGTCCGCCGGGCCGCCTCGGCGGCGGCCCGCAGCTCCGCTGCCGCCCACTCCCGCCCGGCCAGCGCGCGCCGGAAGTCCCGCCAGTCGCGCCCCGGCGAGCCCCCGCTGCGGCGGAAGAACCGGGTCGCCTCCCCCTCGGCCAGCCCCAGCCGGCGCTCCACCTCCGGCGCGATGACGCTGCCGCCCAGGGCGCTGCCGAGCAGGACGTACCGGCCGCCGACCGCCCGGGCGAGGGTGTCGAAGCGGAGGCCCGACGAGCCGGCGACCGGCCGGTCGGGCGCGACACCGAGGGCGGCCAGGTCGGCGCGGAGCAACGCGGTGGCCCCGCCCAGCCGGGGGTCGAGCGGGAGCCCGGACCAGTCGGCGGCGGCGAGGTCCCGCTCCAGCGGCGACCAGGCGGCGAGCAGCCCGGCCAGCGCGGCGGCCAGATCACCTCGGGAGCGGATCCGGTCGGGCAGGCCGAGTCGCCGTTCCACCGCGGCGTGGTGGTCGCCTGTGCCGTCGCGCAGCGCGGCCAGCATCGGCGACGCCGCCGGGCGCCGGGACTGATCGGACATCCGGCGAGTATGCCCAGTCGGGCCGGGCGACGCACCCGGCCACCGCCATCCGGGTCGGCCGTTCACCGGTCCAGGTGGTCGGCGGGCGCGGCGAGCGAGCACCTCCTGTCGGTCGGCGACGCGGTGTGCGTACCGGTGTCAGCGTCGTGTGCGCGCGCTGCCAGCGGCGCCCGCCATGGTCGGTGCCATGAGTTACGCATTCGAGGCGGAGGGCCTGGTCAAGCGGTTCGGTTCGACGACCGCGCTGGCCGGGATCGACCTCGCCGCACGACGGGGGACCGTGCTGGGGGTGCTGGGGCCGAACGGCGCCGGCAAGACCACCGCGGTACGCATTCTCGCCACCCTGCTGCGCCCGGACGGGGGGCGGGCCACCGTAGGCGGTCACGACGTGGTCGCCGACGCCGCCCGGGTCCGCCGGCTGATCGGCCTGACCGGGCAGTACGCGTCGGTCGACGAGGACCTGACCGGTACGCAGAACCTGGTGCTGATCGGTCGGCTGCTGGACCTGAGCCGGCGCGACGCCCGGGCGCGGGCGGCCGAACTGCTCGCCTGGTTCGACCTGACCGCCGCCGCCGGACGGCCGGCCAAGACGTACTCCGGTGGCATGCGCCGCCGGCTGGACCTGGCCGCGAGCCTGGTCGGCCGGCCGGAGGTGATCTACCTGGACGAGCCGACGACCGGCCTGGACCCGGCCAAGCGCGAGGAGATGTGGGGGGTGGTCCGCTCGCTCGTCGACGACGGCTCGACGGTGCTGCTCACCACGCAGTACCTGGACGAGGCGGACGCGCTGGCCGACGAGATCTCGGTGATCGACCACGGTCGGGTGATCGCCCACGGCACGCCGGCCGAGCTGAAGCGCATCGCCGGCAGCCAGACCATCGTGGTCCGGCCGACCGAGCCGGAGCGGATCGGCGAGGTCGCCGACATCCTGCGCGCCGCCACCGGCGCCGAACCCGAACTCCCCCGGCCCGGCCTGCTCACCGTGCCGGTGGAGGGCGACGCGGCGTTCACCGCGGTCGTGCGCCGGCTCGACGACGCCGGCATCGGGGTGGTCGAGCTGGCGCTCCGGCTGCCCAGCCTGGACGAGGTGTTCTTCACGTTGACCGGCCACGGCGCCGAACAGCCCACGGAGGTGGCGGCATGACCACGACCACGCACCCGGCGGCGACGCCGCCCCGGACCCGTACGCCCCGGCCCGGCGCCCGCCCGTTCGGGCTGGTCCGGCACAGCCTCGCGCTCGCCGGCCGCAGCCTGATCAAGACGCTCCGCACGCCGGAGCAGCTCCTCGACGTGACGCTCCAACCGATCGTCTTCGTGCTGATCTTCGTCTACCTGCTGGGCGGCGCGATCTCCGGCTCGCAGCACGAGTACCTGGAGTTCCTGCTCCCGGCGATCATGGTGCAGACCGTGCTGTTCGCGTCCGTCGCGACCGGCGTCAGCCTCAACACCGACATCGAGAAGGGCGTCTTCGACAGGTTCCGCAGCCTGCCGATCGCCCGGTCCGCGCCGCTTGTCGGCTCCGTGGTCGGCGACCTGGTGCGGTTCGTGGTCTCGATCGTGGTGCTGTTCACGTTCGGCTACGCCATCGGCTTCCGAATCGGCACCGATCCGCTGTCCACGCTGGCGGCGTGCCTGCTGACCATCGCGTTCGCGTTCGCGGTGAGCTGGGTCGGGGTGCTGCTCGGCGTGCTGATGCGTAGCCCGAGCGCGGTGCAGGGCACCGCGTTCCTGGTGATGTTCCCGCTGACCTTCGGCACCAACATGATGGCGCCCACCGACACGATGCCCGGCTGGTTGCAGTGGTGGGTCGGCGTGAACCCGGTGGCCGACGTGATGACCGCGGCGCGGGGCCTGATCCTCGGCGGGCCGGTCGCCGGACCGGTGACCCGGTCACTGATCTGGACCGTGGCGATCATCGCGGTCTGCGCGCCGCTGGCCGTGCGGGCCTACCGGCGCCGCGCCTGACCGGCCGCACCGAGTCGGGCCGCCGCCCCGCGAACGCCGGGGCGGCGGCCGTCTCACCGGGCCGGGTCGCCGCTCGCCAGGGGCGGCGGCCCGACTCAGGCCGTCCGGGCCGGGTCGCCGCTCACGGACGCCAGGGCGGCGGCCCGGCTCAGGCCGTGCCCCCGGGCGTACGCGACGGCGTACCCGTCGTCGCCCAGCTCGGCGCGCAGCCGCTCGGCGAGCCGCTGCGCGTCCGGGTTGGACCGGTCCGGCCAGCCGCGCAGCGAGTCGGACGTGCCGAGCAGTTCGGCGGCCCGCTCGTACCGGCCCTCCGCCGCGGCGACCGCCACCCAGCCGACCGCGATGATCGCGATCACCGGCATGTCCCGGGCGGCGAGCCCTCGGGCGGCGGCCTCGGACAGGCAGCGACGCGCACCCGGCACGTCGCCCCGGGCGAGCGCGAGGTTCGCCATCGCGGCCAACAGCAGCCCGCGGAACTGCGGCGCGACGAGCGGCGCCTCGTCCTGGCGGCGCATCGCCTCCGCGAAACACTCCGCCGCCTCGTCGAGCGAACCCTCGATCCGGGCGATGTCGCCGAGCATCATCAGCGCGAACGCGGCGTCCCGGCCCTCCCGGTCGCCCACCCGCTCGGCCACGAACCGGCGCAGTTCCGCCTTGGCGCCGGCCACGTCCCCGGACCGGGCCCGGATGGCCGCCAGCCAGATCAACTGGAAGCCCGGCTCGGCGCTCGGGTTCAGCTCGCGGACCAGCCGCGCCGACTCCTCCAGCGCGGCCGTGGCCGCCGGGAAGTCACCGCGCTTGGTGAGCGCGTCGGCGTACTGGCTCAGCACCATCGACAGGCTCCACCGTTCGCCGACCACCCGCAGCTCCGCGACCGCCCCGGTCAGGTCGCGCAGCATCCCCTCGGCGTCGCCGTCGTTCTCCCGGATCTGGCCGCGCATGGTGAGCAGCGTGCCGTCGGTCCACGGGTCGGGGTGCCCGCGGGCGCGGTCCACCGCCGCGATCCCGGCGGCGGTGTCGTCGGTGAACATCGACAGGGCCGGTTCGAGCAGCGCCACCAGCGGGTGCCCGGTCCCCTGCGCCGCGCGGACCGCGTCGGTCAGCTCCGCGATCCGCTCCGGCGTGGGCTCGCGGGCGCTGTGGAACATCTCGGTGATCATGCGGATGGCGAGCACCACGGCCCGCTCCGCCGCCGGCGCCGGGCCGGGCAGCGCGAGCGCGCGGGCCAGCACGTCGCCGCCGATCCCGCCGTCGTCACCCCAGATGATCAGCGGCAACGCCAGCCCGGCGCCGATCCGCAGCGCGGTGTCCGCGTCCCCGGCGTCGCAGGCGAAGTGCAGCGCGCCGACGATGTTCTCCCGCTCCGCGGCCAGCAGCCGCAGCCAGGGGAGCTGGCCGGCGGTGCGCAGGTGCGGCTCCGCGACCACCACCAGGTCCCGGAAGTACGCGGCGTGCGCGGCCCGCGCCTCGGCGGCGCCACCGGCCGCGACGAGCCGCTCCAGCCCGTACTCCCGGATGGTCTCCAGCATCCGGAACCGCCCGTCGCCGACCACCTGGAGCAGCGACTTGTCGACGAGCGCGTCGAGCAGCGCGGCGGCGGCCGGGCCGGCGACGCCGGCCGCCGACTCGGCGGTGACCGAGGCCGGGAACACGGCGAGCCGTTCGGCGAGCCGGCGCTCGTCGCCGGTGAGCAGACCCCAGCTCCAGTCCACCACCGCGCGCAGCGTCCGGTGCCGGGGCAGCGCGGTCCGGCTGCCGCCGGTCAGCAGCCGGAACCGGTCGTCCAGGCCGGCCGCGACCTGCCCCGGCGACAGCGTCCGCAGCCGCGCCGCGGCCAGTTCGATGGCGAGCGGCAGGCCGTCCAGGCGGCGGCAGATCTCCACCACGTCGGCGACGTTGTCGTCGGTCACCGCGAACCCGGCCCGCACGGCCCCGGCCCGGTCGCGCAGCAACTGCACCGAGGGGTACGCGACCGCGTCGGCCGGCGACACGTCCGCCGGCGGCAGGCGCAGCGGCGGTACGGGATCAAGCGCCTCGCCGACGATGCCGAGCGGCTCGCGGGACGTGGCCAGCACACGCAGCCCCGGGCAGCGGCCGAGCAGCTCCTCGGCGAGCCGGGCGGCGGCCTCGACGACGTGCTCGCAGTTGTCCAGCACGATCAACGTCTCGTCGGCGGCGAGCGCGTCGACCAGCCGGCCGAGCGTGTCGCGGATCGGCGTCCGGGCCGGTTCCAGCGCCCGCTCCCGGCGACCGAGCGTGTCGAGCACGGCGCGGGGCACGTCCGCCGGGTCGGTGATCGGGGCCAGCTCGACCAGCCAGGCCCCACCCGGTACGCCGTCCGCCAGCCGGCCGGCCGCCACACTCGCCAGCCGGGTCTTGCCGGCGCCGCCCGGCCCGAGCAGCGTGACCAGCCGGTTGCCGGCGAGCAGCCCGGTGAGCCGAAGCAGGTCGTCGTCCCGCCCGACGAAGGTGGTGAGCGCGGCGCGCAGGTTCCCCCGCCGCCCGGCGGGCGCCGGTGGTGGGGCCGCCTCGCCCCGCACCAACGCCAGGTGCGCGGCCCGCAGCTCGGGCGAGGGGTCCACCCCCAGCTCCTCGGCGAGCCGCTGCCGGATCCGCTCGTACGCGGCCAGCGCCTCGGCGGGCCGACCGGCGGCGGCCAACGCCCGCAGGCGCAGCGCGGCCAGTCGCTCCCGCAGCGGGTGCGCGGCGGTCAGCTCGTCCAACTCGGCCACCAGCAGCTCCGGCCGGCCGATCCGCAGCTCCGCCTCGATCCGGTCCTCCTGGGCGGTGAGCCGCAGCTCCGTCAGGCGCGCCACGGCGGCGTCCGCGTACGAGGCGTCGGCGACCTCGGCCAGCGCGGGACCGCGCCACAGCGCCAGCGCGTCCCGCAGTGACCCGAGCGCCCGCTGCGGGTCGCCGTCGCGCAGCGCCTCCCGCCCCTGGCGGGCCAGCCGCGCGAACCGCTCCGCGTCCACGTCGTCCGGGGCCAGGTCGAGCCGGTACCCGGTCGGGCCGCTGCGTACCCCGAGCCCGGGCACCGCGCGGCGCAGCCGGGACACCAGCGTCTGCACGGCGTTCGCGGTGTCGGCGGGCGGCGCGTCCGCCCAGAGCGCCTCGGCCAGCGCCGGCACGCTCACCGGACGGCCCGGGTCCAGGGCGAGACGGATCAGCAGCGCCCGCAGCCGGGCACCGGCGACGTCGACGGCCTGTTCGCCGTCGCGGACCTCCAGCGGCCCGAGGATCCCCACCCGCACGCCGTCACTCTCTCATTCGCGGCCACCGAGTCCCGCGCCTCGTGGGAGGCCAGTCACGGAGGTCAGTCCGCCGTGCCCGGCCAGACCGTCACCCGGATCTTCCAGCCGGCCTCGATCGGAGCGACGAACTCGACGAACGCGACGTGGACGTCCTCCCGCGTGTGCACGCAGTATCGGCTGCCCTTGCGGTAGGTGGAGTCGATCGTCGCAAAGCCGTTGAGCAGGGAGACGCAGTCCTCTCGGGTCGGTGAGCCGGCGCGACTCCACCTGGCCAGGCCGGCCCAGATGGGAAAGCTCTGGATCGAGCCACCCCCGTCGTAAATGTCGATCTCGGGGTCCGGCCCGGTGGCCACCCTGGGCGGGTCGGCGTCGAGATCGACGCCGTTGTTGTTGAAGAGCAGTTCGAAGGGGCCGGCCCCGGCACTCTCCGGGGTGGCGGCCTGCGGTGGGGACGTCTCCGCGCCTGCCGCCCGGGGCGAAGCCGACGGAGTGGGCGACCGCGTCGCCGGAGCGGCGGTGGGGCCGCCACCGGTGACCTGGTAGACGAATGCCGCGACGCCGACGAGCGCGGTGACCAGGCCGGCGACGGCGGTGAGTATCCCCGCCATCGACTGCCAGAACGACGTCCGTGGCGCGGTGCCGCGCTGTGACTCGGTCATCTGTCCTCCCACCGACGCCCCCGCGTCGATCATCACATATGGCCGCTCTTACCTCGGCCACCAGACGCCACCGCAGGCTGTCGTCCGCCCCGGCGAGCAGAGCAGCACCCGGTCAGTCGTCGCCGCTGACGCGGGCGTGCAGGTGCATGTCGTGCCGTCCGTCCGGGTGCACGGCGGCGTTGCGCCTGGTGCCCTCGGCCCGGAACCCGGCCTTGACGGCGACCCGGCAGGACGCCTGGTTGCGGGTCGAGTGGTCGAGTTCGAGACGGTGGAAGCCGGCGCCGAGCGCCCAGTCACTCACCGCCCGCAGCGACCGGGAGGCCACGCCCGCGCCGCGAGCAGCCGGCACCACCCAGTACGCGCACACCGCCACCCCGTCGCCGAGGTCCATGGCGCCCAGGACCATGCGCCCGAGCGGCTCACCGCCGCCGTACGTCATCGCCCAGCTCGCCGCCGTCTCCTGGCGCCACGCCTGGCGGTAGTACGCGAACCACTCGCGGACCTGGTCCTCGGAGTCGGGTCGGCGGGTGTGCCAGCGGCGGATCTCGGGATCCTGGTAGGCGGCGAGGAACGTCGACGCGTCGGACGCCTGCCACGGCCGCAGGACGAGGCTGTCGCCGACGGCGAGCGTCGGCTGCGGACCGGACGCCAGGGTGCCGGCGGGAATGGCGGGCGGCGTCGAGAGCGGAAATCTCACCCGACCATCCTCCACTCGACCGGCTCCTAGACTCGAGTGGTGAGCAGGATCGATCGGGCCAGCAGGACGATAGCCGCGGCGCCGGCGACGGTCTACGACGCGCTTCTGCGCCGGGACGCGCTGGAGGCGTGGTTGCCGCCGGACGGCATGCGCGGGCGGATCGAGCGGTGGGATCCCCGCCCCGGTGGCGGCTTCCGGATGGCGCTCACCTACCTCGACCCCACCGGCAACCCGGGCAAGACGTCGGACGCGACGGACGTCGTCGACGTCGGGTTCGCCGACCTGGTCCGGTCGGAGCGGGTGGTGCAGACCGCGGTGTTCGAGGCCGACGACCCGGCGTACGCGGGGATCATGACCCTGACCTGGCACCTGGCCGCGGCCGGCGACGCGACCGAGGTGACCGTCACCGCGACCGGCGTGCCACCCGGCATCGACCAGGCGGTGCACGAGGAGGGCATCGCGTCCTCGCTGGCCAACCTGGCCGCGTATGTCGAGTCGGCACGCTGACGACGTGGACGCCGTCTCAGGCCGGCGGGGTGAACACCACGGTGAAGATGGCGACCAGCGACGCCGCTGAGATGACCATCGCCCCGAGTGCCGGATCGACCGCCAGCGCGAGCACGACGCCGCAGACCGCCAGGCCCAGCGCGACCCCGACCACGCGACGCTGCCGCGCGGACATCCGGGACCATGCCGTCGACTGTCGAGCCACCCCGTCAGCGTCCCACAGAGCCGGGCGATCGGCTGGCCGGGTTGCGGCCCGACGGGCTGACGTGCCGGCCGGACACCGGTTTCGGCGCCCGGCCGGCACCCGTCCGAACTACAGGTACGGGCGGGTGATCAGCTCGATGGCGTGGCCCCCGGGGTCCTTGAAGTAGACGCCCCGGCCGCCGTGCTCGTTGTTGATCTCACCGGGTCGACGCATCTGCGGATCGGCCCAGTGCTCGACGCCCTGGTCGCACAGCCGCTGGTACGCCCGATCGAACAGGTCGTCGTCGATCAGGAACGCGTAGTGCTGCATCTGGATCTCCACCGGCGGCTCGGCGAACTGGAGCAGGACGCCGTCGGAGAGCTGCACGTTGGTGAACGGACCCCAGGACGGCGCCTCCGGCAGCTCCAGCAGCTCCCGGAAGAACCGGGCCGACGCGTGGCGGTCCCGGGCGGCGACGATGGTGTGGTTGAACGAAACGGTCATGCGGTTGACCTCACGGTGCTCGACACGAATGGGAACCATCGGTGCGCGAGCGGCGGGGAGGTCCGCGGGCCCGACCTGGCGGGTGCCCGTGGCGCACCCGTGGCGCGGTCAGACCTCCACCGGATCACCAATCCGTGCATGGCCTCGGGCCGGTCCGGTGTTCACGAACGCTGACGCTAGTCGGCCCGGTCGACAGTCGCAATCGTCACGCCGGCCGGGCCCGCCGGTCGGGAGGCGCCGCGGCGTCGTACGACTCGCGGGCGTCGAGCAGCTCGTTCCAGTGCCGCTCGGTCCAGGCGCACGCCACCGCGATCGGTTCGAGCATGCTGCGGCCCACCGGCGTCAGCTCGTACTCGACGGCGCGTCCGGGGTGGACGGTGCGGGTCACCAGACCGTCCCGTTCCAGGGCGCGCAGCGAGCCGGTGAGCACCTTCGGGGTGACGCGGCGCAGCGGCACCCGCAGCTCGGAGAAGCGCCGAGGGCCGCCTTCGAGGCAGCGGATGACGAGCGCCGCCCACTTGTCGCCGAACCGGATCGGGTTGAGCGAGGACGGGCACAGCTCGTCGAACATGTCGGCGGGCAACGGTTGCCTCATGCGGCTCACGATAGCCGGTATCCCCGAGGTAACCAGGCCCGTCGATACCGTCGGCGCACCGGCCGGGCACAGGGCTCCGGCCCTGGTGAGAGGCGTCTTCTCATGAACATCGTGATCTTCGGCGCCGGCGGTCGCGCCGGACGCCGGGCCGTGGCCGAGGCGCGGCGGCGCGGCCACCAGGTCACGGCGGTGGTACGCGACCCCGCCCGGCACCGCGACCCGACCGACGCGCCGGTGGTGGCCGGCGACGTCACCGACCCGGACAGCGTGGCGCGGGCCGCCGCCGGGCAGGACGCGGCGATCAGCGCGGCGGCGGACCTGACCGTGCCAGCGCAGGACTTCTTCCCCACGTCGTCGCGCGCACTGGCCGCCGGGCTCACCGAGGCGGGCGTACGCCGCCTGGTGGTGGTCGGTCTCGCACCGGTCCTGCCCGGGCCGTCCGGCACGCCCCTGATGGACGAGCCCGGCTACCCGAGCGAGTACCGCCCGTTCTTCCTCGGCCACGCGGCGGGCCTCGCCGAGCTGCGACACTGCGACCTCGACTGGTCGTACGTGGCGCCCGCCGGCGACTTCGACCACGACGGCGCCCGCACCGGCCGCTACGAGTTCGCCGCGCACGGCGATCCGGCCAGCCGGATCAGCTACCCGGACTTCGCGATCGCGCTGCTCGACGAGATCGAGGCGCCCGGCCACCTACGGGGGACCGCGAGCGTCCGCGAGGCGTGAGCCCCGAGCCGGCCGGGTCCCGTCCCGACGAGGCTGGTCAGTGTTCGCGGTGGAGGGCCGACAGGCCCCAGAGTTCGGCGATGCGTCCGTCGCGTACCCGGAGGAACTCCAGCATGGTCGACGGCGGCTGCCCGGGCACGCCGTGCACGCTGGTGCGGACCGCGACCCGGTCCCCCTCGACGACCATGTCCTCGACGACGACCCGGACGTCGGGGACCGCCTCGTGGAACCGCCGCCAGGCCGGGGCCACGTGCTCCGGCCCGGTGGTCCCCAGCGGATGACTGCGGAAGTCCGCCGCGAAGATCCCCGGCACGGCGTCGTAGTCACGACTGTTGAACGCCGCGTACATGCGCCGGGCCACGGCGCGCCCGTGGTCGGTCACCGGCCGTCCGGTTCGGTCGCGTTGGCCCGGACGCGTTGCAGGACGCGCCGCACGGTCTGCCGGTCGCGTGCGGTGACGCCGTCGAGCAGCCGCTCCTGGTACGCCTGGTGGGCCCGCGCCAGGTCGTCGGCCACGCGTACGCCGGTGGGGGTCAACGCGGCCAGGGTGTAGCGGTTGTCCGCCGGGTCGAGACGGCGGCCGACCAGCCCTTCGGCCTCGAACTCCTTGACCAGCCGGGTGATGCTCGCGCCGTCCACGCCCAACGCCCGCCGCAGGTCGCGGTGACTGGTCTCCCCCGCGCGTCGCAGCCGGACCAGCACCTGCACGCGCTGCGGGCTCATGCCCACGTGTCGGGCGAACGCCTGCCGCAGCTCGGCGCAGGTGCCGCCCAACTCCCGGAAGAAGGCGTCCTCGGACGTCTCGTCGGTCACGGTCTCTTTATAGCGTCAACTCTTGATAGCATCAAGAGATCGCGCGACGAGGGGGCGACCGATGACGTTGCCGGTGGCGGACCGGGTGGCGATCCACGAGCTGTTGGCCCTGCACGGGCATCTCGTGGACGCCGGCGAACTCGACCGGATGGGCGAGCTGTTCACCGCGGACGTGGTCTACGACGTGACGTCCTTCGGATTCGGCGAGTTGCACGGCCACGAGGCGATCAGAAGCGCGGCCCTCGCCCTGGGGGACCGCAATCCGGTCGGGCACCACGTCACCAACGTCCACGTGACCGAGGACGCGGACGGCACGGTCCGAGCGGTGTCGAAGGGGATCGGCATCCACGCCGACGGTTCGGTCGGCAGCGTCGTGTACGAGGACGTCGTCCGCCGCGAGGGTGCCGGGTGGCGGATCGCGCACCGGAAGGTGATCCCCCGCCGCACGCCCCTGCGACCCTGAGTCAGTCCCCCTCGACGCCGGCGGCCCGCAGAATCTGCCGGACCCGCTCGCGGCTGTAGCCGGTGCGGCGAATGAGGTCTACCTGGCGGGCGCCGGCCCGGTACTCCGCCACCATGACGCGATGCAGCTCGACGCGGGCCGCCTCGACCCGGGCGCGAGCCTCGGCCTTGATCTGCCGGGCGGCCTGCGCGGCACGCTCATCAGCACCGGGTAGCGCCTCTTCGGCGTCCCGTAGTGCCCGCATGGCCCCATCGAGATCCACTAGGCCATCTTCGCCGGCAGCCCTTTGGGCCAACTGTTGCGGGGCACAGGTTAGGCCAAATGAGTTGATGCATGATTGGGCCTAACTCCCGTAGAGTCAGCTTGGCTTGGAGAGAGCCGCCCTCGGCTCGCGTCGGGAACGCTGGTCGTGGCCTTGATCGCATCGGAGGTACGCACCATGCGCGATCTACCGTTCAGGCTGGCTGATTGTGGAGCACCGGCGGTTGGTCGAATCGAGATCTACAGCGACCTCCTCACCGAGTCGCTGGACGGCGTCGCCTACGTCTGTCGCACCCACCCGGAGGCGGCGGCGCGCGCCATCACGGCAGCCGGCTTGACCGCGTCCATGTCATGGAACCTGCCGCCCGGCGTGGTGCGGATGTGCGGACACGTTCACCTCTTCCCCACCGGCATGTTGGGGGCGGACGACCGGCATCCCCGGTGGTGCGACCGGCACGACTGCGCCCAGCGGGGAGAGCACCGGTCACGGACATCAGAGATCAACACCAGCCGGCCGGAGGCGTACCTGGTCGCCGTGGCGCTGGTGCAGGCCGGTCACGCCGCTGCCGAACCAGTGGTGATACTGAGCGCGACCGACGACACCGGAGGCGCCCAGGTGGCGTTGTCGATCGCTCAGGTACGCGCGTTGCGGTACCGGCTGGGCAAGTCGCTCGACGCCGCTGGGCGCAGCCGGAGATGACTGCCGCCGACTGCGACTGGCCCGGTCGCCACGGTCAGGGACGAGATGGCGGCTGGCCCGAGCAGACCTCAGCGCCCGGCGGCCTCCCGCGCGTTCCGCTCCACCATGTCCCGATGCTCAGCCATGGCCGCCGGGTCCAGGGCCGGCACGTTCGTCATGGTGGGGAGCAGACCGACCGCGCCGTCGATCAGCTCGCGGACGATGTCGGCGTGACCGGCGTGACGCTGCGTCTCGGCGGTCACGTGCACCAGGACATGGTGCAGCGTCACCTCGCCGCCGTCACCCCACCACGGCACCCGGCCGACCGCGTCCAGCGGCAACGCCTCGATCGTGGCGTCCGCGTGCGCCCAGGACCGCCGGTACAGCTCGACAACGGACTCGCGCGACTCGGTCGGCAGGGCCCACGCCTCCCACGTCTCCTCACCCGCCGGCCACTGTGCAACGGCGTCGCTCGGCCGACCGAAGGTCTCACCGAAGTAGCCGAACTCGCCTCGGGCCAGGTGCTTGACCAGGCCCAGCAGGTTCGTGCCGGTGGGCGTCAGCGGGCGGCGGATGTCGTACTCGTCCAGCCCGTCGAGCTTCCACACCAGCACGCTGCGCGCCCCGCGTAGGTAGTCGAGCAGGTCGGCCTTGGGGTCGGAGATCGCCATGGCGGACAGCATGCGGCATCCGACTCCGGCGGCGCAGCCCCGGCCCCGACGATCGCCGCTAGGGTGGGTCGGTGGCTGAGCTGCTGGCGATCGTGCTGGTCGTCGGTGTCCTGGCGGCCGTCCTGGGGACTCTCGCGTGGCTGGCGGCCCGGGTCCGTCGCCGGGGCGTCGGCGACAACGTGATGGGGCCGTTCGAGGAGATCTGGCACCTCTCGTCGTAGGCAGACAGCGGCCACGACTGCCGCCCGTCACCGACGAAGGTCGATCCCCCGGGGCAGTGCGGTCTGCCCGCTCTCGGTAGCATCTCCATGTTTTTGCCTACAACGGGGAGGACCATCCACGTGCGATGGAAGTTGTCGGCCGGCGTCCTGGTGGCGCTGGCCTTTCTGATTCCGGCGGCGCCGGCTCAGGCTCAGGTGCCCGGATTGGACCCGGCCTGCCAGACGGTCGAGCGCAAGGTCTACAAGGACTTCCGCGAGCTCATCACCATCGATGTGGACACCGCTACCAACACCGAGTTGCGGTTGTTGGCCTACCGGCTCCTGGCCGAGGCGAGCGCCGAATCGTTGCCCGTTCTCCCCAAGGCCATCGAGGACCGGCTGAACGGCACCGCGGATGAGCTGCGTGCGTTCCTCAAGTCGGACGTGCAGGGCCGTTGGCAGACGGACCTACGCGTCAAGACGAACCAGGCCATGACCGGCGCCGGTCCCAACGTGCGGGCCGCGACGCAGAAGGCCCTCGACGACGGGTCCATCGACGTCCTCCTGGCCTTCCTGAACACCGGCCTGCACGACGCCCGTGCGCTCGACTGCGCGGCTCAGCCGACTCCGACGGCGACGCCGACGGTTCAGCCCACGCCGACGGCGACCGCCACGCCCAGCGCCTCGACGACGGTCGTGCCGACCGCTGCCCCCTCCGTCAGCCCGGGTGCCCCCGGCGGCGAGGGTGGCGAGGGCGGCGGGCTGCCGGTGACCGGTTCCGACACCGCGACCGTGGCCGGCATCGGCGGCACGCTGCTGCTCCTCGGTGGCGTGGGCTACGTGATCGGGCGCCGGCGCCGCGCCCGCTTCGTGGCATAGCTCGCGCGACGGAGTGACGCCCCGGCAGTCAGGCCAGCGGGGCGGGGGCGCGGGTTCATGGGCGGTGTCCGCCTGACAGGAAGCGGCCCCGGCGAGTGCCGGGGCCGCTGATGTGTCGGGTGGTGGCCGCGGGACCACCTCCCATGAGGTTCTGTAGCTTGCCTCAATAGGCCCATAGCAGACGCTGCTGCGGCTTCCGTCCACCCCGACGTGCCACAATCCCCACCGCCGCCAACCCTAACGTGGCAAACGGGCACAGCAGAATCGGCAGCGCGACCAGCACCGTACCCGTCACGACCAGGCCGAGCACTCCGGCGGTGATCCTCGCGGAGGTGCGAGCGTTGTCGCCCAGCAGTGGCCAGCGGGCTGCGGATGGCCGCTAGCTTGGCTGCCACCGATACTCGCCATACGGCATGGCCGGGTCAGCGATGCGCTGGCGAGGCGCCGGCAACGGCACGTATCCGTCCACGATGACCTCCTCAAGCAGGCAACCGCCCTCGACCGTGAAGGGCGGCTGCGTGAAGCCCGCCCAACTGGCGGACGGGATCCGGTTACAGGACCTTGATGGAGTCGACGCGCAGCAGCGGAACCGTCGTCTCCCCGCCGATCTGGGTGTCGTACGAGAACGACCCGAGCACGGTCACCTTCGCCTGAAACTCGTCGTCCTGCACCAGGTCGGAGAGCCGGCCGGCGTCGCCCTGCAACAGGGTGTTCGTGTCGTACTCAAACTCGTAGGTGAGGTTCCGGCCGCCGACGTTGGCGCGGAACGCGTCGGTGCCGGTCGCGGCGTCGAACTGGGTGACCTGCCCGTACACGACGTACGTGCGGCCGGTGTAGCTGTCCGGGTTTTTGGCGATGAGTTTCCACTGCCGCTCGGTGAGCTTCCCGTACACAACCGGCTTCGGCTTGGCCGGCGGGGTGGTCCTCGTCGGGGCGGGTTTGCTGCTCGCCGCCGCGGCGGGAGTGGCCGGGGCAACGGTTGGGGGTACCGCGGTGGTGGGTGCCGCCGTTGCTGTGGCCGTGGGTGTGCTCACGCTCGGGCTGGTCTGAGCGGCGGGCTTGCTGTCGTCGAGGGCGGCACCGATCGCGCCCGCACCGCAGCAAAGGAGGACGAGCACCCCCAGACCGCCGGCTATCCACACCAGCGGGTTCCGCCGCTTGCCGCCGGGGGCAGGCGGGGAGGCGAAGGTGAGAGGCTGCGTTGGCGGTTGGGCGGTCGTCGACCACCTGCCCGCAGCACGGGTCCTCCGCACGGAGCAGTCGGTTTCCCGGGCGGTCCCCCATGCCGAGGTCGTAGATCCCGGCACGCAGCGCAGGCATCGGACGGGGAACGTCATGGCGACGGTTGCCACCTCGGCCGGGCCGTTGGGGACCGGAGTTCAGGCGCGTGGGCGTGGTGTCGGCTGTGCCGGTAGGCACCTTCGGCGCGGGCGTCGCGGGCCCGCGCCGCGAGCGGGTGGTTGGGTGCTCTGTCTGACACGTGCATCGACAGCCAAGAGGCCCCGGACCTGCGAGAGGTCCGGGGCGTGCGGTGAAGATCAGGCGGCGACTTCGTGGTCCGGTTTGACGCCAGACTTCTCGCCCTTGTTGCTCTTACTTGCGCGGCCGGTTACCACCTTGCGGCTGGCCACCTTGGCTGGTGCCTTTTTCGGCGCCAGCTGCGACACCCGCTGAGCGGAGATGCCGAGCAGGGCACCCGCGTCGCGGACTGTGTAACCCTTGTCGAGCAGCGTTCGGGCCGCAGCGACGGTGGCCTTGTCGGCAGACTGTTCGGCCTCGCGCAGCGCGATACGCGCCTTGCGCGCTCTGGTGACTTCCCTCGGGACTTCGGGCTGCACCTCCACGTCAAAACTGTCGGGCTTGACGTCGAGCATGAGCGCGATCGCTTCCCGTGCCATCTTTTCGACCTGGTCCAGGCGGCGGGCCTGAGAGAAGACGCCCGTGATCTCCGGGACGGTGATGGCCCACCAGCCGCCGGAGCGGACACACGTTGCGGTGTACTTCATCGGCGGTAGTCCCTTCTACCTCAAGCCGAGAGAGCGCAGGATGCCCCGCGCGGTGAGTTCGTTGATCTCCTTGTGTCGGGGTATGACGACGTTCTGCGAGCCGTACCGGTAGATGGTGTGGCTGCCTCCTTCGCGAAGCTTCTCGAAGGTGATGCCCGCGTCGGCGGCGGCCTTGCCGATCCGGTTGATCAGGTCGGTTCGCTTCACGTGGTAAGTCTAGTGTAGTAGACAATGACAGTAAAGCAGGCTTGACTTGATGACATGGGAGCGCCCGCCTGAACGAGGACTTCCAGCCGACGCCGAAAGTTCACTGCGAATCGAATGCTGCTACCGCGCCGGCGACACGTCACGCAACGAGCGCACCGCCTGGCTAGCGGGCGAGGTGGGCAATCGCGATGCTGCACGGCGAAGGCCTGGTTGCAACCCGCCAAGGGCTCACTTCACGAGTGCGATCGGTGGTCGACACGCAACCGTCGGAGCCGGCGCCTGCCGTGCACCGAGAGCTCCTTTTAGATGATCTTTAGACGGACTTTTGCACTGGTGGGGCGGGCGGGGTTCGAACCCGCGACCGAGGGATTATGAGTCCCCTGCTCTAACCGGCTGAGCTACCGCCCCGTCACCGCGCGTCGGATCGTAACCCGCCGATCGATCACCGGCCACGACGGCGTACGCCGCCGCCATGCCCACGACGAGCAACGTGAGGATAACAGCGAGCAGCGGAGCGCCGAATCAACCCCGCAACTCGTCGAGCACCGCGCCGGCGGTGCGCCAGCCACTGGCCAACGCGCCCTGGATGGACGGGCTGTCCCGGTGGTCGCCGGCCACGAACAGGCCGTCGCCGAGCGCCACCGGCTTGCGCAGCCGGCCCTGCGGCGGCAGGGCGGCCGGCAGCGCGTCGGGCACCGGGACGGTGGTGAGGTGGGTCCAGTCGGCGGTGGACCGGCCGTAGAGGCGGTCCAGCTCGCGGCGGATCACCGGCTCGGGCGGGGCCTGCGGGCCGACCACGGACGTGGCCACCAGGTGCTGGCCGGCCGGCGCGTACGAGGGGGCGGCGTTGCTGATCACCACCGTGTTGACGACCAGCTCCCGGCGGTCGCCGTCGAGCAGCAGGATCGGCTCGTCCAGCGGCGGTGCGTCGGTGCGGTGGTAGTAGGTGGTGTACGCGTGCATGCGTACCCGCTCGACGGCCGGCAGCAGCGTGGCCGCCGCCGGCGGGTCGGCGGCGACCACGACGGCGCGGCAGGTGATCTCGCCGGCCTCGGTGCGGACCCGGCCGGGCGCGACGCCGGTGACCGGCGCGCGCAGCGTGATCTGCTCGGCGGGCAGCGGCGCGGCGACGGCTCGGGGCAGCGCGCCCATACCCTGCGCGGGCAGGCCGATCCGGCCCCTGGCGAACGAGCGCAGGATCATCGCGAACACGTGGCTGGAGGTGGCCAGCTCGCGGTCGAGCAGCACGCCGGCCAGGAACGGCCGGATCAGCTCCTCGATGATCGCGTCGGAGAGCCCGGCCCGCCGTAGCGCCGTCTCGGTGCTGGTCTCCGTGGCGTCGAGCAGCCGCCCGACGGGCAGCGTGGCGCAGCCGGCGGCGAGCGCGGCCAGGCGCAGCCGGTCGCGCAGCGACCCGACGCCGGCGGTCAACGCGCCGGGCGCGCCGGTGGGCTCGCGCAGCGGGTTGACCAGCCGGGCCAGTCGGTCGCCGCGACGGACCAGCACGCCGGAGGTGAACCAGCCCAGGTCGAGCGCGTCGAGGTCGAGCAGCGCGCCGAGCCGGGGGTAGGCGGTGTTGAGCACCTGGAAGCCGCGGTCCAGCAGGAAGCCGTCGACCTCGTCGGTGGCGACCCGGCCGCCGAGCCGGTCGCCGGCCTCCAGCAGTCGCCACGACACGCCGGCGCGGTGCAGCCGGCGGGCGGCGGCGAGGCCGGCCAGGCCGCCGCCGACGATCACCACGTCGGTGTCAGGCACGGTCCACCCCCGCTCCGGCCCGGTCGCCGTCGCGGTGCGACCGGGACAGGCGGCTGGGCCACCACACCTTCGGCCCGATGTCGTACGCGAGCGCGGGCACCAGCAGCGAGCGGACCACGATGGTGTCGAGCAGCACCCCGACGGCGACCGCCACGCCCAGCTCCACCAGCACGACGAGCGGCAGCACGGCGAGCGCGGAGAACGTGGCGGCGAGCACGATGCCGGCGGAGGTGATGACGCCGCCGGTGACCGCCAGGCCGGCCAGCACCCCGGCGCGGGTGCCGCGGCGCACCGACTCCTCGCGGACGCGGCTCATCAGGAAGATGTTGTAGTCGATGCCGAGCGCGACCAGGAACACGAAGGCGAACAGCGGGAAGGACTGGTCGACGCCGGGGAAGTCGAAGACGTACTTGAACAGCAAGGCGCAGAGGCCGAGCGTGGCCAGGAACGACAGCACCACGGTGGCGATCAGCAGCACCGGGGCGACCAGGGCGCGCAGCAGCAGCGCCAGGATGATCGCGATGACCAGCAGCACCACCGGGATGATCACGTTGCGGTCCCGGACGGACGCGTCGGCGGTGTCCACGTTGATGGCGGTGAAGCCGCCGACCACGGCGTCCGCCCCGGGCACCGCGTGCACGGCCTCGCGCAGGTCCCGGATGGTCTGTTCGGCGCCGTTGCTGTCGGGCGGGTCGGCGAGCGTGACGTTGAGCTGCACCCGGCCGTCGACCACCTTGGGCGGGGCGTTCGGGTCGGGTGGCGCGTTCTGGCCCTGCTGGCCGAGCGGCGCCACCGAGGCGACGCCCTTGACGCCCTGCGCCACCTGGGCGACCCGCTGCGCGGCGGCCTGTTCGGTGAAGATGGTGGCCGGGCTGCCGGTGCCGGCCGGGAAGTGCTTGTCGATGACCTCCTGGCCGGCCACCGAGTCGGTGCGCTGGGTGAAGAGCTGGGACTGGCCGAGCGTGGTGGCGCCGAGCTGGGTCACCCCGATCGCGAGGGCCGCCAGCACCACGGCGGTGACGATCCAGACGGTACGCGCGCGGCGCGCCACGAAGCCGGCGATCCGCCCCCAGAGGCCGTGCTCGGTACGCGGGTCGGCGTCGTCGTGCCGGGGTCGCCGGGGCCAGAACGCCCACCGGCCGCCGAGCACCAGCAGGGCGGGCAGGAACGTCAGCATCACCAGCAGCGTGGCGGCGATGCCGACGGCGCTGACCGGGCCGAGCGCCCGGTTGGAGTTGAGGCTGGACAGCAGCAGGCAGAGCAGGCTGACGATGACGGTGGCGCCGGAGGCGATGATGGCCGGGGCGGCGCCCTTCCAGGCGGCCTTCATCGCGTCCCAGGGGCGTTCGTGCCGGTGCAGTTCCTCCCGGTAGCGGGCGATGAGCAGCAGCGCGTAGTCGGTGCCGGCGCCGAAGACGAGCACGGTGAGGATGCCCTGCGCCTGCCCGTTGAGCTTGACCACGTCGTGCTTGGCGAGCTGGTAGACGACGACGGCGGCCAGCGAGTACGACATCCCGGCGGCCAGCAGCGGGAAGACCCAGAGCACCGGGCTGCGGTAGACGATCAGCAGGATGATCAGCACCACGACCAGGGTGACCAGCAGCAGTGGCCCGTCGATGGCGGAGAACACCTCGATCAGGTCGCCGAGCAGGCCGGCCGGGCCGGCCACGTCGACGGTGAGCCCGTCGCGGTCCGGGCCGGTGATGGCCCGCAGTTGGTCGACCACGCTGCGGATCTGTTCGCCCTCGGCGCTGTCGATCGGGACGATCACCTGGGCGGCCTGCTTGTCCTGGCTGACGACCGGCGGTGGCAGCGGGCCGACCACGCCGGGCACCTGGGCGAAGCGGGCCGCGTCGGCCTGGATGCGCTGCTGGTCGGCGGCGGTGATGCCGCTGGTGCGCTCGTAGACGACCAGGGCCGGGGTGGTCTCCCGGTCGACGAAGCCGGCAGCGAGGTCCTGGGCGCGGGTGGCCTCGGCGTCGGCCGGGAGGAAGGACGCGTTGTCGTTGGTGGCGACGTCGCCGAGCTTGCCGGCGTACGGGCCGGCGACGCCGCCGACGATCAGCCAGCCGAGCACCACCGCCACCGCGATCAGCGTCGCGGTCCAGCGGCTGCGTCCTGCGGCCATCTCCACCACCCTCGGATCGACGCAAAAATCGACGCAGCGGGAGTCTAAGTCGACCCCGACCATCCTGCCGTCCGAAGCGGCGTTCGCGGGCGGAAACCGGGCGGCCGTACGGGAACCGGCAATGAGAAACGCCCGTCGGCGTGGCCGACGGGCGTGAGGTGGAGCGAAGCTCCCCCGATTGGACTCGAACCAATAACCTGCCGGTTAACAGCCGGCTGCTCTGCCAATTGAGCTACAGGGGACCGTGCACCGCCCGACTCGGATCTTCCCCGCGCCGTGCGACGGGAAAAGAATACAGGACATCGGGGGGTGGCGCGCCAGGGGGTTTGCCGGCGGCGCAGAATCGGGATAAATCGTCATCTCGGCACAGGGAGGCATGAGCGGCGAGCAGGATGGGTAGTTAGCCACCAACAGAGTTCAGGGACGGAAGGAGCCGCCATGCGCGGAAAGATCATGTTTCTTGGCGGGCTGGCAGCGGGGTTCGTCCTGGGCGCCCGTGCCGGCCGCGAGAAGTACGAGGAGCTGGTGGTCCGCGGGCGTAAGGTGCTCGACCACCCGACCGTCCAGGAGGCGGCCGGCGTCGCGCAGGCTCAGGCGACCCGGCTCTACTCCGAGGGCAAGGACAAGCTCGGCCAGACCAAGATCGGCGAGAAGATCTCGACCGGCAACGGCAGCAAGCCGGGGCTGAGCGACGCCGACAAGCCGTTCGCCGGCACGCCGGCCGCGGTGGGCAGCAAGGCCGGCACCACCGGCACGGGCTCGACCGGCGTGACCGGTTCGACCACGACCGGCACGAGCACCAAGCCCAACGGCACGAGCAGCACCCTCTGACACAGACGGACAGCGGGCCGGCTCACCCTCGGGTGACCGGCCCGCTCCGGTGTGCCCTCCCCACACGTCACGCCGCCGTGACGCCGGTGTGGCAGATTCTCCGGTGGGGAGGTGGACGATCACATGACGATGGTCGGACCGGAGACCGCGGATCAGGCGCGGCTGCTGCGACTGCTGCGCGACGACGGCCCCCGGTCCCGGGTCGAGCTGGTCGACGTCCTCGGCCTGCCCCGGGCGCGGTTCGCCGCCGAGGCGGACCGGCTGGCCGCGCAGGGCCTGGTGGAGACCGCCGGGCCGGCCGCGTCCCGGGGTGGTCGCCGCTCGTCGCTGCTGCGGGTCGGCGCGCAGGTGCGCTTCGGCGCGGTGCGCGTCGGCGACGGCCGGCTGCGGGTCGCGCTCACCGACGGTGAACTGAACCCGCTCACCCGGATCGACGAGCCGGTCGACGTGCGGCTCGGCCCCGAGGTGGTGGTCGGCCGGGCGGTCGAGCTGCTCGGCAAGCTGCGGGCCGAGGCCGGGCTGACCCGGCTGACCGGCGTCGGGGTGGCGCTGCCCGCGCCGGTGGCGGTCAGCGACGGCACACCCGTCTCCCCGCCCGCGCTGCCCGGCTGGCACCGGTTCCCGGTACGCGACACGCTCGCCGCCGAGCTGGGCTGCCCGGTGCACGTCGACAACGACGCGAACGCGATGGCGCTCGGCGAGTCGCACGCCGGCACCGGCCGCCCGTTCGACGACTTCCTGTACGTCAAGCTCGGCGACGCGATCGGCTGCGGGCTGGTGCTCGGCGGCTCGCTCCACCGGGGCGCGACAAACGGCGCCGGCGACATCGGGCACCTCCAGCTGACCGAGGACGGGCCGCTCTGCGGCTGCGGCAACACCGGCTGCGTCGAGGCGTACTGCGGGGATGCCGCCCTGGTCCGGGAGGCGGTGACGGCCGCGCGGGCCGGGCGCTCGACGGTGCTGGCGGAGCGGCTCGCGGCGGCCGGCGCGCTGACGGTGGCGGACGTGGCCGCGGCGGCGACCGCTGGCGATCCGGCGGCGCAGACGCTGGTCCGGGACGCCGCCCGCCGGCTCGGGCAGGTGCTGGTCGGGCTGGTCAGCTTCGTCAACCCGGCCATCGTCATCATCGGCGGCGCGGCGCCCGGCATCGGGCCGGTCCTGCTCGCCGAGATCCGGGGCGTGGTCTACCGGCGCTCCGCGCCGCTGGCCACCGGCAGCATGCCGATCGTCCTGTCCGACCTCGACGACCGCGCCGCCCTGATCGGCGCGGCCCGCCTGATCAGCGACCAGGTGTTCACCACCCGTTGACGCGGTGCGACGCCGCTCGTTTGCCTCTCGCGTCCTACGAACTTGATGGCGCAGGTGGGTCACGACGACAGGGCAGGCCAGGGGGCAATGGCAGCGGCCGGACCAGCGAGACCCGGGCGGCCGGCGGCGGGCCCAGCGGGGCCGCGACAACCACCGGACCAGGGAGCTACGGCAACCGCCGGGCGAGGGGGCAGGGCGGCGGGCGGGCGGGGCGTGGCGGTTGGCGACTCGTCTGTGCCATCAAGGTTGTAGGCCCCGCGAGGAATGCCCCGGGGCCGCGCCAGGCTGCCGCGGCCGACGTGCCGGAGGGGCACGTCGGCCGGGCCGAGGGTGTCAGTCGCGGCTGCTGAAGGCGGCGTCGAACGCGGCGGACGGGGCGTCGAAGGCGAGGCGGCGGACGAACTGGAGCGCCTCCGGCGCGCCGACCAGGCGGTCCATGCCGGCGTCCTCCCACTCGATCGAGATCGGGCCGTCGTAACCGATCGCGTTCAACGCCCGGAAGCAGTCCTCCCACGGCACGTCGCCGTGGCCGGTGGAGACGAAGTCCCAGCCGCGCCGCAGGTCGGCCCAGGGCAGGTGGGAGGCGAGCCGGCCACGCCGGCCGTCGCCGGTGCGGACCTTCGCGTCCTTGCAGTCCACGTGGTAGATCCGGTCGGCGAAGTCGAAGATGAAGTTCACCGGGTCCAGCTCCTGCCAGACGAAGTGCGACGGGTCCCAGTTGAGCCCGAACGCCGCCCGGTGCCCGATCGCCTCCAGCGTGCGCTTCGTGGTCCAGTAGTCGTACGCGATCTCGCTGGGGTGCACCTCGTGCGCGAAGCGCACGCCCACCTCGTCGAAGACGTCCAGGATCGGGTTCCACCGGTCGGCGAAGTCCTGGTAGCCACGCTCGATCATGGCGGGCGGCACCGGCGGGAACATCGCCAGCGTGTGCCAGATGGACGAGCCGGTGAAGCCGACGACGGTGCGTACGCCGAGCTTCGCCGCGGCCCGCGCGGTGTCCTTCATCTCCTCGGCGGCGCGGCGGCGCACCCCTTCCGGCTCGCCGTCGCCCCAGATCCGGGCCGGCAGGATGTCCTGGTGCCGCTCGTCGATCGGGTGGTCGCAGACCGCCTGCCCGACCAGGTGGTTGGAGATGGTGAAGACCTGGAGGTTGTGCTTGGCGAGCGTGTCCCGCTTCCGCTCGACGTACGAGTCGTCGGCGAGCGCCTTGTCGACCTCGAAGTGGTCACCCCAGCAGGCGATCTCCAGGCCGTCGTAGCCCCACTCGGCGGCGAGCCGGCAGACCTCGTCGAACGGAAGGTCGGCCCACTGGCCGGTGAAGAGCGTGATGGGTCGCGCCATTGTCGTTCTCCCCTGTCGTGATGGGGGATTCCGTTGCGGGCCGGGGCGAGGGCGACCGGGGACGGCGACGGCCGGCACCGGTGGACGCGTGAGCGTCTGCGCCCGACGGGTTGCGCCTCCCGACGGGTCACCGGCCACCTCGCGGTCGCCGTCCCCACTCTATGGCCTACCTCACGGCAGGGTCCAGCGCTGGTTGGCGGCCCCGGTGCAGGTCCACAGGTGCACCGGCGTGCCGTCGGCCGAGTTGTTGCCGGACACGTCCAGGCACTTGCCGGACTGCGGGTTGCGGACGGTGCCGTCGGTGCGCGCCGACCAGTTCTGCGCGCCGCTGCCGTTGCACGTGTAGAGCTGGATCTTGGTGCCGTCGGCGCTGCCGCCGCCGGCGACGTCCAGGCACTTGCCCAACGCCTTCACCGGCCCGTTCGGGGTCACCGTCCACGTCTGGGCCGTGGACCCGTTGCAGGTGTAGAGCTGGATCTGGGTGCCGTCGGCGGTGGCCGCGTTGCGCACGTCCAGGCACTTGCCGGCCAGGCCCTTCACCGGGCCGGTGCCGGCCGTGCCGCCGCCCCGCACCAGCGTGAAGTCGTCCACGTCGAACAGCCCGGACCCGCTGCCGGTGAACGTCAGGTACACCGTCTGGGTCCCCGACGGCACCCCGCTCAACGCGGTGGTGACGTCGGCGAACGTGGTCCAGCTCCCGGTGTTCGGCACCGCCACCTGGCCGAGCAGCGTGCCGGTCGGCGAGCCGGTGCGCACGCCGATGGTGCCGCCGGGGCCGCCGGAGACCACCCGGGCCCGCAGCGACGTCACGCCGGTCAGGTCCAGGTTCTGGTACGCGGCCCAGTCGCCCGGGTCGACGTACCCCAGGGTCTGCCCGCCGTTGGCGCCGGCCTTGGCGAACGCGCTGACGCCGCTGGCCGAGCTGAACGCCTCGGCCTGGACGGTGGTGGTGCCGCCCGGCGGCGGGGTGCCGCCCAGTTCCTTGATCCGGATGTTGCGGAACGACGCGTCGTCGCCGGTGCCGTGGTTCTGGATGCCGATGTGCCCGGCGAGCGACCGGACCGGGTCGGTGTTGGTGAAGTCGTTGACGCGCACGCCGTTGAGGAAGACCTGCAACCGCTCGCCCTCGACCAGGATCTCGTAGGTGTTCCACTCCCCCGCCGGGTTCAGCGCCGCGTCCCGGGCGGCCAGGTCGGCGGACTTGAAGCCGTAGATCGCGCCGGTGGTCTTGTCCGCCGAGTCGGTGGGGTCGATCTGCACCTCGTAGCCGTTGTTCACCGCCGAGTTCGGGTCGCTCGACGGTGGGAAGCCGACGAACACCCCGGAGTTGTCGTCGCCGGCCAGCCGCCAGTCCAGCTTGAGCGAGTAGTTGGTGAACTGCTTCGCGCTGTACCAGTAGAGGCCCATGCCGCCGACCGAGGTGAGCGTGGCGTCGCTGTTGGTGAAACTGCCCGGCCCGGCCTGCGACCAGCCGGTGGTGCCGCCGTCGTAGAGCGCGGTGTAGCCGGTCTCCGGCCGGCAGTCGGCCTTCGTGCGGCCGGCGGCGTAGCGGATGCCGCCGAGCAGGTGCGCCCGGAACGCCGCGTCGGCGTAGGACGCCTGGGTGTGCCCGCCGCCGGTGTAGAACGACCGGCCGCCGCTGTACGTCTTGCACCAGGCGTGCGGGTGGTCGCCGCCCATCGAGCCACCGCTGTACGTGGACTCGTCGAGGCTGGCCAGCACGTGCGCGGTGGAGCGCGCGTTGGTGCGGTAGTCGTACCACTCGTCGGTGCGGTTCCACCGCTGCGGCAGGTGCGCGGTGGCGGCGTGCGCCCGGTCCTCCACCTTGACGGTGGCCGGCTGGATCGCCGGGTGGGACGCGAACCAGGCGCCGACCAGGTTGCCGTAGAACGGCCAGTCGTACTCGGTGTCGGCGGCGGAGTGCACGCCGACGTACCCGCCGCCACCGCCGATGTACGACTCGAACGCGGCCTGCTGGGTCGCGTTGAGCACGTCGCCGGTGGTGTTGAGGAAGATCACCGCCTCGAAGCGGGCCAGGTTGGCGGTGGTGAACTGGGTGGCGTCCTCGGTCGCGGTGACGGTGAAGTTGTTCGCCGCGCCCAGGTCGCGGACGGTCTGCGTGCCGACCGCGATGGAGTCGTGCCGGAAGCCGGCGGTCTTGGAGAAGACCAGCACGTCGTACGGGGCGTCGGCGGCGCTCGCCGGGGTTCCGGCGACGGTGGCGGCGACGGCGGTCACCGCCACCAGCGCGGTACGGAGGAGTCTCATCGGTGTTCTCCTTGCCATCCTCACGGCAGCGTCCACTTCTGGTTGGCGGCGGCGGTGCAGGTCCACAGGTGCACCGGCGTGCTGTCGGCCGAGTTGTTGCCGGACACGTCCAGGCACTTGCCGGACTGCGGGTTGCGGACCGTGCCGTCGGCCTGTGCCGACCAGTTCTGCGCGCCGCTGCCGTTGCACGTGTAGAGCTGGATCTTCGTGCCGTCGGCGCTGGCGCCGCCGGCGACGTCCAGGCACTTGCCGTACGCCTTGACCGTCGAGTTCGGCGTCACGGTCCAGGACTGCGCGGCGGTGCCGTTGCAGGTGTAGAGCTGGATCTGGGTGCCGTCGGCGGTGGCCGCGTTGCGCACGTCGAGGCACTTGCCGGCCAGGCCCTTCACCGGGCCGGTGCGCACGCTCGACGTGGTGAACGTGAACGCGTCCAGGTCGTAGAGCGCCCCGGTGCCGCCGGCGAACGTGAGGTAGAGCGTGGTGGTGCCGGCCGGCGGGTTGGTGATCGTGCCGGTGACCGTGGTGAACGAGTCCCAGGCGCCGGTGACCGGGACGGTGGCCGAGCCGAGCACGGTGCCGGTGGCGGAGCCGGCCCGCACCTGGAGCGTGCCACCCGCGCCGGCCGAGGAGACCCGGGCGCTGAAGCCGGTGGCGTCGGCGAGCAGGTACGGCTGGAACGCGATCCAGTCGCCGTTGTTGATGTCGCCGACGGTCTTGCCGCCCTCCGCGGTGCCCTTGTCGAACGTGTTGATCCCGGACGAGGTCTTGAAGTGCTCGGCCTGCCGGTGCCGGGGCTGGAGCGTGTGCTGGGTGTGCGTGGTGAGGCCGCCGGCGTCGGTGTACTCGGCGTCGAAGATGGCGAAGATGTTCGCCGCGTCGTCGTGCTCGCCGTCGACCGGGATGGCGATCGTGCCGGTGCAGCCGGTGGCCGAGGTGATCTGGTGGCCGTGCTGGTCGTGCCCGAGCACGTAGGTCATCTTGACCTTGGTGCAGTCGATCGTGCCGTCCTCCGGGTCGGTGACGGTGATCCGGAACGGCACCGTGTCGCCGAAGGAGAACAGCTTGCCGTTGCCGGGCGTCTCGATGACCACGGTCGGCGCGGTGTTGCCCACGGTGATCGTGACGCTGGCGGTGCCGGTGGCGCCCTGCGGGTCGCGGACGGTCAACGTGGCGGTGTAGCGGCCGTTGGCGGCGTAGGTGTGCGACGGGTTGGCCGCCGTGGAGGTGCCACCGTCACCGAACGCCCAGGCGTACGTCAGCGCGCCGCTCTCCGGGTCGGACGAGCCGGCCGAGGAGAACGCCACGGTCAGCGGCGCGGTGCCGGAGGTCTTGTCGGCGGCGGCGCGGGCCACCGGGGCGCGGTTGCCGCCGCCCAGGTAGTCGAAGCGGTACAACGCCGAGTTGGCGTCCCCGTTGAAGTAGCCGGTGCCGTAGTCGAGCACGTAGTAGGCGCCGTCCGGGCCGAACGCGGAGTCCATCACCTGCTTGCCGGTCCACGGGAACGCGTCGATGGTGCCGGGTGAGCCGTCCGCGTTGACGTGGATCGGCTTGATCCAGCCGCGGCCGAACTCGGTGGCGAAGAACTGCCCGTCGAAGGACTGCGGGAACTTGGTGGTGGACGGGTTCGCCGCGTCGTACCGGTAGACCGGGCCGCCCATCGGCGACTCGGAGCCGCCGCCGAACTCGGGCGGGCTGCCGGCGTCGCCGGCGTAGCGGATCCAGGCCGGCTTGGCGGCCGGCAGCGTGGTCAGGCCGGTGTTGCGGAACGAGTTGTTGGTCGGGCCGCCGGTGCAGTTGAACTTCGCGCCGGCGGTGCCGGTGGCGAAGTCCCACTCGGCGTACGTCTCGGCGGCCGTGTTGGTGCCGGTGCAGTACGGCCAGCCGTAGTTGCCCGGCCCGGTGACCCGGTCGAACTCGACCTGCCCGGACGGGCCGCGCGCCGAGGTGGTGCCGGCGTCCGGCCCGTAGTCGCCGACGTAGACGACGCCGGTGGCCTTGTCGACGCTCATCCGGAACGGGTTGCGGAAGCCCATGGCGTAGATCTCCGGGCGGGTCTTCGCGGTGCCGGGCGCGAAGAGGTTGCCGCTCGGGATCGAGTACGTGCCGTTGGCGTTGACCTTGATGCGGAGGATCTTGCCGCGCAGGTCGTTGGTGTTGCCGGCGCTGCGTTGCGCGTCGTACCCGGGGTTGCGGTTGGTCCGCTCGTCGATCGGGGCGTAGCCGGCGGAGTCGAACGGGTTGGTGTCGTCACCGGTGGAGAGGTAGAGGTTGCCGGCGGCGTCGAAGTCGATGTCGCCGCCGACGTGGCAGCAGAGTCCGCGGTCGGCCGGCACGTCGAGCACGTCGACCTTGCTGGTCTGGTTGAGCGTGAAGTCGGCGTTGAGCGTGAACCGGGAGAGCCGGTTGACGCCCTGCCAGGCGGAGAAGTCGGTGCCGGTGGCCGGCGCGTCCCCGGCCGGGGTGGACAGCGGCGGCGCGTAGTAGAGGTAGATGTGCCGGTTGGTGGTGAAGCCGGGGTCGACGCCGACGCCCTGCAACCCCTCCTCGTCGTGGGTGTAGACCGGCAGCGTGCCGATGACGGTGGTGACGCCGGCCGCGTCGGTGCGGCGCAGCGTGCCGTTGCGGGCGGTGTGCAGGACCGACCGGTCGGGCAGCACCGCGAGGGAGATCGGCTCGCCGGTCTCGGCGACGCCGCGGGCGAGTTCGACCTGCTGGAAGTCGCTCGCCGAGATGGGGTGGGCGGACGCCGGGACGGGCGTCGTGGCCAGCGTGACGGTGCCGGCGGTGATCGCGAGCAGCAGCGCCGCGCCGGCGGCGAGCCGTCGTCGGGCCCGAGGGTGGGGGTGGTGGTGGGGGTGGCTGGACATGCCGTGCAGTCCTTCCTGACGCGCGCAGCCAGGACCGGGCGCGCGTCGCGCCGGATGCCGAAAGGGGGAGCGTTGTGCTGGCCACGACATTAGGACCTTTCGATCGACCTGTCCATAGCTTCTGATCGATCAGCTTTGACTTTTGACGTGTCACGACAAAAGTCGGGTCAGGCGCGGCGCTCGACGGCGTGTTCCGCGAGCGTGGCCAGCGCCCGCCGCGCCGGTGCCGCCAGCGGCAGCCTGTCCAGCGCGACAAGCGCCGCGTCCGCCCGCGCGCGGATCATCCGCTCCACCGCGTCCCGCGCGCCCGACGCCTCGATGAGCGCGCGGACCTCGGCCGCCCCCGCCTGGTCCAGGGCCGGATCGCCGACCAGCGCCCGCAGCCGGGCCGCGCCGGCCGGACCGACCGCCGCCCGGGCCAGCGCCAGCAGCACCGTCGGCTTGCCCTCCCGCAGGTCGTCCATGGTCGACTTGCCGGTCACCGCCGGGTCCCCGAACACGCCGAGCAGGTCGTCGCGGAGCTGGAACGCGTCCCCCAGCGGATCACCGAAGCCGGCCAACGCGGCCACCACGTCCGGCGTCGCGCCGGCCAACGCGGCCCCCACCTGGATCGGCCGGGTCACCGTGTAGCGGGCCGTCTTCAGCCGCACCACGGTGAGCGCGCTCGCCACCGAGCCGTCACCGGTCGCCGCCACCACGTCCAGGTACTCTCCCGCGATCACCTCGGCCCGCATCCGGGCCAGCAACGGATGCCCCCGGCGCAGCCGCTCGGCCGGCAACCCGCAGCCGTGGAACATCTGGGCCGACCAGGTGGCGCAGAGGTCGCCGCAGAGCAACGCCGCCGCCCGCCCGTACGCCGCCGGATCGCCCGACCAGCCCGCGCCGGCGTGCAGCCCGGCGAAGTGCCGGTGCAGCGTCGGCTCGCCGCGCCGCCGGTCGCTGCGGTCCAGGATGTCGTCGTGGATCAGCGCGAACGCGTGGAACAGCTCCAGCGCCGACGCGGCGACCACGATCGGCCGCCCGTCCGGGCCGCCGGAGCCCCGCCAGCCCCAGTAGCAGAACAGCGGGCGCAGCCGCTTGCCCCCGGCCAGGACGAACCGGCGCAACGCGGTGTGGACGGCCCCCGTACCGTCGTCCGGCCGACCCGGCCGCCGCGCGTCCAGGAACGCGGCGAGCGCGGCGTCGAAGCGGCCCCGCAGCAGGGCCGGGTCGGTCCGGTCGACGGCGACGGTCATGGGGCCTCCCGGGCCAGTCCGGCGAGCTGGAGCAGCAACGCCTTGACGTCCGTCGCCGCGACCCGGGAGCGGGCCGCGGCCGGGTCGGAGCAGAGCAGCACCGGCCCGTCCGCCGGGTCGGCGGGCAGCCGGCCGTGCGAGCCGCGTACCGCCCGCGCCCCGGCGTCCAGCCCGACCACGCTCATCAGGTAGCGCATCCCCAGCTTCTTGCGGGCCAACGCCACCGCCGCCCGGCGCTTCGCCGCACCCGGGGCGGCCGGGTCGAAGAACAGCTCCGCCGGGTCGTAACCCGGCTTGCGGTGGATCTCGACCAACCGGGCGAAGTCGGGCGCCCGCGCGTCGTCCAGCCAGTAGTAGTAGGTGAACCAGGCGTCCGGCTCGGCCACCAGCACCAGCTCACCGGCGCGGGGATGGGCCAACCCGTACCCGGCCTGCCCGGCCGCGTCCAGCACCTCGGCGACGCCGGGCAGCGCGGCACAGCGCTTCGCCACCGCCGGCACGTCCGCCGGGTCCCGCACGTAGACGTGCGCCACCTGGTGGTCGGCCACCGCGAAGGCCCGTGACGTCCACGGGTCGAGGTACTCCATCCCGGCCTGCGTGTAGACGCGCAGCAGCCCCTCGGCGCGCAGCATCCGGTTGACGTCCACCGGGCGGGAGACGTCGGTGATGCCGTACTCGGAGAGCGCCACCACTGTCGCGTCGCGCTCCCGCGCCGCGTCCAGCAGCGGCCCGAGCACCGCGTCCAGCTCCGCCGCCGCGACGGCGGCCTGCGGCGCGGACGGCCCGAAGCGTTGCAGGTCGTAGTCGAGGTGCGGCAGGTAGACCAGGGTCAGGTCGGGGGCATGGTCGGCCAGGATCCGCTGCGCGGCCCGGCTGATCCACGCCGACGACGGCAGCCCCGCGCCCGGCCCCCAGTAGGTGAACAGCGGGAACGTGCCGAGCGCGTCGGTGAGCGTGTCGTGCAGCTCCGGCGGGTCGGTCCAGCAGTCCGGCTCCTTGCGCCCGTCGGCGTGGTAGACCGGGCGTGGCGTGACCGTCCAGTCGACGTCCGCGCCCATGGCGTACCACCAGCAGACGTTGGCGACCCGGTAGCCCGGCTCGACCCGGCGCGCCGCCTGCCACACCTTCTCGCCGCCGACCAGCGCGTGGTGCTGCCGCCAGAGCAGCACCTCGCCGAGGTCCCGGAAATACCAGCCGTTGCCCACCACGCCGTGCCCGGCGGGCGGCTCGCCGGTCAGGAACGTGGCCTGCGCCGAACAGGTCACCGCCGGCAGCACGGTGCCCAGCTCGGCGACGAAGCCGGCCTCGGCCACCGCGCGCAGCCGGGGCATGTGCGCCAGCAGGCGCGGCGTCAACCCGACCACGTCGAGCACCACCAGCCGCCGGCTCATGAGGGCACTCCGGCCGCCGTGGCCAGCCCCAGGCCGGTCAGCTCGTCGCGGGCGAAGGCCAGTTCGGCGGCGATGCCGGCGGCCAGCTCCGCGTCGCCGCGCGGCCGACGTGCCACCGGCAGCACCCCCCAGGTGTACGTCTCCACGTCGAGGTGGTCGCAGCCGGCGGCCGGGCCGGCGAACAGCGCGGCGAGCGCGGCCCGCAGCACCGGCACCGTGGAGCGCAGCGGCGGCTCGGGTGGGGCGTGCAGCGGCACGTGGTAGTGCACCCGCCACGCCCCGGGCAGTCGCGCGTCGAGTGCCGCGTCCAGGTCGTCGGCGGCGTACGCCGGGTCGGCCGGATCGGTGGCCCCGGCGCAGCCCGCCGCGCGGGTCTGGTGCAGGAACCGTGGCTCGACGAAGCGGCGCAGCGCGGCGGTCGCGCCGGCCGGGTCGGGGGCCTCGACGGCGGCGGAGACCTGCACCTTGACCACCGGCAGGCCGGCGTCGCGCAGCCGGGCCAGCGCGTCGGCCGGCGCCTCCCACGCGCACGCCAGGTGCGCCAGGTCCAGGCAGATCCCGAGCCGCTCGGTATCCATGGCTGACAATACCGCGCGGGCCTGTCCGGTGGACTCCACCAGACACCCCGGTTCCGGCTCGAAGCCGACCCGGACCACCCGGCCGGTGTCCCGCTGCACGTCGGCCAGCCCGGCGGCGAGCGCGTCGAGCATCCGCCGCGCCGACTCGGCCCGGCCGGCGTCCCACGGCGTACGCCAGGCCACCGGCAGCGTGGAGACCGAACCGCGCGCCGCGTCGTCGGGCAGCAGGTCGGCCAGCACCCGGGCCAGGTCCAGCGTGTACGCCAGCCGCGCCGGGGTGGTCCAGTCCGGCTGGTACACCGCGCCCTTGACCACCGGGGCCTGGAACGCCGCGTACGGGAAACCGTTGAGCGTGACCACCTCCAGCCCGCGTGCGGTCAGCTCGTGACGCAGTCGGCGGCGGGCCGCCGGGTCGGCGGCGAGCGCGGCGGCGGCCGGGGCGGCCAGCCACAGTCCCAGCCCGAGCAGGTCGGCGTCGAGCCGGCGACGTACCGCGACCGCGTACGTGTCGAGCTGGGCGAGGATGCCCGGCAGGTCCTCGGCGGGGTGCACGTTGGTGCAGTAGCCGAGATGGACGGTGCTGCCGTCGGCGTGCCGCAGCCGCATCACTCGCCCCCGCGCCGGATCGAGTTGCCGGCGAAGGTGGGCGCGGGCGCGTCCACGTCGCTGAGATCGAGCCGGCCGGACTGGCCGTAGAACTCCACCGGGTTGCGCCACAGCACCCGGTCCACGTCGTCGGCGTCGAACCCGGCGGCCAGCATCGCCTCCCCGGTGTCCCGGGTGAGCAGCGGGTCGGAGCGCCCCCAGTCGGCGGCGGAGTTGACGAGCATCCGTTCCGTCCCGTACGTCTTCAGCAGCTCGACCATCCGCGGCGGCGACATCTTCGTCTCCGGGTAGATCGAGAAGCCCAGCCAGCAGCCGGTGTCCCGGACCAGCTTCACGGTCACCTCGTTGAGGTGGTCGACAAGCACCCGCCCGGGCGCGATGCCCGACTCGGCGACCACCGCGAGCGTGCGTTCGACGCCGCGTGCCTTGTCCCGGTGCGGGGTGTGCACCAGCGCGGGCAGGTCGTGCGCGACGGCCAACGCGAGCTGACCGGCGAACGCGGCGTCCTCGGCCGGGGTCATCGCGTCGTAGCCGATCTCGCCGACCGCGACCACGCCGTCCTTGTCCAGATAGCGCGGCAGCACGTCGAGCACCGGCCGGCAGCGCGGGTCGTTGGCCTCCTTCGGGTTCAGCGCCACGGTGGCGTGGTGCCGGACGCCGAACTGCCCGGCCCGGAACGGCTCCCAGCCGACGAGCGAGTCGAAGTAGTCGACGAAGCTGTCCACGCTGGTGCGCGGCTGGCCCAGCCAGAACGCCGGCTCGACCACCGCGCGCACCCCGGCGGCGGCCATCCGCTCGTAGTCGTCGGTGGTCCGGGACGTCATGTGGATGTGCGGGTCGAAGATGCGCATGTCACGCCTCCGTGGTGGGGATGGTGAGCCGGTCCAGCAGGTCGGCGGCGTCGGCGGGCATGCTCCGGCCGGCGGCGTGCCGCTCGGCGGCGTACCCGGCCAGCATCTGCGCCAGCTCGCCGTCGGCCCGGTCGGTCAGGCTGTCGACCACGCCCAGCGGCACGCCGGTGAACACGCACTTGAGCACCGCCTGCCGCCAGGCCGGCTGTTCCAGGTGCCGGGCGTAGGGGCCGAGCGCGGCGGCGACCAGCCGGGTGTCGTTGGTGCGGATCGCGTCGTGCAGCAGCGGCACGCACTCCGCCCCGATCGGCAGCAGCGGCAGTGCCCGCAGCACGGCCCGTCTCTCGGCCGCGTCGCCCTCCCGGTAGAGCGTCTCGGCCACGCCGGCGTGCCCGGTGGGCAACGCGGTGAGCAGCAACGCGCGGGCCGCCTCGTCGACCGTCCAGCCGGGCGGGTCGGGCACCGGCCCGCGCCCGCACCGCCGGGCGGCGGCGGCGAAGTAGCGCGGGATCGCCGCGGGTTCGGTCGCGACGCGGCGCAACGCCGCGTCCAGCCACTGCGGATCGGGTACGCCCCGCAGCGCGGCGCGCAGTCGGTCGGGTGTCATGCCGTCTCCCCTCTGCCGGGTGGTGGATGGTGGTCGCCTCACCGCCCCTCGCCGCGCCGGGCGGCGGCGCGCAGGAACTCGAGTGAGCGGGCGGCGACGGTCGGGGCGGCGTGCGAGTGCCGGGGCAGTTCCACCGCGACCAGCCCCTGGTAGCCGGCGTCGGCCAGCGCGGCCAGCACCGGCGGGAAGTCGATCTCCCCGGTGCCGAACTCCAGGTGCTCGTGCACGCCCCGGCGCATGTCGTCGATCTGCACGTTGACCAGGTGGTCGGCGACCGCCGCCACGCAGTCGGGCACCGGCAGCGGTTCCAGGCAGCGGCAGTGTCCGATGTCGAGCGTGATGCCGAAGCCGGGCGGCGCGTCGAGCGCGTCGCGCAGCCGCCACCAGCCGGCGATGTCCTCGACCAGCATGCCGGGCTCGGGTTCGAAGCCGAGCGGCACGCCGGCCGCCGCCGCCTCGGCGCAGACCGTGGCGCAGCCGGCGACCAGGCGCTCCCACGCGACCGGTGGCGGCACCTCCGGCGGGCGTACGCCGGCCCAGCAGGAGACCGCCTCCGCGCCCAGGTCCGCGCCGATCCGGACCGCCCGGCGGAGGAACTCGACGCGGCGGCCCGGCTCGTCGTGCAGCAGCGTCGGGGCGTGCTTGTGCCACGGGTCGAGCAGGTAGCGGGCGCCGGTCTCGACCACCACGGCCAACCCGAGCGCGTCCAGCCGGCGGCGCACGGCGGCGACCCGGCCGGCCAGCCCGCTGGCGAACGGGTCCAGGTGGTCGTGGTCCAGGGTGAGCGCCACACCCTCGTAGCCGAGGTCGGCGAGCACCGCGAGCGCGTCGTCGAGCCGGTGGTTGGCGAAGCCGTTGGTGCCGTACCCGAACCGCAGCCGGCTCGGCGCGGGCCGGCGGGGCGCGGCGGCCGGCGTCCCGGTGGTCATGTCGGCGAGACCAGCCGGGCCAGGCGGCGGCCGAGCGGCGCGGCGGCGGCCACCGCGAGGCCGAGCAGCCCGACACCGGCGCGGGCGGTCAGCGCGCCCTGCAACGCGGGCAGCCCGGTGATGCCGGCGCCGACCGCGGCGCGCACCCGGGCCGGCGACGGGTCGGCGAGCACCCGGGCCTGCGCCCGCCCGTACCGCACGGCGTAGCCGGCCGCGAGCGCCACCGGCACCACCGCACCGAGCCGAAGGAAGGGCCCCCGCTTAACGCATTCGGTAGAGGAGGGGGCCCCGCTTAACACGGTCGGCCGGCCCGGGGCGGCGAGCGCGATCAGCGCGGTGCCGGCCAGGGTGAGGCCCGGCAACCGCCGGTCCGCCACCCCGGTCACCTCGCGGCGGGACAGCGCGGTGACGGTCCAGGTGTGCGCGGCGACGGTAAGCGCCGCCGGCAGCGCCCGCAGCAACGCCGGTCCGACGCTCCCGCCCGACCCGCCGGCACCCCGGCCGCAGCCGGTGCCGGACGGTCCGCCGCCGGGCCACCGGTCGCCGCCTGCGGCGCATCCCCGGGCGGTCGGGGTCGTGGTCGCGCCGAGCAGCACGTCCAGCCCTCGGCAGGCGGCCATCACGGCGGGACCGGCCGTGGTGTCCTTCGCGCGCAGGTCGTACCCCCAGATGGTGGCCGCGAGCGGGACCGCGACGGCCGCCGCGCGGACGCCCCCGGCGGCGGTGGCGACGGCGAGGCCGGCGGCGGTCAGGCCGCCGGCCAGGCCGAGCGCGACGGTGGGGCGGACCCGGCCGGACGGGATCGGCCGCTCCGGGCGCTCCACCGCGTCGAGCCGCCGGTCCGCCCAGTCGTTGGCGGCCATCCCGGCCCAGTAGAGCAGCACCGACGCGCCGGCCAACGCGGGCGTACGCCGGCCGAGCGTCCCGGCCGACGCGGCCCCGGCCAGCACGTCCCCGGGCACGGAGAGCGCGGCCGGCGCGCGGACCAGCTCGGCCAGGTCGGCGAGCCGGGTCACCGGGCCGCCTCCGCGTGCAGGCCGGCCACGAAGTCGCACAGCACCGCCCACTGCTCACCGAGCGCGTGGCCGGTGTCGCCGAGCGGGTCCTTGAAGAAGAACGCCAGCTCGGCGAGGGGGCCTTGGCGGCCGGCGGCGTGCGCGGCGGCGGTCAGCCGGGCCAGGTCGAGCACCAGCGGGGCGGCCAGCGCCGAGTCGCAGCCGTGCCAGGTGAACTCCATCCGCATCCCGGTGCCCAGGAAGCCGGCGAACGTGACCAGGTCCCAGGCGGTCTTGAAGTCGCCCAGCTCCTCGACGTAGTCGATCCGGGTGCTGCCCTGCGGCAGGTAGCCGAGCGTCTCGGCGAGCACCCGCTGCTTGCTGCCCACCTTGGCGGCGTTGGCGGCCGGCTCGGCGAGTGTCGCGCCGTCGCCGCCGCCGAGCAGGTTCGTCCCGGACCAGGAACGCACCGCCAGGTGCCGCATCGCGAACATCGGCGCGAGCACCGACTTGAGCAGCGTCTCGCCGGTCTTGCCGTCGTGCCCGGCGTACGGCAGGCCGCGCTCGTCGGCCAACGCGGCCAGCGCCGGCAGCCGGGCGCCGGTGGACGGGGTGAAGTCGACGTACGGGCAGCCGGCGGTGAACGCCGCGTACGCGTACCGGGAGCTGGCCGGCAGCACGTCGAGCGCGGCGCGCAGCGCGGTCAGGTCGTGGTGGGCCGGGTGCGGGGCGGGCGCCGGCTCGGTGGCGGCCACGTTGACCACCACCACCCGGTCCAGGTCGTAGCGGCGGCGGAAGTCGGTCAGGTCGTCGACCACGGCGGCGATCCGCGTGGCCGGGTCGCCCTCGATCGGCGCGGGTCGCAGCGCCGCCTCGACGTCGGCCAGCTCCGGCGCGACGGCGTCGGCGAGCCGGCCGGGCAGCACGCCGGCGACGGCGAGCGCCTCGGCGCGTTTGGTCAGCGGGGTGGCGACCACGTCGTGGCCGCCGAAGACGAGGTCGGCGAGGCCCGGCAGCGCGGGACCCCGCAGGTCGGGCAGTTCGGTGACGCAGCCGGTCGGTGCGGTGAGCCCGGCCCGTAGGGCGAGCGCCCCGACCACGCTTGTGGTCGCGACCGAACCACGTGCTCCCACCAGCCAGACACCCGTACGCATCGCGTTACCTCCCCAGGTCGGTGCCGGTCCACCGGTGCGGCCGGGGAATCCCGGTCCGGCCGCACCGGAGGGCCGTGCTGGTCGTGCCCCCCGGAGGACTCCGGCGGCACGCTCCCCGACGCCGGCCTCGTGCCCGTCGCGGGGCGCAACCGCGGTGGGCCCTCGCCGGCCGGCGCCGGAAGGGTGTCGGCGGCGCTCCCGCGCCGCGCGGAGTGGGCGGATGGTTAAGCGGGGCCCCCTCCTCTACCGGAGGCGTTAAGCGGGGCCCCTTCCTTCGCCACCTCCGTGAAGGCGGCGTCGGCGGCGGAGCGCTCGACCGCGTCCAGTACGAGCTGCACCTGCAACGCGTCGGCGAACGACGGGGTCGGGTCGGTTGCGGTGGCGACCGCCTCGACGAAGTCGCGCATCTGGTGCGTGAAGGAGTGCTCGTAGCCGATGATGTGGCCGGGCGGCCACCACGCGTCCAGGTACGGATGCTCCGGCTCGGTCACCAGGATCCGGCTGAACCCCTGCTCGGCGGCGGGCCGGGTGGCGTCCAGGAACTCCAGTTCGTTGAGGCGTTCCAGGTCGAACACCACGCTGCCGCGTGAGCCGTTGATCTCGACCCGCAGCGCGTTCTTGCGGCCGGTGGCGAAGCGGGTCGCCTCGTACGTGGCGAGCGCGCCACCGTCGAGCCGGGCCACGAAGACCGCGGCGTCGTCCACGGTGACCGCACCGGTGCCCCGGCCGTTGCCGTCGGCCTGCGCGGCCAGGCCGCTCGACCCGGCCGGCAACGGCCGCTGCTTGACAAACGTCTCGGTGAGCGCGCTGACCCCGCTGACGAGCTGCCCGGTGACGTACTGGGTCAGATCGATGATGTGCGCGCCGATGTCGCCCAGCGCGCCGGAGCCCGCCCGGTCCTTCTGCAACCGCCACACCAGCGGGAACTGCGGATCGACGATCCAGTCCTGGAGGTAGACCGCCCGGACGTGCCGGATCTCGCCGAGCCGCCCGTCGGCGACGAGCTGCCGCATCAGGGCGACCGCGGGCACCCGCCGGTAGTTGAAGCCGCACATCGCGCGGACCCCGGACGCCCGGGCCCGGGCCGCGGCGGCGGTCATCTCCCGGGCCTCGGCGACGGTGTTGGCCAGCGGCTTCTCGCACAGCACGTGCTTGCCCGCGGCCAACGCGGCGAGGGCGATCTCGCGGTGGCTGTCCCCCGGCGTGCAGATGTCCACCACGTCGATCTCGTCGGACTCGACGAGTCGCCGCCAGTCGGTGGTGTACCCGTCCCAGCCGAGCCGGTCGGCGGCCTCGGCCACCTTCGGTTCGTCCCGGCCGCAGACGAGCGCCATCCGCACCCGCGCCGGCAGGTCGAACACGCGGTTCACGGTGCGCCACGCCTGCGAGTGCGCGGCGCCCATGAACGCGTAGCCGACCATGCCGACCCGCAGGATGCTGTCGTGACTGGACAAGCTGGGTCTCCCCCCGTGTGTGTCAGAACCCGAGCTTCAGGTAGTCGCCCGAGTTCTCCTTGGTGATCGTCTCGGAGGAGAGCACGATCTCCTTCGGTACCTGGAGTTCCACCAGGTCGGACATGCCCTTGCCCTGCCCGATCAGCCGGGCCAGGGAGATGGCCGAGGAGGCCATCGACGGGCTGTAGGTGACGGTCGCCTTCAGCACCGTGTTGTCGGCGGCGATGTCCTCCATGGCCTTCTTCGAGCCGGCGCCGCCGACCATGAAGAACTCCTTGCGGTTGGCCTGGGTGACGGCGGCGAGCACGCCGATGCCCTGGTCGTCGTCGTGGTTCCAGACCGCGTCGATCTTCGGCAGCGCCTGGAACAGCCCGGTGGCGGCCTGCTGGCCGGAGTCCACGGTGAACTCGGCCGGCCGGCGGTTGGCCACCTTCAGCCCGTACGAGGCGAGCGTGTCGGCGAAGCCCTTGGAGCGTTCCTGGGTCAGCTCCAGCGACTCGATGCCGGGGATCTCACCGATCACCGGGTTGCTGACGCCCTTCGCCTTGAGCTGCTCGGCGATGTAGGTGGCGGCGGCCACCCCCATGCCGTAGTTGTCGCCCTTGATCTGGAGCCGGTATGCCTTGGGGTCGGGGAACGCCCGGTCCAGGTTGACCACCGGGATGCCGGCCTTCATCGCCTCCAGGCCGAACGCGTTGAGTTCCTTGCCGTCGTGCGGCAGCAGGACGATCACGTCCGGCTTCTGGGAGATCAGCGTGGACAGCGCCGCCCGCTGGGCCGCCGCGTCCGCGCCGGCCTCCACCGACTTCAGCTCCACGTCGGAGTACGCCCCGGCCTGCGCCTTGGCGTTGTTGGTGATGGCGGCGATCCAACCGTGGTCGGCGGCCGGGGCGGAGAAGCCGATGGTCACCTTCTTGCCCGGTTCGGCGGCGGCGCCGGTCGCGGCGGCCTTGGTCTGCGCCTCGGTCGGGGACTGCTCGTTGCTCGTGCAGCCGGCGAGCAGCACCCCGGCGGAGACGGCGGCCCCGCCGAAGAGCAACCGGCGGCGTGACAGGTCACTTGTCATGACGGCTCCCTGATGAGGTGGTGGGGGTGATTTCGGGTGCGGTGGGCCGGGCCACCGTCTGCGCGACGGCGGCCTGGTGGTGCGGTGGGTCAGGTGGTGGTGGCCCGGTTGCGGGCGAGGAACTGGGTCAGGCTGCGGAACTGCACCTGCTGGACCAGGACGGCGGCGACGATGATGCCGCCCTTGACCATGTTCTGGGCCTCGGCGGAGAGGTTGTTGATGGCGAACAGGTTGGTGATCGTGGAGAAGATGATCACCCCGAGCAGGGAGCCGATGATGGTGCCCCGCCCGCCGCTGAGCAGCGTGCCGCCGATGATCGCGGCGGCGATCGCGTCCAGCTCGTAGAGGTTGGCCATCGCCGCCTGGGCGGAGGTGGCCTGCGCGGTCAGCATCACCGCGGCGATGCCGCAGCAGAGGCCGGAGAGCGCGTAGAGCAGCACGGTGTGCCGGCGTACGTTGATGCCGGCGAGCCGGGCCGCCTCCGGGTTGCCGCCGACCGCCACCGTGCGGCGGCCGAACGTGGTCCGGTTGAGCAGCACCCACCCGGCCGCCACCACCGCGATCAGGATGTAGACGAGCAGCGGGATGCCGAGCACGTTGGTGGTGGCGATGCCGTTGATGAACGAGCTGGTGGAGACCTGGGTCTGCTTGTCGGAGATCTCCGCCGCCAGCCCTCGGGCGGCCACCAGCATGGCCAGCGTGGCGATGAACGGCACCAGCCGCCCGTACGAGATGAGCAGGCCGTTGACCACGCCGACGGCCAGCCCGACGGTGAGCGCGCTGAAGATCATGCCGCCGGCGCCGTAGCTCTGGGTGGCGAGCGTGGTGGACCAGACGCCGGCCAGCGCCACGATCGCGCCGACCGACAGGTCGATGCCGCCACCGATGATCACGAAGGTCATGCCGACGGTGACCACGCCGACCACCGAGGCGAGCTTGAGGATGGTGAGCGTGTTGCCCCACACCCAGTTCGGGTCGCCGTACAGGTCGGGGCGGGTCAGGATGCCGATGACCACCAGCACCACAAGCGTGGCCAGCAGGCCGAGGTTGCGCTTCGCGCCCTCCCCGCCGTCGCCGCGCCACCAGGAGAGCCGGGCCGGCGCGTCGACCTTGGCGGTCTCCGCCCGGTCCACCGGCGGCGACTGCGCGGGCAGCGTGGTGTGGGTATCGCTCATGCCGGTGCGCCTTCCATGAGGGACCCCGCCATCACGAGGTCGAGCACGGTGTTCTCGTCGAGTTCGCCGGCCGGGGCCTCCCGAACCACCCGGCCCTCCCGCATCACCAGCACCCGGTCGGCCAGGCCCAGCACCTCGGGCACCTCGCTGGAGACCAGCAGCACCCCGACGCCCCGGGCGGCCAGGTCGCGGATCACCTGGTACAGCTCGGCGCGGGCGCCCACGTCCACGCCCCGGGTCGGCTCGTCGAGCAGCAACAGCCGGGTGTCCCCGAGCAGCCACCGGCCGACCACCACCTTCTGCTGGTTGCCGCCGGAGAGTGTGCGCACCGGCCGGCGAACGTCCCGGGGGCGCAGCTCCAGCGCGGCGGCGATCCGGTCCGCCTCGGCCCGTTCCCGCCCGGCGTCGGTGAAGCCCAGGCGGGCGTACCTGCCGAACGTGGCGAGCGTGACGTTGCGGTAGATCGGCTCGCCGAGGAGCAACGCCTGGCTCTTACGCTCCTCCGGGGCCATGCCCATGCCGGCCCGGACCGCCGCGCCCACGCTGCCCGGCCGCAGTGCCTGGCCGGCCAGCCGGACCGTCCCGGCGTGCGCCCGGCGGGCCCCGAAGATGGTCTCCAGCAGCTCGGAGCGGCCGGAACCGACCAGCCCGGCGATCCCGACGATCTCCCCGGCCCGCACGCCGAGCGAGACGTCGGCGAACTCGCCGTGCCGGGTCAGCCCGTCCACCCGGAGCAGCTCCGCGCCGGCACGGTCGTCGGCCGGGCGCTGCGGGAAGACGTACTCGATGGTCCGCCCGGTCATCCGGGCGACCAGGTCGCGGGTCGGGGTGTCGCGCGCCGGCAGGCTCGCCGCCGTGGTCCGGCCGTCCTTGAGTACGGTCACCCGGTCGCCGATCTCGCGGATCTCCTCCATCCGGTGCGAGATGTAGATGACCGCGATGCCCTGCGCGGTGAGTTCCCGGATGATCCGGAACAGGTTGCCCACCTCGTCGTGGGCCAGCACCGCGCTCGGCTCGTCCATGATGATCAGTCGGGCCTCGTGGGACAGCGCCCGGGCCATGCTGACGATCTGCTTGCCGGCCGCCGGCAGGTGCCGCACCAGCCGCCCGGGCGGGATCTCCGCGTGACCCAGCCGGGCCAGGATCTGCCGGGTCCGCCGGGCCATGTGCCCGCGCCTGACGAAGCCGAGCCGGCGCGGCTCGTGGCCGAGGAACGCGTTCTCCGCCACCGACAGGTCGTCGACCAGGTCGAGTTCCTGGTAGATGGTGGCGATGCCGGCGCGCATGGCGGCCTGCGGGTTGGCGAACGCGGCCGGTTCGCCGCGCCACACCACCTCGCCGGAATCCGGCCGGTGCACACCGGCGAGCACCTTGATCAGGGTGGACTTGCCGGCGCCGTTCTGCCCCAGCAGGCAGTGCACCTCGCCGGCCCGCACCTCCAACTGCACGCCGCCCAGCGCGCGTACGCCGGGAAACGTCTTCACCACGTCGGTGAGGCGCAGCACCACCTCGCCCGCGACGGCGTCGGCGGGCGCCTCGACCAGCGGTTCCTTCCCGGTCATCTCCCCCTCCTCGGTCATGCGGTGCTGGTCGGGCATGCCCTCACGGCCCTCGCTCCGCTCGGTGCGCTCGGTCATGCCGTGCTGGTCGGGCATGCCCTCACGGCCCTCGCTCCGCTCGGTGCGCTCGGTCATGCGGCTTCCCCGAACGCGACGTCGCTGGCGAGCACGGCCGCGCCGGCGACGCCGGCGCGCGGGCCCAGCTCGGAGAGGACGACCGGCAGGTTGCCGGTGGCCAGCGGCAGCGAGCGGCGGTAGACCACGCTGCGGATCTCGGCGAGCAGAATGTGGCCGAGCTGCGCGAGCCCGCCGCCGATCACGATCATGGACGGGTTGGTGAAGCTGACCAGCCCGGCCAGCACGCTGCCGACCCGCCGGCCGCCGTCGCGGATGAGCTGGATGCAGGTGACGTCGCCCTCGATCGCGCCCTGCGCCACGTCCAGCGCGGTCACCGCGCCCCGGGCGGCGAGCCGCTCGACCAGGGCCGGTGAGACCTCAGCGCGGGCCGCGGCGGTCGCCTCCCGGGCCAGTGCCGCGCCGCTGAACACCGCCTCCAGGCAGCCGAGGTTGCCGCAGGAGCACATCGGGCCGTTCGGGTCGACCTGGATGTGGCCGATGTCGCCGGCGCAGCCGTCGGTGCCCCGGTAGACCTCGCCGTGCAGGTAGATGCCGCAGCCGATGCCGGTGCCGATCTTGATGAAGAGGAAGTCGTCGACCGAGTGGGCGACGCCGCCGTGCCGCTCGCCGATCGCCATGATGTTGACGTCGTTGTCGACCACGGCCGGGCAGCCGTGCTCGCGGGTCAGCAGCTCGCGGACCGGGAAGCGGTCCCAGCCCGGCATGATCGGTGGCGAGACCGGCACCCCGTCGCGGAAGCTCACCGGGCCGGGCACGCCGATGCCGATCGCGTCGAGCCGCTCGTACGCGCCGTCCACCTTGGCCTTGTGCAGCAGGTCGTTGACCCGTTGCAGGGTCACCTTGGGGCCGGAGCGGATGTCCGCCGGTTCGGTGTACGCGGTGACCGGCTCCAGCCGGCCGTTGACCACCTCGACGTCGATCGAGCTGGCGCCCAGGTCGACCGAGGCGAAGCGCAGGTGCGGGCTCAGCTCGACCAGCGTGGAGCGGCGTCCGCCCCGGGAGGCGGCCAACCCGGCCTCGGCCACGTAGCCGAGGGAGACCAGCCGCTCCAACTCGGCGAGCAGCCGCGGGCGGGGCATCTGGAGGCGGTCACCGAGCTCGGCGCGGGAGATCGCGCCCTGGTCCCGGAGCAGCCGCAGGAGCCGTACGTGCAGGGGATCGACCGTCCGCACCGGCAGTCACCTCCGCATCGGAGTCGTTCACATCGACGCAATGCCGAGGTGTTGTGTCCGACACAGTAGGAGCCTTCCGGGTCGCCTGTCCATAGCTTCAGCGCATTTGGCGAAAACTTCTGTCCGTATGAACAAAAGCGCCTTCCGGATCATGAAAACGCGCTACCCCGCCCGGTTCGACCGGGCGGGGCGGCGGCGTTCGAGGTCAGCGTGGTGCGGGCGCGTTGCGCTTCTTCCGCAGCTTGCGGTCGTCGCGCAGCTCGACGTAGGGCTCCTTGTCCTCGGGGAGGCCGGCGGCGATGGCGCGGCTGCGCTCCAACTCGGCGTCGAACTCGGCGCCGAGCAGGATGGCCACGTTGCTCAGCCAGAGCCAGACCAGGAAGATGATCACTCCGGCCACCGCGCCGTACGTCTTGTTGTACGAGCCGAAGTTGCTCACGTAGAGCGCGAACAGGCCGGACACCACCAGCCAGAGCACCACGGCCAGGATCCCGCCCGGGCTGACCCAGCGGAAGCCGCCGTGCCGGGCGTTCGGCGACGCCCAGTAGAGGATCGCGAACATCAGGCTGACCAGCATCAACAGCACCGGCCACTTGGCGATGTTCCACACCGTGACCGCGGTGGAGCCGAGCCCGATGGCGTTGCCGGCCTGCTCGGCCAGCCCGCCGGTGAACACCACGATCACGGCGCTGATCAGCAGCATCACGCCGATCACCGCGGTCACGCCGAGCCGGATCGGCAGCGTCTTCCAGATCGGCCGCCCCTCCGGCACGTCGTAGATGCTGTTCGAGGCGCGCATGAACGCGGCGACGTAACCGGAGGCCGACCAGAACGCGGCGACCAGACCGATCACCGCCGCGATGCTCGCCAGCCCGCCGGACTGGCCGGCCTGGTCGATCGCGCTCTCGATGATCTTCCGGGTGTTCTCCTCCGGCACCGCCTGGCCGACCGTGTCCCGGACGCCGTTAGTAGCCCGCTCACCGAGCAGGCCGAGCACGGAGATCAACACCAGCACGCCGGGGAAGATCGAGAGCACCCCGTAGTAGGTGAGCGCGGCGGCCCAGTCGGTCAGGCTGTCGTCCTGGAACTCCCGGACGGTCCGCTTGAGCGTCGCCACCCAGCCCGGACCCGGCAGGTCGGTCGGGCTGTCCGGACCGTCGTCCGGCCCCACCGGCCCGGTGCGCTCGCGCCCCTCGCGGGCGGGAGACTCGTCGCTGGCCATCGCACCTCCCTCGTCGTCGTGTCGTCACTGCACGACTTGCCCCGAGGTCGGGTCGGGTAACCAGCCACCTCCCGGACAACCTGCCGGTACGCCGGAACGGGCGGGGCCGCATGAGCGGGGCGGCCGGGCGGGGGTCATCCCCGTCACACCGCCCCGGTGTGGTCAGCGGGTGGGGAGCCGGTCGACGAACGCGCGCCAGGCGTCGGGCGCGAAGGCCAGCACCGGGCCGGCCGGGTCCTTGGAGTCACGCACCGCGACCTCGGCGGGTCGGGCGTCCGCCACCTCCACGCAGGCTCCGCCTGCGGCGTTGCTGCGGCTGCTCTTGCGCCACCGGGCGTTGCTCAGGTCCATGTCTCCGCCACCTCCGTCAGGAATTCGAGGGACTGCTGGTGCGACAGTGCCTCACCGCGGACCGACTCCCACACCTCGACCATCTGCCGCACGTGGTCGACGCGGTCGATCACCTGCGCGTGGAGCTGCCCCTCCTGGTAGACCACGTCCTCGCCGTGCGGCGGGGTGGCGATCACGAACGGGCCGCTGACGCCAGCGTAGGCACCGACAGTGAGCGGCACAACGTGGATCCGTACCCGGGGCAGCCCCGTGCCGGCCTTCACCAGGTGGCGCACCTGCTCGCGCATCACCTCCGGCCCGCCGACGCTCCGGCGCAGCACGTGCTCGTCGACGACGAAGGTGAGCAGCGGCGGCCGGTCCCGGGTGAGCAGCGGTTGGCGGTCCAGCCGCGTCGTCACCTGCTGCTCCACCTCGTCCGGCGCGAACAGCCGGCCGCCGGAGAGCAGCGCGCGGGCGTACCCCTCGGTCTGGAGCAGGCCCGGCACGCAGATCGGCTCGAACCAGCGCAGCGCGGTGGCCTCCGCCTCGATGCCGGGCCAGTCGCGGAACCACGGCACCACGGTTTCCCGGCCGATCCGCCGCTGGATGCGCTCGAAGCGGCCGTCCACGCCGAACACCGTGTCGCAGCGGCGGGCGAAGTCCAGGCTCGGGCGGCGCTCACAGGTCTCCACCTTGGCCACCAGCGCGCCGGAATACGTCAGCGCCTCGGCCAACGCCGCCTGGGACATGCCGTTGGCCGCGCGGGCGAGCCGCAGCTCCTCGGCGAAGTGCTCCAGCATGGACGACAGTTCCACGGACAGCCTCCGTACATCCTCGACACACCCGGGAGCCGGCCGGCGGACGCGCTGGTCGTCGCCGTGCCGAACGCCCCACCGTAGTCGCGCCGTCACCAGACTGTCACGCAGCGGAACCGCTCACGGGATCGGACGGCGGGCGGAACCAGGCCGGGGGCGTCGGCGCACGACGAGGTCCGTCGACGCCCCCTCCCACTGCGACGGAGGTACGCCCATGCCCCGGTACCGTCCGCACGTCGCGGCCCGCCCGTCCTGGCGCTGCCGGATCTGCGGCGCGGCCTGGCCGTGCTCCCCCGCCCGGCTGGCGCTGCTCGGTGAGTACCGCGAGGACCGGATCGCGCTGCTGGTGCATCTCGGCACGCTGCTGTGCGAGGCCACCGCCGACCTGGCCGCCGACCGGGACGGCCCCACCCCGCAGGGCCTGGCGCAGCGCTTCGTCGGCTGGGCGCGGGCCCGTTGACCGGTCGCCCGGCCGAACGGGGGCTTGACCCTGACACCGTGTCAGGGCCGAAGGTGAGGGGACCATGTTCAGTATCGGAGAGTTCGCCGGCCTGGGCCGGGTGTCGGTGCGCATGCTGCGCCACTACGACGCCATCGGCCTGTTGCGTCCCGCCCACGTCGACCCGCACAGCGGTTACCGGTTCTACACCGCCGCGCAACTACGCCTGCTCAACCGGGTGACCGCCCTGAAGGATCTGGGCTTCAGCCTCCAGCAGGTGCAGACGCTGCTCGACGAGAAGGTGGATCCCGCCGAGCTGCGCGGCATGCTGCGCCTGCGCCGGGCCGAGCTGGCCACGCGCATGCGGCAGGACACCGCCCGCCTGGCCCAGGTCGACGCGCGACTCCGCATGATCGAGAGCGAGGGACACATGGACACCGGAGACGTCGTCCTGAAGAGCATCCCGGCGATCCGGGTGGCGCAACTGTCCGGCACCGCCGCCGGCTACGACCACCCGACGTCGATCACCGAGAACCTCAGCCCGCTCTATCCCCGGCTGATGGAGCTGCTGGAGCAGCACCGGGTGGACATCACCGGCGCGCCGATCGCCTGGTACGAGCCAGCGCCGGCCGAGCCCGGCGACGAGACGATCCGGGTGCACGCGGCCTTCCCGGTCGGATCGGCCGAGGTGTCCGCCGCCGCCGGCTTCGAGGTGGTCACGCTTCCCCCCATCGCGTACGCGGCGACCGCGCTGCACCACGGCCCGATGTCGGAGGCGTTCCGCACCGGGCAGAAGATCGCCACCTGGATCGACGACAACGGCCACCGGGCGATCGAGCCGGGCTTCGCTCGCGAGGTCTACCTGGACTGCCCACCGGACGACCTCGACCGGTGGGTGACCGAGATGCAGGTGCCGGTGCGCGTCACGACCGTGGCCGAAAGAGTCTGATTCGCCCGATCGCGGAGATCCATCCAGCACGTCGTCGCACCGGTCGAGACCTTCGAGCCGCTCTGACCGATGTCCCGTCGCCCGACGATCACTTCGAGCGGGACATCGCCGACGCCCTCGGCTACGTGACGACCGAACGGACGGATCCGTGGGCCGACGCCTGATCCTCGACACCAACGTCGCCTACGAACGCGGCTCGCTCGACCGCGCCTCCCTCGATGAGGACGAGCTGGCGATCGCCGCCGTCACCGTCGCCGAATACCGGGTCGGCATCGAACTGGCCGACACGGTCGCCCGCGCGGCGGACCGGGCGCGAGCGCTGGCGGCGATCGTCAGCGCGGTCGACGTCCTCGACTACACCGAGGCGACCGCCGCCCACCACGCCCGACTCGTCGCGCACGTACGCCGCGCCGAGACACCGCGCGGCGCCCACGACCTGATCATTGCCGCCCACGCAGCCGAAACCGGACGGATCGTCCTGAGCCGGGACGCCAAAGCACGCTTCGGCGACCTGCCGAACGTCCTGACAACGGAGGTCTGAACGGCGACACCGCGCCGGCGGTCACCCGCGCCACGAAGTGCTAGCATTGCTCTCATCGGCTCCGATGGGAGGAAACTGGTGGCAGCCCTCAGCATCAGAGATCTTGATGATGCGGTCCGCGAAAAGCTGCGAATCCGCGCCGCGCAACACGGCAAGTCCATGGAATCCGAGATCCGGGACATCCTCACCGCGGCCGTTGCCGAGGACGCACCGGGAACCGACCTGTTCAGTGCGCTCACCGCCCGGTTCACCGGGCTCGGTGGCGTCGAGCTGGACCTACCTGCCCGTTCCACTCGACCCCGCGCGGCGAGCCTGCCCGAGTGATGATCGTTCTCGACACCAACGTCGTCTCCGAACTCATGCGGGCTGAGCCCGCGCCAGTGGTGCTGGCGTGGCTCCGGCGGAGTTCAGCCACCGGCCTGTACACCACAGCCGTCACGGTCGCCGAGATCCGCTACGGGATCGCGCGGCTACCGGACGGCCAGCGCCGGGATTCCCTGCAACAAGCGGCCAACGAGATCTTCGCCGCGTTCCCTCGCCAGGTGCTGCCCTTCGACCTCGCAGCAGCCGGCGCCTACGCCGACGTGGTGGCCGGCCGGGACAGGCTCGGCCGGCCCATCGACGGCTTCGACGCCCAGATCGCGGCCATCTGCCGCACTCAGGTCGCCGCACTGGCCACCCGGAACACCAAGGACTTCGCCGACACCGGCATCGAGGTCGTCGATCCCTGGCAGGGGACGGCCGCCGAAGACCGCTGAGCGGCCGGCATCCGTGCAGGCGTCGACACGCTGACCGGGCACAATTGGGCCTTGGAACGTCACGAGTTCGGTGCCGCCGTGCGCCAGTTGCGGGAGAACACGGCACCCGAGGCCGTCGGGCTGCCGGTCGGCCGGCGGCGGACGCAGGGGTTGCGGCGGGAGGAGCTTGGCGATCTCGCGGGCATGTCGGCGGACTACGTACGCCGGTTGGAGCAGGGCCGCAGCCATCCGTCAGCCGGGGTGGTCAACGCCATCGCCCGTGCGTTGCGGACCGGGCGGGCAGACTACGAGCGGCTCTGCGCGCTGGCCGGGTACGCCGCCGCGGACGGGCGGGTGCCGAACGAGGTCGGTCCGGGCGCGACGCGGCTGCTGGAACGGTTCACCGACACTCCGATGTTCGTCTCCGACGCGGCGATGAACCTGGTGGCCGTGAACAGCGCGTTCCTGGCCCTGGGGCACTGGGATCTCACCGGAGAGCCGTGGGAGTGGAACATCGCCTGGCGCACGTTCTGCGCTCCGTTCAACGACTTCAAGCAGTCCGCGGACGACGCGACCGACCATGAGGCGATCCTCGCCGCCCAGCTCAGGAGCGCACTGTTGCGCTACCCCGCCGATGCGCGGCTCGCCGCGCTGGTGGACGAGATGCGCAGCCGAAGCCGCCTCTTCGACACGCTGTGGCGCGCGCCGCGACCGGTGGCGGCGTACGAGAGCAGCGCCGCCTTCATCCATCCGGACGTCGGCGCGGTCACGCTCGTCGGCAGCCTGCTCTCCGTCCCGGGCGACGATCTGTCGGCTCTGATGCTCACCGCGGCGCCGGGCTCGGCCGACGCGGCGCGTCTGGCCGAGATCGTCGCGGTCGCCGGGGAACCGGCCGTCATCAGGGTGGGCCAACCCGGCCCAGGCTAACCGCGCCGGATCCTGGGAAGTTGGGTGACGTCTCCGGCAACCGCGGAGGCACATCGGCCCACGAAGGCAGGTTCAGCGATGAGGGCAGTGCGTTTCCACGAGTTCGGCGGTCCCGAGGTCCTGCGCTACGAGGACGTGGAGCAGCCCGCCCCCGGCGCCGGTCAGGTCCGGATCCGCGTCGCAGCGACGTCGTTCAACGGCGTCGACGGCAACATCCGCGCCGGCTTCATGCAGGGCCCGATCCCGGTCGAGCTGCCGCACACCCCCGGCCTCGACGTCGCCGGCACGGTCGACGCGCTCGGTGCCGGCGTGACCGACGTCGCGGTGGGCGACCAGGTCGTCGGCTTCCTGCCGATGACGGGAACCGGGGCGGCGGCGGAGTACGTGATCGCGCCGGCGGAGATCCTGACCGGTGCGCCCCGAAACATCCCGTTGGCCGACGCGGCGGCGTTCCCGCTGGTGGGCCTCACCGCGTGGCAGGCGCTGTTCGACCACGGCAAGCTGACCGCCGGTCAGCGGGTGCTGGTCAACGGCGCCGGCGGAGCGGTCGGCGGATACGCGGTCCAGCTCGCCAAGGAGGTCGGCGCCCACGTGATCGCCACGGCCAGCCCGCGCAGCGCCGAGCGTGTCCAGGCCAACGGTGCCGACGAGGTGATCGACCACACCAGCATCGACGTGACCGCTGCGGTGACCGAGCCGGTCGACCTCGTCCTCAACCTCGCACCCGTCGCCCCGGAACAGCTCGCCGCGCTGGTCACGCTGATCCGCGACGGCGGCGCCCTGGTCAACACCACCGTTTGGATGCCTGCCCCCGCCGACGAGGGGCGCGGCGTGCGTGGCATCGACCTGTTCGTCCGCAGCGACGCCGACCAACTCGCCGACCTGGCCGCCCGGATCGGTACCGGCGAGCTGCGGGTCGACGTCGCCGAGCGGGTGGCGCTGGCCGACCTGCCCGCGCTCCACGCCCGGGCCGGCGCGGGTGAACTGCCCGGCAAGACCGTCGTCCTCGCGCCCACCGCTTGATAGGCCGTCAACGTCGCTGGGCTACGGCGTCCAGTCGCTCCGGAGCAGGCCGTAGAGCACCAGGTCCGCGAAGCCGTCGCCGTCGTACGCGCGCTCCCGCTGGGTGCCCTCGTGGACGAAGCCGCACGCCTCGGCGGTGCGCCGCATGGCGGTGTTGCCGGCCAGCGTCTCCAACTCCAGCCGGCGGAGGTTGCGGCTGCGGAAGCCGTACCGGCAGAGCAGCCGGATGACCTCGGTCCCGTAGCCCTGGCCACGCGCCTCGGGCACCAGCGAGATGCCGAGGTGGGCGAACCGCTCGAACGCGCTGATCCCCCACAGCGTGCACCCGCCGAGGAACGTGCCGTCGGCCACGGTCTCAGCCAGGAACGACACCCAGGTGCGGCTGTCTGGCGGCTCGGTGACCTGCTTCTCCAGCCGGGCCCGTTCCTGCCCGACGTGGCGCGGCAGGAACGGCTCGTCGTCGGTGAGCAGGTGCAGCTCGGGGTCACCGTGCAGCCGGAACATGCTCGGCGCGTCGTCGGGCGTGGGCGGGCGCAACCGGACCCGGTCGGTGGCGAACATCCCGCGACGCTAACAGCCGATGAGCAACCCGCACGACCGGATAACCGGGGCACCGCGAGGTCGTCCGGCGCGCCTAGGGTGGCGGTGTGTCTGGTGCGGAAAGATGCCGCGAGGTGGGGGAGGCCGGCTGGGCCTGGGTAATGAGCCAGGTCCGGAACGACGACGGACCGTGGCTGCCCGAGGTGGTCGGCGACGATCAACCTCGGCCGGCCGAGGACCGCGACTCGCTCTACGCGGGCATCGCCGGGCTGGCTCCCGTGCTCGCGGAGATCGGCCGGCACCGCGAGCACGACGGCGCCGAGACGGCACTGGCGGCGGGCATCGTCGACCGGCTGAGCCGCACGTTGCCCGCGGACCGTTTCGACGCGTCCCTGTACGACGGCCTCGCCGGTCGGGTGACCGCGCTGCGGTTGCTGGCTCCCGGGCGGGAGCGGGTGGCGATGCGGCGGCTGGCCGAGTCGCGCACGCCCGCCGGCTGGGACCCGCCGCCGAGCGTGGCGGCGGAGTCGCACGGCCCGACGACGGACGTCGTCTCCGGCAGCGCCGGAGTGGTCCTGACCGCCGCCTGGGCCGGGGGTGAGGCCGCCGCCGCGGTCATGACGACCGGGTGTGAGGCGATCCTGCGGGTGGCCGAGCCGACCGAGGCAGGCGTGGACTGGCGGATGTGGCCGGGGTACCGGTCGAGCTGCCCGAACTTCTCCCACGGCACCGCCGGGGTGGCCGCGGCGCTGGCCGTGGCCGGGCACGCGCTGGACCGGCCCGACTTCGTCGACGCCGCCCGGCGGGGCACCGAGCACCTCGTGCGCATCGCCTCGCTCGACGACGGCGGGTTCGTCGTGGAGCACACCATCCCCCGCTCGCAACGCGAGGTGGAGCCCGTGACGTACAACTGGTGCCACGGCCCGTCCGGCACATCCCAGTTGTTCGCCGCGCTGGCCCGCGCCGGGGTCGAGCGGGTCGGCGGGTTCGAGGTCGGCGAGCTGCGCCGCCGCTGCCTGCACTCGGTCCTCAGGTCCGGCATCCCGCATCGGCTCCGCCCCGGTTTCTGGGACAACGACGGGCGCTGCTGCGGCACGGCGGGCGTCGGGGACATCCTGATCGACGCCGCCCAGGACACCACGGACGCGCCCTACGCGGCACTACTGCTGCAGGGCGCCGGCATGATGGCCGACGCCCTGGTCGAGCGCGCGATCCGCGACGACGCGGGGGCGCGCTGGCAGTTCGTGGAGCACCGGCAGGATCCGCCGCTGCTGCCGCCGTGTACGGCCTGGATGCAGGGGGCGGCGGGGATCGCCGCCTTCCTGCTGCGGTTCGCCCGCGTCCTGGAGGACGGCCCGGCCGCTGCGGTCGTCGACCGCCCCGACCAGTGGTGGACCGTGCCCGAGCGGCTGTGCGTCAGCCGGGCCCGGCGGTGAACCCGGGCGGCCCGGTCAGGACGCCGCCAGCAGTCGGATCTCGCAGCGGACGCCACTGGCCTTGGCGAGCCGACCATCACCGGTCACGAGTGGGCAGGCCATCAACTCCGCCGCCGCGACGTAGGCCGCGTCGTACGCCGTGGCGTTGCCCCGCAACTGCCACATCCGGTCGAGCAGCATCGCGACACCGACCTCGTCGATGACCAGCGACGGCAGAGTGTCGATCGCCTCCTGAGCCCGAGCCGGGGCGAGCTTCCTCCCGAGGACCTTGCCTCTGATCACGGAGATGACCTCGACCAGAAGATGGCTCGGCGCGGCCCAGTGCGGATCCCCGGTCAGTTCCGCCCGCGCCGCGGCGCCGACCGGTCCGTCATCGACCAGGGCATCGGCCAGAACCGACGCGTCCACGACGATCACCCGACGCGCCCCCCAGGCCCGCGCTGCTCCCGCTGGTCGTTCAACTCTGCGGCACTCTCTCCCGGCAGGGAACGAGTGCCGTCCGACCGGCCGGCGAAGCGATCAAGGACCGCCGTGTTGCCCAATCGTCGAGCCTGCGTCTCCACCAACTCCAACAGGTACGCCTGGAGTGACTGCCCGCGCGCCCTGGCCTGGGCCGCCAGGGCGTCCCGCACGTCTTCCGGCACGTCCCGGATCTGGAGAGCAACCATGCATTCATTATGCATGCAGCATCGCCGCTCGCGGGAAAACACGCGAACCCGCGCCGGTCGCGGTCAGACGTCGGCGGGCGTGGTGGCGGCGCGGGCCTCGGCCACCAGGCGGCCGGTCTCGGCGACCACCGCCTCGTCGTCGACCGGCGTTCCCGGGTCGTAGCGGACCGTCCACGTCAGACCGTCCACCCCGGGCACCCGCCGGGCCGCGATCCGGCCCGCGCCGCCGGGCACCGGGTGGTGCGCGGTGTACGCCACCGAGCCGGTGACCCGCGTCCGCACCTGGTGCGGCAGCTCCCCGGGATCGAGCAGCAGGTACGTCTCGGCCGGGGCGTCGGCGACCACCAGGTAGCCGTCCCGCTCGGTGACCGGCTCGGCCGGCGTGACGGTGAGTTCCCGGCCGGACCAGACCGCCTTGAGGACGTCGTGCCAGCCGAGGCGCTCCCCCCGGCCGGGCAGCCAGAGCCCCCGGTTGCTGGCGACCAGCACGCCGTCGCCCTCGCCGTTGCCGGCGGCGGCCCAGGCGAGCACCCGCTCGTCGGCGGCGAGCGGCGGCCGGTCGACCGGCGGCAGCTTCGGGCGGCGGCGGAAGAGTCCCATCACAGTCCTCCGGCGGCCTGCTCGCGCAGGGCCCGCGCGTGTTGTTCGAGCGAGAGCAGCTCCCCGAACAGGGCGAAGTATTCGTCCTTGTTGCTCACCGGGTTGACCCGCTGGATCTTCGACTTGAGGTCGCGGATCCGGCCGGTGACCGAACTCCACTGCAACCGGGCCATGGTCACCGAGACGTATCTCGGGTCGGGCTCGCCGTCGATGCGCAACGGCTCCACCGCCAACTCCCCCACCAGGGCCTGGGCGGCCAGGTCGGCGCAGGCGTCACGGACCCGCTCGATCCAGACCGCACCGCCGGTGGCGCCGGCCGCACCGCCGGCCTCGGCGACGGCGACGCGCACCGCCGCGTGCACCGGATGTTGGTAGTCGCCGGCCTCGACCGCGTCGAACATCGGGCCGGCCAGCACCGGCTCCTGCAACGCCAGCTTCAGCGCCTCCCGCTCCACCATGGAGCGAGGGCTGTCCACGGCGGGCGTGGCGGGGCCGGGGCGGGTCGGCGCGGGCCGACCGTTGGCCGGCTGCGCGTTGCCGGCGGTCAGCACGGCGCGCTGCACCGGCTCGATCTCCATGCCGAGGTCACCGGCGAGCTTGCGGACGTACTCCGGGCGTTTCTCCCGGTCCTTGATTTTCGCGACCAGCGGCGCGGCGCGGCGCATCGCCTCGACCCGGCCGTCGACGGTGTCGAGGTCGAACCGGTTGATGACGTGCCGGAGCGCGAAGTCGACGAGCGGCTCGCGGCGGGCCACCAGGTCGCGGACGGCCAGGTCGCCCTTGGCCAGCCGCAGGTCGCACGGGTCCATGTTGTCCGGGCTGACCGCGATGAACGTCCGCCCGACGAAGCGTTGGTCGTCCTCGAACGCGCGCAACGCGGCCTTCTGGCCGGCGGCGTCGCCGTCGAACGTGAAGATGATCTCCCCGGCCCGCTCGTCGCTGTCGAAGAGCACCCGGCGCAGCACCGAGATGTGGTCGCCGCCGAACGCCGTGCCGCAGGTCGCCACCGCGGTCGGGACGTCGGCGAGGTGGCAGGCCATCACGTCGGTGTAGCCCTCGACCACCACCACCTTGCCCTGCTTGGCGATCTCCCGTTTGGCCTGGTCGATGCCGTAGAGGACGTGCGACTTCTTGTAGATCGGCGTCTCGGGGGTGTTGAGGTATTTCGGGCCGTCGTCGTCGTCGAACAGCTTGCGGGCGCCGAAGCCGATCACGTCGCCGGTGATGTCCCGGATCGGCCACATCAGGCGGCGGCGGAACCGGTCGATCAGCGAACCCGACCGGGCCGGGCGGGACAGGCCGCCGGTGACCAGCTCGTCGTGGCTGAAGCCCTGCTGGCGCAGGTGCCTGGTGAGCAGGTCCCACCCGTCGGGGGCGAAGCCGCAGCCGTAGCGCTCGGCGGCGGCCCGGTCGAAGCCCCGCCGGGCCAGGAACTCGCGGGCCGGGCGGGCGCCGGCGGTGGTGAGCTGGGCCCGGTAGAACTCGACGGCGGCGGCGTGCGCGGCCGCCAGGCGCTGCCGCTGCCCCTGCTGCGGCCGGGCGCGCGGGGTGGACCGGTCGTCCTCGACGTAGCGAAGCTGGATGCCGGCGCGGGCGGCGAGGCTCTCGACCGACTCGATGAAGCCGAGATGCTCGGCGTCCATCAAAAACTTGATCGCGTCACCGCCGACCCCGCAGCCGAAGCAGTAGAACACGTTGCGGGCGGGCGACACGTTGAACGAGGGGCTCTTCTCGTCGTGGAACGGGCAGAGCCCCTTGAGGTTGCCACCCCCGGCCGACTTGAGCGTCACCACCTCGGAGATGACGTCCGCGATGGAGGTGCGCTCGCGGACCAGCGCGATGTCCTCGTCCCGGATCCGCCCCGCCATGACCGCCACCTCCTCGGCGTACATCCTGCCCTGCCGGACCGACGATCCGGCGGCCGGGGGGACGGACGTGTGGCGGACGCCGCCCGCCCCGCCGGCCTCACGCCGAGCGGCCGGCCCCGGCCGCGGCGTCGCCGATCCGCGGGAACGGTTCGATGGAGAAGACCACCTCGACCGGCACCTCGAAGTACGCGGCGATGCGCAGTGCCAGGTGCAGGCTGGGCCGGAACTCACCGCGTTCCAGGTAGCCGACGGTCTGGTAGTGCACCCCGAGCGCGTCGGCGAGCTGCCGGCGGGAAACGCCCCGTTCGGCGCGCAGCACCGCGATCCGGTTGTGCACGGTCTCGCTCATCGCCGCCCTCTCATCCGACCCGCTGCATGGCCCGCTCCCGCCGGGCCGCGACCCGCGAGCCGGACTCCCGGCGGGCCATCCGGCGCAGCACCACCGGGGCCAGCACCAGCCCGAGCACCGCCCAGGCGCCGAGCACGCCCAGCGTCTCCAGGTGCCGCCAGGAGCCGCCCAGCTCGACCGCCGCCAGATCGGCCGGGAGCAGCGCCGAGCGCATGCCCAAGCCTAGCCAGTAGAGCGGGAAGACCTGGGCGACGCCCTGGAGCCAGCCGGGCAGGCCGTTGATCGGGTAGAAGATGCCGGAGAGCGCGATCAGACCGAAGATCGGCAGCACCACCAGGCCCATGTTGCGCGGGTTCTCGATCACCGAGCCGATCACCGCGCCCAGCGGCAGCGTCGCCACCAGCCCGAGCGGCACCACCCAGGCCAGGGTGAGCCAGGCGCCGGGGTCGCCGAGCCGCAGCCCGTCCAGGAAGAACAGGCCGGGCACGAGCTGGATGACCACGCCGATCAGCGAGATCGCCGAGATCAGCACCAGCTTGCCGACCAGGTAGCCGAGCATGCCGTTGGGGATCGCCTTGGCCCGCAGCAGCGTGCCGTCCTCCCGGTCGACGATGAGCTGCTGGGCCAGCCCGAGCAGGCCGCCGAAGAGCAGGCCCATGCCGAGCGCGCTGGGCAGCGTCCGGGCGCCGAGCGAGAAGTCGGTGCCGGGCACGGTCGAGCCGCGCATGAAGAACATGGCGACCAGCAGCACCGCCGTGGGGAAGAAGTAGTTCCACAGGTCCTGGCCGTTGGTGAACGTGGCGCGCAGCTCGATCACGCCGCGCCGCAGCCCGGCCCGGAGCGCGGTGGTGGTCGGGGTCATCGCGTCGCCTCCTGCTGCCACACCCGCTCGGCCCGGCCGGTGCGGATGCCGGTCTCCTCCTCGTGCACCAACGCCAGGTACGCGTCCTCCAGGCTGGCCCGGCGCACCTCCAGCTCCCGCACCCGATCGCCGTGCTCACGGAGCAGGTCGCGCAGGAACGCGGTGGCGTCGGCGGTGGCGTGCACGTACCGCTCGCCGTCGCGGGTCCAGCGGACCTCGGCGTCGGAGGCGACGCGGCGGGCCAACTGGTCCGGCGACCCCTCGGCGACGATCCGGCCGCCGGCCAGGATGAGGATGCGGTCGGCCAGCTTCTCCGCCTCGGCCAGGTCGTGCGTGGTCAGCACGATGGTGGTCTCGTCGAGGTCGGTGAGGCGGTGCACCAGCTCGTGGAACTCGCGCCGGGCCGCCGGGTCGAAGCCGACCGTCGGCTCGTCCAGGAACAGCAGCTCCGGCCGGCCGACGATGCCGACCGCCACGTCGAGGCGGCGGCGCTGCCCGCCGGAGAGCCGGGCCACCCGGGTGTCCGCGTGCCCGGCCAGCCCGACGGTGGCCAGCAGGTCGTCGACCGGCCAGGGGCGCGGCGTCCGGCCGGTCGCGTACGGCGCGTAGAAGTCGCCGAGGTGGGTGAGCAGCTCCCGGACCCGCCACTTGCCGTGGTCGCGCCACGACTGGAGCACCACGCCGAGCCGGGCGCGCCAGCGCTCGTCGCCGCGGGCCGGGTCGACGCCGAGCACCCGGACCGTGCCGGCGGAGGGCAGCCGGAAGCCCTCCAGGATCTCGATGGTGGTGGTCTTGCCGGCGCCGTTGGGCCCGAGCAGCGCGACCACCTCGCCGCGCCGGGCGGTGAGGTCGACGCCGTGCAGCACGTCGACCGCGCCGTACCGCATGCGTAGGTCGCGGACGTCGAGGACCAGATCCTCGTCGGGAGGCCGGGGGGCCGCGACCGCCCCCGGGAGTTCGACCGCAGTCATGCCTCGGAATGTAGCACTCCTACTACATTCCGAGGGAGACCCACTCACTCGCGCGGGCGGTGGAGCGGACCACCGTGGCGAACACGGCCAGCAGGTCGATCGCGCGCCCGGCCGGGCCGTACGCCCGGTCGCCGAGCAGCGGCACGAACGCCGACGAGATCCGGTTGCCCCGCCCCTTGCGGAACGTCGAGTACGCCAACGCCAACGCCGCGATCGCGTAGATGCCCCACGGGTGCAGCGTCCAGTGGAACAGCGTGTACTGCATGGCCGTGGCGGCGGCGCCGGTCTGCGGCTCGACGCCGGAGGCGGGCGGCGGCGCCGCGTAGTGCTGGATCGGCTCGACCACCACCGCCAGCACCAGGAACGCGTCGGCGGCGACCACGAAGAACCAGCCGAACGTGTCGATCGTCCAGTTCAGCCCCGCCGCGCCGAACGACGCCAGGGAACCACGGGCGAACACCCCCCAGAGCACCACGGCCAGCACGCCAGCCACACCGAGCCCGAGCACGACCGGGTCGGCCGGCTGCGTCGCGGGCCGCTCCCCCACCTGTTCCGCCATGCCCCCATCCTGGGCAGCGCGGACGCCGGGGCGGGACGAAAACGCCCCACCCGGTGCCGTCGATCTTGGACTTTTGGCACCTCTGATACCGGCGCGAACCCGACATCCTGGGCGCCACAACTCCAAGATCGACGTCGGGCGGGGCGGGGGCGGGCGGGGCGGGCGGGGGCGGGGGTTAGGCGGGGGTGGGGGTGGGTTCCTCGGCTTCGGCTTCGGCGTTCCAGGTGCGCTTGGTGGCGCGCCAACCCTCGTCGTCCAGGCCCAGCCGCCAGTAGCCGGAGATGGACAGGTCGGCCCGGGGCACGCCGCGCTCGACCCGCAGCAGCCGGCGCAGCTCCTTCACCGCGCCGGCCTCGCCGTGCACGAACACGTGCACCCGGCCGGGCGGGAACTCCAACGCCCGGACCGCCTCGACCAGTGCCGCGCCGACCGGACGCCCGGCCCGGTGCAGCCACCGCAGTTCCACCGCGCCGTCGCTGGCCAGCGGCAGCTCGTCGGCCGGCCCCTCGACCTCGACGAAGACCCGGGCCGGCGCGCCGGCCGGCAGCCGTTCCAGCGCGGCGGCGATCGCCGGCAGCGCGCTCTCGTCACCGGCCAGCAGGTGCCAGTCGGCGGTCGGGTCCGGCGCGTACGCGCCGCCCGGCCCGGTGAACAGCACCCGGTCACCGGGGCGCAGCGCCGCCGCCCACGGCCCGGCCAGCCCCTCCTCGCCGTGGTGGACCACGTCCACGGTCAGCTCGCCGGCCGCCGCGTCCCAGGCCCGCACCGTGTAGGCCCGCAGCCGCGGCCACTGCGCCGCCGGAAAATCACGTTTGATGGTGGCCAGGTCGGCGGGGTGCGGGTAGGTCACCCCGGCCGGCGGGAAGACGAACTTCACGTAGTGGTCGGTGTACGCGCCCACCGGCAGGCCGGTCAGCTCCTCGCCGCCGAGCACGAGCCGGATCAGGTGCGGGGTGGGCCGCGTGGTCCGGACGACCGTGGCGGCGGTGAGCGTCTTCGGGCGATCCGTCATGTAACTGAGGCTACCCTCACTTCCCGGCCGGGCCGGTCGGGCGGTCAGCTCGCCGACACCAGCCGGGCGTGCCAGGCCAGCGCGGCCGGATCGGTGAGCGAGGCGACCTGGTCGATCACCACGCGCAGCCGCGCGGCGTCGTCCGGGGCGTCCCGCCAGAGCGGCGCGAAGACCTCGTCGAGCGCGTCCGGCGCCCGGTCGAGCAACGCGGCGACCAGCTCGGCGAGGAGTTCCCGCTGCCGGTCGTAGCGGCCACTGGCACCCGGCCGGCGCATCACGTACCGCAACGCGATGCCCTTGAGCAGCGCGCACTGTGCCCGGATCCGGCGCGGCACCACCAGGTCGGCGGCGTAGCGGCGGTGCGGGCCGGGGCCGTGACGCGCCTCGGTGGCGGCCACCACGCTCGACACGAACCGGCCGGTGAGCACGCTCGTGGTGGCCTTCAGCGCGGCGAGCGCCCGGTGGCTGCCGTCGTACGCGGCGAGCGGGGCGAGCACCGGATCGGCGAGCAGCTCGGCCAGCACCCCGCCCAGGTCCTCCGGGGCCTCGCCGGAGTAGGCCGCCGCCACGTCGGCGCAGAGCGCCCGCCGCTCGTCCTCCTCGGCCAGCAGCGGGCGCAGGTCGACGTAGCCGCCGTGGATGCCGTCCTCGACGTCGTGCACCGAGTACGCCACGTCGTCGGCCCAGTCCATCACCTGCGCCTCCAGGCAGCGCCGGTCGCCGGGCGGGGCGCCGGCGCGCAGCCAGTCGAAGACCGGACGGTCATCGGCGTACACGCCGAACTTGCGCTGGCCGGGGCGGCGCGGCCACGGGTACTTGCCGACCGCGTCGAGCGCGGCCCGGGTCAGGTTCAGCCCGGCGGACCGCCCGTCCGGGGTGAGCACCTTCGCCTCCAGCCGGGTGAGCACCCGCAGTGTCTGCGCGTTGCCCTCGAAGCCGCCGCAGGCGGCGGCCAGCGCGTCGAGCGCGTCCTCGCCGTTGTGCCCGAACGGCGGGTGACCCAGGTCGTGGGCCAGCCCGGCGGTGTCCACCACGTCCGGGTCGCAGCCGAGCCGGGCGCCCATCTCGCGGGCGATCTGCGCCACCTCCAGCGAGTGGGTCAGCCGGGTACGCAGGAAGTCGTCGGTGCCGGCGGCATGCACCTGGGTCTTCGCGGCGAGCCGGCGGAACGCCGCGCAGTGCAGCACCCGGGCCCGGTCCCGCTCGAACGGCGACCGACCGTACCCGGTGTCCTTCGGCGCCTCGGCGACCAGCCGCGCCGCGTCGTCGGTCAACGTGGGGGAAGGACGCAGAACTCGTTGCCCTCCGGATCGGCGAGCACCGTCCACCCCGCCTCGCCCTGCCCGACGTCGACGTGCCGCGCGCCCATGTCGACGAGCCGTTCCACCTCGGCCTCCAGGTCGGTCGGGCGCAGGTCGACGTGCAGCCGGTTCTTGCCCTGCTTCGGCCCGGAGACCGGGACGAAGACGAGGCCGGGGAGCGTGTCGGGCGTGCGGCGGATCTCCACCTCGTCCGGCTTGTCGGTGATCACCTGGTAGCCGAGCGCCTCGGCCCACCAGCGGGCGAGTCGGGACGGATCCCGGGCGTCGACGGTCAGGTTCTCCCAGACGGCGGTCATGCGGCCACCCCTCCTGATCGACACGTGGCGGAAGCTCAGGTTACGCCCGGGTGGCCGGAAAGGCGCGCCGGGCGGGGCCGCCGGTGGTCACCGGCGGGCCCGCCCGGGAGTGCTCAGCGGGAGTCGGACCCGGTGGTGCTGATGGCCGCGCGGCCGGCCTCCAACCGGGCCACCGGCACCCGGAACGGCGAGCAGGAGACGTAGTCCAGTCCCACCTCGTGGAAGAAGTGCACCGAGTCCGGGTCGCCGCCGTGTTCGCCGCAGACGCCGAGCTTCAGCCCGGGCCGGGCCGCCCGGCCCTCCTCGGCGGCGATCCGGACCAGCCGGCCGACGCCGTCGGCGTCGATCGACTCGAACGGGGAGATGCCGAAGATGCCCAGTTCCAGGTAGCGCCAGAAGAACGCGCCCTCCACGTCGTCGCGGGAGAAGCCCCAGGCCATCTGCGTCAGGTCGTTGGTGCCGAAGGAGAAGAACTCGGCCGCCTCGGCGATCTGCCCGGCGGTCAGCGCCGCCCGGGGCACCTCGATCATGGTGCCGATCAGCACCTCGACGCCGCTGTCGCCGACCACCTCGGCGATGATCTTCTCGGCCTCCGCGCGTACCGTCTCCAGCTCCTGGACGGCGCCGACCAGCGGCACCATGATCTCCGGGCAGGCCGTGCCGCCGTCCCGGGTGACCGCGACGGCGGCCTCGGCGATCGCGCGGACCTGCATGGCGAACAGGCCGGGGATGACCAGGCCGAGCCGGACGCCGCGCAGGCCCAGCATCGGGTTCTCCTCGTGCATCCGCCGGACGGCGGAGAGCAGCGCCTCCTCCTTGGCCACGTCCTCGCCGCGCTCCTGGGCGACCGCGACGTTGACCGCGAGCTGCTCCAGCGGGGGCAGGAACTCGTGCAGCGGCGGGTCGATCAGCCGCACCGTGACCGGCAGGCCGTCCATCTCCCGGAAGATCTCCACGAAGTCGGCCCGCTGGAGCGGCAGCAGCGCGGCGAGCGCGTCCTCCCGCTCCTGCGCGCCGGCGGCGAGGATGAGCCGCTCGACCAGCTCCCGGCGGTCGCCGAGGAACATGTGCTCGGTGCGGCACAGGCCGATGCCCTCGGCGCCGAAGCGCCGGGCCCGGGCCGCGTCCGCGCCGGTGTCGGCGTTCGTCCGCACGCGCAGCCGCCGCGCCGCGTCGGCGTGCGTCATGATCCGGTGTACGGCGCGGACCAGCGGGTTGTCGATGTGCTCCGGGTCGAGGCTGCCCTCGAAGTACTGCACCACCTCGGACGGCATGACCGGCACCTCGCCGAGGTAGACCTTGCCGGTGGTGCCGTCGATCGAGACCACGTCGCCCTCGCCGACGGTGTGCCCGCCGACGGTGAACTTCTTCGCCGGGACGTTCACCTCCAGCTCGTCGGCGCCGGAGACACAGGTCTTGCCCATGCCCCGGGCCACCACCGCGGCGTGGCTGGTCTTGCCGCCGCGCGAGGTGAGGATGCCCTTGGCGGCGATCATGCCGTTGAGGTCGTCCGGGTTGGTCTCCCGGCGGACCAGGATCACCGACTCCCCCTCGGCGGCCAGCTCGACCGCGCGGGCCGAGGTGAAGACCACCTTGCCGGAGGCGGCGCCCGGGGACGCGCCGATGCCCTTGGCGACCGGCGGGACGTCGTGGTCGAGCTGGAAGCGCGGGAACATCAACTGGGCGAGCTGCGCGCCGTTGACCCGGTGCAGCGCCTCGTCCAGGTCGATCAGGCCCTCGTCGACGAGCTGCCCGGCGATGACGAACGCGGCGGCGGCGGTGCGCTTGCCGACCCGGGTCTGGAGCATCCAGAGCTTGCCGCGCTCGATGGTGAACTCGATGTCGCAGAGGTCCTTGTAGTGCTCCTCCAGCCGGGCCATGATGCCGAGCAGCTCGTCGTAGGAGCGCTTGTCGAGCTGCTCCAGCTCCTGCAACGGCACGGTGTTGCGGATGCCGGCCACCACGTCCTCGCCCTGGGCGTTGGCCAGGTAGTCGCCGTAGATGCCCTGCGCGCCGCTGCCCGGGTCGCGGGTGAACGCGACGCCGGTGCCGGAGTCGGGGCCGAGGTTGCCGAACACCATGCTCACCACGTTGACCGCGGTGCCCAGGTCGGCCGGGATGCGCTCCTGGCGGCGGTAGAGGATGGCCCGCTCCGCGTTCCACGAGTCGAAGACCGCCCGGATGGCCAGGTCGAGCTGCTCGCGCGGCTCCTGCGGGAACTCCCGCCCGGTGTGCTTGGCGAAGATCTTCTTGTACGCGTCGACCAGTCCACGCAGGTCGTCGGCGTCCAGGTCGAGGTCGTTCCGCGTGCCCTTGGCGTGCTTGGCCTCGTCCAGCGCGTGCTCGAACTCCTCGCCCGGCACCTCGCAGACGGTCTTGCCGAACATCTGGATCAACCGGCGGTAGGAGTCCCAGGCGAACCTGTCGTTGCCACCCGCCTGGGTGCTCAGGCCGATGACGCTGCGGTCGTTGAGGCCGACGTTGAGGACGGTCTCCATCATGCCGGGCATGGAGAACTTGGCGCCGGAGCGTACCGAGACCAGCAGCGGGTCGCCCGGGTCGCCGAGGCGGCGGCCCATCTCGCGTTCCAGGGACTCCAGGTGCGCCTCGATCTGGCCGGCCAGCCCGTCCGGCTCGCGCCCGGTCGTCAGGTACGCCTGGCAGGCCTCGGTGGTGATGGTGAAGCCGGGTGGGACGGGCAGGCCGAGGTTGGTCATCTCGGCCAGATTGGCGCCCTTGCCACCGAGCAGGTCCTTGAGTTCCTTGTTGCCCTCGGCGAAGTCGTAGACGTACTTGTGCTCGACCGTTTCCTGCGTTGCCACCAGAGCCTCCCACGCGCGCCATTGACACTTAACGAAGGTTCAGTTCGGACATACCCCGGGAGCCACCACCGGCAATCCCGGCTCGTCAGCGATCGGTGGGCGAAGGTTAAGCGAACTTCGCAGGACCTGGGACCGTTCGGTGACGATCGGCACAAGAGTCACCACTGCCCACGTCCGTACCGGTTTTTGGGAACGCTTCCACGCGCAGGATCACGCAATTCCGATTCCCCTCGTACCCTTGACGGCACCGGATATCGCCGAACCTGACCTTTGCCATATCCCACGCGAATACACCCCTCGGAGCCGTCGCCGTGTCGACAAACCCCACCGCACCCGAGACCGGGCCGCAGCCACGCCCCCGGCCCGCCGACGCGCCCGCCCCGGCGCCCGGCGTCGACCTGCCCGCCGCGCCGGCCACCGCCGCCGAACTGGCCCGCGTCGCCGCCGACCGGGCCGCCGGTCAACTCGCCCCGCCCGCGCCGGTCCGCCTCCACGACGTGGTGCCGGCACCCGCGCAGGCGCGGCCCGACCCGGCCGGCGACTTCACGCTGCCGCCGGACGCGGCGATCCGGGTCAGCGCCGCCGGCCGGCACGTGGCCGAGCAACTCGCCGACTGGCTGCGCCCGGCCACCGGCTTCCCGCTCCCGGTGACCGACCACGCCGGTCCGGGCCCGGACGCCCCGCTGACGCTCACGCTCTCGCCGGCCACCGCCACCGCCGGGACGGACGGCGACGACACGGGCAGCGACCCGGCGCTCGGGGACGAGGGCTACCGGCTCGACGTCACCGCCACCGACGTCCGGATCACGGCCGACACGCCGGCCGGGCTGTTCCACGGCGCGCAGACGCTGCGGCAACTCCTGCCCCCCGCGATCGAGAGCGCCACCCCGGTCGCGGAGCGCTGGGCGGTGCCCGGCGGCACCATCGTCGACCGGCCGCGCTTCCCCTACCGGGGCGCGATGCTCGACGTCGCCCGGCACTTCTTCGGCGTGGACGACGTGCTGCGGGTGGTCGACCACCTGGCCCGGTACAAGCTCAACCACCTGCACCTGCACCTCACCGACGACCAGGGGTGGCGGATCGCCGTCGACTCCTGGCCCCGACTCGCCGAGGTCGGCGGCGTCACCGGCGTCGGCGGCGGGCCCGGCGGCTGGTACACCCCTGACGACTACCGGCGGATCGTCGCGTACGCCGCCCGCCGGCACGTGACAGTGGTGCCCGAGATCGACCTGCCGGGGCACACCAACGCGGCGCTTGTCGCGTACCCCGAGCTGGCGCCGGGCAAGACCGCGCCACCGCCGTACACCGGCACCGACGTCGGGTTCAGCTACGTCGACCCCGCCGACGAGCGGACGTACGCCTTCGTCGCCGACGTGTTCGGCGAGCTGGCCGCGCTGACCCCCGGCCCGTGGCTGCACCTCGGCGGCGACGAGGCGTTCAAGGTGCCGGCGGAGCGCTACCGCGCCTTCGTCGAGCGGGCCCAGGCGCTGGTCGCGGCCACCGGGAAGACCGTCGTCGGCTGGCACCAGATCGCCCCGGCCGGGCACGTCGACGGACGCGTCCTGCAGTGGTGGGGCACGAACGGCGACGACCCCGCGACGGCCGACGCGGTACGCCGGGGCGCCCGGTTGATCCTCTCCCCCGGCAACCACGCCTACCTGGACATGAAGTACGCCGCGGACACCCCGATCGGGCACGACTGGGCCGGCCTCGTCGACGTGCGTCGCGCGTACGACTGGGACCCCGGCACCCACGTCCACGGGGTGCCGGCCGACGCGGTGCTGGGCGTGGAGGCCCCGCTGTGGACCGAGTCGGTCACCAACCGGGCGGAGATCGAGTTCATGCTGCTGCCCCGGCTTCCCGCCCTGGCCGAACTGGGCTGGTCACCCCGTGCGACGCACGACTGGCCGGCGTTCCGGGATCGCCTGGCCGGCCACGGCGTGCGCTGGGCGACCGCCGGGATCGCCTTCCACCGCGCCCCCGAGATCCCCTGGCCGGCGACGGTGGCACCGCAGCGTCGCCCGGCCGACCGACCCGACCGCGACCGCGCGCCGCTGGGGTGATCCTCCCGCGTCAGGTCAGGCACCTCATCCCGGTGATGCCGTTGGCCAACTCGCTGCCCGAACCACTGAGCACCCGGACCGAGTTGACGTCGCCGGAGTAGGCCACCTCGCCCGCCCGGTCGCAGAGCCGGCGGGCCGGGTCGGCGTCCCCGTCGGCCAGTGTGGTGGCGACCACGACGGTGGTGCACTGCCCCTCCACCGTCACCGCTCGGACCTGGTCAGACCGGAGGTGCCGGCTGACCGTGTCGGCGACCGCGTCGCACGGGACCTCGGTGGCCGTCGGGCTCGGCGCGGTGGCCACCGGCGGGGTTGCCGTCCGGCTCGGCGCGGCGCCGCCGGGCGGGACGGACGGGTCGTCGGCGTCGGAGCAGCCGACCAACGACGCGAACCCGAGCGCGACCACCGAGGTGACGAGCGCGGCGTGCCTGAGCGATGTCATGTGCGGACCGTCCTGACGTGGTGGGTGGGATGGCGGATCGGGCGTCATGCCGGGGCCCGTCCGGTGAGCAGCAGGAGCCCGGCGGGCAGCCGGTAGCCGGTCCCGGGCTCGCGGAACCGGGCGAGCAGTGCGGCCACCCCGGCCCGCGCCGCCGCCTGTCGTGACGGTCCGGCGGCCCGGTACGCGGCCCCGGCCGGGCCGACCTCGATCAGCCAGTCGGCGACGGCGTCCGGGTCGTCGGGCGCGGACAGGGTGACGTCGTGGGCGTCGACGGTGACGTCGTCGAACCCGGCCTCGACCAGGACCCGGCGGGCCCGCGCCGGGTCGGCGAGCGCGAACGGCCCCGGCTCGTCGCCGACCGGCAGCGGCGGCAGCGCCCCGACGTGCGGGGCGGCGCCGAGCACCGCCGCGGTCAGCCACGGCGTCGTGCGACCGTCCCGGAAGACGGTCGCCGCCAGCCGTCCGCCGGGACGCAGGGCCCGCCGCAGGGTGCGGCACGCGGTGACCGGGTCGGCGAGCAGCATCAGGGCCATCCGGGAGTGGACCGCGTCGAACGGCGCGCCCGGGACGACGTCCAGGGTGTCCAGGTCGGCCACCACGAACCGCAGGTGGGGATGGCGGTCGCCGGGGAAGCGCGCACCGGCGGCGGTCAGCATCTCGGCGGACAGGTCGAGGCCGACGGCCTCCCCGGCCGGCCCGACCGCCGCCGCCAGGTCGGCCGTGGTGCCGCCACAGCCGCAGCCGACGTCGAGGATCCGTTCGCCGGGTCGCGGGCGCAGCCAGTCCAGCGCCACCGCGCCGAGCGGTCGCCCGAGCTGGTCCTGGCGGTCGGCGTGGCGTACCCAGCCCGGTGCCGCCCCCGTCCAGAACGTGACGTTGCGGGCCCGCAGGCCGACCAGGTCGGCCATCAGAACGGCATCTCGGCGCCGTCGACCGTCACGGACCGGAAGCCGGCGGCCTTGCTCGCGTCGAACCCGTCGTCCTGGGCCGCCAGGCCGGCCGCGCGGACGAGTCGCTCGGACTGGAAGCGCCGGAACGCGGCCTCGTCCTGCCAGATGTTGATGATGCGCCAGCCACCCTCGACCGGTCCGGCGACGTGGGCGAGCAGGCCCGGCGGACGGTCCGGGCCGAGGTGGCGCTCGACCAGCCGGTACTCGTGCTCACTGACGCCGGGCATCTCCTGGACGACACCGAATGGCATGATCATCAACTCTTTCCGATAGAGTAAGTCTCTATCCAATAGAGGACTACACTCCTGCCGTGGGTGTCAAGAGGAGGTACGAGTCGGCAAGACGCCAGGAGCAGGCCCGACAGACCCGACGGGTGATCCTCGCCGCGGCCGGCAAGCTGTTCGTCGATCCCGGCTACGCGGCCACCCCACTGACCGCCGTCGCCGCCGAGGCCGGCGTGGCCGTCCAGACCGTGTACGCGATCTTCGGCAGCAAGCGTCACCTGCTCTCCGCGCTCGTCGACGTGACCATCGCCGGTGACGAGGAACCGACCGCGCTGCCCGACCGCCCGTTCGTCGCGGAGATCCGGGCGCTGCCCGACGCCCGGGCGAAGCTGGGCCGCTACGCCCGGCACCTCAGCGCGACCCAGGCCCGGCAGGTCGACATGATGATCGCCCTCACCGGCGCCGCCAGCGCGGACCCCGACGCGGCCGCCATCTGGCGCAAGAACGTCGAGGAACGTCGGCGGGGCATGGCGATGTTCGCCGCCGAACTCGTCGCCACCGGCTCCGTACGCCCCGACCATGACGTCGAAAGCGTCGCCGACGTGCTGTGGCTGGCGATGGACTTCCGCAACTACGACTGGCTGGTACGACAACGCGGCTGGCCGGTCGAGCGGTACGAACGCTGGTACGTCGACACCGTCGCCGCCGCCGTGCTGGCCTGAGCCGCCCCGGCGCCGTCAGCCCGGGGCGCGTTCCCGGAGCACGGCGACGGTCCGCTCGTCGGCCGGGCGGAACGACTCGATGGACAGCTCAGCCACCGTGACGTCCAACGGCGTGCCGAAGGCCGCGGCGGTGCTGAGGAAGCACAGCTCCCCGCCGTCGTGCCGCAGCCGGAGCGGCACCACGATCTCGTCCGGGCCGGCCGGCTCCGCGGACCGGTGCCGGCCGTCGCCCGGATAGCCGCGCAGCTCCTCCTCCAGCTCCGCCCGTTCCACGTCGTCGGTCAGCTCCACCTGCCGGGCCAGCCGGTGCAGCAGGTGCCCCCGCCACTCGGCGAGGTTGACGATGTGCGGGCCAGGCCCTCCGGGCGCGCGGTACGTGGGCATCGGTTCCCCGTCTCCCGTGCCGGGTCGTCCGTGGTAGGTCGTCGGTGCCACCCTGCCCGGCACGGCGCCGCCGTGTCGATTACCCCCGGGTAACGCCGGCGGTCACGGATCGCCGTCCGCGCCCTACCTGCCGGGTAATCGACCACCCCGCACAGCCGGTGCCAGAGTTCCCGGCGTCACCGAACGAAGGGACGACACCGATGAACGCGTACTCCCGACCTGGTCGACCGCTACCTCGCCGTGTGAAACGAAACGGATGCCGACGCCCGCGCGGCGGCCGTCGGCACCCTCTTCACCCCGACGCCACCTACGTCGATCCGCTGGCCGACGTTCGCGGCCACGAGCAGATCGCCCTCGACCTCGTTGATCATGAAGTTGGCGGCGACAAATCGGACTGCAATCGCCGTCAACTTCATGATCACCGGGGTCGGGGTTGGGGTTGGGGTTGGGGTCGGGGCGCGGTGCGCGGGTGTGAGGTATGTCCGCGGGGTCCGGGTCGGTGGGCCAGGCCGGTGTGGCCGACCGGAATTCCTCCCCGCCCCCGGGCGTTGAACATGGCTCACCCCCGGGAGCCCGCCGCGGAGCGCCGGCCCCGGAATGCCGGGCCCCGCCCGGTGGTTACACCCCCGAGCCGCCCGAGCAGGTCGCCCACCGCTGACCGCCGTACGGCACAGACCTCCCCCGCGGCACCCCGCGCCGCACACCCCCCGAACCCCAGAGGAGTCGCATCATGCGTACCGATCTGATCCGCAAGACCGCGCTGACCGTCGCCGGTATCGCCGCCACCGCCGGTGGCATCGCCGGACCCGCCATCGCCGCCCAGGCCACCCCCGCCGAGCGCACCGCTGCTGTGGTCGCCGACCGCAAGAGCGGTGAGCGTGAGCTGGGCGTGCGCTACGAGGCCCAGCCCAACTTCTACTTCTGCGGCCCGGCCGCGGCCCGCAACGCGCTCAGCGTGCAGGGCAAGAACATCGACGTGGCCGCCATGGCCAAGGAGATGGGCACCACCGAGGCCGGCACCAACTCCATCAACGACATCACCCCGGTGCTGAACAAGGAGACCGGCAAGGACGTCTACCGGTCCACCGAGATCCCGGCCGACAAGGCCGGTGACAAGGTCGACAAGCTGCGCGCCGACGTCGTGCGCGCGGTGGACGACGGCCGGGCCGTGGTGGCCAACATCGCCGGGACCGCCACCGACACCGACGGCACCGTGCACTCCTTCGAGGGTGGCCACTACATCAGCGTGGTGGGCTACCGCGACGGCGGGAAGGTCGTGACGATCGCCGACTCGGCGAACCCGGACCAGGCCTCCTACCGGATGGACGTGGACGCCCTGGCGCACTGGATCGCCAGCCGCGGCTACAGCTCCTGACCGCACGACGATGACGAAGGGCCCGACCCGTGGGGGTCGGGCCCTTCGGCGTACCGGGATCAGCCGCCGGAGTCGTCCAGCTCGGCGCCCTCCGGCGGGGTGTCGTCGTCACGGCTGGCCAGCCAGCCGTCGGGCAGGAAGACCTTGCCCGGGGAGTTGGTCCGGCCGCGTGGCTGGCCGAGCGTCTCGACCGGGAAGGGCACCTCCGGGTCGAGCTTGCCGAGCAGGTCGTCGAGCTGGGCCAAGCTCTCGATCATGGCGAGCGAGCGGCGCAGCTCGCCGCCGATCGGGAAGCCCTTCAGATACCAGGCCACGTGCTTGCGGAAGTCGGTGCAGCCGTCCCGTTCACCCCGGGCCGGATTGCGGGCCCCGGCGACGAACTGCTCCACCAGCAGCTCGGCGTGCCGCCGCATGGTCACCGCCACCTCGCCGAGCGTGGGCAGCCGCCGGTCGGTGCGCCCCTCGAACGCGGCTTCCAGGTCGGCGAAGAGCCACGGCCGGCCCAGACAGCCACGCCCCACCACCACGCCGTCCACGCCGGTGTGGGCGACCATCCGCAACGCGTCGTCGCCCTCCCAGATGTCGCCGTTGCCGAGCACCGGCACGTCCAGCGCCGCCTTGAGCGTGGCGATCGCGTCCCAGTCAGCGGTGCCCGAGTAGCGCTGCGCCGCCGTACGCCCGTGCAGGGCGACCGCCGCGACGCCCGCGTCCTGGGCGGCGAGCCCGGCCTCGACGTACGTCAGGTGGTCGTCGTCGATGCCCTTGCGCATCTTGACCGTGACCGGCACCCCGGCGGGTGACGCGGCGTCCACCGCGGCCTTGACCAGCCGGGCGAAGAGCCGGCGCCGCCAGGGCAGGGCCGAGCCGCCGCCCCGGCGGGTGACCTTCGGGACCGGGCAGCCGAAGTTGAGGTCGATGTGGTCGGCGAGGTCCCGCTCGACCACGATCCGCACGGCGGCGGCGGTGATCTCCGGGTCGGTGCCGTAGAGCTGGAGGCTGCGCGGGTGCTCGTCCGCGCCGAAGGCGATCATGCGCAGCGTCTTCGGATTCCGCTCGACCAGCGCGCGGGTGGTGATCATCTCGCAGACGTAGATGCCACCGCCCTGCTCGCGGCAGAGCCGCCGGAAGCCGACGTTGGTGATCCCGGCCATCGGCGCGAGCACCACCGGCGGCCACACCGGATACGGCCCGATCTTCAGCTCACTCACCGCCCAAGTGTAAGGAGGGGCCCCCGCTTAACGCCTTCTGCATAGGCGGGGGCCCCGCTTAACACGGCGCATATCACAGCACCGGCGGGAGCTGCGAGGCTTCCACAAGCAGGGTGGTTGTCCACAGGACGGGGCGACGGGCAGGACGACGGCCCGCGCGTACCCCACGCTTGCCGCATGATCGATCACCCGCCCCGGCTGGCAGAAGTCGCGCACCGCCAGCAGGACCTGGTCACGCGCGTCCAACTGCTGGAAGCCGGCTACGACGACATGTTCATCTACCGGCAGACCCGCCGGGGCCGCTGGCAACGCGTGCTGCCGGCGACGTACGCCCTGGTCACCGGCGTGCTGACCGACGAACAGCGACGGATCTCCGCCGCCCTGTACGCCGGCCGGGGCGCCCAGCTGACCGGGCTGTCCGCGCTCTCCTGGTACGGCTTCCGATACAGTCCGCGGACCACCGACGTACACCTGCTCGTCCCACACGAGACGAGCCGTAAGTCGACCGGTCACGTGCGGGTGTCCCGGGCTCTGTCGCTCGATCCGAAGGCGCGGCCGACCGACCATTACCCGGTCTGCTCGCCCGCGAGGGCCGTCGTCGACGCCGCCCGTGACCTGCGCGACCTGCGGACGGTACGGGCGATCGTGGCCGAGGCCGTCCAGCGGAGTTTCACCGACCTGGCCGCCTTGGACGAGGAGATCATCCGGGCGAGGCGCAGCCGTACGGCGCTGGTCCGGAAGGCCTTCCACGAGGTGACCGCCGGCACCCGCTCCGCGCCGGAGGCCGAACTGCGGGACTGCCTCGCCGGGAGCCGGCTGCTCCCGGCGATCGTCTGGAACCCACGGTTGACGACCGGTGATGGGAACACGCTCCCGACACCCGACGGTTATCTCGCCGAGTCGGCGCTGGCGCTGGAGGTCGACTCGCGGGAGTACCACTTCAGCCCGGAAGGCTGGGCACGCACGCTCGACCGCCACAACGAGCTGAGCCGGCTCGGAGTGATGATCCTGCACTTCACCCCGGCGCAGATCCGGCGCGAGCCCCAGCGGGTACGCCGGACGGTGGAGCAGGCGCACGCTTCCCGCCAGGGCCTCGTCGCGATGATCGCGGTCCATGCCGCTCCGGCGGCGGGGTGTTAAGCGGGGGCCCTTCCTCTACCGAAAGCGTTAAGAGGGGCCCCCGCCTTACACCGTCAGCAGCCGGGGAGGCGCTCGATCAGGTAGCGCTCGACCTGGTCCAGGGAGATCCGCTCCTGGGCCATGGTGTCCCGGTTCCGGACCGTCACCGCGTTGTCGTCGAGCGTGTCGAAGTCGACGGTGACGCAGAACGGCGTGCCGATCTCGTCCTGGCGGCGGTAGCGGCGGCCGATCGCCTGCGAGTCGTCGAACTCGACCACCCAGCGCTTACGCAGGTCCGCGGCGAGCTGCTTGGCCTTCGGCGAGAGCGCCTCGTTGCGGGACAGCGGCAGCACCGCCACCTTCACCGGGGCCAGTCGCGGGTCGAAGCGCATCACGGTGCGCTTGTCCACGCCGCCCTTGGTGTTCGGGGCCTCGTCCTCGTCGTACGCCTCCAGCAGGAACGCCAGCACCGCGCGGGTGAGGCCGGCGGCCGGCTCGATCACGTACGGCATCCAGCGTTCCTGCTTCGTCTGGTCGAAGTACGACAGGTCGACGCCGGAGTGCTTGCTGTGCGTGGAGAGGTCGAAGTCGGTGCGGTTGGCGATGCCCTCCAGCTCGGCGAACTCGGTGCCGCCGAAGCGGAACTTGTACTCGATGTCGACGGTGCGCTTCGAGTAGTGGGAGAGCTTGTCCTTGGGGTGCTCGTAGAAGCGCAGGTTCTCCTCGGACAGGCCGAGGTCGAGGTACCAGTTCCAGCGCTCCTGAAGCCAGTATTCGTGCCACTGCTCGTCGGTGCCCGGCTCGACGAAGAACTCCATCTCCATCTGCTCGAACTCGCGGGTGCGGAAGATGAAGTTGCCCGGGGTGATCTCGTTGCGGAACGACTTGCCGGTCTGCGCGATGCCGAACGGCGGCTTCTTGCGGGCGACCGTCTCCACGTTCTTGTAGTTGACGAAGATGCCCTGGGCGGTCTCCGGGCGCAGGTAGTGCATGCCCTCGTCGCTCTCCACCGGGCCCAGGTAGGTCTTCATCAGGCCGTTGAACATCTTCGGCTCGGTGAAGGTGCCCTTGTTGCCGCAGTTGGGGCAGTTCAGCTCCGTCAGTGAGGTCAGCGGCTTGCCGTGCTTGGCCTCGTACGCCTCTTCCAGGTGGTCGGCCCGGAACCGCTTGTGGCAGGACTGGCACTCGGTGAGCGGGTCGACGAACTCGGCGATGTGGCCGCTGGCCTCCCAGACCTTGCGGGCCAGGATGACCGCCGAGTCGAGGCCGACCACGTCGTCGCGCTGCTGGACCATGCTCCGCCACCACTGCCGGCGGACGTTCTCCTTCAGCTCGACGCCGAGCGGACCGTAGTCCCACGCCGACCGGGTGCCCCCGTAGATCTCACTGGAGGGGAAGACGAAGCCCCGGCGCTTGGCGAGGCTGACGACGGCATCGATACGGTCGGCTGGCATGTTTCCTCCTACGCCGGCTGGCGGTCGGCGCGGTCGAGATGGATGGAACCGGGCTGTTCGGGACCACGGTACGACCGCCGCTGCCCCGAGCCCAGCAGAATACCGGGGGCCGGTCAGCTCACCCCGCAGACCTCCATGCCGCCGGTCTGCCGGTCGGGCGCCAGCGTGACGGTCTGCGCCTCCCGCCGCCCACCGGCCAGCGTGACGTCCACCGGCACGGTCAGCGTGGCGGTGTCGACCTTGCCCACCCGGTAGCCGGAGATCTGCGGCTCGGTGGCGGCCCGCTGCTCGAACTCCGGCCGGGACTCGCGTCGCCGGGCGTCGTCGCAGAGCCGGTCGTACGCCTTGGACCACTCCCGGGCGACAAGCGCCTGGTAGTAGTCGTCGGTGACGGCCCGGCCCTGCTCGCCGACCGCCTGCACGTTGCTCACCGCCAGCCCGACCACGGCCGCGCCGCCCCCACCGCAGCAGAGCACCAGGGCCAGCGCGCCGACGCCGAGGCCGAGCCAGAGGCGGGCGCGCCCGCCCTCGGTGGGCGGGGCGGCGAACGGCGGCGCGACGCCGGGACCGGGCGGCGGCGCGGGCACACCCGGCTCCGCCGGGGCGGCCGGCGGCGTGCCGGGCGGCACGGGTGGCGGGGGCGGCGCGGCCGGTCCGGGAGCGGTCATACGCGCCAGGGTAGTGCCCCGGGACTCAGCGGTACGGGCCTGCGGCACGATCACTGGCGACGACGACGATCTCGCCCTGCGGGGCGGCGTTGGCGAGCGTCTCGTACGCCGACGGCTCGTCCACCGATCGGGCGAGCAGCGGCACGGCGGTGACCTTGACGTCGAAGCCGCCCAGCGCCCGCCGGTACGCCCCGACCGACTCCCATTCGGTGAGCAGGCACCAGTGGGCCGGGTCGTCGAGCGCCCGGAGCAGTTCGCCGCGCAGGTAGCCGGGGCGGGCGGCGAGCGCGGCCAGCGCGGCGTGCGCCTCCCGGGTGAACTCGTCAGCCGTTTCGGCGTCCACCACGAACCGGTTGGTGACCAGCACGGCGTTCCTCCTCGTAGAGTTTGTGGCATGCAGCGTACGCAGAGTCCCGTGCTGTCCCGGTTGGCCCGGCTCAACCCGACGACGGTGTTCCTCGCCGCGCTGGTGCTGGTGCTGGTCGGCCTCTTCGCGCCCGGCCCGGCCGGCGGCGTCCTGCTGTTGGTGCTGGCGGCCGGGCTGGTCGGGTTGATGTCGGTCACCTGGCCGGTGCAGCGGCCGGCGACCCGGGTGCTGCGGCTGCTGATGCTCACCCTGTTGATCGCGGTGGCGCTGGCGAAGCTGACGGTCGGCTGAGCCGCTCCGGGCCGGGCCGACCCGCGCTGACATGCAAGCATGCGTTTTTGACAATAATTTTCGTTATCGCGGACAGTTGCTCCATGACCGCCCGTGCCACCCCCCGCGTCCTGACCGCCGCCACCGCCGCCCTGCTCGCCCTGGGCGGGCTCAGCGCCTGCTCGGACGGCGACGGCGGCGGTAAGGACCCGGACCGGGTCGACGTGGTGGCCGCGTTCTACCCGCTCCAGTTCCTGACCGAGCGCATCGGCGGCGACCGGGTCGTGGTCGGCAACCTGACCAAGCCCGGCGCGGAGCCGCACGACCTGGAGCTGAACCCCCGCCAGGTCGGCCAGGTGGTCGACGCCGAGCTGATCGTCTACCTGACCGGCTTCCAGCCGGCGGTGGACGAGGCGGTCGAGCAGAACGGCGGCGACCGCGCGTTCGACGTGGCCGGTGTCGCCCCGCTGCTCGACGCCGCCGCCGGTGGCCACGAGCACGACCACGAGGGCGCGGCCGGCCACGAGGAGGAGGGGGGCGGCAAGGACCCGCACCTCTGGCTCGACCCGACCCGGCTGGCCACCGTCGGCGACAAGCTCGCCGAACGCCTCGGCGCGGTCGACCCGGACCACGCCGCCGACTACACCGCCCGGGCCGGCGCGCTGCGCGCCGAGCTGACGACGCTCGACAGCGAGTACGCCGAGGGCCTGCGTACCTGCCAGCGCCGCGAGATCGTGACCAGCCACACCGCCTTCGGTTACCTGGCCGAGCACTACGAGCTGGAGCAGATCGGGCTCACCGGCCTCACCCCGGAGGCCGAACCCTCCCCGCAGCGGCTCGCCGAGGTCGCGCGGGAGGCCCGGGCGCACCAGGCCGGTACGATCTTCTTCGAGACGCTGGTCAGCCCGAAGGTCGCCGAGACGATCGCCCGGGAGGTCGGGGCGAAGACCGCGGTCCTGGACCCGATCGAGGGCCCGCCCGCCGAGGGCGACTACCTGTCGGCCATGCGCGCCAACCTCCAGACCCTGCGAACCGCCCTGGACTGCTCATGACCTCATCACCCGTGCTCGACATCGCGCACGCCACCGTCGGCTACGACGGCCGGCCGGTGCTGCGGGACGTCTCGCTGACGCTGACCGCCGGCGAGGTGGTCGCCGTGCTCGGCGCCAACGGCTCCGGCAAGTCGACGCTGGTCCGCGCCGCGCTCGGCCTGGTGCCGCTCGGGGCCGGGTCGGTCACCCTGTTCGGCACGCCGCAGCGCCGCTTCCGGCAGTGGCACCGCATCGGGTACGTCCCACAGCGGCTCGGCGCCGGCGGCGGGGTGCCCGCCACGGTGGCCGAGGTGGTGGCGTCCGGGCGGCTGGCCCGCCGGGGCGTGCTCCGGCCGGCGGGGCGGGCGGACCGGGAGGCGGTGACGGCGGCGCTGCGCGCGGTCGGGCTCGCCGACCGGGCCGGTGACCCGGTCGCCACGCTCTCCGGCGGGCAGCAGCAGCGCGCCCTGATCGCCCGCGCGCTGGCCGGCGGCCCGGAGCTGCTGGTGCTGGACGAGCCGACCGCCGGCGTGGACGCGGCCAGCCAGGAGGCGTTCGCCGGGGCGCTGCGCGGCTTCCGCGACGGCGGCGGCACGGTGCTGCTGGTCGCCCACGAGCTGGGGCCGCTGCGCCCGCTGATCAGCCGGGCCGTGGTGGTGCACCAGGGCGGGATCGCCCACGACGGCGCGGTGCCCGAGCCGGCCGGCCACCACGCCGACCCGGACCACGAGCACGTGCACCCGCACTGCGACGAGGAGCCCGCCGGGCTCTGGAGGAGCATCTGAGATGGACCTCTTCCAGTACGACTTCATGCTCCGTGCCCTGGTCGGCGCGCTGGTCATCGGACTGGCCGCGCCGGCGCTCGGCATCTACCTGGTGCAGCGCCGGCTGGCGCTGATCGGCGACGGCATCGGGCACGTGGCGCTCACCGGCGTCGGCGCCGGGCTGCTGCTCAACCGCTCCCCGGTGCTGGTGGCGGTGCTCGCCGCCACGCTCGGCGCGGTCGTCATCGAGCTGGTCCGCGCGTACGGGCGCACCTCCGGCGACCTCGCGCTGGCGTTGCTGTTCTACGGCGGCATCGCCGGCGGCGTGATGCTCGTCGGTCTCTCCGACGCCAGCAGCGGGTCGCTCAACGCGTACCTCTTCGGGTCGCTGACCACCACGTCGCAGGGCGACCTGGTCACCATCGGCGTGCTCGGCGCGGTGCTGCTGGTGGCCATGCTGGTGCTGCGCCCGGCGCTGTTCGCGGTCTGCCACGACGAGGAGTACGCGCGCGTCTCCGGCCTGCCGGTGCGGGCGCTGAACCTGCTCGTCGCGGTGGGCACCGCGGTGACCGTGACCATCGCCATGCGGGCGGTCGGGGTGCTGCTGATCAGCGCGTTGATGGTGGTGCCGGTGGCCACCGCCCAGCAGGTGACCCGCGGTTTCCGGTCCACCATGACGGCGGCCATGGCGTTGGGCCTGTTCGCGGCCGGGGCCGGGGTGTGGGTGGCCGCCACGGCCGACACCGCGCCGGGCGCCTCGGTGGTGCTGGTGGCGATCGGCTCGTTCCTGGTGGTGGCGCTGCTGGCGGCCGGCGGGCGGGCGCTGCGGCGGCGCCGCGGCCGGGCGACGCCGACTCCCGCGCCGGTCGAGCCGGCCGAGCACGAGGTGCTGCTCGGATGAGAGCGCCCCAACCGGCAGTGGTTATCGTTACGGGGTGACCGGGACCAACGGGTACGACGCCTTCGAGGGCGCGGGCGAGCTGCTCCGTGCCCTCTCGGCCCCGATCCGGCTCGCCATCGTCAGCGAGCTGGCCGAGGGCGAGCGCTGCGTGCACGAGCTGGTCGAGACGCTCGGCGCCCCGCAGCCGCTGGTCTCCCAGCACCTGCGGGTGTTGCGCGGCGCCGGGGTGGTGCGCGGCTCGCGACGCGGCCGGGAGATCGCGTACGCGCTCGTCGACGAGCACGTCGCGCACATCGTGGCGGACGCGGTCAGCCACGCCGGGGAGGGACCGGCATGACCACCGGCACGCCGCGTACCACCCGGCAACGCAGCGCGGTGAGCGCGCTGCTGGACGAGGTCGAGGGCTTCCACAGCGCCCAGGACCTGCACGCCATGCTGCGCAGACGGGGCGACCGGATCGGGCTGACCACGGTCTACCGGACGTTGCAGGTGCTCGCCGACGCCGGCGAGATCGACGTGATGCGCCCGCCCGGCGGCGAGCACCTCTACCGGCGGTGCAGCGACGACGGGCACCACCACCACCTGGTCTGCCGGGGCTGCGGTCGTACCGTCGAGGTGGCCGGGCCGGCGGTGGAGAAGTGGGCGGACCGCATCTCCGCCGAGCACGGCTTCACCGAGGTCAGCCACACCCTGGAGATCTTCGGGACCTGCCCGGCCTGCGCCGGCCGGTAAATCCGACCGGTGCCGCCGGGGCCGCGCCGTGGCAGGCTGTCCGGCGTGAAGATCTACGCCGACCGTTTTCCGACCGCCCTCCGCCAACTCCTGACCGACCTGCTCGTGGTCGTCTGGGTGTATGCGGCGATCCGCTTCGCGCTCTGGCTGCACGACCTGGTCGAGAAGCTCGCCGTACCCGGGCAGAAGCTGGAGGGCGCCGGTGCCGGCCTCGCCGACAACCTGGCCGACGCCGGCGGCAAGGTGGGCCGGGTGCCGCTGGTCGGCGACGAGCTGACCGCGCCCTTCACCCGGGCCGCCGACGCCGCGCGCGCGATGGCCGAGGCCGGCCGGGACCAGCAGGAGCTGGTCGGCCAGTTGGCGCTCGCGTTGACCGTCGCGGTGCTGGTGTTCCCGCTCGGCCTGGTGCTGCTCGGCTGGCTGCCGCTGCGGGTGCGCTGGATGCGCCGGGCCGGCGCGGCGAAGGCCATGTCCGCCGCGCCCGCCGGCCGGGACCTGCTGGCATTGCGCGCGCTCGCCGGTCAGCCGCTGTCGAAGCTCCAGCGGATCGCGCCGGACGTGGCCGAGGCGTGGCGGCGCGGCGACGACGCCACCGTCGACGCGCTCGCCGCGCTGGAGCTGCGCGGACTGGGGTTGCGCACCGGCCGGTAGGGTGTCCCGGTGCTGTACTTCCTGATCGTCGTGGCCGTGCTGCTGCTGGCCTACGCGGGCGTGCTGGTGAGTTTCGTCCGCAAGGGCCGCAAGATCCCGCCGGCGGCCTACCTGGTGCTGGCCGCGCTCAACGGCCTGATCCTCGCCGCGGTGATCGCCTGGACCATCGCCCGCCGCTGAGCGGGTGTTAAAAGGGGCCCCCTCCTCTACCGGAGGCGTTAAGCGGGGGCCCCTCCTTTCATCACAGGCGGCGGCGGACGTCGTCGGCGGTGGAGGGGCCTGGGGTCCAGGGGGCCACCCAGGGGAGGTCGGTCGGTGGGGTGATCACGCCGGCTTCGACGGAGGCGTACCGGCCGGCGACGATCCGCTTCGCGGCGGCCACGTCGACCGAGTCGGTGTTCGACCAGAGGCCGGTGAACAGCTCGTCGACGCGCAGCCGCGCCTGGCGGCAGAACAGGTCGGCCAGCTCGATGTTCTCCGGGTGTTCGAGCCGCTCGGCGTACGCCCGGACGCAGACCGCGGACATCGCGAACAGCTCCGCGCCGATGTCCACCACCCGGCCGAGGAACGCCTGCTTGCGCTCCATCTTCCCCTGCCACCGGGACATCGCGTAGAACGTCGACCGGGCCAGCTTGCGGGAGGTCCGCTCGACGTGCCGCAGGTGCCCGGCCAGCGGCCCGAACTCCTGGTACGCCCCGGGCGCCTGCCCCTTGCCGACCGCGAGCGTGGGCAGCCACTTCGCGTAGAAGGCGCCGGCCCGCGCGCCGGCGGCGGCCTTGCGGCCCAGCCCGGCGTCCGGGTCGATGATGTCGCCGGCCACCGAGAGGTGCGCGTCGACCGCCTCGCGGGCGATCAGCAGGTGCATGATCTCGGTGGACCCCTCGAAGATCCGGTTGATCCGCAGGTCCCGCAGGAGCTGCTCGACCGCGGCCGGTCGTTCGCCCCGGGCTTCGAGCGAGTCGGCCGTCTCGTAGCCGCGCCCGCCCCGGATCTGGATCAGCTCGTCGGCGATCCGCCACGCCATCTCGCTGGCGTACAGCTTGACCAGCGCCGCCTCGATCCGGATGTCGTTGCGGTCGTCGTCGGCGAGCAGGCAGGACAGGTCCAGCATGGACTCCATGCCGTACGTGGTGGCGGCGATGAACGACAGCTTCTTCGCCACCGCCTCGTGCTCGCCGACCGGCCGGCCCCACTGGACCCGGTCGGCGGCCCACTCCCGGGCCACGTTCAGCGCCCACTTGCCGGCGCCCACGCACATCGCCGGCAGCGACAGCCGGCCGGTGTTCAGCGTGGTCAGCGCGATCTTCAGGCCCTTGCCCTCGCCGCCGATCACGTTCTCGGCCGGCACGAACACGTCGTGGAACCGGGTGAGGCTGTTCTCCAGGCCGCGCAGCCCGACGAAGGAGTTGCGCCGTTCCACCGTGATGCCCTCGCTGTCGCCCTCCACCACGAACGCGGTGATCCCGCCGCGCCGCCCCTCGGTGGCCGGCACCCGGGCCATCACCACCAGCAGGGTGGCGACCGTGCCGTTGGTGGCCCAGAGCTTCACCCCGTTGAGCCGGTAGCCGGTGCCGTCGGAGGTCGGCTCGGCGGTGGTGGCCAGCCGCGCCGGGTCGGAGCCGACGTCCGGCTCGGTGAGCAGGAACGCGGAGACCTCGCCGGCGGCCAGCCGGGGCAGGAAACGGTCCTTCTGCTCGGGCGTGCCGAACATCTTCAGCGGCTGCGGCACGCCGATCGACTGGTGCGCGGAGAGCAGCGCGCCGATCGCCGGACTCACCGAACCGGCGAGCATCAACGCCCGGCAGTAGTGCAGGTTGCTGAGCCCGAGCCCGCCGTACTTCCGGTCGATCTTCATGCCGAACGCGCCGAGCCGGGCCATGCCGTGGAACACGTCGTCCGGGATCCGCGCGTCGCGCTCGATCGCCGCGCCGTCCACCTCGGCGCCCAGGTACGCCCCGAACGCGTCGAGGAACTCCGCCGCGCGGGCGATGTCGGCCGGGTCGGACCGGGGCCACGGGTTGATCAGGTCGAGCCGGAACCGGCCGAGGAAGAGTTCCTTGCCGAAACTGGGCCGGTCCCAGGCCGCCTCGCGGGCCGCCTCGGCGACCTGGCGGGCCTCCTTCTCGGAGACCTGGCCGGCCTCGGTGGGCAGCGGTCCCACCCCGTCGGCGTTGTTCTGTGTCGTGGTCACGGCTGCCTCCTGGATGGTCGGTCCGGCTGCGATCGACGCGCTCGACGAAAACGACGCTACCCCCGGGTGTTACCCAGGGGTAGCGTCGCGTGCACGTCCGATTTTTCGGACCGTCAGTCGCCGGTCAGCGTCTGCGGGTCGTCGTCATCGTCGTCGACGTCGTCCTCACCCCAGTTGCGCCGGGCGAACGGCAGGATCGCCCAGAACGTCAGGAACCAGATGCCGGTGAGCGCGCTGAGCAGGAACGCGATCGGCCGGTCCAGCACGAAGTCGCTGACCAGCAGCACCGAGCTGACCATCGCGATCAGCATGAAGAACAGGCCGCCGGTGGCCATCCGGTGGGCGAAGCGGACCAGCTCCGGCTTGCGGCCCTGCCGGAACAGCGCCCGGTGGAACGCCACCGGCGAGATGATCATCGCGGCGGACGCGGCGGCGGCCAGCAAGGCCACGATGTAGACGTCGCGCTGGAACTCGGTGGTCCGGGTGAACCCGTTGCTGAACGGCAGCGTCAGCAAGAAGGCGAAGAGGATCTGCACGCCGGTCTGCGCGACGCGCAGCTCCTGCAACAGATCGGCGAAGTTGCGCTGCCAGCGCTGCTTCTCGGATTCCTTGGACACTCGCGAACCTCCGGTGAAGACGGCACGGCCGGCGGGTGAACACCCGCCGGCAGCAGCGCCTGTGCCCGATTCGGGCGCTCGCGAAACCGGCTCACGATCCCCGGCGGATCCGTCCTGCGTACCGGGCTTCCAGCTCGGCGTTGTGCTCGTCGCCGCCGGTGATGTTGGCGGACAGGTAGACCGGCGGTCGCTCCCCCGCCGCCACCAGCCGGGCCACCACCTCGACGGTGATCTGCTGGGCCAGCAGCGCGGCGGTGATCGACGAGACCGCGCCGACCGCGCCGCCGCCGGGCAACGGCAGCGTGGCGTCGCCGTACGGGGCGCCGTTGTCCAGCACCACGTCGGCGAAGTCGGCCAGCTTCCGCCCGGACGGGTGCCGCGAGGTCATCCGTGCCGAGTGCCGCGCCGAGGTGATCGCCACCAGCCCGTGCCCGCGCTGCTTCACGATCGACGCGAACTCGACCATCGCCCCGTTCACGCCCGAGTTGGAGGCGAGCACGAACACGTCCGGCGGCCGGACCGGGGCCATCTCGTAGAGCCGGTGCGCCACCGCCGGCTCGCGTTCCAGCTTCGGGCCGAGCACGTCGGCCGACTCACCGCCGTGCAGGACCAGATCGCGCAGCGCGATCCGGTTGGTGGGCACCAGCCCGCCGGCGCGGCCGGCGATCTCCATGGCGAGCGCCTCGGAGTGCCCGGTGCCGAACGCGTGCACCACCCCGTCGGCACGGAGCGCCGCCACGATCAGATCGGCCGCCTCGGCCACGTTCGCCCGCTGCTCGGTGGCCACCCGCTGCATCGTCGACGTCACCGTCGCCAGGTACGCCTCGGCGCTCACCGTCATGCCTCCTCCGTCCCTCGGACCCGGGCCAGGACCGCCTCGGCCAGCGGGCCCGGGGCCTCGTCGGGGATCCAGTGGCTGACGCCGGACAGGGTCACGAACCGGTAGTCGCCGGTGACGTGTCCCGCGCACGCCTCGGCGGCGGTCCGGCCGACCGCCACGTCCTTGTCGCTCCAGACGTACGTGGTCGGCACCGCCACCGGGCCGACCGCCTTCATGTCCGACCCGCTCATCGCGCGGTACCAGTTCAACGCCGCGGTGAGCGCCCCCGGCTCCCGCATCGGGTCGGCGTACCGGGCGATGGTGGCCGCGTCGCCGACGCCGCGCAGCAGCCGGCGCAGCGCGGCGCCGTGCAGCGCCAGCAGCACCTTCTCCGCCTTGCCCGGCATCCGGAACAGCGCCATGTAGGCGGACTTGGCCTTCTGCCGGGGGTCGTTGGCGAGCGCGTGGCCCATCGCGGCCGGGTGCGGCACCGACACCGCGGTCAGCGTCCGCACCCGCTCCGGGTGCGCCGCCGCCAGGCCCCAGGCCACGATCGCGCCCCAGTCGTGGCCGACCAGGTGCGCGGTGGTCACCCCGAGCGCGTCCAGCACGGCCGCCGCGTCGGCCACCAGCTCCGGAATCCGGTACGCCTCGACCGCCGCCGGCCGCGCGCCGGGCGAGTAGCCGCGCTGGTCGAGCGCGTACGTGCGCAGCCCGGCGGCGTGCAGCGCGGGCGTCACCGCGTCCCACTCGCCGGAGTGCTGCGGAAAGCCGTGCAGCAGCAGGACGGGGTCGCCGCCCTCGGGGCCGCCGGTGCGTACCTCGAACGTCAGATTTCGCGCCTCGACCTGCATGATCGCCAGCCTACCGACAGTCGCCCTGCTGGGCCCGGCCCCGACGTCGGTGCTAGCGTCTGCGACGAGACAACTTCACATCCGACAGGGGAGCGCACAGCGCTGAGAGTGCGGGCCGGTGCCCGCAGACCCTCGAACCTGATCTGGGTAATGCCAGCGCAGGGAGTTCGGTCGACCTCCAGCCGCGTCGACGTCCGGCATTCCGGGCGCGGCGTGCGTCTTCTCCTGGTTCCTCACCACGAACTGGGAGCCACCATGAACCACACCGACAGCAACCGCTGGCGTACCGTCGACATCGTCGTCGCCTCGGTCATCGCCGTCGCCTTCGGCGTCGTCTTCTGGGCCTGGGGCCTGCTCTGGAGCGCCACCGACGCGGCGTTCGCGTTCTTTCCGCCGGCGCAGGCGGTGCTCTACGGCGTGTGGCTGATCCCGGCGGTGCTCGCCGGCCTGATCATCCGCAAGCCGGGCGCCGCGCTCTACTGCGAGACGGTGGCCGCGATCGTCTCCGCGCTGCTGGGCAGCCAGTGGGCGGGCATCGTGATCCTCCAGGGCCTGATGCAGGGCATCGGCGCGGAGTTGGCGTTCGCCGCGTTCCGCTACCGCTCGTTCAAGCTGCCGGTGGCGGTGCTGGCCGGCGCGCTGACCGGCCTGGGCGCGGCGATCTTCGACTTCGTCTACTGGAACAAGGCGTACGAGCTGACCTCCTACCGCATCCCGTACGCGCTCATCACGATCGTCAGCGCCACGATCGTCGCCGGCTTCGGCGCGTGGGTGCTCACCCGCGCGCTGGCCAACACCGGCGTCCTGGACCGCTTCCCCGCCGGCCGCGACCGAGCCCTGGTCTGAGGGGTCCCGCCGTTGATCAAGGAGTTCGCGTCGGCGGCGGGCGCTTTCCCTGACGCGAACTCCTTGATCAACGAGGCTGGGGAGGGGGTGGCGCGGTGAGCGGGGTGGTTCTGCGGGGGTTCGGGTGGCGGCACGGGGGACGGAGACGCTGGGCGGTGCGCGGGGTTGACCTGCGGGTCGAGAGCGGGGAGCGGGTGCTGCTGCTCGGGGCCTCCGGTGCCGGGAAGAGCACGCTGCTGGCGGCGCTGGCCGGGCTGCTGCCGGAGGACTCCGGCGAGCAGGAGGGCACCGTCGAGATCGACGGGCTGGACCCGCGCAAGGCGCGCGAACGCGTCGGCGTGGTGTTCCAGGACCCGGAGACCCAGCTCGTGATGGCCCGCTCCGGCGACGACGTCGCGTTCGGGCTGGAGAACCGCGGCGTGCCGGCCGAGGAGATCTGGCCCCGGGTCGACGAGGCGCTGTGCCGGGTCGGCTTCCCCTACCACCGGGACCGGCCGACCGCCGCGCTCAGCGGCGGCGAGCAACAGCGGCTGGCCCTCGCCGGGGCGCTCGCGCTGCGGCCGGGGCTGCTGCTGCTCGACGAGCCGACCGCCAACCTCGACCCGGCCGGCGCCACGCTGATCCGCCGGGCGGTCGCGGACGCGCTCGACCCGGACACCACGCTCATCCTGGTGGAGCACCGGGTCGCCGAGGCGCTGCCGCTCGTCGACCGGGTGGTGGTGCTGGAACCGGGTGGCGGCGTGCGCGCCGACGGGCCGCCCGACGAGGTCTTCGCCGCGCACGGCGAGGCGCTGGCCGCCGCCGGGGTCTGGGTGCCCGGGCACACCGTGCCGCCGCGACCCGCCACCGCGCCGGCCGGCGACGTGCTGCTCACCGCCGACCGGCTCGGCCTGCCGCCCCGGTTGGCCCCCACCGACCTCCGGGTACGCGCCGGCGAGGCGCTCGCCGTCCTCGGCCCGAACGGCGCCGGCAAGTCCACGCTGGCGCTGCTCCTCGGCGGCCTGCTGCGCCCCGGCACCGGCACGGTCACCGCGGCCACGGAACTGGCCGGGCGGGACGCGCGTACTCCCCCGCACCGCTGGCGGGCGCCGGCGCTGGCCCGCCGGATCGGGTCGGTCTTCCAGGACCCGGAGCACCAGTTCGTCACCGGTACGGTCCGCGACGAGCTGGCGCTCGGCCCGCGCCGGACCGGGCAGTCCGAGGCGGCGGTCACCACCACCGTGGACGCGCTGCTGCACCGGCTGCGGCTGGACCGGCTGGCCGGCGCCAACCCGTACACCCTCTCCGGTGGCGAGGCGCGGCGGCTGAGCGTGGCGACCGCCCTGGCCACCGCGCCCCGCCTGCTGATCTGTGACGAGCCCACGTTCGGCCAGGACCGGCGCACCTGGCGGGAACTGGTCGACCTGCTCGCCGAGCTGCGCGACGCCGGCCACGGCGTGGTCACGGTGACCCACGACGCGGACTTCGTCGCCGCGCTGGCCGACCGGACGCTCACCCTGAACCGCCCGGCCGGGTCTGACGAGCCGGGCCCTCCCGGTTCGGCGCGGCACCCGTCACCGCCGGGCCGTTCCGGTTTGGCGCGGCACCCGTCACCGCCGGGCCATCCCGGTTCGGCGCGGCACCCGTCACCACCCGACCGAGGGGCGGGTGCGACGTGATCGACCTGGAGCCGGTGGCGACGCCGGGCGCCCCGCTGGCCCGGCGCAACCCGGTGGCGAAGCTGGCCGCCGCGATGGTGTTCACCATCGTGCTGGTGGCGACGCTGGACCCGGTCGCGCCGGCCATCGCCATCGCGGTCGAGCTGGCCGTGCTGCCGCTGTTCGGGGTCCGCTACCGGGTGCTGGCCCGCCGGGCGTGGCCGCTGCTGGCCGCCGCCGTCGGCATCCTGGTCACGCTGGTGCTCTTCGCCGCCGACCGGTCCGGTCCGGTGCTGGTCGAGGCCGGGCCGGTGCTGGTCACCCAGGGCGTCCTGGTCACCGCGCTCGGGCTGGTGCTGCGCATGCTCGCGGTAGCGCTGCCCGGCATCATCGTGTTCGCCACCACGGACCCGACCGAACTGGCCGACGCGCTGATCCAGAACGCGAAGGCGCCGGCCCGGTTCGCCATCGGCGCGCTGGCCGCGTTCCGGCTGGTGCCGCTCCTCGAACAGGAGTGGCGGATGATCAGCATGGCCCGCCGGGCCCGGGGCGTGGACGCCGGCCGCAACCCGGTGGCCAAGCTGCGGCTCTTCGCGTCCACCGCGTTCACGCTGCTGGTCGGCGCGATCCGGCGCGGCACCCGGCTGGCCGTGGCGATGGACGCCCGGGGCTTCGACGCGGGGACCCCGCGTACGGTCGCCCGCCGACAGCGCTTCACCCGCGCGGACGCCCTGCTCGTGCTCGCCGCCGCCCTGCTGGCCGGTGCCGCCCTGACCACGAGCATCCTCCTGGGCACCTTCCGCCCCCTGATCGGCTGACCCCCTCCCTCCCCCGCCCCCTCCCGGCTCGGCCCGGCTCGGCCCGGCCCGGCCCGGCTCGGCCCGGCCCGGCCCGGCCCGGCGATCATGAAGTTGACGGCACTCCCTGTCCGTTTTGTCGCTGCCAACCTCATGATCGACGCGCCGCGGGGCGATCTTGGAAGGAAACGGCCCTTGGCGGGGCCGGGAGCTTCCAAGATCTATTGCGATCTCCGCGCACCCCGTGACGGGGCACGCAGAGATCGGGGACGGGTGAGGATCAGCTGCGCCGGAAGGCGTAGAACCGGTTCTGGCCGGCTCGCTGGCTACGGCCGGCCAACCGGGCGTCGCGGGCGGCGGACGGGCCGGCCTTCGGTGCCGAGCGAGCCGACGTCGAACCAGCCGTCGTCGAACCAACCGTCGGCGAACCAGCCGGCTCCGGCTCGACCGGCGCTGAACCAGCCGACACCGGACCGGCCAACGCCGAACCGGGCGTCGAAACGGACAGGGTCACCGGGGTCGGCGGGGACACGCTGAGCGCGTCGAGATCCGTCGGCGTCAACCCCAGCGGGGACGGCGACGGCTTGCGGGACTTCTTCGGGTTGCGCTTCGCGGGCATCCGCGGGCCTCCTGTCTGTCGGGCGCGCCGACCACGGTCGCGCCGGGGGCGCGCCCTACGGGGGACGCGCCGAGCGGGTGCGATCCGGTGCGATCCGACCGCGACAGACACCGCGCACGACGGCGGCGGGACGGGATGCGGACGCCCGGAGCAGGACGGGTCCGCGGCATCTGCGGCGGCGGACCGGCTCGGAGGAAGGGCGTCAGTTGCGCATGCCGACACGCTAACCCGACGCCACCGACACCCGCACCCGAATTACTGACACCATCGTCGGCATGCTTGTCGCGTTCTCCATCACCCCGCTCGGCGTGGGTGAGTCCGTGGGCGACCCGGTCGCCGACGCCGTCCGGGTGGTCCGCGAGTCCGGCCTGCCGAACCGGACCGATGCCATGTTCACCACCGTCGAGGGTGAGTGGGACGAGGTGATGGCGGTGGTGAAGCGGGCCGTCGACACCGTCGCGGCCCAGGCGCCCCGGGTCAGCCTGGTGCTCAAGGCCGATCTGCGCCCCGGCGTGACCGACGCGATGACCGCGAAGGTGGCGCACATCGAGGCGCGTCTCGCCGAGGGATGAGACGTGCCGCCACCGCCTCCTCACCCGCCGTCGCGGTGTGATCCCCTCACGCCACGACCGCGATACGGTCGCAGGACGGTAACGAGGACGGCCGCGGTCAGCGGCGCGGACGAGAGGTGGCGGTACGCATGGCAGAGCAGGCGACGGCGCAGATCGGGGTCACCGGTCTGGCCGTGATGGGTCGCAACCTGGCCCGGAACCTGGCCCGCAACGGCTTCGCCGTGGCGGTGCACAACCGGTCGCCGGAACGCACCCGCAGCCTGGTCGCCGAGCACGGTGACGAGGGCACGTTCGTGCCGTCCGAGTCGCTCGCCGACTTCGTCGCCTCGCTGGAGCGGCCACGCGCGGTGATCGTGATGGTGAAGGCCGGCGCGCCGACCGACGCCGTGATCGACGAGCTGATCCCGCTGCTGGAGGAGGGGGACATCGTCGTCGACTGCGGCAACGCGCACTTCGCCGACACCCGCCGCCGCGAGGAGGCGCTGCGCACGCACGGGCTGCACTTCGTCGGCACCGGCGTCTCCGGCGGCGAGGAGGGCGCGCTGCGCGGCCCGAGCATCATGCCGGGCGGCTCGGCGGAGTCCTACCAGAAGCTCGGGCCGATCTTCGAGAAGATCGCCGCGCAGGTCGAGGGCGCGCCCTGCTGCCGGCACGTCGGCCCGGACGGCGCCGGCCACTTCGTGAAGATGGTGCACAACGGCATCGAGTACGCCGACATGCAGCTCATCGCCGAGGCGTACGACCTGTTGCGGGCCGGCCTGTCGGCGAGCCCGGCGGAGATCGCGGACATCTTCCGGGAGTGGAACGGCGGCGAGCTGGAGTCGTTCCTGATCGAGATCACCGCGGACGTGCTCGGGCACACCGACGCGGCGACCGGCCACGCGTTCGTGGACGTGGTGCTCGACCAGGCCGAGCAGAAGGGCACCGGCCGCTGGACCGTGCAGAGCGCGCTGGACCTGGGCATCCCGATCACCGGCATCGCCGAGGCCACGTTCGCCCGCTCGCTGTCCGGCCACGCGGACCAGCGCGAGGCGGCCCGTCGCGTGTTCGCCGACGCCGGCGAGAAGTGGCAGGTGGAGGACCGGGACACGTTCGTCGAGGACGTGCGCCGCGCGCTGCTGGCCAGCAAGATCGTCGCGTACGCGCAGGGCTTCGACCACATCCGGGCCGGCAGCCGGGAGTACGACTGGAACATCGACCTGGGCGGCACGGCCACCATCTGGCGGGGCGGCTGCATCATCCGGGCCCGCTTCCTGGACCGCATCCGGGAGGCGTACGACGGCGAGCCGGAGCTGGCGACGCTGCTCGTCGCGCCGTGGTTCGCCGACCGGGTCAGCGCCGGTGTCCCGGCCTGGCGGCGGGTGGTGGCCGACGCGGCCCGGGCGGGTGTGCCGACCCCGGCCTTCGCGTCGTCGCTGGCCTACTTCGACGCGCTGCGGGCGCAGCGGCTGCCGGCCGCGCTGATCCAGGGGCTGCGGGACAACTTCGGCGCGCACACCTACCACCGGGTGGACCGGGACGGCGCGTTCCACACCCGCTGGGCCGGCGACCGCTCCGAAGTGGAGGGCTGAGCCCCACCACGCTCACCCGGCCGGCGGCCCGGGTCCACGGCGCGTCATCGGACGCGTCGGGCCGGGGCCGTCGCCGGGTCACCGGGCCCAGTCCGCCGCCGGCTCACCGGCGGCCAGCTCGCCGATCTCGCCGGAACGGACGGTGGGGGTGTGTCCGAGGTCGACGCACCACCGCTCGGCGACGCCGGCGCACAGCTCGGCGACCGCCTCCCGGCGGCTCGGCTCCACCAGGTCGGCGGCGGCCAGGGCGGCCGTCATCTCGTACCGGAGATCGCGCATCTTCCACCCCCGTGGCGGCGCGTCCCGGCGGCGCGCCCTGCGCCGATGGTAAAGCGGAACGCCCCACGGATGCGGGGCGTTCCGCCGATGGCCGGCCGACGCCGGCCGACAGGTCAGAAGAACCGACGCCGCTTGGCCTTCTGCGGCCGGAGCAGGTCCGCGCCCTTGGTCAGCAGGCGGCTCACCCCGGTCGGCCCGCGACGGGCCTCCAGCGTGTGGCTGAGCCGGCGGGCGCCGGCCGCCGCCAGCGGCACGGCGACCGCCATGACCGCCCACTGCCCGATCCGCTTCTGAATCATGTGGTTCACCTCCGCGTTTGCTGTTGTCCCTACCGGTACCCAGCGCGTCGCGTCGGTAAGCGTGAGCTCAGACTCCCGGGGCCACCGGGTTGGGCAGCGCGCCGCCGAAGCGGCGGTCCCGCTGGGCGTACAGCTCGCAGGCGTACCAGAGATGACGGCGGTCGAAGTCGGGCCAGAGCGTGTCCAGGTAGACCAGCTCCGCGTACGCCGTCTGCCAGAGCAGGAAGTTCGAGATGCGCTGCTCGCCGGAGGGACGCAGGAACATGTCCACCTCGGGCACCTCGGGGTGGTAGAGGTAACGCGCCACCGTCTTCTCGGTGACCTTGTCCGGATGAAGCTTGCCGGCGGCGACGTCCCGGGCGATCGCGGCGGCGGCGTCGGCGATCTCCGCCTGGCCGCCGTAGTTGACGCAGAACTGGAGCGTCAGCGTCGAGTTGTCCCGGGACATCTCCTCGGCGGTCTGCAACTCGGAGATGACGCTCTTCCAGAGCCGCCCGGCCCGGCCCGACCACACCACCCGGACGCCCAGGTCGACGAGCTGGTCCCGGCGGCGGCGGATGACGTCGCGGTTGAAGCCCATCAGGAAGCGGACCTCGTCCGGCGAGCGACGCCAGTTCTCGGTGGAGAACGCGTACGCGGACAGGTAGGGGATGCCCATCTCGATCGCGCCCTCGACGGTGTCGAACAGGCTGTGCTCGCCCTGCTCGTGCCCCTTGGTGCGGGGCAACCCCCGCTCCTTGGCCCAGCGGCCGTTGCCGTCCATCACGATGGCGACGTGCCGGGGTACCGCGGCGGGCGGCAACGCCGGCGGCCGGGCACCGGACGGGTGCGGGGTCGGCGGCACCGGCTCACGGCGGTGCGCCCTCGTCGATCGGATCACTCGGTCATCTCCCTGTTCACACCAGCGACGGCGGGCCCGGCGCCGGTGCGCGGCGGGACCACACCCGGCCCCGCGCCGCCGGGCGGCGGGACCGCGCCGGGCGCCGGGGCACCCCGGTCGACCAGCGGCAGCGAGCGTAGCGCGCGCTCCAGATGCCACTGGAGGTGCGCCGCGACCAGCCCACTGCACTCCCGGCGTACGCCGTTCTCGGCGGCGTCGGCGTACGCCCAGTCGCCGGTGGTCAGCGCGGACATCAGCACGAACGTGGCCGGCGCGGGATGGGCGGCGCCGGGCGGCCGGCAGTCCGGGCAGACGGCGCCGCCGGCCGGCACCGAGAACGCGCGGTGCGGACCCGGCTCGCCGCAGACCGCGCAGGCGGCCAGCGCCGGCGCCCAGCCGGCGAACGCCATGCCGCGCAGCAGGTACGCGTCGAGCACCAGCGTGGTGGCGTGATCGCCGCGGGCCAGGGACTTCATCGCGCCGAGGGTGAGCTGGAACAGCCGCAGCGACGGCTCCCGCTCGACCGGGGTCAGCCGTTCGGCGGTCTCGGCGATCGCGCTGGCCGCCGTGTAGCGGGGGTAGTCGCCGAGGAACCGCTTGCCGTACAGCTCGATCGCCTCGACCTGGCTCACGGTGTGCAGCGAGCTGCCCTGGTTGCCCTTGGGGTCGCCGGCGAGTTGGAGGTCGACGTGGCCGAACGGCTCCAGCCGGGCACCGAACCTGCTGGTGGTGCGCCGGACGCCCCGGGCCACCGCGCGCAACCGGCCGTGTCGGCGGGTGAACAGCGTGATGATCCGGTCGGACTCGCCCAGTTTCTGCACGCGCAGCACCACCGCGTCGTCGCGGTAGAGCTGTCGGCGGTACCCGGCCATCGGTCCATTCTCCCTCGGGGTGCGATCTCAGGGTCGGCTCGGGGTGGACCGGCGGGCGATCCCGGATGTGGCGGTCACCCGGCCGACCCTAGGGTGCTGGCCATGGCTTCGCTCCGAACGGCGTTCCGGCCGCGCGGCACCGCTTCCCGGCCGCGCGGCACCGCTTCCCGCCCGCGCGCGGTGGTGGCGGCGACCGCGGCCGCCGCGCTCATCGTGCTCGCCGGGTGTGACACCCTCTCGTTCCGCCGGCTCGACTACGACCAGACCGAACGCGCGAAGATCACCCGGATCACCGTGGACGGCGACGGCGACGGCTCCGGGGACGTGGTGGTGCGCGCCACCGGCCCGGTCGACCAGGTGCAGATCAAGCGCGTGGTCCGCTACCAGGGCGGCGAGCCGGACAGCCGGTACGAGATCAGGGGCGACGAGCTGGTGCTGCCGACCGACTGCGGGCAGCGGTGCAGCATCTCCTGGGAGGTGACCGCGCCGCCCGGCGTGGCGGTCCGGGGCGGCACCGGCTCGGGCAACGTCGACCTCAACGAGGTCGGGGCGGTGGAGTTCACGCTCAGCTCCGGCGACCTGACCGTCAGCGGCGCCAGCGGCGAGGTCCGCGCCTCCACCGCGTCGGGCAACATCCGGCTGACCGAGGTGGCCGGTCCGGTCCGGCTTCGGACCGGCTCCGGCGACATCGAGGCCCGCCGGCTCGCCTCCGCGGTCGACGCGGAGGCGGCCCCGGGCAACCTGACCGTCGAGCTGGACCAGCCGGCCCCGGTCCGACTGCACACCACCAGCGGGGACATCGACCTCGCCGTGCCGGCCGGCCGGTACCGGGTGCGGGCCGACGCGAAGTCCGGCGACACCGACGTGCGGGTGTCGAACGACCCCGGTGCGTCCCTGCTGCTCGACGTGACAGCCACCAGCGGCAACGTCACCGTCAGCAGCCGCTGAACCGGCCGCCGCTGAGCCGGCCCCCCTGAGCCGGCCGCCGCTCAGTCGGCGGCGCGGACGCTGGACGGTCCGGCGGCGCGGCCCGCGGACGACCCGGCGGCCCGGTCCCGGGGCGCGTCGGCGTCGGCGGGCGGCCCGTCGGATCGGCCGGTCGTCGGCCCGGGGGCACGGCGGGGCGCCGGCACCCGGGCCCCGGCGCCGACCAGCCGGCCGGCCGCGCCGGCCGGGGCCGGGCTGGCCGGGGCGTCCGCCGCCCCCGCCGGCACGGTCCGCCGTGGCCGGCCGGGCACCAGTTCCGGGGTACGCCGGGCCGCCACGTCCTCGACCCAGCCGACCAGCAACGTCACCACGCCGACGAGCACGAAGACCAGCCCCACCCGCAGCCACAGGCCGACCGGGTCCCGCGGCGACCAGCCGACCAGGCCGACCAGCGGGGTGAGCGCCACCACGAACGGCATGTGCCAGAGGTAGACGGTGAGCGCCCGCCGGTTCACCACGGTCACCGCCCGGCCGAACACCGGGAACCTGTCGACCCACGCCGCGCCGGTGGGCGCCCGGCCGATCGCCACCAGGATGAACGCGGTCGCCCAGAGCGCGTTGCCCAGCGGGATGTCGTTGATGTCGTAGCCGCGCGGCCCGGGATGGGTGACGATCCACGCCAGACCGGCCGCGCCGAGCACACCGGCGACCGGCAGCAGCACCCGGTTGCGCATCCGGCGCAGCAGGCCGTCGTGGTGGGCGAAGCCGAGCAGCCACGCGCCGAAGTAGAGGCCGAACTCGCGCAGCACCGTCGGCGGGTTCAGCAGGATGCCGAACTCGATGGCGGCGAGCAGCGCGTACGGGGCGACCAGCGTGGGCAGCGGCGCGCGGCGGAACAGCCACAGCGCCACCGGCGAGGCGAGCACGAACCAGAGGTAGTCCCGCAGGTACCAGATCGGGCTGAGCGCCAGCCCACCCCAGTAGTTGGCCGGCGGGTCAGCGATCGGGAAGAGCCAGAGCAGCACCTTCGGCTCGAACGTCAGCCCGGTGAGCAGCATCGCCGGCACGAAGACCGCGGCGAGCACCCAGAGCGAGGGCAGCAGCCGACGCAGCCGACGCCCCACGGCGGACACGCCGCTGCGGCCCAGGGACGCGGCCATCAACGACCCGGCCAGGGCGAACATCACCGCCATCGCCGGGAACACCAGCGTGAGCGTGGCGTAGCCGGTGACGTGGTAGGTGACGACGCGCAGGATGGCCAGGAAGCGGAGCAGGTCGAGGTAGCGGTTTCGCATCAGCTCGCAGCGGGGTCCGGGGACAGGGACAGAAGTCCCTACCCTGCTCCCGGAGCCTGTGAAACGTGTAAGAACGCCCACAGAACGTGAGATGCCCCATAAGACTGACTGATCCGGCCCTCAGAAGCCGAGCTTGCGCAACTGCTTCGGGTCGCGCTGCCAGTCCTTCGCCACCCGCACGTGCAGGTCCAGGTAGACCCGGGTGCCCAGCAGCTCCTCGATCTGCCGGCGCGCGGTGGTGCCGACGTGCTTGAGCCGGCTGCCCCGGTGACCGATCACGATCGCCTTCTGGCTGGACCGCTCCACGTAGAGATCCGCGTAGATCTTCGTGAGGTTGCCCTCCGGGATCATCTCCTCCACCACCACGGCGATGGAGTGCGGCAGCTCGTCCCGGACCCCCTCCAGCGCCGCCTCCCGGACCAGCTCGGCGACGAGCACCTGCTCCGGGTCCTCGGTGAGCATGTCGTCCGGGTAGAGCTGGGGCGACTCCGGCAGGTAGCCGGTCATCACGTCGACGAGCGTGCCGACCTGGTGGCCGGAGACCGCGCTCACCGGCACCACGGCCGCGAACTCGCCCAGCTCGCTCACCGCGAGCAGTTGCTCGGCCAGGCGCTTCTTGTCCACCAGGTCGGTCTTGGTGACCACGGCCAGCACGGTCGCCTTGAGGCTGGCCAGCTCGCCGGTGATGAACCGGTCGCCCCGGCCGACCGGCTCGTTCGCCGGCACGCAGAGCCCGATCACGTCGACCTCGCTCCAGGTCTCCCGGACCAGGTCGTTGAGGCGCTCGCCGAGCAGCGTGCGGGGACGGTGCAGGCCGGGCGTGTCGACCAGCACGAGCTGCGACTCCGGCCGGTGCAGCACCGCCCGGATGACGTGCCGCGTGGTCTGCGGCTTGCTCGACGTGATGGCGATCTTGGTGCCGACGATCGCGTTGGTCAGCGTCGACTTGCCGGCGTTCGGCCGGCCGACGAAACAGGCGAAACCGGCCCGGTACGGGCGGTCCACGGGGGCCGTCACTCGACCACCGTGCCGAGTACCGAGCCGTCCGGCGCGGCCACGTGGATCGGCGCGTCGGCGGAGAGGTCACGCACCGCGGCGTGCCCGGCGCCGTCCAGCGTCGACGCCTCGGTCACCACCACCGCGGCCTCCAGCCGGCTCGCGCCCGCGGCCACCGCCGAGGCGACCGCCAACTGGAGCGCGGTCAGGGTCAGCGACGGCAGCGCCACGCTGGCCGCCGCGTACGTCCGGCCGTCCTGGTCGCGGACCGCCGCGCCCTCCACGGCCCCCACCCGGCCCCGGGCGCCCCGGGCCAGCACGACCAGCTTGCCGTCCTCGGCGCTCAGCTCGGCCGGATCGGCGGGGGTGGGCCGGGCGGCCGGCACGGCGGGTGACTCAGGCATCGGCGGGTTGCCTCTCCTCGGAACGGTTGTGGTTGCCACGGGACTCGGTCGGATCGGGCCGCCCCGCGCCGTCCGGCGCGGAACCCGGCTCGGACCGGCTCACCAGCACGGTGTCGATCCGGTTGCGTCGGCCGGTGGTGCCCTCGGCGATCAGCCGCAGGCCGGCCACCTCGGCCTCGGCGCCCGGGATGGGCACCCGGCCGAGCGCCTGGGCGAGCAGCCCACCGACCGTCTCCACCTCGTCGGTGGGCAGGTCGGTGTCGAACAGCTCGCCCAGATTCTCCACCGGCAGCCGGGCGGTCACCCGCACGGCCCCGTCCGGCAGATGCTCCACCGGTGGGCGCTCGACATCGTACTCGTCGGTGATCTCACCGACGATCTCCTCCAGGATGTCCTCGATGGTGACCAGCCCGCCGGTGCCGCCGTACTCGTCGACCACGATGACCAGGTGGTTCCGGGCCGCCTGCATCTCGGAGAGCAGGTCGTCCACCGGCTTGGACTCCGGCACGAACGTCGCCGGTCGCATCAGCTCGGCCACCGGCATCTGCCGCGCTCCCCGGTCGCCCTGGGTCCGCCGGATCAGATCCTTGAGGTAGAGCACGCCGAGCACGTCGTCGACGTTCTCGCCGATCACCGGGATGCGGGAGAACCCGGACCGCAGGAAGAGCGCCAACGCCTGCGCGAGCGTCTTACGCTCCTCTATCCACACCATCTCGGTACGCGGCACCATCACCTCACGGGCGATCGTGTCGCCGAGCGCGAAGACCGAGTGGATCATCTGACGCTCGCCGTGCTCCACCACGCCGCGCTGCTCGGCCAGGTCGACCAGCTCACGCAGCTCCACCTGGGTGGCGAACGGCCCCTCGCGGAAGCCCTTGCCCGGGGTCACCGCGTTGCCGATCAGGATCAGCAGCGACGCCAGCGGGTTGAGCGCCCGCCCCAACCAGCGCACCAACGGCGCGACCGCCCGGCCGACCGCGTAGGCGTGCTGCCGGCCCAGCGTGCGCGGCGCGACACCGACCACCACGAAGCTGACCACCGTCATCGCCCCGGCGGTGACCAGGGCCGCCCGCCAGCCGGCGCCGAACGTGTCCACCGCCACCAGCGCGACGAGCGTGGTGGCGGTCAACTCGGCCAGCAGGCGGAGCAGGAGCAGCAGGTTGAGGTGGCGGACCACGTCGCCGGCGACCGCCTGGAGGGCACGCGCGCCGCGCGCGCCGTCGCGGGCCAGCTCGGCGGCGCGCGCCGGGGAGACCGCCGCCAGCGCCGCCTCGGTCATCGCGATCAGGCCGGCGAGCACCACCAGCCCGGCCCCGAAGAACAGGAGCTGAAGATCGGGCAGGCCGGCCGGGGCCGCCGCCGCGAGAGTGACCATCACCGGGACCGGGTCGACCGCCAGCTGGCCAGCAGCCGGGCCTGGAGACCGAACATCTCCCGCTCCTCCTCGGGCTCGGCGTGGTCGTAGCCGAGCAGGTGCAGCACGCCGTGCACGGTGAGCAGGTGCAGCTCGTCGGCGGCGGAGTGCCCGGCGGTGGCCGCCTGCTTGGCGGCCACCTCCGGGCAGAGCACGATGTCGCCGAGCAGGGCCGGCTCGCCGCCGGCCGGGCTGCTCTCGCCCGGGCCGTGGTCGACGCTCCCCTCGTCCATCGGGAACGCGAGCACGTCGGTCGGGCCGTCACCACCCATCCAGCGGTGGTTCAGCTCCGACATGTATTCGATGTCGACAAGCAGCACGGACAGCTCGGCGAGCGGGTTGACCCCCATCTCGTCGAGGGCGTGCCGGGCGACGGCGAGCACAGCGTCGGTGTCGACGACGACACCGGACTCGTTGGCGATCTCGATGGACAACTGTCTTCCTCTGGTGGTTAGCGGCGCCGACCGGCCCGGCCGCCCTGGGCGGTCCGCCCCGGCACGGCGTGCACGCTCTGCGCCTGCTGGTTCTCCCGCTCGGCGTCCCAGCGGGCGTACGCGTCGACGATCTCACCGACCAGCTTGTGGCGGACCACGTCGGAGCTGGAGAGCTGGGCGAAGTGCACGTCCTCGACGTTGTTCAGGATCTCCCGGACCACCCGCAGGCCGCTGCTCGTCCCGCCGGGAAGGTCCACCTGGGTGATGTCGCCGGTGACCACGATCTTGGAATTGAAGCCGAGTCGGGTGAGGAACATCTTCATCTGCTCGGGCGTGGTGTTCTGCGCCTCGTCGAGGATGATGAACGCGCTGTTCAGCGTCCTGCCCCTCATGTATGCCAGCGGCGCGACCTCGATCGTGCCGGCGGCCATCAGCTTCGGGATGGACTCCGGGTCGAGCATGTCGTGCAGCGCGTCGTAGAGCGGGCGCAGGTAGGGGTCGATCTTCTCGTTCAGCGTGCCCGGCAGGAAGCCCAGCCGCTCGCCGGCCTCGACCGCCGGCCGGGTCAGGATGATCCGGTCGACCTGCTTGGCCTGGAGCGCCTGAACCGCCTTCGCCATGGCCAGGTAGGTCTTGCCGGTGCCGGCCGGGCCGATGCCGAAGACGATGGTGTGCGCGTCGATCGCGTCGACGTAGCGCTTCTGCCCGAGCGTCTTGGGACGGATGGTGCGACCGCGCCGGGAGAGGATGTTGAGCGTCAGGACCTCGGCGGGCCGCTCGGCGCCGCCCTGCTCGAGCATGCCGACGGTACGCCGGACGGCGTCTGTGGTCAGGGTCTCGCCTTTCTCGATCAGTTCGAGGAGCTCACTGAAGAGACGCTCGGCGAGGGCGTTGTCGGCGGGCGCACCGGTGATGGTGATCTCGTTGCCGCGCACGTGGACGTCGCTGCTGACCGAGCGTTCGACGAGACGCAGGATCTCGTCGCCCGCGCCGAGCAGGTTCACCATGATCTTCTGGTCTCCGACCGTGATCCTGGTCTGCACCCGGGGCGGGTCGGGAGGTGGGGTGCCGGTCATAGGTCGGGCCCGTCGGGCCCTGCGCCACCTGCTCTCCGATCTCGGCGCCGGGCCCTGCTGGCGCGGCGTACGGTGGCCTCCATCGTATCGGGTCGGCACCGTACGCACCGCGCCCATTTCCGGTGCCCGGCGGTCAGCCGCCGGCGCGGAAGTCGTACCCGTCGAACGCCTCCTGCCGCCGGGTGAAACGGTAGGTCGCCCAGTGCATCCGGACCACCGCGCCCCGCTCGTCCCGGGTGAGCCGGAGCAGCTCACCCGCCTCCCGGCCGGAGACCGTGCGGAACACGTCCGGCCGGTCCGGCTGCGGCGCGAACACCGACGGCGGCTTGCCGGCCGGGTCGTCCGCGCCCCGGGCCCGCAGCGCGCCGTCGTGCCAGGAGAAGACGGACTCGAACCCCTCGCCCCACCAGCGGCCCAGCATGCCGCGCAGGTGTTCCGGGGCGGGTGGGCCGGGACGCCACGGCTCGATCTCCGCCGGGTCGTGCTCGGCGGCGGCGGCGAGCAGCTCGTGCGTCAGGTCGAGCACCTCGACGCCGGTGCCGGACGAGCCGAGCACCGCGCAGCCCATCGCCCCGGCCGTGCCCTCGCCACCACGACGACCGTAGACGGCGGCCAGGAAGCCCGGCATCGCGCCGTCGTGCCCGACGTGGGTCACCCGGCCCGGTCGGGGCACCAGGATCACCCCGAGCCCGAAGCCGGCCGTCCAGAGCGACTCGTCCGTGGTGGTGAGCGGCCAGCGCATCTCCTCGACGGTGGTCGGGGCGAGCACCGCGCCGGCCGGGTCCAGCGCGGCCGGGTCGGCCAGGAACGCCGCCCAGCGGGCCATGTCCGGCGCGGTGCTCCAGAGCTGGGCGGCCGGCGCCACCGCGCCGAAGTCGACGGGCGGCTCCGGGTGCGCCTCGTCGGAGTACGCGTCCACCAGGAAACCGGTGACGGCCCGCTCCCCCGGCGTGACGCCGGTGGCGGTCAGCCCCAGCGGGGCGAGCACCCGCTCGGCGAGCACCTCGGCCCAGGTGCCGCCGCGCCGCCGGGCGACCGCCTCGCCCAGCAGCGCCAGGCCGAGGTTGGAGTAGTGGAAGCGACGGCCGGTGGGCAGCACCCGCTCGACCCGGGCCAGGTCGGCCAGCAGTTCGTCGACGGCCGGGGCACGCAGCGTGTCCCACACGTCGCCGTACGGCTCGCGTTGCAGGCCGGCGGTGTGCGACAGCAGCCGACGGACGGTCAGCTCGCCGTACGCGGGCAGGTCCAGGTGCCGCCCGATCGGGTCGTCCAGGTCGAGCAGCCCGTCGTCGCGGCACTGCATGACCAGCACCGCGGTGAACGTCTTGGTGACCGAGCCGATCCGGAAGACGCTCTCCGGATCGAGCGCGGTGTCGTTGCCGGTGCCGCCGACCGCGCAGGCCCAGAGCGGCCGGTCGGCCCGGTGCAGCGCCGCCGACAGCGCCGGGACCCGCCCGTTCGCCTGGGCCTGCCGGGCCATCCGGTCGAGCCGGTCGGAGATCGAGGTCATGCCTCAGCGGCAGAGCATCGGGCCGAGTGGCGCGCCACCCAGCAGGTGGGCGTGCACGTGGAAGACCTCCTGGCCGCCGTACGGGCCGGTGTTGAACATGAGGCGGAACCCGTCCACGGTCAGGCCCTCCTCCTCGGCCACCAGGGCGGCGGTGTGGAGCAGCTCACCGGCCAACGTGGGGTCGCCCTGGGCGAGGGTGGCCACGTCCGCGTAGTGCTCCTTGGGGATCACCAGCACGTGGGTGGGGGCCTTCGGGTCGATGTCCCGGAAGGCGAGGGTGGTGGCGGTCTCGCGGACGATGGTGGCGGGGATCTCCCCGGCGACGATCCGGCAGAACAGACAGTCCATCGCAGCAGTGTAGGGAACGTACGGCAGGATGGCCGACATGGCGGGACGGGCGGTGCTGGTGACGGGGGCCTCGCGGGGGATCGGACGGGCGGTGGCGCGGGCGTTCGCGGCCGGCGGCGACCGGGTGGCGGTCCACCACCGGGACTCGGCCGGGCTGGCCGAGGCGTTGCGCGCCGAACTGCCCGGCGACGGCCACGTGGTGGTCCGCGCCGACCTGGCGGACCCGGATGCCGTACGGGCCATGGTGGACGAGGCGGCCCGGCTGCTCCGCGGTCTCGACGTGCTGGTCAACAACGCCGGCGTGTTCGGGCCGGCCGATCCGCCGCACCCGGTCTTCGACACCAGCTACGAGCAGTGGCGGGCGCGCTGGCGCGAGGTGCTGGACACCAACCTGGTCGGCGCCGCCAACGCCGCCTGGTGCGCCGCCCAGCACATGCGGGAGCGGGGCGGTCGGATCGTGAACGTCTCCTCCCGGGGCGCGTTCCGGGGCGAACCGGCCAATCCGGCGTACGGGGCCAGCAAGGCGGGGATGAACGCGATGGCCCAGTCGCTCGCGGTGGCGCTGGCGCCGTACGGCATCGGGGTGGCCTGCGTGGCCCCGGGCTTCGTCGAGACCGACATGACCAACGAGCACCTCAAGAGCGAGCGCGGCGAGGCCGTGCGGGCGCAGTCCCCGTTCCACCGGGTGGCCCGCCCCGAGGAGATCGCCGCCGCCGTCCACTGGTTGGCCAGCCCGGAGGCGGAGTGGGCGTCCGGCACCATCGTCGACCTGAACGGCGCCTCCTACCTCCGCACCTGACGCCCCCCACCCCCCACCCCCCACCCTCACCGGGGCGCAGTTTCACGGAAAGAGTGCCTGTCCCGCCGCGAACAGCCCCTCTTTCCGTGAAACTGCGCGGCAAGAGGGGTGGGGTGGGGGTGGGGTGGGGGGAGAGTGGGGGGTTACCAGCGGGGGAGGCGGGTGGAGAGGACGGCCAGGGCGGCCACGCCGGCGGTGGAGGTGCGCAGGACGGAGGGGCCCAGGCGGACCGGGCGGGCACCGGCCTCGCGGAACGCGGCCAGCTCCGGCTCGGCGATGCCGCCCTCGGGGCCGACCACCAGGACGATCTCGCCGGTCGACGGCAGCGCGACGGTGGTCAGCCGCTCGTCGGCCTCCTCGTGCAGCACGAAGGCGGCGTCGGCGCCGCCGATCCGGCGGGCCACCGTGGCGGTGGACTCGTCCGGGGCGCCGGCCACCACCGGCAGCCACGGGCGGCGGGCCTGCTTGGCGGCCTCCCGGGCGGTGGCCACCCACTTCTCCCGGGCCCGGACGCCCCGGTCGCCGCGCCACTGGGCGACCGAGCGGGACGCCGCCCAGGGCACGATCTCGTCCACCCCGACCTCGGTCATCGCCTGCACGGCCAGCTCACCCCGCTCGCCCTTGGCGATCCCCTGCACCACCACCAGCCGGGGGACGCACGCGTCGGCGTACCCCCGGGAGGTGATCCGCGCGTCGAGCGTGCCCCGGCCGACGGCGGTGACGACGGCGGCGGCGGTGCCGCCCCGGCCGTCGGCGAGCAGCAGCTCCTCGCCGACGCGCAGCCGCTGCACGGTGGCCGCGTGGTGGCCCTCCGGGCCGTCCAGCGTCACCGTGTCGCCGGTGGGCAGCGCCTCGACCAGGAACAGCGGCGCCGACACGTCAGGGGTGCCCGTTGAAGGCGTCGCGCATCCGGGAGAAGAAGCCGCCCTGCTTGGTCAGCTCGGCGACCTCCTCGCCGCGGGTCTTGGCGAAGTCGCGCAGCATCCGCTCCTGGTCGGCGTCGAGCTTGGTCGGGGTCCGCACGTCCAGGTGGACGTAGAGGTCACCCCGGCCGGTGCCGCGCAGGTGCGGCACGCCGCGGGCACGCAGCCGCAGCGTGCTGCCCGGCTGGGTGCCGGCCTTCACGTCGACGGTCTCCTCGCTGTCCAGCGTCTTGATGGTCAGCCGGGTGCCGAGCGCGGCGGCGGTCATCGGCACCGTGACCCGGCAGTGCAGGTCGTCGCCCTTGCGGGAGTAGACGTCGTGGGTCCGCTCGTGGATCTCGACGTAGAGGTCGCCGGCGGTGCCGCCACCCGGGCCGACCTCGCCCTGCTGGGCCAGCCGGATCCGCATGCCGTCCTCGACGCCGGCCGGGATCTTGACGGTCAGCGAGCGGCGGGTCCGCACCCGCCCGTCACCGGCGCAGGTCGGGCAGGGGTGCGGGATCGTGGTGCCGTAGCCCTGACAGACGGTGCACGGCCGGGCGGAGACCACCTGGCCGAGGAACGTCCGCTGCACCGACTGCACCTCACCGCGGCCACCGCACGCCTCGCAGGTGGCCAGGTGGGTGCCGGCGGCGGTGCCGGCGCCGGAGCAGGTGGTGCAGAGCACCGCGGTGTCGACAGTGATCGGCGCCTCGACGCCGAACGCGGTCTCGTTGAGGTCCAGCTCCAGCCGCAGGATCGCGTCCGCGCCCGGCCGGGTACGCGGCCGGGGACCCCGGCTGCCGCCCGCCGCGCCGCCGAAGAACGCGTCCATGATGTCCTGGAAGCCGACGAACGGGCCGGCGCCGCCCGGGCCACCCGCGCCCGCGCCCCCGCCGCCCGGGGCGAGCGGGTCGCCGCCCAGGTCGACGATCTGCCGTTTCCGGTCGTCCGAGAGGACCTCGTACGCGGCGTTGATGTCCTTGAACTTCTCCTGTGCCTCCGGGTCCGGATTGACGTCCGGGTGGTACTGCCGCGCCAACTTCCGGTAGGCACGCTTGATGTCATCGTCGGAGGCGTCCCGGCTCACGCCGAGAATGCCGTAGTAGTCCCTGGCCACTGCGTTCGGTGTCCTCATGTTCGTCTCGCGTCGCCGGTCGCCGGCCGTTCCCGGCCGTCGGCCCTGACTGGTCAGTTCTGGGCCAGCAGTTCGCCCACGTAGCGTGCCACGGCCCTCACCATGGCGATATTGCCGGGGTAGTCCATCCGGGTGGGCCCGAGCACGCCGAGCCCACCGACGATCGTGGCACCCGGGCCGTAACCGGTGCTGACCACCGACGCGGCCCGGAGATTGTCGATCTCGTTCTCGTCGCCGATGAGCACCCGGGTGGTGTTGCTCGGCTCGGTCTCGCCGATCAGCTTGAGCAGCACGACCTCCTCTTCGAGCGCCTCGAGGATGGGGCGCAGCGAGCCCTGGAAGTCGAGCAGGCCGCCCCGGGTGAGGTTGGCGGTGCCGGCCAACGCGATCCGTTCCTCGTGCCGCTCGACGAGCGTCTCCAGCAGCACGGTGGAGAGCGTGGTCATGGCCGGGCGCAGGTGCGGCGCGGACTCCTCGACCAGCGCCTGCACCAGCGGGGGCGTCTCGGCGAGCTGGCTGCCGACCAGTTTCTCGTTGACCAGCCGGCGCAGGTCGGTCACGTGTTCGGCGGGGACCGGGGCGGGCAGCTCGACCAGCCGCTGCTCGACCCGCCCGGTGTCGGCGATCATGACGACCATCAGCCGGGTGGTGGAGATCGGCACCAGCTCCAGGTGGCGCACCTTGGACCGGGCCAGGCTCGGGTACTGCACCACGGCCACCTGCCGGGTGAGCTGGGCCAGCAGCCGGACCGTGCGGTGCACCACGTCGTCGAGGTCGACGGCGCCGACCAGGAAGCGCTCGATCGCCCGACGCTCGGCCGGGCTGAGCGGCTTGACCCGGGAGAGCCGGTCGACGAAGAGGCGGTAGCCACGGTCGGTGGGCACCCGGCCGGCGCTGGTGTGCGGCTGCCGGATGTAGCCCTCCTCCTCCAGCACCGCCATGTCGTTGCGCACGGTCGCCGGTGAGACGCCGAGCTGGTGCCGCTCGACCAGGGCCTTGCTGCCCACCGGCTCCTGCGTGGCCACGTAGTCCTCGACGATGGCGCGCAGCACGGCGAGCTTGCGGTCGTCGAGACCCATCTCCCCACCTCCTGACGCACCTCGGCCGGGCGACGCGCGGCATCCGCCGGGCGACTGGCACTCGACTGTAGCGAGTGCCAGTCTACGTCGGCACCCCCGCCGGCGCGATGATCAGCGCCGCACCCCGGGTGCGGTCCGTCGGGTCCGGGCGGCGCGTCGGGCCGAACAGCCCTGGTGCCGCTTGCCCCCGGGACCTACCGTGACGTCCATGACTGAACCTCCTCGCCCTCCCGGAGCGGGGGACCCCGGCCCCCAGCCCGACCCGTTCCCGCCGTCGGCGCCGTACGGCTCCTCGCCTGCCGACGAGCCCCCCACCGCACCACTGTCCGGGGCACCGGGCGGGGGCGGCTATCCCCCGCCCGGCGGTTATCCGCCCCCGGGCGGCCAGCCTCCGCCGGGTGGCTATCCCCCGCCGGGCGGCTATCCCCCACCCGGTGGTGACACGCCGGGCTACGGCGCGCCCGGCGGTGGCGCCCCGGGCTACGGCGCGCCGGGCGGCGGCTACCCCGCCGGCGGCTCCTACGGCCCGCCGGCCGGCTACGCCAACAACGACGACAAGACCTGGGCCCTGGTCGCGCACTTCGGCGGCGCGGCCGGGATGCTGATCGGCGGCGGCGTGCTGGGCTGGGTCGCGCCGCTGGTGGCGCTGCTGGCCCGGGGCAACCAGTCCCCGACCGTACGGGCGCACGCGGTCGCCGCGCTGAACTTCCAGCTCATCTGGTCGATCATCGCGCTGGTCGGCTGGATCCTCACCTGCATCCTGATCGGCCTGGTGGTCGGCTTCGGCGCCATGATCGTCGGCATCATCTTCGGCATCCTGGCCGGCGTGAAGGCCAACGAGGGGCAGCTCTACCGCTACCCGATGTCGGCCAGCCTGATCAAGTGACAGCCGCCGGCCGGTCCCGCGCGGCGGGGCCGGCCGGACCGGTCAGGGCAGCAGGTCGCGGACCACGCCGTCGGCCAGCAGGCGCCCGCGTAGCGTGAGCACGGCACGACCGTCCGCGTACGCGTCGGCGTCCAGCAGCCCGCCGGTCCGGGCCCGCTCGGCACCGGCCCGGCCGGCTTCGTCCAGCACGTCCAGCGGCAGCCCGGACGCCAGCCGCAACCGCAGCATCACGTCCTCCATGTGCTGTTCGTCAGCGGTGAGCCGTTCCCGGGCCAGCGCCGGCGAGGCGCCGTCGGCCAGCCGCTCCGCGTACCCGGCCGGGTGCTTGACGTTCCACCAGCGCACGCCGCCGACGTGGCTGTGCGCCCCCGGGCCCAGGCCCCACCAGTCGGCGCCGGTCCAGTAGAGCAGGTTGTGCCGGCACCGGGCCGCCTCGGAGCGGGCCCAGTTGGACACCTCGTACCAGGAGAAACCGGCCGCGTGCAGGGCCGCCTCCGCGGCCAGGTAGCGGTCCGCCGCCACGTCGTCGGAGGGGTACGGCAGCTCGCCCCGGCGCATCCGCGCGGCCAGCCGGGTGCCGTCCTCCACGATCAGGGCGTACGCGCTGACGTGGTCCACGCCGGCGTCGACCACCTGGGCCAGCGAGGCGGCGAAGTCGTCCGCGGTCTCCCCCGGCGTACCGTAGATCAGGTCCAGGTTGACGTGGTCGAACCCGGCGTCGCGGGCCTCGGCGGCGGCGGCGGTGGCCCGGCCCGCGCTGTGCCGCCGGTCGAGCACGGCGAGCACGCCCGGCGCGGCGGACTGCATGCCCAGCGAGATCCGGGTGTAGCCGGCCGCCCGCAGCGTCTTCAGCGACTCCGGGGTGACCGACTCGGGGTTGGCCTCGGTGGTCACCTCGGCGTCGGCGGCCAGCCCCCAGGTGCGGTCGATGGCGTCCAGGATCCGGGCCAGGTCGTCGGCGGGCAGCAGGGTGGGTGTGCCGCCGCCGACGAAGACGGTGTCCACCCGGGGCGGCGGGGCGTCGCCGAGCACCCGGCCGGCGAGCGCCAGCTCGGCCAGCACGCTGTCGGCGTACGTCTCCCGGCTCACCCCGCCGCCCAGCTCCGCGGCGGTGTACGTGTTGAAGTCGCAGTAACCGCACCGGCTGGCGCAGAACGGGACGTGCACGTACACGCCGAAGCCGCGGGCGCCGACGGCGCGGCGGGCGGTGGCGGGCAGCGACCCGTCGCGAGGGACGGGTTCGCCTTCTGGAAGGACGCCGGGCATGGCCACTAGTGTGCCCGGCATGACCTCTCCGGACGCTCTCGTACGGGTCGCCACGGCCCGTGGGGTGACCACCCTCACCCTGGACAGCCCGCACAACCGCAACGCGCTCTCCACGCCGCTGATGACCGAGCTGCTGGCCGGGCTGGCCGCGGCGGTCGCCGACGACACGGTCCGGGCGATCGTGCTGGACCACACCGGCCCGGTCTTCTGCTCCGGCGCCGACCTGAAGGAGACCGCCGCCGCGTACGCCAGCGGGACCGTGCCGGCCGGCATGCTCGGCGACGTGCTGGTCGCCGTGCGGGAGTGCCCGAAGCCGGTGCTGGCGAAGGTGGCCGGGCCGGCCCGGGCCGGCGGGCTGGGCCTGATCGCCGCCGCCGACCTGGTGGTCTGCGCCGAGGAGGCGACGTTCGCGTTCACCGAGGTGCGGATCGGCGTGATCCCGGCGGTGATCTCGGCGACCGTGCTGCCCCGGCTGAGCCCGCGGGCCGCCGCCGAGCTGTACCTGACCGGGGAGACGTTCGACGGCCGGCGGGCCGCCGAGATCGGCCTGGTCACCGCCGCCGTGCCGGCGGACGGGCTGGACGCCGCCGTGGAGCGCTACCGCGCGGCGCTGGTGAAGGGCGCGCCGAAGGCCCTCGCCGGGGCGAAGGAGCTGCTGCGCCGGCCGGCCGCCGCCGACCTGCGGGCGGAGATCGCCGCGTTGGCGACGCTCTCCACCGGGTACTTCCTCTCCGACGAGGGGCGGGAGGGGGTGCTCGCGTTCCGCGAGAAGCGTCCGGCGGCGTGGGTGCCCGCCGGCGAATAGAAGGCGGGGCCCCCGGTTAACGCCTCCGGTATAGGCGGGGCCCCCGCCTAACAGCGACCCGTCACGGGGCGGTGACGCGGCGGCGAGCAGGCCGGTCGGCCGAGCCGGAAAGTGGGACGGGCGACGTACGCTGGGCGGACTGTCAGGACAGGGGGTGCGGGTGCGGACGCGACCGGCGATCGTGGCATCTGGTGTGGTGGTGTGCGTGCTGGCCCTGCTCGCGATCTGGTTCGTGACCAAGCAGTTCGGTCACCACCTGCGGCTGCCGCTGGCCAGCCGGACCTGCACCGTGCAGGCCGACGGCGAGGTGGTGCTGGGCGCCGACCAGATGGCCAACGCGGCCACCATCGCCGCCATCGGCGTGCAGCGCCGGATGCCCGAGCGCGCGGTGGTGGTGGCGCTGGCGACCGCCTACCAGGAGTCGCACCTGCGCAACATCGCGCACGGCGACCGGGACTCGCTCGGCCTGTTCCAGCAGCGCCCGAGCCAGGGCTGGGGCACGCCGGAGGAGATCCAGGACCCGCGCTACGCGGCCCGGAAGTTCTACGCCGCGCTGAAGAAGGTCAAGGGCTGGGAGCGGATGCGGGTCACCGAGGCCGCCCAACGGGTGCAGCGGTCGGCCTACCCCGAGGCGTACCAGAAGTGGGCGGACGAGTCGGAGGTCCTCACCCGCGCGCTGCTCGGCCAGGCGACCGGCGCGGTGGCCTGCACGGTCGGTTCGACTCCGACGCTGCGGGGCCCGGCCGCCGCCAGCGCGGTGCTGGAGGGGCTGACGCTGGACTGGGGCCTGCCCCGCCTGACCGCGGCGACGACGCTGACCGGGCTGACCGTGCCGGCCGGTGACGACCGGGACGGCTGGCGCTACGCGCACTGGCTGGTCTCGCACGCCGACGACAACGGCGTGAAGCGGGTCCGCTTCGGCAGCCTGGAGTGGACCGCCGAGCAGGGCACCTGGGGCCGGGTGAAGGGCGACCCGGCGACGCAGGTGCTGGCCGAGGTCTTCGCCGAGACCTGAGCCGGCACCTGAGCCGGCACCTGAGCCGGCACCTGAGCCGTCGACGGGCCGCCGGCTTCCCGCCGACGGCCCGTCATCGAGGTCGACCGGGGATCAGCCCTTCACCGCGCCGGCGACCAGCCCGGAGACCATCCGGCGCTGGACCAGCAGGAAGAAGATGATCACCGGTAGCGTGAACAGCGTGGACGCGGCCATCACCGAGCCCCACGCGGTGTCGTCCCGGCCGAAGAAGAACGTCATCGCCACCGGCAGCGTGTACCGCTGCTGGTCGTTGATGAACGTCAACGCGAAGATCAGCTCGTTCCAGGCGGTGATGAAGGAGAAGATGCTGGTCGCCACCAGGCCGGGCGCGACCAGCGGGAACAGCACCTTGCGGAACGTCTGCGCCCGGCTGGCCCCGTCGATCGCGGCGGCCTCCTCCAGTTCCTTCGGCACCGCCGCGACGAAGCCGCGCAGCATCCAGACCGCGAACGGCAGCGAGAAGCCGAGGTAGGTGAGGATCAGGCTGGGCAGCGTGTTGTAGAGGCCGAGCCGCTGGATCATCAGGAACAGCGGGATGACAAGCGCCTCCAGCGGAATCATCTGCACCACCAGGAGCAGGATCAGGAAGCTGGTGCGCAGTTTGAACCGGAACCGGGCCACCGCGGTCGCGGCGAGCAGCGCGACCAGCCCGCTCAGCAGCACGGTGGCCACCGCGACCAGCACGCTGTTGAGGAAGAAGTCGAGGAACGTCACGCCGGGGATCAGATTGCCGGTGAGGATCTCCCGGTAGTGCTCCAGGGTGGGCTCCGCCGGCACCGGGCGCGGCGTGGCCGAGAAGATCTCCCGGTTGGGCTTCAGCGACGTCGCGATCATCCAGTAGACGGGAAACGCGGCGAAGAGCGCGACCAGCAGGCCGGCGCCGTTGAGCGCGATCTTCTTCACGACTCGTCCTCCTGCTTGAGCACCATGCGGACGTACAGGGCGGTCACCGCGAGCAGGATCACGGTGAGGATGACGGCGATCGCCGAGCCGAGGCCGTACTTCGGCGGCGGCGAGAACGCCTCCGCGTACGAGTAGATCGACAGCATGAACGTCGACCGGTCCTGGGTGCCGCCGGCCAGCACGAACTGCTGGGTGAAGACCTTGAAGTCCCAGATCGTGGAGAGCACCACCAGGATGCCGAAGACCGGCCGGAGCATCGGGAACGTGACCGACCAGAAGACCCGCCACGGCCCGGCGCCGTCGACGCGGGCCGCCTCCTGCAACTCGGTGGGCACGCTCTTGAGCCCGGCCAGCACGCTCACCGCGATGAACGGGAACGAGTGCCAGACCACCACCAGCGTCAGGATGCCGAAGAACAGCAGCGGGTCGTTGAACCAGCCGTAGCCGGTCCAGTCGCTACGCCCGAACAGCGTCGTGGAGAGGCCGTCGGGCAGCTTGTTGAACAGCCAGGTGACCAGGCCGCTCGTGTCGTCGAAGATCCACTTCCAGACGATGGTGCCGGTCAGCGCCGGGGTGGCCCAGGCGAGCATCACGCAGCTCGCCACGAACGTGGCCATCTTCTTGCCGAGCCGGTTGAGCAGCAGCCCGACCAGCGTGCCGAGCACCATGGTGAGCGCCACGTTGGCGAACGCGAAGAGCACGGTGTTGCGCAGCACGGTCCGGAAGAACGGGTCGCCGAGGATCTGCGCGTAGTTGGCCAGGCCGACCCAGGGCCACTCGCGGTCCCCCCGGAGCTGCCGGACGCTGTCCAGCTTGTAGAAGGACATCATCACGACCTGGCCGAGCGGCCAGAGCAACAGCACGGCGATGATCGCCAGGCAGGGCAGGAGCAACAGGTACGGGAGGCGGTCCACCTTTCGGCGGCGCCGCCGCGCGGGGTTCTCCCGCGCGGCGGCCTCGCCGGTGGCCTTGGTCAGCGTTGTCACTTGGCGTTGAGAATGCTTTCCATCTCGGTGGCCGCGTCGGCGGTTGCCTTCTCGACCGTCTTCTGGCCCTTGATGACCGAGCTGTTCATCGCCTGGGTCACCGTCTTGGTGCGGCTGACCTCGACCCACTTCGGGGTGAGCGGGGTCAGCTTGGTGTTCTGGATGGCGGTCGCGAACGCGGCCATCACCTTGTCGTTGGCGTAGTTCCCGCCGCTGACCAGGTCCTGGTAGACCGGGAAGAAGCCGAGGCTGCTGGCGAACTCCTGGTCCTTCTGCTTGCTCAGCAGCACGGTCATGTAGTCCCAGGCCAACGCCGACCGCTCGCTGTCCTTCCAGACCGCGATGTCGGAACCGCCGGCGAACGCCGGGGCGGCCTTGCCGTCCGGGCCGGGGATCGGGAACGTGCCCCAGACCTTCTCGATGTCGGGGTTGTCCTTCTTCATCGCGCCGCCCTGCCAGCTACCGGCGAACGCCATGGCGGCCTTGCCGGTGGCGAACTGGGTCCGGGCGTCGACCTCGTTCCAGCCGGCGGCGGCCGGCGGGGCGACCTTGTGCACGGTCACCAGGTCGGTCCAGAACTTGACCGCCTTCTGCGCCTCGGGCGTGTTGTAGCCGGACTTCCAGGTGTCGCCGTCCTTGGTGGCGATCTCGCCGCCGGCACCCCAGAGGAAGGAGTAGAACGGCAGCTCGGAGTTGCCGGGCAGGGCGATGCCGTAGGTGCCGGGCTTCTTGGCCTGGACGGCCTTGGCGGCGGCGACCATCTCGTCCCAGTTCGTCGGCGGCTTCACACCCGCCTCGGCGAACCAGTCGGTGCGGTAGTAGACGGCGCGCACGCCGGCGTACCACGGCACGCCGTACTGCTTGCCGTCGAGCTGCGCGTTCTTCACCAGGTCGGGCAGGATGTCCTTGCCCTCGGACCAGCCGTTGAACTTGTCCGTCACGTCGGCCAGGGCCTCCTGCGCGGCCCAGCCCTGGGTCTCGGTGTTGCCCAGCTCGGTGACGTCCGGGCCCTCCCCGCCGGCGAGCGCGGCCTGGAACTTCTTCGGCGCCTCGAGCCAGGGAATGTACTGCACCACGACGTCGGTCTCGGGGTGCTTCTTCTTGAACTCCGCCTCGACCGTGTCGAGGAACGTGGTCTGGGCGTCGCCGCCCTCGCCCATCATCCAGACCGTCAGCTTGCTGTTGTCGGCGGCCTTGTCATCGTCGCCGGAGCCACCGCAACCGGTCAGCACCAGCGCGGCCGACGCCACGATGGCGGTGACCGGAGCCAGCCGCTTCCACCTGTTCACGCCATATCTCCCTCAGGGCCGTTTGGCACTAACCTTCTCCGCCGCACCTTAGTAGGAAAATTTCCTTTACAACAGGGGGTGGGCCCGGCGGGCGACCGAGGCGACCGTATCGCAGCCGAACGCCCGGCCGGCAGGGGTGCCGTCCGGGCAGGTCAGAGCGGGAGTACGCGGACGGGCGCCCGGCCAGTGGCCGGGCGCCCGTCGAGCGTCGTGGTGGGGGTCAGTAGCGCGAGACGCCACGCCGACGGCCGACACCGGCCACCAGGGCGACGCCGATGGCGGCGAAGAGCACCTGCAGCAGCAGCTCGCGCCAGTCGATGCCGGCGGTGTTGGCGAAGCCGGAGGCCCGGGCGACGATCGTGCCCAGCAGCGCGGCACCGACGCCGATCAGCATGTGCAGCCACATCGGCATGTTCTGCCGGCCCGGCACGACCAGGCGGCCCAGCGCGCCGACGATCAGACCAACGACCAGCGCCGTGATGATGCCCCAAACGGTGAGCTCCATGGTCGCCCTCCTCCTTCAGATCGAGTCACACGATGTCGTGTGGTTTCTGTCGTGACCGGTAAGTTCCCGACCGGCGAAAAATCCAAACCGACTCGGGTGACGAATCGTTCATCCCTACCCTGAGCTGGGTTTTCCCGCCCAAGGGCCGGCCAGGGCTGCCGTCGTCCCTGCCGTCGGCGAACCGACCGGCTTCAATGCGAAACGGCGACGGGCGCCCGGCCGGTCGGCCGGGCGCCCGTCGAGGCGCGTTGGTACGCGGTCAGTGGTGGGTGACGCCCCGCCGACGACCGACCCCGGCCACCAGGGCCACGGCGATGGCGGCGAAGAGCACCTGCAGCAGCAGCTCGCGCCAGTCGATGCCGGCGGTGTCGGCGAAGCCGGAGGCCCGGGCGACGATCGTGCCCAGCAGCGCGGCGCCCACACCGATCAGCATGTGCAGCCACATCGGCATGTTCTGCCGGCCCGGCACGACCAGCCGGCCCAGCGCGCCGACGATCAGGCCGACGATCAGCGCGGTGATGATGCCCCAGACGGTGAACTCCACGGTCGGTCCTCCTATAAGCGGTTTCGCACGTTCTGTGCGGTTGCTGTCGTGACCGCTAAGTTCCCGACCGACCAGAAACCGAAACCGGCCGAATCCCCGTCTCGCCGGCTCCCGGCGGCTCGAAGACCCGAAACCCGCAGGTGGGAGCGGTTCCGGCGAGCTGAAAATTTCCTGAGTACGCGAACCGGCCGGCACCCTCGACGGAGGTGCCGGCCGGTTTCGTGGGGTCGTCGGGGCTACTTCTTGCCGGCGGGCTTGCCGTCGCCGGAGTCGGACGAGAGCGCCGCGATGAAGGCCTCCTGGGGAACCTCCACCCGGCCCACCATCTTCATCCGCTTCTTGCCCTCCTTCTGCTTCTCCAGCAGCTTGCGCTTCCGGCTGATGTCACCGCCGTAGCACTTGGCGAGCACGTCCTTGCGGATCGCGCGGATCGTCTCCCGGGCGATCACCCGGCTGCCGATGGCCGCCTGGATCGGCACCTCGAACTGCTGACGGGGGATCAGCGACCGCAGCTTCGCCGCGATCGTGGTGCCGTAGTTGTACGCCTTGTCCTTGTGCACGATGGCGCTGAACGCGTCCACCGGCTCACCGTGCAGCAGGATGTCCACCTTCACCAGGTCGGACGCCTGCTCGCCGGAGGTCTCGTAGTCGAGCGAGGCGTACCCCTTGGTGCGGCTCTTGAGCTGGTCGAAGAAGTCGTAGATGATCTCGGCCAGCGGCAGCGTGTAGCGCAGCTCCACCCGGTCGGCGGAGAGGTAGTCCATGCCGAGCAGGTTGCCCCGGCGGCCCTGGCACAGCTCCATCACCGCGCCGACGTAGTCGTTCGGCGTCAGCACGGTGGCCCGCACGGTCGGCTCGTACACCTCGGCGATCTTGCCGGTCGGGTACTCGCTCGGGTTGGTCACCACGATCTCCTGGGCGTCCTCCGTGATGGCCCGGTAGACCACGTTCGGCGCGGTGGAGATCAGGTCGAGGTTGAACTCCCGCTCCAGCCGCTCCCGGATGATCTCCAGGTGCAGCAGGCCGAGGAAGCCGCAACGGAAGCCGAACCCCAGCGCGCCGGACGTCTCCGGCTCGTAGACCAGCGCCGCGTCGTTGAGCTTGAGCTTGTCCAGCGCCTCGCGCAGGTTCGGGTAGTCCGAGCCGTCGATCGGGTAGAGACCCGAGTAGACCATCGGCTTCGGGTCCTTGTAGCCGCCAAGCGCCTCCCGGGCCGGGTTGCCGTTGATGGTGACCGTGTCACCGACCCGCGACTGGCGGACGTCCTTCACGCCGGTGATGAGGTATCCCACCTCGCCGACGCCGAGCGCGTCGGCCTTCACCATCTCCGGCGAGATGACACCGATCTCCAGCAGCTCGTGCACCGCGCCGGTGGACATCATCTTGATCCGGTCCCGGGCCGAGATGCGGCCGTCGATCACCCGGACGTACGTGACCACGCCGCGGTAGACGTCGTACACCGAGTCGAAGATCATCGCGCGGGCCGGGCTGTCGGCCTCCCCCACCGGCGGCACGAACTGCCGGACGATCTCGTCGAGCAGGTACGGCACGCCCTCACCGGTCTTACCGGAGACCCGGATGCAGTCCGCCGGGTCACCGCCGATCAGGTGCGCCAGCTCCTCGGCGTACTTCTCCGGCTGGGCGGCCGGCAGGTCGATCTTGTTGAGCACCGGGATGATGCGCAGGTCGTTCTCGAGCGCCAGGTAGAGGTTCGCGAGGGTCTGCGCCTCGATGCCCTGCGCGGCGTCGACAAGCAGGACCGCGCCCTCGCAGGCGGCCAGCGAGCGGGACACCTCGTAGGTGAAGTCGACGTGGCCGGGGGTGTCGATCATGTTGAGCACGGCGGTCTCGCCGGTCCGGTCACCCTCCCGGATCGTCCACGGCATCCGGACGGCCTGGCTCTTGATGGTGATGCCACGCTCGCGCTCGATGTCCATCCGGTCCAGGTACTGCGCGCGCATCTGCCGGGGGTCGACCACGCCGGTGAGCTGCAGCATCCGGTCGGCCAGGGTCGACTTCCCGTGGTCGATGTGGGCGATGATGCAGAAGTTCCGGATGCGCGCCGGGTCGGTGGCACCAGGAGCGTTCGCGCCGGGATCGAGCTTCGGTGGCACAGCGGTCCGTTCTGGTCGGCTGACGTGAGCGGGCCGGCGCGCCGCCGGCCCCCTCTATGCTCCCACGTCGTCCGGCGCGCGCCCGGGCTCCCCCGGCACTGCCCGGCCACCCGCCGCCCGGCGGGGCGTCACTCCGCCGGCGGCTCGACGAAGAGCGCGGCGAGCCGGGGCAGCCGGCGGCGGGCCTCCTCCTCGTCGTCGAAGTCCCAGAAGTCGTTCAGGTCCGGCACCTTCACCGGGTCCCGGTCGGCCGGCAACTCGGACGCGGTGGCCTGCCGGTACGCCTCCCAGGGCACCGACAGCATCCGCTCGCACTCGAACTCCTCGCCGCTGAGCGCGGCGGAGCGGACCCGGGGCAGCTCGGCCAGCGAATCCGGCTCGGTCACCGCCCGCGCGAAGACGGCCCGGCCCTGCGTCATCAGCCAGCCCCGGAAGTATTCGAAGCCGTCGTCCGAGGCGCCCCCGTTGATCAGGTACGCCGCGCCCCACAGGTCGACCCGGTAGGAGGCGGCGAGCACCCGCCGCTGGTGGTGGGCGTACCCGACGATCTCCTCCGGATCGCGCTCGGCGAGCAGCGCGACCGCCCGCACGGCGACCGCGTCGGCCTCTCCCCCGGCGTTGGCCCGGGCCTGGTCGATCAACTGCCAGAAGTCCTCGGTCCTCATGGTCGGCAGTCTGGCAGAGCCCACCGACGCGCCGCCCGCACCCGGCGGTGGTGGCGGTACGGCAGCATGGAGCGGTGCGTGCGATCTCGCTACCACCCGTTCCGTACGGGGAGACGGCCGAACGACCCGGCTGGGCCGACCTGCCGGACGGGCTGCGCGACGCGCTGGCGGCCCGGCTCGGCGGCCCACCGGCCGAGGTCCGGGTGGCCGGCGGCGGCTTCACGCGCGGCTTCGCCGCCGTGCTGACCGGCCCGACCGGCGACCGGGTGTTCGTCAAGGCGGCGGCGCTGGCCGGGCAGCGGCACCTGGTCGACTGGTACGCCCACGAGGCCGCGATCCTGGCCCGGCTCCCCGCCGGCCTGCCGGTGCCCCGGCCGCGCTGGGCGTTGACCGGGTCCGGCTGGTACGCGCTCGCGCTCGACGCGATCGACGGGCACACCCCTCGGCTGCCCTGGGACCCGGCCGAGCTGGCGGCGGCCCTCGCCACGTACGCCGAGGTGGCCGCCGCGCTCGCCGAACCGCCCGGGGACCTCGTCGCGCTCGGGCTGCCGCGCCTGGCCGACCTGGCCCGGGACGACATCCTGTGGTGGGGCGAGGTGGCCGCCGGCCGCGAACCGCTGCCCGCGGCGGCGGCGGGCGTCCCGCTGGCGGAGCTGGTCGCGCTGGAGTCCCGCCTCCCCGGGTATGCCGACGCCGCCCCCGGGCTGGCCCACGGTGACCTGCGGGTGGACAACCTCCTGATCGACGCCGACGGTCGCGCCTGGCTCTGCGACTGGACCTGGCTCTGCCACGGGCCCGCCTGGTTCGACCTGGCCGGCCTGCTGCTCACCGGGTACGCCAGCGGCCTCGACGCGGACACCGCCTTCGCCCGCCACCCGGCGACCGCCGGGGCGCCCGCGGACGCGCTGGACGTGAGCCTCGCCGCACTCGCCGGCTACTTCCTCACCGGCGCCGCCGCCGGCCCGTCGACCGCCTCCCCACACCTGCGCTCCCACCAGCAGTGGAGCGGCACCCAGGCCCTCACCTGGCTCACCGCCCGCCGCGGCTGGGCCCGGGGGTAAGGAGGGGCCCCCGCTTAACGTTTCCGGTAGAGAAGGGGCCCCTTCTCACCGCTGCTGACCGGTGCGTTCGGGAGGCGTTTTGGCTCGTCCGGGAACGACCTGGTAGCCTGACCATTCGCGCGGCGATGACGCATGCTCGTCGCGTACGCAAGCTGACCAACCCGAGCTATCAAGACGAGGCTGTCGCGTGGCGAACATCAAGTCCCAGATCAAGCGCAACCGGCAGAACGAGAAGCGCCGGCTGCGTAACAAGTCGGTCAAGTCGTCGCTGAAGACCGCCATCCGCAAGTTCCACGAGGCTGCCGAGGCGGGCGACACCGAGAAGGCCTCCGTGCTCATGCAGGAGGCCACCCGGAAGCTGGACAAGGCCGCCAGCAAGGGTGTCATTCACGCCAACCAGGCGGCGAACCGGAAGTCGGCGATCGCCAAGCGCGTCGCCTCGTTCTCGGCCTGACAAGACCGTAGACCTGCTCGGAAGCCCTGGGGCCACCGCCCCAGGGCTTCCGGCTGTCCGCGTTTCTCCACCGGCGCGGGATCGGGCGCGCGCACGCGGTCCGGCTGGCATGGGCCGCGGCCCGGGCGGGCGCGGCTGGCTGGCGCGGCGCGACGGACTGGCGCGGCTGGTTGGCTGGCTGGCTGGCTGAACCGCATCGGTCGTGGCTGACAGACTGGCGCGGCTGACAGACTGGCGCGGCTGACAGACTGGCACGGCTGGGCGGAGCGAACGGCGGTCAGCGGAAGGGATCGGGCCAGGTGATCTCGGAGGCGGTCCGCCGGCCCCGCTCCTCGGGCCGGTCGAGCGGCGGCGCCGAACGCCCCGCCCGGTGGTAGGGAGCCGCCGAGCGGGTGGCACTGTCGCCGGTCAGGCTCAGGCCGCCGGACACCGCCCGGACCGTGGCCGGCACCCGGGCCCGCCCGACGACCGGCTCCATCTGCCGGCGGAAGCGGTCCCGCTCCTGGTCGGGCACCTGGGCCGCGGTGCGGATCACGATCTCGGCCACCACGTCGTTGAGCTTGACCATGACCGCCACGGCGGTCGGCAGCACCAGCACCGCCCACCAGCTCACCAACTCGGCGAGCGAGAGCAGCACGGCCAGCGCCACCGCGCCCTCGAAGAAGAGGAAGCAGAGCACCCCACCCGGGTTGACGAAGCGCAGGCCGAGCACCCGGGCGTAGAGGGGCCGGTAACGGTCCTCGTCCGTCGGCACGGTCGACCACGCTCGGGTCACCGGGCGCCGCCCTGCCGGGCCGCGGCCACCGAGAAGACGGCCCGCTCCAACGCGTACGCCCGGTCGTCGGCGCCGCCCTTGACGGCCGCGTTGCACTCGGCGGCGGCCCGCATCGCCGTGACCAGGCCCTCCGGCGTCCAGCCCCGACCCTGGCGTTGGGCCCGCTCGATCTTCCACGCCGGCATGCCCAGGCTGCTGGCGAGCTGGTAGGCGCTGCCCCGCCCGGCCGAGGCGACCCGGGCCACGGTCCGCACGCCGTCGGCGAGCGCGTCCGCGATGGGCACCGGATCGACCCCGACGTGCAGCGCCCAGCGCAGCGCCTCCAAGGCGCCGGGAACGTCACCGACCATCGTCGCGTCGGCCACGGTGAAGCCGGTCACCTCGACCCGGCCCCGGTAGTAGCGGGCGACCGTCTCGGCGTCGATCCGACCGTCGGTGTCGGCGACGAGCTGCGAGCAGGCGGCGGCCAGCTCACGCAGGTCGTTGCCGACGGCCGCGATCAGCGCCTCGGCCGCGTCCTCGGCACACTTCCCGCCATGGCGGCGGATCTCGTCCCGGACGAAGGCGACCCGCTCACGGTGCCCCTTGAGCTTGCCCGCCGGCACCACGGTCGCGCCCGCCGACCGCAGGCCGTCGGCGAACGCCTTGCCCTTGGCGCCGCCCAGGTGCAGCACCACGAGCTGCACGTCCGGGTCGGGATTCTTCGCGTACGCCAGCAGTGCGGCGGACAGGTCCTTGCGGGTGTCCTGGCCGGAGCGGAGCACCAGCACCCGGCGACCGCCGAACAGGGACGGGCTCAGCATCTCGTCGATCTCACCGACCGCCAGCGAGCCGGCCTGGCATTCCCGCACGTCCACGTCGGGGTCCACCGCGCGGGCCCGGGCGACCGCGTCGGAGACCGCGCGCGTGGCGAGCAGCTCCTCGTCGCCGAGGACGAGCAGAATGGGAGGCAGGCTGGCGGGGGTCACGTCGCACATACTCGCACGCCCTCGGGGCGGATCGTGCCTGCTCATCGCGGACTGTGACGGCCCAACCCGCACTCAACGCAAATCCAGACATTTGCCTTGATTCCTGACCTATAGCGCAGAATCTCGGCGCCTTCAGCGCGACCGCCCCGGCTCGGAGCCGCGCACCACCACCCGCCAGACCGGCGCCGACCCGGACGGCCTTGCAGCGGCGGCACCCCGGCGGGGGATGAGCACCGCTCGGCCCTGTCGCGTCCAGCAGCACCGCGCGCGCGGCCGGATCGACCAGCGCGCGTACCGACCGGGAAGCATCCCGGACCCTCAGCGACCAGGAGACCTCCGGTCCGGTCGTGGGCGTCGACACCGCACGCCTCGCCGGAGGTCTCGCCTGGTCTCAGGCCGGCACGCCGTCGACGAGGCCCATGGTCGCCACGACTAGCCGATGCAGATGGCGACGGCTCTGATGGTCTGGACCGTCGCGCCCCGGTTGCTGCCGCGCACCGCCCAGCCGTTGCCGGAGGCGAAGGAGTCGGTGATGAAGATGTCGAAGGCGGATGTCTGGCCGCCACCGCCGGTCACGATCGTGCCGGCCGGGCAGGTGACGGTGGCGACCCCGTTGGCTCCCGGCGACACCGACACCGAGGTGCCGGTCCGCTGGGACATCGGAGCCATCGCCACCTGCGACTTGGCGGCCGTGGTCGAGCCGGGGTCGGCGGCGGCAGTCAGGGGTACGGCCAGCAGGAGGCCGCCGGCCAGTGCCGCCCCCGCGCCGGCGAGGATCAAGTTCTTGTTCTTCATGGCTGGAGTTCCCATCGCTTGTCGAGACATGGTCACCCGTACGGTGGCCCCAGGTTGGCCCACCCGGGGGATCAAATCCATAGATGACCAGCTAAATTCCAGATAAGACAAATCTGTCGGTATTCATCAGGTTCGACCCACGGCGATATCCTCTGACCAGGGCGTTTGCCTCGCCTGGTTGTCAATGCTGTGTCGGGGGCCCGTGCCCGTCACAGCCAACCAGGACAGCGAAACTGCCACTCCGGCGGTTGGGGCTGCCAGCGACCGCGGCAGTGTGGCGGGCAGAGCTTCACCGCGACCGTCCGGGCCCGGTGCCACGCGCCACCACCGCCAGACCGGCTCCGACCCTCACGACGGCCACGTCCCCGTCGGTGTCGGTACGCATCACCCGCGCGCCGCCCCTGCTCAACCGCCCCAGTAGACCGGCGTTGGGATGCCCGTAGTCGTTGTCGACACCGACGCAGACCAGCGCGACCGCCGGGCGCACCGTGGCGAGAAAGTCCGGATCCTGGTAGGCGGACCCGTGATGCGCCACCTTCAGCACTTCCGCCCGGAACGCGCCGGCCGGCACCGTCTCCAGCAATGCCCGCTGCTCCTCGGTCTCGGCGTCCCCGGCCAGCAGGATCCGCACACCGGCCACCGTGGCGGTCAGCACCAGGGAATTGTTGTTCGGGTCGGAGCGGCTGCCGCGCAGCGGGTACGGCGGCCCGACCGCGACCACCTCCACCGCGCCGGCCCGCCAGCGCCAACCCGCCGACGCCGGGGCGAGCGACGCACCACCCCGACGGGCCGCCTCGCGCACCTGGGCCACCCCGTAGGGCGGATCGGACCAGGGCGGGCCCACCACCGCGCCGGCCCGGCGGCCCCGGAACACCCCGGCCACCCCGCCCACGTGGTCGGCGTGGAAGTGGCTGACCACCAGCAACGACACCTCGCGTACCCGAAGGCGGCGCAGGCAGGCGTCCACGCCGGACGGCTCCGGGCCGGCGTCGACCACCACGACCCGGCCGGGGGTGACCGGCAGCACCACGGCGTCGCCCTGGCCCACCGAGCACGCCACCACCACCCAGTCGCGCGGCGGCCACCCGGAGGCGAGCAACCGGATCGGCACCGCGCCCAGCACCACGGCGAGCGCCACGACCGCGACCAGCCGTCGGGCCCGACGGTGCCGGGTGGCGAGCAGCAGCGCCACGCTCACGGCGGTCAGCAGCAGGCCGCCGGTCACCCCGCCTGGCCAGGGCAGGTTCCCGGCCGGCAGCCCGGCCCCGTGGGTCGCCACCGCCACCAGCCAACGCGCCGGCCAGCTCGCCAGCCAGGCGAGGAACTCCGCGCCGGCCGGCCACACCGGCGACAGCACCGCGGCGAGCACACCCAGCACCGTGGCCGGCGCGACGGCGGGCACCACCAGCAGGTTCGCCGGCACCGCCACCAGGCTGACGGTCGCGGACAGCGCGGCGATCACCGGGCCGCAGGCGAGCTGCGCGGCGGCCGGCACCGCCAGCGCCTCCGCCAGCCCCGGCGGTACGCCCCGGTGACGCAGCGCGTCCCGCCAGCCCGACGCCAGCAACAGCAGCCCGCCGGTGGCGCAGACCGACAGCGCGAAGCCCGGGTCACCGGCCAGATCCGGGTCCAGCAGCACCAGCCCGGCGACCGCCGCGGCCAGGGCGGGCAGCGCGGCCCGGGGCCGGCCGGCGGCCAGCGCGGCGAGCCCGATCGCACCCATCGCCGCGGCCCGCACCACGCTCGGCGAGGGTCGCACCAGGATGACGAAGCCGACAAGCGCCAGCCCGCAGAGCGCCACGGCGGTACGCGGACCGGCGCGCGCCCAGCGGGCCAGCAGCAGCACCGCTCCCACCACGATGGCCACGTTGGACCCGGACACCGCGTTGAGGTGCGTCATCCCGGTGGCCCGGAAGTCCTCCTCCACCTCGGGCAGCAGCCGGCTGGTGTCGCCCACCACCAGGCCGGGCAGCAGCCCTCCCGGGGCGTCCGGCAACGGCTCGCAGGCCCGCTGCAACCCGGCCCGCAGCGCGCCGGCCGCCCGCTGCGGCCACGACGCGGCGCCGTGCCGGGTGGGCGGCCCGGTGGCCGAGAGCACCGCCGCGGTCAGGTCGCCGCCGCGCGGCGCGGCGAGCCGTCCCCGGGTGGTGACGCGCTGCCCCGGCAGCAGCCCCCGCCAGCCGGGGTCGGTGGCCAGCACCAGACCGCGCACCGGGCCGGTGACCTGACCGCCGTCGGCGCCGGTGAGGCGTACCAGATCGACCCGGACCAGCAGGGTGGCCGCGCGGCCGGGCGCGCCGCGCACCGGGCGGGGGTCGTCCCGGACCACCAGGTCGGCGGTGACCAGGGCGCGTTCGGCGACGAGCGTGCGGACCGGGGCGGCGTCGCGGACCGCGACCCGCGCCCCGGTGGCCGCCGCCCCGCAGAGCGCGCCGAGCAGGACGGTGACGGCGATCCAGCCGTACCGGCGGGCCGGGCCGACGGGGTGACCCAGCACGCCACCGAGGTGCAGGCCCGCGACCAGCGCGAGCGTGGCGGCGACGGCGGCCAGCCCGGCGGTCCACCGGACGGAGAGGTGCAGCCCGGCCAGCGCGGCGAGCCAGGCCGCCACCGCGAAACCGGCCAGTCGCAGGTCCGGCCCGGCCTCCCCACCGTCGGCGCTCACACCGTCACCAGTTCCTTGAGCTGCTCGTAGCGGGCGTCCCCGATGCCGTCGACCTGACGCAGGTCGGCCACGGACCGGAACCCGCCGTGCTGGTCCCGGTGGTCGAGGATCCGCTGGGCGAGCACCGGGCCGACGCCGGGCAGCGCGTCGAGCTGGGCCAGCGTGGCGGTGTTCAGGTTGACCGGCCCGGCCGCCGGACCACCGGGCGCACCGCCGCCGGCCGCCGGACCGGGGGCGGGCTGCCCGGGCGGGGCGGTGACGCCGACCAGGATCAGCTCACCGTCGGTGACCTTCCGGGCGGGGTTGAGCAGCGCCACGTCGATCCCGGGCAGTGCTCCCCCGGCCGCCGTCAGGGCGTCGGCCAGCCGGGCGCCGGCCGGGAGCCGGACCAGCCCGGGGCGGCGGACCTTGCCGGCGACCGTGACGACCACCTGGCCGGACGGACCCGCCGGGTCGGCCGCTTCGGTCGGCGCCCGCGTCGCCACCCCGGCCGGCGTCTCGCCGACCGACTCGACCGGCCGGACCGGTTCGGCGCTCGGCCGGGATCGCCACGCCCAGACGGCGGCCACCAGGACGACGATCGCGGCCACCACGGCCAGGACGCGGACGCCTCGCCGGCCCGGATCGAACGCGCCCGGCCCGGGCAGCCGGGACGTCAGCCCGGCCTCCGGGTCCGGGCTGTCCTCGTGGGGCCCGTCCGCATCGTCCGTCGTCGGTGTCCCCGACAGGGGCGCCGGGTGTCCGCGTCGCGGTTCGGGGCGGTCCGGCTCGGCGAACGGGTACGCCGGTGGCGACTCGGGCACCGCCGCTCGGACGGCCCGCGGAGCGCTGCCGGCGAGAGCCGGAACGGCAGCCCTGCCCGCCGCCGGCGTGAACAGCCGGGCGAGCCTCCGCTGTACCGTCGTCTCCTCGTCGTCTGACACGGCCGGGACGCTAGCGGCGACGCCGGGCCGAGAGCTGTCCCGCGTACCCTCGCCTGTGGACAACAGCGCGGTTGTGGACAACCACCCGATCATGCGGGCGATGTGCTGGCGATGACTGGTCTTCTCGCGTACCGCGACGCGAAGCAGCCCCGGCATCCATCAGGGATGCCGGGGCTGCGCTTGGCCTCTGGTCAGCCCATGGGGCCGATCTTCTTCGCCAGGTTGACGAAGCCCTGCCAGGATGCCGGGCCGATGGCCAGCGTTCCGCCGTCGCGGTCCTTTGTGTCTCGGACCAGGACGACGCCGGGCAGGTTGTCGGCGACCTCGACACACGAGCCACCGTTGTTGCCGCTCTTCGTGCTCTTGCGCCACCGCGCACCGGTCATGTCCATGATCCTGCCGCTTCTCTGATCAGGTCTGAGGACTGGTTTCGGGAGAGGGCTTCACCCCTGATGCGCTCCCACCTACGGCTGAGCGTAGCAACGGGCGCAGGCTGATTGACGATCTGCGCCGGTCCCTGGCTGTCGACGTGCGCGACGTGCTCGCCGCTGGGCAGCTCAGCGATGATGAAGCCGCCACCGAGACCTGGATACATGCCCACGTCCTTCGGCACGATGTGCACCTGCACCATGGGAAGGGCTGCGCAGCGGGCGAGGTGCTCGACCTGTTCGCACATCAGCTCACGGTCGCCATACGCCGACTGGTACAGCACTGCCTCGAAGATGACGGCGACGAACAAGGGTGGGCGCTCTCGACGCAGGATCGCTTGCCGCTCGATACGCGAGGCGACCAGATCGTTCACTTCCACCGAGGTCAGCGCCTCACCGGCAAGCGTCGCCCGTGCGTACGCCTCGGTCTGAAGTAGGCCAGGTATCCAACAGTGCTCGAACCACCGGACCGCTACCGCTTCCCGTTCCCAATCGACCCACTCACGTAGCCACTGGGGCTCACGTCTTTTGAGGACATCGGGCCATAGATCCGCAACGTCCCGACCAAGGAGTTTGGCCACCTGCGCGCGTCGGCGTGGTTGCGGCACACGTCCCGGGGAGATCCAACGCGCTGCCGTCTTCGGATCTACACCGGTTTGATCTGCAAGACTCTCGGCCGTCTCGCCAGCCTCAACCATCGCCGCCTGGAGTACGTGGTTCATCCCACCTCCCCGATGGACGTCCTGGATATCTCGGCACCATACATCAACGCTGTGTACTGATCCCGTAGCACTCGGCAGGGTGGTCGATGAGCGGCGCTACCCGGTGGAGGCCCGATGCCCGGCGGGAGCGCTGTCGGGGTCGCCCCTTGGGCGAGCAGCCAGGGGCGGCCCCTTCCCAGTGACGGAGGTGAACGCGTGCCGGGAAGCACGGGCTTGATCAGGGGTGGAGACGTCCTGCACCTGACCCGCTCCGCGAGCGTGCAGTTCGTTCGCCCGATCGTCGTCCGAGTCATCCGAGAGATGATCGACCGGCACTGCTACGACGGCTGGACCTGGATCGAGGCTTACGAGCTGAATGCCAGGGGCGAGGCGGTCGCCAAGCGGGAGCTATTCGTACAGCCGGCCGGACTCCGCTTGCTCGCCGCTACCCACTCCGGCAGCACCCACCAGCCGCAACAGGCCCGCGTGAAAGCGTCGGTGCCAACATGAGGAGCAGCGGCCGCCCGCACCTACCGTTGCAGAGTCCGTAACTCTCGACGACAGAGATGTGGGGCCGGGCGGCCAGAGAGGGCGCGAAGCGCGGTGGGTGGTCCGCGGTGGGTGGAACGTCATGGTTGCCAAAACGGGCCGGAGACAGCCCTGGCGTTCCAGTCACGGGCCGGGTGGGCTTGAGTGGAATGGCACGGGTGTCTTCGGCGCGCGCCGTCACTCACGGCCAGCACGGCCGGAGGAGCGCGCCGGTCAGCGTGCCTCCGGGTCCAGCCCGAGCGCGGCCCGACCGCCGTCGACCGGCAGCGTCACACCGTTGACGAACGAGGCCGCCTCCGACAGCAGGAACGCGACCACGTCGGCCACCTCCCCGGTACGCCCCATCCGGCCCACCGGGTGCAGCCGGGCCAGTTCCGACTCGACGTGCTCCACCCCGGCCCGGTCCAGCCCGGCCAGGTAGGCGGCGTGCCGTTCGGTGTGGATCGAGCCGAGCGCGACCGCGTTGGTGCGGATGCCGTGCCGGCCGTAGTCGACCGCGAGCGCCCGGGTCAGCCCCTCCACGGCGGCCTTCGCGGTGGCGTACGGCAGGGCGCCCGGCACCGCCCGGCGGGCCTGGTGGGAGGAGACGTTGACGATCGCGCCGCCGCTCCCGGCGGCCAGGAACCGGCGTACGGCGGTGCCGGCCCCCACCACGGCGGGGCGCAGATTGGCCGCGATCAGGTCGAACACCTCGGTCGCGGGCACCCGGTGCAGGTCGCCGTCGCGGAAGACCGCGGCGTTGTTCACCCAGCCGGCCAGCGGTGCGAACGCCTCGGCGCGGTCCGCGGCCCGGCCGGTGACCGCCTCGTCGGCGGCGTCCCCGGTGACGGCGTGCAGCCGGTCGGCGGCCGGATGCCCGGCCAGCCAGTCGAGCGCGCTGTCGTCCCGTTCGACCACGACCACCGCGCCACCGTCGGCGGTCAACCGTTCGACAACGGCCCGTCCGACCCCCCGCCCGCCTCCGGTGACGACGTACGACCGCGCGTTCATGCGATCAACCTGGTGCGGGCGACCGCGGCGCGCCCGGTGACCGCCCGCCACGGGAACCGTCACGGGCGGCGGTGGACGACCACGCAGGCCAGCCCGGGACCGGCGTGCGCGGCGACCACCGCGCCGGCCTCGGTGACGTACGTGTCGTGCAGCCGGTCCCCCAGCCGCTCGGTCAGCGCCGCCAGCAACGCCTCGGCGCGCTGCGGGGCGGCGAGGTGGTGCACCCCGAGGTCGACGTCGTGGTCGCCGGCCGCTTCGACGGCCAGGTCGACCAGGCGCGCCACGCCCCGGCTGGCGGTGCGGACCTTGTCCCGCACCACGATCGCGCCGGCCGGCATGTGCATGATCGGCTTGACCGAGAGCGCGGTGCCGAGCAGCGCCTCGGCCGCGTTGATCCGGCCACCCCGACGCATGAACTCCAGCGTGTCGACGTAGAAGAAGATGGTGGTCCGGTCGATCGCGTCCAGCGCCGCCGCGCGTACCCCGGTCAGGTCGGCGCCCCCGGCGGCGGCCGAGGCGGCGGCGAGCGCCGGGAAGCCGAGGCCCATGCCGGTGGAGCGGCTGTCCACCACCGCGACCCGGTCGTCGCCGACCTCGACGGCGGCGAGCCGGGCGGCGTCGACGGTGCCGGACAGCCCGGCGGAGAGGTGCACGGAGACCACGCCGTCCGCGCCGTCGGCGAGCAACGCGCGGTAGACCTGCGCGAACTGTTCCGGCGCGGGCCGGGAGGTGCTCACCGAGACGCGTCGGGCACCCAGCGCGCGGGTGGCGTCCGCCGGGAAGGTCTCGATGCCCTCCAGCCCTTCGGCGCCGTTGAGCACGACGGTCAGCGGGACGACGGTGAGCCGGTGCGCGCGGACCATCTCGGGGGGCAGGTAGGCGGTGGAGTCGGTGACGACCGCTACGGGCATGACCGGCACGCTAGCCGATGTCGCGGTGCCGCGCCGGGGCCGACCGGCTCAGACCGCGTCGGTGAGCGCCGGCTGGGTGATCAGCCCGACATTGTGCGCGCGCAGGTGCCAGCCGCGATCGTCGTCGTGGCGCAGCTCGGTCCAGTGGCAGTTGGCCAGCGAGCCGACGCTGCGCAGCACCACGTGGTCCCAGCCGAGCAGGTGGCCGATGCCCTGCCGGGCCCCGCCGCCGTGGGTGGTGACCACCACGGTGCCGCCGGTGGCCAGGTCGGCCGCGTCGCGGAATGCGGCGCCGAGCCGCCCGCCCAGGTCGTCGAGGCTCTCGATGCCGGCGCCGGGGTCGGGGTCGCCGGCCCGCCAGCGGGCGAACTCGTCGGGGAACCGCTCGGCGGCCTCGGCCAGGGCCAGGCCCTGCCATTGCCCGAAGTGCCGTTCCCGCAGCCGTGGGTCGGAACGGACCGGCAGCCCGGTCGACGCGGCCAGCGCGGCGGCGGTGTCGGCGGCGCGGCGCAGGTCGCTGGCGACGATGGCGTCCGGGCGCAGCGCGGCCAGCACCGACGCGGCGGCGCGGGCCTGCTCCCGGCCGAGGTCGTTGAGCGGCACGTCGGTCTGCCCCTGGACGCGGCTCTGCGCGTTCCAGTCGGTGTTGCCGTGCCGCCAGATGATCAGGCGGGTCATTCGGCGGTGGCGGTGCCGGCGGCCGAGTCGGCCAGGTCGCGGTCCACGAACGGGATCTGCGGGCAGTCCTTCCAGAGCCGGTCGAGCGCGTAGAACTCGCGCTCCTCGGTGTGCTGGACGTGCACCACGATGTCGACGTAGTCGAGCAGCACCCAGCGACCGCCCCGCTCACCCTCGCGGCGGACCGGCTTGGCCTTCTCCGGCAGCTCCAGCAGGCGCTCCTCGATGGCGTCGACGATGGCGAGGACCTGACGCTCGTTCGGAGCGGAGGCCACCAGGAACGCGTCGGTGATCGCGAGCTGGTCGCCCACGTCGATGATGACGATGTCCTGTGCCTTCTTGTCGGCCGCGGCCTGGGCAGCGGCCATCGCCAGCTCGTAGGCGCGTTCCGGAATGGTGGTCACCGTTCTCCTTCGATCAACCGTGCGACCCTCCAAGCCTCTCACACCGGGCGGCGTGACGACCTGTCAGTTCTGGCCGGTTATCGGCACGAACAGGGCGGTAACGGGCGAGATCATCGCTGGTAGAGGCGCCGTTTGGCGATGTACTGCACCACACCGTCCGGTACCAGGTACCAGACCGGCTCGCCCCGGGCGACCCGGGCGCGGCAGTCGGTCGAGGAGATGGCCATGGCGGGCACCTGCACCAGGCTGACCGAGTCGGCCGGAAGGTGCTTGTCGGTCAACTCGAAGCCGGGGCGGGTCACCCCGATGAAGTGGGCCAGCTCCAGGACGTCGTCCAGGTCCTTCCAGGAGAGGATGCGCTCCAGCGCGTCCGCGCCGGTGATGAAGAAGAGCTGCGCCTTCGGGCCGCACTCGGCGTGCAGGTCGCGCAGCGTGTCGACGGTGTAGGTGGGCCCGCCGCGGTCGATGTCGACGCGGCTCACCTGGAAGCGGGGGTTGGAGGCGGTCGCGATCACGGTCATCAGGTAGCGGTCCTCGGCCGGGCTGACCGGTTCGTCCGCCTTCTGCCACGGTTGCCCGGTCGGCACGAAGACCACCTCGTCCAGCCCGAACCGGTCGGCCACCTCGCTCGCCGCCACCAGGTGACCGTGGTGGATCGGGTCGAACGTGCCACCCATGATGCCGATCCGCCGGATGTCTTCCTCCACCCCGCGATCCTAGGCCGCGCCCCGGTGTCGGTCAGCCGGGGTCGCCGGCTCGCGCCGGGCGGGTGGTCGGCCGCCCGGCGCGAGGCGTCGGTCAGGCGCCCACGGCGGCCACCGCCGTCCGGGCCACCAGCGCGCGGCGCAGGTCGTCGTCCAGGTCGACGACCCGCCGGCGCAGCCCCGGCGTCAGGTCGTCGCGGGCCAGCAACGCCGCGGCCAGTTCCCGGGTGGACTGCGCCACGGCGTAGCGCGGGAACGCCACGGCCGCCACCCGGTCGGCCACCCACGCGGTACGCAGACGCGCGGTCGCCGGCATCTCGGCGAAGTAACGCTCGACGTAGCCGGCGGTCAGCTCCGCCTGCTCCGGCTGCCAGAACCCCTCGGCGGTGGCCTCCACCAACCGGTTCGACAGCTCGGTGTTACTGACGATGATCTCCCAGGCCGCCCGCTTGGCGTCGGCGTCCGGCAGGGCCGCCCGGCAGTCGGCCGCCCGCTCGGCGCCGGTGGCGCTGCGGTCGCCGGCCGACTCGGCGGCGATCTCCGCCTCGCCGGCGCCGCCCAGCACCACCAGCCGGTGCAGCAGCGCCCAGCGCAGGTCGGCGTCGACCGCCAGCCCCTCCGGCACGCCCGCGCCGGCCAGCCAGCCGCGGAGCAGGTCGGCATCAGTGGTGGCGCCGATCAGGCCCCGCACGGCGGCGAGCTGGAGCGAACCGCCGGCGGGGGCGCCGGCCAGCAGCGCCCGGCACGCCTCGGCGATCCGCAGCAGCGCCGCGTCCCGGGCCAGCGGCTCCAGGTAGCGGTCGACGAGGTTGCGGCTGAGCGCGAGCACGTCCTCCGCGATGATCACCTCGGTCTCGGCCGGCAGCGCGGCGGTGATCAGGGCGACCAGCTCGGCGACCGGCCGCTCGCCGTCGGTGGCGGCGTCCAGCGCCGCACCCCAGAGCAGCGCCCGGGCCAGCGGGTCGTCGAGCCCGGGGAGCAGCATCGGCACCGCGTCGGCGGAGGCCGCGTCGAGCCGGATCTTGGCGAACGTGAGGTCGCCCGCGTTGGGCAGCAGCAGGCCGGTGGCGGGCTGACCGACCAGCTCGGGCAGCGGCGTCCGGCCGCCGTCGGCGTCCGGGTCGAGGTCGACCTCGAACCGGCGCGTCGGGCCCTCGGCGGTGTGCTGGGCCACGCCGATGCGGTGCGGTCGCAGCACCGGATGGGTCGTCGGCGCGGTCTGCGTCACCGCCACCTCGCTCCACCGGCCGTCGGCGTCCACCGCAGTCTCCATCCGCAGCGTGTTGACCTGCGCCCGGCGCAGCCACCGCTCGGCCCAGCCACTGAGGTCCCGGCCGGCGGCCGAGGCGAGGCTGTCGAGCAGGTCGGCGAGGGTGGCGTTGCCGAACCGGTGCGTGGCGAAGTGCGCGTTCAGGCCGGCGAGGAACACGTCGTCACCGAGCCAGGCGACGAGCTGGCGCAGCACGCCGGCGCCCTTGGCGTACGAGATGCCGTCGAAGTTGAGCAGGCCCGCCGCGGCGTCGGCGACCTCCTCGGGCGCCACCGGGTGGGTGGAGGGGCGCTGGTCGGCGGCGTATCCCCACGCCTTGCGACGCATCGCGAAGGTGGTCCAGGCATGGTCGAAGCGGGTGGCCTCGGCGGTGACCCGGGTGCCGAGGTACTCCGCGAACGACTCGTTCAGCCACAGGTCGTCCCACCAGCGCATGGTGACCAGGTCGCCGAACCACATGTGCGCCATCTCGTGGGCGATCACGGTGGCCCGGTACTCACGCTGGCTGTCGGTGACCGCGGACCGGAAGACGTAGTCGTCGCGCAGCGTCACCAGGCCCGGGTTCTCCATCGCGCCGGCGTTGAACTCGGGCACGAACGCCTGGTCGTACTTGCCGAACGGGTAGCGCTCGGCGAAGAGCTGGTGGAAGCGGTCGAGGCACTGCCGGGTGACGGTGAGGATCTCGTCCGCGTCGGCGTCGAGGTGCGCCGCGAGCGAACGCCGGCAGTAGAACCCGAGCGGGATGCCGTCGTGCTCGGCGCGCAGCACGTGCCAGGGCCCGGCGACAAGCGAGACGAGGTAGGTGGCCAGCGGCGCGGTCGGGGCGAACTCCCACCGCCCCGGCGCCGGCCGGTCGGCGAGCTGCCCGTTCGCGGCCACCGTCCACTCCGGCGGCGCGGTGACCGCCAGCGTCACCGGCGCCTTCAGGTCGGGCTGGTCGAAGGCGGCGAAGATGCGCGGCCCGTCGTCCAGGAAGGACATCGCGTAGAGGTACGTCTCGCCGTCGGCCGGGTCGACGAAGCGGTGCAGCCCCTCGCCGGTGTTGGAGTAGGCCATCTCGGCCTCGACGGTGATCTCGTTAGCCTCGGCCAGCCCGGTGAGCGGCAGTCGCCCGTCGGTCAGCAGGGCCGGATCGAGGTGGCGGTCGTTGAGGCGGACCCGCAGGAGTCGGCGGGGCTTGACGTCGACGAACGTCTCGGTGCCGGGGATGGCCCGGAACCGGATGGTGGTGGTGGAGCGGAACCGCTCGGCGTCGCCGGTCACGTCGAGGTCCACCTGATAGGACTCGACGGTGATCGACGCGCCACGCGCGGTCGCCTCTACACGGGTCAGGCTCGGCATCCGCTTATCCTGCCCGATGAGGTCCGCACGGGCCTTCCCGTGACGCGTGGCGATGGAGGGAAAACGATGGGTCAACACCCCAAGGGCGATTTCGACCTTTCTCGGGCGGTTTGGCAGCGAGCGGAGGGCGACACGTCCGAGGGCGCGGTCGAGGTGGCTTTCGTCGACGATCTGATCGGGATGCGCAACTCGGCCGAGCCGGACGGCCCGGTCCTGGTCTTCACCCAGGCCGAGTGGGACGCGTTCGTGGCGGGCGCCCAGGACGGCGAGTTCGACCTGGACTGAGCCGCCCGGGTCAGTCACCGTCGCCCCAGCCGAGGCCGCCCGGCCCGGGCGCATGGTGGAAGCCGGGATGGCCGGCCACGTCGGCACACCGCTCGCCGTCGGGCCCGGCCGCCCCGCAGAACAGCCGCTCGGCCCGGTGCCAGGCGTCGGCCGGGGACAGCGCCGCCGCGCCGAGCGCCAGCTCCGGGCGGAGCAGGTCGAGCGCTTCCGCGTACGCGACGGCCAGCTCCCGCGCGACGGCGGGGTCGGCGGCCACGAAGCCGAGGTGCACGGTGAAGAACCCCGGCGGGCGGGCCCCGGCCCGCCGGGGCCCGCCGGTCAGTGGCTCCGCCCGGCCGCCGCCCCGCAGCCCGGCCGTCCCGTCGCGGTGATACCGCCGCGCCGCCCGGTTGTCGCGCATCCGTGCCTCCCCCGTCGCCGGTGACCGCCCGCCGGACGCCGGGCCCGGCGAGGGCCGGACCGGCCGCCGCCGGTCCGGGTACGAGCCAACCAGCTTTTCCGCGCCCCGGGAGGGGCCAGCGCCCGGGTGTACGGTCCGCCCTCCCCCGGGCGGGCGGATCTGCGGAAACGGAGGATTCGGCCGCGCCGGCCCGGGTAGGCAGCGCAGACCGCGCAGGGTCCAGGCAGCGCAGATCGCGCAGGGATCGCCGAGCCGGGTCAGGAGCAACCGAGATGAGCACCATGCCGAGTGACCGGAGCCCGGACAGCACGCTTGCCTACTTCCGGGAGGGCTACCGCTTCGTCGGCGCCCGCTGCGACCGGCTGGGCTCCGACGTCGTGCAGACCCGGCTGATGCTGGAGCCGACCATCTGCCTGCGCGGCCGGGAGGCCGCCGAGCTGTTCTACGACGAGGAGCGGTTCGTCCGGCGCGGCGCCACGCCGATGCGCGGCCAGCGCACGCTGACCGGGGTGGGTGGCGTCCAGGGCCTCGACGGGGCGGCGCACCGCGCCCGCAAGGCGATGTTCCTGTCGATGATGACGCCGGCCGCGGTCCGGCGGCTCGGGCAGCTCTTCGACGACGAGTGGCGGGCCCGGATCCCGGTCTGGGCGGAACACGGGCCGGTGGTGCTCTACGACGAGACGGGCCGGCTGCTGACCCGCGCGGTCTGGGCCTGGGCCGGGGTGCCGCTGGCCGAGGCCGACGTGCGCCGCCGCACCGCCGAGATGCACGCCATGATCGAGGGACCGGCGGTGCTGGGCCCGAAGCACTGGCGCGGCCTGCTCGGCCGCCGCCGGGCCGAACGCTGGGCCGGTGCGCTGGTCGAGCGGGTCCGCGCGGGCGCGCTGCCGGCGCCCGAGGGCAGCGCGCTGCGGATCGTCGCCGAGCACCGGGACGAACGCGGCCAGCCGCTGCCCCGCCGGATCGCCGCGGTGGAGCTGCTCAACGTGCTGCGCCCCACCGTCGCGGTGGACCGGTACGTGGTCTTCGCCGCGCTGGCGCTGCACGACCACCCGCACTGGCGCGACCGGGTACGCGGCGACGACGACGCGACCGAGCAGTTCGTGCAGGAGGTCCGCCGCTACTACCCGTTCTTCCCGCTGGCCGCCGCGCGGGTGCGCCGCTCGTTCGAGTGGCGGGGGTACGCGTTCCCGCAGGGCCGCCGGGTGCTGCTCGACCTGTACGGCACCAACCACCACCCGGAGCTGTGGCCGGAGCCGGAGCGGTTCCGCCCGGAGCGGTTCGCCGGTTGGCGGGACGACCCGTTCGGTCTGGTCCCGCAGGGCGGCGGCGACCACGACACGGGTCACCGCTGCGCCGGTGAGTGGATCACGATCGAGTTGATGAAGCGGGCGGTGGCCAACCTGACCGGCGCGATGAGCTACCGCGTCCCGCCGCAGGACCTGGCGCTCGACCTCACCCGGATGCCGACGCTGCCGCCCAGTGGGCTGGTCATCGACGGGGTGCGGCGAGCGGCCTGAGCGGCCCACCGCACCCGTCCACGGTCAGCCGGCCTGCGCTACCCGGGTCACGGCGGTCGAAACGGTTTCAGGGGCCGCATTCCGGGCAAGTCGCGGGACCCGACCCGACCGGAGGCGACGTGACCCGAGCGACCGTTCCACCGCTGCCGCACCCCGGCCGGTCCGTCGCGGCGTCCGCGCCGGACGGGCTCCCGATGGCGTACGTCCTGCCGCTGCGCGCCGCCGACGACCACGGTCTCGACGAGCTGACCGGCTACCTGCGCGAGCTGCGCCGCTGGGTGGACGTGGTGGTGGTCGACGGCTCGCCACCGGAGCTGTTCGCCCGGCACGCGGACGCCTGGCGGGGGCTGGTCCGGCACGTCCCGCCGGATCCCGCGCTGCGCGGGCGCAACGGCAAGGCGCTCGGGGTGCTCACCGGCGTCGCGCTGGCCCGGCACGAGCACGTGGTGATCGCCGACGACGACGTCCGGTACGACCTGTCGGCGTTGCGCGCGGTGCACGAGCTGCTCGACCGGGTGGACCTGGTCCGGCCGCAGAACCACTTCGCCCCGCTGCCCTGGCACGCCTGGTGGGACACCGGACGGACGCTGCTCGCCCGGGTGTTCGGCGGGGACTGGCCGGGCACGCTGGCGCTGCGCCGGAGCACCTTCCTGGCGATGGGCGGCTACGACCCGGACGTGCTCTTCGAGAACCTGGAGCTGGTGCGGACCGTCCGCGCGTACGGCGGCAGCACGGTCACCCCGGCCTGGCTGTACGTGCGGCGGCTGCCGCCCACCGCCGGGCACTTCCTCGGGCAGCGGGTGCGCCAGGCGTACGACGAGACGGCCCGGCCGGCGTGGCTGCTGGCCGCGCTGGCGGTGCTGCCGGCCACGGTGGTCGCGCTCGCCGCCCGCCGCCCGGGGCTGCTGGTGCGGGCCGGGCTGGTCACGGTCGCGGTGGCGGAGCTGGGCCGGCGACGGGCCGGCGGTGCCCGGGTCTTCCCGGCACACACCACGCTCGCGGCGCCCGCCTGGGTGCTGGAGCGCGGCGTGTGCGCCTGGCTGGCGGTGGGCCGGCGACTGCGCGGCGGGCTGCCGTACGCGGGCAGCCGCCTACGCACAGCGGCCCACAGCACCCGGTCCCTGCGGCGGCTTTCCCCGCACCACCCCGACGAGCTGACCCGCTGGGTCGCGACATGCGAAGGCGGGGGCCCTTGTTAACGCCTGAGCGATAGCAGGGGCCCCCGCTTAACAGATCGCGGTCAGGAGCGCGCCTGGTGGGCGCTCTCCCGTACGTCCTGGGCGGCGCTGCGGCCGTCGTCCTTGACCGCGTGCACGGCTTCCTGCGCGGTCGAGCGCACCGACTCGGCGGCGTGCTGGGCCGGCTCGCGCAGCTCGTCCCTCAGCTCGCCGGCGACCTCGCCCAGCTTCTCCTTGACCGCACCGCTGTGCTCGGTCGCCTTCTCCTTGACCTGCGCGGCGAGCGCCTGCTCGCGGCGGGTGGCCGGGATCAGCGAGGAGACCAGCATGCCGACGCCGAAGGCGATCACGCCGGCGGCGATCGGGTTGCCCTGGGACTTCTGCCGCACGACCTGCGGCGCCCGGTGCGCGGCGTCGCCCACCGTGGAGGCGGCGGAGTGCGCCTTGTCACTCACCGTGGAAGCGGCCGAGGACGCGTGGTCGCCCACCGAGTGGGCGGCGTGGCCGGTGCTGTGGCCGAGGTCGGAAGCGGTTCCCATCACCTTGTCCTTCACGTTCGTCAGCGCGCTGCGGACGCGCTGCTTGCGGTCGTCGACGATGCGGCTCGGGCTGACCTTGTACGCCAGGGCGTCCACGTCCGAGCTGAGGTTGTTGCGGGTGGCTTCGATCTCCCGGCGGATCTGGTCGGGATCGGTGCTCATCGGGTGACTCCCTCCGGGTGCGGCTTGAGTGCGTCCGGGATGCGCTGGACGCTGTCGTTGGTCTGCTTCAGGCCACGGATCTGCTCGGCGTTCTTCTTGGCCTTCGAGTAGAGGACCGCCGCGATCGCGGCCCACACCACCGCCACGATGAGCGCGGCCAGGCCGGAGTCCATGACGTTGTCGAGGAACTGCCACACCGCGACGGAGACGAAGAGCGCCACCATGTAGCCGCCGAAGCCGGCACCGCCGTAGAGACCGGCGGCCTTGCCCGCCTTCTTGCCCTCCTGGCGGATCTCGGCCTTGGCCAGCTCGACCTCCTGCCGCATCAGCGTGGAGAGGTCGCCGGTGACCTGGCTCATCAACTGCCCGATCGAGCTGCCCCGCACCTCGTCGGCGTGGGGCGGGGCGCCCGCCGGCTGGTAGCCGGGGTCCTGCGTCGGCACGGTCATGCCGTGGTCTCCCTTCTGCCGGTCCGGCCGCTCACGGGCGCGGAGCGCCGGTCGACGGCACGCCCGGCAGCGGGTCGGTCTGGCTCGGCGGCGGCAGCGGCTGGCCGGTGCCGCCGGCCGGGTCGGCCCAGGTGTTCGGGGCGCCGCCGCCCGGGTAGGTCGCGCCCGGCGCGGAGTAGCCCGGGTCCGGCTCGGCGTAGGTGCCCGGCGTCGGGTCGAGGTAGCCACCAGCCGGCTGGGTCGGCACGGCTGGCGTGGTCGGGATGACCGCGGTCCGGTCCGGGTCGTAGGCCGGCCGGACGCCGCTGTCGTCGTTGCCCACCGCGGCGATGTTCCGGGTCAGCCGGCCGGCGACCACGCCCAGCAGGGCGGCGCCGACCAGGAACGTGCCCGGGTTACGGCGGGCGTAGCTCTTCACCTCGTTGAGCAGGTCGCCCGGCTCGCGCTGCTCCAGCCAGCCGGCCACGCCGTGCACGCGCTCGGCCGCCTGGTGGGCCAGCTCGGTGACCGGCCCGGAGCCGCCACCCTGCTGCGCCATCGACCGCATCTCGTCGGCCAGCGACCGCAGGCCGCTGGCGGCCCGCTGCTGCTGCTGACCGGCCTGCGTGGTGACCTGGTTGCGGGTCTCGCCGTAGAGGTCGCGGGCCTGCCGCTTGGCCTCGCCCACCACCTCCCGACCCTGCTCCTTGGCGGTCTGGGCGACCGCGCCGCCCGCGCTTGCGGCGTCGGAGCCGACCTGACGGGCCTGATCGCGTACGCCGCCGCCGTTCGTCGACTCGTACGTGGCGGACGTGGGGGAAAGATTCTGAGTCATGGTGTCCCTTCCGCTCGTGCGTTCCCAGCGGGTTGTGTTCGGGGGGATCACGCGAATACTTTCCGCGTGACAATTTCCCTACCCCTGAGCTCCGGGTCCATGCCTGATTCGTCATTTCTCTGTGTGGGCGACCCGTCCCGATCACAGAATGGGGAGTCCGGCCCGACCGGGTGGGGCGCCACGGGGGGTGACAGCGATGGCACGCGACGTACGGGAAGCGCCGCCGGCCCGGCCGGCCGTGCAGAAGGTCGCGCTCGCGGTCGCGGCCGTCTTCGTGCTGATCGGTGTGCTCGGCTTCGTCCCCGGCGTCACCACCCACTACGGCGAACTGGCGTTCGCCGGGCACCACTCGGGGGCGAAGCTGCTCGGGGTGTTCCAGGTGTCGGTGCTGCACAACCTGGTGCACCTGCTGTTCGGGCTGGTCGGGCTGCTGGCCGCGCGGCGGCTGGCCGGCGCGCGGGTGTTCCTGGCCGGCGGCGGCGCGCTCTACCTGGTCCTCTGGCTGTACGGCTTCGCCATCGACCGGGAGAGCGCGGCGAACTTCGTACCGGTCAACGACGCCGACAACTGGCTGCACCTGTTCCTCGGCTTCGGCATGCTCGCCGCGGGCCTGCTGCTGAACAACGAGGTGGGTGCCGGCGGCCGGCCGGACATCCCGATCGACCGGCCCTGACCAGGGACGACACGCCGGCCTGCGTTCACCCCGGGGTGGCCGGGGGCAGGAGCCCCGGTACGGACGGTGAACGGGGCGGGACGAGGAGGTCCGGCTATGTCACGGTTTTGCGGGGCAACGCGCTCCCGGTCGCCATGCTCGGCGCGTTCCACGCCAGCCCCGAGTCCCAGCCGTGACCGCCCCGCACGCGCAGACGAGCGCCTGAGCGGTGTGTGAGAAGGGGCCCCTTCTCGACGCCAGGCGTTGAGAAGGGGCCCCTCCTTACGCCGCCACGGGGAGGTGTTTGGCGAAGCAGACGCTGTGGGGGTTGTCGACGTACTCGCCGTAGACCGGGATCGGCTGGTAGCCGCTGGAGCGGTAGAGCGCGATGGCGGCCGGCAGGTAGACACCGGTCTCCAGGCACACCGTCCGGTGCCCCTGCCGGAAAGCCAGTTCCTCAAGCGCGAGCAGCAACTGCCGGGCGATGCCGCGCCCCCGGTACGCCGGCCGGACGTACATCCGCTTCAGCTCGCCGGTGTCGGCGTCGAGCGCCTGGAGACCGCCGCAGCCGACCGCCCGGCCGCCGACCACGGCCGCCAGATAACGGATGTCGGAGTGGGTGACGGTGACCTGCCCGTCCAGCCCGCCGTCGGCGTCCCGCAGCTCACGCTGCTGGGCCACGACGAGCGCGGCGACCTCCGGATCGGTGGCGGGCCGGCATTCGATCAGCATCCCGTCACGGTAGGTCGGCCGGATTTCACGGAGGTTTCCGGTCAACGTCCGCAACACGGACGCGACCGAACTAATCGTCGTCCGTGTCCTCCGCCGTCGGACCCGCCTCGATCTCGTCCTCCGGGCGCTGCCGGCGGGCCTTGCGGGCCTCCAGCCGGTCCGCGGCCGAGGGGCGTGTCGACTTGTCCTCCAACCGCACGTCGGTGCCCCGGTTGCCGGGCGTGAAGTCGACGCCCGCGTAGAGCGTCGGCTGCCAGTCGAACTCGCGCTCGCCGATCCGCACCAGGTCGCCGGCCTGCGCGCCGGCCTTGGCCAACTTCTCCTCGACGCCCAGCCGGGCCAGCCGGTCGGCCAGGAAGCCCACCGCCTCGTCGTTGTCGAAGTTGGTCTGCTTCACCCAGCGTTCCGGCCGGCTGCCCCGGACGGTGTAGGAGCCGTCCGCCTCGGCCTCGATGGTGAAACCGGCGTCGTCGACCGCCTTCGGGCGGAGCACGACCCGGGTCGGCTCGACGTCCGGAACGGCGCGGCGGCCCTCGTCGACCACCTGGGCCATCGCGTACGTCAGCTCGCGCAGGCCCTCGCGGGTGGCGCTGGAGACGTCGAAGACGCGGAAGCCACGGGCCTCCAGGTCGGGCCGGACGATGTCGGCGAGGTCCTTCCCGTCCGGCACGTCGACCTTGTTCAGCGCGACCAGCCGGGGCCGGTCGGCCAGCCCGCCGTACTGGGCCAGCTCCGACTCGATGGCGTCGATGTCGGCGAGCGGGTCGCGGCCCGGCTCCAGCGTCGCGGTGTCGACCACGTGCACCAGCACGGCACACCGCTCGACGTGGCGAAGGAACTCCAGGCCCAGCCCCTTGCCGGTGGCGGCGCCCGGGATCAGGCCCGGCACGTCCGCGACGGTGAAGGTGTGGTTGTCCACCCGGACCACGCCCAGGTTGGGCACCAGCGTGGTGAACGGGTAGTCGGCGATCTTCGGCTTCGCGGCCGAGATCACCGAGATCAGCGAGGACTTGCCGGCGGACGGGAACCCGACCAGGCCGACGTCGGCGACGCTCTTCAGCTCCAGCACCACGTCGAGCTTGTCGCCGGGCTCACCCAGCTCGGCGAAGCCGGGCGCCTTGCGGCGGGCGTTGGCCAGCGAGGCGTTGCCCCGACCGCCCCGGCCACCGCGGGCCGCCTCGAAGGTGGTGCCCATCCCGACCAGGTCGGCCAGCACCTCGCCGTCCAGGGTCTGGACCACGGTGCCGTTCGGCACCTTGATCACCAGATCGCGGCCGTTGGCGCCGTCCCGGTTCGAGCCGGCCCCGCCCTTGCCGTTCTCGGCCTTCAGGTGCGGCCGGAAGTGGAAGTCGAGCAGCGTGGTGACCTGCGGGTCGACCACCAGCGACACGCTGCCGCCATGGCCGCCGTTACCGCCGTCCGGGCCACCGAAGGGCTTGAACTTCTCCCGGTGGATCGAGACACAGCCGTGCCCGCCGTCGCCGGCCTGCATGTGCAGGACGACCCGGTCAACGAACGTCGTCACGACGCCAATCCTTCCAGCGGGGTCCGCCCCGCACGTGGAAAGCCGAAGCGGGCCGGGACCCGAGGTCCGCGGCCCGCTTCGGCTTCGAACTACTGCTGAGGCACGATGCTGACGGTCTTGCGACCGCGCTTGGTGCCGAACTGCACCGAACCGGCGGACAGCGCGAACAGCGTGTCGTCGCCGCCACGGCCGACCAGGTCACCGGGGTGGAACTTGGTGCCACGCTGACGGATGAGGATCTCACCCGCGCTGACGACCTGACCACCGAAGCGCTTCACGCCGAGCCGCTGGGCCGCGGAGTCGCGACCGTTACGCGAGCTGGACGCACCCTTTTTGTGAGCCATTTCCGACGACCTACTTCCCGCTGTTGGAGATGCCGGTCACCTTGATCTGGGTCAGCGGCTGCCGGTGACCCTGACGCTTGTGGTAGCCGGTCTTGTTCTTGAACTTGTGGATCCGGATCTTCGGGCCCTTGGTGTGCGCGGCGATCTCGCCGGACACCGCGACCTTGGCGAGCTTCGCCGCGTCGGTCACCAGGTCGTCACCGTCGACGAGGAGCACCGCGGTGAGCTTCACCGCGTCACCGGGGGCACCGGTGAGCTTCTCGACCTCGATCACGTCGCCCTCGGCGACCTTGTACTGCTTGCCGCCGGTCTTGACGATCGCGTACATCGGAGGCGCACTCCCTGTCGTTGAGGCTGCTGGCGTCTTTTCCCACCGTTGCCGGCGGGTCGTTCCCACGGCGTCTCGCCGGGAGCCGTGACACCGGCGGCGCGGGCGCGCGGGAACTAGGCACACCAAAGTGCGCCGCAGGCAAGAGTACGCCATACCCGGTCCGCCGCCCAAACCGGGCTGCCGGTCACGCCGGGCAGAGCTGGTCGAGCCGCTGCTGGAGCCGGTCGAACGCGGTCTCGTCGATCTTCCGCACGTCGGTGCCGAGCCCGCCCACCTCGGTGGCCAGGTCCGCCAGCAGCGTCCGCAGGCGCGGGTCGGTGGCCCGCCCGGACTGCTCCCGCAGCACGTCCCGCCAGCCCGCCAGCGCGGCCTCCGCGTCCCGCCGGGCGGCCTTCTCCGTGCCCCGGTCCCCGGTGCCGCCCGCCCGCAGCATCTCCGCCAGCTTCTGCACGTACGTCTGGACGGCCACGGACCCGGCCTGCTTCGCGCGGGCGCAGACCCCCGCGTCGCCGGTGACGGTCGGGGCCGGAGTGAGCGACGTGGCCGCCGGGGCCGGTGAGGCGAAGCCCACCGAGAACGGGTCGGTCCGTTCGGCGCAGCCCGACCCGGCCAGCAGCAGTCCGGTCAACGCGGTGACCGCGAACACCCGGCGCATGTCTTCTCCCTCCGGGGCGCGGCCGGCCCGACCGGGGGTCGACGGGCAACGGCAGGGCCCCTGCTCCCGGCACTCTGTTGCCGGACCAGGGGCCCTGTCAAACGCCACGCAGGTCAGCGGCTCACGGCCGGGTACGCCGCCGGGCGCCGCCACGGCGGGACCGCCGCCGCGACGAGCCGCCGTCGGCGCCCTCGTCGTCGCTGTCGCCGTCGCCGATCGCGTCCGGGTCGTCAGCGGCGGCGAGTCGGGCCGAGTCGCCCTCCTGGCTGTCCGCGACCGCCGGGGCGGCCGGCGTCTCGGTCTCGAACCGGGACAGGTCGTAGCCCTGGGTGTCGTAGTAGTCGTCGGCGGACTCGGCCACCTCGACGACGGTCCGCTCCGGCGCGGCGGCGGCCGGCGACTCCGCCGCGGCCTCCACGGCGGGCTTCTCCGCCGCGGCCTTGCGACCCCGGCGACGGCCCTTCTCCTCGACCGGCGCGACCGCCGAGGCGACCGCCTTGACCTTCTCCCCCGCGCCAGCGGCACGCGGCTTCTCCGGCACCGGCTCGGTGTGGATCACCACGCCCCGGCCCTTGCAGCACTCGCAGGTCTCGCTGAACGCCTCCAGCAGGCCCGCGCCGATCCGCTTGCGGGTCATCTGCACCAGGCCCAGCGAGGTGATCTCGGTGACCTGGTGCTTGGTCCGGTCCCGGCCCAGGCACTCGGTGAGCCGGCGCAGCACCAGCTCCCGGTTCGACTCCAGGACCATGTCGATGAAGTCGATCACCACGATGCCGCCGAGGTCGCGCAGCCGCAACTGGCGCACGATCTCCTCGGCCGCCTCCAGGTTGTTGCGGGTGACCGTCTCCTCCAGGTTGCCGCCGGAGCCGGTGTACTTGCCGGTGTTGACGTCGACGACGGTCATCGCCTCGGTCCGGTCGATCACCAGCGACCCGCCGGAAGGCAGGAAGACCTTCCGGTCCAGCCCCTTGAGGATCTGCTCGTCGATCCGGTACTCGGCGAACACGTCGGTGACGCCGGCGTGCCGGCGCAGCCGCGCCACCAGGTCCGGCGAGACGTGCGACAGGTACGACTCGACCACGTCGTACGCCGACTCGCCCTCGATGACCAGCTCGCGGAAGTCCTCGTTGAAGAGGTCCCGGACCACCCGGATGACCAGGTCCGGCTCCTCGTAGAGCAGCACCGGGGCACCGCCGGAGGCGGCCTTGGCCTGGATGTCGTCCCACTGCGCCTGGAGACGCTTGACGTCCCGGGCCAGCTCGTCCTCGCTGGCGCCCTCCGCCGCGGTCCGGACGATCACCCCGGCGCCGTCCGGCACCAGCTTCTTGAGGATGTCCCGCAGCCGCTTGCGCTCGGTGTCCGGCAGCTTGCGGCTGATCCCGGAGGCGTTGCCGTTGGGCACGTAGACCAGGTGCCGGCCGGAGAGCGCGACATGGCTGGTGAGCCGCGCGCCCTTGTGCCCGATCGGGTCCTTGGTGACCTGCACCAGCACCGGGTCGCCGGAGCGCAGCGCCTGCTCGATCGAGCGGGCCCGGCCCTCCAGGCCGGTGGCGTCCCAGTTGACCTCGCCGGCGTACAGCACGGCGTTGCGCCCGCGCCCGATGTCGACGAAGGCCGCCTCCATGCTCGGCAGGACGTTCTGCACCTTGCCGAGGTAGACGTTGCCGGCCATGGTGCCGGACGAGTTGCGGGTCACGTAGTGCTCGACCAGCACGCCGTCCTCGAGCACCGCGATCTGGGTGCGGTCGCCACGCTGGCGCACCACCATCGTCCGGTCGACCGCCTCGCGGCGGGCCAGGAACTCCGACTCGCTCAGGATCGGCGGCCGGGTACGCCGCTGCTCGCGGCCGTCCCGGCGGCGCTGCCGCTTGGCCTCCAGCCGGGTCGACCCGGAGACGCCCTGCACCTCGTCGACCGCCTTGCGCGGCTCACGGATCTTGACGACGGTGGGCACGCCGTCCTCGGTGGTGGTCTCCGCCTCACCCGCGCCCCGGCGACGACGCCGACGGCGACGACGGGTCATCCCGTCGCCCTCGGCCTCCTCGTCGCTCTCCTCGGCCTCCGCCTCGGCCGGCTCCGCCGTACCGGTCTCGTCCTCGTCGGCCTCGTCGGCGCCGCCCTTGCCCCGGCCACGGCCCCGGCGACCACGACGGCGGCGGCGGCGACCCTCGGCGGTGTCGTCGTCGTCCTCGGCGTCGGCGTCGGCGGACTCGTCCGCCTCGGCGGCCGGCTCCTCCTCCTCGACGGCCTCGGGCTCGACCTCGGCCGCCACCGGCTCGGCCTCCCGCCGGCCGCGACGGCGACGGCGGCCGGTCTCGACCGGCTCCTCCGCCGCCTCCTCGACGGCCGGGTAGGTGACCCGGACCGCCGGGGCCTCCTCGGGCTGCGGGGGCATGAACAGGACGGTGGGCGCGGAGAGCGCCGCGCGACGCCGGCGGCCGGTGGCCGGCCGCTCCTCGGCCGCCGGCTCGTCCGCCACACCCGGCACCGCGGCGCCGGTCGACACCACGCCGGTGGCGTCCGCCGGCCCGCCGGCCCGGGCCAGGTCAACCTCGTCGGTACGCCGGGACACGCGCCGCCCGCCGGCACGCGACCGCGCACCGCCCTCGCCCGCGGCCCCGCGGGTACGGGACCGGGTGGCGCCCTCGCCCGGGGTGGGCTCGTCCACGGCGTCCTCGCCGACCGCGTCCTCGTCGAGCACGTCCTCGTCAAGCGGGGCCCGGCCCTCGGCGATCTCGCCCGCGCCGCCCGGCACCGAGACCGGTCCGTCGACCACGGCACCACCCGACGGCCCGGCAGCCCCGGTGGCCGGCTCGACCGACGGGCCGGTGACCTCGGCGGACGCCTCGGTCGGCGACTCGGCGGCCGGCATCGGCTCGGCGGCGGGCGGGGTGGCCTTGCGGCGGCGGGTCCGGGTGACCTTGACCGGCGGCACCACCTCGTCCGAGGTGGCCTGCACCTCGGCGGCGGCCACCGGCTCCTCGACCGCCTTCGCCGGAGTCGCCTTCCGGCGCCGGCGGGTGGTCTTCGGCGCGGCCTCCAACTCACCGGCCACCGGCGCGAACACCTCGGCCTGCGGCGACTCGCCGCTGCCGGTGGCCGCGGCGGACGCCTCGACCGGCGCGTCGGTCTGCTCCGGCTGGTTGAGCGGCGCGACCTTGCGGCGGCTGGCCCGCTTGCGGGGCGGCGGCTTCACCTCGGCGACGCCGTCGGTGCTGGTGGCGGTCGGGTCGGCCGGCTCGGCGCCGGTCCGTTCGCCGCCCTCGGGCTCGTTCTCGAGCATGGACGTTCTCCAGTTCTGGCTGCCCCGGGCGCGGTTGAGCGCTGCCACGCAGGGTTGCCGCAAAGGTGTTTCCGCCGGGCGCGCAGGTGCGCGACCGCCGAAGTCTGCCTGCCAGAGCGCTGACCGTCGGTCAGTGCCCTCCGATGGCTGCCCCGTCGCGATCCGCGTCCAACGGATCGACGATCTCGCCCTGCGCGGTCAGCGTGCCCTGCGCCAGCCGGATCACCTTCGGGGTGACCGGCGGCTCCAGGTCCGCCACCACGCGGAGGCCGGAAAGGACGTCATCGGGTCGCACGGACGGGGTGACCTGCCGCACGACCAGTTCGAGTATCGCACACGGTACGGTCGCCGCTCCGGAAGGCGTCTCAGCCGGCACCAGCGCATCGATGGCGATCACAGCGGCGCGGGCGTCGAACGTCCGCCGGCCCTGCTTGGTCATCCGCTCGACCTGGATCTCCTCGGCGGCGGTGAAGGCCGCCACGGCGGCCCGGAGCACGTCCGGATCGACCTCGGGCAGCTCGATCCGCCAGTACGACGCCTCGATCCGGTCGGCCAGGCTGCCACCGGACGCCTCGACCGCCTCGAGCACGTCGAGCCCGGGCGAGAGCGCGGCGTCCAGAGCGGCCCGGAGGCGCTCCGGGTCGACCGGCTCACGGAGGCCGATCTCCAGGTACTCCGCCTCGCTGGCCACGCCGGTCGGCGCCGCGGAGGCGTACGAGATCTTGGGGTGCGGGGTGAAGCCCTGGGAGAACGCGATCGGCACGCCGGCGCGGCGCAACGCGCGTTCGAAGGCCCGGGCGAAGTCCCGGTGCGAGGTGAACCGCAGCGGTCCACGCTTGGCGTACCGGATGCGGACCCGCTGGACGACGGGCGCCTGGCCGCCCTCGGGTTGAGGCTTTCTGGCGATCGTGAACTCCTCGGCTGTGCCTGCGCGTGTCCGTCCCATCCTGGCGCAGCCCGCACCGCCTCCCACACCCGCCCCCACCACCCCCGCTACGGTGGGGTGGTCAGGGGCGGCGGTCGCCGGCCGGGGTGGGGCCGTCCAGCCGGTCGAGCGCGTCGTCCGGGAGTTGCGCCACCCGGGCCAGCTCACGTCGGTGCCGGCGCCGGTTCCAGATCAGGAACACCACGAGCGCCAGCAGCACCACCAGGGCCACCGCGATGCCGATGCCGACCACCAGCACCTGCTGGTCGGTGGGGCCGCCGCGGTCGCCGTACTCCGTCACGTCGAAGTCGTCGTCCTCGGCCGCCTGCGGCGCGGCCGCGCTCGGCGAGGCCGGGTCGAGCAGCGGGTTCACCGAGACCGACGGCACGTCCGCGGTGAGCGCCGCCACCGGGTCGATCCGGCCGAAGCCGAACTGCGGGTCCCGGCCCGACGGGCCGGCGTCCCGGGCGGTGCGGATGATCCGGTTGATCACGTCGGACGCGGAGAGCTGCGGGTACTTCGCACGGATCAACGCCGCGACGCCGGAGACGATGGCGCTGGAGTCGGAGGTGCCGTCACCCCAGCCGTAGCCGTGGTCGCGACCGGCGTTGTAGATCCCGTCCGCCGGCGCGGCGACGACCGCCTCCGGGCCCTGGGCGGAGCCGGACCAGAAGCCGCCGCCCCGGGTGGTGCCGGTCACCGCGATCACGCCGGGGATCCGGGCCGGCGAGGCGATGTCCACGTCGCCCGCCTTGCGGTTGCCGCCGGCGGCGACCACGACGACGTCGCGCGCCAGCGCGTACCGGATCGCCTCCTCCTCGTCCGGGTCGGGCGCGCCGGCCCGGCCGAAGGAGAGGTTGAGCACCGTCGCGCCCCCGTCGACCGCCATCCGGATGCCCAGGGCGGACGCGCCGTCGGGCACGGTTCCGGGGCCGGGCTCCTGCTTGATGGGCAGGATCCGGGCGTCCGGCGCGATGCCGTCCACGCCGTCGCCGACGTTCGCCGCCGAGATGATGCCGGCCATGTGCGTGCCGTGACCGTCCGGGTCCTCCCGGCCGTCGCCCCGGGCGCCGTAGCTGCGGTCGCCGGGCAGCACGCGACCGCGCAGCGCCGGATGGGTGGCGTCGACACCGGTGTCCACCACGCCGACCACCACCCCACGCCCGGTGGAGATCCGATGCGCACGGTCGATGCGCAGCTCGTCGAGGTACCACTGCTCGGCCCGGCGCGGCGCGGCGACCACCGGTTGGGCCGCGCCCAGCACCGTCAGGCCGGCCAGCAGGCCGGCCGCCACCGGCCGGAGCGCGGCGACGTGCGCCCTCATCCGTCCGTCCTCATCGCAGGATGCCCGGGGACGCACTGTCACCGGCACCCCACGGATCGTCGTCCTCAGTCAACCACGACGAGTGCTCGCCACCGCCCCCGCCGTGCCCGGCGCCGCCGTGCCCGCCCATCATCCCGCCGCCCATCATGCCCCCGCCGGCACCCGCGCCGGCCGCGTTGCGGAGCGCGCTGGCGGCGCTGGTCAGCGGCGGGACCTTGCCGTTGCCGCCGCCGACCAGCCCGGGCAGCGCACCCACGCCCGGCCCGCCGGCCGCGCCGAGACCACCACCGCCGGGACCACCACCGGCGCCCAGCCCGGCGCCGCCGCCGCCGAACCCGCCACCACCACCGACGGTGCCCAGCCCACCGCCGCCGAACGCGCTGCCCGGACCGCCGGTCGTGATCGTGCCCGGCCCGCCCGCGCCGGCCAGGCCGGTGCCGTAGTCGTGGTCACCCGAGCCCGGGTAGCCGCCACCGGTGACCGGCGGGACGGACGACCCACCGCCGGTCTGGCCGCCGCCGAGATCGACGCCGCCCGTGGTGGGCGGCGGTGAGAACGAACCGCCACCGTACGAGCCACCGCCGCCACCACCGATGCCGGTGCTGCCCAGCGAGGGCACCTTGCCGCCCCCGCCACCACCACCGCCGGGCAACCCGGTGTCGGGCACACCGGACGGCGGGACGCGGTTGTCGGGCGTGTAGCCGTCACGCGCGTCATTGGCCGAGGGCTGGGGCACGACCAGCTTCGGGCGTTCGGTCTCCACCGCGGCGGGCAGCGGCGACATCGCCCTGTTGGCCGCCTCCTGGTTGTCCCGGTACCAGTTGTCCAGGTGCGACTTGGTGTCCCACCAGCCGCCACGCTTCTGGTCGTCGGCGTTGCCGTCGACCCTCATCGTCGCCTCGAGGTCGTCGGCCTTGTCGCGGAACGCGCCGTCGGCGTAGAGCGACTGGTTCTGCTGGTAGTCGCTGCGCAGCGAGGCGAGGAAGCCGGACTGGCTCTCGCCGTCGCGGGCGTCGTCGAGCTCGGTGCCGCCGGGCAGGCTCCACTCGTTCCAGCCGAAGTCGTCCATCAGCGGGATCGGGATGCTGGCCACCGCCTTGCGGATGTCGCCCTCGATCCGCGACAGCGCGCCGCTGACGTCACTGGCGTGGGTGATCAGCTCCTCGATGTCCTTGCCGATGCCGCCCAGGTGCTCGCGGTACGCGTCACCGCCGCTGCCCGTCCAGCCGGCCAGCAGCCCGGGGAGACCGCCGCTGTGCGGGCGTTCCTGACCGGACGCGATCGGGCCGACGAACGAGCGCCCGACAAGCGCGTCGCGCAGGTGGCCGAGCCCGGCGGAGAGGTTGCTCCAGCCGACGCCGACCGACCCGACCGTCTCCGGATCCGCGGAGAGCGTCACCTCCCGGACACAGCGCTCCCAGGTGCCTCCAGCCATGATCGCCTCTCCCTCAGGCCGGGTACGGGTAGGTGGGCTGCTGCCCCGCCTCGGGCGGCGGCGCCGCGGACTCCAGCAGCCGCTCGATCTGCTTGCCGTTGGCGGCGTTGCGGGCCTCGGCGTCGCGGAACGCCTTCGCGATGTCCTCGGTGCCCTTCTTCAGCCCGGCCAGCTTGCTGGAGATGGCCTTGAGATGGGCCTCCATGTTGGCCGTCGACCGGGTCAGCGCCGCCCACTGCATCCGCGCGTCCTCGTACGCGCCGAACGGCGTGCCGTTCGGCACCGCCTGGGCGTTGTTGCTGTCGCCCTTCATCCGCTCCTTGATGCGTTCCATCTCGTAGCCGATGGTGTCGTCGACGTACTGCTTGAGGCGCTCGACGTAGTCGGCGGCGGCGTCCAGGTCCTCGACGCTGACGTGCAGGTCGCCGGTGTCCGGCGGTGTGATGCCCATGCTGCTGTCCTCCCCCGCTACCGGCCCGGCCGGTCCAATACGGACGCAGCGTATCGAGGAAGCACCAGCCGGGGCAGCCCCGCCCCGACCGCCCGACGGTCGACACGTGACACGACGGAGCGCGGGCCCCCCGAGGGGTTCCCGCGCTCCGTCACGCGTCGGTGCGGCTCAGCCCTGGGCCGCCGCGGGCAGCCGCATCCCGCCGACCGGCGTCAGCGGCAGCAGCTTGCGGCCGGTCGGGCCGATCTGGATCTCGGTGTCCATGGACGGGCACACGCCGCAGTCGAAGCAGGGCGTCCAGCGGCAGTCGTCCTGCTCGTACTCGGACAGCGAATCCTGCCAGTCCTGCCAGAGCCAGTCCTTGTCCAGACCGGAGTCGAGGTGGTCCCAGGGCAGGACCTCCAACTCCTCGCGCTCCCGGGTGGTGTACCAGTCGAGGTCCACCCCGAACGCCGGCAACGCCTCGGCCGCCGCGTCCACCCAGCGCTGGTACGAGAAGTGCTCGCTCCAGCCGTCGAACCGGCCGCCGTTCTCCCAGACCTTGCGGATCACCGCGCCGACCCGGCGGTCGCCCCGGGACAGCAGGCCCTCGATCAGCGACGGCTCGCCGTCGTGGTAGCGGAAGCCGATCGCCCGGCCCAGCGAACGGTCACTGTTGATCGCCTGCTTGAGCAGCTTGAGCCGGCCGTCGATGACCTCGGGCGTGGACATCGAGGCCCACTGGAACGGGGTGTGCGGCTTCGGCACGAACCCGCCGATGGAGACCGTGCAGCGGATGTCCTTGGACCCGGTGGCCGCACGGCCGGCCCGGATCACCTCGTGCGCCATGTCGGCGATCTCCAGGACATCCTCGTCCGTCTCGGTGGGCAGGCCGCACATGAAGTAGAGCTTCACCTGCCGCCAGCCGTTGGTGTACGCGGTGACCACGGTGCGGATCAGGTCTTCCTTCGACACCATCTTGTTGATCACCTTGCGGATCCGCTCCGACCCGCCCTCCGGGGCGAAGGTCAGGCCGGTCCGCCGCCCGTTGCGGGACAACTCCTGGGCGAGGTCGATGTTGAACGCGTCCACCCGGGTCGACGGCAGCGACAGCGAGACGTTGGTGCCGGCGTACTGCTCGGCCAGGCCGGAGCACATGTCACCGATCTCGGAGTGGTCGGCCGACGACAGCGACAGCAGGCCCACCTCGTGGAAGCCGGAGAACTCCAGCCCCTGCTGCACCATCTGGCCGACCGTGGTGATCGAGCGCTCCCGCACCGGGCGGGTGATCATGCCGGCCTGGCAGAACCGGCAGCCTCGCGTGCAGCCCCGGAAGATCTCCACCGCGTACCGCTCGTGGACCGTCTCGGCGAGCGGGACCAGCGGCTTCTTCGGGTACGGCCACGCGTCCAGATCCATCGTGGTGCGCTTGTGCACCCGGAACGGCACGTCCGGGCGGTTCGGCACGACCCGCTGGATCCGGCCGTCGGGCAGGTAGTCGACGTCGTAGAAGCGCGGCACGTAGACGCTCTCGGTGCGGGCCAGCCGCAGCAGCAGCTCGTCCCGGCCACCCGGGGAGCCCTCGGCCTTCCACTCCCGGACGATGGCGGTGATCTCCAGCACCGCCTCCTCGCCGTCGCCGAGCACCGCGGCGTCGACGAAGTCGGCGATCGGCTCCGGGTTGAACGCGGCGTGCCCACCGGCCACGATCACCGGGTCGGCGTCGGTGCGGTCGGCGGCGAGCAGCGGAATGCCGGCCAGGTCGATCGCGGTGAGCAGGTTGGTGTAGCCCAGCTCGGTGGAGAACGAGACGCCGAACACGTCGAAGTCACGTACCGCGCGGTGCGCGTCGACGGTGAACTGCGGGACGCCGTGGGCGCGCATCAGCGCCTCCAGGTCCGGCCAGACCGCGTACGTACGCTCGGCGAGCACGTCGGGCAGCTCGTTGAGCACCTCGTAGAGGATCTGCACGCCCTGGTTGGGCAGGCCCACCTCGTAGGCGTCCGGGTACATCAGCGCCCAGCGGACGGTCGCCGCGTCCCAGTCCTTGACCACCGCGCCCAACTCGCCCCCGACGTACTGGATGGGCTTGGTCACCTGGGGCAGCAGCGGCTCCAGCCGGGGCCACACGGAATTGGCCGCGACCGGGCGCGGCGTCGTCGACGGGGCACTCATGATGCCCAAGGATACGCGGTCCCCCACCCCGCCCTCCCCCACCGGCACCGTTCCCCCCGGCCCCGTCCCCGTTGATCAAGGAGTTGGCGCGCGGATCCGGGCCCTGGGCCGACACGAACTCCTTGATCATCGGGCTGGCGGGCGGAGGCGGGGATTCGTCGGGGGTGGCGGGGCGGTACTAACCTCGCAACGGGCGCGAGAGGAGATTGCCGCGATGTCGCAGCCGCAGCCGGAGGCGGGCCGGCCGGCCGACGGGGCCGATGGGCCAGCCGTCACCGAGCCGTCGACCGCCGTACCGACGCCGGCCGACGCCCAGGCCACCACCCCGCCGTCCCCACCCGACGCGCCGTCTCCACCCGACGCACCGGAGACCGGGGTGCCGCTGGTGGCGGCGCCCGACGAGGCCCCCATCGCCGGGGCCGGGGAGCCGGTCACCGCGGGAGCCACCTCGCAGGTCCCCGACCCTTCGAACGCCTCGACGCCGTCGGAGGCAGCGAACGCCTCGGCAACCTCGGACACCTCGGCCGACGATGACGCCGCCGGGACCGACGCCGCCGGGACCAGCCCCGCTGGAACCGACGCTGTCGGAACCAGCGCCGTCGGAACCGACACTCTCGGGACCGAACCCGTCGGGACCAGCGCCGTCGGAACCAGCGCCGTCGGGGCCAGCGCCGTCGGGACCAGCGCCGTCGGGACCAGCGCCGTCGGGACCAGCGCCGTCGGGACCGGGGCAGAGCGCGACGCGCCGCCGACGCCCGACACCGACGCGGAACACCAGGCGCCGCCAACCTCCGGCACCGGCACCGGCACCGGCACCGACGCCACCCCGGCAGTGCCGGCCGTACCGGTCGGCCGGGCCCGCGGCTCCGCGGCCGTGCCCGGCCGCGCCACCCCACCGCCACCGGAACCGGCACCCACCCGGGTCGAGGACGGCCCGCACCCCACCCGGGTCGAGAACGCGCCGGACGCCGCCCGCATGGAGACCGGCCCGAACGCCACCCGCATCGAGACCGGCCCGAACGCCACCCGCATCGAGCCGGGGCCGAACGCCACCCGGGTCGAGAACGGGTCACCGCCGACCCGCGTCGAGCCGCCGGCGCCGCGGTGGAGCGGCTCCGCCGCGGTTCCGCCCCCGCCGCCGCGCCGGCGCGGCTGGGGCGAGTCGGCCGAGCCCACCCCGGTACCGCCGGTCAGCTCCCCCGAGCACGCCACCCCGGTCGACCCGTGGGCGGGCGTGGACACCACCGGCTGGGACCTCCACTCGGCCGATCTGCCGGCGCCACCGGCGACCATGCCGTACACCGCGCCCTGGCCGGCGCACCCGGCGCCGCACCCCGCCCCGCCGCCGGGCGTGCGGCCGGTGTCACCGCCGGCGCCCGCCCCGCCGTACCCGGGGCCGCCGGCCGCCCGGCCGGTCTCGCCACCCGCGCACACGCCGCCGTACCCGGCGTCACCCGCCGCCCGCCCGGTGTCACCGCCGGCGCACACTCCGCCACCGGCCCCGGTGGTCGCTCCCCGGGCACCGAAGCAGGCCCGACCGCCGAAGCAGCGCCGGGGCGGGACTCCGCCGCCGGTCGCGCCGCCGCCCGGGTGGCAGGCGCCCAAGGGGTACGCGCCGCGACGCCGGCGGCGCCGCTGGCCCTGGGTGCTGCTGCTCTCCGTGGCCTGCTGCTGCGGCGTCCCGCTGTGGTGGGTCCAGCCGCTGTCCAGCCAGTATCCGGCCAGCGCCAGCCTCCCGGACCAGCTCGACTCGATGCAGTTGCGTCAGGACGAGCGCAGCCGGGCCGCCGCCGAGGAGTTGAAGAGCCAGGTACGCCAGGCGGACCTGCTCGCCGAGGACACGTTCGCCGGCATCTACGCCACCGACGACGGCAAGCGGGTGACCCTCTTCGGCAGCACCGGCTTCCGGTTGACCCCGGAGTCCGACGCCGAGGCCGAGCTGAAGCGCCTGGCCGGCGACTACGCCCTGCAAGCCTCGGTCAGCGTGGACACCGGTGTGCGGGGCCGGTACGAGCGCTGCGCGGTCGGCCGGACGGACGACGACGCGGTGGTGGTGTGCACCTCGGTCGACTACGGCAGTCTGACCACGGGCGTGTTCACCCGACTGTCGGTGGACGACAGCGGCCGGCTGCTGAACGAGCTGCGGGAGCAGGTGGTGGTCCCGAAGAAGTCCTGACCCGGGGCCGGGTCAGGCGGGCGACTCGCCCGGCGTCTGCTCGGCGCGCTTCGGCGCGTAGCGCGGGACGTACTCCTGGCCGGTGAGCTTCTGGATCTCGGTCATCAGCTCGTCGGTCATGGTCCGCAGCGACGTCCGGTCGTCGGGCCGGCCGGTGAAGTCCAGCGGCTTGCCGAACTTGATGGTGATCTTGGCGCGACCGGGGCGGGGCACCCGCGTCCCGATCGGCTGGGCCTTGTCGGTGCCGGTGACGCCGACCGGGATGATCGGCACGCCGGCGGCCACCGCCAGCCGGGCCGCGCCGGTGCGCCCGCGGTAGAGGCGCCCGTCCGGCGAGCGGGTGCCCTCCGGATAGACCGCGACCAGGTCACCGGCCTGGAGCACCGGGATGGCCGCGTCGAACGCGGACAGCGCCGCCCGACCGCCGGCCCGCTCGACCGGGATCGCGCCCAGCCCGGTGAGCACGAACTTGGAGAAGCCGCCCTTCACCCCGGTGCCGTTGAAGTACTCCGACTTGGCCCAGAAGGCCAGGTGGCGGGGCACCACGGTGCCGAGCAGCAGCTCGTCCGCGACGGAGAGGTGGTTGCCCGCGAAGATCGCACCGCCGGTCGCCGGGATGTGCTCCAACCCCTCCACGTGGGGACGGAAGGCCAACCGGAGCGTGGGCGCCACGGTGAGCTTGCCGATGGTGTAGAGCAGGGGCACGGGTCCTCCGGCGGTCGTACGCGGAACAGGCGCTGTCACGGTAGCCGACGCCGCCACCCCCGGCCGAGCGGGTGGCGGGCAGTCCACCCGCCGGTGCGTCGGGTGAGACGGGGCCCCTTCTCTACCGAAGGCGTTAACAAGGGGCCCCGCCTTACACCTCACACGCGGCGGACGCTGACCACCACGCGCTCGCCGTCGCCGACCTCGCCGGCGAAGCCGTCGAGGCCCTCGACGAAGTCGATGCTCTCCGCCAGCACCTCCCGCGCCACGAAGTCCGTGTACGCGGCGACCGCCGCGCGCACCTCCTCGGACGCCGACACCGCCACCGTGATCCGGTCCGAGATGTCCAGGTCGGCGTCCCGGCGGGCCTGCTGCACCACCCGGACCACGTCCCGGGCCAGCCCTTCGGCGGCCAGTTCCGGCGTGACCTCGGTGTCCAGCACGACCACGCCCTCCCCGCCGGGCAGCGGCGCGGAGTGCTCGGCGTCGGCGGCGACCAGCCGCAGCTCGTACTCGCCCTCGGCCAGGGTGACCCCGGCGGCGACCGGGGCGCCGTCGACGAGTTCCCACTCCCCCGACTTGACCGCCTTGATCACCTGCTGGACCGCCTTGCCGACGCGCGGGCCGAGCGCCCGCGGCACCACGGTCAGCACCTGCTGGCAGTAGGCCGCCACCTCGCCGGTGAGCACGACCTCCTTCACGTTGACCTCGTCGGCGACCAGCTCGGCGAACGGCCGGAGCTGGTCGGCGACCGGCGAGGCCACGGTCAGCGTCGCCAGCGGCAGCCGGACCCGCAGGCCCTTCGCCTTGCGCAGCGACAGCGCCGCCGAGGCGACCGCCCGGACGTTGTCCATCGCGGAGACCAGCTCGTGGTCGGCCGGGAACTCGTCCGCCGACGGCCAGTCGGTCAGGTGCACCGACCGCTCGCCGGTCAGCCCGCGCCAGATCTCCTCGGCGGTCAGCGGCGCCAACGGCGCCACCACCCGGCAGAGCGTCTCCAGCACGGTCGAGAGCGTGTCGAACGCGTCCACGTCGCCGGCCCAGAACCGGTCCCGCGAGCGACGCACGTACCAGTTGGTCAGCGCGTCCAGGTAGGACCGGACGGTGGCGCACGCGCCGGAGATGTCGTACGCGTCCATCTGCGCGCCGACGGTCGCCACCAGCTCGTTCGTCTTCGCCAGCACGTACCGGTCGAGCACGTTCGTCGAGTCGGTGCGCCGACGCGCCTGGTAGCCGTCCGCGTTGGCGTAGAGCGTGAAGAAATACCACACGTTCCACAGCGGCAGCAGCACCTGACGCACCGCGTCCCGGATGCCCGACTCGGTGACCGCCATGTCCCCGCCGCGCAGCACCGGCGACGACATCAGCATCCACCGCATCGCGTCCGACCCGTACGCGTCGAAGACGTGGTAGACGTCCGGGTAGTTGCGCAGGCTCTTGGACATCTTGCGCCCGTCGGAGCCGAGCAGGATGCCGTGGCTCAGGCAGTTGCGGAACGCCGGCCTGTCGAACAGCGCGGTGGCCAGCACGTGCATGGTGTAGAACCAGCCGCGGGTCTGCCCGATGTACTCGACGATGAAGTCGCCCGGGTAGTGGTGCTCGAACCAGTCCCGGTTCTCGAACGGGTAGTGCACCTGGGCGAACGGCATCGAGCCGGACTCGAACCAGCAGTCCAGCACCTCCGGCACCCGGCGCATCATCGACCTGCCCGTCGGGTCGTCCGGGTTGGGACGGACCAGGTCGTCCACCGCCGGCCGGTGCAGGTCGGTCAGGCGTACGCCGAAGTCGCGCTCGATGTCGTCCAGCGACCCGTACACGTCGACGCGCGGATAGGTCGGGTCGTCGGAGCGCCACACCGGGATCGGCGAGCCCCAGAACCGGTTCCGGCTGATCGACCAGTCCCGGGCGTTGGCCAGCCACTTGCCGAACGAGCCGTCCTTGATGTGCCCCGGCGTCCAGTTGATCTGCTGGTTCAGCTCGACCATCCGGTCCCGGAACCGCGTCACCGCGACGAACCACGACGACACCGCCTTGTAGACCAGCGGCGTGTCGCAGCGCCAGCAGTGCGGGTACGAGTGGGTGTAGACGTCCTGCCGCAACACCACCCCCCGCTCCTTCAGCTCCCGGATAACCGGCTTGTTCACGTCGAAGACCTGCTCGCCCTGGTACGGCGGGACCAAGGCGGTGAACCGGGTGTGGTCGTCCACGGTGACCACCGTCGGGATACCGGCCGCGTTGCAGGTGTTCTGGTCGTCCTCGCCGAACGCGGGCGCCAGGTGGACGATCCCGGTGCCGTCCTCGGTGGTCACGAACTCCGCGCCGAGCACCTGGTAGGCGTTCGGCCCGGCCGGCTCGACCAGGAAGTCGTAGAGCGGCGTGTAGCGGCGACCGACCAGGTCCCGGCCGTGCACGGTGCCGACCTGCTGGTACCCCTCCAGCTCCTTGGCGTACGCGCCGAGCCGGGCCGCGCCGACGACGTACCGCTCGCCGTCGCGGTCCAGCACCGCGTACTCGATGTCGGGGCCGACGGCGAGCGCCAGGTTCGACGGGAGCGTCCACGGCGTGGTGGTCCAGACGCCCAGCTTGACCGGCCCGCGCAGCGGCTCCGGCGCGTTCTCGTCGGCGGTCAGCTCGAACCACACGGTCAGCGTCGGGTCGTGCCGGTCCCGGTAGACGTCGTCCATCCGGGTCTCGGTGTTCGACAGCGGGGTCTCGCACCGCCAGCAGTACGCCAGCACCCGGAAGCCCTCGTAGACCAGGCCCTTGTCGTGCAGCGTCTTGAAGGCCCACATGACGCTTTCCATGTAGTCCAGGTCGAGCGTCTTGTAGTCGTTGGCGAAGTCGACCCAGCGGGCCTGCCGGGTGACGTAGCGCTCCCAGTCCTGGGTGAACTCCAGCACGCTGGCCCGGCAGGCGTCGTTGAACCGCGCCACGCCGAGGTCGAGGATCTCCGCCTTGCTGGTGATGCCGAGCTGCTTCTCGGCCACCACCTCGGCCGGCAGCCCGTGGCAGTCCCAGCCGAACCGGCGCTCGACGTGCCGCCCGCGCATGGTCTGGTAGCGCGGCACCACGTCCTTGACGTAACCGGTGAAGAGGTGGCCGTAGTGCGGCAGGCCGTTGGCGAACGGCGGGCCGTCGTAGAAGACGTACTCGTTCTTGCCGTCGTCTCCGGCGGGGCGGGCTTCCAGGCTCGCCTCGAAGGTCTTGTCGGCGGTCCAGTGCTCAAGCACCCGACGCTCGACCGCGGGCAGGTCCGGGCTCGCCGGGACACCGGCGCCGGTCGGGTCGTGCAACGGATAGGCCATCGGGGGTCGCTCTCCTCGCGCAGCTCACTCGTCGGTGGGTCTGCGAGGACGAACCTTTCCGGGTACGCCTGGAACGACGCCCCCGGGTGGTCCGCGGTACCACCCCGCTTGGCGGTCGAGGTGCGACCGCCCGCTCGTTGGTCGGCTGTGACGGGCCGTCCCGTCCGGTTCTACTGAGCCGGTTGCCCGACCGTTCTTCCGGAGGCTCGCCGGTGATGGCCGGGTCGACGCCTGTACGCCCCAGCCTACCCTCCCCGCCCACCCCGCCGCCTCCGAGTAAGGAGGGGCCCCCGGTTAACGCATACGGATTGGCGGGGGCCCCTCCTCACACCTCGCATGACCGGCGTCACACCGTCGGGGCGTCACACCGGCCGGGGTCGGATCCGTCGTGTGGGCGTAGCGACGACACGAGGGAGAAGACGATGAGCCGGATCAACCTGGCGACGGTGGCGCCGGAGGCGTACCGGGCGGTGCTCGGGCTGGAGACCTACATCCGGGGCAACCTGGACCACACCGTGCTGGAGCTGGTGAAGGTGCGGGCGTCGATGCTCAACGGCTGCGCGTTCTGCGTGGACATGCACACCCGGGACGCGCTGGCCGCCGGGGAGGACAGCCGGCGGCTGTTCGCGGTGGCGGCCTGGCGGGAGGCGCCGTCGTTCTTCGACGAGCGGGAGCGGACCGCGCTGGCGCTGACCGACGCGGTCACCCGGCTCGGCGAGCACGGCGTGCCGGACGACGTGTGGGACGCCGCCGCGAAGGTCTGGTCGGAGAAGGAGCTGGCGGACCTCGTCGTCGCGATCGCCACAATCAACGTGTGGAACCGAATCGTGATCAGCAGTCGGACCCAGCCACCGCGCGAGGTGTGACCGCCACGCCGGCGGCGGAGTCGGCCGGTGCGCTCACCGCGCACCGGCCGATGCTGCTCGGGCTGGCCTACCGGCTGCTGGGCAGCCTGCACGACGCCGAGGACGTGCTCCAGGAGGCGTACCTGCGCTGGCTCGGCGTGGACCGGGAAACGGTCACCGAACCGCGCCGTTACCTGTCCCGGGTGGTGACCCGGCTGGCGCTGGACCGGCTGCGCGCCCGGCAGGCCGCCCGGGAGACGTACGTCGGCCCGTGGCTGCCCGAGCCGGTGCCCACCGACCCGTCGCCGTTCGGGCCGCTGGAGACCGTCGAGCTGCGGGAGACGGTCTCCACCGCCCTGCTGCACCTGCTGGAACAGCTCACCCCGCCGGAGCGGGCGGTCTACGTGCTGCACACCGCGTTCGCGCTGCCGTACGCGGAGATCGGCGACATCCTGGACCGGTCGGCGGCGGACTGCCGCCAGCTGCACCACCGCGCGGCGGCCCGGCTGACCGAGCAGCGGCGGCGCTTCACCGCCGGCCCGGCCGAGCAGCGCCGACTGCTCGACGCGTTCCTCGCCGCGGCGCGCGACGGTGACCTGGCCCGGCTGACCGATCTGGTCGCGGCCGACGCCACCGCCTGGTCCGACGGCGGCGGGCGGATCCGCGCGGCCCGCAAACCGCTGTACGGCGCGGACCGGATCGCCCGCTTCTTCGCCGGGGTGTACGGCCGCCGGCGGCCCGGGGTGCGGATCGCGTCGGTCGAGCTCAACGGCGCGCCGGCGCTGGTGCTGAGCTGGCCGGACGGCGCCTGCTACACGCTCGGGGTCGCCGCGGCCGGCGGCCGGATCACCGGCGTCTACCTGGTCGGCAACCCCGACAAGCTCACCCGGGTCGCCGGCTGAACCGGACGGGCCCGCGCCGGTCGGGCCGCGGTCAGTCCAGCTCGGGGAACCAGAGCGCGATCTCGCTCTTGGCGCTGTCCGTCGAGTCGGAGGCGTGCACCAGGTTCTCCCGGTTCGACAGCGACAGGTCGCCACGGATGGTGCCGGCGGCGGCCTTGCGACCGTCGGTGCTGCCGATCATGCCGCGCACCACCTCGATCACCTGGTCGCCGGAGAGCACCAGGGCCACCAGCGGGCCGCCGGTCATGAACGTCTTCAGCGGCGGGTAGAACGGCTTGTCGACGTGCTCGGCGTAGTGCTGGTCGGCGAAGTCGCCGTCGATGGTCCGGCTCACCAGCGCGTCGATCCGCAGGCCCTTGCGCTCGAAACGGGACAGGATCTCCCCCACCAGACCGCGGCGCACCGCGTCGGGCTTGATCAGTACGAGCGTCCGCTCTGCCGGGCTGCTGCTGGACACGCTGGTTTCCTCCTGTGCACGAACCGGGGTCAGGCTGGGTACGGTCAGCGTAGCGACCCGGTCCCGGCGCCGGCGCGGCGGCTGCGTCTTCCCTGGCCCGCCGCGGCGGCCTAGCCTGGCCTTGGAACCCCTGGGAGGTCCACTGTGGCGAATGGCGGGAACCGCACCATCGCGCCGGTACGCAAACTGATCGGCGCGGTGCTGGGCACCGTCGCCGCCTTCGTGACCCTGTTCGGGCTCGGCATGACCAGTTGGGCGATCGTGGCGCTCGGCGTCGCGCTGCTGGTGCTCGCGATAGCCCTGGCCACGGTGCGCGGCGGTGGCCGCACCTGGGTGGTCGGCCTGGGGCACGTGCACAGCGCGTCCGAGCCACCCACGCAGTACGCGTTCGGTCGCTGCGAGTTGCAACTGGTGATCGACGCCCCCGGGCTGCCGCCCCGCTCCAAGAAGATCATCGAGCCCCGGGTGCCGGTGGCCAAGTGGCCCTCGCTCGGCCAGGCGCTGCCGGTCCGGGTGGCCCTCGACGACCAGCGCCACGTCCGGGTGCTCTGGGACGAGGTGCCCACCCACGCCGAGAACGCCGCCACGGTCGCCGACCTGCCGCCCGAGTACGCCGGGCCGGAACAGCCGCTCGACGAGCCGCTCTTCGGGCAGGAGGCGCCGCCGTGGGCCGGGCGCGCCCCGGAGGACGACTTCCGCGACGACTACCCGCCCGCACCGGACCCACTGCTGGACGACGTCACGCTGCGCGGCGAGGAGCGCGAGCCGGTGGTGATGCACCAGCGGCCCGGCGGCCCGGTCGTGCTGGAGGGGCAAGTGGTCGAGCCGACCGCCCTCGGCCCGCTCCCGCGCCGCGCGCCGGCGCCCCGCCCGCCGGCCGAGGAGCAGGACCCGGCCACGGTCCCGGTGGAGTCGATCGACGTGCCGTTGGACGCTCCGGGGTCCGCCACCACGCCCACCCCGCAGGAGCTGGACGAGGCCATCTTCGGCCCGGTCGGCGACGCCGAGCCGGACGAGCTGGCCAGCCCGATCAGCGGGGTCGGCATCACGCTGCTCGTCACCGACCTGGACCGGTCCCTCGACTTCTACCGGGAGCTGGGCTTCGACGAGATGGACCGGGGCGAGGGCAACGCCGTGCTCTCCTCCGGGCCGACCCGGCTGGTGCTGCGCCGGGTGACCGGGGCCGCCCCGATCAGCCGCCGGCTGGTGCACGTCAACCTGGAGGTCGACGACATCCAGGCGGCGTACGAGCGGCTGCGCGAGTCCGGCGTGCGCTTCACGTACGCCCCGCGGGTGGTCAACCGGGGCACCAAGCTGGAGGTCTGGGCCGCTGCCTTCCGCGACCCCGACGGGCACGGCGTCGCCCTCACCCAGTGGCGCACCCTCGCCGACGCCTGAGGTGCAAGGCGGGGCCCCTTCTTAACGCATTCGGTAGAGGAAGGGCCCCCGCTTAACCCGTGGCAGCGCTCAGCCGAGGATGACCCGCCGCACGTGCAGCGCGTACGCCCACACCAACGCGAAGATCACGCCGAGCCCGAACAGCGACCAGTGCAGCAGCCCGGAGAGCAGCAGCAGGCCCTGGAGCACGGTGCCGGCGTGCCAGGCCCAGGGGCGGCGCATCATGCCGGCCAGCACCACACAGGCCACCGCCAGCGCGACGATCACGCCGATCGCGGCGCCGCCCAGGTCACCGCCGACCACCCGGATCGGCTGGATCGCCAGCAGCAGCACCAGCGCCTCCAGCGCGAGCGTGCCGGCACCCAGCCCGCGTACCGCCCGGTCCGGGTTGCGCAGCCCGGAGCGGCGGACTCCGCCCGACTGCTCCGACCCCGACTGCTCCGACCCCGACTGCTCCGGCCCCGGCTGCGCGTCCGGGCGCTGCTCCGGGCCGGTCATCGCTTGAGCAGCCGGCGGGCGTCGGCCACGGTCACCACCGAACCGGTGATCAGCACGCCCACCCCGGCCAGCTCGCCCGGCACGTCGGACTCGGCCTCCGCCACCGCCGCCTCGATGGCATCGGGCATGTCCCGGGTCACCTGCACCCGGTCCGGCCCGAAGACCTCCCGGGCCAGCTCGGCCAGCTCGTCGACAGGCATCGCCCGGGGCGAGCTGTTCTCCGCGACCACGATCGTGTCCAGCACCGGCTCCAGCAGTTCGAGCAGGCCCGCCGCGTCCTTGTCGCCGAGCACCGCCAGCACGCCGACGAGCTTGCTGAACGCGAACTCCTCCTGGAGCGCGGCCACGGTGGCGGCCATCCCGTGCGGGTTGTGCGCGCCGTCGAGCAGCACCGTCGGCGCGGTACGCACCCGCTCCAACCGGCCCGGGGAGCTGGTCGCGGCGAAGCCCTCCCGCACCGCCTCGACGTCGAGCTGCCGCCGCGCGCCGGCCCCCAGGAACGCCTCCACCGCGGCCAGCGCCACGGCCGCGTTCTGCGCCTGGTGCGCGCCGTGCAGCGGAATGAAGATCTCCTCGTACACCCCGCCCAGGCCCTGGATGGTCAGCACCTGACCACCGACGGCGACCGCCCGGCGCATCACCCCGAACTCGGCGCCCTCGCGGGCGACCGTGGCGTTGACCTCGGCGCAGCGTTCCAGGATCGGCCGGGCCGCCTCCTCCTCCTGCGCCGCGGCGATCACCGTGGCGCCCGGGTGGATGATGCCCGCCTTGTGCAGCGCGATGTCCTCGATCGTGTCGCCCAGCCACTCGGTGTGGTCCAACCCGATCGGCGTGATCACCGCGACGCCGGCCTGGATCACGTTCGTCGCGTCCTCCGCGCCGCCCAGCCCGACCTCCACCACCGCCACGTCGACCGGGGCGTCGGCGAACGTGGCGAACGCCAGCGCCGTGGTCAGGTCGAAGTACGTCAGCGGCTCGGCGGAACGCTGGTCGACCAGCTCGGCCAACGGCGCGATCTCCCGGTACGTGGAGACGAACCGTTCCTCGCTCACCGGCTCGCCGTCCAGGCTGATCCGCTCCCGGACGGTCTCCAGGTGCGGGCTGGTGTAACGCCCGGTGTGCAGCCCGAACGCCCGCAACAGCGAATCGATCATCCGGGCCGTCGAGGTCTTGCCGTTGGTGCCGGTCAGGTGGATCGACGGGTACGCCCGCTGCGGGCTGCCGAGCAGGTCCAGCAGGCTCTCGATCTTCTCCAGCTCGAACCGCATCCGGGTGAAGCCGCGCGCGTTCAGCGCGGCCTCCACCTCGACGAACGCGGCGTGGTCGGTACGGTCGCTCATGAGGGCAGGGCCTCCAGGGCGGCGTCGATCCGGGCCAGGTCCGTCTCGGCCACCGCCAGCCGCTCACGGATCTTCGCGACCACCGGCTCGGGCGCCTTGCCGACGAACGCCGGATTGTTCAACTTCGCCCGCGCCTGGGTGGCTTCCTTCTCGGCCGCCGCGCGGTCCTTGGTGAGCCGGGCACGCTCGGCCGCCACGTCGATCGCGCCGCGGGTGTCGAGCGCGACGCTCACCTCGCCGGGCATGGCCAACGTGGCGCTGGCCTGGAAGTCGTCGCCGGGCGCGTCGAGCCGGGCGAGCGACCGGATCAGCGGCTCGTGCGCCGCGACACCTGCGCCGGCCAGGCCGTCGAGCCGGGCGGCGACCCGCTGGGTCGGCCGCAGCCCCTGGTCCGAACGGAACCGGCGGACCTCGGTCACCACCCGCTGCAACGTGGCGACCTCCGCCTCCGCGGCGTCGTCGATCCCGGTACGGTCCACCGCCGGCCACCGGGCCGCCAGCAGCGTCTCCGCGCCGGTCAACGCGGCCCACAGCTCGTCGGTGACGAACGGGATCACCGGGTGCAGCAACCGCAGCAACTGGTCCAGCACGTGGCCCAGCACCCGGCGGGTGGCGTCGGCCGCCGGCCCGCCCTCGGCGAGCACCGACTTGCTCAGCTCCACGTACCAGTCGCAGACGTCGTCCCAGGCGAAGTGGTACAGCAGGTCGCAGACCTTGGCGAACTCGTACGCCTCGAACTGCTCGTCCACCTCGGCGGTGACGTGCGCCAACCGGGACAGGATCCACCTGTCGACGGTCGACAGCTCACCGGCCGCCGGCAGCGGACCGTCGGTGTGCGCGCCGTTGAGCAGCGCGAACCGGGTGGCGTTCCACAGCTTGTTGCAGAAGTTGCGGGAGCCCTGGCACCACTCCTCGCTGACCGGCACGTCCTGGCCCGGGTTGGCGCCGCGGGCCAGCGTGAACCGGGTGGCGTCGGCGCCGAACCGGTCGATCCAGTCCAGCGGGTCGACCACGTTGCCGAACGACTTCGACATCTTCTTGCCGTGCTCGTCGCGGACCATGCCGTGCAGCGCCACCACGTCGAACGGCTGGACGCCGTCCATCGCGTACAGGCCGAACATCATCATCCGGGCGACCCAGAAGAACAGGATGTCGTAGCCGGTGACCAGCACACTGGTCGGGTAGAACTTGGCCAGGTCCGGCGTCTGCTCCGGCCAGCCGAGCGTGGAGAACGGCCAGAGGCCGCTGGAGAACCAGGTGTCCAGCACGTCCTCGTCCTGGTGCCAGCCCTCGCCGGTGGGGGCGGCCTCGTCCGGCCCGACGCAGACGATCTCGCCGGCCGGGCCGTACCAGACCGGGATGCGGTGGCCCCACCAGAGCTGGCGGGAGATGCACCAGTCGTGCATGTTGTCCACCCAGGCGAAGTAGCGCTTGGCCAGCTCGGCCGGCTCGACCTTCACCCGGCCGTCCCGCACCGCGTCGCCGGCCGCCTTGGCCAGCGGCCCGGTGTTGACGAACCACTGCAACGACAGGCGCGGCTCGACTGTCGTCTTGCACCGCGAGCAGTGCCCCACCGCGTGCAGGTACGGCCGCTTCTCGGCCACGATCCGGCCCTGCTCGCGCAGTGCCGCCACGATCGCCGGGCGGGCCTCGTACCGGTCCAGGCCCTGGAACGGCCCCGGCGCGGTGATCACACCACGCTCGTCCATGATCGTCAGCGAGGGCAGGTCGTGCCGCTGCCCGATCTCGAAGTCGTTCGGGTCGTGCGCCGGGGTCACCTTGACCATGCCGGTGCCGAAGCTCGGGTCGACGTGCTCGTCCGCGACGATCGGGATGCGCCGGTCGGTGAGCGGCAGCGCCACCTCGGTCCCGATCAGGTGCTGGTACCGCTCGTCGTCCGGGTGCACCGCGACCGCGGTGTCGCCGAGCATCGTCTCGGCCCGGGTGGTGGCCACCACGACCTCGTCGCCGTAGCGGATCGAGACCAGCTCGCCCTCGTCGTCGGTGTGCTCGACCTCGATGTCGGAGAGCGCGGTGAGGCAGCGCGGGCACCAGTTGATGATCCGGTTGGCCCGGTAGATCAGCCCGTCGTCGAAGAGCTTCTTGAACATGGTCTGCACGGCCCGGGAAAGGCCGTCGTCCATGGTGAAGCGCTCCCGGTCCCAGTCGACCGCGTCGCCGAGCCGGCGCATCTGGCCCAGGATCGCGCCGCCGGACTCGGCCTTCCACTGCCAGACCCGCTCGACGAACTTCTCCCGCCCGAGATCGTGGCGGGACAGCCCCTCACCGGCGAGCTGCCGCTCGACCAGGTTCTGGGTGGCGATGCCGGCGTGATCCATGCCGGGCAGCCAGAGCGCCTCGAAGCCCTGCATCCGCTTGCGCCGGGTGAGCGCGTCCATCAGCGTGTGCTCGAACGCGTGGCCCATGTGCAGCGAGCCGGTGACGTTCGGCGGCGGGATGACGATGGCGAACGGCGGCTTGTCACTCTGCGCCGACGCCCGGAAGTGCCCGCCGGCTACCCACTGCTCGTACCGTCGCTGCTCTACCTCGCCGGGCTGGTACTGGCCGGCAAGGGTCGGGGCGTCGGGGCGTCGGGCATCCAGTCTCTCGGTCACTCTCAAAGTCTACGGAGCGCTTCCGGAGACCTGACGTGCGCCACCGGTGATTCGCGTACGGTGGCGGACATGTCCGACGCGCATCTCACCGAGCGTCAGGTCGACGGGGGTCACGGTCCGGTCGAGCTGACCGACGAGCCGATCCGACTGAGCCGCCGCGACCCCGCGCTGGAACCCGAACGACGGCCCGTCTCGCGACGTCGAAAGGTCGTGCTGGCCGCGGTCCTGGCGGCCGGCCTCGCCGGCGCCGGCGCGCTCGGCCTGGGCGGCTGGCGGGTGCTCCAGCAGAAGGACACCGAGCTGACCCAGCCGCCCGGGGTGGCCGGGCTCACCCGGGACGACAGCGACCGGGCCCGCAGCACGGCCGAGTACCTGCGCGACGGATTCGCCGCCGACATCGACCTGGACCGCAGCTTCGGCGCGGTCTACTCGGATCCGGCGGACGCGAAGCGGTCGGTGCTGCTGTTCGGCGGCACCACACTGCTCTGGCAGCCCGAACGGGACCTGGACACGCTCTTCGGCCTGATGGCCGACGAGACCGGCAAGGTCTCGGCGGTACGCGAGGTCGACGCCGGCCGGCTGGGCGGCGTGATGAAGTGCGGCACCACGAGCGGCGACGGCGGTGACTTCGCGGTGTGCGGCTGGGCCGATCACGGCAGCGTGGCGATGGGGATGTTCCCCGGCCGGGCGGTCGACGACGCCGCCACGTTGTTCCGGGAGATCCGCGAGGGCGTGCAGCGTCGGTGAAACGCAGTTCAGGGCCACCCCGAAGGGTGGCCCTGAACTGGAAGATTGTCCGGCGGTGTCCTACTCTCCCACACCCTCCCGAGTGCAGTACCATCGGCGCT
>NZ_JBNCLA010000004.1:641222-666839 GCF_049841835.1 Micromonospora sp. DT227 | reverse complement strand
GTGCACCGGGATACAACGCCGCGACCCCCCGACCCATTCCACCGCCAGCGTGCCCCCCACCACCCCGAAACCAGACATCCCACCCCACGCGGGAACTGCCCCCGACACCCCGACCGTCGATCTTGCAGTTGCGGACCGCCCATTCGGTGCGAAACCGACGTTCCAGCGGCGCCAAGTGCAAGATCGGCACACGGAAGGCTCCGCGCCCCGCCCGACGCTCCGACCGCTCACCCCGTTGACCATGAGGTTGGCGGTGACGAAACGGACATCGAGTGCCGCCAACTTCATGATCAACGGGGTGAGCGGCGGGCGGACGGTGGGAGGAACGGGTGGGTTCTGCCGTTGGCAGATCCGCTCACCGTGAACAGTCCGCCCGGACCGGGGTTCCGGGGGCAGGGTGGGGCGATGCGACTGTTGATGCTGGGTGGCACGGGTTTCGTCGGTGGGGCGGTGGTGGCCGAGGCGGTCCGCCGTGGCTGGGCGGTGACCGTCTTCAACCGGGGTGTGCACGGCGAGGTGCCGGCCGGCGTACACCGGTTGCGGGGTGACCGCGACGAGCCCGGCGGCTTGGCGGCGCTCGCCGGCGGCGAGTGGGACCTGGTGGTGGACACCTGGGACGGCGCGCCCCGGGCCGTGCGGGACGCGGCTCGGGCCCTGACCGGTGCGGTGCCGCACTACGTCTACGTCTCCAGCGGCTCGGTGTACGCGCCGACGGCCGGGCCGGGCACCGGGGAGGAGGCGCCGACCGTCGCGGCCGAGCCGGACGCGGACGACGGCGACTATCCGCGCAACAAGGCCGGCGGGGAGCGGGCCGCCGTGGAGGTGTTCGGCGAGCGGGCGTTGCTGGTGCGGGCCGGCCTGATCCTCGGGCCGGGGGAGGACATCGGGCGGCTGCCGTGGTGGTTGCACCGGGTCGCCCGGGGCGGGGACGTGCTGGCCCCCGGGCCACCGGATCTCCCGGTGCAGTACGTGGACGTCCGCGACCTGGCGGGTTGGCTGCTGGACCGGGGCGTCGAGGGCGTCGGCGGAGCGTACAACGTGGTGAGTCGGAGCGGGCACACGACGATGGGTGAGCTGCTCGACGCGGTGGTGGCGGCGACCGGGTCGGACGCGACGCTGCGGTGGACGCCGCCGGCGCCGATCCTCGCCGCCGGGGTGGAGCCGTGGAACGACCTGCCGATCTGGATCCCGCGCGGGCACGAGTACCGCTGGTTGCAGGAGCGCGACGTCGAGCGCGCGTACGCGGCGGGTCTGGTCTGCCGGCCGGTCGCCGAGACGGTCGCGGACACCTGGCGGTGGCTGCGGGCGGTGGGTGGGGTGCCGGCGCGGGCCGGCCGACCGGCGCGCGCCCCGGTGGGCCTGGCTCCGGAGCGGGAGGCGGCGCTGCTGGCCACCCTGCCGGCCTGATCCGCGACGCGGGCGGTCCTCCGGTCGCGGCGCACGGCCGGCCGACCCGCCGCCACCGTCGGCACCGGCCCGACAGACAACGGGGGCGGGCCGGTGCCGGCGTGGGCCGGCGACATCGGGGGCGGCGCGGACGACAACGGGGCCAGCCGGACGGCGACGGGGGCGGTGCGGCGGGGCCGGGTCCCGGCGGCCCCGCCGCTTCCCCGCGCGCCGCCGTCGCACCCGGCGGCGCGCCCGGTCCGGCACTCAGGGGTGGGTGCCGACCTGGCTGGCCTCGGTCTCCCAGATGCCGTACTGCCGCTCGGCCGGGGGCAGGCCGTAGAAGCAGACGCTGTCGACCTGCCCGGCCGTCTCGTTCGCCACCGACGAGCCGAAGCTGACGTAGCGGTAGCCGCGGTCGGACTTCGCGCCGTCGATCCCGGCCTCGGTGACCTTCATGCTGAGGCCCGGGTTCCAGCCCCGCACGTAGTCGATCATCTTGTACGGGTTGTGCTCGCCGCCGCCGTCCGCGCCGCGCGTCAGGTAGCTGGAGCTGTAGCAGTGCACGGTGGCGACGTCCGGCCGGTACGGGCCGGTGAGCATCGCGCCCAGCCCGTCGCCGGTGTCCCGGACGAACGCGTCGAACCACTGCCCGGAGTTGCCGAACGTGAACCCGGAGCCGTCGCCGTTCCAGCGGCCGGCCGGCATGTTGATCGCCCAGAGCAGGTTGCCCCGGTCCTGGGCCGGCTTGTTGTCGCGGATGGTGGCCAGTCGGTTCCACCGGGCCAGCCACGGGTTGTTCGGCTGGTGCCAGTCGGGTTCGTTGCCGATCTCCCAGACGAAGAGCGTGTTCGGGCGCGCGTCGACGTACGGCAGCAGTTGGTCGAGTTGTCGGCGGGCCAGGGCCGGGTCCGGGTCCTCCGAGGACTGGATGATCATCTCGGTGAGTCCGGTGCCGCGCAGCTCGTCGAGCTGCCCGTCGCTGAACTGCCGCCGGTTCGGGTCGCCCCAGAACATCGAGATGCGGGCGGTCTGCGGACGCATCCGGCGCAGCAGGTCCACCTTGCGGGCGAAGTCGATGTTGTTGGTGGCGCTGCCGGGCGAGACCACCGCGCCCCACTTCATGGAGTACGCGGCGGACGCCGGCGCGGGAACACCGAGCACGCCGCCCGCGCCCAGCACGGCGGCGGACGCGCCGACGCCGCCGAGGAACCGGCGTCGGGACAGGCCGGGTCCGCCGGTCGGCGGCGGGACGGTGGTGCGGTCGGTCATCGGGAGCCTCCCCTGGTCCGATGGGTTCGGCCCCCACCGTGCCGTCCGCCGGCCGTCCCGTCCTCTCAGCTCGCTCTCACCTCGCTCGCGGCGCGCGTCCGCGCCTCGCCGAGCAGCCGCAGGGCGCGCTCACGTTCCTGCTCCTCGCCGTGCACGCGGCACAGCGCCAGGCAGCCGCGCAGCGCGGACCGGGCCGCCGGGAGCCGACCCAGGGCGAGATGGGCGGCGCCGAGACGACGCAACGCGATCAGCTCGCCGATGCCGTCGCCGACCTCCCGGCTGCCGGCGACCGCCTCGGTCAGCTCCGCCACCGCCCGCTCGTACTCGCCGGTGCGCAGGTGCAGGTCGCCGAGGTGACCCCGGCTGATGGCGGCGCCCCGCCGGTAGCCCAGCTCCTCGCAGAGCGCCAACGCGCGGCGCAGCAACCGGCCGGCGTCCGCCTCCGCGCCGTCGCGCCCCAGCACCAGGGCCAGGCTGGTCGAGGTGTACGCCTCGCCGAACCGGTCGTCGAGCTGCCGGAACAGCGCCAGCGCCGCCCGGAAGGCGGTCTCCGCCGCGTCGGTGCGCCCGGCCACCCGGTGCGCCGCGCCGAGCCCGAACAGCACCTGCGCCTGCCCGGTGGGGTCGCCCAGCTCGACGGTGAGCGCCTCGGCCCGCCCCAGCGCGGTCATCGCGGCGGCGTCGTCGCGGCGCAGCCGGTGCGCGGTGCCGGCGGCCCGCAGCGTCAGCGCCTGCCCGGCGCGGTCGCCGAGCCGCTCGAACCGGGCCAGTGCCGCGTCGAGGCAGCGCCGCGCGTCGTCCAGCCGGTCCAGGTCGAGGTACCGCTCGCCGCGGGCCCGCAGCAGCCACGCCTGCCCGGTCTCGTTGCCGGCCGCCTCGCACGCGGTCAGCGCCTGCCCGGTGGTGGCGTCCCAGTCGTCGAGGTGCTCGCGCAGCTCGAAGAAGCGGCCGAGCGTGTTCGCCAGGTTCCAGGCCGCCTCGTCGAGCCCGGCCGACGCGGCCCGCCGGACCGCGCCGGTGAGCGGGCCACGGGCCGCCTCGAACCACGACACCGGGTCGGCGAGCACCACGTCCAGCTCGGCCGCCGTCCACCGGGACCAGCGCGGCGCCGCGCCGGCCGGGCCGCGCCGGAAACCACCGGGGGTACGCCGGTAGGCCTCGTCGGTCAGCGTCAGCCAGCCGCCGACCAGCCGGGCCAGCGCCGCCCGTCCGACGACGGCCGGTTCCTCGGCCGCGCCGCGTTCCCCGGCGTACGCCCGGACCAGGTCGTGCAGCCGGTAACCGGCCGGGTCGACGTCCAGCAGCCGGGCCTCGACCAGCCGTTCGGTGAGTTCCTCGGCGGCGGCCAGCGGCAGGTCGAGCAGCGCCGCGGCGGCCCAGGACGGCACCCGGGGCAGGTCCACCGCACCGAGCAGCCGCAGCAGGCGGCGTTCGGCGCCGGTCAGCTCCTGGTAGCTGGTCGCCAGGCTGGAGCGGACCGCCAGGTCGCCGGTGCGCAGCACGTCCAGTCGGGCGCGCTCGTCGGCGAGCTGGTCGGCGAGCCGCCGTACCGGCCAGTGCGGGCGGGCGGCGAGCCGGGCGGCGGCGATGCGGATGGCCAGCGGCAGGTGGCCGCAGCGTTCGGCCACCCGGCGGCAGTCGGCGTCTTCGGCGGTGACGCGGGCCGGCCCGAGCGCGTGGCGGAGCAGGTCGACGGCCTGCTCGGCGGTGAAGACGCCGAGGTCGACGTGGGCCGCCCCGGGCAGGGCGGTGAGCCGCCGCCGCGCGGTGACCAGCACCGCGCATCCCGGCTCGGCGGGCAGCAACGGGCGGACCTGGTTCTCGCCGGCCGCGTTGTCCAGCACGACCAGCAGCCGCCGGCCGGCGGTGCGGGCCCGGAACAGGGCGGCCCGTTCGTCCGGCCCGGCGGGCACCGCGCGCGGGTCCTCGCCGAGGGCCTGGAGGAACCGGCCCAGCACTGCGCCCGGGTCCAGCGGCTCGCCGCCGCCGCGCAGGTCGACGAAGAGCTGCCCGTCGGGAAAGGCCGCCCGGACCAGGTGTCCGACATGGACGGCGAGGGTGGTCTTGCCGCCGCCGGCCACGCCGGAGACGGCGACGACCCGTGGCGCGGTCGCGGTGGCGGCGGTCAGCCGGGCCACCAGGTCGGCGGCGACGGCGTCCCGGCCGACGAAGTCGGGGGCGTCCATCGGCAGTTGCGCGGCGGCCGGCGCGGGTACCCCGTCGGGAGCGTCGTCGAGCAGCGGATCACCGGCCAGGATGCGCCCGTGCAGGGCCTGGAGCGCCGGGCCGGGTTCCAGGCCCAGCTCGGCGACGCCGGCGGCCCGGCCCTGCCGGTAGACCTCCAGCGCCTCGGCCCGCCGGCCGGCCCGGTGCAGCGCCCGCATCAGCCGCTCGCGCAGTTCCTCCCGCAGCGGCTCGTCCCGCACCATCCGGTGCAGCCGGGGAATCAGCTCGGCGTGCCGGCCGAGGCCGAACTCGACGTCGATCCGGTCCCGTTCGGCGGCGAGGCGCTGCTCGGTCAGCTCGGCGACGGCGGCGTGGAACCCGACGGCGCCCGGGTCGCCGGGCAGCCGCACGTCGGCCAGCACCGGCCCGCGCCAGGCGGCGAGCGCGTCGCCGTAGCGGCGGGACGCCTCGGCCAGCCGCCCGGCGGTGGCCAGCTCGGCGGCCTCGGCGGTGGTGGCGGCGAAGACGGTGGCGTCGAGCGCGTCGGGGGCGACGACGAGCCGGTACCCGCCGGGGCGGGTGGCGATGGCGTCGCCGAGCACCCCGCGCAGCCGCCAGATCAGCGTCTGCACCTGACCGACGGCCGTGTCCGGCGGTGCGTCGCCCCAGAGCGCGGCGAGCAGCAGGTCCAGCGAGACGACCCGGCCGGCGTGCACCAGCAGGACGGCCAGCACCGCCCGCTGCTTGGGGCTGCGCAGCGGGACCGGCTGCCCGGCCCGGATCACCTCGAGCGGGCCCAGGATCCGATAACTGACCATGCGGGCGACACCGTACCACCGGATCGACCGCTGTCGCTCCGGTCGCGCTGGCGGGGTCAGGCCCGCGCGACCGGCAGGTCGAGCACCTCGTCGACCGGGCGGCGCGGGGTGGCACGGCCCGGTTGGCCGTACCCGACCCGCATCACCATCTGCGGCGTGCCGAACCGGCCCAGGGACAGCCGCAGCGCCTCCCGCGCGGCCGGCACCTCGATCGGCTGGGAGAGCATCGACACGGCGAGCCCGGCGTCGGTGGCGGTGAGCAGCACCCGTTGCAGGGCCTGCCCGGCGACGACCTGGTCGGTGCCGGTGTTGCCGGGGGTGCCGAGCACGGCGACCAGCGGCTCCGGTTCGAAGTCCCGGCCGGGCGCCCGGTTGCGTCCGCCGAAGCCACGCTGCGGCAGCAGGTCCTGCGGTTCGGTCTGCGGGCCGCCGGCGGCGGCCGGCACGCCGTCCGGGGCCGGCTCGGAGCGCATCCACGCCACCCGTTCGGCCACGTACGCGGGGTCGCGTTCCAGCACCCGGTGGGCGCTGCGGGCGACCTCGGCGAACGCGTTGACCGCGCTGGTGCCGATGACCAGTTCCAGCCAGCACTGCTCGGCGCGGGCCGCCTCGCCGAGCCGCCAGCGGGCCTCGGCCGGCACCGGGTCCGGCCAGAACGGCGCCCGGTTGCTGAACCGGCGGCCGATCGCCCCGTACAGGCTCTGCTCGGTCGGGGTGGGCCGGCGCGGCACGTCCGGCGTCAGCCGGGCCACCACGTCCGGTTCGGCGGGGTACGGGCGCAGCCGGACCGTCGCCGGGGTGCCCGCCGCGGCCAGCGCCAGCCGCAGGTTGAACAGCGCCGCCCCGCACGCGATCCGCGTGCCCCAGCCGGTCGGGTCGGTGGCCGGCAGGCCGCGCAGCGGGTCGACGGCGACCTCGATGCCGCCGTCGTGCAGTCGGAACCGCCACGGCTGGGTGTTGTGCAGCGACGGCGCGCGTACCGCGTCGGTGACCGCGGCCCGCAGCTGCCCGACGGTGTATTCGGTCGTCATGGTCGTGCTCCCTCCGTACGGCGTCGGGCTTCCGGTTCCTACGGTGCGTCACCGGAAGCGGCCCTGATCAGGGCCGGAGGTCCCCACCTGGGCGGGTCCGACCGGCCCGGGGCGGCGCGTCGACGACGGGACCTTCGGCCCGTGCGGGGGTGGCGGGCAGCGGGTAGAAAGGACTGATGATCCGGGTGTTCCTGCTCGACGACCACGAGGTCGTCCGTCGTGGCCTGGCCGATCTGCTGACCAGCAGCGGCGACATCGAGGTCGTCGGCGAGTCCGGCCTGGCCCAGGAGGCGACGCGGCGGATTCCCGCGCTCCGCCCCGACGTGGCGATCCTCGACGCCCGGCTGCCCGACGGCAACGGCATCGACGTGTGCCGGGACGTGCGCGCCGTGGACTCGTCCATCAAGGGCTTGATCCTCACCTCGTACGAGGACGACGAGGCGCTGTTCGCGGCGATCATGGCCGGTGCGGCCGGCTACGTGCTGAAGCAGATCCGCGGCACCGACCTGGTGGACGCGGTCCGCCGGGTGGCGGCCGGGCAGTCCCTGCTCGACCCGGCGATCACCACCCGGGTGCTGGAGCGCATCCGCAGTGGCGTGGAACAGCCGCGGGAGCTGAAGTCGCTCACCGAGCAGGAACGGCGGATCCTGGAGTACGTCGCCGAGGGGCTCACCAACCGTGAGATCGCCGGCAAGATGTTCCTGGCGGAGAAGACGGTGAAGAACTACGTCTCCAGCGTGCTGGCGAAGCTGGGCCTGGAGCGGCGCACCCAGGCGGCGGTGCTGGCCACCCGGCTGCTCGGCAAGACCCACTGACCCCGGGCCGGGTCAGTCGAGCGGGACGCCCCAGCGCAGCTCGGTGCCGTGCGGCTCGACCCGGCGCAGGGTGAACTCCCCGCCGAGCCGTTCGGCCCGCTCCCGCAGGTTGACCAGGCCGCTGCGGGCCGCCGTCGGGTCGCAGCCGATCCCGTCGTCGGTGACCGTGATCTCGACCCGGCCGGCGTCCACCGCGACCCGCACCGACACCCGGTCGGCCTGCGCGTGGCGGACCGCGTTGGACAGCGCCTCGCGCAGCACGGCCACCAGCTCGGGACGCAGCTCGTCCGGGACGGCGCTGTCGATCGGGCCGACCAGGTCCAGGTCGGGCCGGTGCCCGAGCGTCTCGGCGGCCACCTCGATCGCCTCGCGGATCTCGGTGCGCAGCGCCGCGCTCATCGGGGTGCGCAGCTCGAAGATGGTGCGGCGGATGTCGCGGATGGTGGCGTCCAGGTCGTCGACCGCCTGGTTGATGCGCTTCGCCACCTCGGGTCGGGCGTTCATCGCCCCGCTCTGGAGTTGCAGGCCGGTGGCGAAGAGCCGCTGGATCACCACGTCGTGCAGGTCGCGGGCGATCCGTTCGCGGTCCTCCAGCACCACCAGCAGTTCCCGTTCCTCCTGGCCGCGTGCCCGCTCCATGGCCAGCGCGGCCTGCCCGGCGAAGCTGGCCAGCAACGCGAGGTCGTCGTCGCCGGCCGGGCCGTGGTCGGGCCGGTGCGCGATCACCAGGACGCCGTGCAGCGTGTCGGCGGCGGCGAGCGGGGACACCACCGCCGGGCCGGCGACCACCGGCTGGGGCCAGGGCGCCGCCGCGGCCAGGTCGTCGACCTGTTCGTGTCGGCGCTCGGTGGCCGAGCCGGCGAAGCTGGTCTCGCCGGCCGGCAGCACCGCACCGACCAGTTCCCGGGCGATCGGGTCCGCGCCGTCGACCACCTCGACGGTGAACTGCGCCTCGTCCTCGTCGTAGAGCAGCACCAGCGCCAGCTCCGCCTCGGCGACCTCGCGGGCGCGACGCGCCACGAGCGACAGCGCGTCGGTGCGGCGCACCTCGCCCAGCAGCACCGAGGTGATCTCCGCGGCGGCGGCGAGCCAGCGTTCCCGCCGGTGCGCCAGCGCGTAGAGACGGGCGTTCTCGATCGCCACGCCGGCCGCGGCGGCGAGCGCGGACACGATCTCCTCGTCGTCCTCGGTGAACTCGGCGGCGCCCTGCTTCTCGGCCAGGTAGAGGTTGCCCCACACCTGGTCGCGGATGCGCACCGGCACGCCCAGGAAGCTGTGCATCGGCGGGTGGTGCGGCGGGAAGCCGTACGACCGGGGGTGCCGGGTGATGTCCGGCATGCGCAGCGGCTTCGGCTCGTCGATGAGCAGGCCGAGCACGCCCCGCCCGTGCGGCAGCTCGCCGATGCGCGCGTGCAGCTCGGCGTCGATGCCGTGGACGATGAAGTCGTGCAGCATGCGGTCCGGGCCGATCACCCCGAGCGCGCCGTAGCGGGCGCCGGCCAGCTCGCACGCCGACCGCACGATCCGCTGCAACGTGCTGCGCAGGTCCAGGTCGGAGCCGATGCCGACCACCGCGTCGAGCAGCGCGCGCAGCCGTTCCCGGCTGGTGACCACCTCCCCGACCCGGTCGAGCATCTCCTGGAGCAGCTCGTCGAGGCGGACCCGGGACAGCGGGGACAATCCGAGCGACGGCGTGACGGGCTCGTGCCGGGGGTTCGGTGCGGCGGCCACCGGGCGATGCTATCGCCCGGTGGCCGCCGTCGACCCGTCAGGACGGCTGGTCGCGGACCGCCGAGGTGTCGACGGTCTGCGCGGCGTCCAGCCGCGGGGTGTGCGGCGGCCCGGCGTGCTCCGGGTCGGCCAGCCCGAGCCGCATGCTCAGGTAGGGGTGGCCCAGGCCGGCCAGGGTCTGCCGGAGCACCTCGCGGGTGCCGTCGACCTCGACCACGCCGGAGAGCGGCACCAACGACACCCCGTGCCGGGTGGCTTCGAGCCAGGCGGCGGAGAGCGCCTCACCGGCGCGCAGCCAGCTCAGCGGCTCGTCCTCGGCGCCCCAGAGGATGGCGTAGACGGCGGCCTTGTCGTGGCCGGGGCCGATCGGCAGCGAGCCGGGGGTGCCGAAGTCGCGGCCCGGCACGGTGGTCTGCGCCGCCTGGTCGGGCAGCACCTCCGGCGGCAGGCCGGTGCCGGTGCCGGCCCGGTTGGTCCAGTACGCCAGCTCCTCGCGCAGCTCCAGGCTGTCCGCCTCGACGGCGGCGGCCTGCTGGGCGGCGCCGGCCAGCTCGATCTTCTGCATGTCGTCGAGGATCTGCAGGTCGACGCCCTCCCGGGTGGCGGCCCGGTCGATGTCGCCCAGCACGGCGGCGGAGATCGGCTCGTCGCTGACCGGACGCCGGTCGGTGTGCCGCACCCGCATGCACTGCACCAGGCGCATCGCGTCCGCGTCCGCGCCGGTGTGCCGCAGCCCGGTGAGCCGGGCCATCAGGTCGGGCTGGTGCGGGTCGGGCAGGCGTTCCACCACCGGGGTCCAGCCCTCGGCGGCCAGCGCCACCCGGGCGTGGTGCAGCGCCGCGCCGCAGCTCACCACCAGCAGCCGGCCCTCCGGGTCCATGGCGCTGAGGTGCCGCTCCCGGACCACCCGCAGCTCCAGCGCGTCGGGCAGCACCGTCCAGTGCCAGGGCTGGGTGTTGTGCACCGACGGGGCGTGGCCGGCCGTTCCGGCGGCCTCCGCGAGCGCGGTGGTCAGCGGGCGATCGGTAGCCGGCGTCTCGTGGCTCATCGTCACGACCTTTCCTGTTTCTCCCCATCGTGCCCCACGCCCGGGAGGCTCGGGTGGGGTTGCCGCTCCATCCTCGGGCATGTCGGATCGGGTCGCACGGGGTCCTTCGACCCCTCGGATTACCCGCGTTCGCCCTACCTGCCCCGCTTCGGCACTGAGACGATCCGCACGTGGGGACCGAACCGCGCGAATGCGTACCCGAACGGCCAGCCCGCCCTCGACGGGCCGCGACCGCCGAGTGGGCCCCGTTGGTGCTGCTCACGCTCGCCGTGCTGGGCGGCGCCGCGGCCTGGTTCGCGGGCGCGCGGGGCGCCGCCGACCTGGTCTGGGCCGCGGTCACCGTGGTGGCGCTCGCGCCGGCCGCCTGGACCATGCTGCGCCAACTGTGGCGCCGGCAGTTCGGGGTGGACGTCATCGCGGTGCTGGCGCTGCTCGGCGCGTTGCTGGTGCGGGAGTACCTGGCCGGCGCCGTGATCGCGGTGATGGTGGCCACCGGGCGGGCGCTGGAGGAGTACGCCCGGCGTCGGGCCACCCGCGACCTGCGGGCGCTGCTGGAACGTGCGCCCCGGCAGGCGCGGCGGCGCACCGCGGACGGCGGGATCGAGGTGGTGCCGCTGGACCGGGTGGTCGCCGGTGACCGGCTGGTGGTCGGCCCCGGTGACGTGGTGCCGGTGGACGGCACGGTCGAGGAGGCGGCCACGCTCGACGAGTCGGTGGTGACCGGCGAGTCCCGGCTGGTCGGCCGCGCCGTCGGTGAGCAGGTGGCCAGCGGCGTGGTCAACGCCGGCGCCGGCTTCGGGCTGCGGGCCGACCGCAACGCGGCGGAGAGCACGTACGTCGGCATCGTCCGGCTGGCCGGGGAGGCCACCGCGCGCAAGGCCCCGATGGTGCGGCTGGCCGACCGGTACGCGGCCGGGTTCGTGCCGTTCACGCTGCTGCTCGCCGGCCTGGCGTGGCTGCTGTCCGGCGAGTTCGTGCGGGCGGTGGCGGTGCTGGTGGTGGCCACCCCGTGCCCGCTGTTGCTGGCCACCCCGATCGCGGTGGTCTCCGGGCTGTCCCGGGTGGCCCGCCGGGGCGTGCTGGTGCGCGACGGCGGATCGCTGGAGCAGCTCGGCCGCGCCCGTACCCTGCTGCTGGACAAGACCGGCACGCTCACCGCCGGCCGGCCCCGGGCCGCGGAGACGGTGGTCGCGCCGGGCGGCGACCGGGACGAGGTGCTGCGGCTGGCCGCGTCCGTCGAGCAGCTCTCGCCGCACGTGCTGGCCGCCGCGCTGGTCCGGCAGGCCCGCGAGCAGGGGTTGCCGCTGGCCGGGCCGACCGAGGTGACCGAGGAGCCGGGGCGCGGCGTGACCGGCCGGGTCGACGGCCGGACGGTGCGGGTCGGCCAGCTCGACGGCGAGCCGCCGGCGTGGGCGGACCGGGTCCGGGACCGGGCCGAGCGGTCCGGCCGGTCCACGGTCTGGGTCAGCGACGAGCACGGGCCGCTGGGCGCGATCCTGCTGGAGGACCCGGTCCGCCCGGACGCCCGGCGGACCGTGCGGCGGCTGCGCGAGGCGGGGCTGACCCGGCTGGTGATGGTGACCGGCGACCGTCCGCGTACGGCCCGGCAGGTCGCCCAGGTGGTCGGCGTGGACGACGTGATCGCGCGCTGCGCGCCGGCGGAGAAGGCCGACCGGGTACGCGCGGAGGCGGCGCGGGCGGTGACCGTGATGGTCGGCGACGGCGTCAACGACGCCCCGGCGTTGGCCGAGGCGCACGTCGGGGTGGCGATGGGCGCCACCGGGGCGACCGCCTCCGCCGACGTGGCCGACGCGGTGCTCACCGTGGACCGGCTGGACCGGCTCGCCGACGCCGTCGAGATCGCCCGCTACGCCCGCCGCATCGCGGTGCAGAGCGCCACCGTCGGCATGGGCCTGGCGGTGTTGGCGATGCTGGTGGCCGCCGCCGGCCGGCTGCCCCCGGTCGCCGGCGCGTTCCTCCAGGAGGGCATCGACGTGCTGGTGATCCTCAACGCGCTGCGGGCGCTCGGTGGCGGGCTGCGGCAGCGGGAGGTGCCCGCGCACACCCGGGAGCTGCTCGACCGGTACGAGCGCGAGCACGGCGGCGTCCGGGACGTGCTGGCCCGGTTGCGGGACACCGCCGACCTGGTGGCGACCCGCCCGGACGACCCGGGGTGCGTGCCGGCGCTGCGGGACGTGCACCGGCGCCTGGTCGACGAGGTGCTGCCGCACGAGGCGGCCGAGGAACGGCAGCTCTACCCGGCGCTGGCCGGCCCGCTCGGCAGCGACGAGGCGACCTCGACGATGAGCCGGGCGCACGTGGAGATCGTCCGGCTGGTGGAGCGGATCGGCGGGCACCTGGCGGCGCTGGACGGCGGACTGCCCGCCGAGGAGGTGCCCGACCTGCTCGCCGCGCTGTACGGCCTGGACGCGGTGCTGCGCCTGCACCTGGCCCAGGAGGAGGAGGACTACTTCTCGCTCAACCCGTCCGACGGCCCTCCGGTGCGTTAGGAGGGGGCCCTTCTTATGCAGAATGCGTTAAGAAGGGCCCCCTCCTTCTACTCCCGGACCACGGCGACGGGGCAGTGCGCGTGTTGGATGAGCTGCTGGCTGACCGAGCCGAGCAGCATGCCGCGCAGCCCGCCCCGGCCCCGGCTGCCGACCACCACGAGCTGCGCCGCCCGGCTCGCCTCCACCAGCAGCGACGCCGCGCTGCCGGGCACCGCCGAGATCTCCACCGGCACGTCCGGGAAGGTCTCCCGCCACGGCGCCAGTTCCGCCTCGGCGGCGGTCCGCTCGCCGGCGGCGACGTCCTCCGGGTCGAAGTCCGGCGGTACCCACCGGTCACCCGGCGGCTCCCAGACCCGCAGCACCCGCAGCGGCACGTCCCGCTGGGCGGCCCGCTCCACGGCGAAGCCGAGCGCCCGCAGCGCCGAGGGGGAGCCGTCCGAGCCGACCACCACCGGCCCGGACGTGGCGGCCTGGCCGTCGCGGACCACCACCACCGGGCAGTGGGCGTGCGCGCTGACCGAGACCGCGGTGGAGCCGGCGAGCAGGCCGCCGAAGCCGCCGTGCCCCCGGCTGCCGAGCACCAGCATCCCGGCCCCGGTGGAGCGTTCCTGCAACACCAGCGCGGGCGGGCCGTCGAACACCTCGCCGTGCACGGTGATGCCGGGCCGCTCGGCGGCGGCGTCCGCCGCCGCCTTGCGGACCAGTTCCTCGACCTGCCGGCGGGCGTTCTCGTCCGGCCAGATGCCCGGGGCCACGCCGGGGCCGATCCAGCCGGCCACCGTCAACCACTCGAAGACGTACGCCAGCCGCACCGGCCGGCCCGACCGGCCCGCCTCGTCCAGCGCCCAGTTCAGGGCCACCGACGCGTCGGTCGAGCCGTCGTAGCCGACCACGATCTCCTCGTTGCTCATGCGTCACCCTTCACAGCCGGGTCGGTCTCGCGGATCCAGCGCCACTCGGCGACCCGGGGGTCGTCCTCGCCGTACTCGCGGGTGTGGTCGCGGCAGGCCTGGCGCGCGTCCACCATCTCCTGGCGCAGGTGCGCGGCGCGCGAGCGCAGCCCCGGCACCCGGTCGATGGTGTCGATGACCAGGTGGAAGCGGTCCAGGTCGTTGAGCATCACCATGTCGAACGGCGTGGTGGTGGTGCCCTCCTCCTTGTAGCCGCGCACGTGCAGGTTCTCGTGGTTGGCCCGGCGGTAGGTGAGCCGGTGGATCAGCCACGGATAGCCGTGGTAGGCGAAGATGACCGGCTTGTCGCGGGTGAAGATGGTGTCGAACTCGTTGTCCGGCAGGCCGTGCGGGTGCTCCGAGGGCGGTTGCAGGCGCATCAGGTCGACCACGTTGACCACCCGCACCTTCAGGTCGGGCAGGTGCCGGCGCAGCAGGTCGGCGGCGGCGAGCGTCTCCAGCGTCGGCACGTCGCCGGCGCAGGCGAGCACCACGTCCGGCTCGGCGTCGTCGTCGGTGCTGGCCCAGTCCCAGATGCCCAGGCCGCGGCGGCAGTGCTGGACCGCCTCGTCCATGGTCAGCCAGTTCGGCGCCGGCTGCTTGCCGGCCACCACCACGTTGATGTAGTGCCGGCTGCGCAGGCAGTGGTCCATGGTGGAGAGCAGCGTGTTGGCGTCCGGCGGCAGGTAGACGCGGACCACCTCGGCCTTCTTGTTGACCACGTGGTCGATGAAGCCGGGGTCCTGGTGCGAGAAGCCGTTGTGGTCCTGCCGCCAGACGTGGCTGGAGAGCAGGTAGTTCAGCGAGGCGATCGGTTCCCGCCAGGGGATGTGCCGGGTCACCTTGAGCCACTTGGCGTGCTGGTTGACCATCGAGTCGACGATGTGGATGAACGCCTCGTAGCTGGTGAAGATGCCGTGCCGGCCGGTCAGCAGGTAGCCCTCCAACCAGCCCTCGCAGAGGTGCTCGGAGAGCACCTCCATCACCCGGCCGTCGGGGGAGAGGTGGTCGTCGCCGGGCTGCCGGCGGCCGACGAACGCCCGGTCGGTCACCTCGAACGCCGCGCCGAGCCGGTTCGAGGCGACCTCGTCCGGGCCGAACAGGCGGAACGTCTGCGGGTTGCGGGCGATCACGTCGCGTACCCAGGGGCCGAGCGTGCCGGCCGCCCCGGCCACCGTGCCGCCGGGCTCCTCGACGTCGACGCCGTAGTCACGGAAGTCCGGCAGCTCCAGGTTGCGCAGCAGCTTGCCGCCGTTGGCCACCGGGTTCGCGCTCATCCGCCGGTCGCCGGTGGGCGGCAGCGCGGCCAGCTCGGCGACCGGGCCGCCGGTGGCGTCGAACAGCTCCTCCGGCCGGTAGCTGCGCAGCCAGCGCTCCAGCTCGGCCAGGTGCGCCGGGTTGTCGCGCACCTCGGCGATCGGCACCTGGTGGGCGCGGAACGTGCCCTCGACCTGCTTGCCGTCCACCTCCGCCGGGCCGGTCCAGCCCTTCGGCGTCCGCAGGACGATCATCGGCCAGCGGGGACGCTCGACCTCGCCGCCGGAGCGGGCCCGGCGCTGGATCTCGGCGATCTCGTCGACCGCCCGGTCCAGCGTCGCGGCGAGCAGTTGGTGCACCGCCGCCGGGTCGTCGCCCTCGACCAGGTACGGCTGGTAGCCGTAGCCGCGCATCAGGTCGCGCAGGTCGTCGGCGGGGATCCGGTCCAGCACGGTCGGGTTGGCGATCTTGTAGCCGTTGAGGTGCAGGATCGGCAGCACCGCCCCGTCCCGCGCCGGGTTCAGGAACACGTTGGACAGCCAGCTCCCGGCCAGCGGGCCGGTCTCCGCCTCGCCGTCGCCGATCACGCAGGCGACCAGCAGGTCCGGGTTGTCGAACGCGGCCCCGTACGCGTGGCTCAGCGCGTACCCCAGCTCGCCGCCCTCGTGGATCGAACCGGGCACCTCCGGCGCCACGTGGCTGGGGATGCCGCCGGGGAACGAGAACTGGCGGAACAGCCGCTGCATGCCGGCCTCGTCGCGCGGGATGTGGTGGTACAGCTCGCTGTAGGTGCCCTCCAGCCAGGTGTTGGCGACCAGCGCGGGGCCGCCGTGGCCGGGGCCGGTGACGAAGATGGCGGACAGGTCCCGGTCGACGATGACGCGGTTGAGGTGCGCGTAGAGCAGGTTGAGGCCGGGGCTGGTGCCCCAGTGGCCGAGCAGGCGGGGCTTGACGTGCTCGGGCCGGAGCGGCTCGCGGAGCAGCGGGTTGTCGAGCAGGTAGATCTGCCCCACGGTCAAGTAGTTCGCGGCCCGCCAGTAGGCGTCCAGCCGGCGCAGCTCGTCGTCGGTCAGGGGGCTGTGCAGGTCCAGCGCGGTGTCCATGCTGCGTTAGCCTCTCGTGGCTCGGGGTCGGCTGCCACCCGGGGAGGAGACGTCCGTCCCCGGCGCGTCCACCCTCGCGCCCGGGCGGGGGTGTCGGTCAGGGCCGTAGGTCCCGGGTCGGGCGGGCGTCATGCCCCCTCCCGGGCGCCCGGGTCGAGCCCTCGGACGACGATCAGCGGGGCCGGCGAGTGGTAGAGCAGGGCCTGGCTGACCTCGCCCAGACTGGACCGCACCGGCCCGTCGCCGCGCGCGCCGACCACCGCGAGCTGCGCCGACCGGGAGCGGTCGAGCAGGACGTCGGCGGGTACGCCGCGGACGGTCTGGCAGTCGGCGGCCACCCGGGGATGCCGCACGGCGTGCCGGTTGACCGCCGCTTCCAGCAGGCCGTCGTCGGGGTCGCGGCGATCCGGTTCGACCACCCGGACGGCGAGCAGCCGGGCGCCCCGGCGTTCGGCGCAGTCGAAGGCGTACCCGAGCGTGTGGCGGGCGCCCGGCGAGCCGTCGTAGCCGACCAGCAGCGGCCCGGGCGGCGCCGGCTCGGACCGGCCGACCAGGACCGGACAGCCGGCGCGGGCGGCCAGCTCGACGGCGGGCGCGTCGGCCGGTACGCAGGCCGGGCAGGTGGAGCTGCCGCCGTCACCGAGCGCGACCAGGAAGGCGGTGCCGGCGGCCCGCAGCAGCGCCTCGACCGGCGAGCCCTCGACGATCTCACCGCTCACCGGCACCCCCGGCGCGGCGTCGGCGGCGAGCTGGCCGGCCCGTTCCAGCAGTCGCTCGGCGTCGATGCGGGTGCCGCCGGCCGGGGCGGGGCCACCGGTCGCGGCCCAGTTGAACGCATGCATCAGGTGCAGCGGCCGGTCGTGGGCGGCGGCCTCGCCGGCGGCCGTGCGGACCACCGTCAGGCCCTCCGTCGACCGGCCGACGCCGACCACCACCGCGTGGCTGGGTGCGGCCATTCCGGCTCACCTCCCGACCGCGTTCTTCACCCACGGTAGTCGGGTGGCCGGCCGGCCGGACCGGGTCAGCGGAACTGGAGGCGGTTGACCGCGTCGAAGAACCGGGCGCCGAACAGCCGGCGGGTGTGCACCATCGCCCAGGCGGCGGCGGTGACCAGGTAACGGGTGCGGGGACGACGGGCCAGCACGGCCCGCTCGATCACCCGGGCCACCGCCTCCGGCGGGGCGGCGAGCGCCGGGTTCCGGTAGGACTTCGCCATCGACGCGTCGACCGCGGCCACCATCCGGCGGTACGGCCCGGTCGGCTCGGTGCCGGCGCCGAGCGAGGACGCGGCGACCGCGCCGAAGCCGGTGCGGATCAGGCCCGGCTCGATGACCGCCACGTCCACCCCGAACGGCCGCACCTCCTGGCGCAGCGCGTCGGAGATCGCCTCCACCGCGTACTTGCTGGCGTGGTAGTAGCCGCCGCCGGGGAAGACCAGCCGGCCACCCATCGAGCTGACGTTGACGATCCGGCCCCGGCCGGCCCGGCGCATGCCGGGCAGCACGAGCTGGGTGAGCCGGGCGAGCCCGAAGACGTTGGTCTCGAACTGGGCCCGTACCCGGTCCATCGGGGCCTCCTCGATCGGGCCGTACTCGCCGTAACCCGCGTTGTTGATCAGCACGTCGACCTGGCCGTGTGCGGCTTCCACCGCGGCGACGGCGGCGCGCATGGACGCCTCGTCGGTCACGTCGAGGGCGAGCAGCCGGGCGCCGGTGTCGGCCAGGTCGGCGATCGCGTCGACCTTGCGGGCGGTGGCGTACACGGTGAGGTCGGGCCGGCGGGCGAGCCGCGCGACGGTGGCCCGGCCGATGCCGGAGGAGGTGCCGGTGATCAGGACGGTGGTCATGCGGGGTCTCCCGGAGAGGTCAGGCCGGCGACGAGCAGCGCGACGCCGTCGCGCAGCCGCTGCCGGGGCAGGTCGGGGTCGGTGAGGTCGGCCTCCAGGCCGCGGGTGAGCGCGACGAACACGTCGGCCACCGCGCGGGCCCGGGGCCCGGCGGCGTCCGCCAGCGTGCCGGCCACCAGGTCGGTCATCTCGGCGGTGTACGCCTCGACGAGGTCGCCGGTGAGCTTGCCGCTGGCGTCGAGCAGCTCGGTGGCGTGCGGGCTGTCCCGGTGCAGCGTGAGCGTGAGTTCCAGCTTGGCGGCGAGCACGTCGTGCAGCCGGTCGGCCAGCTCGCCGCCTCCGGTGGCGGCGGCCTGCCGGGCCCGGTCGAGCGTGTCGGCGAAGAGCCGTTCGGCCAGTCGCCGGTAGGCGTCGTTCTTGTTGCGCACGTACTGGTAGACCGCCGGCCGGGACATGCCGGCGGCGGCGGCGATGTCGTCCATGGTGGTGCGCCGCATCCCGTGCCGGGTGAAGCACGCGTACGCGGCGGCCAGGATCGTCTCCAACCGGTCGTTCGACATGCTGACAAGTCTTGCATAAAACGTCAGGACGTCAACCGTGTCGCCGGTCACGCCCGGGCGGGGTGGTCAGCGGGGGGCGGGCAGGGCGGGGTGCACGCGTACCACGACGGCGGTGGCGTTGTCCGCGCCGCCGGCCGCCAGGCTGGCGTCCAGCAGTGCCCGGACCGTCCGCGCCGGCTCCTGGCGGGCGGCCAGCAGGTCCCGCAGCCGGTGGTAGCCGAGCTGGTCGCTGACCCCGTCGGTGCAGAGCAGCCAGGTGTCCCCGCGACGCAGCCGGGCGGCGAGCAGGTCCGGTTCCGGCTGGTCCGGGTGCCCGACGTAGCGCAGCAGTTGGTAGCGGGCCCGGGCCGCCTCCGGGGAGTCGGCCGGCCACCAGCCGTGCAGCAGCCCCAGCCAGGCCAGGGTGTGGTCCACGGTGACCAGCTCCAGCAGCCCGTCGCGCAGCCGGTACGCCCGCGAGTCGCCGAGGTGCACGAGCCAGCCCCGCTCGCCGTCCGGCTCGACCACCAGCGCGGTGAGCGTGCACCCGGTCAGCCCCGTGTGCGTGGCGCCGGCCCGGCGGACCCGGCGCTGGGTCTCGGCGGCGGCGGCGTGCAGCCCGGCGGCGTCGACGACCGGCCACCCGGCGCGGACCCGCTCGACGAACGTCTGCGTCGCGGTCGTGCCGGCCGCCCGGCTGCCCTCGCCCTCGCCCATGCCGTCGCAGACCACGGCCAGCGGCAGTTCCTCGTCGACGTGCAGCACGTCGTAGTTCGCCGGGTAGCGGTGCCCGACCACGCTGCCGCCGGCGACCTCCAGCGTGAGCCGCCCGGCGGTCAGCCGGCGGGTGGCCTCGACCGGCCGGTCCGGTGGGCGGCGGTGGAACACCAGCGGACCGTAGCACCGGCACGGGCGGCGAACGGGCAGGTCGGGGCGTGTCTGGTGTCAACTGGGGTTGACGCCAGGGTGCTGTCAACCTACATTGACAGCATGAGTCAGGCAACGGAACTCGCGGCGGCCGCCGGCAGCACCGACCCGAAGGTCGGCCTGCGCGCCGTGCTCGCCCTGCGCCGGCTGCTCGAACGGCTCGAGGTGGTCCAGGTGGACAACGCCCGGCGACAGGGCTGGTCCTGGCAGGAGATCGCCGACGCGCTCGAGGTCAGCCGACAGGCGGTCCACAAGAAGCACGCCGGACGGCCGGCGGTGCGCGAAAGCTGGGAGGCGTGATGTTCGAACGATTCACCGACCGGGCCCGGGCCGTGGTGCACCACGCGCTCGTCGAGGCACAGGCCGAGGGCCGGCGGCCGGTCGGCACCGAGCACCTGCTGCTCGGCGTGCTCGCCGACCGCGACAACCTGGCGGTCCGGCTGCTGTCGGCCGACGGCGTCGACGCCGACGCCCTGCGCGCGGCGGTGGCCCGCCACACCGCGCAGGGCGTCGACGGGCTCGGCGCGGCGGACGCGGCGGCGCTGCGCGAGATCGGCATCGACCTGGCCGCCATCGTGGCCCGGATCGAGGAGTCGTTCGGCCCGGACGCGCTCCGCGAGGCGACACCGCGCCCGCGCCGGTGGTGGCGTCGCCGGCCCGACAGCGGCCGGTTCTCGCCCCGGGCCAAGAAGGTGCTGGAGCTGTCGCTGCGCGAGGCGCTCCGGCTGCGCCACCGGCACATCGGCACCGAGCACATCCTGCTCGGCCTGCTCCGGGAGGGCGACGGCCTGGCCGCGCAGGTGCTCACCGAGGCCGGCGTCGACGTCGACGACCTGCGGCGACGGGTCGACGCGGCGCTGCGCGAGGCGGCCTGACCCCCCGCCGGAATCCAAACCTGATTGCGGTCCTCGTAACGACCCCGCCCGCCGGGTCGCCGCCGCGCCCGGTGTCCTGCACACTGACGCCGTGGACGGTGCAGACGACAAGCTTCCGGTGACCGCCGAGAACCGGACCCCGCGCTCGGCCGTGGTGGTGAACCCGGTGAAGGTGGCCGACCTCGACGAGTTCCGCCGGATCGTGGACGGCGCGCTCGACGCGGCCGGCTGGCCGGCCCCGACCTGGTACGAGACCACGGTCGAGGACCCGGGCCGCGGCCAGGCGGAGGAGGCGGTGAAGGCCGGCGCCGAGGTGGTCTTCGCCTGCGGCGGCGACGGCACCGTGATGGCCTGCGTGACCGCGCTGGCCGGCACCGACGTGGCGCTGGCCGTGCTGCCCCAGGGCACCGGCAACCTGCTCGCCGCCAACCTCGGCCTCTCCGGCGACCTGGCGGCCGGGCTGGAGGTCGCCGTCGAGCGCGGAATGCGCCGGCTCGACGTCGGCGTGGTCGACGACCAGTGTTTCGCGGTGATGGCCGGGATGGGCTTCGACGCCCAGATGCTCGACTCCACCTCCGAGACCACCAAGAAGCGGATCGGCTGGCCGGCCTACCTGGTCGGCGCCGCCCGCCACCTGCGGGACCGGCCGATGCGGGTCTCGGTCCGCATCGACGGCCGGCCGCCGCTGCGCCGCCGCGCCCGCTCGGTCCTGGTGGCCAACGTCGGCCGCCTCCAGGGCGGGGTGCGCCTGCTCACCGACGCCGAGCCGGACGACGGCTGGCTCGACGTGGCGGTGCTGACCCCGCGCACGCTCGGCCAGTGGGCCGCGATGGGCTGGGCGCTGGTCCGCCGCCGCGGCAGCGTGCCCCGGATGGAGGTGTTCCGGGCCCGCACCGTCGAGATCGCCAGCAACCGGGCCCAGCCCCGGCAGCTCGACGGCGACCTGATCGAGCCGGGCCGCTCGCTCACCGCCACCATCCGACCCGAGTCGCTCTGGCTCTGCGTGCCACGCCCGGCGGACCACCCCGACCTGGCGGTCGACGCCGAGGCCGCCGCCGAGCGCGGCGAGCGTCTGATCGACGAGGCGCGCCGTGAGTAGCACCAAGCTCGTCCCCGAGACCCGGTTGATGGCCGAGAACGAGCTGTCCGCCGACGACGCCTGGCGCACCCTGCGCCGGCACGGCGGCTGGTGCCTGCTGCGCGACGCGTTCATCCGGTTCCGCTACGGCGACGGCTTCAGCCACTCCCGGGCCCTGGCGTTGCAGCTCTGCCTCGCCGTGGTGCCGTTCCTGATCGCGCTCACCGGCCTGATCACCGACCTCGGCGCGGACGAGGGCGGCAAGGTCGTCGCCGACACGGTGCTGGCGATCACGCCGGGCCAGAGCGAGACGGTGGTGCAGGAGCTGCTCTCCGACACCGACCGCACCGAGGACGCCGGCGAACTGGCGCTGACCCTCGGTCTGATCACCGGGCTGGTGGCGCTGACCACCACGATGGCGCAGATCGAGCGCGGCGCCAACCGGATCTACGGCGTGGAGCGGGACCGGCCGGCGTTTCCCAAGTACGTCCGCGCCGCCGTCCTCGCGGTGGTCGCCGGCGTGCCCGCGCTGACCGGGTTCCTGATCCTGGTCGGCGGCGGCGCGCTGGGCGACTCGGTGCGCCGGCACTACGAGTGGGGCGACGTCGCCACCGTCGTCTGGGACGTGGTCCGCTGGCCGCTGAGTCTCGGCCTGACCGTGCTCGCCGTGGCGGTGCTGTTCCGGCACGCGCCCCGACGCAAGCAACCCGGCCTGTCCTGGCTCTTCTTCGGCGCCGGCATCGCCATCGCGCTGTGGTGGCTGGCCAGCCTGCTGCTCGCCGCGTACGTCAAGTACAGCGGCGGTTTCGGCCAGACCTACGGCGCGTTGACCGGCATGATGGCGCTGCTGCTCTGGGCCAACCTCACCGGCATGGCGCTCTTCGGCGGGCTGGCCTTCGCCGCCCAGTTGGAGGCCATGCGGATCGGGGTGGAGGAGCCGGCCCAGCCGGATCTGTGGGAGCCGGAGGCGCAACGCGAGGAACTGTTCGACACCGGGGAGATGACCGCGCTCTGACGCCGCGCCGACGCGGCGTGTGAGAGCCACGCCGATCGGGTACAGCGCGCCTCGCAGAAGAAAAGGGAGGTGCGGTGTGACCGCGGTCAAGGAAGCCGGGCGCCGGCCGCTCGGCCACTTCGCCGAGCGGAGCCTCGTCGGGCTGCTCGCGGTGGCCGGCGCGGGCGTCGCCTTCGGCGTGCTGCTCATGCTCGTCCGGTTCCGCTGGAGCCCGCTCCAGGACGCCGACCACGCGGCGGCCGAGTGGTTCAACAACCTCGTGGCCCCGCACCACCCGCTGGTCACCGTGCTCCAGGCGATCACCGACCTGGGCGGTCGACCGGTGCTGATCTGGCTGATCACCATCGCGGTGGTGGGCCTGCTGATCCGCCGCCAGTCCCGGCTGGCGGTCTACCTGATCGTCACCGGCGTGGGCGGGCTGATCCTCGACCCGTCGCTCAAGGCGCTGGTGGGGCGGCTGCGCCCGGTGGTGGACGTGCCGATCGCCAGCGCCCCCGGCAACAGCTTCCCCAGCGGCCACGCGCTCGGTTCGTTCGTCGCGTACGGCGCGCTGCTGCTGGTGTTCCTGCCGGCCATGGCGCCCCGCTGGCGCAAGCCGGCCATCGCCATCGCCGCCGTGCTGGTCTTCCTGGTCGGGTTGACCCGGATCGCGCTGGGCGTGCACTTCGTGTCGGACGTGCTCGGCGGCTGGCTGCTCGGCGCGGCCTGGCTCGGCGTCACCGCGTACGCGTTCCGGCTGTGGCGACGCGAGCGCGGCCGGCCGGTGCCGCCGCTGAGCGAGGGCCTGGAGCCGGAGGCGGGCAAGGAGATCTCGCCCGCCCCGGCCGAGGAGAAGGTGCTGGAGCACCCCCGCTCCGCGGTGGCCGAGCTGCTGGTCGGCTGGGTGATCGTCTTCGGCGTGCTGTACGCCTTCGGCATGTACGTCAGCTACCACGCCAAGGGCACGTTCTTCGACACGCTCGACACCGAGGTCCCGCGCTGGTTCGCCGCCCGGCACACCGACACGCTCACGGACCTGAGCTGGTGGTGGAGCAAGTTCGGCGACACACACGCCATCCTGCTGGTCTCGCTGGTGTTCTGCCCGATCGTGCTGGCCCTGTGGCGTCGCTGGCGGCCGGTGCTGTTCGTGGTGCTGGCCATGTTCGGCGAGCTGAGCCTGTTCCTGTCCAGCGCCCGGGTGGTGGAGCGGCCCCGCCCGCCGGTGGAGAACCTGGACGGCCAGATGCCCACCTCGTCGTTCCCGTCCGGGCACATCGCGGCGACCATCTGCCTCTGGGTCGCCATGGCGATCATCGTGTTCCCGCGTACCGACCGCTGGTGGCGGTGGCTGTTCGTGGCGATGGCCGTGATCATGCCGGTCGGCGTGGCGACCTCCCGGATGTACCGGGGCATGCACCACCCGACCGACTTCATGGGCGCGATCCTGCTCGGCGCGCTCTGGCTGTCCCTGCTCTGGTGGGTGATCCGGCCCAACGCCGACGTCGCCCAGGGCAACCAGCCGGCGATCGAGTCCGAGCAGGTGGACGAGCTGGACGACGAGCTGGCCAAGGCCGGTCGGCCGGACTGACGACGACGATGCTGCGGGTGATGACCTGGAACATCCGTACCGGCGGTCGGGACCGTGACGGCACCGACCGCCGGGACCGGATCGTCTCGGTCGTCACCGCGCAGCGCCCGGACGTGCTGGCCCTCCAGGAGCTGCGCGGGCTGGACCGCACGCTGGGCGGGTTGGCGGAGCGGACGGGTCTGGTGCCGTACCTGGCCCGGTCCTGCTTCGGCCAGCCGGTGGCGGTGCTGGTCCGCCCGCCGCTGCGGGTGCTGTCCTCCGGGCGGGTCCGCCGGCCGTTCCACCACGCCGCCGCCCTGGTGCGGGTGGCCACCGGAGCGGGACCGTTGACCGTGTTCAGCACCCACCTGAACCCCTGGTCGGGCGGGCGGCGGCGGATGGAGGCGGGCTGGCTGTCGGCGGCCGTGCGGCGGGCCGGGGGAGAGCTGGCCCTGCTCGCCGGGGACCTGAACACGCTGGAGCCGGCCGTCGACCACACCGCCCGGCTGGCCGGGCTCGCCGCCGCGTACCGGCGTCGGCACCTGCGCCGCGACGGCCGTACCGTGGACACCCGCGCGGTGGCCCGGCTGCTCGACGGCGGCCTGGTCGACCTGTGGCCGCGGGCCGGTGGCGACGGGCCGGGCGGGCTGACGGTGCCGACCGGCCACGGCGGCGCGGAGTTCGCCGGGATGCGGCTGGACTACCTGCTCGCCACGCCGCCCCTGGCCGACCGGTTGGTCGCGGTCCGCGTGATCCGCGACGCGGAGGCCGACACCGCCTCCGACCACTACCCCGTCTTGGCCGAGCTGGACCTCACGCCCGCCTAGACCAGGTCGGACAGGATGATGGCTACGAAGATCAGGATCACCAGCTCGCTGATGATCCAGGAGTGGGCGTTGGACCAGTCGCGGATCTTCGGCAGCAGCCGCCCGGCGCGTGCGCCCAGCAGCACGAGCCCGAGCAGCGGCAGCGCCAGCAGCAGCACGGTGAGGACCAGGAACGGCAGCAGGTGCCACCACGGCTTGTCGTGCCCGGCCAGGCTGCCGGCGACCGACGCCATGGTGACCTCGTCGCTGGGCATGGCGAGGAACAGCAGCAGGCCCAGCCCGAACGCGAACGCGGGCTTCGGGTCCTCCAGCCTGCGCATCCAACCCGGAGGCTGGTTCCGCTTCCGGCGCAGGAACGTGATCACCATGAGCACGAGCAGCAGCGCCAGCACGATCCAGTCGATCAGGTGCCGGCTGCCGCTGTCCTTCGTGCCGTTGCCGGCGGAGTGCCGGACCAGCCGGAACACGGCGTACCAGATCGTCAGCGGCACCAGCGTGCCCAGCGCCGCGCCCGCCAGGTAGGCCACCGAGCTGCGTCGCGGGTCGCGGCTGGCGGCCAGGAAGATCGCGCTGATGAGCTGCGGCCCGGCGACCATCACGAACGCCAGCGGCAGCACGGTCAGCAGGTTCATGCCCTCATTCTGTTGCCGCCCGATCGGGGTCGCGGCCGGTTCTAGAGGATCAGGTTGAGCAGCACGGTCAGCACCACCGAGGCCACGATCGAGAAGAGGATCATCAGGAGACAGCCGAACCCGCCGCCGGCGGGCCGGATCTCGGTGTTTCCGATGCGCATGACGTCAGCTCCTCGGAACGACGGCCGGGGGGGGGCGCGGCGTGCGGCACCCCCCCCCCCCCGGACACCACGCCCCGCCCGGGC